>DASXDX010000041.1:0-369295 GCA_036490385.1 Occallatibacter sp.
ACAACTGCAACAACAGGCCAGAACCTGGAACTGGAAAATGAACCGCAACCAAGTCATCATCAACTGGCAGTTCACTCGCAAAAAAGCACGGCACAAGTTCGGATACAACAGAAACAACTTCATGCGGTCAGAGACCTAGTACGTTATCAATGACGATCCGCACCGGCAATCCACGTTCAAGCCGAAGCTTGTTCAGCATTCCGATCACCCGCAGTGCCGGTAGCGAGGTATCGACCTCGATGGCCGGCATGTTCCGCGCATACGCATCTTCGATCGACAGGGCACGAACCTTGCGCCCAGAGGCCAAGGCATCCTGTAGAAAATCCATCGTCCAGCTCTCATTCTTCTTCGTCGGCGCAGCCAGCAACATCCGCGTTCGGGGCAGATCCGCCGTCTCCGTTTGCGCCACCAGCGTTCACAAATGATTTCCGGAATATAGGATTTCAAGGGCAAATATGATTTGAACCTGGCGCAATGCAATTGCGGCACGGTTTCCGGTTGGACGGCATCAACGCCTCGGCATCGAAACTGGATTGCCCGTTGATGCCAGTTACTGTTCGTTCCGCGGTAACTACCTATCGTTTCTCTGCGGTTACTTGCGCAAGGGGTGTCATTCTGCTACAAACATATTCCCCGCCTCATTACATTGCTGGACATTTTAGGAGCTGCGCATAATGCCTATCGTTAAGTTCGCCCTTTGTCGCCTGCGGTTTCTTCCGATGCGTTTTTCGCTCGTCTTGCTTGCACTTGTCGGTCTGCTCGTGCCGATTACGGCTCAGGCACAGGTGCTCTTCCTCCAGGTCAAGAATACGGTGGGCAGCGGCTTCAATACCCCCTATGGCTCGGCTGTGGACAGGAATGGGAACTTATTCGTTGCTGATTACAACAACCAAGCAATCTACGAGATTTTGGCGTCAGGCGGCGTCGTCTCCAGCGGCAGCACGGTGGTTCAACTGGCTGCGCCGAGCGGCGGCTACAGCCAACCGGTCGGGGTCGCCGTGGACAGTCACGGAGACGTCTTCGTGGCAGATGCCGGCACCGCCAACGCTGTTGATGAGATCGTTGCGGTGAATGGCATTGTCAACGGGAGCAGCACGGTCATAAAACTGCCTGGGCTGCCCGTTTTTGGCTACCCCAATGATTTAGCCGTTGACGTGGATGGGAATGGAGATCTCTTCGTCGCCTATCCCGACAACCAGGTGGTGTTCGAGATCGTAGCGTCAGGCGGCGTCGTCTCCAGCGCCAGCCCAATCGTTGCTCTGCCTGCGCCCAGCGGCGGCTGGGCCCAACCCTCAGGCGTAACGGTAGACGGGAGCGGAAACGTCTTCGTTGCTGATTCGGGCACGAGCAGATTATATGAGATTCCGGCGGCAGGCGGTTACAAAGCCGTCAACCTGATCGCATCCTCCACAGGCGGAGCCACGACTGTGGCGGCAGACAGGAACGGAAATATCTTCTACATCGGCTCCTTCGGCACGGTGTTATACGAGGTCCCAGCAGCGGGCGGCTACGCCAACGTCAACATTGTGGCCATTGGCTTCAACGGCAACTACTTTGGCCTGGCGCCGGACGAGCATGGAAACATCTTTGTTGCCGACGCCGCCTCCAGCGTTGTGGACGAAATTGCGCTCGGCCGTGTGAATTTCGGCTCGCATGCAATTGGATCGCCCGGCGAAACGATTACGTTGCCCTTTAACATCAGCTTGTCAGGGCCCACGACTGTGGGCAAAATCGCCATACTGACCACCGGCGCGGCAGGCAAGGACTTTGCCGATGCCGGATCGAGCACCTGCGTAGCAACGACCTACTCCTCTAGCCAGAATTGCGTCGTCAACGTGAGCTTTACTCCTCTTGCGCCCGGCCTGCGCCGGGGCGCGGTGGTCTTTTACGACGGGTCGGGTCACGTGCTAGCGACAATTCCCATCTCGGGGGTCGGAACCGGACCCCAGGTTGCCTTCCTGCCGGGAACGCAGAGCACGCTCGCCAGCGGCAGTTTCAGCAGCCCCAGCGGCGTAGCTGTGGATGCGAACGGGAACCTCTTCGTCGCCGATTCCGGCACCAGCACGGTGGAAGAGATTGCAGCGGCAGGTGGTTATACCAGCGTCAAGGTGCTGGGCAGCGGCTTCAGCCAGCCGACCGGCCTGGCGGTGGACGGGAGCGGGAACGTCTTCGTCGCCGATTCCGGCAACCACGTGGTGAAGGAAATCCTGGCGGCTGGCGGCTACACCGGGGTCAATACGCTGGGCGGCAGCTTCAAGGAAGCGGCGGGCATGGCGCTTGACGGGGGCGGGAACGTCCTGGTTGCCGATGCCGGCAACAATGCGGTGTATGAGATTCTGGCGGCAGGCGGCTATTCGACCGTCAATACACTGGGGACCGGTTTCAACTACCCGACGGGTGTGGCTGTGGACGGGAGCGGGAATGTCTTCGTCGCCGATTCCGGCAACGGCGCCGTAAGGGAAATCCTGGCGACCGGTGATTACACCACCATCAACACATTGGGCAGCGGCTTCTCCGCGCCCGTAGGCGTGGCCGTGGACGGGAGCGGCAGCGTCTACGTTGCCGACGCGAACAACGGCGCCGTTTATGAGATTCCCGCGGCGGGCGGTTACACCACCGTCAACACGCTCGGCAGCGGCTTCAGTATCCCCTTGGGCGTGGCGTTGGACGGGAGCGGCAACGTCTTTGTCGCCAATCGGGGCAGCGCCACGGTCGACAAGCTGGACCTGGCCGATTTTCCGTCCATGCACTTTGCCGCCACCAAGGTGGGCGCCACCAGTTCCGACAGCCCGAAGACGGTGGAAGTTGAGAATATCGGTAACCAGGCGCTGACGTTCACCGGTCTCAGCTATCCCACTGACTTTCCGGAAGGCAGCAGCGCGAACGCCTGCACGCACTCAACCATTCTGGGCCCTGCGCAGGATTGCAGTGTGCCGGTCGACTTCACCCCCCTGTCCGCCGCCAACCTGAGCGAGATGGTGACGCTCACCGATAACGCGCTGAACCAGACCGGAGCTCAGCAATCGATCTCGGCTAGCGGCACCGGCCAGGCTGTGCCCACCATCACCTGGAAAGCACCGGCTGCCATCACTTATGGCACCGCGCTCAGCGCGACTCAGCTCAATGCGACAGCCAGCGTGCCGGGGACGTTCGCTTACAGCCCAGCCACGGGAACAGTTCTTGCCGCCGGGTCTCAGACTCTTTCGGTGACCTTCACGCCCACCAATACGACGAACTACAGCACGGCGACGGCGCAGGTGACCCTGCAGGTGAACAAGGCAGCGACGAGCATAAGCTTCTCTGCCAATCCGGCTAAACCCATGCAGGGCCAGTCTGATCTGCTCACGGCCACAGTAACCGGCGCAGGTCAGCCCGGCGGGACGGTCGTGTTCAGTTCCGGCACAACCACGCTCTGCACGGCTACACTCAACGCTTCGGGCATCGGGTCCTGCTCGTTTGTCCCCTCGACGAGCGGTAACCTGACGGTTACGGCGCAGTACATGGGAGACGCGAACCACTTGACCAGCTCAACCGCTCTTACGCTGGTTGTGAGCGGTACGGTGGTCAAATTGCAGCTATCCAGCACACAGTTGGTTTATCCCGGCGCGACTAACCTGACCGCTTGCATGACTCCAACAACCGCCACCGGTACGGTCCAGATCTACGACGGAGCGACCCTGCTCTCGACGCAGAGCGTGCAAGGTGGGGGCTGCGCCTACTGGTACATCTCGCCAGGATTGAGCGCCGGGACGCATTCACTGACGGCGGTCTACTCCGGTGACAAAAACAACCCGCCCGCCACCTCGGCCCCAGTCACAGTAACGGTCAGTCCGGTTCCGGTCACGATGGCGGTTGCCTGCTGGAACGCTTCCTTTGCCTACGGCGCCAATTACCAGTGCACCGTCAACCTGAGCTCCAACGCAGGAGCGGCGCAAGGCTCGATTACCTATAGCCTGGACGGCGGCTCGAAGGTAAGCGTCACGCTGAGCAACGGCAACGCGCAGTTCACTCTCACCAAGCCGAACGCCCGCACGCATACGGTCGTTGTCTCCTATGCCCAACAGACTAACTACGCCGCTGCATCATCGCAGACAGAGACTTTCACGGTAACGCCGGCTCCAGTCATCGTATCGCTGACGCCGTCGAGTTGGTATGCGTACCCTGGAACAAGCCTCACATTTCAGGCCGCCATTTCCTCGTCGAGCGCGGGCGCGCCCAGTGCGACCGGTGCGGTATCGTTCTATGACGGCGCGAAGCTGTTGTCTACCGTACCCGTCAATGCCAGCGGGCAAGCCGCTTACGCAACTGCGGGCCTGTCTGCCGGAATCCACACCATCACCGCTGTCTATGCGGGAGGGACCAACTATGCTTCCGGCTCAAGCAGCGTAGTCATCATTCTTATACTCTAGACAGTTGAGTGCCCTGCCGATCTAATGCTTGGCCTCGCCAAAACTCCGTCCGCGCGGGACGACGACCAAAATCGAGAATGCGGAAGCAGTTCTTGGAATGGAGCCTCGTCGTCTTTCGCGGAGTAAGCATTACTAGAGCGGTTCCCCAATTCATCTGCGCTGTCCGGTGGTGTGCGAGGCGGCTTTTTCTTGAGGGAAAAGTCACTCAACATGCTGTGGCTATAGGCCTTGAGCTGCATTGCGAAAAGCGTGCTCAGGCTGGAAGCTTCAGGTGGGCCGCGAAAGGAGGAATCTGACCGTAGGCAATGTGCAGATTCGCGGAAAAAGAGCCGACCTTCATCCCATGCGGCTTGAACAGCAGAGCTAAGGACTGGGTGGAGTAAAGAGAGATATGGCCATTGCGGGGGCTGGCATACCACCAGTTCAGACCGATGGTTTCGAAGTCCGCCGGCTGCACGAGCGTTGAGAACAGGATCGCTCCGGGGTCTTTGAGAAGAGACACCATCGTGGCGACGGTGCTCTGCGGAGACGGCACATGCTCCATTACTTCAAAGGAGGTGACCATGTCGAATTTTTCAGAGGGCAACTGGTTGAAGCTCGAGAAGGGATCGTAGGTAGTTGCCGAGAAGCCCTGCTCACGGAGCCGAGCGGCAAAGACTCCCGCGCCTCCGCCATAGTCGAGTATCTCCATCGAGGTTCGAGTATCCGGAAACGATGTGGCGACCAGCTTCGCGTTTCCAGATGGACGCAGATCGGCGAAGTCAGGATCGACGATGATGTAATCGTTGTTGTAGATGAGGGTGTGAAATGCGTCTTGATCCCACGAATCGAAGGCCGGGGTAAAGGCGAAGCCGCACTGCTGGCAGCGGCGGTAATAGATGGGGTAGCCGGATAGAGCCAACCGGCGGCCCTGCGCCTCGATACAGCTTTTATGGAAATCGACGACGCCGAAGAGCGGGCTTGGCCCGCGGCAAATCTTGCACTCAATGGGGCGAGGATCGGCAATGAGCGTGCGGTTCGTGGTCGGCTCCAGCTGTTGCGGAATGATCGCCCTCAATGGATCGCGGCTTTTGTCCGAATCCTATTAAGAAAGTTACACAATTTGCGAGAGCGAGGCCTGCTGAGGCGCGGAGAATCGCTGTGGTGGAACCTTAAAGCTAACCAGCTTGAGCCATGCTGCCGGCTGGATTCGATAGACACTGCATACTAGACTGGAACTCAGCAGGAGCTTTCTAAAAAGGCGGAATTGAATCGATGAGCCGGAGGCAATTTCCCGCGACGCGAGGGCCCGCACGCCGAGAGCAGAACGCTGTATCCGCAAAGGTGCAAACTCTGCTGGCAAACGCGATTCGCGAGCACCAAGCGGGACGCTTGGAGAAAGCGAAAGATCTCTACCTGCAGGTGCTGACGAGCGACGCCAAGCATGCCAAGAGCCTTTATGGGTTGGGACTGATCGCGCATCAAACGGGCAACTATGACGCCGCGGTGCGAATGATGCAGCGGGCCATCGCGGCCGATCCCAAGCAGGCCGCGTACCATTCCAGCCTGGGCGCGGTCTTGCGGGCTCAACGAAAGACCGATGAGGCTTTGGCCGAGTATCGGCGTGCGCTGGCGCTGAGACCCGACGATGAAGAAGCGCATTTTCTTTTGGGCAATATTCTGCTCGATCAGGGAATGCTCGAAAAAGATCACGGAAAGCTGAGAGAGGCCGGGATTCACTTGCAGCGGGCGTTGGCTCTCAGGCCGGAGATGGCGGACACGCATAACAATCTGGGCCTTGTCCACTACCATCAGGGCGAGCTTGACGAAGCAACCTCATGCTTCGAACGCGCCTTGGCGCTGAACCCGCAGTCTGCCGAGGCGCACAACAACCTGGGCAATGTGCTGCGGGATCAGAAGAAGCTGGACGAAGCCGCGGTGCCCTACGAACAGGCCCTGGTGCTCAAGCCCGACTATGCAGACGCGCACAATAACCTGGGGCTGATCCGGCAAAATGAAGGGAAGCTCGACGAGGCGAAGTCCCGGTTTGAGCGCGCATTGGCTATCAATCCTGAGCTTCCAGAGACACACAACAACCTGGGCTCGATTCTTCGCGACGAGGGAGATCTGGGCGGGGCAAGAGCGCACTTTGAGCACGCGCTCGCCTTGCGACCGAAGTATGCCCAGGCGCATAACAACCTGGGCACCGTGCTGCAGGGATTGGGAAAGGTAGAGGAGGCCGTCGCGGCGCACGAGCGCGCCGTGGCGCTGATGCCTGAATTCGCCGAGGCGCACAATAATTTGGGTGTAGCGCTGCGGGATATGGGCAAGCTCGAAGCCTCCGCGGCCGCACACGAGCGTGCGCTCGAGCTGCTGCCGGAGTTCGCCGAGGCGCACAACAATCTCGGCGTAGTGCGGCGCGACCAGTGCAGGCTGGAAGAGTCCGAGATCTGCTTTGGCAGGGCGCTTGCGCTGCGGCCCGCCTACGCCGATGCGCATTCCAACATGGGCAATGTTTACAAAAGCCAGGGCAGGCTGAAAGAGGCTCGTGCGAGTTATGAGCGCGCGATAGGCCTCAAGCCGGAGTCGATCGAGGCCCAATGGAATCGCTGCCTGATCGATTTGATGGAAGGGAACTATGTGGATGGATGGCGCGGTTACGAGGTGCGCCACCGCCGGAGGCAAAACCGGCCGCGCAGTTTTCCTAAGCCGCAGTGGCGCGGCGAGCCGCTCGACGGCGCGCGCATCCTGCTTCACGCGGAACAGGGTTTGGGTGACACGCTCCAGTTTCTTCGTTATGTTCCCATGGTTCAGGCCGCAGGCGGCGCGGTGCTGCTCGATGTTCCTCTCGCCCTGCGCCGGCTGGCAACAGAGATGCCTGGACTGGCCGGCTTGACAAGCACCGGAGAGCCGCTAGCGCCCTTTGCGTGGCAGTGTCCTCTCATGAGCTTGCCGCTGGCCTTTCGAACCGAGGTCGATTCCATTCCCGCGCATGTGCCTTACCTCCGGGTTCCGGCGGACGCGGCAAAAGCCGCAGACACTCTGCAGTGGCCGAGCGCGGGTCTGCGCGTGGGCTTGGTGTGGAGCGGGAATCCAAAATATTCAGAGGACCAGTTTCGCTCGATCCCATCGCCTCTGATCCGAACGTTGCTGGAGTTGAAGGATATTCATTTCTTCTCGCTGCAACTGGGCGCGGCTGCGGCCCAGTTGGGCGCTGGAACCGCGATGCTCACCGATCTGCAATCCGCCATCGCCGACATGGCGGATACGGCGGCACTGGTGAGCCACCTCGACCTGGTGATCACCGTCGACACTTCCGTGGCGCACCTTTCCGGCGCACTGGCGAAACCAACCTGGGTGCTGCTCCCCCTGGCGCCGGACTGGCGCTGGTTGATGGGCCGCGAAGACAGCCCGTGGTATCCGACAGCGCGCTTGTTCCGGCAGCCGCGCGTAGGCGATTGGAGTTCTGTCGTCGAGCGAGTCCGCAGCGAGCTTGTGGCGTTGGCGGGCAGGAATGGCGGCGATGAAGGCCCTATTGGGCAATCGAGCGGCTCTTGATTGAGACAAGCGCCTACCGGGCTTTGGAGATGAGTGACCCGTTTTCGGACAGGCCTGATGACTTTCTACATACGTGACACTCAAGAGTGATTGCGGGCGGCTCGATTCTGAGGCATTGTGGAGAGTACGAGGCCCTGAAAGCAGGGCCATCCCGGCATGAGAACCAGCCCGCACCACCTGAGCATCGCCCTCCTGGTTTCTGTCTTGGCTGCCTCGGCAGCCGGGCAGAGCCCTTCGGCCACACCCGTGGAGCCGGATCAACCGCTGCTCGCGCAATTTCCTGTCCAGCTCTCGCAACTTCCTACGGTGGCCTCCATCGCTCCGGGTTCCGCAGGCTCGCTGGCTCCCTCTTCGGCGCAGCCGCTGCTCGACTTCAAAGACTCTGACGTGAAGTTCAACCTGCGCGACCTGATGGAGGTTCTCAGGGACCGCCGGCATGAGGGTTGGGTGTTGGCAGCTTACCCCGATCCGAAAACCCGCCGCCCTTTGATTGGCGCCGGATTCAGCCTCGATCTACCGGCAAGAGAGCATCTGCAGCGCGACCTGCTCAATCCTCATCCTTTTTTGGAACCATCGTCAGCGGAGCTTTGGCAAGCTGCGGGGCTGGATCCGGATCGCTTGCAGCAGATTCTCGATCAATTCCACAATCAATTCGGCGATGAATTTCCGGCCCGGACCAGCAGAAGATATCGCGTCAAAGTCGCGATGCTGACGCCGCAAATTACCGATGAAGAGGCGACGCTTCTGCTGCGTGTCTCGGCCATACAAGCCATTTACAACGCCAGGGCGTACTGCCGCAATTTCGATCAACTCACCGGCGCGCAGCAGATGGGGCTGAGCCAGCTCGTTTATCAGATGGGCGTCAATCTGGACGAATTCAGCGAATTTCTCAAACTGATCAATAGCGACTCGGTCAACAATGACCTCGGAGCCGGGCCCTCATTGCGCGCCGCCGTCACCGCCGGGCCAGACTACTCGACGCCGGATTACTGGAATATGGTTCAGCACTCTCTGATGCAGAGCCAATGGGCCCGGCTCTACCGCACGCGTGCCGTCGCAGTCATCGCGATGCTCGACCCGCGCTATTCAGACGATCCTATCGCCGCCGAGCAGCGTATCAGTGCCACGCTCCGTCCGGCCGTGGCGCACCGGCGGAGCGGCCGGCGAGGCAAAGCGCGCGAGCTTGCAGCCAGCAGCAGTGGCCGGATGAGGACAATCCATCCAAAAGCATCCCGCAGCCGGACCAGACGCCGAGTCTGAAGGGCCTTCTCACGACCTTCGCCAAAATATTGTTTGGGCATTCGTTCCGGGGAGGCGCGTTCCCGTGCGCGGTCTATTATCATTAACCGGCAGCGAAACTGAATGCGCTCAAACTCGATTTTCGAGAAGCGCCCGGAGAATTGATGATGTCCCATGAAATGAGAACAGAATCCCAGGCAGCCGGCGTTCCGGCGGCGGAGCAGAGTGGCAGAGAGACAACGCGGCGTGATTTTTTGCAGGGATCGATGGGCGTCGCCGGATCGATCATGACCGGGTCGATGATGACGGGATCGATTTTGACCGGGTCGATCTTGGCCGGGCCGGCCGGAGCCTCTTTCGCCTCGGCGCAGGCGGCGCCGAAGCGGCCAAACCTGGTGTTCTTTCTAGGCGAGGGGCAGCGCTTCGATGCGCTCTCGATCGCCGGCAATCCGATTCTGCAGACGCCGAATCACGATCGCATCGGCCGCGAGGGGATGATGTTCCGCAATGCCTTTTGCACCAATGCGCTGTGTGCGCCGGCGCGCGCCACGCTGCTCTCGGGACTGTATTCCCGCTCTTCGGGCGCGCTCTCCAACGAGCATCTCAATGTTCCGTTGCCCGCCGACATTCCTCTCTTTACCGACCTGTTGCGCGAGGCCGGTTACGAGATTGCGATCGTGGGCAAAATCCATACACACAATGGCGTGGAAGAGCGTAACTGGGATTACTACTTCGGGCATAACAGCCCTAGCAACAACTACGCGAATCCCTTTTTCAAGGAAGGCCACAACGGCACGGTGGGCGAGCAACGCCAATACGAGAACGTCTATCCCGATGATCTGGCTGTGGACCGCGCGCTGAACTGGCTCAGGACGCGCGCAAGCGACAAGCCCTTCTGCCTGCTGGTCTGGTTCGTCGCACCGCACGAGCCATTCTTCCGGGCGCGGCGCCACTTCGATCTCTATCGCGGGACGGTGATTCCCAAGCCGGCAACGTTTGACGACGATCTCAAGGGCTATCCGGGAAAGCCAAGATGTTTTGTGGCCGCCAAAAACAAGCTTGGCACCACGCCCGAGCACGAAGCCGCCGGTTCACTGGAGGGCGTGGTGAAAGATTACTATGCGGGTCTGGTAGCGGTGGACGAGAACATTGGGAAGGTGATGCATTATCTCGAAGAGGAGAAGATCCTCGACGACACGGCCATTCTTCACAGCTCCGATCACGGATTTTTCCTCGGCGAGTGGCGTCTCTTCGACAAACGCCTGATGCATGAGCCCTCCCTCCGCGTGCCGATGATGATCCGCTATCCGAAGCGCATTCCTGCCGGGACAGTGCGTGAGGAGCAGGTGCTCGATCTTGACGTAGTGCCGACTCTGCTCGACCTGGCGGGCTTGCCGATTCCGAAACAAATGGAAGGCAAAAGCATGCTCTCCCTGGCGCAGGCAGCCGATCCCTCGTTCCGCAAGGAGTGGTACTACGAGTATTACGAGTGGCCGAATCCGGAAGGCGTGCGGCCGCATCGCGGCATCCGCACCGAACAGCACAAGCTGATCCACTACGTGATGGAGCCGCAGGAGTTCGAGATGTACGATCTGGCGGCCGATCCGGGCGAGACCAGGAACCTGTATGGCGATGCGCGCTGTGCAGACCTGCAGAAAAGGCTGTGGGATCGCATGCAGGAATTGCAGGCGCAGGTTCCGCAGAGGCCGAAGATTCAACCCTCCAGTACTCCGAGCTAAGACTGGGGCCTCGTTCTTGGGTGTCGGCCGGGCTTGCAGGTGCAGGTCAAAGCGCATCAAAACACGTCGAGACACGTCACGGCACATTGCGCAGTTTTACTTGGCCTTCCGACGCTCCATTCTTGAAGACCACGGGAGACGCGGCTTTCGAGAGATCTCCGCCCTCGACGATGATTCCCTCATTGGCTTCGCCTTCAAGCTGCAGAAATGGAGAGGAGGGTGTGAGCACCCGCGCGGCCGTGATCAGCGTTTGCTTCGAGTCGATGAAGCGCAAAACGGATTCGGCTTCAGGATTGCCTTGGACACTGAACCCGTTGAACGCCGCGTCTTCCACGTGGTCGAAGATGACTGCGGGGCGCAGCTCGGGCGTGCTCACCTGGAAACGCACATTCTGCAGCGTGAGGCCGCGCGCATTCCGGGCATAGAGACCATAAGCCGGTATTGGGCCCAGCTCGAAATATTCGCCAAACACCTTGGGCACGTCACGCCGTGCGCCTTCTTCGGCAGTGCCGCCGCCGCCAAAGGTCAAATGAACATTAGAGAAAGTAATGTTTTCAAGCACCGCATCATCGATGGCATTAAGAACAATCGCGGAATGACCTTCGCCCGGTCTCCCACCTACTCCCAGCGTGGATTCGGAAAGCTGATGCGGGGGATTGGTCGTCACATTGCCGTGGATGTTGCTGAAGGAGATATTCCGGACCACTACGGGAGGCAATTCGTCTGGAAGAGGCGCGTCGCTTTGCCGGCGGCGACCCTTTCCCACGCTGATGCTGATAGGGCCGGTCACATCATCCAGCACCAGATCAGAGAACGAGATGTTCTCGAAGATGGATCCCGGATCGCCTTGAAACTTCATCGGACAGCCATAGACTTCATGCAGCACGCAGTTCGAAATGGCGATGTCTCCTGCATGCCCTCCGCCGAAGCGAAAGACTGACCAGCGGGTGCTGAAGTAAGAGTTCGTCACGGTGATGTATCTGCAGGAGCCGAACATCGCGCAGGCATCATCGCCGCATTTCACAATGCAATTGCTCACCGTGACATGTTCTGCGCTGATGAAGTGAAAGCCGTCGTTGTTGCCATTCACGCGGTTGTGAATGTAAATGCTGTCGAGATGGATGCGCTGGCTCTCGATGATGCGAATGCTGTGATAGGCACAGTCAAGCAGGGAGATGTTGCGGACCGAGAAATTTTCGCTTTGATAAACCAGCACATGATACGGGCGCTTATTTCCGCCGATGCCGCTGGGCGGCGGCGTGCCACGCACGGCCGAATGGAATTGGGCGCCCTGGCCATCGATCGTGCCCGGACCTTCAATGGAGACATTCGTGGCCTTGACCGCGAAGAGCAGAGCCCAGTTCCCATCGTTCAACGTTGTATCGCCATGCAGAGGAATTGCATCGACCGCGTGGTACTGCTTGCCATCCGCACTGCCCAGCAGCGTGCCGCCCGCGGCGATGTGCAGCGTTACATTGCTCTTGAGTTCGACCGTTCCGATGGTGAAGGTGCCCGCCGGAACCAGCACGGTTCCGCCGCCATCGGCGGCGCATGCGTCGATCGCCGCCTGCAGCGCGGCTGTATCCAGGGTCGCTTTGTCGCCCTTTGCGCCATAGCTGCGAATGTTATAGACGCGCGCACCCAGATCATTCGTGCTCGCGGCCGGCTTGGTGCGGCCCAATGCCGGCTCCCCTTCGAACAGGCCTGCGGCCACAGCCGCGCCGGCCGCCGGCAGAGCCAGTTTGCCCAGCCACTCGCGCCTGGAAAGCAGTGAGCCTTCCCGATCGATTGCATTGCTCAATGGATTTTCTCCTCGGATAAGGGCGTGATTGAAATCGATGGATTTGAGTTTAAGGCACAGATCCGATCGCTAACCGGCGGCCTGGCGCGCCGGCTGGCAATCGAACGGGCCGATCAGAAATCGAGACGCAGAGCCAACTGCACGTATCGTGGATTCTGCGCGCTCCATAGTTGTCCGAATGTCCCTGCTGTCTGCGGATTCGCAGATCCCTGCGAGTTCGCATTGGCAAATGTGGCGGTCGCGGTTGTTGTGGTGGTGCCGCTGTTGTTCAGGCCGTTGAACTCGGGATGGTTGAAGGTGTTGTAGGTTTCTAACCGCAGCTCCATGGTGACCTTGTTCTCGATCGGCATGTCCTTGACGAGCGCTGTTTCGAAGTTCACATCGCCGGGAAGGAAGAAGTTTACCTTGGGGGAGAAGGCTCCAGTGCCGGTCGAGTAGGAGGTGGCTGCTGCGGGAGCGGTATAGACGCCTTTGCTTGAGTAGGTTCCGACAGTGGCCGCGGAGCCGGCGATGGGCGGTTCAACGCAGGCGGTATTGAACCACTGGTGGAAGCTCCTAGTGCCGTGGACCTGATGCCACGGATCGCAGGTGAGCACGACGCGGGCGCCATCGCCGCCCCCGGTCACATTCTGGCTGTTGCTCAAGCTCAGATTGATGGTGCCGGGCGCGCCGCTGTAATAGGTGGCGAAGCCCGATATCTTCCAGTGATCGAACGCCTGGCGGGTGACTACGTTGTTCCAGGAAGAGCTGTCGCCGAATGCATGGCTGGCCCTGGGAAGGCTATACAGATAGTTGATGACCAGCATGTGTTTCAGATCCCATCCCGCCGGCCCGTAGTTCCACTGGCGCAGATTCTGATAGAGCGCGACGGTGCCGTTGTAACTGTCGGTGTAATCCATGGCCCGTCCCCAGGTATACGCGCCACCGAACTCCAGGCCATTGCGGAAACGCCGGGTCACCTTGACCTGCAGCGAATTGTAGTTGGCGGTGAGATTGAAATATTCCTGGTTAATGGTTCCCAGGCCCTGATACGGACGGAAGAAGTTGTCCGCCAGAATCGAACTGCTCGAGCAGCCGTAGGCGTTGACAGCGGAGCAGTACTGATGCGAAGCCTGAAATTCAGCCCCATAAGGGACCTCGTTGATGGGGGTGTAGTCGCTGGCGTGCTTGGTGAAGGTGCCCACGTACGCCACATCGAGCACAGTGCCCCATCCGAGCTGCCGCTGGATGCCCAGGCTCCCTTCCTCGGCATAAGGAACTCCTCCGTGCAGCGGAATTGCATGGCTTACGCCGAACGGGCCATTCAGGTTGCTTACTCCCGGAGAATCGTAATAGTTTGAGGCGGTGGAGGTAGCGCTTGAGTAATACTGCGTGGGGCCGTTGGTAGTGGGCGCGTTATTGGTCAGATCGCCTTCCTGACCGGAACGCGCGCGCACGTTGTAGAACAATCCAAAACCGCCGCGCAAAACCGTGTTGGGCGTGAAAGACCAGGCAAACCCGAAGCGCGGAGCCCATTTCACGCCATTGCCGTAGACAGTTCCCTGGGGATAACCGGGCGTGTTCACGTAAAGGATTCCATTGTTCAGGTTTCCGGTATTGGGCACCATCAGACCTGCATAGGATTTGGGAACTGTCGCTCCGGTGAGCGGGTTTACAGCGCCGGTGCCCGCAGGATTGCCGAGAAGCGGATCGTATTGGTAAAGGGTGGGAGCGTTCGCGGAGTTGTACAGGCTGGGCACGAAGTTATCGCCCCGCGCCAGCCGCTGCGCCATGGCCCACGAGTTGCGGATGCCGAAATCGAGAGTGAGATTGTGCCGCGCCTTCCAGGTGTCCTGGTAGTACCACTCCATGCGATTGGTGCGCGGAGCATAGTTAACCAGCTGGGTATCCTGAGTGTAGGTGTCGATCACGCCCATGTTGGCATTGGCATAAGCAAAATTGGTGTCGTTGGGATCGCTCGTGTCATGGTCGAATTTGAATGTTCCAACACGATTGTGATTCGCCTGCAGATACCAGTCGGTTCCGGCGTCGATGCCCAGCACAAACGTATGGTTGCCGAGCACCTTGGTCACCTTGTCGGTGGCGTTATAGGAGCGAACCTGATCGGCCATCGGGAAACGCGAATCCCAGTTGTAGGTGGCAGTGTTGGTCACGCCGCCGAACATGGCTGCAGGAAAGAGATTGAGAGGATTGACGCCGGCATACAGCGAGGGAAGGTTGAATCCCCCGTTGCCGAGCGTGACCTGGTCCAGCGCCGACTTTGCGTAGAGCTGGTGCTCGCTCCAGCCCGCGGTTCCGATGTTGAACTCGTTCACCAGCGTAGGTGTGAACGTATAGACGATGTTGTAGACAAAATTCGGCTCTGTGTTCTTATAGTTCACCTGCATCAACCAGGGCAGGTCGTTGGCCGGAGAGCTGTAGTCGTTGTCGTTCACAGTAGTCAGCTCGCCGCGGAAGAACATGTGCAATTTATCCGTTGCGGCATAGTCGACACGAAAGATCTCCTGGTTCACCGGCTTGCCGGCGGAATAGTTGGTGATGTAGTTGTAGTTGTTATCGCTGATCGCCGTATTCGTAAAGGCCTGGGTTGAATTCTTCCCCAGGTTGGAGTTACCAAGCGTGTTGTTGTACATAATGGTCAGCAGCGCCTGGGTTTGGGGGTTGATATAGGCAGACGGGATGACGTTGCCCGGCACACAGTTGGTGTTTGACGCCCCGTTTACAGGGCAACCGCCGCTGATGGCGCTGCTGCTCTGACCCGGATACGCAACGTTGATCAATGTGCTGGGGCTCTGGGTGGATGTGCCCTGGTTATAGGTCTGCGTGAAATTGCCCTGGGACTGCAGCAGCGTAGGCACGGTGTAGTATTTCAGGCCGTCCGGCGTGTTGATGGGCTCATCGTCGACAGAGACGAAGAAGAACAGCTTGTCCTTGTTGCGGTTGAAGTGTCCCGGCCAAAAGACGGGACCACCAATGGTGCCGCCCAGAACGTTGTACCGGTAACGGGGGCGGGCCACGCCATTGTATTTGTTGAACCAGGCGTTGGCGTTCAAATCCTCATTGCGGAAGTACTCGTAGAGGCTGCCATGAAAGCGGTTCGTGCCGTTCTTGGTGACGAAGTTGAATCCGCCGCCAGCCTCACCGCCGTATTGCGCCGTATAGTTTGATTGATTGACTGTCACCTCGTTGACGGCGTCGAGATTGGCCGGCGTGTCCAGGGTGTTAAGTCCGCGCGTGTTTCCAATCACGCCGTCGATCGTGGACATAGAATATTCGTTATTGACCCCGTTTACCACGGGAGCGCCGGTGGTGCCGAGACTGGATGCGCCATCGCTATTTTCGACCACGCCGGGCATCACCTTGGTCATCGCCATTACATCGCGTCCGATGGACAGCAGGTTCTCGACCTGCTGGGTGTCCAGAACAGACGATCGCTCCGAACTCGTGGTCTGCAGCGGCGTGACATCGGCCTCGATGGTGACCGACTGGGCTACTGCGCCCACCTGGAGCGTGAATACGCTCGCGTCCAGGTTCACCGAGGCATACAGCACGAGATCGCGCTTTTGCAGCTCCTTGTAGCCGGGCGCAGTCACAATGGCCGTGTAGGTGCCGGGTTGGACATCGTTGAAATTGAAGTCGCCCTTCGCATTGGATTGCGTGCTCACCGCAACGCGCGTTGACTGCTCGACCAACCGCACAGTCGCGTTGGGCACCGCTCCGTTGCTTTGATCAACCACATGCCCGGTGACAGCCGCAGTCGAGGTCTGTGCCCTCGCGGCCGGGTTCAGCATCGCTGCCAGAATGAGCACCGCGGAGGCGAGACGCCCGCCATACCGCGACTTAAATACGGACATCGAACATTTATTCGACAAGATCATTTCATTGACCTCCGAAGATTTGGTAATGGGGAAACCATGTTTCTGTTGTGCGGCGAGGCCTTTACCCTAAGGCGCGTTCGCCCCGATTTCCGATTGAGACTTTTTTCGCTCACAGGACAGAGCCGGCCAGATTTGCACAAGATCGCTTTCAGTTACTCTCTGTCCGTCGATTTTGTTAACGCTTTCATGAACGCTTCCGTTAACGTTTACATTTCCAGTAAAAACGGGATGATTATTGACCGAGCTTAAAACAATTGTCAAGATTTATTTTTGGCTGGCTGCCAGGCCGCTTGTCCTTGCAATGCTGTTTGCCGAAATTGCGAAGATGAAGATGACAGGGGCCTGTAACCGTCTTCGGCCGTGAAGCTGAAAAACAGATGACATAGGCTAAGTTACGTGATTACATATGGATACTGGTTACATGGTGCTTCCAAACGAGAAAGGAGTCGGTGGGCCAGACGCCACTCTTCTCATGGCGAACGATGATTCCCGCTGCTCGCCCGGAACCCCAGGCGGCGCTGCGTCTGTTAGCCCTGAGGGTCATAGTTGAGGTTCGGCGCCAGCCAGCGCTCAGCCTCCGCCATGCTCATCCGCTTTCGCAGGTGATAGTCGGCAACCTGATCGCGATCGATCTTGCCGACGTTGAAGTAGCGCGAGGCCGGATGGGCAAAGTAGAAGCCGCTCACGCTCGCGCCGGGCCACATGGCGAATGATTCGGTAATCTGCATGCCGGTGTTTGCTTCTACATCGAGCAAACGCCACAACAGGCCCTTCTCCGTATGATCCGGGCAGGCCGGATAACCGGGAGCCGGCCGGATGCCGCGATACTTCTCATGAATGATCTCGGCGTTGCTCAGGTTTTCTCCGCAACCGTAACCCCACTCCTCGCGCACGCGCTTGTGGAGGCACTCTGCAAAGGCCTCGGCCAACCGGTCGGCGAGCGCTTCGGCCATGATCGCGTTATAGTCGTCGTGCCTGGCCTTGAAGTCAAGGCAGAGCTCTTGCAGGCCGATTCCGCTGGTCACCGCAAAGGCGCCGATATGATCGGGCAGCCGGGTTTCTTTGGGAGCAATGAAGTCGGCAAGTGAGCGGCAGGGCTCATTGCCATCCCAGTCCGCCTGCTGGCGCAGAAAATGGAATTGCTCGAGCACATTTCCACGCGCGCTGTCGGTGTATAACTCGACGTCATCGCCCACGGCATTGGCGGGAAAGAGACCATAGACGCCGCGCGCCGTGATGAGATTCTTCTCGACGATGAGATCAAGAAGCGCCTGGGCCTCAGTGAAGAGCTGGCGCGCCTGATCACCATAGATCTCGTGCCCCAGAATGCGGGGATAGACGCCCTTGAGTTCCCAGGTGTGGAAGAACGGCGTCCAGTCGATGAACTCCTTGAGCGTGGCCAAAGGGAAGTTATCGAGCACGCGCGCACCGGTGAAGGCAGGAACGGGGATATCTTCAGGGCGCCACTCAATCGGGGTTCGCCGGGCACGGGCAGTAGCAAGCGATACAACCTTCTGCCGGGGCGCGGCATGGGCCTTGCGAAGGGCCTCGTACTCGGCGCGATGCTGCGCGACGAAGGCGGGCTTGCTCTCTTCGCTCAGAAGGCTTGTGGTGACAGGCACCGCGCGGCTCGCGTCCAGCACGTGGATCACCGGCTGGCTGTAGTGCGGAGCAATCTTGACGGCCGTATGCGCCCGGCTCGTGGTGGCGCCTCCAATCAGCAGCGGCAGTTTGAAGCCCTGGCGCTCCATCTCGCGCGCCACATGCACCATCTCATCGAGCGAGGGCGTGATGAGGCCGCTGAGGCCGATGAGATCGGCATTGACTGCCTTCGCGCGTTCGAGAATCTTCTCGGACGGGACCATGACTCCCATATCGATCACTTCGTAGTTGTTGCAGGCCAGCACCACGCCGACGATATTCTTGCCGATGTCATGCACGTCGCCCTTCACCGTGGCCAGCACGATCTTTCCCTGGGTCTTCACCTCATAACCGGCCGCGGCCATCGATGCCTTTTCGGCTTCCATGAACGGGGTCAGGTACGCGACTGCCTTCTTCATGACGCGGGCCGACTTGACCACCTGCGGCAGGAACATCTTGCCGGCGCCAAACAGATCGCCCACTACGCCCATGCCATCCATGAGCGGGCCTTCGATCACCAGCAGAGGCCGGCCCAGCTTGACGCGCGCCTCCTCGGTATCGGTTTCGATGTAGGCGTCGATGCCTTTCACCAGAGCGTGCGAGAGCCGCTCCTCGACCGGGCTGTTGCGCCACTCTTCGGCCTTCTTTTCGCTTACGGCCTCGCCGGAACTTGCGGCCTTCAGCTTTTCGCCGAGTTCAACCAGGCGTTCGGTTGCGTCCGGACGGCGGTTCAAGAGCACGTCTTCGACGAGCACCTTCAGCTCCGGCTCAATCTCTTCGTATACCTCAAGCATGCCGGCATTCACGATGCCCATGTCCATGCCGGCCGCAATGGCGTGATAGAGAAACGCCGAGTGCATGGCTTCGCGTACCTTGTTATTGCCGCGAAAGCTGAACGAGATATTCGAGACGCCGCCGCTCACCTTGGCATGGGGCAGGTTGGCCTTGATCCAACGCGTGGCGTTGATGAAGTCGAGCGCGTAGTTGTTGTGCTCTTCAAGCCCAGTGGCGACGGTGAGAATGTTGGGATCGAAGATAACATCTTCCGGCGAAAAGCCGACCTCATGCACAAGGATCTTGTAAGCGCGCTCGCAGATGCGGATCTTATCCTCGTAGGTAGCCGCCTGGCCTTGTTCATCGAAGGCCATTACCACCACGGCCGCCCCATATTTCAGCACCATTCCGGCGTTTTGCCGGAACTTCTCTTCTCCTTCCTTGAGCGAGATCGAGTTCACAATGCCTTTGCCTTGAAGGCATTTGAGCCCTGCCTCGATGACCTCCCATTTGGATGAGTCGACCATGAAGGGCACTTTGGCTACTTCGGGCTCGCTGGCCAGCAAGTGGAGGTATCGGCTCATGGCCGCGACACCATCGATCATGCCCTCGTCCATGCAGATGTCGATCACGTTCGCGCCGTTCTCAACCTGCTGGCGGGCGACGCTTACGGCCTCTTCAAATTTTCCTTCCTTGATGAGCTTCGCGAACTTGGGTGAGCCGGCCACATTGGTCCGCTCGCCGAGCATGATGAAGACGCCCTGCTGCTGAACGAATGGTTGCGATCCCGAGAGACGAAGAGGGCGTATCCCGCTGGTCACGCTTTGCTCCCGATGGGGTGAAGTTGAGATTCCTCACCGGGCGCCGCTTTTAGCTCTCGCGGAGGCATTCCTTCGAGCGCCTTGGCGATGGCGGCGATGTGCTCGGGCGTATTGCCGCAGCAGCCGCCGGCGATGTTGATGAGTCCGCCCTGCGCAAAATTGCCTAAATAGCGGCCCATGTCCGCCGGCCCCAGGTCGAAGCCTGTGGGCGAAAGAGGATTGGGTAAACCGGCATTCGGATAGCAGGAGATTGCAACGTCTGCCTTCTCCGAGAGCTCAGACAAGAACGGATACATCAGATCGGGGCCGAGAGAGCAGTTGAGCCCCACGGAGAAAGGCCTCACATGCTGCATGGCGTACCAAAAGGCTTCGATCGTCTGCGCGGAGATCATCGTCTCGCCGCCGCGCCCTACCGCAGCCGAGATCATCACCGGCAGTTCTCGTTTTTTCGCAGTAAGCCCCTCCTGATCGAAGACCTCGCGGATCGCGACCAGGGCCGCCTTGGCGTTGAGCGAATCGAAGATCGTTTCCACCAGAAGCAGGTCTACCCCGCCGGCGATGAGGGCGCGCACCTGCTGCGCGTAGGCAGTCTTCACTTGATCGAAGGTAACTACGCGGAAGCCGGCATCGTCCGCATCCGGCGAGTTGGAAAGAGAGACTGTCAGCGGTCCGACAGCTCCTGCCACAAAGCGCGGCCGGCCGGTGGCATTTGCGACGCGGTCAGCCCACTCGCGGCACTGCCGCGCCGACTGCTCATTGATCTCCCACGCCAGATCGCCGAGAAATGGATCGTCAATCACCTTCTGGTAAAACTCGGGATCCTTTCGCCCGCCATGCTCCCGCGGGTCGTCCACGAAAAACTCGCTCTGCGCGATGCTGGTTGCGCCGAAAGTGTTGGTTTCGAGGATGTCTGCCCCAGCCTCCAGAAAGCGGCGATGGATGTCGCAGATGATCGTGGGCTGTGTCAGGGAGAAGAGATCGCCGTTGTTGAGCAGATCCTTCTTCGCATCCTTGAAGCGCTCTCCGCGCATATCGGCTTCTTTCAGGCCGTAGGTGCGGATCGTCGTCCCCATCGCGCCATCAATAATAGCGATGCGGTTCTCGAGAATCTTCCGGAGAGGATGGTCGGCTGTTGTCGTCATGTCTGGCTCAATCGTCTGCATGGGCGACCTCGCCCAATATCTATGAATAGCGACCGGAGTCGCGGCTTTCTCACCATCGCCCCAAGGGTAGTGGCCCTCGATTGGTTATTGACAAGCCTTGCCACGGTCAGAAGTAACGATGGTTCCCGATAACTGCCCCGTCAGGTTTCGCTGCTTTTATTATCTCATCCTATTATCTCATTTTATTGCCTCACCCGGGAGCCCGCTTGCGAGAGAGCGCCGTATGCCTTCACGCACGGTTATGGTGCGTTTCATGGGCACGTGTGATGGGCGCGTGTTTTGGATCGCCGGGCGTCTCCACGGCCCAAGAGCCGATCCCGCTCATATTTTTTCGAGCGTCTGGAGAGATACCGGCTGAAGATAAATACCAAGGAGCCGGCGTACCCACCATGCGTCGCTCTCGCGTTTTTCCTGCCGGCTTGTATAGCGATATTGATAAAACAGCGCGCGCACAAATGCCGGCGGCTCCCCGGCGAAGGGATTGGTTCCCATCAGGGTGAGGATCGCGGGTTCACCGGTAAGCAGTTTTTTGATCAGCCTGAGAAACCAGAGATCGTACCGCGATACGCGGATTCCACCGTCCATTACCGCAACGGAAAATGGCAGGAACCAGATCAGCCAGTCCAGCCGCAGATGATAAGGAGCGACCTGCGGAGGCGTGCGCATCGGGTCTCCGGGCTTGGCCCTGAAGCCGTACTCCTGCCATTGCGTATGAGGCGTAATCACGCGCTCGGTGGTGCCTTCAATCACAATTTCATAGCGATCCCTGCCTACCCGCCCGAAGGCGCCGTAGGCATTTACCAGGTGGAAGCGGTTATAGCTGAAATTCATCAGCTGATTCCTGGAAAAAAGATTGAGCAGCGGCTGGATGCTGAGGAGAACCGTCGCCGCGCCCACCCCGTACAGCACGATGTTGAACGGCAGCGGCCGCGGCAGAAGCGGAGACGCGGCGATCGGCATCGCGAAAATCAGGATGCGGTCACTGAAGGCGGCCACTCCGAGAACGGCGGTAAGCCAGTTCAGCCAGGAATAATTGCCGCTGATGATGAGCCACAGTTGGTGGAAGATGATCAGGCCACCCGCGATGGACGCAATCGGCTGCGGCGCAAACAGGCCGAACGGCACGACGATCTGCACAAAATGGCTGAAGAGTGCGGAGAAGCGGTGCAGCACGGCCGGGATCCGGTGGAAGTACCAGCTCAATGGATTGGGCAGGGGCTGGGTTTCATAGTGATAGAACAGGCAGGTCAGATCGCGCCAGCAGCGATCATGGCGCAGCTTGATGAGGCCCGCGCCCATCTCGGTGCGAAAGAGCATCCAGCGCAGAATCAGGATCGGCAGGATCGAGGGCTGCATCCGCGACGGCCCCAGAAAGGCCGTGAAGAAGCCCGCTTCCAGAAGCATGGACTCCCAGCCGAAAGCGAAAAAATTCTGCCCGACATTCACAATCGAAAGATAGAAAGCCCACAGCAGAAGCCATGTCCCCACTGAAAGCCAGGCAGGCCCGGCTTCCGTCAGCCCGCAGCACGCGCAGACAGCAACCAGGAGACCGGCCCACGCCACCGCGTCGAGGAGGCGATCGGAGTAGCGCCAGCAGAAGATGCCGGGAGCCTGGCGAAACCCGACCTGCTCCAAATACTCAGGAGCCGGCAGCAGACCGTGTTCGCCCAGGAGCGGTTTGAATTGGCGCACCACGGCGATGAACGCAATGAGGTAAATCGCCGCCATCCCTCTCTCGAGCAGCAGGCGGGCAATCCAGACGTCACCAAAATAGGCGTTCATCATACGCGTTCATCGGCAGACGCTGCGCTCCATCCAACTTGCATCCACCTTGGATGATATCCGGCCGCGGCGGGCAGCATGGATTCCGCGCTTGGCTCGCCAGTCCGCATCCCTGGAAGGTGCATTGCTGAAGGTGCATTGCCCGGCGGCACACGAGTATTCTGGCACCGAGGCGATCTTCTTAGACGGCGGGAGCGCTTTGCATGAAAAAGGTGATCTGCGCGCCGTGGACGATCGCGTCGTGTGGAATCACCGCGGAAGAGTGCACTTCCCCATTCAGAAGAAGCTTGGACACATAGACCGCCGACGGCCCCTGGCCCTGGGCTTCAATCACGGTGGTCCGCCCCTCGGGCAGGTTCAGCGTGACGCGGTCGAAGATCGGGCTGCCGGCCCAATACTCCGCCTTGCCGGGACAGAGAGGGTAAAATCCCATTGCGCCCAGCAGGAACCAGGCCGCCATCGAGCCGGTGTCTTCGTCTCCGGGGAAGTTCTCCACTGTGTACAGCTCCGCCATCACGCGGCGAACCCAGAACTGCGTCCTGTCAGCACGGCCTGCAGCCGCGAAGATATAGAGGAGATGATGGACAGGCTGATTGCTCTGCGCGTATTGGCCGAAGTTGACCGCGGCCATCTCCGACATTTCGTGGATCTCCTGCCCATATACGCCCACATGAAAAATCGGCGCCGAGGCCAGCATTTTGTCGAGCAGTTCGACAGCGCGCGCATTGCCTCCCATAGCCTCAATCAACCCAGGGATGTCGTGTTGCACATCCCATCGGTGCTGCCACGCCGATCCCTCGACATAGGGGCTGCCCCATGCAAACTCATCGAACGGTTCGAGCCAGGCGCCGTTCGCGAGTTTTCCGCGCAGAAAATTTGTCGATGGATCGAAGAGCTTGCGCCAGTTGCCTGAGCGCTGCGTAAACATGACAGCTTCCTCGTTGCGGCCGAGCGCCTTGGCTACTTGCGCGATGCAGAAATCGCCATACGCCCCGTCGACGGTCTCGGCGACGGATTGTGCGACGCGATCGGCGGGAACATAGCCGAGGCGCAGGTAGTCCTCGATTCCCCGGCGGCCATAGCCTCGCTCGGGATCGCCCGGTTGGGTTGCGTGCTTCTTCAAGCCGGCGTAGGCCGTGGCGAGATCAAACCCTTGCACGCCCTTGACCGCGGCGTCGCCAAAGACCGCGTCGATCAGACTGCCGGTCATGCAAGCCCGATAGCCAGGCGCCGGAAACTGCGGCAGCCAGCCTCCTTCGCTATAGGCGTTGACCCAAGCCTGCAATATCTCCGCCAATCTCTCCGGAAACACAATCGACATGAAGGGATACCAGGCCCGATAGAGGTCCCAATACCCGTGGTCCGCATACATCACGCCAGGCGCAATTGTGCCGTTGTAAGGACTGAAGTGATGAGGCTTCCCATCCGCATCCGGTTCGTGCCAGATGCGGGGAAAGAGCAACGCGCGATAAAAACACGAATAGAAGACTTGCCTTTGCTCGTCCGTGCCTCCTGCAACTTCGATGCGGCCGAAGTGCTCTGTCCACCGGGCTTCTGCTTCCGTTCGAACCTCCTCCAGGGACTTCGCTCCCAGTTCCCGATCGAGGTTGCGCTCTGCCTGTTCAAACGAGATAAAGGACGTGGCGATCCTCGCCTCGACGGATCTGCCGGCGCTGAACCGTACCATCGCGGTCCGGGCCGCGAGGGTCTCGTGCAGATCGAAACCGTCCCACGCGTCCGCGAAGCGCACAACATAATAGGTGGCAAAGTTTGCGGGCACACCGCCGTCGTTGATTGTGGATTTGAAGCGGATCACTCGCTTGGCTTCATCGCCAACCATGGGGCCGGCGTCACCGGGGGCTTCGATCAGGAATCCCGGAGGCGCTTCCCCCTGGAATTTGGCCGCAATCAGGGCGCAGCGTTCCGTGGGAACAATCTCGACATCAGCCTCATAGCGCGCCAGCGACAGGTGAAACGAATAGGGATGCAGTTGCGCCTTTTCGGAGTTCCAGGACGAAGATCTCAGATCGGGATCCGGCTTCGGGTCTCCAGAGACTGGGAGGAAGTTGGCGTAACCGTAATCTGACAGCCAGGGGCTGAGCTGATGGGTGCAGCGGATTCCCTGAATTCTTCGAGCGTCCGGCTGAAACATCCACGAAGTATTGCTATCGGACTGAATCGTCCAGTGAGCCATGCCAAAGGGCATGGCCGCGATAGGCAGCGTGTTGCCGCGAGAAAAGACACGCGTCGAATTCGTACCCTGCATCACGTTGACCAAGTCAACGGCGCGCTCTTTTGCGACCGGCCCCTCCTCTTCGCGAACCTGGCGTGGAAAAGCGGCTGCCTCTTGCGCTCCCGGAACCGCAGGAAGCGTGGCGCCGAGCGCTGCCCATCCTGATGCTTTCAAAAACGACCGTCTGTCAACCGCGATCTTCCCAGCCCTTTGCTCGTTCTTCATCTTCTCTCCGCTCCATCAAAAGATCACACGCCGCAAATACGTGGTCTGCATCGGGGTCGATCGGGATGCGCCGCCAATATGTATTTCATGAACAGAATCAAGAGACCGGTTTCTAAAGCTCGCCTCATAAATCGTCTGCATCGGCTCGCGCAATGCATGAGCAAGCGCGTCGCGGGCGGGCGTTACAGTCGGCAAATTTGGCTCTTGCCATTTATGAGCCCGGTTGTAGTGGTCCATCATAGCTTCCGCTAAGCGGAGCGTCAATCCGCGGAATCCCTGCCCACTCTTGAATCCGCCTGTGCTCGGGCCTCCGTGGTCTGCTCCGGAACTTTCAGGATACAGGTGACCGGTATCTTCGAGTTGCACATTGTGTGCGAAGCGGGAGCGATTCTGGGTACCGGCCTTCAAAGAACACCAGATTTGCATGTCCAGTGACGCCAATCCACGCTTGGCCCGGCAGCCGAACCATTCGGAAGCAGACTCGATATGTTCAGCCACGGCGATGAGAGCGGGTGCGTCTGCCTGCGGGTTTGGGCGGCGGTGGTGGCAGCGGCGGCAGACCGGCCGCGGCCAGCAGAAGTTTATTGGCGGCGTTGTAGAGGTTCAAATGTGTATCGACAGGACCATCGGTAGCGGCGAGAAAGATGGCAGTACGACGAGGATGGTTGATGGCGATATAGGTTTCGAAGCCGGCACCGCCGCCGGTCTTTTGGATGACGTGCGAGGGGGAGTCTGCGGGCAAAATGTGGATCCAGCCCAGGCCGACGCCGGTGGGCGCGCCGGCGTGGTCAAGCCCCTTTTGGCTGACCAGATTCGAGGGCAGGATGTAGACGGCCTGCGCGGCGGCGTCCTGTGCGGGGATGCCCGGGCCCCCGGTGCCGAGCAGGTACTTGAGCCAGATGGTCATGTCGGCTGCGGTGGAATAGAGGCCGGAGCTTCCGGCGGTCGCCTCGGTCACGGTGCAGGGTCCATCCGGGTGAGCGCCGACGAGTAAATCATTGCATTGCTCCGCGCTGGGAAAGAAAGTTGTTTGCCGCATGTGGAGCGGGTTGAGCGTGCGCTCGGCAAGCAGTGCCGCGTACTGCTTGTGCGCCGCGGATTGGAGTGCATCGCTGAGGAAATCGAAGGCCACGTTCGAGTAGAGAGCGGCAGTGCCCGGAGTGCTGCGAAGGCGCTGATTCGGCAGCCAGCGCCAGCGGGTGCGGTAGTCGGGGAAGGTAAAGTGCGAGGTGTTGGGAGGGGCATTGCCCAGTTCGCGCGGGAGGCCGGAGGTGTGTGTCGCCAAGTCGAGGAGTGTGATGGGGCGCACGCGTTTAGGCACAACCGCGCCCGCCGGGGCGTAGCGTTGAAGCGGGTCGTCGGGCCGCACGGTCCTGTCGGAGACGAGCTTGGTGAGCACGTCGGTGGTGAAAATCTTTGTGAGCGAGCAAAGCCGCAGCAGGGATTCCTGCGTAGGAAGCTGATGCGAGTTGGGCGCGGTTTCGCCATATCCGTGGAAGAAGACCTGATTATCGCGAATAACGACGAGCACCATGCCGGTGGCTCCGGACTGAAGAAACAGGTCCGTGCCTAAAGCCTCGATGGATTGCGTATCGGGGAGCGACGAGGGAGGAGGCGCCTGCGCAAAGGCCGAGAGGACGGGCAGCGCGAAGAGGAAGGCAATCAGGATGCGCGGGAATCTGGAGTGGCTCATTCTTGTTTGCAGTTTTCAGGGTACAAAACCAACGGGGCTTTCTAAAAGAAAAAATGTCAACCTTCAGAGCAGGCTCGCCAGAGAAAGCTTTCGCGCAGATCTCAGCCAAACGGGAAAATGCGCATCCAAGTCGGATGTTTTCCGTAGATCGCTTCGCACTGAGTTTCGGCTGGAGTAAGCTTCTATGCCAGCGTCACCTTGAGCGCCGCCGCAAAGTCCACCTTCGGCTGGTAAGACTTTGGCAATTCCACCCGAAGCCCGTCGGGCATCTGTTTCCATTTGAGCTTCTCGCCGCAGCCCAGCAGTTGCACCTGAGCTATTTTTCCGGGCTGCGTGGCGCTTGCACCGCCGAGGCTCTGCACGACGAACTCGCCCGAAGGCCAGCCCAGTGCGATGGCGTAGATCACGGTGCTTGCCTTATTCATGGTGAAGCGGATGTCCTTCGCCCCCAGTTTGCTGATGCTGTTGCCCTGGAATGATCCGCTCTTCACGAGGTCCGGTCCTTCGCCAAACACCTTCCACGGCCGGGTCGCGTAGATCGCCTCTCCATTCGCCTGCATCCAGTCAGTGATCTTGTCGAGCACCGCGATTTCCTTGGCGTCGATTGTGCCGTCAGGCTTTCCAGGAATGTTCAGAATGAAGGTGCCGTTCTTGCTGACCGTATCAATCAGCCAGTGGATCACATCCCGGGGTTGCAGATAGCCTCCATATTCTCCCGGCGCATCGAAGAGCTCGCGATTATAGTGCCAATCGCCGATACAGGTTTCCGACTGCCACGCATACGGCATGATCCTGCTGGTGAGACCGCGTTCATAATCGGCGATCACGGCTTTGGCCAGGCGGTCTGGAACCTCCTTGATATTGATCACGCCTTCCATTTTTCCTGCGTGGGTTCGTAAATTGTGATTGTAGAAGTACGATCCGATATTCATGCCTCCCCACCCAAGAGGAAATAACGGATTGTCGAAGTACAGCAGGTCCGGGTCATGCTGATCGATCAGATCGCGCGTGCGATCGTAAAAATTCTTCACATAAGAGATATCAGGCAATGCATCGAAGGGATGTTTTGCGCCATACATACGCTGTGGATCGAATCCCTGCCACCACCGGTCTTTTCCTTCAGCGGCGGTCACGATCCCATCGTACGGCACACCCGCCAGGGGGCCATTTTTATCGGCCGCATGCGCGGTCTGGAACCACCACCAGTTCCGCGCCTGATGTACGGTGACGCCGAAACGGAGTCCCTGGGCGCGAGCTGCCGCCGCCCAACCGCCTACAACGTCACGGTGCGGCCCAGCCTTCATGGCATTCCACGGCTGGTGCTTGGAGCCCCAGGTGTCAAAGCCATCATGATGATTGGCAAGCGCAATAAAGAGCCTGGCTCCCGCATTCTTGTACCGCTGAATCAGTTCTTCAGGCTCCCAGTTGAGAAGTGTCCACTGGGCGCAAAGATCCTTGTAACCGAATCTCGACGGATGGCCGTAGTGTTCCAGGTGATACTTGTATTCCTTTGAATCCTCGATGTACATTTTTCGCGCGTACCAGTCGCCGGCCTCCGGCACGCATTGGGGACTCCAGTGTGCCCAGATGCCAAACTTGGCATCTCGATACCATTCAGGCGCGTCATATTGCAGCAGAGAGTCCCAAGTGGGCTTGTAAGGTCCTTCTCCTCCGAGATTCGCAATCGGAGAATCCATCGGCACGCCATCCCATGACCCGCCCTGAATCGGCAAACTCGGTGGAGTGCCCCAGGCCGTCGGCTCCCAGGTGTTCTCGTTGAGCTTTTCCGTGACGAGCCGATCGTTCTCCAGCGCGTAAAACACTCTCTCGCTCTGCGGAGTGGCGCAAAACTCGGCGTAATCTTGGGTGAGCGAATCAAACGCGCGAAACGCGGTAGAATCCGCCGCATCGCTGGACATCGCCGGCGCCGGCAGCGCCGCCGTGGCCGCCGCGGCTGTGATGAGCTTGCAAAAGTCCCGTCGCTGCATAGTTTCCCCTCTTCGCCGGCCGCGTTTCGATCAGGATCCGAATCTCATGCGGGCCTTGTGTCCAGGGCTTGCGCTGCTTTTCAGCAGAACTCCTGTACGAATTGCCGCAAGGCAGCGAAAGAAAAATATAGTGGCCGGGAAGCAGTGTGTCAACGATTCAGTAATCGTTAACGCCGATAGGCTATCAGCAGAAGCCCAGGTCGGCAGCGTTGAAACCTCGGATAATAAATGGCGCGCGCGCGGATTGGCCAAAACGAAAGACGTGTCCGCAGCAATTCGTCAGGCCGGCTGTGCCGTGAGGCCCAGGCCCGGACCGGCGGGCAACAGGAGTTTGCCCTTTTCCACGCGAACGCCCATCCATGGATCGTTAGCCACCAGGAGGTTGCCGTCGAGATCCGCATAGTCAACCAGCGGCGAGAGGTGAGCTGCGGCGGTCACGGTGCAGGAGCTCGAAACCATGCAGCCGATCATCACCTTGAGATTCACCGCGCGCGCGACCTGGATCCAGCGGAGGGCCTCGAGAATGCCTCCCGATTTATCGAGCTTCACATTGATTCCGTCATAGGCCTCGGTGAGGCGCGGAATCATCGCGACATCAGTGCAGGCTTCGTCGGCGATGATGGGCAGGTGAACCTTGCTGCGCACGTACTTGGTCTCTTCCAGCATGTGCGCCGGCATGGGCTGCTCCACATACACCACGCCTTGAGTTTCGAGCCAGTTGATCTTGCGGATGGCTTCCTCCTTATCCGTCCATCCCTCATTGGCGTCGACGCGAATGGGCTTCTTGGTGACGCTGCGCACGGCTTCGATGGTCGGCTCATCGGTTTTGAGTCCCACCTTTACTTTGAGCACCGGAAAATCCGCCGCCTCGTGGGTCTTCTGCCGTGTGATCTCCGGTGTATCGATGCCGATGGAGAAGTCCGTAATCGGCGCATCGGCGGGATCAAGTCCCAAAAAACGATAGAGAGGCAGGTCCAGCTTTTTGCCCAGCCAATCGAAGATGGCTATATCGACGGCCGCCATCGCGGCATGCTGCTGATTGCCGAGCGCGGCGCGCACCTGGGCCAGGAATTTTTGATACATCCACGGATCACCCGCGGTGATTTGGCTGCTGATTGCGTCGATGGCCTGCATGGCCTGCTTGGGATATTCCTGGTAGCGGATGATCGGCGCGCCTTCACCGTAGCCGGTAACGCCGTCGCGCTGGTACTGGAACTGCACTGTGTCCCGGTACTCGCTCGAAGACATCGTCGTCGTCCAGGTGTGGCGCAGCATCAGCCGCTTCAGGCTGCATTGAATTTCGGCCTTCTGGGCTTTCCGTTGCGGGGCCGGCGATTGGGCGACCGAAGCTGGCAGCGGCAGAACCGCGCCCGCGCTTGCCGCGCCCGCGATTTTCAACATGTCTCGCCGATTGATCACTTGACTTTCCTTGCCGCAACCAGAAGCTTGGTCCACGGCGCGTCATCCAAACGGCTAATCTGAACTCCAGGATGATCGTGCGTTGTATCGTGGATGAACTCGCCGTTTCCTATATACATTCCTGTGTGCGTGATTTTCGCGGCGCTGGCGCCGAAGAACAACAAGTCGCCCGGCTCGAGATCTTTGCGTTCGACCTCCGTGACGCCGCTCCAGGCCGCCTGCAAATCTGCATCGCGGGGCATTTCGATTCCCCGCTGCCGCTCCAGCATCTGGGTGAAACCGGAGCAGTCGAAGCCGAAACTGGATACGCCGCCCCACGTGTAGGTGACGCCGAGAAACCTGCGCGCCAACTGAAGCGTCTCGCCGACCGACAGCGGGGAGGGTTGCAGGCTCACGTCTCCGCGCTGCACCCAGCCTAATTGCCCATCGACCAATCGCACCTGAAGCCAGCGTGAGGAGTTATCGGTCGGGGCAGAGGCCAGCTCCAGGCGCGCTTCCCAGGGCAGTTGCATCAGAGGAGCGTGATCGGTCACGTCGGCATCCCGGTAGACATTGATGCTCAATCCCGCGACGCGCACCGCGCGAGCTTGCGGCGCGTACTGGCCCGCATCGAGAGCCTTCAAATCGGCCGCGGCGACCCAGCCGGTGTAACCATCCGCGGTGCGGATCTTATACCAATCCTGATGCCGCTCAAGCGAAAGCACGCCGGTGCCATAGATAGCTTGCGATACAACATCCGCTTCGATGGTCGGCTTGGAAAACATGTTGGCGATGGGCTTGGCCACAACAAAGTCCGCGTTGGGAACAGGCATCTGCGCCGCGGCGATGTGGGCGAGCAATGCCAGCGCGATCAGCAAAAGACAGGTGCACTGAACCCTTCTCCCCGTCTTCCGCAGCCGCTTGTTGCAGCGGTTCGAGAGCGATGGATGCATGCAACCACGCATGGAATTCAAGAGCTTCACCATATTCCTCCTCACAATGGACGAGATGAGCAGAATGCAAGGGCTTCGATCCGTCCGTTATTGGCCGTCAGTAAAGAAGATACTTCGCGCGCAAAGTCATGAAATGTTGAATAGCATCCTGCCAGTCTTCCGCAACGCGCCGCGGGTCCTCGCCATTTCCAAGCGCATCCAGAGTCGCTTTGTTGCGCATGAGTCCGTCCAGTGCGGCGAGTTTGTACTGACCGGGATAAAGGTGCTGCAAGGCGCTCGCCATCTCGAGGCCCAGCTCAGGAGCGTCGAGGGCATCGCGATCGGTGACGACGATATTCACCCCGCCGCAGACCTGTCCGGCATAGTTGGATGCGATGGGTGTGAAGTTAACCGGGATGAAGCGCACGCCCGCGATCTCCCGCGCATTCAGATACCGGGCAAGATCCGCAGACACGATCCACGGCGCACCCAGCAATTCAAAGGGCGTATCGGTTCCGCGGCCCACGGAGATATTCGTTCCTTCGATCATGCCGAGGCCGGGATAGAGAGCGGCTTCGGTAAGGCTGCGCATGTTCGGGGAAGGGCTCGTCCACAGCATGCCGGTCGAGTCGTACCAATCACCGCGCATCCAGCCTTGCATGGGAACCACGATGAGCCTTGCGCCGATGGATCGTTCGCTGTTGAACATGCGCGCCAGTTCGCCAACGGTCATGCCGTGACGCACCGGGGTCTGCCAATAGCTGATAAACGATTCGCGGCCCGGATCGGCGATGGGCCCTTGGACGTAGCCGCCGCCGATGGGGTCAGGCCGGTCAAGCACGATGATCGGCTTGCCTGATTTCGCGGCTGCCTCAAGAAAATAGCCGAGCGTGCTCTCGTATGTGTAGAACCGCACACCCATATCCTGGATGTCGTAGACGATCGCGTCAAGACCGGAAAGTTGCGCCTGCGTAGGACGCCGCTTGGCGTCTGCATCTCCATAGACGCTGTAGATGGGAGCGCCGGTCGCTTCATCACGCGAATCGCCGATTGCAGTGGTGTCGAGTTTGCCGGCGACGCCATGCTCCGGGCTGAAGATCGCAGCCAGCCGTATTCCGGGAGCATGCGCCAGCACGTCTGCAGTGCGTTGGCCGCGCGCATCGAGAGCGGTCTGGTTGGTTACGAGGCCTATGCGCACCGGATGCTCGGAACTCGGGTCAAGCTCGCGAAACGCGTGCGACTCGAGCACATCGATGCCGGCCTTCACTTCGCCGTTGCGCTCTCGAAGCCGCCGCTCCGCCATCATCGATTCGTTGTAGCCGGTAATGCGGGTGAGGCGAAGCTTTTCGCGTTCGCTCACCGTGAGCTCGAGCGCCGCGGCAACCGCAGTGGCAACGCGTGCGCGCAGCGAGATCACAGACCCGTGTCCGCGTGGATGGACTGCGTTGGTGAGAAGGATGATGTAAGTGTCGGTCACCGGATCGATCCAGACCGACGTGCCGGTAAAGCCTGTGTGGCCGAAAGATCCTACCGGCAGCAGCTCGCCTCGATTGCTGGCAAAGGGGGAGTCGATATCCCAACCGAGTCCGCGCAGGCTCGGCGCCGTGGCCGGCTGTTGCGGCGTGGTCATCTTCTCCACGGCAAGACGGTTGAGGATCCGGCGGCCGCTCAAAAGCTCCTGCGCAAATTTGGCAAGATCGTCCGCGGTGGAGAAGAGGCCCGCGTGTCCGGCCACACCATCCATGCGCCGCGCGGTGGGATCGTGGACGACGCCGCGCAACATATTGCCCTGCTCGTCGTACTGCGTTGGAGCGATGCGCGGAATCCACTCCGCAGGAGGCAGAAAGCGCGTGTCCTTCATGCCCAGCGGCGCAAAGATATGGGCGCTGGCATAGCCGTTGAGCGTCATGCCGGTGACCTTTTCCACCAGGAAACCGAGCGTCTCAAAATTGATGTCGCTATAGAGAAAGCGCGTGCCCGGCGGGTAGAGGGGCGATTCCTGCATGGCCATGGCGAACGCGGCATCGCGGCCATGCCAGGGAGACTTCAAGTCCAGATCAGGAGGCAGGCCGGAGAAGTGAGTCATCAACTCGCGCACCGTGATATTCGCTTTGCCGTTCTGGGCGAACTCGGGCAGGTAAGCGGCGACCGGATCGTTGAGCCGCACGCGGCCTTCCTCAACGAGCTGCATGACGGCAGTGGTGGTGGCGATGCACTTGGTGAGCGAGGCCAAATCGAAGATCGTATCCACGGTCATCGCTTCTCGCGTGGGCTCAAGCGAGCGCGATCCAAATGCCTTGCGATAGACAACTCTGCCATTGTGGCCGACGAGCACAACGCCGCCGGGCATGTCTCCCTTGGCGACGGCGTCCTGCATGATCGAGTCGATCACGTGCAAGCGGGCCGCAACACCAGCATGAGAGCTCGGGTTCCGATGAGTCGATTGTGCGGCCAACTGGCTTGCAGTTTGCGCGTGAAGTCGGCTCGGAGCGGAAGCCACCAGCAACAACGCCGCCAGGCAAAGGAGCATCCGGCCACATGCACGGGTCTTTTTCATCTCAACCTTCAATTGCCTTGCGAACGTTGCCTTTTGCCCTGCGCAGCCGCTTCACAGCGTCGCTCTTGCTCGCACCGCTTTTCAGCATCACAAGGGCGACCGGCACGCTCATACCGGCTTGATTCAGCGTTTCGAGAGCGGCAGCGCGGCTCACGTGCGCCAGAGACTCAAGGATCAGGATGCCGCGTTCAATCAGTTTCTCATTGGTGAGGTGCAGATTGACCATCAGGTTGCTGTAGACATAGCCCATCTTGACCATGGACCCAGTGCTCAGCATGTTGCAGATCAACTTCTGCGCCGTGCCGGCCTTGAGCCGCGTGGAACCTGCCAGCACCTCCGGCCCTACATCGACCTCGATCGCGATCTGGGCCGCCCTGCCGAGGTCCGAGTTTCGATTGCAGGCAATCGCGATCGTAGCGGAGCCCTTGCCCGCAGCGTACCGGAGCGCACCGATCGTGTAGGGTGTGCGCCCACTTGCCGCCAGGCCCACCACAACATCCCGCTTGCCGGGCTTCATCGCCGCCATATCGCTACAGCCCAGCTCAACGGAATCTTCGCTGGCCTCGGTGGCGTGCACCAGCGCGGCCTCGCCGCCCGCGATCAGAAACTGAACCATCTCGGGGTTGGTGTCGAATGTCGGGGGACTCTCCGACGCGTCGAGAGCGCCGATGCGTCCGCTGGTTCCCGTCCCGACATAAATCAGCCGGCCCCCCTTCGCGAAGTGCTCGGCGATCACGTCAACCGCCTTGGCGATATCGGGCAAGACGCGCCGGATGGCGCGCGGCACAACAGCATCCTCGCGATTCATCGCCGTAACCAACTCGAGGGAGGTCATGGAATCGAGATTTTCTGTGGCCCGATTGCGGCGTTCAGTACCCAAATCCTTCAAACGCATTTCATTTCCTCAACAGGGCGATTCAGATCGGTCAGAGGCATCAACCGGCTGGCGCCATATCCGACAATAAACGTGATCCCGCTCCCGAACACAACGTACCAGGTGAACGACACGCTCGTGCCTAACCAGAGATAGAGATCGAGAGCAAATCCGCAGATCATGCCGGCCATGGCGCCGCGCTCTGAAGCAGTGCGCGTCAAAACGCCAAGAAGAAAGGCGCCCAGCAATGCCCCATAAGCCACGGAGGCAATCGAGAGTCCCACTTCAAGAACCTTGCCGCCGCCACGGGCAAGCAGCGCCAATCCGAACAGCAGGACCGCCCATCCGGCCACCGAAATTCGGGAGAGTTGCACGCGGCGCTTTTCTGTCGAACCAGGATGAAAGCGCATGTAGAAGTCAACGATCGTGGTGGAAGAGAGCGAATTCAGCGCGGCGCTCAGGTTCGACATAGCCGCAGCGAGGATGGCTGAGATGAGCAGTCCGCTCACGATGTGCGGCATGCGGTTTACGATGAACAGCGGGAAGATTGTGTCTGTTCGCGTGAACGCGGCCGGCGGCGGGAAAAAGCGGTAAAAGACAAACAGCATTGCGCCGATAAGGAGGAACAGCGAAAACTGGATCAAGACGGCGACTCCACTGGAGATCAGAGCGATTTGCGAATCGCGCTGGCTGCGCGCCGAAAGCAACCGCTGCACAATCAACTGATCGGTCCCGTGGCTGGCGGTTGTAAGAAATGCGCCGCCAATTATGCCAGACCAAAGCGTATATGTGGTTGTGAAGCTGAAGGAAAGATCGAAGACGCGGAACTTGCCGGCCCCGCCTGCCAGAGCGCGCACGGCTGCCCATCCGCCGGGCACCATGTGCAAGATGGTGAAGGCGCCCACCAGAGTGCCGGCCACATAGATGGTCTGTTGCACGACGTCGGTCCAGATGACCGCCGCCATGCCGCCTTCGAACGTATAGACAAGCGTAAGCAGGATCACGAGAGCGATGGCGCAGAAATCGCGCTGAAAATCATTGAGCCCCCAGAGCGCCGGGCCGAGCGCGATCCGCACAACGATGGCCACGGCAAATACGCGCACGCCCTCTGCGCCGGCCCGCGTGGCCAGAAACATTCCAGCCGTCAGGGCGCGCATCCGCGGCCCGAACCGGCGCTCCATAAGCTGGTATGCGGTAACCAGTTCCCCGCGAAAATAATGCGGAATCAGCAGGAAACTCACCACAACGCGGCCGATCAGATAACCGATCACCAGTTGCAGAAAGCTGAAGTTTTTTTCGTAGGCCATGCCCGGAACGCTGATGACCGTCAGGGTGCTGGTTTCCGCGGCCACGATCGAGAGCGAGATGGCCCACCACGGTGTGGTTCTGCCGGCCAGGAAATAGTTCCGCAGTGTTGGCTGTTTGCGACGAAAACGCAATCCGAAGAGGGTGACTCCGGCGAGGTATGCGGCGATCACGCCTAAATCGAGGGCATTCAATCCCATCGTGCGTTTTCCTGTGATGATCCCATTGTCAATGGGGGCTCGAAACGCGATGAAACCACCGATAGTCCGAAGCGCTGAGGATAGTCTTTGCCCCTGCTCGAAAGGGTTCGAATGGGCGCCCCGCCCTTTGCTACGGCCTCGCCCTGTGAGAGGCACGAAGCCGGAGTTGAGGAGGCGCCCACTCGGTCAGAAGGTGAATTTGCCAGCGAACTGCATGATGCGCGCGTCACGATAGCCGGTGACTTCACCGAAAGTGCCGGATGTGGCGCTGGTGCCGATCGAGTTCACATTAGTATGGTTCAACGCGTTGAATGCCTCCATGCGGAATTGGAAGTTCACTCGTTCCCATATTCTGAAGTTACGATAGATGCCTGCGTCAAGGTTGTTGAAGCCGGGACCCTGGATGGTTCCGCGCTTCGCAGTTCCAGGGACAGGGCTGTTGGGCGCAGGCGCCGCGAAGGCCGCGGAGTAAAACCACGGAGCCGCCGGCGACTCGTACTGCTTGTTATGAATCTTGCCCGCGTTGTAGGCCTGGTTCGGATTGCCAACCTGGTTGGGCCGCAGGCTGGTTGAGGTATTGGATAGAATTCGCAGGCCCGCATTGTCGGTCATCTCACCGCCGTTGAGGGCGTTATTGAAGTAGCCGCCAGCGCCATTCGGCAGGTTGTAAACGATGAACGAACCACCGCTCGCTGAGAGCGTCGACGGCAGCCCCGAGTCCACCGAGTAAATAGCGGAAAGCTCCCATCCGCCCAGCAGGCGTCCCTCCAGCCCTCGCTGGTCGCGGAAGAAAGGCTCTTCAAAAACGCCGTCAAAGCTGAAAACACTGTTGCGGTCATCTGACGCGCGGCCATAGTCGCCATTGATGTTGTAGATGTTCTGGATGAACCCCGAGTAATCCGCAGGTGCGTTCGTCAGATCGCGCGACCAGGTGTAATTGGCGTCGATATACGTCTTGCCGGAAAAGCGCTTGGTTGCCTTCACCTGCATCGAATTGTAGTTCGAGCTGAAGATGGTTCGCAGCGAGTCGATCGCCTGGTATCCAAGATACGGCACGATCTGGTTCAGTACGCGATCGCATGTGGAGCTGACCATCGCCGGCACGCCGCTCAAAACACAACCTGAGCTGACCGTCGTTGGGTTCACCACACCGAGCCAAGCGCCCGGCTTTGGCTCATCGATATTGAGCGCACCCAACAGGTGCGTGCCGTGGTCGCCGAAGTAGCCGATGTCGAACAGGAATGTGGGCGAGATCTGCTGCTGCAGGTCGAGCGAGTATTGCTGGACATAGGGCGTCTTGTAATTGGTGGGAAGAGCCTGAATTCGTGCGGGAGTCGTCGAAAGGGCTGTAAGCGCGCCCCCGGTTGGGCTATCGAGCGACGTCTGGGTCACTGAATACGTGGCAACCGCAGGTGGATTGTCGAAGACCGTGGTTTCGTAATAGCTGACCTCGGCGTCGTCAAAGTACCAGCCGTAACCGCCGCGAAGAGCCGTTCTTCCATCGCCAAAGAGGTCTAGGGCAAAACCGACGCGTGGCGCGAAGTTTGTTTTTTGCGCAGCGCCCACCTTGTTGCCGAAGGGCGAACTCTGGTTATTGCTGGCGCTGCTCGGGCCATTGAAGATCATGCCGTTGATGTAATTAATCCCGCTGTAATCCGCGGCCGTATTGGCGGTCGTCGGCTGGCCCGCGTTGCTTCCCGCCTGACTGCAGGGACTGGTGAAGCAAATGAGGCCGGAAGCGGCGATGGTCGGCGCTGCCGTCGCGCTATACTTGGCCGTATCGAAGTTGCTCAACAGACCATTCGCATCCCACGGCTGGCCGTAGTACGCATAGCGAACGCCAAGGTTCAGCGTGAGGCGCGGATTCGCCTTCCAGTTGTCCTGGGCGAATGCCTCATAGAGCGCAGCCTTCATATCGGTCACCGGGTCCCTGGAGAGCTGACTGAACCCGTTGTTGGCATTGCCGGTGAGAAGGTTGGCGAAGCCCTGCGCCTCGTTGGCACCCGAGGTGGTGTAGACGGGAACATTGGCGAAATCAGAGTCGTTGGCGAAGCCGAAGGAGCCCTGCGTGCCGGTCGTATTGTTCTCGAGCTTCTGGTAGTGGTTATAAGAAAAACCCGCGATCAGCGTGTGATTGTGAAGAGTCTTGGTAATGTCTCCGAAGACCTGGTGGTTGGTGCCGTGGTCGGTATAAGCCACGCTGCCGTTCAGTGTGGTCATGCCGCTGACGGCAACAGTGGGAATGAGCCCAACGGTATCCGGGTACGGAAGCGGCGACTTAATGTCAGGCGACCCGGGGGAAGCCAGAAAGCCTGAAGGCGTGCCGACAATATTGCCGTTGGAGAACGCGTAACCCACGTTCAGCAACATCGTGGGGCTGACGATGTAAGTTCCGTGGGCGAGATGCTGGGTTCCGGGATTGACAACGGTCGTCGTGTTCGCGCCGGTAATGTAGACCGTGGTGAATTGGCCCTGGGGAAGAACCTCCGGGAACGTATCGTGCAGATAGCGATAGAAGACGCTGAGTTTCTGGCCGAACTGCTGGTCGATGCGCACCGTCGAGTCGAGGTTGTTGAAGGTATCTTTGAAGTTGGTCAGAATCGTGTGCGGGTCCATCTTGTGCGCGATGTCGTAAGCGGTATCCGGAACCGGTACTTTGCTGTACACGTCCTTCAGGTACGCCTGAGCTGTGGGTGAGATGTTCGTCACCTGTGTGCCCGTCGCCGTACAGGTGTTCACCTGGGTCGCCGGATTGGTCGTATAAGCAGTACAGACGGTAACCGGCGCGGTGGTCCAGATGCCGTTGATCAACTGGCCGGACTGCGAAAAGTCGCCGTTGCGTTCCGATTGCTGAGGCACGGTAGCCGCTGCCTGGGCCAGTGTATTGATTTCCCGCTGCCATTCCTCGGAGACGAAGAAGAAGGTTTTGTTTTTGCCGTTATAGATTTTCGGAATGTAAGCAGGCCCGCCAAGCGAAAAGCCAAAGACATTGTAGATATAGGGCTGGATTTTGGCGCCGAGATAGTCGTTCAGATAACCGTTGGCGTCGAAGTAGTTATTGCGCAGATATTCGTAGGCGCTGCCGTGGACCGCATTGGTGCCGGACTTAGTGACCACGTCGATCTGTCCTGAAGCATTGCGGCCGAACTGGGCGCTGTATTGCCCGCGCAGCACCTTGAACTCGGCGATGGCATCGGGGCTCGGGTAGGTATAAAGGGTGAGGTTCGCGCCGCGGTCCACGTTGTCCGCCCCGTCGATCGTCCAATTATTCGAAGTGCTGCGGCCGCCGTTGACCGAGAAATTTACTGTGCTCGAAGAGCCGCTCAAGCCGGCAGGCCCGCGGGTGAGGTCATTGGTGGCGCCCCCGAATACGACCCCTGGCTGCAGGATCATCAACGCCTCGTAGTTGCGCGTGACCAGGGGCATTTCGTTCATCTGTTCACTGTTGATGAGGCCGGCGGAGGTAGGGTCTTCAAAATTGACTTGCGCCTCGCCGGCGTTGACAGTGACGACCTCGTTGGTGCCGCCAGGCACGAGCGTGCGGTTAACGGTTAGCGCGTCGCTGGCATGCAGAACAATCCCGGTGACGATTTCGGTTTTGAAGCCGGAGTCGGCCACCGTCACGCGATACGTGCCCAACGGCAGAGATTCCGCGGTGAAATAGCCGGAAGAACCGGTCTTCACGCTGCGAATATCCTCGCCGCGATCCGTATTGGTCAGCGTGACAGTAGCATCGCGAATGACAGCTCCGCTCGAATCCGTCACCGTTCCGCTGATGCTGCCGGAAACGCTGCTCTGCGCAGCGGCGTAGGCGCCGGCAAACGTCAATCCGATCGCAACCAACAGGGCAACGACATATTTTGCAGTTCGGTTCAACATGGTGTCGCCTCCAAAGAACTTTCTGGGGATCAGGCTTTCATTCCGCGGGCACAACCCTGCTTGAGACGCCAAGCCGCCCGAGGCAATCAGTGCAGGAATGAATTGTCCTAGTTCCAGTTGACGTTTGAGATGTGGAATTCTGCCACGCATGCTCTTGCCGTGTTCGACAGAAAAGGGGGACCCATATCCCTGGCTTCGGCTAGCTGAAAAATGTGACACGAGATCTCGCCTTAAAAGCGAAGGCAACAGATACCGGGAGAGGAGCTCCATATTGAGCAGGCATCGTGCTTTGAAACTGATCGAGTCGGCCGTTCAGATTGGTGAAGTCATCTAGATGACTGGATGTTACCATATATCCAGCCGGAGAAGCTGTCAATGAAAAAAACCTTTTCCCCAGCCGGGTTAGTAAACTGCTTCCCGGCTGGCGGCGTCCAACCCGGCGGTGATCGCGCTTCGGACGTCCTCACTCGAGCAAACATCCGTGCTCTCGCCAACGTTTTCCGTTTTAGCCTCGCACCGGTGTTCCCGGTTGAGTGGCCCGGTTCCAGCAGCGAAAGAGCCGGTTCTCCCGATGATCGTGAGATGGTTGTGAATTTTCGGAGTGAAAATCTGAATCGGCCCAGCGGAAGCTTGACTAGCTTTCCTAAGCGGGTGTATCAGAAGGGCTGATGAACATGCAAGACCTTCAACGTCCATCACCGCTGCATCGCAGGAACGGCATTCCTCTTTACCACCAGATTCAGCAACGCCTGCTCGATCAGATCCAGTCCGGCGCATTCAGTCCCAACGAACCGTTACCGTCGATTCAGAAGATCGCCGCCCGGATGGGCGTGAGTCAGATGACTGTCCGGCAGGCCGTCAAATCCCTCTGCGAGATGGGAGTGATTTACAGCAGGCAGGGCAAGGGAACGTTCATTTCCAGAATGAAGCTGGAGAGAGATTTTCGCCAGGTGCTCTCCTTCAGCGAGGAAACCCGGCTGCGGGGAGCTACACCGCATTCGCAATTGATTTCATTTCGCCTTCAGATGCCCAGCCAGGAGACGAGGGAGGCTTTGGACCTGGGCGCCAAGGAGAGGGTCTTTCGTCTCCGCCGGGTCCGCTACGCTGATTCTTTCCCCATGGGCATCGAGTGCAGTTGCCTGCCCGAACATTTCTGCCCGGACCTGTTGGAAACCTTTGATCCAGCCACGTCTCTCTATCAGAAATTGGCGGAGCATTATGGAATCCACCTGATGGTGACCAATGAAGTGATAGAGGTGGGCAAAGCGAACGCGGAGGAGGAACGGCTTCTGCAGATCGCGCCGAAGAGTCCGGTGTTCTTATTTACGAGGGTCTCTTTTCTCGAGAGCGGCAAACCGGTCGAACACGTGAAGTCAGTCTACCGGGGAGACCGGTACAAGATTGTCAATCGCCTGTTGCGCAATAAGCACGAGCTGCTCGGTTCGCCGTTAAGCATCTGAGAGCGCTGAAACCAGCTCATCTTTCTCCAGCCTTCGGCCTTTCCGGAAGAATCTTCCAGATTGCCGGATCTTCGTCACCAAGAACCCAGGAGCAGAAACCTTCAAGCCCGCTCTGCTGAACGAGGTCATAGCGCTCTTTGAAGGTCCGCGCATCGGTGAAGAAAATCCATTCGCGCAACTGGTCCCGCGTGAAGTAGACATAGGCGCTGCGCTCCTCTGCATCCCACTGGATCTTGCCGTTGTAGGCGTTTACGAGCTGCAGAACGTCGGGCGTGCCGATGGAATCGGCGGTAGGATTGGGTCTCATTCTGCCGGTGGTTGGATCTTTGATCGGGGGTCCGGCATACCAGTGGTAGCCGTAGAGGGGAATGCCCAGAGAGAGCTTGTCTTTGGGGACCGCTTCGAGGGCGTAGCGAAGATTGTCGACCGTCCACGCCCAGCCGCCAACAGGGCCGGGCGCAGTCCAACGGCTGTGCTGATCGTAGGTCATCAGGCAGACCAGGTCGACGTACTTCGCGAGCGCGGCGATGTCATAGGCGCCGCGCCACTCGCTGTACATCCAGGTGGAATACGCGCTCTGGCCGGGATAACCGGGCTCATTGGGCACCGTGGCGATCGTTAACTTCAATCCGGCTCCGTGCATCACTTCTGCCGAGGATTTCACCAGCGCCGTCAACAGGTCGCTGTCTGTCCAGTCGATATCTTCGAAATCAAATTGGAATCCGGAATAACCATGAAGTTTCGATTCGCGGATCATCGCCTCGTTCATGTGCGCCTGGGCGGCGGGATTGCCGGCCAGCGCGTGGAACTTCTTGTCGTTCATCAGCGCCACGATCGGCATCACGGGCAGATTTTCCTGGTGAGCCCGGTCGAGCACGGCTGGGTCCGGAGCGCCGCTGACCAATCCGTTCTCGTCCACCTGGTACCAGGTGGGCACGAGCAGGTCGATCTGGCTGGAGTGCGCCAGGAAAGAACGGATCGAATCCGGCGATTCAGTCATGTAAAAAAGCGCGACAGGCGCTGCCCACAGACTGGAAGCAGTCGCAAGAACGGCCAAAAACAAGAATAAGATTCGTTTCATTGCCAATCTCCCAGGCTAAGCTTTCATCGTTGCAGGCCACGGCTCTTCGCTCGCCGGCATAATACGCAAGATTGAATCGAGTAAGATCATGCGAAGAGAAAAAGGATTGCGTCGCATTCGAATGAGTGTAATACATCTCGTCCCCGGTTCTTCTTTCCTTTATGATCTCCGCATGCTGCTTCAGTTGTTTCGCGGATGGGAGAAATCTCTATGACCCTTCCAGCCGGGATTTCAGCCGATCCCAAATCGCAACTGCGCAAAATCATGGGCTTTTGGGATGTGCTGTTATTCAACATCGCCACGGCTCTGGGGCCGCGCTGGATCGCGGCTGCCGGGCATAACGGCACTTCTTCGATCAGCTTGTGGGTCTTGGCCGCGATCCTCTTCTTCGTCCCCGGAGCACTGGTGATCAATGAGCTTTCCTCGCGCTTTCCTGAGGAGGGCGGTTTGTACGTTTGGTCCAAAGAGGCGTTTGGTCCCTTTCACGGATTCATCGCCGGCTGGACTTACTGGACCAATGCCGTGTTCTATTTTCCGGGGCTGCTGCTGGCCAGCGCCTCGATGAGCGCGTATATCGGCGGAGGCCGCGGCGTCGCGCTCGCGCAGAGCCGGCCCTTTCTGCTCGCCGTCTCTCTTGCCATGCTGCTCATCGCCGTGGTGCTGAACCTCATTGGGCTGAACGTGGGTAAATGGCTTCAGAATGCAGGTGGCGTAGGCATGTATGTGCCTCTGCTGATGCTGGCGGTGATTGCGGTGCTGGTTGGATGGCAGCACGGCTCCGTGACTCATTTCACGTTCTCCAACATGATGCCCGTGTGGAACTGGGATACCGTCAATTTCTGGTCGCAGATCGCATTCGCATTCGCGGGATTAGAACTCGTCTCCGCCATGAGTGAAGAGGTGCGCGATCCGCGCCGCACGCTGCCCCGCGCCGTATTTGGCGCCGGCGCGTTGATTACCCTCATCTACATTGCAGGATCATTCGCGGTGCTCTCGCTGGTGCCCGCAGCCGATCTCGATCCGCAGAGCGGCGTCTTTCACGCCATCGCGGTGGGCTCCGTCATCTTGCGCGTCGGTTTCCTGGGCATGGTGGCGGCCATTCTCGCCAGCGTAGGGAATGTCGGCCAGGTTGGCACCAACGTGGCCGGTTTTGCGCGTGTGCCCTTCGTGGTTGGAATTGATCGTTATCTGCCTGCCGCGTTCGGCAAGCTCCATCCCCGCTGGAAGACCCCGTATGTCTCCATTCTCGCGCAGGCCTTGATTTCGGGCGCTATTCTGCTGGCAAGCCAGATCAATGAGACGACGCTCGACGCCTATCAACTGCTGGTGGATGCCGCCATCATTCTTTACTTCATTCCCTATCTCTACATGTTCGCGGCAGTCATCAAACTCGCGCGCCGCAAAGATCGCACCGAGAATCGACGGGCTGTGCTGGTACCCGGAGGGGTGAGGGGCGTTTGGATTTGCGGAGGCTTGGGATTCGTCGTCGTGCTGGCGGGGATTTTTCTTTCGCTCGTGCCGCCCGGTGATTCCACGAACAAGCTCGGATTTGTGCTGAAGCTGGTTGCGTGTACGGTTGCGACGATCCTGCTGGGGCTGGTGTTGTATTGGCGCGGCGCGCGAGCGAAGCAGGTCGTGCCGTCCTGATGGCCCTTCCCGTGTCCCGGCGAATCACGTAGAATTGCGCGCGGAGATGAAGAACGCCGCGCCTTGCCGCGGTTGACCCGTGAGCTCAGGAGAGTAGGAATGAAACGTCTCGCATTAGCGGCGGTACTTTGCCTGCCCATCCAGCTGTTCGGCCAGCAATCGGTGCGGGAGATCAAGTTCCATGCCCAGACAGATTTCTTTCAGCTCCCGCCGGACCTGTATTTCGGCGAGGCTGCAGGCGTGGCGGTTAATTCAAAGGGACATGTCTTCGTCTTTTCTCGTGGCGGCACCACGGGCCCGGCCTATGGAGCAGCGGCGGCACAGCTGCTCGAGTTTGACGCCAACGGAAAGTATGTCCGCGAGATCGGCCATCATCTCTATGCATGGAGCTTTGCGCATGCCGTCAAGGTCGACAACGAAGACAACATATGGGCCGCGGACAAAGGATCGGATATGGTCATCAAATTCAATCCAGAAGGCCGGGTATTGATGGTCTTTGGCCGCAAACAGGAGGCCGCCGACGAAAAAACCGGCCCCCTCAAGCATCCCAAGCCGCCCCTGCCACCGATCGATGGGGAGTTTCGTCAGGTCACTGATATGGCCTGGGACGCGGCCGGCAATACCTATATCAGCGACGGTTACATCAATTCCCGCGTAGCCAAGATCGATAAAGACGGAAACTGGATCAAGTCCTGGGGAGAACCGGGAACCGGTCCGGGCGAGTTCAATACGCCGCACAGTATCGCTACGGATGATGCGGGCAATGTGTATGTGGCCGACCGCGGCAACGGGCGCATTCAGGTTTTCGACGGAGATGGCAAGTTTCTTCGTGAGATCCACATCAACATCCCGTACGACCATGCGATTCGTCCATGGATGGGAAACATGCCTTCGGAAGTGCCCCCGACAGACGAAGCTCCTGTGCCTTTGAACAAGACAATGATGAACGGCTCTCCGTGGGCGATTTGCATCACGCCGGGACCGCATCAGGTGCTGTATGCGTCAGATGCTTATCCGGGGCGCATCTATAAACTCACGCTGGACGGCAAAGTGCTGGGCGTACTTGGCGCCACCGGCCACGGTCCTGGGCAGTTCGGCTGGATTCATGAACTGGCTTGCCCGTCTGAGAACCTTCTATACGCTGCCGAATTGCTGAATTGGCGGGTGCAGCGGTTAACCCTCGAGCCCACGCAGTGATCGCAACAAGCTGCGGGCGACTGAGCAAAGCAGATCGCGTCGTCTTGGCGGCCTTTGGCTTACACTGCTCTTGATGAAACCTCTGTCTCTTCTCCTTTGTGTGTCGGTGGCCGCGGGCGGCAGTTCATTGAGTCCTGCTCAATCGGATGCGGGCAAGTCCGATGCTCTCGCGCGTTCCATCCAGTTGGTCGTCGTCACGACATCGGGCTGGAGCGTCGTCGAAGGACGGTTGCAGCGTTATGAACGCGCCACCGCTCACGCAAAATGGCGTCCCGTTGGCGAGCCGATCCCGATCGTCGTCGGCAAGAGTGGACTCGGTTGGGGCATCGGCGTGATCGCGACCGACGGCTCCGATGTCCGCTTGGCGGATGAGCCGGTCAAACACGAGGGAGATGGAAGGGCGCCTGCAGGCGTGTTCGCACTGGGTACCGCATTCGGTTACGCTTCGCAGCCTTTGCCGGGATTGAAATTACCCTTTCTCACTCTGACCCCATCGATCGAATGCGTGGACGACGTTCACTCGCAGCACTATAACCGGGTGTTGGATCGGTCTGCCGTCACTCCCGACTGGAATAGCTCGGAACACATGCGCGACACCGGTGAGTCGTACCGCTGGGGAATCGTTGTGGATCACAATGGCACGGTTGCGGGGGCCAATCAGGTTGCGCCCGTGCCGGGAGGCGGCTCATGCGTCTTTCTCCACATCTGGCGTAGCCGCGACCAAGGCACGGCGGGATGCACGGCGATGCCGCAAAGTGATCTGGAGACGTTGCTCACCTGGCTTGATCCGCAACGCAATCCATTACTGGTGCAACTGCCGGAACCGGCGTATGAGCGCCTGACTCGTCGCTGGCGGTTGCCACCGCGTTGAGCAGTGCAATCTCTCTACTGTCCTAAATCTTCGAACTTCACATTCAGAATCGGATACTGTTTCCAATCTTTGTAGTCGAAGTGCCACCACTCCTCGGGAAGAACCGTGAAACCCTGTTGCTCCATCACATGGCGCAAAAGGGCGCGGCGAGCGCGCTCATCGGCCGTGCCGCCGGCATAGTCGGCATAGGCGCGTGGAGTCATTTCGTCATAGCCGCTGGGCATCTGCACTTCCTTTCCCGTTTTCAAATCGTACAAGGACAGGTCGACGGCGCATCCGCGATTGTGCCGCGAGCCCGTGGCGGGATCGGCGACAAAAATCTTTTTGTCGTCCGGCGTGGCGTCCCAGAAGATTTTCGTGACGTACCAGGGACGGTAGCCATCGTGGATGATCAGGCCATATCCATCTGCCTTGAGTTCGCGATGGGCGTGGAGCAGAGCCTCCGCCGCCGGCCGTTGCAGAAAAGCCCGCGCCTGCGTGTATACGGGAGTGCTCAAGAAATTGTTCGCCGTGGCGTAGCGGATGTCGAGCTTGATGGTTGGATCGAGTTTGACCAGCTCCACCAGATCGGGCTTGAGGAAAAATCCCTGCTCATGCGGAGGTTGCGCCTTGAGCGCCTCCGCGCGCAGCTCCTCTACGGGGCGTTGCGGCGTGATATGGAAGCTGACCTCTTGCGCGACGCCGATCTGCACAAGAACAAGAAGGAGAGCACAGCGCCGAATCTGGGAGCTCCGCAGGAAATTCATAGGCCTCGCCGCAACTGGATGTGTCAGCCAATTAGAGATCATTGAATTAGAGATCGTTGTTCGAGAAATTGTAAATGCCGGCCTTCAGGCAATCTTGGCCGCAGCGCGTTGAAGAGTCTTTGGGAATGGAGAGGATTCATCGAGTCCCACGGCCGCTCTATGCTCCTAAGGCGCACTCGCCGGCCGCGGCCGGCCCTAGCGCGGGGAGCCGTCGATCATGCTCGTCCGATCCAGGCTGGCGCGATCCCATTTCGCCAGGTCCGCGGCTGCCGAATACGTCTGCTCAAGAAACGCGAGCACCGTTCCGGCCGGATCAGAAGCCTTTTGCGCGTCGTCGTAATCGAGGAGAAATTCACCCATCTGCGCGTCGAAAGCTCCTTTGCCGCGAAGAACAACCTGGCTCAGTCCCTCGGGCACCGGCGCCGCATACGCATAAAGAGCGGCGCGGCCATAGCCGCCATTCCCCGGCCAGAAGCCGGCGCTGATCACCTCGTGCGAATACGCTTCGGCCTGAATCGGGTCGGCATCGGGACGCGGCGGCGCTCGCCTGCCGCTGAAGCGCGTGACCGCTAGATCGAACGATCCCCAGAAAAAATGCACCGGACTGATCTTGCCGTAGAAGTTGGTGGAAAAACGCTTCAGAAGCGTATCGACGATGACGAGCGCACGCCAGAAGCGCCAGGCAGCATCTCTGTCGTAGCTCGCGTGAACCGTGTCGAGATCGAAACGGATGGGATTGGCAAGCTCCACCGGCATGCGATCGATGGTCACGTGCACGCCCAGAGCAGTGAGCGCTTCGAAAAATTCGCGGAAGAAATCGGCAACCGGTTTGGGGCTTAGCTCGATTCTGCGAATATCTCCCCGGCTGGTGCGGCAGACAACTTCATGCGCCAAAAAGTCGAATTCTACGTCGAGCAGCTCGCCGTCCTGTGTGGGCATGGGCGATGTCCAGAGGCCTCGCGCCGTCACGTATAACGGGACATTCCACCAGTGGTTCTGCAGAGGCGTGAGAGCGAGCCGCGTCTTGCCGACGATCTGCATGTACATGTGAAGCGTTTCAGCGGTGTCCTTCCACTGTTCCCAGTCGAGACCGGGCCACACTCCGAAATCGGGTAAAGGATGCAGCAAGCAGCCCTCCTTGCCGAAACATCTACGCTCAATAACCTGCCTGCGCGCGGCGGAACTGGGACGCAAAGCGCGCGATAGCTAGAATCTTAACTCACCGCAGCAGCCGGGTCATCGGAATGCTTCCGCTGTGATCGTGCAATTCACACAGCCCTGGCGCTCTATATTGCCGAGAGCACTTGTCGCGCTTTTCTCCAGAAACCAGCTGTCGCGCCGGCGGCCCTCGCGTTTCAGAAGCGCAGCCTCCTGCAAAACCGTGTTCCAGTAGAGCGTGCTGTTCCTTCCCAGGACATTCAAGAAGATGTTCTCCGCTTGCTGAATATCAGTCGACGCATCGGTGAAGTCGCCGTTTCCCTCGCGAGCCTCCGCCCGCAACACCATGCCGGTCGCTACTTGACAACTGTTTGCTCCATGGCGCCGGGTCCAATGCGCTATCGCATCTTCGAAGAAGGACAGCGCCAATTGCGGCTTCTTCTCGTTGAGAGCGAGCCATCCCTGGACGCTGCTCATCGACGCGAAATCATCCTCTTCCAGACCGTGGGCAAGCCGCGATTCTTGGAGAGCCCGAGCGAGATAGGCGCGAGCTGCAGAACGATCATTGTTTCGCAGGGCAATGATGGCGAGACTCGTGGAAATGCGTGCCATGCCGGCATGATCATCGAGCATCTCATAGATCTTTTCCGCGCGTTTTCTTAGGCGCTCCGACTCCGTGGACTGCCCCAGCGTTTCCTCCAGCGATCCCAGGCCGTTGATCGCAGATGCCAGTTCTGTTTGAGCGGAAGGAAGCTGCTGGAGAACCGTGATAGCTCGCTCATAACAGTACTGCGCTCGACCGAAATTGTCCGAGATCTGGTAGGTGGAACCGAGCAGACTCCAGACCACGCCCTTCATCTCATCCGATAAACCCGTTGAAGGCGAAGCGGCAATAGGAGCAAGGATCGCGATGGCGCCGGCAAAATCCCCGTGGACCTTCAATGCGGTCGCGCGCCGAATCGCGTCGCTTTCATCCACCGGGTTTTGGGCGTGGGCACCATGGCAAGCGGCCAGGATCAAAATCATTGCTTTCGCGCGGAAGAGTTTCATTTGCGTATCCTCCCTCGTCGATGAGCCCGTCTGGTCAATCAAATCTCAAATGCTTGACACTTCCTGTTCTGTTGAAGGGCACTGCTGGGGTCCCGCACTTTCATGAAAAGCGGACAATGCGAATGCGCAAGAGGGACGAACGAGCGTGACGTTCTCGCACCTCGCCTAAGGCCGCTCTCGGGCTAAGATCGCCGGAGACCGGATGTTATCGCCGAAATGAACAGCACGCGTAGAAGAAGCCGCAAACCTCCTGTGTCTCCGCAAGCGAAGGGAGAGCATTCTCTTTGCCACTCTTGTTAAACGGTGTATGTGACTGAAAACTGAAGACGCCCTTGTCTGTCCGCTCGATCGCGACAAGCCGTAAGACCGTCCACTTTTGTCTCGTGTTGTCCGGAGATGAACATCTCAGGACCTCATCATGCTGCCTATACGTACTCCTTGAGCCGCTGGTTCCAGGAAATTTTGTACTCTGCGGCTCTCGCTAGGGCGCCGCTGGCCGCGCAAATGATGTGAAGCATTCACAAGATCATTCGGCTCTCGACCGGAAACAGGTAATTTGATTTGGCTCTGGTCTTGTGTCTGTCTCGAGCCAGCTCTCTTTTGCGACCTCAAGCGCGCAAGGCCCAAGCGTGCAGACTCGGATGGCGCGATCTAAACTTTCATGCCGCAGTCTACGCAGCATAGTTCTCAGTAGATCGCCTGTGAAGGGCGTGTAGAGATAGAACACGGTCCCGTCGGATAGATCAGCGTCTCTCGCGTCTTGCTGAATGAATGCGACCTTGCTCAGGCCTAAACTCTGAGCCGAGTGCCGAGCGCTCGCGACATAGGCAGCCTCAGTCTCGACTCCTATGCATCGGGCTCCGGTCAGGATAGAGGCCAGCATCGCCACGTGTCCCAAGCCGGATCCGAGATCAACAAGAACATCCGCTGCGGACAACGCGCACGCTTCGATGAGACTAAGAATGTGACGCACAGGCGTCGGTTGATAGAAGACCATTTCGCCGCTTGGATGAACATCTGCAAGACCCGGTTCCCGGAGTTCGAAGACGCCGCTCATCAACTCATCCAGATGGTCATAACTCAAACCGGCGGCAGGAGCATCTTTTCCCATGCGGCATAGTTGAAGCCATCGAAGCAAACTGGAAGGCGCAGCGCCACGCTGCACCTCGCTGCGAATCAACTGGTAAATTGCAGAATTCGCAACTTCGAGCTTCATCCGCATTGCCTGCGCGCGCTCATTGATTGGCGCATAGTCGGGATCGGTCAAAGCCTCTTCGGAGTGCGGCTCTCCGAAATGGGCGTCCAATTCATCGAGAATCTCGAACCGCTCGCGCAGACGCTCCGGTTCGAGCAGCCGCGAGTCGGCCCCCCACTGCGCAAGGAGCTGATCCAAATCTCCAGTGACCATCACTATTAATTTCTAGCATGGCGAGAATCTCCGCATATGGATTGACGATTTCTCACTGCATCGCAATCGCTCTTTCGCGGGAGGACTGGAAGTCCATTGCAGGGGGCAAAGTCTCCGGCGCCGCGCATTGAGTCGCGCTTGGGGCATCCTGTCCGCCTCACGAAATCGAGACGCGCGGGATCGAGAGATAATAGAGGCAATGGCCGCGGACGACTTGCAATCCGGGAACAAGCACAGCGAAGACGTGGTAGTCCCCACTTTGCCCAAGGCATGTTGCGCTCCGAGCGCCGCGCGCGCGGCAGAGTCAACCTGTTGCGGCGCCGTACCGGCAACCGACGCATCCGGCTCGCCTCTCTTCAAAAAGGACGTGTCTGAAGCAGATGCCCGGCGGCCCATGGTCTCGCTGCCCGGCGGCGCCTTCCTGATGGGAACGGATTATCCCGGCGGGTTCCCGGCCGACGGCGAGGGACCCGTTCGGCCGGTGATCCTCTCTCCCTTTGCCATCGATGTCTTCCCTGTAACCAACGAGGATTTCAGCGCCTTCGTCAGCGCCACGGGCTACCGCACCGAGGCAGAAAAATTTGGCTGGTCGTTTGTCTTCTGGTCGCATATCCCCCAGAATCGTTTTCAAAAACTGGTGGAAGACACCGTAGCTGCGGCGCCTTGGTGGTGCAAGGTCTCCGGCGCCTGTTGGAACCATCCGGAAGGCCCCGGCTCGCAGATCGACGGCCAGCAGAACAATCCCGTGGTGCATGTCTCGTGGAACGATGCCGCCAGCTATGCGGAATGGGCCGGCAAAAGCCTGCCCACCGAAGCGCAATGGGAGTACGCGGCACGCGGCGGTCTTGAACAGAAGCTCTATCCCTGGGGCGACGAGCTGACGCCCGATGGCAAGCACCTCTGCAATATCTGGCAGGGCCGCTTTCCCACGCGTGACACGGGCGAAGACGGCTACACGGGACCTTCCCCGGTGGACGCCTTTCCTCCCAATGGATATGGGCTCTACTCAGTTACCGGGAATGTGTGGGAGTGGTGCGCCGACTGGTTCCAGACAAAATTTTCCGCAGATCCCGCTGCACACGATCCGGCAGGTCCCGCGAACGGAAAGAAAAAAGTCATGAAGGGCGGCTCGTTTCTCTGCCACGCCTCCTACTGCAACCGCTACCGCGTCGGTGCGCGCACGCAAAACACGCCGGATAGCTCCACCGCGAACATTGGATTCCGCTGCGTAAAATCTCTTTCGAGCTAGTGTCCCTGTATCGAGAAGCAGTCTCATAGCTCAAGATGACCGCGGAATGATGATGCGAAATTCAGGGGAATGAGACGGATGCGCCTACTTGCGCATTGCCATCCGCAGACGTTCTTCCGCCTCAGCATTCCAATATCCGCAGTCCAGCTCGAAAAAAACCGAAGTGTACGGGAGCGTCAGGCCGGTCTTGAGAATCAGCACTCTGAAAAGCTGCGCGCACTGGTCAAGCCTGGCGATGATCTCTTCATGCGGCAGCTGCTGGATGGCCGCATCCTTGAGCAGGCCGTGGAGATCTCTCCGGTATTCCTCAATGCCGGGCGCATCGCGCTCCACGATGAAATCGAGCTCTCGATCCACATAAACATTGGCGCGAATGTGTTCGCAGGCGGCAAAGCGTTCCAGCACCGCGCGAACAACGTGAAGATGATTCCCTCCGGCCACAACCGTCTCGATGCCGGGATTGGACGGCGCCGGATAGGCCGCATCGGCAACGACAATCCAGTTTCGATGCCCGAACAGCGGCAGCCGCCTGTTCAGCTTCTGCTCCCACGATTGCGCCGTGCGCAAACCGTCGGGTTTGCGGTGGTCGGGTTTGCCGTGAATGATCGGCGCAGCCATTGTTTAATCCTCTCCCGGACAGACCGCTACTTTGCCGCATTGGCCGGAGGCCATCAGCGCATAGGCTGCGTCAGCTTGTTCCAGGCCGAAGCGGTGCGTGATGATCTCTTCCGGGTGCAGCTTCCACCGAACCAGCTTCTCGACGAGCTCTTCCATCTTCCAGGTCGAGGTGACCCACGACCCGTAAATCGTCTTCTGGTCGTGGATGATGTCCGGTGATGGATTGAACGTGACCGAGCCGCCCTCGCCGATCATCACCATCTTGCCCCACTTACGCGTGGCGCGAATCGCTGTCGCGCGCGCCTCGGCATTCGCCGAGCAATCTACGGCGCGCTCTACGCCGTTACCGGCTGTCAGGTCCCGCACCTGCGCCACGTTGTCCGGGCCGGCAGCCAGCACCGCATCGCAAAGCCCGAGCCGCATGGCCAGGTCGAGACGCTCCTTGGAAACGTCAATGCCGATGATCTTCTGCGCCCCGAGCTTGCGGCAGAGAGAGCCGGCGGCAAGGCCCACCGGCCCCAGTCCCGTAATCAGCACCGCGTCGTTGCCGCTGACGCCTATCTTTTCCAGCCCTTCGTAGACCGTGCCGAATCCGCACGCCACCTGCGCGCCGTCGGCATACGATAGCTCGTCCGGAAGCGGAATGAGATCCTTCTCTTCCGCGATCATGTAGCGAGCCATCCCGCCGTCCCGCTGCCAGCCGTAGGCACGCCGATAAACCGGGCTGGTGCACGAGATCATGAATCCACGCCGGCAATCCATGCACACTCCGCAGCCGGAGATGTGATAAACGATGACCCGGTCGCCCTCCTTGAACCTGCGGCAGCCCGGTCCGGCCTCGGCAATCACCCCTGCCGGCTCATGGCCGGCGATCACGCCCTGGTAGCCTTCCGGCCCCTTGCCAAGATGTTCGTGATAGATGCACCGGATATCCGAGCCACAAATGGTTGAAGCTTTCACCTCGATGAGAACCTCGCCATGGCCTGGCGTCGGCACCGGCACGGTCCTCATCTCGACGGTGCTGTTGCCGGGCAGGTAGGCGGCTCTCATTGTTGTGCTCATGCATTCGTCTCCGTTGTGCTCCGCGGCCCGGAAGCATTTCGCTTCAAGGCGGAGTGATCTCGCCCTGCGGATCCCAGAGATCCTCCCACGATTGATCTTCCTTCCACAAAAAAACCTGCCCTTTGATCAGCCGGCAGTTGCGGTCAATTGCGGCGATGGCCCGCATGTCATCGTCGGACAATGATTCGGACGATGGCTCGCTTGCCACGGCGCGGAGGTTCGCGAGTATATTTCGGTGATTGGTCGAGAATGGAATCGGCGTCTGCCCATGCTGTACCGCCCACTTGATGCAAACCACGGCCGGGTGAACGCCGAGCCGCTCGGCGATCTTCAGGACAATGGGGTCCTCAATCGGCGAAGAATCCTGGGGCGTGCGGTCGCGCGCCGGCCGGGCCGGAGAACCAATCGGAGAATAGGCGATCGGCTCAATCTCGTTCCGGCGAAGAAAAGAAAACAGCTCCGGCTGCTGAAAGTGAGGATGCAACTCCATCTCATTCGCCACAGGCCTGATCCGCGCATCCCGCAAAACCAGCTTCAGCTTCGGAACCGTCATGTTCGAGCTCCCGATATGCCGCACCAGGCCGCGATCCACCAGTTCTTCCATCTTTCTCCACGTGCGCATGTAGTTTTCGTGAATGTACGGCACGGCGTTGGGATTGCGCATGCTTACATCGCAGTGGGGCGGGTGATGGTTCGGAAATGGCCAGTGCACTAAATAAAGGTCGAGGTAATCCAGCCGCAGGTCGGCGAGCGACTGTTCGCAACTCGCCGCCACATCTTCTTCGCCATGCATATCGTTCCATAGCTTCGAGGTGATCCACAGCTCCTCGCGCTTCAGGCCGTTCCGCAGCATCTCCTCGAGAACGCGGCCAATATGAGCTTGATTGCCGTAGACAGAAGCGCAATCGAAGTGCCGGTATCCGACCGCGCCGGCATACCGCACCGCCTCCGCTACCGCCTCATGCGAAGCGTGATCGGAGCCAAAGGTGCCCAGGCCGATGGCCGGCAACAGGGCGCCTGTGGCAAGACGCCGCCGGGGAATGCGGGCAGGATCGACCGCCTCCGCCGCGGGCCGCCAGCGCCCCATCTCCTTCAACATATCGGCTCCGGAAATCTCAAAGTAATCGATAACTGTATCGAAGATCAAGCTAAAGCTTGGCCGATGGGAATGTCAAGCGCCTCTCCTGGCTCTCATCTGCCGACCTATCCGGCCGACAAAATCCGCGCAGCATCTTCGCGCCGCAATCAGGCCCCGGTTCTCTCGCGGGTCTTGCCGGGCCCTCGCGGGGATGCTGCCGCAGCCCCTCTCTGCGCCATGTAAACTGCAAGCGGTGGGCCCGCGGCGTTTGTGCGACAGCAATCGGGCCCAGGTCGGGAGACGGGAACGAATGGCCACGCGACTGAAGGATATCGCCCATGACCTGGGCCTGTCGGTCGTCACCATTTCGAAGGTATTGCGCGACCATCCGGATATCGGGGAAGCGACGCGTAAACGTGTCCTGAAACGGATTAAGGAGCTGAATTATCAGCCCAACTTCGCCGCCCGTTCCCTCATCACCGGCCAAACCTGGACCATCGGCCTGGTTGTGCCCGATTTGCTGCATCCCTTCTTCGCCCAGATCGCCAAGGCCATCTCGGTCGAAGTGCGGAAGAAGGGCTACAGCCTCTTCATCTCCTCTTCCGACGAGGATCCGGCATTGGAGCAGGAGGAGATCGCGCAGTTGCTCGCCCGGCGTGTCGACGTCCTGCTGATCGCTTCTTCGCAGTGGACGGTCGAAAGCTTTCGCCGCATCGAGGAGCAGAAAACCCCGTATATTCTCCTGGACCGCCAGTTCTCCGGCCTCGAATCGAACTTTGTGGGCGTGGATGACAGGGCTGTCGGCCTGCTGGCTACGACCCACCTCATCGAACAAGGATGCCGGCGCATTGCGCACGTCCGCGGACCGGAGATCAGCACGGCCCTCGGCCGCCTCGACGGTTATCGCCGGGCACTCGCGGCCGCGCAGATGGCTCCTTTGCCCGGACACATCGTCTCGATCGGGAGCTCCGGAGATCACCGCGGCGAAAAAGGCGGTTATGAAGCGGCGTCAAAGCTGCTTGGTCACAAGAGCCGTCCGGATGGCATCTTCTGTTTCAACGATCCCGTCGCGCTGGGAACGATGCGCGCCATTCTCGATGCCGGCCTCCGGATTCCCGAAGACGTGGCGGTGGTCGGGTGCGGCAATCTTTCCTACTCCGATTTACTGCGCGTTCCGCTCTCGTCAGTGGACCAGGGCAGCATGACCATCGGGAAGGTCGCGGCCTCCCTGGCTCTGAAGCTGGCGCACAACAAGACACCCCGCCGTCCAAAGAGCGAACTCATCCCCCCGCACATGGTCGTGCGCGCTTCCAGCCTCCGTTCGCGCGCCGCGCCGGAGCCGAGCCAACTCCTTCCATCGCCGGCTCGCGAGTGAACCCATTTATGCTTGCCCCGGCGGCCGGAGAGAGACTGCCGTAGGTATTCGCCTCAGCGCTCCATCTCGATATTTGCCGCGCGGTGCTCGGGCGCGAGCTTATCCCACTTCCATGATTTTGGTCGAACCAGTCCTGGCATCCAATACTGGAGCCGGTCCGATATGGCAACCTAGAAGGTTGGAGGATTTTTCCGCTATGCCCCTTGAGACCCCTTCCGCTACCGCGACCAGCGAACTGCATGCCTGGGATGCCGGCGGCGCCGCTTCAGCCGATGCACTCACCGCCTGGGTCGGCTCCCGGCTGGCTGAACATGAGGCCGCGCTTGCCCGCCTGCTGGCCCTCGAAGGCGAGCGGACGCCGGAAAACTCGCTGAGCCTGTATGACCACGCCGTCGAGCAGTTGAGCCTGGCCGGCGCGCAGGCAGGAGTTCTCAACTCCGTTGCGCCGGATAAGGGTGTTCGGGACCAGGCCCAGATTGAAGCGCAGCGGGTCGCGGTTGCCGGCAGCGCCCTGAGCCTCAACCGGGAGGTCTACGAAGCGCTGGTCGCCATCGACGTGGAAGGAGCGAGTCCGGCTACCAAACACTACGTCGAGCGCACCCTGCTCAGCTACCGGCTGGCGGGCGTGGACAAGGACCAGCCCACGCGCGACCGTTTGCAGACGCTGCACGAGAAGACCACGCGTCTCTCGCTCGAGTTCAGCCGCAACATCCAGGAAGGCGGCAAGACGATTCAGGCCACCGCCGACGAACTCGACGGCCTTCCCGCCGACTATCTCGCGCGTCATCCCTTCGACGCGGACGGCAGCGTGGTAATCTCCACCGATCCGCCCGACATGCAGCCGGTCATGACCTTTGCCTCCAATGCGGACCTGCGCGAGCGGATGTTTTTTGCATACAACACCCGCGCTTACCCGGTGAACCAGCAGATTCTCCTTGACCTGCTGGCCACGCGGCAGGAGATCGCGAGCATCCTCGGCTTCCCAAGCTGGGCTGATCTGGCCACGGCCGATCAGATGATGGGCTCCGCGGCCAACGTGCGCACATTCTTGCAGAAGCTCAACGATGCCAGCCGCGACGGCGCGCAGCATGAGCACAAGCTGGTGTTGGATTTCGCACGCGCGCGGCACTCCGGCCTCAAGGCCATCGACATCACCAGCCGCGGGTACTGGTATGAGCAGTTCCGCCGCTCGGCCTTCGACTTTGATTCACAATCCGTGCGCCCCTACTTTCCGTACGCACGGGTCGAAGCCGGCGTGCTCGACACGGCCGCCCGGCTCTTCAAGGTGGAGTTCCAGCGTTCGCAGGGAACGGCCTGGCACAGATCGGTTTCGGTCTTCGACGTCTTCGATAAAGGCAAGCATGTGGGCCGCTTTTATCTCGACATGCATCCGCGTGAGGGAAAAGACAAATGGTTCTCCGCAGCTCCCGTGGTTACCGGAGTCCGCGGGCGAGCGCTGCCTGAGGCGGCGCTGATATGCAATTTTCCGGGCGGCGACGACGGGCCCTCCCTGCACACCCCTCAGCCGCTGGAGACCCTTTCCGGAGAGCCGGAGCACATTCCGCAGCAGCAGCATGAGCTCGAAGCCAGGGCCGCCGAAGAGCAGCGCCGCGAGTCGCGGGAGGCGGCGGTTCGCGATCCGGGACTGCTGCAATACTCCGACGTGGTCACCTTCTTCCACGAGTTCGGCCACCTGATGCACGCTATCCTCGGCGGTCACACCGAGTGGGCGGGCCTGTCAGGATTTGCCACCGAGGGCGATTTCATCGAAGTTCCTTCGCAGATGCTGGAAGAGTTCTTCCGCGACGAAAAGCTGCTCCAGTCCTTCGCCAGGCACTATGAGACCGGAGAAATCCTCTCCTCCGGGATCATCAAGAAGATGAAGCGCGCGGGCTCGTTCGGGCGCGCGGACTGGGTCCGCGCGCAGCTTTACTACACCACTCTTTCGCTTGATTTGCATGACCAGGATCCAGCGAAGATTCAACTCGACTCGATCACGAAGCAGCTCTACGAGTCGTTGCAGCCGTGGACGTGGGTCGAAGGCAATCGCATGTACGCGAGCTTCGGCCATCTCACCGGTTATTCGTCGAACTACTACACCTACGCCTTCGATAAGGTGATCGCCCTCGATTTCTTCGGCCAGTTCGATTCCAAAGATCTGCTGGGCTGTGAGGCCGGCATGCGCTACAGGAAAGCCGTGCTGGAGCAGGGCGGCTCCAAGCCCGGCCGCGAGCTGGTGCGCGATTTCCTCGGCCGCGACGAAGAGTTCTCGGCCTTTTCAAAGTGGTTGAATGAAGAATTTGAAGAGCAGCTTCTAGCCGCGGGAAACTAAAGCATTTTCGGAATTGCTATCGGCCGCTTTCACGTTGCTCCAGCAGTAAACCAGCCTGCGAACGCGATCGAGAGCCTGCATAGGAAACCATGGCGGATGCGACAGACTTTCAGGGCAAATGGGCGCTTGTAACCGGCGCCAGCTCGGGCATTGGTGCTGCCCTGGCGCGCGAGCTCGCGGCACGCGGCGCAAAACTCATCCTCACCGCCCGGCGCCGCGACCGGCTCGAATCGCTCGCTGCCGAGCTCAGTGCCAAGGGAACCGAGACGCGGGTCATTGCCGCCGACCTGAACGATCCCGCGGCTCCGCGGCAGATATTCGAAGCCACGGAAGGCGCGGGCCTCGCCGTCGACATCCTGGTGAACAATGCCGGCCTGGGCCATTACGGGGCATTCCATACGAACGAGGAAGAGCAGGAGGTGAGCCAGGTGCGCGTCAACTGCGAGGCGGTCGTGCGCCTCTCACACCTGTTTGTGCCGCGCATGATCGAGCGCCGCCGCGGATGGCTGCTCATCGTCGCCTCCACGGCCAGCTTTCAGCCCATCCCGTACATCAGCACCTACGCAGCCACCAAGGCCTTCGACCGCTTCTTCGCCCTCGGCCTTGCCGCTGAAGTCGCGCGCCATGGCGTGAAGGTCACGGCGCTCTGTCCCGGATCGACCGAGAGCGAGTTCTTCGAGGTCGCGCACGCCGAGTGGTTCAGGTCACGCGGCGTGCAGGCCACGGACGAGGTCGCGCGGCTCGCCATCACCGCCCTCGCGCGCGGCCAGCGCATCCTCATCCCCAACCTGCGCGGCAAACTCACTTCGTTCCTGGTGCGCTTCGCGCCGGTCGGTCTGATCACGCGGTTCATCGAGAAGGCCGCCCGGCCGGAATCTCGCTCCAAAGCGACCTAAGCCAGACACCCTAACCGAGGCATTCTTGCCAGCCTGTGCCCCGCGTGATGTACAAAGGTCGGGAAAGGAATCAATCCAATGAAACCCGGCTTTCTTCGAATGGCAGATTTGCTCGCGCCAGCACTCCTTCTTTCTCTCGCCGGCTTGGCTTTTGCTCAGCAGCCTGCGCAAACCAAGCCGGAAGACACGGAGGTCTGGCAGCCTGTGCCCCAGATCGTCACACCGGGCGCGACCGATGCCAACCCTCCCTCCGACGCCGTCGCCCTCTTCGATGGCAAGAATCTCGACGAGTGGGTCTCGGCCCAGGATCACACGCCGGCCCGATGGCTCGTGCACGATGGCATTCTCACCGTCATCAAAGGGCCCGGCATCGGCAATATCGAAACCAAGCGGCGCTTCAAGGACTATCAGCTCCATGTCGAATGGAGAGTCCCTGAGAACATCACCGGCAGCGGCCAGGCGCGCGGAAACAGCGGCGTCTTCCTCGCCTCCACCGGGCCGGGCGATGACGGCTACGAGCTCCAGGTTCTCGATTCCTACAACAACACCACCTACGTGAATGGCCAGGCCGGCAGCATCTACAAGCAAAGCCCTCCGCTGGTGAACCCGAACCGCAAGCCGGGCGAGTGGCAGACCTATGACGTCGTGTGGACCGCGCCGCGATTCAATGAGGACGGCTCACTCAAAACACCCGCTTTCGTGACCGTCTTCTTCAACGGCGTGCTGGTGCAGAACCACTTCGCTTTGAAGGGGCAGACTCTCTACAACGGCCAGCCGTTCTACAAGGCGTACGATACGGCTCCCATCAAGCTGCAGGCGCACGGCGATAAAAGCGAGCCGATCAGCTTCAGAAATATCTGGGTCCGGGCGCTGGAATAGCGTTTCCTGCGCTATTCAGGCGACCCGGACGGCCGTTCCGAAGGCTTTTTCGGGTGTTTCGGATCTCGCAAAGCGTCTGGGTTGGTTTCCCGCAACCTGTGGGAAAATATTTTCTCACGCTCCGGCAACCGCGGGTGCAACCTTTTCCCCACCCCCGCATCTGAATAGGTAATTAGCAGAGGCTTCCCCAAGTTGTCCTACCGAAGAAAGGTTTCAACTCCTTTTTGAGGGTCCTCACGGACCTCTTCCCACACACCCCCCTGGATTCCCTCCCTTAACTGCCTCTCGAACGGGCCTACCGGAAGGTAGGCCCAAAATGTTTGCCCCTCAATTTCCATCCCTGCCCGCTCCCATCCCCACCCGCCGGATGCATCGGGCCTGCGCCCTCTCCCTTAAAATTGATCCTCGTATGCGGCTCCCACACAGTTCGAGCTCCACGCCAGGTCGGCAAAGTGACCCACAAAGCCAAAGTATCAAGCAACTGGACGGGTTACTGGCCGAGGCCGGCCTGGTGCGCAGTCCGCGGCGCGGAAAGCTCGCCAGCCGCGTCCACGCTGACCGGCTCGACCGTGCCCAGTCCGAGGAATTGACCCGCAACGCGCCGGCGCCGGCCGTTGCCGCCAATGGCGTCCAATGGCTGCCGGTTCCGGCCTGGCGTAAATATCCCTGGCTCTGGAGCGGCTTCAGCACCCGGCTAGGCGGCCTGAGCCGCGTCTACGCCGCTGACGCCGAGCCCGGCGAATTGAACCTCGGCTTCACAGCCGAGGACAGCCGGGAAGCGGTCGCCGCCAACCGCCGTCTGCTCGCCGAAGCCATTACCGGCAGCGCATCCACTCCGTTAGTCCCTCTGCGCCAGTTCCATTCCAGTCTGGCGGTTCGGGTCACGGCTGCGGATGCGCGCCGCACCACGCCGCATAAAGCGGATGGCGTGATCACCGACGAGCCCGGTCTTTTGCTCGCCGTGCAGACGGCCGATTGCGTTCCGGTGCTGGTGGCCGATCGCAAACGCCGCGTGGTGGGCGCCTTTCACGCCGGCTGGCGCGGCACCGTGAAGCGGATCGTGGAGACCGGCGTAGGCCGCATGAGGCTGGAATTCGGGTCGCGTCCGGAAGACCTCACCGCAACGATTGGCCCTGGCATCGGCCAGTGCTGCTATGCGGTCGGAGAAGAAGTGCTGTCAGAGTTTGAATCGCAATTTTTGTATGCGCGCGAGCTCTTCCGCGACGTCTACGACGCCGATCCCGTGCGGATGAAGTATCCCATGCTCTTCCTCACGCAGCGCGCGCCGGGACACTCGCCCATTGGACCCAGTTTGCACGTTGACCTGATTGAAGCCAACCGCCGCCAGTTGCTGGCCTGCGGTCTTGCCGCGCGGGCGATACAGGCAGTCGGGGGTTGCACCCAATGCCAGCCGGAGCTGTTCTACTCGCACCGCGGCTCACGCGGCCACGCCGGCCGAATGATGGCCGTCATCGGTGTCCGGGAGGCGCGATAATCGCGCTCCCCGCCGGGCAAGGCCCAGCAGTGATCGGATGAAAGCCCATGAAAATTGATGATTTGCGCTTATAGCGGTTCCCCAATTGCTGTACACCGAAGGCACAATGTCGAGTGGCTTTTTCTTCAAGAAAAAGCCACCTTGCACGCCACCGGACAGTGCACGTGAATTGGGGAACCGCTTTAGGAAGCGTGGGAAGCCTCGCCTGGATTCACCAGGTCGCGCAGCTCCTTGGATGGCTTGAAGTAGGGAACCTTCTTGGCAGGAACCTCCACCCGTTCGCCCGTCTTCGGATTGCGTCCGATGCGAGGGTTGCGCTGGCGAATCCGAAACGAGCCAAATCCGCGAATTTCGATTTTGTCGCCGCTCTGCAAAGCGCCGATGACGGAGCCGAAGATGGTTTCGACAATCACTTCGCCGTCGCGGCGGGTAAGGTCGCCCAAGCCGGTTACCTTCTCCACCAAGTCTGCCTTTGTCATGTTCGAAGGACCTCCGCAGTCAGCATAAAGGGATTCTGCCCATGAACGGAGGAAAAAGCAAGCCCCCTCTCTCAATTTAGCCTTTGAGGATCAGCGATTTGCCTGCATTTTTCATAAACCGGGCCCGCCGCGCGCCAAAGTTGTTTTGAGGTGCGGTATCATGTCTTGAGACAGATCGTTCAAAATGGCTCTTACCGAAGTGGTATGGCGGGGGCCAAGGCAGCGTGCGATTGTTTCCCCATGACTTACCCGCGTTACAGCATCGTGATTCCGGCCTACAACGAGAGCAAGCGCATTCCGGCTACTCTTGCGTCGGTGACGGAGTGCGTCCGCGCGCGCGGTTGGTCGGCTGAGATCATTGTCGTCGATGACGGCTCCCGCGATTCGACGGCCGATGTTGTCCGCGCCTTTGCCGCGCGGGCTCCTGAAGTTCGGCTTCTCCAGAATCCCGGCAATCGGGGCAAAGGCTACAGCGTCCGCAACGGGCTGCTGCGGGCCTTCGGCGAGATTGTGATGTTTACCGACGCCGATCTTTCCGCGCCCATCGAAGAAGCAGAAGGCCTCTTCGCCGCGATCAATTCCGGCGCCGATATTGCCATTGGTTCACGCTGGCTTGAGCGCAACCGCCAGACCATTCGCCAGCCGCTCTATCGCCAGTTCTTCGGCCGCTGTTTCAATGCTGTCACGCGCATGGTCATGGGCCTGTCCTTCGCTGATACGCAATGCGGTTTCAAGGCCTTTACCCGCGCCGCCGCGCAGACCGTCTTTCAGCTCCAGACCATCGACCGCTGGGGCTTCGATCCTGAGATTCTCTTCATTGCGCTCAAGCGCGGGTTCCGGATCGAAGAGGTTCCGGTGAGCTGGGGGCACGACGAGCGCAGCCGGATCAGCTATCTCAAAGACGGCACGAGAATGCTGGAAGATATCGCCCAGGTGCGCTGGAACGCGCTGCTGGGCCGCTACGGCCGGGATATCGAACCCATCCATCGCGCGACCCTGGCCAAGTAAAACCCACCTCCGACGCGAATCTTTAATTCTTCCCACTTCTTGAGACTTATCTCTCCGCGTTGCCGTCCTTCTTCACAGGTTCCGGCATTGGGTGGCGTTCGGTGCCGGGGCCGCTTCGTTTTGAAAGGATGTTTGCATGATGCGCAAACTCGGGCTGGCAGTCTTGTTTCTCACGCTCGGCTCCGTGGCCGCATTGGCCGCGGATTTCAATGGCAAATGGACCGCCGAGGTCCAGGGCCGAATGGGCACCCAAACCCTTACCTTCGATTTTCACGTCGATGGCTCAACCCTCACCGGCAAGGTCACCACGCCCCGCGGCGATACCGACATTACCGACGGCAAAGTGGATGGAGATAACATCTCCTTCACCCAGAAGCTGAGCTTCAACGGCAACGACATCACCATCAACTACGCCGGCAAGGCTGACGGCGATACGATCAAGTTCACGCGGACGGTCGGCGATCGTCCCCCCACGGAATTCGTCGCCAAGAGAGGGGACGCAACTCCAGCCGCCGCGCCGGGCGCCGCTCAGCCGCAGCCGTGATTTTCCGTTAGCAGACCCGGCAGACACGGTGATAGGGTGGACTGAAATCGGCTGGAGGTTTCGTCCATCCTATGGCTTGCCGCACCTTCCGGCGCCCATTCCGGCGCGTGTATGCCGTTGCCGTTCTCGCGATACTGACTCTGGGGCTGGCTCCTCGATCTCTCTTCCCACAGTCATTCGACGCCACCAACCTGCGCTCGCCCATCGACCCGCAGGTTCCCTGGCTATTGCAGGCCGGCGACAATCCGGATTACGCCCGCCCCGATTTCGACGACTCCCGCTGGGCGCGCTTCGATCCGACCACTTCGCTGAAGACCGTCTTGACCAAGGATCATCCGGAGATCGTCTGGTATCGGCTGCACGTAAAGGTCGCGCCGGATGAGACCGGGCTGGCGCTATCCGAGTGGAACATCGCGAGCGCCTTCGAGATCTATTTAAACGGAGAAAAGATCATCCAGAATGGGCAGGTTATGCCGTTTGTGCCGTATACGTTTGACGGCAGGCTGCTCAAGCGCATTCCCGTTGCGGAGATCGCCACGGGCTCGCTGGTGATTGCCATGCGGGTGCGCATCTCGCCCTTGGACTGGACGGGACCGTTTCCGGGGTACTACTACACGAATTTCACCCTCGGCCAGCAGGAAGCGCTCAGCGACCACCTCTGGATGCACGTAATCGGGGAGAACGCGCTGGCGTGGTTTTATGAGTTGGTGGCGCTCGGTTTGGGCATCGTCGCCCTGGCTCTCTTTGCGGCCCAGCCGCGGCAACGCGAGTATTTGTGGATATTCCTGATGGCCGTTGCGCTGGCGCTGCAGATGCCCTTGAGCTTTTATCGGCTGTTCCACAATCTTCCCTCCGCATGGGAGTACGTCAGCCAGCCTCTGCAAATCGCGACGGTTATCTTTGAGACGCTGATGTACTTTGCGCTGCTGCGCATCCGCTTCGGACGTTGGATCCAGATTCTACTCGCCGTGACCGCCGCAGGCATGCTGTTTTCCATGGTTGGCAGGGCGAAGGACGTTGGAAGCGGCCTGGGCGCGGTCCTGACGATCATGCCGGAAATTGTACTGATTGCCGGCGTAATTCCGATTCTGCTCATCGTGCATCTGCGCCGTGGCAGCCGCGAGGCCGGCATTCTGCTGGTCCCGGCGCTGCTCTTCAGTCTGAGCATTTATCTCAGCCTGGTGGTCTTTCTGCTCGAACAAATTCCGGCCTTTGCCAACGCAGGCTACCATCTGGCGCTCGTCGTTTATTCCCTTAAGTGGGGACCGATCACGATGAACCTTTCCGATCTGAGTGCTTGTCTTTTCGCGCTCTCGCTCGCGGTCATCATGGTTCTGCGCTCCACGCGCATCAGCCGCCAGCAGGCTCTCCTCGAGGGGGAACTGGCAGCCGCGCGCGAAGTGCAGCAGGTGATCTTGCCGGAGCAGATCGAAACGATTCCCGGCTTCCAGATCGAGAGCGTCTACCAGCCGGCGCAGCAGGTGGGCGGCGACTTCTTCCAGATTCTGCCCGGCCCCGAAGGCTCCTTGCTGGTGGTCATCGGCGATGTGGCCGGCAAGGGACTACCCGCGGCCATGCTCGTCTCAGTGCTCGTGGGAGCCGTTCGCGGCGCGACGGAGTACACCTCCGATCCGGCCGAGCTGCTGGAAAATCTGAATGAGCGCCTCGTCGGCCGCACCAGCGGCGGTTTTTCCACCGCGCTCGTGGCCCGCATCGCCGCCAATGGCCAGGTTGCCATCGCCAATGCCGGCCACCTGCCGCCGTATCTCGACGGCAGGGAAGTGGAGCTGCCTGGGGCGCTTCCCCTGGGAATCAAACCGGACGTCGATTACGAAACGATCCATTTCTCGCTGCCCGCCGGCAGCCGCCTCACGTTTTACTCCGATGGGATTGTCGAGGCGCAAAACGCGCGCGGCGAACTTTTCGGTTTCGAGCGCGGGCGGGAACTCTCTACCCAGCCCGTGGCCGTCATCCTGGAAGCGGCAAAAGAATTCGGCCAGCAGGACGACATGACCGTCATCGCTGTCACCCGCGATGTCGCCATCGCGACCGCGGCCTGAGGGGCTGCCGCACGACGGCTGCGGCTGGACGGCGAAGTTCCGGCCGGCGGGCATTAGGCAAATCGGCCCGATCTTTGATAAACTTGAGGTTCTGAGTTCAAGAGCAGGAAGTCACCATGTCCATCCATCCCGTTATGCAGCGCCTGGCTGAGAAGCTCAAGCGCACCGATTTGCCGGCCTTTGTCCCCGGCGACCAGATTCGCGTCCAGGTGAAGATCAAGGAAGGCGATAAAGAGCGTCTGCAGGCCTTTGAGGGCCTGGTGATCGCCATCAACAACGGCCCGCAAGGCACCTTCACCGTGCGCAAGATGAGCTTCGGCCAGGGCGTTGAGCGCATCTTTCCCTTCAACTCCAAGGTTATCGACAAGATCGAGAAGATCCGCAGCTACAAGGTGCGGCGCGCCAAGCTCTTTTATATTCGCGGACTGCGCGGCAAGGCCGCCCGTCTCAAGGAAATCGATCGCGTAACCGGCAAAGTCCGCGCGTAGCTCCTGGTTCAGGCCTTCCTGGTTCAAACCGTTTCCTGATTCAAGCCGCTTTTTCAACAGAACCCTCAGCTTCAACAGCTGAGGGTTTTTTGCGCGACGGCTTTCCATTCTTATACTGGACTCATGGCCAAATCTGGGGCAGCCGAACCGGTGTGCAGTTGGAAGCTGGAGCGCGCGGCGCGCCGCCGCGGCGCCCTGCTCATCGCCGGGCTGGACGAAGTGGGCCGCGGACCGATGTTCGGGCCTGTGGTTGCCGCCGCGGTCATTCTTCCCAAGGGCTACCCCCTGCAGGGACTCACCGACTCGAAGAAGCTTTCTGAGAAGGCGCGCAACGAGTTCGACCGCGAGATTCGCTCCAATGCCGTCGCGTGGGCCATTGCCGCGGTGGATGTGGAGACCATCGACCGCATCAACATCCGCCGCGCGTCCCTCCTGGCCATGCGTATGGCGGTGGAGCAGCTCGCGCTCACGCCCGATTACCTGCTCATCGACGGCGTGGACACCATCGACTGGCCGTGTCCGCAGCAGTCCGTCATCCAGGGCGACGCAACCAGCCTCTCCATCGCCGCGGCCAGCGTGCTGGCCAAGGTCTACCGCGACCGCCTGCTGGTGGAACTCGATCGCGAATATCCCGGCTACGGCCTGGCGCGCCACAAAGGCTACTGCTCGGCCGAGCACCTCGAAGCCCTGGTGCGGCTGGGGCCCACGCCGCTGCACAGAAAGAGCTTTTCTCCCGTGGCGCAGACGGTCCTTCGTTTCGACGATGAAGCGGCCCTTGAAACCGCGATCGAAACGCTGGCGATCGAGACACTCGATATGGAGCAACTGCGCTGTGAATCCGATTCTCTCGGTCTGGCGGAGGCTGCTACGCGTGAGCCCCGCTTCGCCTGCCCCTGCTGCGGCTACCTGACCCTGCTGCAGCAGCCGCCGGGAACCTTTGCCCATTGCGAGGTCTGCTGGTGGGAGGACGATCCCGCGCAGTTCGCCGATCCCGATTACGAAGGCTGCGCCAACGCGCCCAGCCTCAACCAGGCGCGCGCGCTCTTTGCCCGCCTCGGCGTAAGCGACCCCAACCTCAAAGGTCACGAACGCGCGCCGCGTTCCGAAGAAATGCCTCTTCAAAAAGTCTGAAATGGAACCTAACTGGGTGCCCCAGGTTCCTCGTGTCAAGGTTCCTCGTGTCAAGTTCACCTGTAATCAATGGGTGCCCCAGGTTCGGCGCGTACTTGTTTTTGCGCCTAACCTGGGAGAGCACGAACCCGATCACTGCCTGTTCACCGCGAATCCGGGTTCACTCCAAGCTCTCAAATCTCACACCGCAACCGCTCGCACTTTGCGCCGCTGCATCCATGCCATCACCGGCCGCGCCAGCAACAGCGCCAGCAGCACAAGCGTGAAGGGAGCAGGCGTGAGCACACCCGTTTTCACCTTCCACCAGTAGTGAATCGTGGCGCAGATGGCCGCGAGATAAATCAGCTTATGCAGCCGGTTCCAGTTCTTGCCGCCGAGTTTGCGGATCGCCCAATTCGTCGACGTCAGCGCCAGCGGCAGCAGCAGCAGATATGTAGTCATGCCCATGATGATGAATCGCCGCTTGGTGATATCGGTCTTCACCGTGTTCAGATCGAAGCCCGCATAGAGCGCCACATACGTCAGCAGGTGCAGCGTGGCATAGAAGAATACGAACAGCCCCAGCAGCCGACGGAACTTGATGAGCCACGCGAGGCGAACCGAAAGCCTGCGCACCGGCGAGATCGCGAGCGTGATGGCCAGCATCCACAAGGCTGTCAGGCCGGTCACATTCGCGATCTCCGCTGTCGGATCGGGACCAAGCGTGTTGGTCACCGCGCCCCAAAGCAGATCGGCAAGCGGACAAAGGCAGGCAATCCACACCAGCGTCTTGAGAGAGATGAGTGTCGAGCGTTTCATAGTTAGCGAGTCAGCGAGTCAGCGAGTTAGCAAGTTAGCGAGTCAGGCACTCCGGACAAATCAAATGCGCCAGGGGCAGGATGCAACTCTGTTCCCTGATCGCTATTCCCTGTCTCAGTAGTACTTCTTCAGATTCATCCCCGCATACATCGACGCTACCTCGTCCCCGTAGCCATTGAACATCAGCGTGGTGCGGCGCTGCTCGTAAAACGGCAGGCCGATGCGCCGCTCCGTCTTCTGGCTCCAACGCGGGTGATCCACGTTGGGATTCACATTCGAATAAAATCCGTACTCATTCGACGCCATGTCATTCCACGTGGTCGACGGCATCTTGTCCACGAAGCGCACCGTCACAATGGATTTCGCGGACTTGAATCCATACTTCCAGGGAATGATGACGCGCACCGGCGCGCCATCCTGGTTGGGCAGCACCTCGCCATAGAGCCCGAAGGTAAGCAGCGTGAGCGGATTCATCGCCTCGTCCATGCGCAGGCCTTCGGAATACGGCCAGTAGATCGTCGACTCGCTCGCCCACTTCTCTACATGGTGGTCGTAATAGGAGAGGAACTGCACGTACTTCGCGGTGGAGAGAGGATTGCATTGCTTGATGAACTCTGAAAGCGAGTAGCCGACCCACGGAATGACCATGCTCCACGCCTCCACGCAGCGAAAGCGGTAGACGCGGTCTTCGAGCGGCTTGAGCTTGAGCAGATCATCGATGTCGAAGGTCAGCGGCTTGGCCACCTTGCCTTCCACCTTGACCGTCCATGGGCGCGTCGGCAATGCGCCGGCATTTTTCGCCGGGTCTCCCTTGTCCACGCCGAACTCATAGAAATTGTTGTAATGCGTAATATCCTCGTAGCTCGTCAGTTGCTCGCCCGTGGTTGTCAGCGGGCTTGGCACCGTCTGCAGCTTGGTATCGGCGTACGCGTGGGAGCGAGGATCGAAGAGCTCGGCCAGCCGGTCGGCTCCCAGGGCAGCCGCGCCCACGGCCGCCGTGCCGCGCAGAAAGCGCCGCCGGCCGAGAAACAGCCGGTACGCCTCGCGGGAGGTAATTTCTGAGGACGGAAGATCGGAAACTTTGCCAATCAGCATAGATGGCCCTTCTCAAAGGAAGCGGACAGTTGCAATCATTAGACACCCGGGGGGGGCATGAAGTTACAGCGCGGTTGTCATTGTTCTGTCATTGTTCTGCCCGGGTAAATTGATCCGAGTGCAACGTCTTCAGTCCGTTGGCACGGGAACCCAGTAACGCCGCTCCATTCGATCCGCCAGCTGCGCGTCGTGGATGCGCACGCCGCCGCACTTCTCGATCACGCGGGCCGAGGCGGCGTTTGTGGTGTTGCAGGTGATCAGCGCACGCTCCACACCCAACGGGGCGAGTTTCTTCAGCGCGGCCCGCGATGCGGCGGTCGCCACGCCCCGGTTGCGGCACGAGGGCCGGACCTTGTAGCCGACGTGTCCCCCGATCTTTTCGAGATGAGGCGATAGCCGGTGACGAACGTAAATCTCTCCCAGCATGCGCCCGTCCGCCTCAATGAAGTAAGAATCCATCGGCACAATATCGGGTGTGGGAGCTCCGCCTTTCTTCATCTGCGAGAGCAGGGCATAGAAACCCGCGTAGCCCTCCCAGGCGATCGCAAAGTTGCCGGAGTAGACGTCGAACTCCCCTGCCGCTCTGAACTCCTCGAGCATCTCGGCGAATTCCCGATCCCGTCCCGGCGCCATCGGCGTCAAGCCAATGCGGGAGGCCAGGTCGTCAGCCTTCATTCCTGATCCCCTCAAGACGCTTGCTGGCCCGATTTCGCGGCTGCAAACGGCCATTGACCCAGCCGCTGGGCGCGGACGAGGTAGATGAGCGAGCCGGAGACGGCGATCGCCGCCGCAACCGCGAGGCCGCCCAGCGCATGCTGACGATAGATCAGCAGCAGAACAAAGCCGGCCATGGCCGCCAGCGGCGGCAACGGGTAAAGCGGAATCCGGAAGGGACGCTTCAGCTCCGGCCTTTGGACGCGCAACAACATCACGCCGATCTGCTGCGGCAAAAATTGCAGCAGGATGCGCGTGATCACCAGCATTGTGATTACCTGCGTGAGCGAGAAAAAACAAAAACAGCACGCCACCAGCCCCAGCGCCACCAGCGACCGGTGCGGAATGCCATGCTTCGGGTGCACCGCGCCGAGAAAGCGAAAGTAATTGCCGTCGCGCGCCGCGGCGTACGGTACCCGCGAGTAGCCAAGCAGTAGCGAAAAGACCGAAGCGAACGCCGTCCACACGATCAGCGCCGCGATCAGGTATCCCGCCCAGCGTCCGAATGCGGATCGCGCGATGTCGGCTACCAGTTGCACGCGCAGGACGGCGTTCGCGGCTGCCTGTGTGGCGGCGTTGCGCAAAGACGGCAGCGCGGCCAGATTCATCGCGATATAAAAGGCAGACACAAAGAGCACGGAGAGCAGAATGGCGCGCGGAATCGTCCGCTCCGGCCGGCGCACCTCGCTGCCCAGAAAGCAGATGTTGTAGTAACCCCAGTAGTCGTAGGTGGTGATCAACGTGGCCTGCGCGAGCCCGCTGAGTGCAAGGGCCGCAGGCAACGCGGGCGCGCTGGGCATGTGCCAACCGCCAGTGGCCGCGGCGTGCGCGAATCCCGAGACGATCACACCGGCAATCGCTGCCATCACTCCGCCAAACAAGACCCAGGCCATCCCGGTGATCACGCTCAGCTTGCGGTAGAGCAGCCAGGTCACCAGCAGGCAAACGGCAGCAGCGGCAAAGTTGGCATAGTGCAGTGCGGGCCAAGCGGCGACCGGCGCTGCATCGAATCCCGGCCAGAAGACTCCGAGGAACCCCGACAAGCCGATGCACCCCGACGCAATCGAAAGCGGCGCCGTGAATCCCACCTGCCACACATAGAGGAAGCTCAACCAGTTTCCCGCGCCTGCGGGCCCGTAGATTTCGCGCAGAAACGCGTACGAGCCGCCAGCCATTGGAAATGCGGCGCCCAGCTCCGCCCATACCAGGCCATCGGCGACAGCAATGACCGCGCCGACGACCCATGCCCATACCGAAAGCTGGTATCCCGCCGCGGCAATCACCAGCGGTAGGGTAATGAACGGCCCCACGCCGATCATCTCCAGCATGTTGAACAGCACCGCCGAGCGCAGCCCGATGCGGCGTTCGAGTTTTTCGCTGTTCGCGGAAGTGGGCTGATGCGGAGACATGCGGCGTTTGTGCTCACCGGATTGTACACTGGCGGTGACCATGTTCTTTCTCCGGAAGCCCCATTCCTTTGCAGTCTGTGCTGCTCTCGCGAGCCTCTTTTCGCTGCAGGCCGGCCCGCTGCTGCGCGCAGCCCAGGCGCCGCAGTCCTCCGCGGAGAGCGAGCTTGCGGCCGTCCCGCAGTCCGATCCCACGGCGAACGCGCTGCCCTTGCCCGAAGACCGCGGCCAGGCCGATCTCGAGCAGACGCTCAAGCGTCTCGGCACCACCGCCAGCGTGCTTTACATCGTCGCGCATCCTGACGATGAGGATGGCTCGCTGCTGACCTACCTGAGCCGCGGCCTGGGCGCGCGGGTCACGCTGCTTACGCTCAACCGCGGCGAGGGCGGACAGAATGCGATGTCCGCCGAGGAAGATGACGCCCTCGGATTGATCCGCACCAACGAGTTGCTCAAAGCCGACGAATACTACGGCGTGAAGCAGCTTTGGGGCACCGAATACGACTTCGGCTTCTCGAAAACCCAGGAAGAATCCTTCGCCCGCTGGGGTCATGACCGCGTCCTCTATGACGCGGTGCTTGCGGTGCGCAAAGTTCGTCCGCAGATCATTGTGGCCACCTTTGTGGGCGCTGTGAGCGACGGGCACGGCCAGCACCAGGTCTCAGGAGAAATCGCGCAGGAGGCGTTTAAGGCCGCCGCCGACCCAAGTGTCTTTCCCGACCAGTTCAAGCACGGCCTGGCGCCCTGGCAGCCGCTTGCCGTCTACTCGCGGGCTCCGTTTGCGGCGGTTACCGGCAAAGGCATCTTCGACTACGCAACCGGAAAATGGGCGCCGGCCCGGTTCCGCAACTACGTAACCGGCGAGTGGATCGAAGGCCGGCTCTCGACGGATGTGTCGATTCCCGTCGGCACATGGGACCCGGCGCTCGGCCGCACGTATGTGCAGATCGCCCGCGAAGGCTGGGGTGAGCAGAAATCGCAATACGGCGGCGCAAGCCCGGCCTTGAACGGACCTGATCTTTCCGGTTACCACTTGTGGGCCGTTGCACCCGCGGACGGCGAAAATCACAGCGCGCCCGGCAGCGGAGAGAATGCTAGCCTCTTTCAAAACGACAGAGTTCACATTGACACCAGCCTCGAAGGCCTCGCCCGGTTCGTCAAAGGCGCTCCGCCCGCATGGTTGACCGGCGGCCTGAGCCAGATCCAGGCCGGACTGTCGGCGTTCGAGAACGATTGCCACAACGAGACCGGCGTAAACGAGACCGGCGTAAACGCGGCCCATCAGCTGGCGCCCATCTACCGCCAGACTCTCGATCTCTATACGCGCGTGAAGGCCAGCGATCTCGACGCCGAGGCCAAGGCCGGCCTCGAGCTCGAGCTCGGCGCCAAGATCGGCCAATTTCAGCGCGCGTTCGACGATCTGCTCGGCCTGGACCTGATTGCGTTCAGCACCCGCGCCGGCGGCGGACAGGGGGGCGGGTCTGCTCGCGGAGGCACGGCGGACGAGGCTCCGCGCAGCGTCTCGCCGGGAGAGGATTTCGAAGTGCAGGTTCATACCGCGCAGGCCGATGGAGCTGCCCAGCTCAACCGCGTCTGGCTCGCAAGCGAGGATGGTCCGCCGTGGAAGATCGACGATCTCAACGGCCTCGGTTCGCCATCTGCGTCCGCGCGTGTTGCTGACAGCCATTTCCGCATAAAAGTGCCGGAAGACGCCGGCCCCACTCAAGCCTATTTCACGCGTCCCTCTCTCGAGCAGCCCTATTACGACATCTCCAACCCTGCATGGCGCTTGCGCTCGTTCGAGCCCTGGCCGCTGGCCGCCTGGGCGGAGTTCACCTTCGATGGCGTGCCCATTCGCGTGGGCAAAGTGGTGCAGACCCTCCAGCGTGTCACCGGTCCGGGCGGCGTCTATGAGCCGCTGGTGGTGACGCCGGAGATCGGCGTCCAGGTCGAGCCGGCGGCTCGCATCTTGCCGCTTGATGGGAGCGCTTTGCCGGTCAAGGTCACCGTGCATGCGCAGTCCGCTGCCGAGGGAACCATCGAATTGAAGCTCCCCGAGGGCTGGCATGCCGATCCAGCCCGGCAGGAGTTCCATCTCAAGAGCGCGGGCGATTCCGCGCCGCTCGCGTTTTCGGTGACCGCGCCCGAGGTGGGCGTCGGCGCATATTCCATTCAGGTTGTGGCGCAATCCGGCGGCCGCAGCTACACCACCGGCTGGCAGAGCATCGGCTACCCCGGCCTGCGGCCTTATAACCTCTACAAGCCGGCTGCGCTCGAGACCCGCAAAGTCGACGTGAAGCTCGCCCCCGGCCTGCGCGTCGGCTACATCATGGGGACCGGCGACCTGGTGCCGGAAGCCATCGCGGAGCTTGGCGTCGAGCCCCATCTGCTTTCCGATCAGGAACTGGCTTCGGCCGACCTCTCGCAATGGAATGTGCTGATGATCGGCATTCGTGCCTACTCCACACGGCCGGCGCTTGCTCAGGCGCAGCAGCGGCTCCAGGATTATGTCGAGCGCGGGGGAACGCTGGTGGTGCAATACCAGAGCGGCACATTTCCCGCTCCGCTGCCGCTGGCCATGGGACGCACACCGGAGCGCGTGGTCGACGAGAATGCTCCGGTCAAGTTGCTCGATCCCTCCAACGCTCTGCTCTCCTGGCCCAACCAAATCACCTCGGCTGATTTTGATGGATGGATCGAAGAGCGCGGCCACTCGTTTCTTGACTCCTGGGATGCCGGCTATACCGCTCTCACCGCGACCGCGGACCCCGGCCAGGACCCGCAGCGCGGCGGCTTGCTGATAACTCACCCTGGCAAGGGTACTTATATTTATGTCGCCTATGCCTTGTATCGCCAGTTACCGGAGCTGGTGCCGGGTTCATACCGGCTGCTCGCGAACCTGTTGAGCGCAGGAAAACAATCCGGATCGCATTGAGTGTTTCGATTCGGATCGCCGGCAGAACAGGCGTTTCCAGTAGAATCTTCCTGTTACAGGATGGTGAATTCCCGTTAATAATTCCATGGTTTTCCGCAAGATAGATGCTTTGTAAAAAATATGTGAATTCGTCAAATATTCATCTGGATCTGCGAGTCTTGGATTCGGAAGCGGGCAAGGCAATTCTCACCCATAGGGGGTTTCCCGCCGGCTCTCAAGGTGAGATTGTGTGCGCCGATAAGAAAACCGCGCATCTTCACCTTCAAGGTCATCGCTTCCGGATTTCCCGTGTGCTCGATTCACCAAGAGTACTGCAACGATTCCAACCGACTTGAGAGGAAAAAGAGGCACAATGAAATTCAAACTCAGTGCGGCTGTGACAGCAATGATGGCAGCCAGTCTCGTTGTTCCCCACGCCGTTGCCGGCCAGGATGCACCGCCGGCGAAAAGACATGTCACCCGGAGAGCCAAGACCCCTCCCCCTCCCTCCGTGGAAGACCAGATCGAGAAGCTGCGCCTGCAACTGCAGACACAGATCGACACATTGAAGACCGACCTGGCCGATAAAGACGTGCAGTTGAAGCAGGCGCAGCAGCAGGCGTCCGACGCGCAGGCGGCCGCCGCCAGGGCCCAGGCCGCGGCCGATGCCCAGCAGCAGTCGTTCACACAGAATGCGGCCGCCGTCTCCACGCTGCAAAGCACAGTGGACGACATGAAGCAGTCGAATGCTTCGGTGGTTTCGTCGTTGACGGAGCAGACGACCGCAATTAAAAAGGCGATCGAAAGCCCGGACGCGCTGCATTACAAGGGCATCACGATTTCGCCCGCCGGCAGCTTCCTGGCCGGTGAAACCGTGTGGCGCTCTTCGGCGATGGGTGACGGCCTGAACACGCACTTCAGCAGCATTCCGCTGCAGTACGCCCAGAACGCGCAGATCGGCGAGTGGCAGGGTTCGGGCCGCCAGTCGCGCGTGGCCCTCAAGGCCGTAGGCAAGCTCGATAGCTTCACCATGAGCGGCTACTACGAGGCGGACTGGCTGAGCGCGGGCGTTACGTCCAACAACAACCAGTCGAACAGCTACACCATGCGCCAGCGCCAACTCTGGGCCGATGCCAAGACGAGCAGCGGCTGGGACTTCTCCGGCGGCCAGGGTTGGTCACTGGCTACGGAAACTACTCAGGGCCTGACGCGCGGAACGGAAATTCTGCCGGCCACCATCGACCCTCAGTACGAAGCCGGCTTTGTGTGGACGCGGCAGTATAGCTTCCGCGTGAGCAAGGACTTCGGCAAAAAGGTCTTCCTGGGCGTATCGGCGGAAAATGCCGAGACGCTGAACCCCGCCGGCAGCGGTTATTCCACCACCGACTTTATCTTCGGCCAGACGGGCGACACCGGCGGCCTTGAAGATAATCAGAGCAACTATACCCCCAATATATCGCCGGACTTCGTGATCAAGATGGCCTTCGAGCCGGGCTGGGGGCACTGGGAAGTCTTCAACATCGACCGCTTCTTCCAGGACCGCATCTATCCCACCACGGGCAGCCCGTATAACAACACCGTGGAAGGCTCGGGCATCGGCGGAGGGTTCCGCGGACCACTCTTCAACAAGAGGGTCACCATCGGTCTGAAGGGTCTGTATGGCGAGGGCGTGGGCCGCTACGGTTCGACCACCATCGCCGACGTGACGGTGCGCTCGAACGGTTCGCTGGCTCCGCTGCGCGCCTTCTCGGCCCTGAGCACTCTCGAAATGAATCCCACCAGCCGTCTGAACCTCTACTTCAACTACGGCGGCGACTACGTCTACCGCACTTACTGGTATACCGGTGCAAAAACGGCGGAAGGTTACGGCGTGCCGGGATACTTCACCAACAGTCCTGCCATGACCGGTTGCAATACCCAACCCACCACACTCACCACCGACCTTGGCTTTGCCGCTCCCTCGAACTGCGGCGCCAACACCAAGGACGTGCAGGAGGTCACCGGTGGTTACTGGTACAACATCTACAACGGTCCGAAGGGCCGCCTGCGCCAGGGCATCCAGTACAGCTGGTTTGAGCGCGACCTCTGGTCCGGCCTCGGTGGACCGCTCAACCCCGGCGGCGGCGCCCACGGCAACATGAACACGGTTTACACCTCGTTCCGCTACTACATGCCGTAGTCGGATTCAAAACAGGACTAAATCAAAAGGGGCAGTTCGCATCGCGCGGACTGCCCCTTTGATTTTCAGGTCGACTCAATTCCTCTAACTATCCGGCCGGTCTTTCATATTCCCTGGCTGCCCCATCCTTGCGGCGTCTTTGTCTTTGCCGCAAGGGCGCGGGATAGCACGAACTACTCGCCCGCTTCCACAGCCTTGGTCTGCGCCACGGTCCAGTCCGGCGCACCCACCTTGAAGCGCCCGAAGCGCCGCACGGTGATGTTCTCACCCAGCTTGCCCACCTTCTGCGCGATCAACTCCTTGATGCTGATGGCCTGGTCCTTGATGAAGGGCTGGTCGAGCAGGCAGACCTCCTCGTAGAACTTCGCCATCTTGCCGTCGACGATCTTCTCGATAACCGGGGCCGGCTTGCCCGTGGCCGCCGCCTGGGCGCGATAGATCTCCTTCTCGCGCTCGAGATCGGCCGGCGTCACGTCCTCGGGCTTCACATACCGCGGATCGCTCGCGGCGATGTGCATCGCGATGTCCTTGAGCAAATCCTGGAAGTCTTCCGTGCGCGCCACAAAGTCGCTCTCGCAGTTCAGCTCGATCAGCACGCCAATCTTGCCGCCGGCGTGAATATACGTGCCCACCGCGCCCTCATTCGTGCTGCGGGAGGCCTTCTTCTGGGCGGATGCCATGCCACGCTTCCTCAAAAGGACGAACGCTTCTTCCATGTCTGCCTTCGCTTCCTGCAAAGCCTTCAGGCAATCGCCCATCGGCGCGCCGGACTTCTCGCGAAGTTCCTTCACCAATCTGGCATCAATCTTGTCACTCACTGTTGTCATCTCTCGTTTCCCGGCCGACGCTCAGCCTCATCGAATAAGGTTCTTGAATCAAGGTTATCGCCGCAATGTTTCCGGCAAAAGAAAAGCGTGGCAAACGCCCTGGCGGCCACGCTTGTCAGTGTGCGCGCTTGCGCGCGCAAAAGGATTAGAATGCGCCTTCCGCCGCCTCGTCCTCGTCGAGCGCGGCAACCGCGGCGGGCGCCTTGCGAATGCCAGCGCCCAGAGCTGCTTCGAAGCCCACGTCCTCAGGAGACGCAACTGCTCCGGGCAGAGACTCGATCGCGGGCTCGGCCGGCGCCGGCACCTCTTCGACAAAGGCCTTGTCGCCCACCAGATTCACGCCTTCGGCGGCCGAGTCGGCAATCTTCGAGGTGAAGAGGCGAATCGCGCGCAGCGCGTCGTCATTGCCGGGGATCACGTAATCCACCACCGTCGGGTCGCAGTTCGTGTCCACCACCGCCACTACCGGGATGCCCAGCTTGCGCGCTTCCTTCACCGCAATCGCCTCGTTGTTCGAGTCGACGATGAACAGCGCATCCGGCAGCCGCTTCATGTTCTTGATGCCGGCCAGGTTCGCTTGGAGGTGCTTGCGCTCGCGCTCCAGGCGGATCACTTCCTTCTTGGTCAGCAGCTCGTACCGGCCATCCACAGCCATCTCATCCAGTTCCTGAAGGCGCTTCACCGACTTCTGCACCGTCACCCAATTGGTCAGCAGCCCGCCCAGCCAGCGCTGGTTGATGTAGGGCATGCCCGCGCGTCCCGCCTCTTCGGCGACCGCATCCTGGGCCTGGCGCTTGGTGCCGACGAAGAGAATCGTCTTGCCTCCCGCGCACAGATCGGTGACGAACTTCGACGCATCCTTAAACAGTTTGAGCGTCTTCTGCAGATCGATGATGTAAATACCGTTGCGCTCCCCGAAGATGTATTCCTTCATCTTGGGATTCCAGCGCTTGGTCTGATGCCCGAAGTGAACACCCGCTTCAAGCAGCTCCTTCATTGTGATCGTGGCCAATGGCCCTCCTTTGTGGATTGCATCCGGGCTGACCTTCGTCTTGCCCGAATTGAACCCGCTGATGCGGGGGATTTGAAAACCAGCTGTCAGTTTTCAGCCGTCAGCTTTCAGCCTTTCCGTGCCTTGTCGAACTTCTTTTGAAGTCCGATCCTCAACGCTGCGGCACGAAGAGCCGAAAGCTGAGAGCTAATAGCCGACAGCTAGCAAGCGCGTTAGCGCTTGCTGAACTGGAACCGCTTGCGCGCGCCCTTCTGGCCGTACTTCTTGCGCTCCTTCACGCGTGCATCGCGGGTCAGGAGGCCTTCGGCCTTCAGGGTTTTGCGCAGTTCCGGATTGAACTCAATCAACGCGCGGGCAATGCCCATCTTCACGGCATCAGCCTGCGCGGCCACGCCGCCGCCGCTCACCGTCGTCACCACGTCAAAGCTCGAGGCCAGATCGGCCACAATCAGTGTCCGCTTGGCCGAGACGCGTTGCTGCTCGGTGACGAAGTGCTCGTCGAATTTCTTGCCGTTCACCTTCCACTCGCCCGTGCCGGGACGCAGAAAGACGCGGGCAATCGCCGACTTGCGCCGCCCCGTCCCGTAATACTGAACCAGATCCGCCATTCCTTCTCCTAGCTCTCAGCTGTCAGCTTTCAGCCGTCAGCCTTTCGTTCTCACGCTGGGCAATTTAATTCGTCCCAAACGGTTTGTTCCAGCAGGATGAGCTGAAAGCTGATAGCTGACAGCTAAAAGCTGCCTTTAGGCGACTTCCATCGCCACCGGCTGTTGCGCCTGGTGGGGGTGCTGGTCGCCGCGATAGACCTTCAGCTTGGTGGCCATCTGCCGGCCCATCTTGCTCTTCGGCAACATGCCCTTGATCGCTTCTTCCAGAATCTTCTCCGGCTTGCGGTTCAACAGCCGTGTGAACGACTCCTCGCGCAAACCGCCGGGAAAGCCGGTGTAGCGCCGGTAGACCTTTTTCTGGCTCTTCAACCCCGTCAGCCGCACCTTCTCGGCGTTAATCACAATCACGTGATCGCCCATGTCGATATAGGGCACGTACTGCGGATTCAGTTTGCCGCTCAGCACGCTGGCGGCCTTGGTGGCCAGGCGTCCCAGCGTCTGCCCGCTCGCGTCTACCACAAACCACTTGCGGTCAATATCCTTGCCGCTTGGAACAAAGGTCGACATCTCTCTCCTGCTCTTTCGTAACCCCGGCCCACTCTTCGAAAGCATCGGCCGGTCTCAACAAAACCAAATACCCGCGCAACGCGCGCTTGGTCCGCACAGGCGCTGATTACACGCACAAAGCGCGGGCCTCAAACTCTACCCACTGCCAAACAAACCTGTTCGGGTGAGGGTTGCGAAGGCTAGCCCGATCTCGGGCTCTGGCTCAACCGTACCAACTTCCAGGTCCAGCCGGTGGCCTGCTGCGAGCCGACCCTCTAGGGGAATCTGCCAGCCGGATCCGGTTTCTACACAGACCCCAGGCGCAACACCGCGCAAGGTCTTCAGAATACTTTAAATCCGGGGTGGAGTCAACGTTCCGGCGCGCATTAAACCTGGGAGCCAAGGGCCATATCGGGGCGGCCATCGGGGTAGCATGGCTCAGGCGGATAAGGGGACGGCGGCTCGCCGCCACGCCCTTCCTCGATCGCGGGAATCACCCCCGCAGCGAGCGGGCGCGTCCCCCTGAATCTCCCTAGGTGTTTGATTCTTTTTCCCGCAAGCGTGCGACAATGTAGCACTTCTTACAGCGGATTGCAGCGAGAGGCCCCGGAATGCAGACGAGAGTTTTGCGAGTGCTGGTTGCCGATGATGAAAAGTCGGTAGCTGACAGTCTGGTGATGATTCTCAACTCCAGCGGGTACGAGGCCACTGCGGTTTACAGCGGAGAGTCGGCCGTTGAAGCGGTGCTGCGCCAGATTCCCGACGTGTTGATCAGCGACGTGATCATGGAGAAGATGACTGGGATCGAGGCAGCCGGCGAGGTGTTGAAGATCGCGCCCGAGTGCCGCGTGCTCCTTCTGTCCGGCCAGATTACGACCTCCGATCTGCTGAAGGACGCCGAGGACCTCGGCCACCGCTTCGAGATACTGCCCAAGCCCATTCATCCCAGCGTGCTCCTGGAATATCTGGACAAGTACGCCTGAGCTCAGGCTCATCTCTTCAGGTGCAGAAGCGCATCGCGATCCAGGATATTGCCGTCCAGAATCAGCGTGGAGATGCGGCGGGCATTCCAGATGTTCACCGTCGGATCGCCGTCCAACACCAGGATGTCGGCGCGGCGGCCGGGAGCGATCTGGCCCATTTCGCTCCAGCCGAACTGGAGCTCGTAGTTATTCGTGGCCGCGGCCAGGGCTTCGCGGGGCGAAAGCCCTAAGCGGACAAGCAGCTCGAGCTCGGTATGCATGGAGATGCCGGGCATGGTGCCGAGCGCGTCTGCGCCGGTGGCCGCCAGGTAGTGAGGAAAGGCGGAAAAGATCGTTTCGTTGATGCGCCAGAGGCGCATGGCGCCCTGATCCGCCTTCTTCTGTTCGTCCGCTTCCATCCAGCGCTGGCCCGCGGGGGGCAGGTGGCGGGTCCAGGCCGGAAGCGGGTAGAGCATCTCCCCGGCGGCGGGATCGGTGGGATGATACATGCGGCTGGGATTAAGCAGCGCGGCGGCGGGCTCCTTCCATAAATTGCGGTGGTCCGGCAATTCAACATAAAAAAGACTGAAGGCGGGCATCAGCGCGGCATGATGCGAAGCCAGAAATTGGGCATAGTCATGCAAGCGCGGGTCCGTGGGCGGAATGCGCTCCGAGTAGTCGTAGGCGGTAACGGCGGAGGGACCGTCCGGGTCCTCGACCAGAGGCGTTTGAAGCTCATCGGGAATTACGCCGAGATCGTAGTCGTTGGCCTGGAGCAGCCCGTCCACACCCGCCTCGATGGCGACGTGGTACGGCGTGGAGACGAATTCGCCATAGGTGACCAGGTGCAGGTCATGCGCGCGGGCGACAATCCACTGCGTGTTGGCGGCGGTGACATGAGGGCCCAGCAGCAGCACCCGCGTACCCAGCCGCGCGGTGTCCGCGATCTGGCGCGCGGTATCGTCCGGGTTGAGCTCGACAGGATGCGTGCCCTCGCGCAGCTTGGCAACCCAGTCCGGCTGATGGGCGAGCAGGCTCCAGTTGTCGGTGACGCCGACCGAATCAACGAGGTAGAGGTGCGGACTGGGATTCGCGCCAAGGTCGACGAAGCCGCGCTCTTTGTCGGCGCGCGCGACCACCGTGGTCACTCCCATATAGAGATTTGCATTCGCTTCGGCCTGCGAGCTCATGCCCGCGAAGCCATCGATCAGGCCGGGGATAAGGAACTTTCCCGTGCAGTCGAGGACCCGCGCGCCTTTAGGCACCGGCACATTGGCGGGCGAACCGACGTCGGTAACCTGCCCATCGCGAATAATGACGACCGCGTTGGGAAGGTCGCGTGCCGAGTCGCCCCAGTTGGTTACGTCGATGACCGTGCCGCCGGTGAGAACCAGCTGCGGAGGAGCAGGATTGGCAGGCGCAGGCGCGGGCGCGGGTGGAGACGGGACTGGGGGCGTTTGCGATGCGGCGGGAATCGATAGGAAGGCGGCCGCGAACAGACAGATAACGGGTAAAGATAGAGGGCTATGTCTCATAGGCAGGCCGGCCTGTTGAGGATTGTCGCACAGCGCGGCCGGAGATCCGGCTTCAGCGAGCGGACCTCTCGCGAGGCAAAAGAACCTCCGGCTCGCTCCCAACCAAAATTCCTTAACTGGCCACCAGCGTGGGCCGGCGGCGGCGCGCCAGCAGCGGCAGAACCTGGGTCAAGGCCGCTTCCGCGGTGAGGCCATAGCGGGCGCGGAGCTGATCGACCTTGCCGTGCTCGATGAACTGGTCGGGCCAGCCGATGCGGACGACCGGAACCGGGCTGCCCATCTCTTCAAGCGCTTCGACCACCGCGGAGCCGAAGCCGCCCATCTTGGCGTGATCTTCAAAGGTCACGAAGGCGGCGACGCGCGATGCGTAGCGCTCGAGCATCTCCTTGTCGATCGGCTTGATAAAGCGGGGATTGATGACCGCCGCGGAGTAGGCATCGCGCTCGAGCATCGAGGCAAGCTCCTGCGCCAGCGGCAGCATGGGGCCGAGCCCAAGAATCGCAACATCCGAGCCATCGACGAGCACTTCCGCTTTACCGATGGGCAGCGGTTGCGGCTCGGGCTTGCGCGCGACGCCGACGACCACGCCGCGTGGATAACGGATGGCGCTGGGACCGGGAATTTCAAGAGCGGTCTTCATCATGTCGGCCAACTCGTCTTCGTCTTTGGGCGACATGAGGACGATTTCGGGAATCGACCTCAGGTAACCGATGTCGAAGAGGCCATGATGCGTAGGCCCGTCATCGCCGGAGAGGCCGGCGCGGTCCATGCAAAAAACCACGGGCAGTTTTTGCAGGCAGACGTCGTGAACGATGGGATCGAAGGCGCGCTGCAAAAAGGTGGAATAGATGGCGCAGACGGGACGGAAGCCCCGCGTGGCCATGCCGGCGGCAAAGATAACGGCGTGCTCCTCGGCGATGCCCACGTCGAAATAGCGCTTGGGATGGCGCGGCCGGAAGAGGTCGAGGCCGGTGCCGTTGGGCATGGCCGCGGTGATGGCGACGATGCGCTCATCCTTGGTGGCCAGGTCCGCGAGCGTGTTGGCGAAGACTTCGGCGTAGGTGGGCAGTCCCGATGCAGCCGTTTTTCCGGTCTCGGGATCGTACGGTCCCAGGCCATGGAATTTTTTCTGGCCGTTGAGAGCCGGCTCAAACCCGCGGCCCTTTTGCGTGAGCACATGCAGCAGGACCGGGTGGTCCGCGGATTTGAGGAACTTGAAGGTCTCTACCAGCAGTGGCAGATTGTGCCCGTCAATGGGGCCGAAGTACTCGAGGCCGAACTCTTCGAAGAGGATGGAGGGCCACAGGATGCTCTTGGCCGCTTCCTCGGCGCGGCGCACGACTTTGATCGCCTTCTTGCCACCGAAGCGCTCGATGAGCCGTGCGGCGGAGGCGTGCAGGTGCTGGTAATGCTCGTTCGTCACGATGCGATGGAAGTAACGCGCAACGGCACCCACATTCCGGTCGATGGACCATTCATTGTCATTGAGGACCACGATCATCCGCTTGGTCTGCTCGGCAATGTTGTTGAGGGCTTCGAAGGAAATTCCATTGGTGAAAGCGGCATCGCCGGCTATGGCGACCACGTGTTCGCTGCCGCCCGCCAGGTCGCGCGCCACGGCCATTCCCAGGGCGGCCGAAAGTGCCGTTCCCGCGTGGCCCGCGCCATAGCAGTCGTGCTCGCTCTCGGTGCGAAGCATGAAACCGTTCAGCCCGCCGGGCTGGCGGATGGTTGCAAAGCGGTCGCAGCGGCCGGTGAGCAGCTTGTGGATATACGCCTGATGGCTGACGTCAAAGAGGATCCGGTCTTCCGGCGTGGTGAAGACGGCATGCAGCGCGATCGTGAGCTCCACCACCCCTAGATTCGGGCCCAGATGGCCGCCGGTCTTCGAGAGGGTCTGGATCAGGTACGCGCGGATCTCCTCCGCGAGCGTGCCCATCTGCCCGTAATTCAAGCGCTTCACATCGGCGGGAGAATGAATCGACTCCAGCAGTGTCCCCATGTACTTCCTTCTCCCGGAAAGGCGCCGGGCAAGCTGGAAAAAGCTCCCAGGAGCTGCTACCGGCCCGGCAACCCCCTGAACGGGCACGCACTCGCAAGCCAACCTCTAGTATACCTGCGCAGCGACTATGAAGTTGCGATGGATTAGACGGCCGGCAGGGGACCCGGTGGCGAAGAAATCTGCGCGGCGCTGGAATCTTCCGCCGATCCCGGAGCGAAGCTGAGACCGCAGAGGATGGCCCGTGCGGCGCTGCGTGTAAAGGCAAGGATTCCCTGCCGGTCGAGCGGCAGGTTACCGCCGGTGGCCAGCTTGGCGACGCCGTGCACCAGCGACCAGGCCGTCCACGCCAGGGGAAGCGGATCCCCGGCGGGCAGATCGCCGGCCTGTTGCGCGGCCACTATGCAATCGAGCAGAACCTGGAATGCGTCCTCCCCGATCCGGAGGCCGGCATGGACGTGAGTCCCGAGACTGTCGTGGTCGTGAGTCCCGAGGCCGGTATCGGCGCGGGTCTCGTCTTGCTCCCGCCACGCCGGAGGCAGGTCAAACATCACCAGGAGGTGGTTCGGCCAGCGCAGGGCGAATTCGACATAGCCGCAGCCGCAGAGCTCCAGCCGCTCCCGCGCCGATTGGCCGGGTTCCATCGTCTCCCGCATCACGGCGGCAAGCCGCTCGAAGCCTTCGGCCGCGACCGCAAGGAGCAACTCGTCTTTGCTGGCAAAGTGGCGATAGGGCGCATTGTGGGAGACGCCGGCCCGGCGGGCTACCTCCCGCAGCGTAAAGGCGCGCGGGCCTACCTCGCCGATGAGCGCGACGGCGGCGTCGAGCAGCGCCTTGTGCAGATTTCCGTGGTGATAGGGGGTAGAGCGCTTCACGAGGAAATCATAACCGCCAATGTTGACAAGAGCAACTTATGAAGTTAAATTTGATTTTGACAAATGTTGCTAATGTCAACATCGCAAGATAGAGATTAATATGCGGAGGGTAGATTCCATGGCGACGGGCACTCCTTACAAACAGACAAAGCTCGAAGAGCGGTGGGATGCGATCGTGATTGGCTCCGGGATGGGCGGGCTGACGGCGGCGGTGCTGCTAGCCCAACACGGCGGCAAGCGTGTGCTGGTGCTCGAACGGCACTACGAGGCCGGCGGCTTTACCCACACCTTCCGGCGGCCGGGGTTTGATTGGGATGTCGGGCTGCACTACATCGGGCAGGTGCAGAACGCCCGCGATCCCGTCCGGATGGCCTTCGATTATGTGACCGGAGGCGAGGTGCGCTGGCAGCCCATGCCGGAGGTCTACGACCGGGTCGAATTTGCCGGCCAGAAGTTCGACTTCACCGCAGGGCTGGAGCGATTCCGCAACGATCTGAAGGGGTGGTTTCCCGGCGAGGCGCGGGCGATTGACGCATATCTGGCCGCGGTGCGGGCGTGCAACCGCGCGAGCAGTTTTTATTACGCCGAAAAAGCAGTGCCCGCGCCGATCAGCGCCGTGGCGGGCGGGCTGATGCGCGCACCTTACATGAAGTGGGCGAGGCGCACCACCCGCGAAGTGCTGGAGAGCTTTACGCGCAATCAGGAGCTGATCGGCGTCCTCACGGCGCAGTGGGGCGATTACGGACTGCCCCCTGCCGAGAGCAGCTTTGCCGCGCATGCGACGATTGCCGAGCACTATTTTGAAGGCGCCAGTTATCCGGTCGGCGGAGCCGGCGTGATTGCCGCGGCTATCGCAAAGCGGATCGAGGCAAGCGGCGGAGTCCTGGCGACGAGCGCAGAGGTCTCTGAAATCCTGGTCGAGAACGGCAAGGCCAGCGGGGTGCGCATGGCGGACAGGCGGGAGTTGCACGCGCCGCTGGTGATGAGCGATGCGGGCGCGGCGAACACCTTCGAACGACTGCTGCCGCGGGATGTAACAAGTGTGGATGGGCTGCGGGCGCAGCTGCGCGGGGTCGCAGCATCGACCGCACACTTGAGCCTCTATACCGGGCTTTCCAAGAGCGCCGAAGAGCTGGGACTAACTGGAACGAATCTGTGGATCTACCCATCGTTCGATCACGACGCGAATGTGAGGCGTTTTTCACGCGATCTCGCCGCGGATCGCAACGCGCCCTTTCCCTTTGTCTATCTCTCGTTCCCTTCGGCCAAGGATCCGGATTTCGCGCGGCGGCATCCCGGGAAGAGCACGATTGAAGCCATCGTGATGGTTCCGTATGAAGCCTTTGCGCCCTGGGACGACACGCGCTGGAAACGGCGCGGCGAGGAGTACGAAGCTCTCAAGCAGCGGATGGCCGCGCGCCTCGGAGAAGAACTGGTGCGGCAGGTCCCCGCCGCAGCCGGGCACATCGAGCACGCGGAACTGTCTACGCCGCTCTCGACGCGCCACTTCATGAACTATGCCCAGGGCGAGATTTACGGCCTGGCTTCGACGCCGGCTCGCTACGCGCTGCGTAGCCTGGGCGCGCGGACCCCGGTGGCGGGACTCTATCTTGCGGGGCAGGATGCGGCCAGCCTCGGGGTGGCCGGCGCGCTGTTCGGCGGCGTGGTCGCCGCATCCGCTGCGCTCAGGAAAAATCTGTTTTCGACCGTCCGGCGGGGACTGGAGTGAAATGCAGCGAGCACTCTGCTGCCCGGCGCTTGAAAGAAATCCGAAAGCGGCTATACTTGTGCAAAAGTTCATCAGAAATTTCACCAGGCGGATGCATGAAGCGCGAGTGGGCCATCCTGGTTTTCGTGGCTGGAACGGCATGCCCGATCTTCGCGGCGACCGAGGTCACGGTTGCGCAGCTGCAGCAGGTGCTGGACGGGGCTCGCGGCAAGTCCGATGGCAAGGTTGCAAAGCAGGTCTCCGGTTTCGAGCTGACCGAGCGGGTTAGCTCGGACCGGCTGGCGCAGTGGAAGGCCGAATTTCCCGGCGGGCATACCCGCGAGGTCTTGACCGAGCTGGCCGATGCGTCGGCATTCCTCGATCTGCCTGTGGCGGAGATTCCTTCGGCTCCGGTTCCTGACCTTGAGGAACAGAAGCTACTGATCAACATGGCCGTCGACTACGCGGGCCAGGCTCTCTCCAAGCTTCCGAACTTCTACGCGACCCGCGAGACCACGCATTTTGAAGACACGCTGTCCCAGCAGACGTTGGTGCCGGCCGATGCGTCCGGTCCGAGATTCGGTTCGCGCGTGGCAAGCATGGGGAATGTCGCTCTCAGCCAGTCGGAATACGAACCGCTGCACAAGACAGGTGTCTTCAGCCAGCAGGTCCGGTATCGCGATGGTCATGAAGTCGGCGACACGCCCGACCGCGAGAACCGCGGCCAGCAAGCGGCAGGGCTCACCACGAAAGGCGAGTTTGGGCCCATTCTCTTTATCGTTCTGAGAGACAGCTTCACCGGCAAACTCATGTGGGGCCATTGGGAGCAGAGCGCCCATGGACTCGTTGCTGTTTTCGCTTACTCGGTTCCGCAGGCAGCGTCGCACTACGTGGTGCAGGTGCCGGTCGCCGTTGGGCAGGAAAAGGTTAATCCGGCCTATCACGGCGAGATCTTCATCGATCCGGTGAAGGGAACCATCCTGCGCGTGACAGTGACTGCCGACATGGCGCCGGCATATCAGGCTGTGCACGCGTCCATCCTGGTGGATTATGCGCCAATCGCGATTGGCGAACGCACCTACATCTGTCCCGTCAACGGAGTGGCGCTCTCGAAGATGCCGGTCGACGTCTCTGATCGCGGGTTGCAGAATGGGCCGGTGCAGATCCGGCTGAATGAGGTTCTGTTCAAGGACTACCATCTGTTTCGCGGCGATGCGCGGATTCTTCCGGATGCCGGTTCCGGAGATAGCATCGCTCCTGCTGCGTCTTCGGCAAATCCGGCCGCTCTTGCCGGCACTCCCCATTAGAACGGTTCAAAGGTCGCCCCGTCCGGCATGCGAAGGGCAACTCAAAGTTGTACGATGAGCCCAGAAGGTCTTGGGGGCAGAGGCTCTTGTTCCGGGAGGGGCTTGTGGCGGGAGTGCGGCAGTTGAGCTGCTGGCTTGTTGTGCTTGCAGGGATTTCGGGTGCCGGCATGGCTTGGGGGCAGTTGGGCTTTCCGGGGAGCAGCGGAGCCCCGCCAACTCCGAATCCTCCCTCGGCTCTGAATCCTTTGACCGATACCACCGTGAACCCCGGAAAGATGCTGCTCTTCGACCTCGAAGCGCGCTTTCAAAAGGATGTGGCCGCGCGCGGCGGACCCGGCTTTGCCGATTGGTTCGCACCCGACGGCGTGCTTCTCGGCAATGGCGCTGCGCCTCTGATGGGCAAAGTTGCAATTGCGAAGTCTACGACGTGGTCGGCGAAAGACTATCAGCTCACCTGGACGCCAACCGACGCAGTGATGGGTCCTACCGGCGACATCGGCTACACCTGGAGCCACTACGAGGGACACAGCAAGGACGCGAATGGAAATCCAGTCGTCACCAGCGGCCGGTTCATCACCATCTGGCGCAAGGAGCCGGATGGAAGCTGGAAGGTAGCGCTCGATGCCGGCGCGAACGAGCCTCCGGAGGCAGGGGATTGCTGCCGGCTCCCATCGCCCGGACGCTAAAGTGTGCGGCGATGAAACAACTCAGCATCTTTAGTAATCGCTCAGTAACTTCTTTGTGTATCAACGCCATTACCGGAGTTGTAAGTTTCTTTTGAGCGCGGGTGACCAGTTTGTGCGAGTGCAAAATCGACGCAATTAGAGGACACTAACTCTGGGCACAATGCTGAGGTGCTCAACGCCAGTTCTCAGCGCAATGAGAACCACAACTTGGTGTTGCGGCCGGATATGAACCGGATAGGAACATGTTCGACCGCGACCTGATTCCCAACCACTTCTCCGCTCCTTCTGCATCATTCCATCTCGCCATCGATCTGCATCCGCTGCGTATGGTTTCATTCCTCTGCTAAAGTTCCTTGCATGGAAAATCTGCGGAACAGGTTCTCGCTGTGGCGAAGTCTCGCGCTTGCTCTGGTCTTGAGCGCTACGCCGCTTTCGGTACGCGCGCAGGTCTCGGCAGCGCCCGCCGCGCCGGATTGGGCACAGCCCGGATCGGCCACGCACACGCAGGTTGCACCTCCGCCCGATTTTCATCGCGCGAGCACAAACTTCGATACACCTGTCGGCATCTTCGACGGCCAGTCGGACATCGGCAGCGCGGTGGCGCCCGGCAGCGCCACTTACGATCGCGCGACGAAGCAGTACACGATCAACTCGGCCGGCTACAACATCTGGTACACACGCGACGAGTTTCGCTTTCTGTGGAAGAAGATGAGCGGAGATATTTCGCTCGCCGGCGATATTGCGTATCCCGATCCGAAAGGCTACGGCGATCGTAAAGCGGTGCTGGTGATTCGCCAGAATCTCGAGGATGATGCGAAAGAGGTAGTTGTCGCGCTGCACGGCGCCGGCATGATTCATCTCGCGGATCGGCCGGAAAAAGACGTCCGCATGAAAGATATGGAATATCGCATCGGCGGGCGCGGACTTCCCGGCGGATCAACGCCGGACAGTCTCGTTCCCGTCTACGCGCGGCGCATCGGCATCGAAAAGCGGGGCGACTCCTTTGCCCTCTTTGTCAGCCTCGCCGGCGAGCCGATGCACCAGTTCGGTCCGCCCATCACGTTGCATCTCGACGAGCCTTTTTATGTCGGCATCGGCTTCTGCTCGCATCTGCCGGCAACAGTGGATACGGCGGTGGTGTCCAACGTTTCGCTCGAAAACGCCGCGGGCCAGGTGCACTGACTCTGAATCTAGATCCTGATCCCGGCCCTGATTCCCAAGCCTGTCCCCTGAACGCGCCGTGAGACAATGCCTTCGACGGCCTTCCCTTCTTTGATTCCTGGGCCGCAGGGCAATCCTTCATGGCCTTACCCACAAAAATTTTGAATTTGCTTTTTGGCCGGCCTCTGGCCACGAGCGAGGAGCGCGCCGAGCACATCGGGCCCATTGCCGGCATTCCTATCTTCGGCCTCGACGCATTGAGCTCGGCCGCGTACGGACCGGAGGCGGCGCTCACACTGCTGATCCCGCTGGGGATCATGGGCGTGAAGTACATCGTGCCGGTGAGCGCGGCGATCATCGTGCTGCTGGCGATCGTGTATCTCAGCTACCGGCAGACGATCGAAGCCTATCCGCAGGGCGGCGGCTCGTATACCGTGGCCAGCCAGAACCTCGGCGCCGGAGCGGGGTTGCTGGCCGCCGCGGCCTTGATGATCGATTACGTGCTCACGGCTTCGGTGGGCATCTCGGCCGGCGTGGGCGCGCTTATCTCCGCGGTGCCCAGCCTGCAGCCGCACACGCTCGAACTCTGCCTGGGAGTGCTGGTGATTCTCACCATTGTGAACATGCGCGGCGTGCACGACACCGGCGTGGTGTTCATGATTCCCACCTATCTATTTACGGGCACTCTGCTGACGGTGATTGTTATAGGCGCGTGGCGCGCGATTGCCGGCGGCGGGCATCCGCAACCGCTCATGCCGCTCCCGTCCATATCGCCGGCGACGGCGACCGTGAGTGCCTGGCTGCTGCTGAAGGTCTTCTCCTCCGGTTGCACCGCCATGACCGGCGTGGAAGCGGTAAGCAACGGCGTGATGGCCTTTCGCGACCCCACGCGCAAGAACGCCAAGACCACGCTCACCATCATCATTGTGCTGCTTGCCGTGCTGCTGGCCGGCATCGCGCTGCTGTGCCGCGCTTACCGGATAGCCGCGACAAATCCCGAGGGGCCGGGATACGAGAGCGTGCTCTCGATGCTGACCCGCGCCGTAATGGGCCACGGATGGTTCTACTACGTGACCATCAGCTCGGTGCTGCTGGTGCTGGCGCTCTCGGCGAATACGGCGTTCGCGGATTTTCCGCGTCTCACGCGAGCCATCGCCGGCGATGACTACATGCCGCACGTCTTCCTGCTGCGCGGCCGGCGGCTGCTCTACTCCTGGGGCATCTACGTGCTGGTGGCGCTCACGGCGTTGCTGCTGATTCTCTTCCGCGGCGTGACGGACCGGCTGATTCCGCTCTACGCCATCGGAGCTTTCATGGCCTTCACGCTTTCGCAGGCAGGAATGGTGATGCACTGGAAGCGCAAAGGCAACATGCCGCTGCGCATGTCCATCAACGGCCTGGGCGCGGTGGCCACCGGCCTCACCACGCTGGTGGTGCTGGTGGCAAAATTCGTGGAAGGCGCCTGGATCACGGCCCTGCTGATTGCGCTGATGATTGTTTTCATGCGCTCGGTGAAGCGGCACTATCTGCGCGTGAACCGCGCCATCGATCTCAACCGGCCCCTCATTCCAGCAGAGGTGAAAGAGCCGATCGTCATCCTGCCCGTGGATCGCTGGAGCCGGGTTACAGAAAAAGCCCTCTGTTTCGCGCTCTCCATGTCCACCGACATTCGTTGCGTGCACGTCCAGGTGGGCGACGAGCCTGACCCCATCAGCCGCGACTGGGATAAGGACATCGTGCAGCCGCTCTGCGCCGCGGCCCGCTGCATTCCCAAGCTCGAGGTTCTCAAGTCGCCTTATCGCTACGTACTGCAACCGATGATTGATTACGTCCTGAAAGTCGAAAAGGAGTCGGAGTTTCAGAAGATCTGCGTGCTGGTGCCGGAGTTGGTGGTGCGGCACTGGTGGGAAAATCTGCTGCACAACCGGCGGGCGGATCTCTTAAAGGTGCTTCTGCTGATGCGCGGCAACCAGCGCATTATCGTGATCAACATTCCCTGGTATCTCGACAAAAGAGAACCGTCCTGAGGAGAATCGGCCGCGCTGCCGATTTTCGCCGCGGAATTTCACTGCCGAATTTCATTTTGAACTTCATACTCGGTTTTCATGTGCGTCCTGCTTTCCTATCAGCCCTACGAGCCGTCACAATGAGGAGTGGATCGGAAGGCAGCCAGGCATTCATTTTCGGCGGCATCCGCCGCCTGGGAGCGCTCGCGCGGTGAGAGCCGGCGGCTTGCGCGGGCAGTGATTGTGCTCCCAGGAATATGGCTGGCCGTTCTATCTGGGAGTGCGGCCCAGGGTCCAGCGCCAATGCAGCAGCCGCTCCAGGCTCCGGCTGTCGATCGCACGTCGGCCACGCTGCACGGAGTGGTGCGCAGTGCGGCCACAGGCGAGGGCGTGCCGCGGGCGCTGGTGCGGATCGAAGGCAACGCCGATACCGGCGCGCTCACCGACGGGGATGGCCGATTCGAAGTGCCGGGCGTTCCTGTCGGGCCGCAGGCGGTTCAAGTCTTCAGGCCCGGGTTCCTGGATGAAACGGCTGAAGCGGAATCACCCGCGGGCGATGGCACGGCGGGCGTGCCGCACGATGTTCTGGTGGCCGCGGAGATGCCGGACGTCGTGTTTACCTTGACGCCCGCCTGCACCATTCGCGGGCGCGTCGATCTCTCTACCGGCGATCCGGCCGGCGGAATCGAAATCGGGCTCGCCCGGCGCGTGGTCACGGACGGCCGCGCAATCTGGCAGGCAAGCGGCTTTAGCAAGACGCGAAGCGACGGGAGCTACCATTTCGGCGGCCTCGCCGACGGCCAGTATCTGCTCTATACGACGCCTACACTGGACACCGAGCCGCCGGCCATACTGATCACTCCCGGCAAAACCGCCGCGGCGCAGCGGTGGGGCTACGCGAGCGTTTTTTATCCGGACGCGCGCGAGCCCTCGGGAGCAGCCAAGATCACAGTCGCGAAGGGCGAAGAGGCGCAGGCCAACTTCACGCTGACGCGGGAGCCGTTTCAGACCATAACGGCCACGGTTTCGCTTCCGCAGAACATGAACATCAAGGGCGCCGGCTATTCTGTGGAGATCCTGGATGGGAGCGGCCATCAGCTGCCCTATCCGGCTCAATACGACCAGGCCACGAATACCGCGCAAGCCGCTCTGCCGGATGGAACCTATTCACTTCTGGTAAGCAGCAATCCGATGCCGGCGATGGGCGGTCCGGCCCACCCTACGCCGCTCGCGGTTTTGGTGGATTTCTCCGTTGCCGGGCGCGCAATCACGAGCCTCCGCGTGCCGCTCACGGCCACCATCTCGGCTCCTGTGCAGATCAGCGTCGTCCGTACCGGGGCTGAGACCGTGCAGACGCAAAACGAACGCGTCGCGATCATGGTAAGCCCGGCCGGCGGCGCGAATCATGGCGGCACGGAGAGTGGATGGATTGGCGGCGCGGAGATGGGCGAGTATGCGGCCGGCGCGGCGACCGGACCTCTCGAGACGAATTACATGGCGCCGGGAGCGTACTGGGTGCATACCTATCTTCCCGGCATTGGCCTCTGCGAATCGTCCTTCACGGCCGGCGGAGCGAGCCTGGGACGCGAGCCGCTCACAATCGGGCTCTCCGGGGCGACGGCTCCGATGGAACTCACTCTGCGGGATGACTGCGCGCAACTCACGATGAGCCTGCCCGACAACCTGGCTGGGATCGCGGCCGGGGAGGAGCGGTTTTTCACCGTCTATGTGGTGCCGGATCTCGATTTCACCCGCGACCTCAGGCCCGTGATTCTGCGGCCGTCGACCAGCCGAACGTTCACACTGGCCGGCCTGACGCCGGGCAACTATCGCGTGTACACCTTTGCCGGCAACGTGCGGCTGGAGTATCGAAACCCCGCCGCGCTGGCCGCGCTGCCCAATCCGGGGCAGGCGATCACGCTTTCGCCCGGCGCGCAGAGCGGCCTTGTGCTGGAGGCGCCGGCACAGTGAGAGGCCTCGCGCACATCCGCATTTCGCGCATTTGGGTTTCATTGGGCATTGTGTGTCTCCTGGCCGCGCTCGAGCCGGCCTGCGCGCAGCCGGCCGCCGGCGCAGTCCTGACCGGGCCTTACCGCATCGCCGGCACGGTGGTGAACGCGATCACGGGCGAGCCGGTGCGCGGCGCCATGATGGCTATTCTGACTATTCAAGACAGCCACATCTTCGCCTCGACTGAGAGTGGCGAGGGAGGCCGCTTTACGCTTGAGCATCTTCCTGCCGCAAAGTTCCAGCTGACCGCTTCGAAGCGCGGCTACAGCACGTCTTTCTATAACGAGCACGATGGGGGATACAACTCGGCGATCGTGACCGGCGCAGGCCCTGGAGCGGGCGAGGACACCGGCAACCTGGTCTTCAAGCTCACGCCCAGCGCGGTGCTGAACGGGGTGGTAACAGGGGACGGCGGCGATCCGGTGGAAGGCGCAACCGTAATGCTCTTCGAGAAGCCGCGCGGCCATGAGCCCGGCGCGAAGATCGGACAGGCCGGAACGGCAATGACGGACGACACCGGCGCCTACGAGTTTGCCGACCTCAGCCCAGGCGAATACATGCTGGCCGTGAAGGCGCAGCCCTGGTACGCGATAACCCACTCGAGCATCGGATCCGGGCCGACCGGGGGGCCGACCGGGGAGACAGAGGCGCAAGCCGCGCTCGACGTGGCCTATCCGATGACGTTCTTCGATTCGACGACCGACGAGAGCTCGGCGACGCCGATTGCTCTGGCCGGGGGCAGCCGCCAGCAGGCGAACCTCAGCCTGCACGCGGTTCCGGCGCTGCGCCTGGAAGTGAATGCGCCGGACCAGCAGGAAGGGAAGAATGCGCACCCCAGGCTGCGGCAGTCGATCTTCGGCATCGAGATTGGAACCGGCGGGGAAGATGTGCAGTATGACGATCGGACGGGGAAGACTGAGTTCGCGGGTGTGGCCCCAGGCCCGTATGAGCTCACCCAGGGCGACCCGCCGCGCGTCTTGGAGATGGATGCAACGGCGAACCAGCAGGTGGACCCGGATGCGGGCGTTCCCACTGTGACGGTGACCGCCACTCTGCGCGACACGATGGGCTCGCCGCTGACCGGTTTGATGACGGTAACTCTCGAGCCAGTCGACGGCGGGGGTGCCGGTGCCACTGACCCATCCCTTATCCCGTCCACTGTCCCGTTCCTTGTCCAACCCATTGTCCAGCCGGTCAGCGGAAGCTCATTCACAGCACCCGTGGTTGCGGGGGTATGGGCGGTGCAGGTGCAGGGGCAGAACGGAGCGATGCCGGTGCTCTCGTTGATGGCAGGCGGGCAAAAGCTCCAGGGAAACCGGATCACCGTACAGGACCAGCCGCTGTCTCTGATCGTAACGGTAAGCGCTTCTACGGCTCGCGTGGAAGGTTTCGCGCGCAGAAGCGACAGGGGATTTGCCGGGGCAATGGTCGTGCTGGTCCCCAGGAACCTTGCCGCCATCGCCGAGCTGGCGCGCCGCGACCAGTCGGATTCGGACGGCAGCTTTGCCCTGCTCGACGTTGCGCCCGGCGAGTACACGGTGGTAGCCATTCAAGATGGCTGGGACCTGGATTGGGCCAATCCGGCGGTGATCGCCCGCTATCTTCCGGACGGCACAGCCGTCACAGTGAAGGACAGCCGCGACCACGAACCGGACAGGCGGGTGCTCCTCTCGGACCCGGTGATGGTTCAGGCCCGATGAGGGGAAAAAGATCTGCTTTCATTGCCGAAGCGGCAGGCCCTTCGGGCTCCGCTGCGCGGTGGCTGGGACGGCGGGGAAGGCTGCGATTTCGAGTTCTGGAGCGGTTTCGTAGATGCGGGTGGGAAAGGGTAGTCTATTGAAGTACCGGAATTTGAATTGAAGCGCCCGCGCCGGAATAACCCCGGAAAACCGCTGGCATGCCACAGCAAGATAGAGGAGAGTTTCGAGTTGAAGAGGATGTTTCTGCGTGCGTTTTTGGCTGCAGTGCCGGCCATTCTTTTACCCCTGTCCGCAGCGAGCCAGGCTTCCCCGGAAGGTCCAGCCGCCCAGGCTCCGCCTTCATACAAGTACGAAGCTTATGCCGGGTTCGGCTACACGAGCTTGAACCAGGTAAACCAGTCGCGCTACGGTCTCATAGGCGCGGACCTGGCAGTGACCCGCGATTGGGGCCGGTATTTCGGCCTGAGTGCGATGGGCAATTACTACAAGCCGTCTGCCGGCAGTGGAAGTGCGACCTCTGGTGGAAACCCTGGCGATCCATCGATCTATGAGGTTCTGGTCGGCCCTGAACTCCACGCCAACATCTACGGGAACTTTAGCGGCTTCTTTCACGGCGGACTGGGCATCGAGCATACGGGCGGCGAAAACATGAGCCCCAATATCTCGTTCGCCGGCGGTTTCGGCGGCGGCATGTCGTATAATATCAGCCCGCGCTTCGCCATTCGCGCCTCCGGCGACAGGATTGGCGCCGCGTTTTCATTGAGGAACAACACCCCCGAGCTCGGCTACTCGCCGCACCGCACCTGGAATTCGAGCGGCACGATCGGTGTGGTCTTCCGGTTCTAAAGATCGGAGAGTTTAAACGCCATGCGAGGCGGAGGCTGCGGCTTCCGCCTCTTCGTTTTTCGGCCTGAAGTGGAGCGCGGCGCAAAGGCAGAATTTATGATCGAATGGCGGCTACGGCGAGACCGATCCCAACCCCAAACTGGAGCTTAGGGTGAAGAATCCACTTCGCATCTTCGCGGCGGCTTGCATGGTCCTTGCGGGAGCCGGTCTGGTGGCGTGGATGTATGCCCTCACCCTCACCGACAAGAACGCGACGGAACGGGACTTCATCCAGTATTGGGCCGCGGAACAGCAACTCGCGCACGGAGCAAATCCCTACGACATACGGGCCGTCTTGCGGCTGGAGCAGGCTGCGGGTCTGGATGGCAACTTTCCGAAAGTCACCTTCAGCCCGCCGGTCGCGTTCTTCTTTGCTTTGCCCCTGGGCTATGTAAGCGCCAAGGCCGGCCTGATTCTGTGGCTGCTGCTGCTGCTGGCCTGTGCCGGAGTCTCCGCGTGGTTTCTGTGGTTTCTGCACGGACGTCCACAGAGCCGGTTTCACCTGCTGGTCTTTGCCTTTCCTCCGGTGCTCTCGTGCCTCATGGCCGGCCAGCTCGGGATCTTCTTTCTGCTCGGCATTGTGTTGTTCCTGCTTCTTCACCAGAGCCAGCCTTGGCTGGCCGGAGCGGCGCTCTTCGTCTGCGCGCTCAAGCCGCACCTATTTTTGCCGTGCGCCGTCGTGCTGCTGCTTTGGTCCGGCCGCCGCCGCAATTTTCGCGTCGTTGCAGGATTTCTATCCGCCCTCGCATTCGGCAGCGCGCTGAGTCTCTTGCTCGACAGGCATGTGTGGTCTGAATACGCGCAGATGATGCGATCGACGCGCGTCTTGGATGTTTTTATTCCCACCGTGAGCGTCGCCTTCCGCTTTATCGTAGACCGCAATGCGCGGTGGCTTGAGTTCATCCCCGAGGCGGCCGGGTGCATCTGGGCGGCGTGGTATTTCTGGACTCGGCGCGACCGCTGGAGCTGGTCCGAGGATGGCCTTCTCCTGCTGCTCGTCTCGGCGCTCTGCACGCCCTACCTCTGGTTCAGCGACCAGGCCATGCTGTTCCCGGCCATTCTCGCGGGAGTTTACCGCTCTGAAAAATCGCTGCGCGCCTGGATTCTGCTGGGATTGATTACCGCCGCGAGCCTGATCGGGTTTTTTGGGGAGATCCCGCTGCCGTCCGCTTTTTATCTGTGGACCGTGCCCGCGTGGCTGGCGTGGTATCTCTACGCAACGCGGACCGGGAGCGCTCGATCTTTGCCGGATCGGCGTGAGATTGCGGCGATTACTGATTGACGGGAATTCGTTGACGGGGATTCGAGGCAAGAACCGCCGCAGGTGTGAGTTCTATCCTTCTTCTGTCTCGCGCAGCTTCGCAATCACCGTAAAGTCTTCGAGCGTCGTCACGTCGCCCTTGATCTCGCCGTGCGTGGCGAGCTCGCGCAGCAGGCGGCGCATGATTTTGCCGCTGCGGGTCTTGGGCAGCGCATCGGTGAAGCGGATATCGTCGGGCCGAGCCAGCGAGCCGATCTCTTTCGCGACCCATTTCCGCAGCTCATCTTTCAACGCATCGCTCGGCTCATTCCCGGATTCGAGGGTGACGAACGCGGCGATCGCCTGCCCCTTGAGCTCGTCCGGCCGCCCGACCACGGCCGCTTCCGCCACCTTGGCATGGGCGACGAGCGCCGATTCCACTTCCATGGTGCCCAGGCGATGGCCGCTCACGTTGATCACGTCATCGACGCGGCCCATGAGCCAGAAGTAGCCGTCGGCATCCTGGCGCGCCCCGTCGCCGGTAAAGTAGCAGCCCGGCACATCGCTCCAGTAAGTCTTCTGGTAGCGCTCGGGATCGCCATAAACCGTGCGGGCAATGGAGGGCCACGGCTTCCGGATGACTAACAGTCCGCCCGAACCGGCAGGCACAGGCGTGCCTTCGCGCGTGACCACCTCGGGCTCGATCCCAAAAAAGGGCCGCGTGGCCGAGCCAGGTTTGGTGGGCACAGCGCCGGGAATGGGCGCGATCAGAATAGCGCCGGTCTCGGTCTGCCACCAGGTATCGACGATGGGGCAGCGGTTGTGGCCGATCTTCTCCCGGTACCACATCCAGGCTTCCGGATTGATCGGCTCACCAACCGTTCCCAGGAGCCGAAGCGAATCGAGCTTGTGTTTCTCCACGTGCTCGTTGCCCCACTTGATGAACGCGCGAATCGCCGTGGGCGCGGTGTAGAAAACTGTGACGCGATGATCGTCCACGATCTTCCAGAAGCGCGAAAAATCAGGGAAATTGGGCGCGCCCTCATACATGAGCACCGTCGTGCCGTTCTGCAGCGGCCCATAAACCACATACGAGTGCCCCGTGACCCAGCCGATATCCGCCGTGCACCAGTAGACGTCGTCGTCGCGCAGGTCGAAGACATATTTCGAGGTGAGGTAGGTCTGCACCGCGTAGCCGCCGGTGGTGTGAACCAGGCCCTTCGGCTTTCCCGTCGTCCCGGAGGTGTAGAGGATGTAGAGCGGGTCTTCGGAATCGAGCGGCTCGGCCGGGCAATCCGGCGCGGCCTTGGCAACGAGATCATGCCACCAGTGGTCGCGGCCCGGCACCATGGTGACCGTGCAGCCAGTGCGCTTGTAAACGACCACGTGCTTTACCGTGGGGCAGGCGGCGAGCGCTTCATCCACAGTGCGCTTGAGCTGAATCTCATTGCCGCGCCGGTAGCTTGAATCCTGCGTGAGGATCGCCACGCAGTTCGAATCGTTGACGCGATCGGAGATGGCGTGGGCGGCGAATCCGCCAAAGATCACCGAGTGCACCGCGCCGATGCGCGCGCAGGCGAGCAGTGCGATGGCCAGCTCCGGCGTCATGCCCATGTAGATGGCCACGCGGTCGCCCTTTTGAATGCCAAGCGACTTGAGGGCGTTTGCGAATTTTTGCACTTCGCCGTGCAGCTCGGCATACGTCAGCCGGCGAATCTCGCCCGGCTCGCCCTCCCAGATGAGCGCGGTCTTCTGCGCGCGTTCGCCGAGGGCATGGCGGTCGACGCAGTTGTAGCTCAGATTCATCTTGCCGCCCACAAACCATTTCGCCCAGGGCAGGTTCCACTCGAGCACCTTGTCCCAGGGCTTGAACCAGTGGAGCTCGCGGGCTGCTTCGGCCCAGAACTTTTCCGGGTTCTCGATCGACTGCTTGTAAAGCCTCTCGTACTCTTCCAGGCTCTTGATGTGGGCCTTGGCGCTGAACTCCGCCGGGGGTGGAAAGACGCGGTTTTCACGCAGCGTGGAATCAATATCCTGATGGGCTGCCGCGGAGACAGGCGAAGAAGACATGGAAGACTTCCTTCCGGGAAGAAATTACGAAAGAATCGCAGGCGCGGCGAGCTCGCGCAAAAGTCCTTACCGGTGTCACTTTATCGGGCCGGATGCACTTGCCGCAAGTGAGCAATGGCTCAACAGGTTCTCACCAGCGCAGCAGCGGCAAGAGGCTCGAGTAGTCGTCGGTCCACAGGCGCAGGCCGGGCTTGAAGACCGGCGGCCTGGCGCCGTCAGCCAGCTCAAGCTGGGTGAAGAATGCTTCGTTGTCGCTCACCAGCACCCAGTTGGCGGTGAATTCGCCACGGCTTTCGTCGGCCGGGCTTGTGACGCGCGCGGCCTGAAGGCCTGCATTCTGCGCCAGCAGGGCAATCGCCGGTTCGAGGTCCACGTGCTGATTCGAGATATGAAACGCGAGGATGCCGCCCGGCGCGAGATGCCTGCGATAGAGGGCGACCGCCTCCCTCGTCAGCAGGTGAAGCGGAATGGCGTCGCCCGAAAACGCGTCGATGACCAGCACATCGAAATTTTGCGGCTGTTCGCGGGCCAGCGAGGTGCGCGCGTCGCCGTTGATGATGTCGATCTGCGCGCGGGATTCGCGAATGTAGGTGAAGGCGTTGCGGGCGATGGGTTCGACGGCGGGGTTGATCTCATAAAAGCGAATCCGATCGCCGGGCCGGCCGTAAGCCGCCAATGTACCGGCACCGAGGCCGATCACGCCGATATTCCGCGCACGGACTGATCCGTCGACAGATCCGTCCGGACGAGGGCAGCAGAGATTCAACGCCAGGCCCACGCCTGAATCGGGCGCGTAGTAAGTGGTCGGCGTCTTGCGCTGCGCGTCAGTGCCGAATATCTGGGTGCCGTGCTGAATCGTCCCGTTCGTCAGGGTGCGCAGCGTGGCGCCGGGAAAGCCGTAGTTCTGCTTCACCCGCAAGGCCGCATAGAAGTTGCGCACGGCCACCATGGTGTCGTGCTGGTAGGCGGTGTGCAGCCAGAAGACCAGCACGCACATCAGGATGCTGGCGGCCGACCAGAGCAGGCGTTGTCCCCAGTTGCTCGACCATGTCGCGGCCAGCGCGAGCAGCGCCGTCACGGCGAAGGTGAGCGCGAGGTCGTAATTGAACCGGAACAGCAGCGGGAAAGCGATGCCGACCAGAAAGGAGCCGAGCGCTCCACCGGCGGCGAACAGCAGATAAAAAAGCGTCGATTCCGAGGCGCGCCGCGGACGCAGGGCACAAGCCTCGCTGTGGCAGAAGAGGCAAGCGGCCAGAAGTTCGAACAAAAAGAAGCCGACGCCCACGCGGATGGGCACCGTCACATCCACCTGCGAGAGCATGTAGCCGAGGGCGGCAAGCATCACCACCAAAAAGCGCGTAAGAATGCCCCGCGGCAGGCGCGGGAACTCGAAGGCGGCAATCAGCGTGAGGAGATAGACGGCGAGCGGGAGAATCCACAGCAGCGGGATGGGCGCGATGTTGGACGTAATGTAGCTGGTCACGGCGCTCAACTGCATCGATGCCCCCATGGGCAACAGCAGCCACAAAAGTCTGTGCATCCGGGGCGAGGACGGCAGTGCAGATTCGTCCCTTGGCGCAGCCGCCGAAGAGGAGTTGCTTGTGGCCGAGCGCGTGCGGCGCGTCAAGATGGCCGCGAGGAGCGCGAACCCGCCGAACCCGCAGCACCAGGCCACGCGCTGCGCGTGCAGCGTGACGTATGGCTCGATGAGCGTGGGATAGGCCGCAAGCGCCAGCAGGGAAGCGAGATTCGAGAGCGCGAAAAGCCGGTAGGGGATCGCGGTGCGCTCCACGCGCGACCACCACACCTGCAGCAGCGGGCTGGTCGAGCCAAGCACGAGAAAGGGAAGCCCGATCCAGAGGCTGAGCGCGAAAAAGATGGTCAGGATGGGATGCGCAGGGCCGCTCGTCAGGTCAACACCGCTCGCGGCCCAGAAGATGGCAAGCGCCAGCGCGGCCAGCAGCAGGATCAAATGCAAATTCCAGCGCGGATGGCGCGCGAGCCAGTGTGCATACAGATAAGCGAGAAGCAGCGCAGTCTGAAAGAAGACCAGGCAGGTGATCCAGACGGCGGCCGATCCGCCAAGGAAGGGAAGCAGTTGCTTGGCGGCGATCGGCTCGACCAGGAAGAGCAGAAAAGCGGCAAGAAAGACAGCACTGCCAAAGAGCAACCGCGAAGGGGTCACGCTCAACCTCAAACGTCTGCAGATGGAGGAATGCGCGAGCGGCGATTCCTGCTTGAAAGGCCGATGCTACCATATCCCGCTTTGGGAGTAACGAGCCCCCGGCCTAAGCCCATTCCAGGAGACAAGCGGAGAGAATCCGGAATCGGTCCGCAACGGGAGGCAATTCATGCAGCCGGCCGATTTACGACCCGCAGGCGTGGGAGAATCCCACATGCGTTACGGTAATTCTCCAGTTTCCGTGGCGTCTCCAAAATCGTGCGAGGTGGTTTTTCTTTAACGAAAAGCCACGCGGCGGTTGCGGTTTTGCTCCAAACAACTGGTGAACCGCATATCCGGGCCCAGGAGGACCCCTTACGATGGAACCAACGATTTCCAAAAGTGGAACTACGGGCGCGGGCCAGACGGCTCAAGATCAGTCTCTGTCGCCGCAAAGCAACGTGAACCAGGTAACTGACCGGGCCAATCTCAATCGGGGCCCGACCCAGGAGGGCGCGTCGTTCAGCGGTCCCGCAGATCAAGCGAATCAGCAGCAAACCGGTTACGGCAACTCGAATAGCAGCTAGGCCCCTGTTTGCTCGTCATGCAGCATGACGGGCTGAATAGGTTTTGCGCACATGCACTTTCAGCAGGCGTCCCGGTCTTCCGCAGCTAAGCGGTTCAACGGGACGCCGTTTTTTTCTCAAGCGGTGGGTTGGGCTTAATGTTTTTCGGCAGCGGAGGCCAGCTTGGCCTCTGCCTCAGAGATGACGCGCAGAGCTTCGGTGTACGCCTCTTCGCTTTCGCCGGCTTCGTTCCACATCTTCTGGCCGCGATCAAGCTGCTCCTGCGCGCGATGCACATCGATCTCTTCGGGCTTGAGCGCGCCACTCGCGAGGATGGTCACGCGATCGGGGAGGACTTCGACAAAGCCCCAGCTTACGTTGTAGCGCGTGGTGTCGGGGCTGGTGGACTCAATGCCGGCGCCACTATGGATGGCCACGTCACCCGCGCCCAGCTCGGCGAGCAGCGGCGCGTGCCCGTAGAGCACCTCGAAGTAGCCGGTCTTCGACGGCAGCTCCACGGCTGTCGCCTCATGATCGAAGAGCGTGCGCTCGGGCGTAACGAGCCGGACGCGAAGTTGGTTGGATTCGTCTGCCATTGCGAGTTCTCAGTTCTTAGTTCGTAGTTCTCAGCCCATAGTTCCTAGAAGCGGTCTCATAAATGATCTCGCACCGCTAAGGCGTCCCTCAGGGGCTAAAGCGCGGCCCATTTTGGCTACTTCTTCGGCACGACTAAAGTCGTGCCCTTTCACAAGACTGTTTATGAGACCGGCTCTAGTCCTGGCTCTCAGCATGAAGGCCCATCTGCGGTCTGCGGCACCCACTGTGAACTATCGGCCGCGAACTGTGAACTGCTTTTACGCCGCTGTCTTCAACTGCTCGGCCTTCGCCAGCACGTCTTCAATGGAGCCCTGCATGTAGAAGGCCTGCTCGGGCACATCGTCGTACTTGCCTTCGATGATCTCCTTGAAGCTGCGCACCGTGTCGGCAATCTTCACATACTTGCCGGCAATGCCGGTGAACTGCTCGGCCACGTGGAAGGGCTGCGAGAGAAACTTCTGCACCTTTCTTGCGCGCGCCACGGTGAGCTTGTCTTCTTCAGAGAGCTCGTCAATGCCGAGGATGGCGATGATGTCCTGCAGGTCCTTGTAGCGCTGCAGAATGCGCTTCACGCCCTGGGCCACGTCATAGTGCTCCTGGCCGACGATGCGCGCCGAGAGGATGCGGGAAGTAGAAGCCAGCGGATCGACGGCCGGATAGATGCCGAGTTCCGAAAGCGGACGGCTCAACACGGTGGTCGCGTCAAGGTGAGCGAAGGTCGTCGCCGGCGCCGGATCGGTCAGGTCGTCAGCCGGCACGTAGACGGCCTGCACTGAAGTCACAGACCCTTTGCTCGTGGATGTAATGCGCTCCTGCAGCTCGCCCATTTCGGTGGCCAGATTGGGCTGGTAGCCAACGGCCGATGGCATGCGGCCCAGCAGCGTGGAAACCTCAGAGCCGGCCTGCGTGAAGCGGAAAATGTTGTCGATGAAGAGCAGCGTGTCAGAGCCTTCCACGTCGCGGAAGTATTCAGCCACGGTGAGTCCGGTGAGGGCCACGCGCAGGCGCGCTCCGGGCGGCTCGGTCATCTGGCCGTAGACGAGGGCGCACTTCGACTCTTCCCACTTGCCCGGCTTGATCACGCCGGACTCGGTCATCTCCAGCCACAGGTCGTTGCCCTCGCGCGTACGCTCGCCCACGCCGGCGAAGACCGAATAGCCGCCGTGGTTCTTGGCCACATTGTTGATCAGCTCCATGATGACGACGGTTTTGCCCACGCCGGCGCCGCCGAAGAGGCCGATCTTGCCGCCCTTCAAAAACGGCTGGATCAGGTCGATGACCTTGATGCCGGTCTCGAACATCTCTTCATGGGTTGACTGCTCGTCAAAGAGCGGCGCAGGGCGATGAATGGGATTGCGCGTCTTCTCGCCGATGGGGCCGAGCTCGTCGACCGGCTCGCCGATGACATTGATGACGCGGCCCAGCGTCTGCTTGCCTACGGGCACGCGGATCGGCCCGCCGAGGTCGATAGCCTTCATGCCGCGCACCATGCCGTCGGTCGCTTCCATGGCCACGGTGCGCACGCGCCCCTCGCCGAGGTGCTGTTGCACTTCGAGAATCACGTTGATGGGCGCCGGTACGGTGAAGCCGTCGCTCGTGACGCGCAGCGCCTGATAGATGGGCGGCATGGTCGCTTCTTCAAATTGCACGTCTACGGCCGGGCCGGAGATCTGAATTACTTTGCCGATGTTTTCTGCCATTTTTCTGCCTTCTTGTTACGAACTCGTGAGATAGCTTTCAGCTCTCAGCCGTCAGCTCTCAGCTTTTCTTTGCTGCAATCTTCTCTTCGCCGCGAACTCCATATCAACGCTGCTGACGGCTGAAAGCTGATGGCTGACAGCTGGTCTTCATAAAGCGGCAGCGCCGGAAACAATCTCGATAATCTCCTTGGTTATGGCGGCCTGGCGCACGCGGTTCATGTGCAGCGTCAGCGCGTCAATCATGTCGGAGGCGTTGTTGGTTGCTGAATCCATCGCCGTCATACGGGCCGCGTGCTCGGCGGCGACTGATTCGGTCATGGCGTGGTACAGAATGGAAAAAATGTACTGCGGCAGCAGGCCGGCAAAGAGCTCCTCGGCCGGCTGCTCGTAGATGTAGTCGACGTTCGCTGTTCCAAATTTCTTGGCTTCCTCGTCGGCTTCCTGCGTCTCCGCCGGTTCAAGCTGAATGCCCGCCGAGAGAGCGGCTTCCGCGCGGCGTTCTTTTTCTTCCCTGGTCGGCTCCACGGCCCCGGTGATCTGCGGGCTTCCGATATCAAGCAGCGGCAGAAGCTTTTCAACCACCAGCCGCTGCTGGATCACCGACTTGAATTCGTTGTACACGATATAGGCCGCGTCAATCTCTTCACGCACATAGCGGTCGATGATGCTATGGGCCAGTTCCATCACGCGCGAAGTTTCAAGGTTAAGCAACATGCCGGTATGGTCGCCGGTGACTTCGACCTTGCCCTTGCGCGCTTCTCTTACTGAATGCTTCTGCCCGTTCTCGTCGGTTTTCTCTGAATAGGCGGCCACGGGATAACGGCGGCGCATCTGGTCGCGCGCCTTGCGTCCAACGGCCTCGATGTCGATCTCCTTGTCAGGATTGCCGGTGATGAACTGATAGGCGGTCTTGAGAATATTCGAATTGAAAGCGCCGGCAAAGCCTTTGTCGCCGCTGACGACAACGACCAGCACGCGCTTCTCGGGCCGAGTGATGAACAGCGGATTGCGCAGGTTGCCGGTGGTCTCGTCGTAGATATCGACGCGGCGGATGAGCGATTGCAGCACGCTGGTGATCATGCGCGCATACGGCCGCGCGGCCAGCGCGCGCTCCTGCGCACGGCGCAGTTTAGCCGCGGAGACCATCTTCATGGCCTTGGTGATCTGCCGCGTATTCTTGACGCTGCGGATGCGGCGTCGTAAGTCGAGTACGTTTGCCATTCGATCTAGCTCTCAGCTGTCAGCTCTCAGCCGTCAGCCTGTTATTCCTCGTTCGCTTGAGTCGCGGGCATAAATCGCTGCGACTCGTTGTGCGCTGCTGAGAGCTGAAAGCTGATGGCTGACAGCTCTCTCTGGAATTTTTACGCGGTTGCTGCAACCGCCGCATGTTCCGCCACGAAATTCTGCTTGTACTCCTTCATGGCCGCATGCAGTTTGTTGCGAACCTCATCGTCGATCTGCTTCTTTTTCGTCAGCTCGTCCATGAGCGCGGTCTGCGCGGTCGCAAAGTATTTATGCAGGCCGTCTTCGAAGGCGCGAATCTCAGATACTTTGAGGTCGTCGAGATAGCCCTGCGTGCCGGCGAAGAGAACGATGGCCTGCTGCTGCCAGGTGAGCGGCTGGAACTGCGGCTGCTTGAGCAATTCGGTCAGGCGCTGGCCGCGGTTGAGCTGCTTCTGCGTGAGCGGGTCGAGATCCGATCCGAACTGCGCGAAGGCCGCCAGCTCGCGATACTGCGCCAGGTCGAGCTTGAGCGTCGAGCCCACCTGCTTGACGGCTTTGATCGCTGCAGAGAACCCTACGCGCGAGACTGACAGGCCGACGTTCACGGCCGGACGGACGCCGGAGTTGAACAGGTCGGTTTCAAGGAAGATCTGCCCGTCGGTGATCGAGATGACATTCGTCGGAATGTAAGCCGAAACGTCGCCGGCCTGTGTCTCGATGACCGGCAATGCGGTCAGCGAGCCGCCGCCGCGCTTGTCGCTGAGCTTGGAAGACCGCTCGAGCAGCCGCGAGTGCAGGTAGAAGACATCGCCCGGGTACGCTTCGCGGCCCGGCGGACGGCGCAGCAGGAGCGAGATCTCGCGATACGCCATCGCGTGCTTCGAAAGATCGTCGTACATCACCAGCGCGTGTTTGCCGTTGTCGCGGAAATATTCGCCGAGCGCCGTCGCCGCGTAAGGGGCGAGATAAAGCATCGGCGCGGGCTCGGATGCGGATGCGGCCACGATGATGGTGTGGCCCATGGCGCCGGCTTCGGTGAGCGTCTGCACGACCTGAGCGATCGACGAGCGCTTCTGCCCGATGGCGCAGTAGATGCAGATCAGGTTGTTCTTCGCGTTGTTGATGATGGTATCGAGCAACACGGCCGTCTTGCCCGTCTGCCTATCGCCGATGATCAGCTCGCGCTGACCGCGGCCAATGGGAATCATGGCGTCGATGGCCTTGAGGCCGGTGGCCATTGGCTCGCGCACAGGCTGGCGATCGATGATGCCGGGAGCGAGGCGCTCGACGGGCAGCGTCTCCTTCGTCACGATGGGACCTTTATCATCGATCGGCATTCCCAGCGCGTTCACCACGCGGCCGATCATGGCATCGCCCACCGGCACGGAGAGAATCTTGCCGGTGCGCTTCACCTCTTGGCCCTCTTTGAGTTCGGTGAAATCGCCGAGGATTACGGCGCCGACCTGATCTTCTTCAAGCGAAAGCGCGAGGCCCGCAATGCCGTGCGGAAAGCTGAGCAGCTCGCCGGCCATTACCTTGTCGAGCCCATGCAGCCGCGCGATGCCGTCGCCGAGCGAAGTAATGGTGCCGACCTCGTCTACCTGCACCTTCGAGTCGTAGTTCGCGATCTGTTCGCGAAGAAGCTGTGTGATTTCGTCTGCCTTGATCTGAGCCATCGTTGCTCTTCCTGTTCTCTTGTGTTCTGATCCGTGTCTCTACTCGGCCACCAACGCTTCGCGTAGCCGCTCGAGCCGCCCGCGGACGGAGCCGTCGTAGACCCTGGAGCCGATCCGGACGACTGTGCCGCCCAGGATCGATTTGTCGAGCTTGAATGTGGCGTCGACGCGGGCGCCGGCCAGCTTGGCCACTTCAGCCACCAGTTTGTCGCGCTCGTCCTTGTCCAACTCGCGCGCCGTGGTGATCTCCGCGGGTCGAATTCCGAGCTGCTCCTGCAGAATCCTGCGGTACTCCGCGGCTACTTCACTTACATGCGCGATTCGGTCGTTATGGATAAGCACCGCAATCAGGTTGCGCAGTTCCTTCTGGAGTCCCATCCTGGCATTCAGCTTGTCCAGAATGGCCACCTTCTGCGTGACGGGAACGGCTGGATTCTCGAAGAACTCGCGTAGCTCGCGGCTGCCATCCCACGTGGCGAGGAAGTCAGTAAGCTGGCGATCGATCGCGGCCGTATCGAGCTTCGCGGCCGTGACCACGTCGGCGAAGGCCGTCGCATAACGGGGAACAAAGGCGGGCATTAGTGTGCGCCTCCTTTTCCGTTAGTGGCTCCATGATTCGATGTGTCGGCAATAAACTCGGCAATCAGCGCGCGATCGGTCTCCGGTGTCAGCACAAGCTGCTTTTCGGCATGCTCAATGGCGAGATCGGCGGCGAACAGGCGCAGCCCGCGGCGGGCCTGCACGGCGGCCATCGTGATCTCCTGCTCGGCCGCGGAAACAATGCGCACCGTCTCCTCTTCGAGGGTGGCCTTGATGCGCTTCTCGTCCTCGCGGCTCTCCTGCTCCACCTGGGCGCGGAATTTTTGGATCTCCGCATCGAGGCCGGCCAGCTTGGCTTCCACGGCGCTCAGGCGCGTATTGGCGTCAGCCGTGGCTTCGCGCGCGGTTTGAATGTCTTGATTCAGTGTCTGCGAGCGCTGGCGCAGCATGCGCGGCACGATGCGGACGATCGGGATCACGATAGCCAGAATGATGATGACAAAGTTAATGGCTTCGAAGACCTTGGCCGTGGTCTCCACGTCCATGCCCATCTTCTGGCCGATTTTGGCGACGATCGGCGCATGCCGGAAGACGTTCAGTTCCTTCTGCTCGTCGCTGGGAGTGGTGGGCCTGTCTTCATTCTCCGCGGACGCATTGCCCGGTGTATTGCCCGATGCATGAGTGGAAGCGCTCGCCGCAGGAGCAGGCTGTTGCGCGGAAATGCGGCGGGGCGCGGCCATGAACGCCGCGGCCACAAGCAGCAACGAGGCCAACCAAAAATAGTAGCGCAGTCGGGAGGCGGAATATTTCAACGGGAACCCCCGGCGGCTGCGGCGGGCAGCACCGCGCGGACAGCCTGCCTGGCAAGATCGGCGGCTGCTCCTTGGATTGCATTGCGCGCCGAAGCTGCTTCGGCCTCTACTTCCACTTTGGCCTGGCTCACTTTGTTCGCGGCAGACTTGCGGGCCGATTCCAAGACGGCTTCACGTTCACCGTTCCACTGTTTCATTCGCTGTTCGCGCAATTTGTAAGCCTCGGCGCGCGCCTGGCGCAACTTGTCGGCATATTCGGCGGTGCGGGCCTCGGCTTGCGCAATGGCTTGGCGTGCGTCTTCCATGGCGCCCACGGTCAGAGCGCGGCGCTTTTTCAGGGCTTCCGTGAGCGGCCCCTGCATCAGCAACTGGTAGGCGATTACCAGCACGATGAACAGCACGGCCGTGGGGATGGCTCCGACCAGATAGGCCCCGACTTGTTGAATGATCTCTTGCATGATGAGAGGGGATTCGCTCCGGCTTTCAGGTGAGGTATGCCTCAGGTAGAACACACTTTTTGTATCAGGGGCGAAATACCCAAGTCAACGCGATGGCGGCCCGTCGTACCTGCAATTGTGACAGGAGTCACGGACGGGAAGATTTCTTGAAAAAAAGCTTGCTTTTACTCGAAACAAGCCTAAACTAAACATACCACCTAGACCCGGTCCAGGGTCCAGCGGGCAGCCGGTTTCGGGAAGACCTTCCACTCCCGATTCCGGAGGCCCGCTTCTTAATTTTCCGGGGCATTTCCCTCCGAACGATTGATCATGCGCTCAACTTTGGCGATGACTTCTCCAGATCTGTAGTCCGGTCCGTCCGTCGGCCTGGGCGGAAGAAATGCGGTCAAGCGATTGCGGGGCAGGATGAGGGTTCGTATCTGTTCCTCAGGCATCCCGACCGTTTCAGTAAATGCAAGTTCAGAGCCGTCTTCTAAATTGTCATAAATCTCAGTTAGGTCGGATATTCCCTCAAAACAGATCTGAACGGCCTTTCCGTTGGGATTGTCGTACGAAACTTCCCCGGCTTTTCCAAATGTAAGGGCCTTTTCATACGCCTCGACTGGGGAGCTCGCACGTATGAGAGTCAGATTTTGGTGAACAACACTGCGAGGGTCTCCGGCAACAGTGATCTTCATGACAAGCTTTGCTAGATACCATTCGGCAATCACAGCGTCTCCTTATTTTTCCTGCCATTGTCAGAAGCGACGGCTGGCCCTCGCTACGGTTTGGCTGTAGTGGCGGATTTTTCGGCCGTCAACAATCCTTTGCCGCGCAGCCAGGTTTCGAGCAGAGCAGGCCACTGGTCGAGTGCGGGATCGCCTTTGCCCAGGCCGGTGCCGTGCGGACCGTTCGCGAAGATGTGCAGCTCGGAATCCACGCCGGCCTTCACCAGCGCGTCATAGAAGCGCAGAGTCTGCTCTACCGGAACGGTCTGATCTGTGAACGTGTGGTAGATGAACGTAGGCGGCGTGTCTTTGGTGACAAACAAGTCAGGAGAGTAAGCGGTACGCAGCGTCTCGCACTGATCCATCACGTTGAAGAGCTTGCAGTAGCTCAGGTGCGAAGTGTCGGTCGTGATGGCGCCGATCCAGGGATAGCCAAGCACGAGATAATCAGGCCGGCTGGGGACGCGGTCAATCGGATCGTCGGCCTCAGCATTGCCGGGCACAGGCTGCGTGCCGGCCAACGCGGCCAGGTGGCCGCCGGCGGAGAAGCCGATCACCACGATCCGGTCCGGCGCAATGTGGTAATCGAGCGCACGGGCCCGCACAATCTGCACCGCCCGGCGGGCATCGAGAAGTGGAACCGGCAGCAGATAGCCATGCGACGAGAGCCGGTAGCTGAGAATGAACGCCGTGAACCCGCGGACCGTGAACCAGTCGGCCACCTGCCGGCCTTCGAGATTGCCGGCCAAATGCTGATAGGCGCCTCCGGGAAAAATCACAACAGCGGAGCCGTTGCCGGTCCCCGGATGAGGATCGAAGATGGTCAGCGTAGGGATGTCGTCGCAGGTGTCGCCTTTGGCTTGCGGCGCAGGGCCGGGCCAGAGTCGCACAGTCTGGACGCCGAGGAAAGGATTGTTCGTGCCGGCGACCGCGCAGGGAGACAGTTGCGCATGAGCGACGGAGACCGTGAATAAGCTGGCGGCAAGGAGAGCGAAGAACTGCTTCATCAAGAACCTCGCGGTGTTCCGCGAGGATTATACGATCCGTGATCGCACTCCTTCGAACTCACAGCCAGATCGCCTTGTGGCCTGGACAGCCATCCCCCGCCTGCTCGCAGTAGGTCTCGGCCAGCTCCAGGCCGTAGCGCGCAAAGTAGTAAGCCGCTCCGTGCACCCGCTCCTGCAGCGTGCCGCCCGGAAAGAGCGCCTGCGAGATTGCGTCGGCGTGGCGGGTAAGGGAAGCCTCCCGCTGCAGTTGAAAGTTGGCGGCGAGCGTGCGCAGGCGATTCATCTGATAGCGGATCTTGCTGGCCGCGGTCTCAGCCGACTGGCCCAGTCCCTTATCCTGCGACTGCATCCAGTCGACGAGCGTGGTCAGCTCCTCGTCCAGCGCATTGCCGGCGGAGGCAAGCTTCTGCTTGGTTTCAATCGGCATCGACCGGGCGGCCAGAAGCCTGCTCAGCGAAGCGGCGTCTTCTGCTCCTTCGAGGTTCCAGAGGCGGTCGAGCGCAAGCTCATGCCGGCGAAGCAATTCGCCGACGGAAGGCTCGATGAGCGTGGCGGAGAAACGCGGCGCGGCCGGCGTCTGGCGGCCCAGAATGCGCTCATAAAGAATCGCCGACTGGGCGAAGTAGGCGATCTCGGCCGGCCCGCCGATGATCTGCGACGACGAGAGCAGAAAATCCTGAAAGACGGGGCGCAGCAGCGCGGAAGGCGAAATGCGCTCGGGCTCGGCATCGAGAATGCCGATGAGATCGGCGGTCGAATAACTCTGCTGCCCGGCCTGCCACAGGCCCTGCGGCTCCGCGGCCGTGGGCGCGGTCCGCTTGAGAGCCACGCGCGCCCCCGTTTTCTCCGCTTCGGTCTTCTCATCGATGAGAAACAGCAGGCTGGACTGAGGCGCGACGGCGACCTGGGCATGGTAGCCCGCGGCTTCGAGCGCCTGGTTGCGTTCGAGCAGCGCCGCATGGAACTCGTCGGCGCGCTCGAGGGCCGCGCGCAGCACCGGAGCTCCGAGGCGATGGAACTCGCGTCCGCTTGCGTCCAATACCAGCAGCCCCTGTGCGGCAAAGGCGCGTGCGTAAAAGGCGGCAAAGGCCTCAGCCAAGGTGCGGCCCGGCTGATAGGCCTCGAGCAGCGCCGCGACGGAATCCTCGGGTCCGAGCAGATCTTTCGCTTGTTCGACCAGGGGCAAAATCGATTCGTCCAGAACAATGCCGCCTACGGGCCGGGGAGCATCCGGGGCAGACTCGTAAACCAGCGTGCGCAATTCGCGGCCGGCGGGAAATGTGACCTGATTCACCTCGGCAAAGTCGTGGTCCTCCGCTGCCAGCCAGAAGACGGCCACATGCGGGCGGCCAGCGGCACCGGCTTGGCGGGCGTGGGCAATCGCGGTTGCGGCCTTGAATGGGGTGAAAAGCGGACCCCCAAACAGACCCACCTGCTGGCCCGTCACCACAACCCCCGCGCCCTCAGCCAGGGCCGCCAGGGAAGGCTGGGCCGCGGCCGAGGCATTTTGCGCGGCCAGATGGCGTACCAGTTCCGGCCAATGGCCGGGAACCGGAGGCCGCTGCGGCCACCCATCCTCCGCAGGCAGCGAGGCGTAGAACGCCCGCACCGCAGGCTCGCTCGAGCAAAAATCCACAAACAGCCGGCTCAGCCCCGGCGCCACGCTGGCGGGATAACACTCTGTGGTCGGCGACTCGGTCACTTCGGTATTCCTTCAGAGATTGCATTCTGGCAGTGCAAGGAAGCAATTTTCTTCCCTGGTTCCTTCGGCTCCGCGAAACAGCGGAAGCAGAGGCGCGTTTTGCGGTTCGTCTGCTTCGGAAGAAGCTCTGCCAGTTTCGGTTCCTTTAAGGATGCCACGCCGGGCGGATTCGATGCACCACTCTGCGCGCAGGTCATTCCGGAGGACGCGTTGCGTATACTCATGTTGAATTGAGCGCGAAGGCGCGGGGGAGCGAGGTGGAGATGGCGAAAAAGGGTAAGACGAAGGCTGCAAAGTCGAAGTCCCGCAATGCCGGTCATGCGGAGAAGAAGCAGGCGGGAAAAAAGCCGGCCGAACAAAAGGCATCCGGCAAGAATAGAGCAAGTAAGGGTGGAAAGTCGAAGAAGAGCTTGAAGAAATCCGGCAAGCGGTCTGAGACCGCGACGAAGGAAGTCGAGCAGCTCATCAGCTCTGAGGTAGTTTATACCGGGCCGCTTTTCCGCGTGCATCATGACAAGCTCATCGAGCCTCACGGCCGGGCCAATGAGCGCGATGTGATTCGCCATAACGGCAGCGTCGTGATTCTGGCCGTCGACAGCTCGAAAAGCAAGAAGGACCCCTGGGTGGTGATCGAGCGGCAGTATCGCCACGCCGCCCGCCAGTACCTGTGGGAGCTGCCCGCCGGCAAGCTCGATCCCGGTGAGGAGCCGCTCAAGGGCGCGCAGCGCGAATTGGCCGAAGAGACCGGTTACAGGGCGAAGAAATGGAGACCGCTGGTGGAGTATTACCCGAGTCCGGGATTTCTGGGCGAATCGATGAAGGTCTTCCTTGCGGAGGGACTCGAAGCAGGCGAGCCTCACCCTGAAGAGGATGAATCGATTGAGTTTCGCCTGGTGAAGATCTCCGACATTCTCAAGATGATTGAAAAAGGAGCGATCCTGGATGGGAAAACGCTCACCAGCGTGCTGCTTTATGCGCGCACGAAGGCGGGCGGGCGCAAGAAATAGCACTCCGCGCGCGATTTTATCTGCCGCGAAGCTTTTTTTCGAATCCGAAGTAAGGGATGGGCTGTCCGTTCAGGGCAGCCCATTTCAATTTGTGGATTTCTCCTGAAAGAGATCAATCAACCTTTCCCCGATTTCTCACGTCTTAGAAGGTATCGGTGTGAGAATCCCCCTCAATCACCAAGACTCTGCAAGACCCCAAAGGAAGGCAGGAACCTGTGGCTCAGTACAAGGGAAAGGTTAAGTGGTTCAACAACGCCAAGGGCTACGGATTCATCGGACGCGAAGACGGGCCGGATGTATTCGTTCACTATTCCGCAATTCAGCTGGACGGGTACAAAACGCTCAAGGAAGGCGACGAGGTCGAGTTCGATATCGTCGAGGGCCAAAAAGGCCCACAGGCGGATGCTGTAGTCCGCTTCCGGGACAGCGCCCATAACGCAGCGTAGCAGCGTGTAGAGCGCGGGGTGTTTCAAGTACGACCCACCGCGCGGCGGTGCCGCTTGATCTGTGCCTGAAGGTTTTCCCCAGTCATCACAACTTGCATTGCGGTCCGCCTGATCTGTTTGCGGCGGCATCGCGGGTGTGTCTTTACGGTTGGCCTTCCGTGCCGCGCATGATCGATACTGGAGATCGATACTGCGGCGGGAGAGCCCTTCCCTATGGACAATCGCACCTTCGCGCGCCTGCTCGAAGAGACCGCCGATCTGATGGAGATCGACGGAGCCGACAGCTTTCGTGTGCGCAGCTATCGCCGCGCCGCTGAGGCCGCCGAGCAGACCAATGTCGACCTGATGGCCATTGCGGCAGACAGCGCCAGCCTGCTGGAGATCCCCGGAATCGGCAAAAGTATGGCCTCGAACCTGCAAGCGATTGCTGCCACCGGCACCCTGCCCCTGCGCGAGGAACTGCTTGAGCGCTACGGCGTGGGCCTGCTCGAGCTGCTCAAGCTCCCCGGCATGGGGCCAAAGACAGTGGCTCTCTTCTGGGATGCGGCGAAGATTTCCAGCATTGACGAGCTCGCCGAGGCTATCGCGGATGGCCGACTGTCTGGCCTGCCGCGCATGGGCGTAAAGCAGATTGAAAAACTGCGCAAAGGCGTCGAGGATTATCGCCGCTCGGCAGGCCGGTTCCGCATCGACGTGGCCGACGATGAGGCGCGCCGGATTTCGGCATACCTGCTCAACTTCCCCGGAATCGACCGGGTCACGCCGGCCGGCTCCCTGCGGCGCGGACGCGAGACGGCAGGCGACCTGGACCTTCTGGCCACGGGGCCTGGCTGCGCTCCGGAGCAGACTGCCGAGGCGGTCGAATACGTGGCCGCATACCCAGGCATCCACGACATGATCGCCAAAGGCGAGAACAAGGTGAGCTTTCACGTGGAGCACGGATTGCAAGTAGACGTGCGCCTGTTGCCGACCTCCTCCTACGGCGCAGCGCTCCAGTATTTCACCGGATCGAAGGCGCATAACGTGTCGCTTCGGCAGCGCGCGCTGAAGATGGGCTACACGTTGAACGAGTGGGCGCTGGCGCGGTTGGATAATGGCGCCCCTGTGGCTGCCGCCACGGAGGAAGAGATCTACGCCGCGCTGGGCATGGACTGGATGCCGCCCGAGATGCGGGAGAATCTGGGCGAGATTGAGCTGGCCAGCCACAAAGCTATTCCAAAGCTCATAAGGTCGGAAGACCTGCACGGCGACGTGCACATGCACACCACCGCTACTGACGGGCGCAGCTCCATCCGCGAGATGGCTGAGGCTGCGCTCGCCTGCGGGTACCAGTACATCGCCATCACCGACCACTCGAAGAACCTGGCCATGACCAACGGCCTCGACGACAAACGGGCCCTCGAGCAGATCGAGCGCATCCGCGAAGTGGACCGCGCGATGGAGGGCCGGATCCGCATCTTTGCCGGCATCGAGGTGGACATTCTGGCAGACGGCGCCCTGGACCTGGACGATGAAGTGCTGGCGCAGATGGAGGTCGTCATCGCCAGCGTTCACTCGCGCTTTGAGCAGGGCCGCGAAGAGATGACGGCACGGGTGCTGCGGGCGATCGAAAATCCCTACGTGCGGATTCTCGGCCATCCCACGGGCCGGCTGCTGCTGCGCCGCGAGCCATTCGCGCTTGACATGGGAGCGGTGCTCCGCCGCGCGGCGGAGCTGGGCGTGGCCATGGAACACAATGCCGCGCCGGAGCGGCTGGATCTCTGCGACCGCGACCTGCGCCTGGCCAGGGAACTGGGCTGCAGGATCGTCATCAACTCTGACTCGCACGACGCCCGTAACCTGGGCAAAATGGACTACGGTATACGGCAGTTGCGGCGCGCGTGGCTCACGCCGGAGGATGTGCTGAATACAAGCGGGCCGGAGGCGTTTCTCGCCGGGTTGAGGCCGCGGCCGTAAACAGCAAAGCGGATCACGGCAAGCGCGCTGGAGGCAGGCTGAGCAGGAAGGCCGTCCGCTGCGCCGCGAACCCGGGTGCGGGCCGATCTTCAGTAAGATTCGTGCCCGCAAAGCGGCGATAGGTGGCCGCCTTGCCCGCAGGCGCAACCTGAACGAACTCCGCCTCGACCGGCGCATCCGGAATGCGTGCACCGAACCAGTGCGGATCGTCGCGCTGCGACCAGGTTACGAGCGCGAGTACCGCGCCCGGCGGATAGGCGGGGCCGGCTCCGGCTCCGGCGTCTGCACCGCGTGCCTGGACGGCGCTCATCGCCGCTCCATTGCCAAACAGAGCGGACATGCTGTGGGCGGCTGGATTTACGTAGAGGGTGATGACTGACCAGCCCAGCGGCTGCCAGGGAAGATCTGCGGGAAGACGCGCCGCGCGATTATTTACGACCTCATTCCGGCTGTCGACGGCGGCCGTCACTGGCAGAGTGTAGACGTAGTCATCGCCGCGCACGGGCTGGTGGCAGCCGGTACACTCGTCCACGAAGTGCGAGTCACTTCCATAGGGCTTCAGGTCCAGTCCGCGCCATCGTCCCCATCCCCAGCCGTCGGTTTGCTTGTACTTGGTGGCGTCCTTCGCCATCAGCTCGACCTGGACGAAGTTGCCTGCGTGAATCAGGCCGTCGCTGCCTGTGACTTGCTGCCAGGCGATCTTGGCAAAGCGCGTCCCATCCGGCCAAGGCGAAATATTTCCCGACCGCGCAGCTTGCATGGCGACATCGTTGCCGAGGACGAAGCGGAAGGTGTTGTTATCGCCGCGATCGGTCATGCTGATCAGCTTCCAGCTTTCAAACATTGGGTCGAAGAGAACACCGTTCAGCTCCGGCCGCACGGTGGCCAGATTTATAGGAGCCAGATTTATGGGAGCAGTGTGCGCTGCAGCAGCAGCCGGCGCGCCTTGCGTTTGCGTCCACGGGGCCAGGTAGCTCTTCAGTGTGGCAAGATCTTCCGGCGTAACCCGCGCCTCAGGATGAAGCTGGACGAATTGCGGCAAGGGCATTGCTCCCAATTGGATCATCGTTACCGCCTCAAAGAGCGTGGCCCTCTGTGCCGCCGGTGGTTTTGACCCCAAAGTAGAAAAGTCCAGGTGAGCGCGCGCAGCAAGGATGTCGTGCCGCACCAGCCAATAGGCCGGAACCACCTCGTCGAACCAAGCGAGGCGGCGCTGATCGGAGTGGCAACTGTAGCAGTCTTTTTCCAGGATCTTTTGGACCTGGGGCGCGGCGGCGAGTTCGGCGGTTGCCGGTCGGGTTGGAATCGTCGGACGCACCAGCTGCAAGAGCGCAAATACGCCGAGCCCGACAATAACGAGTTTCGCAAACGTCTTCATGCGCGCTCCCCAATGTGGGCACTTGCCGGATGGATCACCCGCGATGTGCCCTGTTGCAGATTGGATTCGCCCCGCGGCGGGAAGGGTACGTTCGTTGACTACGCCATTACTCCGGCGTCGCGCAAAAGCTACATTTTTCCAGCAATGGGTGATGAAATTCCACCGGCGCCGGAAGGAAATCGTGGCCTCCGCCGCTCCGATGGCGCTAAGATAAGGGCGCTATGAGTCTGCTGCAGCATGACAATGCGGAACTGGACGATGCGGCGCGCGGCGAAGAGTTCACCAAGGGCACCAGCCATGTGGCGATCGCGACCGTGGTGGCCACCATCGTGGTCTCCCTGGCGATCGCCGCCTATGTGATCGGGGGGCAAAAACCGCCGGTGGTCACTGGCGAAATTCTTTCCATCACCGCGCATCCCATGCACACGGAAACCTCGGGATATGACGCCAACGGCGCACCCGTGCCCAGAGAAACCTTCGATCAAGTATACGTCTTTACCCAGGTGCGGCTGCACAACCAGACCGGCGGTCCGCTGTTCCTCTTGAACATGCTGACCAATGCCACGCTGCCCGACGGCATCCATTCGAGCTATGCAGCCTCGGCGTCGGATTACGAACGGATCTTCCTGGCCTATCCGGGCCTGCCGGTGCCGCATGACAAGGCTCTTCCGCCCGACACCACCATTGCCGCCGGGCAAACCGTGGAGGGTACCGTCGTTTCAGCTTTCAAGCTCACCAAGGAGCAGTGGGACGCGCGCAAGGACCTCAGTTTTACCTTCGCCTTCCGCTACCAGCCCAGCCTGGTGCTCGCGCCCCATCTTACAGTTATTGACCGCTAGGCGGAGCCGTTGGCGGAACCGGCGCGGCCTTGGGTGTGGAAAGATAGCCGGAGATCTCGTTCTTGCTGCTGATTGTGTTGACCACGATCTCGAAGAGCCCCGGATCTTTGCCGCTGTAGAACTGCAGCGGTTCGTTCACGTTGCGGTCTTTCTTCTCATATCTCTTGTCGTCTGCGTAGATATCGAGGGTGAACCGGTTCTTCTTTTGGTCGGTCTTCCTCAGCTCCAGGCTCACCGTGCCTACCGGCTTCTTTTGCCCCTTCGCCAGCGTGAACTCGTAATAATTGCGGTCGCCCCTGTGCTTGAGCAGCTCGAGCTCGTCGTGATTGCGGGCGATGAGGCTGCTGTGATCGCTCAAGTCGCCTTTCATGGATTGCAGCTGGGTGATGGCGCCGGCCAGATCCGTCTGCGTCTTGGCCACGTCGGTCTTTACGCCGCCCACGTCAGTCTTCACGTTGGTCAGGTCGCTCGACACCGCATTCACCTGTTGCGCTGTCTGCTGCTGGGCGCTCTGCAGGCGCTGGTTGTCGACCTGCTCGCGGCGGATGATCTCCTGCGCGCGCGCGTCCAGCTGCTTTTGCGTCAAGCCCAGGGATTTGCCCAACTCGTCGGCGGTTACCCGCAGGCGGGCGTCGGTCTCGCGCAGCTCCGCCGCCAGGGCGACGTTCTGCTGCTTGGCCTCGGCCAGTTCGGCTTGCTGGGTCGTCAACCGGCTCCCGAGCGTGGCGCACCACACCAGGCCGCCGACGGCAGCCAGCAGCGACACTGCTAACACAGCCAGCAGCGCGCCGGAATACGTTCTAGGGGTTTCATCGATTTCGCTCATTCCTTGCCTTTCATCCTGCGGCGGCTCTTTTGCGAACCGCACCGGGGTTTCGGCGGCATCCCATCGGGAAAAACGCCGTTCTGAAGGGGGAGTTCTCTTTGAGGTCTCTCTCTTTTTGGGAGACGGCTTCCACTTTTGATCGTGCGCATTTCGGAGTTTTGGCTCCGCGGACCTCCGGGGAAGGTACAGAATATCGAAAGAAAGCCATTTGTGCATAGAATTGCAATCGGCTGTCCTCTCCCACCCCGCTCGAATGCGTCGTCCCGCTTTCCGTGACAATCATCGAATGGCTCGGTTATAAACATCTTTACTGCAGTTTTCGGAGCCGGCCGGAGATTTTCGGGTCCGGCCGTTAGCCGCTCTTACGGAATCGCACGAAGAATCAGGGAGATATAAAAACCTATGGCAACCGCTGTCGTCGGAAAGGGTCTGGAAGGGATTGTTGCGGCCAACTCGGGAATCTGCTGGATCGATGGGGAGGCAGGCGTGCTTTCTTATCGCGGAATCGATATTCATGAGCTGGCCGAGCACTCGACCTTTGAGGAGTGCACCTTCCTGCTCTGGAACGGCTTTCTGCCCAACCAGCCTGCGCTGCGCGAGTTTCAGTCACAGCTGGCAGCGGCCAGGGAACTGGATCAGCGCGCCATCAGCCTGATGCGCAGCTTTCCTACCTCTGCGACGCCCATGGAGGTACTGCGAACTACCGTGTCGGCGTTGAGCTTCTACGACGCCGATGAAAAAGATAACTGCCACGACGCCAACGTTCGCAAAGCCTATCGCCTCACCTCGCAGATCGCCATGATCGTGGCCGTCTACGACCGGATTCGCAAGGGTAAGGAAATCGTTCCGCCGGACCGCTCGCTCTCCCACGCCGGCAATCTTCTCTGGATGCTGAACGGCGAAAAGCCCTCTGAAACCGCTACCCGGACCCTCGACATCGCCCTCATCCTGCACGCCGACCACGAACTCAACGCCTCCACCTTTGCCGCCCGCGTCATCGCCGCCACACTCTCTGATATCCACTCCGCCATTACCGGCGCCATCGGCGCGCTGAAAGGGCCGCTGCACGGCGGCGCCAATGAGGCCGTGATGCGCCTGCTGCTGGCCATCGACAAGGCCGGCGCCGATCCGGTGGAATACGTAAAGAACATGCTGGCCGGCAAGCAGAAGATCTCTGGTTTTGGCCATCGGGTCTACAAGACCGAGGACCCGCGCGCGACTCATCTGCGCCGCATGAGCGAGCAGCTGGGCAGGGACGCGGGCCAGCCGAAGTGGTTCGAGATGTCGCGGGCCATCGAACTCTTTATCAACAAGGAAAAGAAGCTGAACGCCAACGTGGATTTTTATTCTGCGTCAACCTATGCCACGCTGGGCATCGATATCGACCTGTATACGCCGATCTTCGCCGTGAGCCGCATCGCCGGCTGGACTGCGCACGTGATCGAGCAGCTCGACGACAACCGCCTCATCCGGCCGCGCGCGGATTACATCGGGCCGGCGTACCCGTCGGCTTACGTGCCCATCGAGAAGAGACCCTAAGAACGCCGCGGGTTAGCCGGGTAGCGGCGAAAGGGGCAGGGAGCCGGCAGGAGGACGATTGCCGCCGGCGGCAAAGCGCCTTAATGCGCTCCAACCGGGGCCTTACCGTGCCGGACCTTCTTGAACAGCCACACCAGCGCGACGCATGCGAAACACAGAAGCGCAAGCCAGCGGAAGATGTCGATGAACGCCCACAAGAGCGCCTGCTGCCCCAGTTCGTTGTAGAGCTGGGCGTGCGCGCGCGGCAGTGAGTTGGCGCCGTTGGAATAGCGACCGATATACCTGCTCAGTTGCGCGGATTGCTGCTGGAACCACTGCTGGGTCAGCGCCACATAGTTCGTAATCTCACTCTGATGAAAGTCCGATCGCCGGGTCAGCATGGTCTGCGAAGTGGAGATTCCGACCGACCCGCCGATGTTGCGGACGAGATTGAAAATTCCGCTCGCGTTCCCGATCTGCTCGTTGCGAAGCGTCCCATAAGACTCCGTCGTGATGGGCACAAATACAAAACTCAGCGCAAAGCCGGTGATGACAATAGGCCATAGCATGGTCGTCGGGCCGATGCTGAGGTTCATATTTCCGAAGAAGAGAGAGGTCACGCCGAAGACCAAAAATCCCATAGTGAGCAAGTAACGGGCATCCATTTTGCCGCCGAGATAGCCGATGACCGGCATGCCGAGGATGGAGCCGATGCCGCGGGGAAAGACAACCAGGCCCGCCGTGAACGCGGTATATCCGAGCAGCTCCTGGTAGAAAAGCGGCAGCAGAGTGACCATGGAATAAATGGCCACCCCGAACATCATGATGAGCAGGCAGCCGACAGCGAAGTTCCGGTTCTTGAGGACGCGCAGGTCGACGGTGGGCGCTTTAGAGCGCAGGCAGTGAACCACGAATCCGATAAAGGCGATCACGAGCGCCGCGGCCGCCCAGCGGACCCAGATTGCGCCGAACCAATCATCCTCCTGGCCTCTGTCGAGGATGATCTGGAGGCATCCAGTCCAAACGATCAGCAGCCCGAAGCCGAGATTGTCGAACTTGCCCACCTTCGCGCTTTTCACGTAGGGAGGGTCCTTGACGAACCGCCCGATCATGAATGCTGCCAGAATGCCCACCGGGATATTGATGTAAAAGGCATAGCGCCAGCTGTAGGTATCGGTCAGCCATCCGCCCAGCGTCGGTCCGAGCACCGGAGCTACCACCACCCCGAAGGCGAATACGGCCATAGCGATGCCGCGTTTGCGCGGCTCGAAGCTCTCGAGCAAGATGGCCTGGGACAGAGGCTGCAATGCTCCGCCGCCGGCGCCCTGCACAATGCGGGCAAGCAGAATGAGTCCCAGGCTGGGCGCAGCGCCGCAGCAAAAAGATGCCGCCGTGAAAATGAGCACGCAGGTGATGAGAAATCTCTTGCGCCCGAAGCGAAGAGCGAACCAGTTGCTCGTGGGCAGAATCACCGCGTTGGCAATCAGATAACTCGTCAGAACCCAGGTTGCTTCGCTGGTCGAAGCCGAGAGCGACCCGGCGATATACGGCAGAGCCACCGAAACAATGGCGGTGTCGAGCACCTCCATAAAGGTGGCGAGCATCACCGAGACGGCGATCAGCCAGGGCGAGACTCCCATATTTTGCGCCTGCTGATCGGCCGAATCTGCCATAACCCCCGCTTATTCAAAATGGGCGACTTTGGACGCCCCCCACGCAGGCTTCTCGAGAGGAATTTGAGCGCCTTTTTCCGGTTGGGCGATTCCGTCCATGCGGAAAGACCGTTTTTTCCGTCCGATGCGATTGCGATGTAAACGGATGCCCGCCCATGCCGCAGGCCATCTACTCGGTCTGATGAGAATGAAGTAGCCGCTTGAGCTGCGGCGATGCACAAGAGGGTCGCGCAAGAATATCGATCTGAGCCTGCCGAAGATATGGCCATTGATTCCGACCACGGCATGACCGCACGCCGGTATATGCGAGCGCTAAAGAGCGCATGTCGCCAAAGAACGCGTGTACCGATTCTGCGAACGCCAAGGAGCGTATGCCCTGTAACAGGGCACGGCTTCAGCCGTGCCGCAAAATGCCCAATAAAACCGGGGGCTTTAGCCCCTGAGAGGCGCTTTATGAGATGGCCTCTATCGTTTTTCCTGCCGCGCCTTCCACATCAGGTAGAATCCCCACGCCGAGACGGTGCAGCTATCGCGGATCGTTCCGTCGAGCATCATGCGTTCGAATTCCTCCACTGGGACCGAGTGCACGGTGAGGTCGTGCTCTTCGGCGTCAGGGTCTTTCTCGGTGGGCGTAAGGCCGGTGGCGAGGAAGATGTGCTGCTTCTGCCGCGTGAAGCCGTAGGCGATCCAGACCGTGCCCAGGTGGATCATCTCCGCCGCATCCATGCCGATCTCTTCGCGGAGCTCGCCCCGGGCCAGCTCTTCCGGATGCTCGATCTCCATCTCCCAGCCGCCCTGCGGCAACTCGAGCGCGCGCTCTTCGATCGTGTAGCGGTACTGCTCCACCAGCCAGACGCGGCCGTGGTCAAGTGGCAGGATGATGGCCGCGTCGTCTTTCTCGACCACGCCGTAGATGCCCTGCTTTCCGTTCGAGCGCAGAATCTGGTCTTCGCGGAGGCGCATCCAGTGGTTGCGATAGATCTCGCGGCTCGAGAGCGTGGTAATCGTGCGGCCGGCGGCAGGGTGAGAGTTTTCCATCGGATATCGTCGCGACTGCGGTGAGCGCGCCTTGCGAGGGCTGAGTCAACGCGCCGCAGAACACTCCAGAATACCGGCTGCTTGAAAAATGCCCGATGAATTTTGGAGGCGGAATCTCCTCCGTCATCCTCGCTCGCCGCGCAACCGAAACCGCCGCATGCGTCCCACCAGCGATGCCGGGCCGCTGACGGTGAGATGCACCAGGTTCCCCTCGTACTCGCGCTTGTGCACCACCATGCCCGCCTCGACCGCTGCAAGCACCCCGCCCTCGTGCTGCGGAACGCGGAGCTCGGCGTCGATGACGGGATCTGAGTGCAGCGCGGCGTCCATCGCAGCCAGCAGCGCGTCGAGGCCTTCGCCGGTGAGCGCCGAAACCGCAACCTGGCCGCGCGCGGCGGCGTGCTCGCGCACTGCCACACGTTCCGTTTCGCCGAGGAGGTCGATCTTGTTCAGGACTTCAATGCGTGGCTTTGCCAGCGAGTCGAGTTCGCCGAGCACATTCTCGACCTGCGCCTTCTGCTCCTCGCCATAGCCTGACGCGGCGTCGCGCACATGCAGCAGCACCTCGGCCTGCGCGACCTCTTCGAGCGTGGCGCGGAAGCTGGTGACCAGCGTATGCGGCAAGTTGCGGATGAAGCCGACCGTGTCCGACAGCAGCACCTTGCGCCGGCTGGGCAGTTCGATCGCCCGCAATTTGGGATCGAGCGTGGCGAACATCCGCGAAGAAGAGAGCACCTGCGCGCCGGTGAGCGCGTTGAAGAGCGTGCTTTTGCCGGCATTGGTGTAGCCGACCAGGGCGACCGTGGGAACGGGCACGGCCTCGCGCCGCTGCCGCTGTTGCTTCCGCACCCGGCGCACGGCTTCGAGATCGAGCTTGAGCTGGTCGATGCGGCGCTGGATGCGGCGCCGATCGGTTTCGAGCTGAGTTTCGCCCGGCCCGCGCGTGCCGATGCCGCCGCCCAGCTGCGACATGGATTTGCCCCGGCCGGCGAGGCGCGGCAGCAGGTACTGGAGCTGCGCCAGCTCCACCTGGAGCTGCCCCTCGCGCGTCCGGGCGTGCCGGGCAAAAATATCAAGGATCAGTTGCGTGCGGTCGAGCACCCGGCAGGGAAGCGCCGCCTCCAGGTTGCGCAGTTGCGTGGGCGAGAGATCGTGATCGAAGAGGACGAGATCCGCCTGCGTAGAGGCGGCGACCCCGGCGATCTCTTCCACCTTGCCGGAGCCAACCAGCGTAGCCGGATCGGGCCGCGGACGCCGCTGGAGCAGCTCGGCCGCTACCCGTCCGCCGGCGCTCGAAACCAGCTCGCGAAACTCGGCCAGCGACTCCTCGGCGTCAAGGCCGGGCGCGAGGCTTGCCTGGGGGACATGCCGCGAAGAGGCTGGGTGCAGCTCTCCCGCTTCCGTGGGTTCATGGTTATCAGAATCAGCATTAAAGTCGAACCCGGGACGCAATACCTCGCGCCGCGTGCCGGCTGCGGTAGCACGGCTGCGGCCGAAATCGACTCCCACCAGGACGGCGCGCTCGGCGCCGCGCTCCCAAGCCTTGGGATCCGCAGCGGCGGAAGCCGGCCTGAACCCCGGCTCGCCGGTTCTCTGCTCCTCGCCTGCCAACCGAATGCGCTCCGCGCGCTCGTCCCTCTGCGTTACCGTTGCTCCGCAGTCTGCGGCACAGAGGGTACGGCTACCGGTGTCGGCCCCATGCCGGTGGTTACAGCAGCCGGACGGTGCTCGCTGTGCATGACGCTCCGGTTGCTCACCACGGTGGATATGGCGTGTTTGAAAATCAACTGCTCCTGGCTGTTGTTCTCGAGCAGCACGGAATACTTATCGAAGGACCGGATCTTTCCGGTCAGTTTGACACCGCTGACCAGATAAATCGTAATGGGGGTCTTGTCCTTGCGGACCGTGTTCAGAAATGTGTCCTGGATATTTTGTGCCGGCTTGTTCTCCATGTGCCGATCTCCTGCTTTCTTTGAAGGTTTGGATGCATCTGCGCTTCTTTGAAAAGACAATGTAGCAGGGAAGCCGCCGGAAACCCCGGCAACTTGACGCCCCGCAATGTGACCAAGATATAGGGGTTTGCGATCCATTTCAACTCCGCCGTCCCGCAAATGTCCCGCAAGCTGCTATCCGGGCCATGTTTTCTTCCTTGCCTCAAATCGCTTGAAGCGCTTTCCCGCGTCGCGGTCCATCCAGCCGCGGGCGGGCGAGCAAGCTCGCTGCCCAAGGGCTAAACCGTGTCCTATGCTACCGGTGCGGCTCTCTCCGGGTAGCTGAGCCCGCCGGCCTGCCACGGCTGCACGCGCGACTACACCCGCTGCTAGACCGCTGCTAGAATAGATGCGTGCAAGACGCCGTCAGTCCGCTCCGCACACCCCTCGAAAACTCACAATCAGCTCCCACTCCCGTCCCGATGCCGGTTCCCATGTTGGACCTCGGGCGCCAGTACACCGCGCTCCATGCGGAACTGCTGGCGGCCCTGGATCATGTGCTAGAGACGCAGCAGTTCATCCTTGGCGAGCAGGTTGCCGCCTTTGAGCAGGCTGCGGCCAGGCAACTGTGCGTGGCCCACGCAATCGGCTGTTCTTCCGGGACAGATGCGCTCTGGCTGGCTCTCGCTGCCGCCGGAATCGGCCCCGGCGCCTCCGTTGTGACCAGCCCCTTCAGCTTTTTCGCCTCGGTAAGCTCCATCCTGCGCGCCGGCGCAACGGCCGTCTTGGCGGATATTGATCCTGCCAGCTTCAATCTTTCGCCTGCCGCTGTCGAATCCGTCCTCGACGGGCCGCGCGGCAAAGATGTGCGCGCTATTCTGCCGGTGCACCTCTACGGCCAATGTGTGGATTGGGCTCCCTTTTCCCGTTTTGGCAAAGAACGGAATTTAAAGCTGATCGAAGACGCCGCCCAGGCTTGGGGCGCCGAGTGGGATGGCGTGAAGGCTGGCGGATTGGGCGATGCGGCGGCCTTCAGTTTTTATCCCACCAAAAACCTGAGCGCGGCGGGCGATGCCGGCATGGTGACGACGAACTCCGATGAATTCGCCGAGCGCGCCCGCATGCTGCGCCAGCATGGGATGCGCCGCCGCTATCATCACAATGAGCTGGGCTGGAACACGCGCATGGATGGATTTCAGGGCGCGGTTCTGGCGGTCAAGCTGAAATATATCGAGAGTTGGAATGAAGCCCGCCGGGCTGTAGCGGCGCGGTATCACGCCCTCTTTACCAAGGCCGGACTTACCGAAACCGGACCTTATCCCGAGCATGGCGTGGTTCTGCCGCAAGAGATGCCCGGCAGCCGCCACGTCTGGCATCAGTATGTGATTCGCGCGCCGCGCCGCGACGCGCTGCGCGAGTTTCTTGCCGCGCGCAAAATCGGATCGGAGATCTACTATCCGGTGCCGCTGCATCTGCAGGATGCGCTCAAAAGGCTCGGCTACTCCGAGGGAGATTTCCCCGAAGCCGAGCGCACCGCTCGCGAAGTCCTGGCGATTCCGATCTTCCCGGAACTGCGCGAAGAGGAGCAGGAAACAGTTGTAACCGCGGTTGCCGGATTTCTCAGCTGACCGCGCCGGCAAAGTTATGCGGCCGGTGCTTTCACCTCAACCTGCGAAGCCTGCTCGATAAACGTCGCAATGGCCGAGTGATCCAGGTCGCCCTTGCCGTCGGCGATCAGGGACGACAGCATTTGCTGCACCAGCGCCGTGATGGGAAGAAAGACGCGATTTGATTCTGCGGTCTGCAGCGCATTGCGCAGGTCTTTCTGATGCAAATAAATCTTGAAGCCGGGCTTGAAATTGCGCGCGATCAGCATCGGTCCCTTGGCATTGAGCACCGCGCTGCCTGCCAAACCGTTCTTGATCGCGTTCACCACTACCTCGGGATTGAGACCGCAGCGTGTCGCCAGCGTAAGCGCCTCGCCCATCGCGGCAATGTTGCACGCCACCATGATCTGATTGGCGAGCTTGGTGGTGTTGCCCGCGCCCACCGGGCCCGTGAGCGTCGCACTCGAGCCCATGCACTTGAGAATCGGTTCAGCCTTTGCAAAGGCCTCTTCTTTGCCGCCCACCATGATCGCCAGCGTGCCGTCGATCGCTTTGGGCTCGCCGCCGCTTACCGGCGCGTCCAAAAATTCCACGCCGCTGGCGGCGCAGGCCGCGGCAATCTTCTGCGAAACCAGCGGATTGATTGAGCTCATATCGATGATCAGCGATCCGGGCTTGGCTCCGGCGAGAACGCCGTTTGTGCCCAACACCACTTCTTCGACCTCCGGCCCGTCGGGCAGCATCGTGATCACGATCGGAGCGCGCGCCCCCACGTCGCTATTGGAAGCGCCGCGCAATGCGCCGTCGTTCACGGCGGCGTCGAGCTTTTCCGTATTGCGCCCGTAGGCGACCACCGTGTGGCCGGCCTTTAGAAGGTTCTTGAGCATGGGGCGGCCCATGATGCCAAGCCCGACAAATCCGACAGTTGCCATTGCAGTTCTCCTTGGAGTGCTCTCAGTGTTTCTTGAAACGCGCGGCAATGTTCTCCGCGCCGCGCGCGAGAATGCCTACATCGCTGCCTGTTGCGGTGAAGTTGAAGCCGAGGCCGAAAAGAAATTCCACATCGTCGACGTTGCCCGCCAGCGTGCCCGCAGATTTGCCCGCCGCGCGGATGCGCTCTGCCGCATCCTTGATGGCGGCCTGCACGTCAGGATGCTTGGGATTGCCCAGATGGCCGAGGTCCGCGGCCAGATCGCTGGGTCCGATAAAGATGCCGTCCACTCCGTCAACCGCGGCGATGGCCTCGATCTGCGCAAGCGCGGCCCGCGTCTCGATCTGCACCAGCACGCACGTGTCGAGATGCGCATTGCGGTGGTAATTCTGCGTGCGGCCATAATCGATGGCGCGCGGTCCAACGGCCACGCCGCGGATCCCGAGCGGCGGATACCGCGCAGCGGCCACGGCGCGTTTGGCCTCTTCGGCATTTTGCACAAAGGGAACCAGCAGCGAGCGCGCGCCCACATCCAGCGCCCGCTTGATGATGACCGGCTCATTCCAGGGAACGCGGAAGACCGGCTCCGCCGTGCCGCCGCGCATCGCCTGCAGCTGCGGCAGCAGCGTGGCAATGTCGTTGGGCGCATGCTCGCCGTCGATCACGATCCAGTCAAAGCCCGCGCCAGCGATGATCTCCGCCGCGATGGGACTGGCCAAACCAGACCAAAGCCCAAGCTGACGCTCGCTTTGCGCAAGTGCCTGCTTAAATCCGTTGCGGGGAAAATTTCCGGGCCACTCGGGCATCTCGCTTATCCTCCAGATGAAGCTGCGCGCGCCTTTTCCATCGCGCCCCGACCGTCACGGCTAGAACTTGCTGTGCCAATCCGGCTTTGAAAGGGCACGGCTTCAGCCGTGCCGTAACGCGTACATTCATGGCGGGCTTTAGCCCTGGGAGAAGCTTGTCATCGGCTCAACCCATTTACGCAACCAGCTCTAGCTTAAACAGTCGAGCGAAGAGTTTCCCACAACGAGAGATTCAGCGCGCCGCCGCCGGGCTTTCAGCCGGATTCAACTCGATGCGTTTGATCTCACCGACAATGGGGCCGTAACTCACAATGGCGCAGAAGGCGATGAGGCCCACAAAGATCAGCGCGCCGTTGTAGGAGTGCGTCCTCTCCACGATGTAGCCGATGATCAGCGGCGTCGTGATCCCCGCCGTATTGCCAAACAGATTGAAGAGCGCTCCATTCATCCCCACCATACCCTTGGGCGATGTGTCGGAGATCACCGTCCAGCCCAGCGCGCCAATGCCTTTGCCGAAAAACGAGATCGACATGAACAGCAGCATGATGGTCTGCGAGTGCGCGTAATTGCAGGCGATAATCATCATCGACAAGCCCATGCCGGCCATGATGGGCAGCTTGCGCGCGAAGCTGAGCGAATAGCCGCCGTGCAGCAGCTTGTCGGAGATGATGCCGCCGAGAATCCCGCCGAATCCGCCGCAGAGCCCGGGCACGGCCGCGGCAAAGCCCACCTTGAGCACGGACATGTGCCGCGCCTGCGAAAGATACAGCGGAAACCAGGTGAGAAAAAACCATGTCAATGTCGTAATGCAGTACTGGCCGATATAAATGCCCACCAGCATCCGGTAACTGAGCAGCATCTTCACCGTGGCCCAGGTGAGTGTATTCTTCTTTGCCGCTGCCTGCGTGTCGGTGTTGACAAGGCCTCCGCCGCGCTCGATGAACTCGACTTCGGATTGCGCGATGCGCGGATGCTCCTTGGGGCCGTAGATATTCGTGAACCAGACGACGGTCAGCACTACGCCGAGCGCGCCCAAGAACCAGAAGCAGCTTCGCCAGCCCGCGGTGTGAATCAGCCATCCAAAGATGGGCGCGAAGATTGGCAGCGCAAAATACTGCGAGCTGTTGAAGATGGCCGAGGCCCGTCCGCGCTCTGCGGCAGGAAACCACGCGGCCACGATGCGGCCGTTCCCTGGAAAGACCGGCGATTGCGCCAGTCCCGAAAAGATGCGAAGAATAAAGATGGCAGTGAAGGCCAGGCTGGCCCCAAGGTAGCCTGCGCAGCCGGTGAGAAACGCAAAGATCGACCAGAGAATGATGCTGATGCCGTAGACGCGCTTCGAGCCGAAGCGGTCGAGTAGCCCGCCGGAGGGAAGCTGGCCCAGCGCGTATGCCCATCCGAAGGCGAAGAGCAGATAACCCATCCGCTGCGGAGTGAGGTTCATCCCCTTCGGCATGGAAGTGACAGCCTGCGAAAGCGCCGAGCGGTCGGCGAAGCTGAAGCAGCTCACGATAAAAAGAATGAAGATGATGAGATAGCGAATGCGAGTTTGCCGCGCTTCAGTCAAAATGCAGTTTTCCATTCCGCGAAAGAGTGCCTGCCCTGCTCCCGATTCGCTTTCACGGTACCACGCCGGCTAGCTCAGGCCGTCTCGTTCAGTGACTGGATCAATCCACGGATATATCCGTAGCAGAAGGCGAAGGACTGCAGAGAGTCGGGATCGTTGTGCGCCAGCGGCACGTGGTCCGGCATCACCATGTAAGGATAGCCGACCTCGCGATAGACTTTGATCGCCTTCACAAAGTCCACGTCGCCTTCATCCGGATATACCTCGATAAAGTCATTGCGATGCCCGCGGATATTGCGGAAGTGCACGTTGAAGATCTTCTTGCGCGTGCCGAAGTAGCGGATCACGTCGAAGATCTGCGTGCCCGGATCTTCGAGATCTTCCGAGATCGTCCCCTGGCAGAAATTCAAGCCATGCCAGGGGCTCTCCTGAATCGTGATGAACTTCTTCAGGCCATCAACGGTGCCCAGCACGCGGTTCACACCCTGATAGCCCTCGGGCGGAACGCCGGGGTCCTGCGGATGGCAGGCCATGCGGATCTTGTATTCGTTGGCCGCCGGAATCACGCGGTCGAGAAAATAAGTGATGCGTTCCCAGAACTGGTCGGCGTTGACTTGGCCCGCGCGCGTCAGCGGCGTCTTCGGCTTTGCCTCGGAGAGCTTCCACTGGTGATAGAGCGCGTCTCCGCGCCCCGGAACGCGGCCCGTGCGCAACACGCCGAGGATGCTCATGTTGTATTTGATTGAAGGAATGCCGGCCTGCGCGCAGTTGCGAATGAGCGTTTGCAACTGTTCGATATCGCGGTCGCGCTCCGGGCTGTCAGCCAGCATAATGGCTGGATGTTTTTCGGTATCGATGTAGCTCGATTCGAGAAACGGCGGCGCAACGCAGTCAATGGTGATGCCGTATTTGCCGGCGAGATCGGCCATGCGCTTGAGCTCGTCCACTGTCGCGTAGAGCCGCTCGCCCTCGATCTGCGGATAGCCGCAGATATTGCGCACGCCATAGCGGGCCAGATAGGCGAGATGCGTATCGTTCGTGGGCGCTGACTGGTCGCCCAGCTTCATCAGCACCGGCTGGGCATCGGGTTTGGCGGCGGCCGATGGAGAGGAAGCGATGGTTGCAGCCGCCAAGCCCGCGGCGCCGCCTGAAGCGACGAACTGTCTCCGATTCATGTGTTCCCCTCCCAGGGAGAGCCCGTTTGTAGCTGTTGCGACGAATTTGATCGAGCTTTGACATAAAACTTGTATGCGAGCGCACGTGCCTTTGTAAAGTGGCTCGCGGCGCTCAAATCCGAACCGCGATTACGGGTGCTATGATGTGCGGCAGCAGATGCCGATGGAAGCCTTCACTGAAACCCGGAGCAGCGGCAGTCGATTCACAACCGCGGGCGGATCGCCGCGCGTCACCGCCATGCGTGTTGTCCCGGTGGCCGGCGAAGACAGCATGTTGCTCAACCTGAGCGGCGCGCATGGGCCGTATTTCACGCGCAATCTCGCGATTCTGACCGATGAAACCGGCAACACAGGCGTAGGGGAAGTCCCGGGCGGAGAAAAAATTCGCGAAGTTCTCGAAGAGGCGCATGCGCTGGTAATCGGGCAGGAGATTGCATCAGTCAACGCGATTCTCGATGCGGTGCGCCGGCGTTTCGCTGACCGGGATGCGCAGGGCCGCGGGCAGCAGACCTTCGATCTGCGCGTGGCCATTCACGCCGTCACGGCTATCGAGTCCGCGCTGCTCGATCTGCTGGGCCAGTTCCTCGGCCAGCCCGTCGCCGCGCTGCTTGGCGAGGGCCAGCAGCGCGCTCATGTTCCGGTGCTGGGCTATCTGTTTTTTGTCGGCGACAGCCGCAAGACGGGCCTTGCTTATCGCCGCCCTGACGAATCAGGGAGCGGATGGTTCCGCCTGCGCGATCAGGAGGCGCTCACGCCGGAGGCGATTGTGCGCCTCGCCGAGGCCGCGCACGCGCAGTACGGCTTCAATGACTTCAAGCTCAAAGGCGGGGTGCTTGCCGGCGCTGAAGAGATGAGGGTGATCGAAGCGCTGGCGGCGCGCTTCCCGCAGGCGCGGATCACACTTGACCCGAACGGCGCGTGGTCGCTCAAGGAAGCGATTGCGCTCTGCAAGGGAAAGCACAAGGTGCTGGCCTATGCTGAAGACCCCTGCGGCGCAGAGCAGGGCTTCTCCGGCCGCGAGATCATGGCCGAGTTTCGCCAGGCGACGAATCTGCCCACGGCCACAAACATGATCGCCACCGACTGGCGTCAACTCCGGCACGCCATCCAACTCTGCGCCGTCGATATCCCGCTCGCCGATCCGCACTTCTGGACCATGCAGGGCTCGGTGCGCGTGGCGCAGACATGCCGCGACAACGGCCTCACCTGGGGATCGCACTCGAACAACCACTTCGACATCTCGCTGGCGATGGTCACGCACGTGGCCGCCGCCGCGCCCGGCCAGGTTACGGCCATCGACACGCACTGGATCTGGCAGGACGGCCAGCATCTCACGCGCAATCCGCTCAAGATTGAAGGGGGCATGATCGCCGTGCCGCAGCGCGCCGGCCTCGGCATCGATCTCGACATGGATGCAATCGCGCGCGCACATGAACTGTACAAGATGAAAGGCCTGGGAGCGCGCGACGATACCATCGCCATGCAATCGCTCATCCCCGGCTGGCAGTTCGATCCAAAGCGCCCGTCCCTGGTGAGGTGATTGTGTCTGGTGCGGTGAAGAGCAGCGGCGCAGGTGCGGTGGCGAACTCCATCCTCGAGCCGCGCTACATCCGCGTCCACGCCAGCGACAACGTCGCCGTAGTGGTGAACCCCGGCGGCCTTGCAGCCGGCAGCCGCTTTGCCTGTGGTCTCGTGCTCGCGGAAGCGATTCCCGAGGCGCACAAAGTCGCGCTCGCCGGCCTCGCCGAAGACGCCGCGATCATTCGCTACGGCGTGGTGATCGGCTATGCGAACCGAGCCATCGCGCGCGGCAGCTGGGTGCATGAGGGCATGATGCGGATGCCGGATGCGCCTGAGCTTACGTCCTGCCCGCTCGCAACCGCCGCTCCCGCGCCGCTGCCGAAGCTGGAGGGCTACACGTTCGAGGGCTTTCGCAATGCCGATGGCTCCGTGGGCACCAAGAATATTCTCGGCATCAGCACAACTGTTCAGTGCGTGGCGGCCACAGTCGACTTCGCCGTGAAGCGCCTCAAAGCCGAGGTGCTGCCGCACTATCCCAACGTAGACGACATAGTCGCTATCACGCATCCCTACGGCTGCGGGGTCGCGATCGATGCGCCCGGCGCGGCTGTTCCCATTCGCACGCTGCGCAACCTGAGCCTGAATCCGAACTTCGGCGGCGAGATTTTGGTGGTGAGCCTCGGCTGCGAAAAGCTGCAGCCCGTGCGGCTGATGCCCGCCGGCGCGCTGCCGGTCCTCGAAGACGAGCCCTCGATCGCCGTCATGCAGGAGGCGCAGCACGGCTTCGGCGAGATCGTGGCGACCATCATGGCGCTCGCTGAAAAGAAGCTGAAGAGATTGAATCAGCGCCGCCGCGTCTCGTGTTCTGCCTCCGATCTCGTCGTCGGTTTGCAGTGCGGCGGCTCCGATGCGCTCTCCGGCGTCACGGCAAATCCGGCGTTGGGCTTTGCTGCCGATCTGCTGGTGCGCGCCGGCGCCACGGTGATGTTCTCTGAAGTCACCGAAGTGCGGGACGCCGCGCACCTGCTCACCGCGCGCGCAGCCACGCCTCAGGTGGCGCAGGATTTCCTGCGCGAGATGGTGTGGTATGACGAGTATCTGCGCATCGGCGGCGCCGACCGTGCCGCGAATCCCACGCCGGGGAATAAAAAAGGCGGCCTCGCCAACGTGGTCGAAAAGGCAATGGGCTCGATCGCCAAGGCCGGCAGCACCGCGCTCATGGCCGTTGCGCCGCCGGGCGAGCGCGTTACTCAAAAAGGGCTCGTGTTTGCGGCCACGCCGGCGAGCGACTTTATCTGCGGCACGCTGCAACTGGCCGCGGGCATGAACGTGCACGTGTTTACCACGGGACGCGGCACGCCGTACGGCCTCGCTGTTGCGCCGGTCATCAAAATCGCCACCAACAGCGGTCTCGCCGAGCGCTGGAGCGACCTGATCGACATAGACGCGGGAAGAATTGCGACCGCCGATGCCACCGTGGAAGAAGTCGGCCGCGAGATTTTTTCTTTGATTCTGGACGTGGCCAGCGGCCGCAAGAAAACATGGGCCGACCACTGGGGCCTGCACAATGAGTTTGTGCTCTTCAATCCAGGGCCGGTGACGTGAGGGCGGCGAGGCAGCAAGTTAGCAAGTCAGCAAGTCAGCGAGTTGGCAAATCAGTAAGTTGGCCGGGTGCCCCATCCTTTCGCCTTTTTCCTGGCGAAAGGGTGGGACAGCACCAATTCAAGACATCAGGGCTATTTGCTCTGCACCAGCGGCAATCCGGCGATATTCAGGTTGATGCGATAGATGCTGCTGCTCGCGGCGATGTAGAGCGTTTTACGATCCGGTCCGGCAAACGTCATATTCGCCACTCGTTCCGGCATCACGATGGTCGCCAGCGGTTTGCCCTCGGGAGAAAAGATCCACACGCCGCCGGGGCCGGCGCTATAGATGTTGCCTTGCACATCCACCTTCATGCCGTCAGGGCTGCCGGGACGGGAATCGTTCGTCGCGTCGTACAGCAGCTTGGGATTGCCGAGCGTGCCGTCGGGCTTGACCGTGTAGCGCATCCAGATCTTCTTCGGCTCGGAGTTGTTCACGTAGAGATATTTTTCGCCGGGCGAGAAGGCGATGCCGTTGGGCCGCGTGAGATCCTTCACCAGTAACTGCACATGAGCGTTATCGGGCGGCGCGCCGGCCTTGTGGTCGAGCGCATGCGTAAGCCGGTACACTCCATTCACCTTGAGTTGCTTGAGCGGATCGTCGTCGTGCTGCGTGGGCAGGCCATAGGGCGGATCGGTAAGGTAAAGCGAACCGTCGGAGCGGTAAACCAGATCGTTGGGGCTGTTGAAGCGCTTGCCCTGGTAGGAATCGGCCAACACCGTGGGCGCCTGCGTGGGATCGACCGACTCGAACCGCAGCACATCGCGCTGCGCGTGGCCTGCCACCGTGAGCCGGCCCTGCGCATCGAGCGTCATCCCATTGGTCCCCGGCTCCGGACCGCCGTAAGGCGCGGAGCCTTTATACCCGCTCGGCTGCAACCAGATGCTAACGCCCTGCCCCGGCGTCCACTTGCGGATACTGTTTGAAGGGATTTCGGCGAAGTAGAGGCTGTCGCCTATCCACACCGGGCCCTCGACCCATTTGAATCCCGTCGCGACCCGCTCGAGCTTGGCATCGCTGGGAAGGATGCTGTCGATCGACGGATCGAGCCGGTCGATTTTGAGCGGAACGGAGACGATATCGTTCCCGGGATTACTGGCTGCCGGCGCGGGCGGGGCCGTTGAGTTCTTGCAGCCAATGGTGAAGACGCAGAAAGTCGCTATCGCAACCAGGGCTACAATTCGCTGCGGTTTTGCTGATCTCATGGGATGCTTTCCTGAATTTGGTTTGGTCTTTCAACGCGCCAGCCGTGACGCGCGGAGAACACAGGATTGGGATGAAAATCCAGCGCAATTATCTTGAGTGGCGCGGCTTCCGCATGTCAAGGCAGCTTGACGATGGTGAGTGGCTCGGCTTGCTGGGCAGTTTGACCTATGACCGATCTATCCAAGTTGAACAACGCAGGTAAGGCCGAGCCAAAAATTTGGGCCGCCTCATCGTTCGGATGCGGCGGCCCGGTTTGTCAATCCAGTTTCTCAGTCAATCCAGCTAAGGTTACATGCCGTTCTGGTTCGCCTCGTCCGGATGGATCACGCGGTAGCTTGCGCCGCCGTTCGTCCATACCAGCAGCAGGATGTCTTTGCCCGCCGGCACCGTATGAATCGCGTTCACGAAGCTCTCAGCGTTGTCCACCGGCTTGCGGTCGACTTCAAGCACCACGTCGCCCGGAGCAAGGCCGGCATCTTCGGCTGCGCTGCCCGGCCGCACATTCTGGATTGCCGCCCCGTGCACATTTTCAGGAACATTGAACTGCTGGCGCAGATCGGGCGTCAGATTATCGACCGCCAGGCCGAGCTTTCCACCCGGCGCCTGTCCCGATCCGGAGTTCTCCGCCTCTTCCGTTCCCTTGGCATGAAACTCGCCGACGGTTACGTGGATCCTATCCGGCTGGCCGTTGCGCAGGATGCCGAGCTCGATTGAAGCGCCGGGAGTCATTTCGCTTACAGCCACCTGCAATCCGCCGCCGTTCGGGATCTTCTTTCCATCCAGCGAGCGGATGACGTCGCCGCTCTTCAGTCCGGCGTGGCCGGCAGGTGAGTCAGGCGTAACCTGGCTGATGATCGCGCCGGACGCGTCGGGCAGGTTGAAGAAGCTCGAGTTGTCTGGAGTTACGTCGTTCATGCTGATCCCCAGATAGCCGTGGCGCACCGAACCGGTCTTGATGATCTCGTCCACCGAATTCTTCGCAATGCCGGAGGGAATCGCAAAGCCTGCGCCTGCGAACGAGCCGCTGTTCGAAATGATGAACGTGTCGATGCCGATCACTTCTCCATGCGCATCTACCAGCGGGCCGCCGGAGTTGCCGGGGTTGATGGCCGCATCGGTCTGGATGAAATCGCCCGGCTTGCGGGGATCATCGGAGTACGGGTTCGGACGATCCAGACCGCTGATGATGCCGCGCGTGACCGTGAACGGGAAGTTGCCGAACGGGTTGCCGAAAGCGAGCACGGTCTGGCCGGGATGCAGCTTGGCCGAATCGCCCCACGGAAGGCTGGGCAGGTTGCCGGCGTTGATCTTGATCACCGCCACGTCGTCCAGCTTGTCCACGCCGACGAGCTTCGCCGGGAAGACGCGCCGGTCGTCCAGCGTGACGCGGATCTGGGTTGCGCCATCGACTACGTGATCGTTGGTCACGATGTAGCCGTCAGGCGAGATGATGATGCCGCTGCCGATGCCATGCTCGAACTGCGGCTGCGGCTTCATTCCCTGGCCGCCGCCGAAGCCGAAGAACTGGCGCAATCCCGGCGGAAGGTCCTGGGGCGACATGCCGCCGCCATTCTGCCCGCCGCCATTTTGTCCGCTCTCCTCGTCGGAGGCCTGGTCGGCGGAGACGCGCGAAGTCACCGCGACATTCACCACGGCGGGCGTCACGCGCGCCGCGACCGCTTCCACCGCGTCATCGAGCGAAACCAGTGGTTCGACGCTCGAGTTATCCAGCGGCCCTGCGGCTGCCGCAGCCGCGGCTGCATGGGCCGAGTTGTGGCCGGATAGAAAGGCGAAGGTAAGAATCAGCACCGCTGCCGCAAGCAGCGGCGCCGCGATCCTCTTCGTCTTTGCTACTAAAGAATTAGTTGGTATGGACATGTGTTGCTCTCCCTTGAGGTTGAAAGTTGAGTGTTTAAAGCTGAATGACCAGCCAGCCGCTGTCAAAAGGCAGCATGGCGGGCCGGCTCACGATCGATTTCGAACTGGAATCCGGCCTGGAAACCGGCGCTTGTTTTGCCGCGGCAGAGCCGGCGGTTGGCGTGGCCGGATAGACCCTCAAAATCAGCCGGGTGATGGTGGTGCGGCTCGCCGCCTGGGAGGGTTGGCTGTCCACGTCGTTGGCTGCGGGCTGGGCGCTCCTATCGTAATCTGCCATATCGTCCGTCTCCCCGGCCTCTTGCGCCGTGCTCTGCACCTGCCAGGTTGTCAGCACGACCCATTCCTGGGGCTGCTGAGCCGTTGCCGCGCCCCGATCCGCCATCCCGGCCTTCACCCATTGCTGCCGCGCCTCCGCGGCTGCAAGCTCTGGCGATCTGGCTTCAAGGTTCCTCAGAGTCCCTTTGCCCGCGGCTCCGCGCTGCGGAGAGCTACGAACCGGCGATGGCCGATTGGCAGGGCCGGGAAGAATTGCCTCAACACTCGTGGCGCGAAATGCACCCATATTCTCCGCTACCCCCGCCGCGCGAGCCGGCAGGTAAGCCGCTGAATCGGCCTGCGCCCTCTGCGCAGCCGCAATCACGGGCGCTGCCGAAGCCTCGGCCGCCCGATGCGCCGGGACGAACGCCACCAACTGCGGGCAACCGGCAAGCTCGATCGAGACGAACAGCAGTGCACAGCCCAGCACGCCGAGCAGCGCGCGTGCGCCCACCGGGTTCAGCACGTTTTTCCGCAGCAAGATGCTGTGCACGCGCTGAACCAGCTCCGGCCGGCGCTCGAATGCGCCCAGCGAAAGCGCTCCCATCGAAAGCATCTCCGCCCGACGCTGCAGACGCCGTTCGGCCAAGCCGGCGAGACACGCGGCATAGGCTCGCGGAGCCCGGGTCACCCGCACCACGCCCTCATCGCAGGCCATCTCGCGCTCCCGGCAGAGCCGCCGCTCCATCCACAGCAGCGCGGGATTGAGAGGGAAGAGAACCAGGCAAAGTTTTTGCGCCAGATTCGTCCAGTCGTCGCGGCGGCGCAGGTGCTCGGCCTCGTGCAGCACAACCTGTTCGAGTTCGCCTGGAGTAAGCCGGGCGTAGAGCCACTCGGGAATGAGAATGCGCGGCGCAAAGAAGCCGATCACGCTGGGCCGGTCAAGCTCGCGGGTTGTGCAGACCTGCGCCCGTCTGCGTCCCTGATCGGCCAGGAACGCCGCAGAGCGGCCGTCTTCAACCGGCGTTGCCGACTTCCACAATTTGCGCAGCCGGATCGAATGCACCAGCAGATCGCCCGTGCGCAGAGCGGCCAGCGCCATCCACAGCACAGCGAATCCCAAACTCCAGCGAGCGTCCCACTCCAGCCACGCGTGCGGCGAGGAGCCGATGGCCACGGTCGGGTTTCCGATCCCCGCGCCGGAGGTAAAGCGGGCGAGAAATGGCAGAAGCTGCAGGCTCGCCAATACGCCGTAACCGACGCCCCACGCCACGAATCGATGTGCCGCCGCCATGCGCGGCGCCAACCGCAGGCAAATAGCCAGTCCTGCGGCCACAAGGGCGCCCTGCCAGAGCGCCGCCACGGCATCCGGAGCGGCAATTCGCGCAAAAGACCGCAATCCTTCTGGAGCCGCGTGCGCCGCATGCAGGAGGAACCAGGAAAAGGTGTCGGAAAGGACGAAATGATTCATGGCGCTACACCTTCTTTCCGGGCATACCAAGCTTTCCGGGCAATGCAAGCTCAACCTGGGCGGATTCCGGCAGCGCATCCGGAGCGGCTTTGCGGATCGCTTCTTTGAGCCTCTCGAGCTCCTCCGTGGAGATCTCTCCATCGCCCAGCAGCGAAAGCAGCAGCTGCTCGCGCGAGTTGCCGAAGAAGCGGCTCAAAACGTGGCGCACCTCAGACCGGCTCGCCTCGTGCTCCGCAATGCAGGCCCGGTAGACGAATGCCCGGCCCTCCTGCCTATGTTCGACGTAGCCCTTCTGTTCAAGGATGCGAATTGTCGTCAGCACCGAGTTGTAGGCCAGTGCTTCGCCCTCCGGCAGATCGGCCACCAGATCGGTCACGGCCGATTCGCCGCGCCGCCAGAGAATCTTCATCAATCTCAGTTCGGCTTCGGTGAGCGTGTTGGACTTCTTTGGAGGCATCTCATTGACTCTAAGCAGCTAAGCCATCTGCGGCATTTGCTCTAACACCATCATAGACGATCAACTAAAGGATTAGTTAGCAATCGGATAAAAATTTTCGCCCCCGCCTGAACTCTCGGCCGTCTGCTATTCTTTCTCCTTACTGGAGAGCGCAAAGATGGCCAAGAGCGTCAACAAAGTCATTCTTTTAGGCAATGTCGGCAAGGACCCTGAGATTCGTTCCACCGCCGGCGGGACCATGGTCGCCAATTTCACCCTTGCCACGAGCGACCGCCAGAAGGACGCGCAAGGCAACTGGCAGGACCGCACCGAGTGGCACAACCTGGTCGCTTTCACCCGCACCGCCGAGATCGTCCGCGATTACGTGAAAAAGGGAACCAAGCTCTTCATCGAAGGCAAGATCCAGACCCGCAGCTGGGACGATAAGGAATCCGGCGCCAAGCGCTATCGCACCGAGATCATCGTGAATGATCTTTCGCTGCTCTCCGGACGCGAAGAAGGCGCCGGGGGCTACAGCCGCAGCGCCGGCGCTTCGCCCAACTACGACCAGCGCCCGCCCGCCGGCCAGGATGACTTGGCGCAATCCGCCGAAATCTCCGACGACGACATCCCGTTCTAACAGAGACCCGATCGAGCACAGAATGGGTGCCCCAGGCTCGGCGCGTCTTTGTACTTGCGCCTAGCCTGGGCAGCACGAACCCAACCGGCCAGTTCATCCGGCACTGCAATCTTGTAGGGTCCCACATCAAGACCCCGGGACGACCCACTGCATCACCGCCGCCCCGGCCAGCGACACAAACAGCGCCACCGGCATGGCGATCGCCCCAACCTTCAGAAAACTCCAATAGCTCACGTGGAGCTTCTCCCGGCGCAGCGCGATCAGCCAGAGGATGGTCGCCAGCGAACCGCTGACCGAGAGATTGGGGCCCAGGTCCACGCCGATCAGCACCGCCGACGCAGCCAATCCCGTAGCATGGGCCGCCTGCAATGTTTCGCCCGCTATCAATCCCAGCGGCAGATTGTTGACAAGACTATTGGCCACGCCGACCACAAAGCCGGTGACCAGAGCGCCGGGCAACGCCGCCAGCCGTTCCGCCCATGCGAGAGCCGCATGCGTAAAGGCAAGCGCACCGATGCTCTCGACCGCATCCACCAGGATGAACAACCCTGCCACCAGGGCAATGGTGCCCCAACTGATCTCTCTGGCCAGGCGCAGCGGATTATTCCGCGCCTTGATTGAAATCACAGCCGTGATCGCCAGAGCCGCCAGGCAGGTAGGCAGTCCTAAATCCCGATTCATGGCGGAAGCAGCCAGCAGAACCGTCGCCGTGAGCCCAAGCCCGGCGAGAACCAGTTTTCCATCCCCGGTGAGCGGCGCCTCCCCATGATCTTCCGTGCGGCCGGCAAGCTCCTTGCGGAAAACAAAACGCATCACGCCATAGGTGGAGAGAATCGAGAGAAGCGAGGGAACGCCGAACCAGGCCAGCCAGCGCCCCAGAGGCGGCATGCCCTGCCGAAAGACCACCAGGTTCGCGGGATTCGAGATCGGCAGCACAAACGAAGCCGCATTGGCGATCAGCGCACAGGCGAAAAGATACGGCAGCGGCGGCACCTTGGCTTTGCGAATCGCGGCCAGAATCGCGGGCGTGAGCACCACCGCCGTCGCGTCATTCGACATGAAGATCGTTACCAGCGTTCCTAGCCCATACACCATCGTGAACAGGCGCGCGCACGATCCCCGCGCCCGCCCGACGGCCGCCGAAGAGAGCCAGTCGAAGACGCCGTACTCCCGCGCCAGCTCCGACAAGAGCATCATGCCGATCAGGAAAAGATAGACGTCCGATCCCTCGGCCACAGCGCGGCCCGCCAGCCTGAGCGGAACCAGCCGGCAAACCACAAGCAGAATCGCGCCTCCACCGATCCAATAGACCTCTTGTATGCCGCGCGGACGAATCAGCATGAGAAGAATGCTGGCGGCGACAATTGAAAGAAGCGCGATGTGCGGAATTACAGCAGACGCCATCCAGAGCCAGAATATAGCCTGTAACAGGGAGCACACCCGTGCCGGCACCGCGCAACAGCGTCGAACTTACGCAGGTCACCGAATGGGAAGACGGCCAATCGAGGCGCGTCCAGGACTATCTCGCCGCCGAAGAGCCGCTTGAGATCCGCATTGGCAAGCGGCCGCTTACGGTGACGATGCGCACGCCCGGCCACGACCGTGAACTCGCCGCAGGATTTTTGTGGACAGAAGGATTGGTGGAGGCGCCGGAACAGATTGTGGCGCTTCGGCAGAACGAATCGGAAACCGCCGCGAAGAGCAATGTGGTGGAAGTCGATCTCGAAGACGGCGCCTTCGAGCAGGAAGACATGCAGAGAAATTTTTTCGCCGCGTCGAGTTGCGGCATCTGCGGGAAAGCCTCCATCGAGGCAATTCGCAACCGCGGGCTGCGGGCTCCCAACCCCGATTTCAAAATCGATCCCGAGCTCTTATGCGAACTGCCAAATCGCCTACGCGAGCAGCAGGAAGTCTTCGGCCGCACGGGAGGCCTGCATGCCGCGGCGCTGTTCAACGCTGCGGGCGAACTGCTTCAGGTGCGCGAGGACATCGGCCGGCACAATGCCGTGGACAAAATCGTTGGCTGGGCGCTGTTCGCGGGCCTGCTGCCACTTTCGCATCATGTGCTCATGGTCAGCGGCCGTGGCGGCTTCGAAATCATACAAAAGGCAATCGCCGCCGGCATTCCGGTGGTTGCCTCGGTCTCAGCGCCGTCAAGCCTCGCGGTGAAGCTGGCAAGAGAGCTGAATCTCACGCTGGTGGGTTTTCTGCGCGGCCGGCGCTTCGTTGTCTATGCCGGTCCTGAGCGCTGCCTCTCTGCTCCGCGCTGAACATCAAGATTTCAATTTAGCCAGCTCACTGAGAAAGTAGCCGGCGCTGCCGATAGGCCGCAGGCGGTGAACGCGCTGCGCAACCTGATTTTGCTGACCAAGATATTTTGTTGACCGAGATGCTGGGTTCCATCGATCCCGAGGTCATGGAAAGCCGGAGATCATGGAAAGCCGGAAATCGTGGGAAAGCTGCGTCGCGGCCGTGGCTGGAACCCTCGGGCCTGCCGCCCGGCGCCGGAACGATTTACTTAAATTCCTATATCTAGAACACTTAACGATCCTCTTTCGCATTCTGAAGCTATTCCTTTGACAACCAGAAGGCTTCAGAGCGAATCTATAGGCGAATAAAAAGCGAATATGCACTCCGCCGCCACACTTCGTCTCCAGATCGAACGCTCCCTGGAACACCGCTTCCCGGCCGCGCTCACGCCGGCTCCGCGGACCCTCCGCGAGGTTGCCGCCACGAGCATCGCTGAGGTCGACGCGCATCTCGAAGGCGGATTGCCCATCGGCGCCATCAGCGAGCTAACTGGGGCTCAATCGTCCGGCCGCACCAGCCTCGCGCTGGCATTTGCGGCCCGGCGGACGGCCGAGGGCCGGCCTTGCGCCTGGGTGGATGCGAACGATGCTCTCGATCCCGAATCGGCTGCGGCCAGTGGTGTGGCTTTGCCGCTACTGCTCTGGGTTCGGTGCCGCGAAACGGAAGGATCCGCAAGGCCTCGCGCCGGGAAGGCCCCCATGAAAGCCCCCGTGTGGACGCGCCTTGACCAGGCTCTGCGCGCCACCGATCTGCTGCTGCAGGCCGGCGGCTTCGCAGCCATCGTGCTCGACCTGGGCGATACGCCGCGCCCGCAGGGAAATCGCATTCCGCTGGCTACCTGGTTCCGCTTCCGCCAGGCCGCGGACCGTACGCGGTGCAGCCTGCTGGTGCTGGGCCGGGCTGCCTACGCACAGTCCGCCGCGGCCGTGGTGCTAGAGTGCCGGCCCGCGCGCGCCGTCACCGCTGGCGCAACCGCGCTGCGCGGCTTCAGCTTTGAAGTCCGGCGCAGGCGGGAGCGGTTTGAGCCCCTCGAAATCTCTTCGCGCCCGCCGCGGCCCCCAGCGGCAGGCGGCTTGCAGATCCGGAGTGGTTGGGGTGGGAAGCCGCCGGCCTCCACCTGGACTGCGGCTTCCGCGTGGGATGCGGAGAAGCGCGCATGACCCGCACCCTCAATGCCTGCGCCCATGCCGCGGAGTTTCCCGCGCAGGCGTTGCTGCGTCTGCGCCCCGATCTGCGCGCTAAGCCGGTCGTGGTGCTGGAGGGTCGCGCGCCCGAAGAAACCGTATGCGCGCTGAACCAGCAGGCACGCATGTGCGGCGCCGCGCCAGGCATGACGCGCCTCGAAGCGGAAAGCCTGCCGGCGGAGAATAAAGATGGATTGACGTTGCTTTCACGCTCCCCCCAGGGTGAAGCCGCCGCGCGCGCCGTGTTTCTCGAGTGCGCTGCGCAGTTTTCTCCGCGCATTGAAGAAGCGAGTCGCGGAACCGCATGCGCCTTCGTCCTTGATATTGAAGGCACCGAGCGTCTCTTCGGGCCGCCCGCGCAACTGGCTGCGCGCTTGCGCGCCTCGCTCGCGGCAGCGGGATTTCGCGCGTCGATCGCGGTGAGCGCCAACTACGATGCGGCGCGGATGAAGGCCGCAACAGGGCGCGGCATCACGGTTATTCCCGAAGGCGCGGAGGCCGGCGCGCTCGAAAAGCTGCCTCTTGCCGCTCTCGAACTTGCCGAGGAGCACGAAGGAATTTTTGCGCTCTGGGGCATGCGCACGCTGGGTGAGCTCGCCCGGCTGCCGGAAACGGAGCTCGTGACGCGGCTGGGCGCAGAGGCCCGCGTGTGGCGGCAGCTTGCCCGCGGCGAGGCAGCGCACACGTTTCAACCCATCGAACCGGCGCTCGCGCTCACAGAGTTCTGCGAGTTCGAAACGCCCGTCGAGCAGATCGACTCGCTGCTCTTTATCGGGGCGCGCATGATCGACTGCCTCGTTGCGCGCGCGGCCTCTCGGGCGCTCTCGCTCGCACTCATCACTGTTGACATGAAGCTCGAGGGCAACCGCGTGCATCGCCGCGTGCTGCGTCCCGCCATACCCTCGACCGATCGCAAGTTTCTGCTCAAGCTTTTGCAACTCGAGATCGGCGCCCATCCGCCCGCTGCCGCCGTCGTCGCGCTTACGCTTGCCGCGGAAGCGGGCCAGTCGGGCAAGGTGCAGCTTGGCCTGTTTGTGCCGCAGATGCCCGAGCCCTCGCGGCTGGATATCACGCTGGCGCGTTTGAAAGCGCTGGTGGGCGCCGATCGCGTGGGCTCGCCGGCGCTCGAAGATACGCATCGTCGAGGAAGCTTTCGCATGGAGAATTTTGTGATGCATGGTGAGCCGGCTGCTTGCATCCCCAGGTCTCAGAAGCGAGACCCTTCGGCAGGCTCAGGGCAGGCTCTGGGGCGCCCAAAACCCGGAGGAGAAAGAGTGCCTGCGCGCATGGCGCTGCGCCGTGTGCGGCCGCCTGCGCCGGTTTGGATTGTGCAGCGCGCGATGAAACCAGCGGCCTTTCGCAACAGCGAAGACAGCTTTGAGATCAGCGCCGCTTACGGCCCATGGCTCAGCAGCGGCTGCTGGTGGGCCGGCGAGGGCTGGGATGAGGAAGAGTGGGATGTGCTGGCCACGAAGAGCGATGGCACGCAGGTCGCGTGCCTGCTGGTCTGCGATCGTACGCGCAATGCCTGGCGGCTGGAGGCGTACTATGACTGATCGCAGCCTCCGCATCCCGAATACGCGCTCGCCGGGAACGCCGGTCTGCCATCCCAATGACGAATACCACTCGCCGCATACGGAATGGGGCCCGGCATCCCCGCGCCTTGGTGCAGTCTCGCAATCTCCTGTCAACGCGCACGACAGCGAATACATCGAACTGCACGCCGCCAGCGCCTTCAGCTTTCTGGATGGTGCATCGCAGCCGGATGCTTTGATCAAGCGCGCAATGGAACTGGAGATGCCGGCCGTGGCGCTTGCCGACCGCAACGGCCTCTACGGCGTTGCGCGTTTTCATAACGCGGCGCAGCGGAATAAGATCAAGGCGCATATCGGCGCGGAGATTGCGGTTTCATCGTTCGGCAGCCGGCTCACGCCGCCTGCCTGGCTGCCGCATCAATACCCATCAGAGCCTCCGCGCATCGTGCTGCTCTGCGCTTCGCAGGCCGGCTACCAGAATCTCTCCCAGCTCATCACGCGCTTCAAAATGCGCGAGACGACCAAGGCCGAGGGCGCCGCCACGCTCGAAGATCTCGAAGAATTTTCCTCGGGCCTGATCTGCCTCACCGGCGGTGACGAGGGACCGCTGGCCGCAGCGCTCGCCCGCGGCGGCGAGCCTGAAGCGCGCAAGATTGCCAATCGCCTTGCTTCCATCTATGGCTGCGGCAATCTTTATATCGAGCTGCAGCGCCACCAGCGGCGCGAAGAAGAGTGCCGCAATCAATCGCTGCTCGGACTCGCATCCAGCCTCGGCCTGCCGGTGATCGCGGCCAACGGCGTCCGCCATGCCACGGAAAAAGATCGCGAGCTGCTGGACGTATTTACCTGCATCCGCCATCACACCACGCTCGACCGCGCGGGCCGCTTGCTTGCACGGAACGATGCCCGCATGCTTCGCAGTGCGCAGCACATGGCCGCGCTCTTCCGCGATGTCCCTGAAGCCATTGCCAACACGCGCATCGTGAGCCAGCGGCTGGAGTTCACGCTCAACAATCTGGGTTATGAATTTCCGCATTACCCCGTCCCCGATGGCGAGAGCATGGACAGCTTTCTCGAGAAGCGCGTCGAAGAAGGTGTCCTCAAGCGCTACGCCACGCCCGAAAAACGCAAGCTGCTCAAGAAAGCGCGCGCCCAGGTGAAGCATGAGCTTGCGCTCATTCGCAAGCTCGGCTTTGCTGGTTATTTTCTCATCGTCTGGGACATCATCCGCTTCTGCCAGAAGCAGGGCTTTTTGGTACAGGGGCGCGGCTCTGCGGCCAACTCTGCTGTATGCTATGCGCTCGAAATCACGGCGGTCGATCCGGTCGGCATGGAGCTGCTCTTTGAGCGCTTCTTAAGCGAGAACCGCGGCGAATGGCCGGATATAGATCTCGATCTGCCGTCGGGCGATCAACGCGAGCAGGCCATCCAATATATCTATGAGCGCTACGGTTCGCTTGGCGCGGCGATGACGGCCAACGTCATCAGCTATCGCGGCCGTTCGGCTGCGCGCGAAGTCGGCAAGGCCCTCGGCTTCGACGAGGAACAACTCGCGCGGCTGTCCGGCCTCGTCGGCCACTGGGAGTGGCGCGGCGAGAACGACACCATGGCGAATTATTTCGCACAGGCAGGTTTCGACGTGCGCCATCCGCGCATTGCGCATTATCTCGATCTCTGCCTGCGCCTGCAGGACCTGCCACGCCATCTCGGCCAGCATTCCGGCGGCATGGTCATCTGCGCCGGCCTGCTCAATCGCGTGGTGCCCATCGAGCGCGCGTCCATGCCGGGCCGTACCGTTATCCAGTGGGACAAGGAAGATTGCGCCGACATGGGGCTCATCAAAGTTGATCTGCTCGGCCTCGGCATGATGGCTGTGCTCAAGGAGTCAATTGAATTGATTGCGTGCCATCACGGCGAACAAGTGGATCTTGCTGCGCTGCCCAAGGATGATTCTTTAGTCTACGAAACTTTGTGCAAGGCCGACACCGTGGGCATGTTCCAGGTGGAGAGCCGCGCACAGATGGCTTCGATTCCTCTCAACGGGCCCAAGGAATTTTACGACCTCGTCGTTCAAGTCGCCATCATCCGCCCCGGCCCTATCGTCGGTAATATGATGCAACCTTACATGCGCCGTAGACAGAAGAAAGAAGAGGTTACGTATCCACATCCGTCATTGGAGCCGGTATTGAAGCGCACGCTCGGCGTACCGCTCTTTCAGGAGCAGTTGCTGCGCATCGCGATGACCGTTGCCGATTTCACCGGCGCTGAAGCCGAAGAACTACGCCGCGCGGTGGGCATGCGGCGTTCCATGGAGCGCATGAAAAATCTCGAAGGCCGTTTGCGCGCGGGCATGACGCGCAAGGGTATCGAAGCTAAAGCGCAGGACAACATTGTGCAGGGCATCTCATCGTTTGCCATGTACGGCTTTCCGGAGTCGCACGCGGCCAGCTTCGCGCTCATCGCCTATGCGTCGGCTTACTTGAAGGTTCATTATCTGGCTGCCTTTACCTGCGCCATGCTCAACAATCAGCCGATGGGTTTTTATTCGCCGGCTGTGCTCATCAAAGATGCGCAGCGGCATGACCTGCGCGTGCGGCCCGTTCATGTGCAAAATTCGGAGTGGCTCTGCACGCTGGAGCGGGAGCCGGACGGCTCGTGCGCGCTGCGCATCGGGCTGCGCTATGCGAAAGGTCTGCGCCAGTCCTCGGCGGAGGCGCTGGTTGCGGCACGCAATCGCGAAGGAGCCTTTGCTTCGGTTGACGATCTTGCACGGCGCGTCCCGGAGCTGAACCGCAGGGAACTCGTTGTGCTCGCGTCCATCGGTGCTTTGAATCCGCTCGAAACTGTGGAGCATCGCCGCGATGCCCTTTGGCAGGTGGAAGAAGCCGGCCGGCCGATCGGCCCGCTGCTGCGCGGCGCAGGAAGCATAGAGGCCGCGGTGCGCGCGCCGATGCCGCTCAGGAAGATGACCAACGATGAGCGCCTCGCCGCCGACTACGCCGGAAGCGGCCTCACCACCGGCCCGCATCCCATGGCCTATCACCGTGCCGCGCTGCGCAAAGACGGTATTCTCGCAGCCGGAGATCTGGCGCGCCACAGCAGCAATCAATGGGTCCGCGTGGCCGGATGCGTGATTGCGCGCCAGCGCCCCGGCACCGCCAAGGGCTTCGTGTTTCTCTCGCTCGAAGATGAAACCGGAATCGCCAACATCATTCTCACGCCCGATGTCTTCGACCGCGAGCGCATCGCGGTTACGCGCAACCGCTTCCTCTTCATCGAAGGGCCGCTGCAGAATCAGGACGGCGTGATTCATGTGAAAGCGAATCGCATCGAGCCGCTTCACATCTCAAGCGCCCAGATCCGCTCGCATGATTTTCATTAAACATCTGCTGAAGGAGAAATGTCTAAGCTGAGCGCAGCGTGAACAGCGTGATCTCCGGCGGGCAATCGAAACGGAACGGAACCCCAACCGCGCCCAGCCCGCGATTGACATAAAGCTGCATGCCGCCCAGCCGGAACCATCCCTCTACATATTTCTTCCCGAGCGGCGGAAGTTCCGTCGCGCCCACGATCGGAAACCGCACCTGGCCTCCATGCGTGTGGCCGCTTAGCATCAGCCTGACTGATTTGCCGGCTGGATGAGCCAGCAAATCGTCGGCGTAATCGGGAGCGTGGCACATCAGCACCACCGGCTCATCCGGAATGTTGCGAATCCTGGCTGGGATCGCGAGATCAGGTTTAGGGTCGCCTTCCAGAGGATCGTCAAGGCCGGCAAGCCAAAACCGCCCCCCCGCGCGCTCGATCGGCAGGCAGGCATTCGTCAGCACGGTCATGCCATTGTCAGTGAGTGCGGAGGTCACCAGCGTGGGATCCACCATCACATCGTGGTTACCAAGGATGGCGTATCGTTTGCTGCAATGCAGCCCTGCGAGAATATTGGCGCACTCCCAGGCCGCGCCTTCGGCGAAATCTCTCGTTGAAATTCCCCAGGTAACATAATCCCCGGTCAAAAAAACCGCATCGGGATTCAGCCGGTTGATTTGGTCGACGGCATCGCGCAGAAAAAAAGATTCGGTAAATTCATCCAGATGAATATCGCTGAGTTGCGCGATGCGCATCCCGTCAAATGCGGCGGGAAGGCCGGCGATGCGGACATCCTGCCGCGAAACCTGAATCCAGTGGCGCTCCACCTCGCCCGCATAGAGGGCCAGGCCCGCAGCGCCAAAGAGAGTCCCCTTCAGAAAACGCCGCCGCGTGGTGTTCAGAGTTGGCGAAAAGCTGGGAGAAGCCATTCTTTCCATGGTATCGAATGGGGACGCCTCCCGGCTTGAGACAGGGGTTTCCGGATAAACAGGAGTCAATGGAGCCCTTTCTTTATTTTCCTATAGGGATATGCTGGAACCCTCGTGGGCAGAAGGCCGCACTCATTGTGATGGATGCCGGCCCAATTTAGTTTTCTGCCGTTCCGCCCGCTTCCACCGGCTTCTCTGATTCTGCTTCAATTTCAATAGGATAGCCAAGCGGATCATTGTCGCGATCCGTCACCTCGGCCAAGCCCGCCAACCGTGCCGCGAGCTCGGGCGTCCAGCAATTCTCCGGAGCGCGCCAGCTCCAGTTGCCGGCAGAAACCGCCGGCGTGTTCATGCGCGCCTCCGAGCCCAGTTCGAGCAGGTCCTGCGCAGGCACCACGGCGATCTGCGCTACGCTGGTTTCGCAGGCGCGAATCAGCGGCCACACCGGGCTCAAGTTTGCTAGCGGCCCGGTGTAAGCCTCGGCCGCCGCGCGCTCAGTTGCATTTGCTGACTTCCACCAGCCCAGCGTCGTGTCGTTATCGTGCGTGCCGGTGTAGGCCACGGTCGAGGGTGCAAATTGATGCGACAGATGCGTGTGCGCGCCCTTGCCGCCGAATCCGAATTGAAGCACCTTCATTCCCGGCATCGCCAGTTCGAAACGTAACGCTTCCACCTCCGGCGTGATCAGGCCCAGGTCTTCGGCCACCAGCGGCAGCGGCCCCAGAGCCGATTCAAGCGCGCGGAAAAGCTCGAGGCCCGGCGCCTTTACCCACTCGCCATTCACCGCCGTCTCCTCTTCGGCGGGAATCGCCCAATACGCCTCGAAGCCGCGGAAATGATCCAGGCGCACGATGTCATAGAGCTGCGTGGCGCGGCGAATGCGATCGACCCACCAGTCGTAGCCGCGCATGGCGAGCACATCCCAGCGATAAAGCGGATTGCCCCAGCGCTGCCCGGTAGCCGAGAAATAGTCGGGTGGAACGCCGGCCACGCGCTCCGGCTTGAAATTCTCATCGAGCTCGAAGAGGCCGGGGTGAACCCAAACGTCGGCTGAGTCCATGTTCACGAAGATCGCCACGTCGCCCAGAATGCGGATCGCACGGCGCGCGGCGGTTGTCCGGAGCAGGTCCCACTGCAGGGAAAACGCGAATTGCAGCACCTGCTCCTGGGCCAGCGCGCGTTCGCCGCGTTCATACACATCGGCCAAGGCCTGCGGGTCGCGTCTGCGCACCGGTTCGGGCCAATCCGTCCACGCGCCCGTCTTGAACTGCCTGCGCAACTCGGCATAAAGGGCATAATCATTGAGCCAGGACGCCTGATCGCGGCAGAAGGCCTCGAACTGCTTCCATTGATCTGCCAGCTTGTTCTCGTGCGGTCCGCGGTCAAGAAAGTTGCCGGCGGCTTCGTAGAGCAGGGGCAGCTTGCGCAGTTCTACTTCGTGAAAGTCCACCATACCGGAGCGGCCCGGCAAACCGGCAATGCGGCTGCCCTCGATCCAGCCCCAGTCGGAGAGAAACTCCAGGCTGATCAGAAAAGGGTTGCCGGCGAACGCCGAGGAGCCCGCGTACGGCGAGTTGCCGTAGCCCGTGGGGCACAGCGGCAGAACCTGCCAGATATGCTGCTTGGCCGCGGCCAGAAACGCCACAAAGGCGTGGGCCGCGGGACCGAGATCGCCAATGCCGCCATAAGACGGCAGCGAGCTGACGTGAAGAAGTACTCCGGAAGAGCGCTCGAATTCCATCGTGTCCCACCAAAAAAGGGCAGGGAAGTCATTCACTGCGCCCTTCAGCCACTATAGCGAAACCAGAGCGGGTACTAGGAGCCCACGGATTTTCGAGCGCGCGCCCAGCGGAAAACGGCCGTGCTCGCCGCAGGGCCGCCGTATAATCCCTCTGTCCGGCCCGTGAGCCGCGAAACCCATTAAGAATCCTCGGGGTGCCTCTCATTGAAAATATTTTTTGGCGGTCTGATTGGCCCCTTGGTGGCCGCGCTATCGGTCCTCGGAGCCGCGGCGGCTGTGCATGCTGCTTCTGAACAAGTTGTTCCTGGCCCGGTGATCGTCGACACCGGTTGGCAACTCCAGGACGTTGCGAAGGCGCCGCAGCCAGCGGCGGAGGTCTCATCGGACGGCTTCAATCCCAGCGGCTGGTACAAGGCTACCGTCCCCGGCACCGTGCTCACCACGCTCGTCAACAACCACGTCTATCCCGAGCCGCTTTACGGCGAAAACAATCGCCCTGAAATCATCCCCGAGAGCCTGGCTCACACCTCTTACTGGTACCGCACCGTCGTGGATGTGCCTAAGTCGTATGCGCATCACCGCGTGTGGCTCAACTTTGATGGCATCAATTATTCCTCCGTCGTGTGGGTCAACGGCACGCAAGTAGGCACAACCCGCGGCGCCTTTCTGCGCGGCATCTTCGACATCACCGCGCAAGTGAAACCGGGCAAGCAGGCGGTTATCGCGGTTCTCGTTTCGCCGCAGCCCCATCCCGGCGTTTCGCATGAACACACGCTGCGCGCAGGCATCGGGGCCAACGGCGGCATCAGCGCCATCGATGGGCCCACATTTCTCTGCACCCTGGGCTGGGACTGGATTCCCGCCATCCGCGATCGCGACACCGGCATCTGGCAGAAGGTCTTTCTCTCCGCCTCCGGTCCGGTGTTGGTGAAAGACCCGCTCGTTACCACCGATCTTCCCTTGCCAAAAACTGACTCGTCGGATGTAGCCGTTGCCGCGACAGTCGAAAACGTGAGCGACAAGCCGGAGAAGGGCGTGCTCGAAGGCACCATCGAGAACATCTCCTTCCAGCAGCCGGTCGAGCTCGCGCCGCACAGCCAGCAGCAGGTGAAGTTCAATCCCCAAAACACGCCCGCGCTGCATGTTGTGAATCCGCGCCTTTGGTGGCCGAATGGCTACGGCGCGCAGAATCTTTATCATCTCCATCTCGAGTTCAAAGCCGGCGATGAAATCTCCGACGCGCGCGATCTCGACTTCGGCATCCGCAAAATCAGCTATGAAGTTCCAGGTACCGATACGCTTACCATTTCAGTGAACGGCGTTCCGGTCTTCATTCGCGGCGGCGACTGGGGCCTCGACGAAGCCCTGAAGCGCATCCCCCGCGAGCGGCTCGAAGCCGAAATCCGCCTGCACCAGCTAGCCAATCTCAACCTGATCCGCAATTGGGTTGGCCAAAGCACCAGCGAGGATTTTTACGAGCTCTGTGACAAGTACGGCATCATGGTGTGGGATGAGTTCTTCCAGCCCAATCCCAGCGACGGCCCGAATCCCACTGATCTCGACACCTACATCGCCAACGTGCGCGACAAAATCCTGCGCTTTCGCAACCATCCCTCCATCATCCTGTGGTGCGCGCGCAATGAGGGCTATCCGCCGCCGGAGATCGATGCGGCCCTGCGCAAGCTGCTGGCCGAGATCGAGCCCACGCGCCGCTACCAGCCCAGCTCGACCGATGGCGCGGGCGTGCGCTCGCACGGACCTTACTCCTGGCGCGTGCCGCGCGAGTTCTACATCGTCACCGATGATTACTTCAAAACCGAAACCGGCAGCGTCTCCGTGCCCACCCTCGAATCCATTCACGGCATGATGCCGAAGAAAGACTGGGAGACCATCAACGACGATTGGGCCGAGCATGACTTCGCGCGCGGCAACTCCGGCTCGCAGGACTACCGCACTGAGATCGCCGCACGCTACGGCGAGATCCGCAACCTGGCCGACTTTGTGCGCAAGGCGCAGATGGCCAACTATGAAGCCTTCCGCGCCATGTACGAAGGTCGCAATGCGCTGCTCTTCCATCCCACCACCGCCGTCATCACCTGGATGAGCGATCCCGCGCAGCCGAGCTTCGTCTGGCAGATTTATCACTACGATCTCGAGCCGATGTCCTCTTTCTTCGGCGTCCAGCACGCGTCCGAGCTGGTGCACATCCAGTTCAACCAGGCCGACGAACACGTGCAGGTGATCAACAACCTGCCACGGCCGTTGACCGATGCCACGGCGCACATTGCGGTCTATGCGCTAAACGGAACGCTCGCCTACCAGCGCGAAATCAAAGTGACCGCCGCGCCTGATGTGGCCACCGATCTCGGGCCCGTCGAGATCCCTCCCGCGATTGCGACCGTTCACTTCATCCAACTGGAGCTGCGCGATGCATCCGGCAAATTGCTTTCGAGCAACTTCTATTGGCACGCCGTCCCCTGGAATCCAGACGACTACACAGCTCTCAACAAGCTGCCCATGGTCACGCTCGCCGCGCAGGTGCAGAGCAAGGATGCCGAAGGCAAGCGCCTGCTCACGGTCACGCTGCACAATCCAACCAAAAACATCGCCCTCATGGCGCACCTGCAACTGCGCCGCAAATCCGGCGAGCGCGTGCTGCCCGTCTTCTATAGCGACAATTACGTCTCGCTCGTTCCTAATGAAAGCAAGACCATCACCATCGAAGCGGCGTTGAAAGACTTCAACGGCGAAGATGCGCAGGTTGTCTTCGATGGATGGAACGTCACCGTCGGGCCCGCATCGTTGCCTGGCGTGACGGTTGCGCCGAATCTTGAAGCGCAGCCGGACCGCTCGCCTGCGACCGGACTGCCTTATCAGACGGCAGGTTTGCGATAGCGGGCTTACGATGGCGATTTTTCCCGCGCAAGCAAAAGGCCCGCAACCGGATCGGCGGCGGGCCTTTCTACATGCGGCGGAATCCTGGCTTACATGCCCGGCACCTGCGGACCCTCTGCCTTTGCGTTCAGCCGGATCAGGTTGTGCTTCTTGTAATCGTTCATCACATTGTTCAGGAAGATCGTGAAGGCTTCCTCGCGGCGCTGCTCCAGGATCTGGTCCTTCGTCTGGTCGAAGTTCTTTTGGATTTCGTCGGCGCTCGGCTCCTGCTTGTCCACGATTCTCGCGACAATGCCGTTCCGCTCCGCATTGATCGGCCCGCTGACGTTGCCCACGTTGAGATCGAAGAGCTGCGGCGCCACCTGGCCTACCTGGCCCAGGTCGGGTACCTGGCCGGTTGCGTTTACCAGGTCGCTGGACTTTACCGTTGCGCCTTCTTCCTTGGCGGCCTTGGCCAGGTCGTTCTCATTCTTTGCCTTGGTCGACAATTCCTGCGTCTTCTGGCTCAGCAGCGCGGGCAGCTTCTCGTTGCGATAGTCGTCCAGCACGTGCGACTTCCAATCTGCAAACGCGGGCACGTGCGCCGGCACAGTCCCGGTGACCTGGAACACGGCGTAGCCCTCGCCCGTGGGCGCGTACTGCGGCGGATCGCCCTGCTTCGAGCCGAAGGCCTTCGAAAGAAGCTGCGTGCTGCTGGGCAGCGCGGCAATCACGCCTGACTGCTCGACCGGCTGCGTCGTCACCACCTCCAGGTGATGGGCCGCCGCCGTCTTCTCCAGGCCGTTCTTCATCGCCTCGGAGGCGAGCTGCTTGGCGTAGTTCTCCTGCGCCTGCGCTGAGGCATCGCGCACCAGCGTGGCCTGGATGGTCGGCAGCACCTCATTGAGCGGCTGCGTGTGCGCCGTCTGCCGGTCTTCCACCTGAACGATGTGGTAGCCGAACTGGCTCTTCACAATCTGGATGTCGCCAATCTTCTGCGTGAAGATCGCGTTATCGAACTCCGGCACCATGCGGCCCCGCTGCGCAAAGCCGAGCTCGCCGCCCGTGTCCTTGCTGCCCGGGTCATCGGAGTACTTCTTCGCCAGCTCGTTCCAGTTGCCGCCGGACTGGAGTTGCTTCAAGACATCCTCTGCCTTTGCTTTCGCCGCCGCATCGGTCTTCGCATCGGCGCCCGGCGCCAGCTTGATGAGGATGTGGCGCGATTTGGCCTGCTCGGGAACCGAGTAGTCCGCCTTGTGGTCGTTGTAGTACTGCTGGATCTGCTGCTGCGTGGGCTGCGGAACGCCGCCCGGAACATCATTCGGCGTGAAGGCGAAGTAGGTGATCTTGCGCTCTTCCGGGACCGCCGAAGCATAGCGGGCCGCATTCTTCTTGAAGAACGCCTCCAGCTCGGGATCGGAAGGATTGATCGTCTTGAGCAGATCCTGCGAGGAGATCACCGCATAATCAAACTTGATCTTCAAGTTCTGCTTGCGATAGGAATCACGCACATCCTTGTCGCCCACGGTGACGCCCCCCGTGATCAGCGACTGCAGCCGGCGAATGACAATCTCATTCTTGACGCTCTCCTCAAACTGGGCCACAGACATGTTCAGCCGCTCGCTGATGAGATTGGCATACGCGGCGTCGCCGATGAACTTGCCGTCGGGGAAAAGCACCTGCCCGGTCGGTCCGGTCTGGAGAAACTGCCGCACGTCTTCGCTGCTGGCGTGCATGCCGAGCTTCTGGGCCTCCTGCAGCAGCACCTGTTGCTGCACCAGTTGCTGGCCCACCTGGCTCTCGAAGAACTTCACGATCATCGGGTTGTCGGCATATTGCGGACTGCGCTGCATCAACTGCTGCCGCGTCATCTGCTCTACGCGCTCCTGGCTCACCGTGTCGCCGGAAGAAAGCCAGCGGCTGTACCAGTGCGGGTAAACCACCGCGTAGGTGTCGGGAGATGTGGCCCCGCCTCCGGTGAGGCCGGGGATGAGATATACCACCATCGAAACCGATGCGGCGCCGATGATGACGACGAGGAGCGCCTTGACGACGCGATTATCTGTCTGCAGGAAACGGATCATGGATGGGCAAAAACCTTCAACTCTCTACGCGCCAGCAGGATAAATCCGCTCCGGAACCTCAGAGATCGGCGGCCGGAGGCGCAATCTGCGATGCGCAATTCTCGCTCGATGCGATTGAGGTCCATTATAGACGAGAGCTAACCCCTATAGACCAGAGGTAAGGGCGCCGCGGCGGAGTCCGCTGCCGCCAGACCCGCCGGCGCGCTCTCCCCTGTCAGCACTACTTCGCCGGCTCCAGAAGGCACCCTGGGGTGGAGCGCGCAATCTCCCATTCCTCCTCGTTCATATCCGCAGCGACGTCGGCAAATAAGGGCGTGCTCAGGTACCGCTCGCCCGTGTCCGGCAGCATGCACAGAATCGTCGAGCCCTTCGCGGCCTCCCCAGCCACCTTGAGTGCACCCGCAAAGGTAGCGCCCGACGAGATGCCCACAAAGATGCCTTCCTTCTTCGCGAGTTCGCGGCTCCAGCGCAGCGCCTCCGGCCCCGTGATCCGAAGCACCTGGCTGACCGTCTTCGCGGCCACGGCGTCCCCGGTCAGCTTGGCGATAAAGTCCGGGCTCCAGCCCTGCATCGGATGCGGCTTCCAGCTCGGGTGGCCGGCCTTCGCCGATCCATCTTCATTGCGCTCCTGTTCGATCCCGCTCGAAAGCATCGGCGCATCGTCCGGCTCGCACACCACAACCTTGGTATCGGGCCGTTCCTTTGCCAATACGCGCGCCACGCCTTTCAGTGTCCCGCCGGTTCCGAATCCGGTCACCCAGTAGTCGAGCCTTTCATCCTTGAAGTCCCGCAGTATCTCCTGCGCAGTGGTCCGCGAATGCATATCGGCATTGGCTTCATTTTCAAACTGCCGCGTATAGAACCATCCATGCTTTTCAGCCAGCTCAACGGTCTTTTTCACCATGCCCACCGCTCTTGCGGAGGCCGGCGTGATGATCACCTTGGCGCCGAGGAACCGCATCAGCTTGCGCCGCTCGATGCTGAAGCTCTCGGCCATGGTCACCACGAGCGGATAGCCTTTGGCCGCGCAGACCATCGCCAAGCCAATGCCCGTGTTGCCGCTGGTGGCTTCCACCACCGTCTGGCCGGGCTTCAGCTGGCCGGTACGCTCTGCCTCTTCAATCACACCCAGCGCCAAGCGGTCCTTCACCGAGCCGAGCGGGTTGAACGCCTCAACCTTTACATAAAGATTCACGTCCGGAGGAGCCAGCCGATTGATGCGGACCACCGGCGTATTGCCAACCGTCTCAGTAATACTTGTGAACTTTCCCATGCAGACCTCCAGTCAGATTTTTAAGGAGGTCCAGAATACTACTCCGCAAACACAATGGGCGCCCCCAATCTGGGGACGCCCGTCGTCTTTCCTGTAATCAGGGTTGTTTACCGCCAGTAGTACGCGCCGCCGACGATGTAATAGGGCCGGTAGTAGACAGGCGGATATCCATAGGGGTAGTAAGGTCCGCCCGCATATCCATAGGGCGGAGGCGGCGGATACCCGTAGCCGCCGCGCCGGTAAAGGCTCGGGCCGCCTGGATAGAGCCCCTGCGCCAGCCGGGCCGCTTCCTGGGCGCTCACCGGGTTCACTGTGACTGGAGCCCGCAGGCGGAACGTGACCAGCGCCTCCGACGGAATCCACACATTGGGTCCCGGCGTAGCGGCCGATGCTGCCGTGCCCGCAGCCGCGCCTGCTCCAGCGCCGATCGCGGCACCCTCGCCGCGTCCAACGGCGCCGCCGATGATCGCGCCCAGCAGTGCGCCGCCAAAGGCGTTGCCCACCGTGCGTCCGGCCTTGTTCGGACCCCTCACCTTGAACTCGTCAGAGGTAATCGGATAGCTTTGCCCGCCCAGATCGAGCGAGGTGAGCGTAAGCGCCAGTTCGGGGCTGCCGCCGAGCTCGCCGGCCTTCTTGCTCTCTGCCACCACGCCATGTACGGTGGCGCCCCGTGGTATCACCAGCGCGCCGCCTAACGTTACGTCGCGAATCACGGTGAACTGCACCGGCGTCCCATTGGTGGCCTTCTTGTTATCCACCGGCTCAGCCGTCCGCACCTGCAGCAGCGTTCCCGGAAGCAGGGTCACAGGACCCGTGGGCATCTGGTAGCTGGGCGCCGGCGGCTGCTGGGGTTGCGAATAGCCATACTGCGGCCGGTTCGGCGGCGGAGGCGGATAGTTCGGAGAAGGCTGCTGCTGCGCCGGCGGATAAGGCGCCGGTTGCTGCTGATACTGAGGCTGCGCCGCCGGCTGGCCCTGGTCAGGAGGCGGCGCCTGCTGCGTTTGCGGCGGCGGCGCCTGCTGGCCGTTGTCGTTCATCGCCTGCGCGTCGGCATCCGGGGCCTGCGCGGCATAGTCGCCGGCCTCCTGCGCATCCTGCGGGTTGCCGACCTTCAGGTTGTTATTCACTTTCGACACGCCGTTCACGTGTCCTGCAATCGAGCCGGCAAGTTGCTTCGACGCATCGCTCGATACGGTGCCGGAGAGCGTTACCGCGCTCTGGATGGTCGCGGCCGTGATCATGTCGTTCTTGAGCGCCTGCGAGCCGTCGAGCGCCTGCACCACGTCCATCTCGATCTGTCCGTCAGTACGTTGACCGGAAGCTGCGCCTGCGCCGTTGTCCTGCGCGGCTGCACCGTTATCCTGCGCCACAGCCGTCGCGGCGCACAGCACAACCACGCCGGCCCACGCCGCCATCCGCCACACAATCTTATTCAGCAATGGACGATTCATTTTTCTCGTATCTCCTCGCCTACTTTTCATCTGTCCCACAAGCGGGTGACAGTCTCACTATCTGGTTCCCGCTCCATCTGTTTAGACGCCTGGAACCGCACATGGGTGCAGACCCGCCCTTGCGGAAAAAGTTCCGCTTCAGGGCGACCCTGGCGCTCCCCGGCTCCCGGCCAAACCAAGCGAAATCCTGCGTGTTTCGGCTTACCAGGGCCGGAAACCGGCATGGCACCTTCCAAACCCGAGCCCCCGTTCCCGAGTCCGTGTCAAAACAGGTGCTCACCGGCCTCGGATTCAATGGCCGAGACCAGCCCCTTCAGGGCTTCCACACGCCCGACCGCTAAGGCTTTTGCCTTGACCAGACGCAGCTTTTCGGGAAGCTCATCCGCCGCGCGGCGCAGCACCGGCAAAACGGACGAAAAGGTGGGGTAACGGGTATCGCGGCCAATCTTCACCAGCGCGCGCAGAGCGCCCATCGCTCCCAACTGCTCCAGAATATCGGCGTCGCGCAGGAGAATCCCTTCTATTTGCGTGGGGCGGTCGTTCACCTGGTGAGTCCGGATCGCCTCGCCCACCGCGTCGAGCTTCGCCGCGGGAAACCCCCAGCCGGCGAGCAGCTCTTTGGATTTGGCAATCGTATAAGGCACGTGATCCCAGCGCGCCAGCTCCTCGGGATGGCTGGGCCGGTGGCCCAGAAAGACGCCCAGGTCGTGCATCCACGCGGCGGCAAAGACCACATCGTCGTCGTAGGTCATGCCCTCGCCGATTATGCCCTCGCCGATTTGGCAGGCCAGAGCATACAGGCGCGGCTGATGGCCAAATTTATCGATAGGAAGAGCTTCCGCCCGGATGTAGGCGACCACGGCACCGCGCCAGTTTGCCACGCTCATCGCGCCATTTCCGGCCAGTTGGGGGTAATCCGGATCAGGTCCAGCCCGCCCCGGTCTTCGAGCACGAACTCCGGCGCAGCGGCCGGCACGCACACGATGCCGCGCGCCGGCAGGTCCACAGCTTCGAAGCCCTCCCCGGAAAGCCTTCCCGCCCCGTCCGCGGCAAATAGCCACGCCAGGCCACGTTTTCCGCCCGCGCCGGCAAGGCTCGCGCTGGTGCGCGTATCCTGAACCGGAATCTTCTCCACGCGAAAATACTCCACATCGATCAGCACCGTGCGATCGCGGAGCTGTTGCGGCGCCACTTTGCCCGCCCTGGTGACGAGCTTTGCGGCTTCGAGCGATCTCTCGACGTGCAGCTCGCGCGGCCGGCCGTAATCGAACATCCGGTAGGTAATATCGCAGTTCTGCTGCGTTTCCAGCAGAATTGCTCCCGGCCAGATGGCATGCACCGTGCCGGCATCCACGAAGATCATGTCGCCCTGTTCCACCGGCAACAGCGCCAGGCTGGACTCGAGCGTTCCCGCGTGAATCTCTTCTCTTACCTGGTCCAGCGTGCTCCCCGGCTTGAGCCCCACGGCGACCTGCGCGCCCGGCTCCGCGGCCAGGGCGTACCAGCACTCCGTCTTGCCGCGTGGATTGCCGTACTTCTGCGCCATCTTGTCGTCGGGATGCACCTGCACGCTGAGCTTCTCTTTGGCAAACAGCATTTTGATCAGCAGCGGCGATTCGGGCGACGGAGCGTCGGGACCAAGCAGCGCTTGGTGATCTTCGCGGAACAGCGCCGCCAGATTCGTTCCGGCGTGAGGCCCGGTAGCAATGCGGCAATCGTCGCCCGTGAGCCAAACCTCGCCGATTGGATCGCCCTCGGCGATGCGATCGTACCAGGGGCGCAGATCGCGGAAACCCCATACGCGTGTATCAAACCGGGGTTCCACACGAAATGGCGCCAGAACCGGGGCCGGAGATTGCTGGGAAGTCGTCATGAGATCGATCCGTATCCTATCTGTTTTGGGGCCGGTGAGACATTTTTACAGTCAGCTTCAGGCTAAGGCATTTCCATGGCCGCTGTCGCCAGCTATCCTCGTGCCATGATCCACTCGCTGTTGTTCCAACACATGTTTCAACTGCCGCTTCCCGTAGCGGAGAAGCTGCTTCGTCCGGTGATCGTTTACCTGGTGCTGGTGGCCCTGCTGCGCCTGTTCGGCAAGCGCGAACTGGCGCAGCTCAACCCCTTTGACCTCGTGGTGCTGCTCTCGCTTTCGAACACCGTGCAGAATGCCATCATCGGCGACGACAATTCGGTCACCGGCGGCGTGATCGGCGCCTTCGGCCTGCTGGCCATCAATTGGATCGTTGTGAGGATGCTCTACCGGTCGCCGCGCCTGACGCGCGCCATCGAGGGCCGTTCCACGATTCTGATTCGCGACGGACAGATTGACAGGAAGGCGCTGGAACGCGAATCGCTGACCCGCCAAGAACTGCTGGATGCGGTCCATCGGCAGGGATTCGAACATCTGCACCAGGTGCGCCGCTGCGAGCTCGAGCCGAACGGCACTTTTTTTGTGGAGGCCTTCGAGCCTTCCATGGCCGAGAAGCACCACGCGGAACTGCTGGCGCGGCTGGACGCCATGAGCCTGGAGATAGCAGCGCTGCGCGCCCAGCCGTGAACCGGCCTCGCGAGGCGTGGCTTAGCGAAGGATCTCCACCTCGACGCCGACACTCACGCGCGCCCAGATTTTGCCGGTAGTCCATACCGTGGCTATGCGGGCAGGGTTCGCAAGTCGAGTTACCTTGCTTGGCACAGGCACCCCGATGGACAAAAAAAGCTCAAAATGCGCGCCCGGCGGTGCGGCGATCGCTCACTCCCACTCGATCGTTCCCGGCGGTTTCGACGTGATGTCGTACACCACGCGGTTGATCCCGCGCACTTCATTCACGATCCGGTTGGAAATGCGCTTGAGCACCTCCGGCGGAAGCTCCGCCCAGTCGGCCGTCATTCCGTCCTCAGAGTAGACAGCGCGCACACCGGCCGTGTACGCGTATGTCCGCTGGTCGCCCATCACGCCCACGCTCATCACCGGAAGCAACACGGCGAAGCTCTGCCAGACCTTCGAGTAGAGGCCGGCCGCCTTGATCTCGCCCACAACGATATCGTCGGCCTCCTGCAGCAGCGCCACGCGCTCCGGCGTCACTTCGCCCAGGATGCGCACAGCCAGCCCCGGTCCTGGGAACGGCTGCCGGCCCAGGATATCCTCGGGCATGCCGAGATCGCGGCCGATGCGCCGGACTTCATCTTTAAACAAATCGCGCAATGGCTCAATCAGCTTGAGCTTCATGTGTTCCGGCAATCCGCCCACGTTGTGATGGCTCTTGATCGTCTGGCTGGGGCCTTTCACGCTGCAGGATTCGATCACGTCGGGGTAAAGCGTGCCTTGAACGAGCCAGTCGAGTTTCCCTTCCGGGCCGCCGGTTTCGCGGGCGATGCGGTTGGCTTCATCTTCGAAGACTGCGATGAACTCCGCGCCGATGCGCTTTCTCTTGATCTCCGGATCGGTAACGCCTGCCAGCTTTTCAAGAAACCGCGCGCTGGCATTCACCGCGACAATATTCAGCCCCAGCTTGTCGCGCAGGTTCTTCTGCACGCTTTGAAACTCATTCTTGCGCAACACGCCATTGTTGACGAAGATGCACGTAAGCTGCGCGCCAATGGCCCTGTGCACCAGCATCGCAGCTACTGAAGAATCAACCCCGCCGGAGAGCCCGCAGATCACATGGCCCGTGCCGACCTTGGCGCGAATCGAGGCCACCGTGGACTCGATGAAGTGCGCCGGCGTCCAGTCGCCGCGCGCTGCGCAGATCTGAAAGACAAAATTCTTGAGAAGCTGCGGTCCCAGCGGCGTGTGATGCACCTCGGGATGAAATTGCACCGCCCAGATGCGGCGCTGCTCGTCGGCAATGCCGGCCAGCGCATTCGAAGTGACTGCGGTACGGCGAAAGCCCGAAGGCAGCTCGAGCGCCTCGTCACCGTGGCTCATCCACACCTGCAGCGTAGGCGGCAGGCCGGCGAACAACTCGGTCTTGCTGTCCTCAATTGACACTTCCGCATGACCGTACTCGCGCCTGGGGGCCGAGAGCACCTTGCCGCCGAGATGATGGACGATGAAATGCAACCCGTAGCAGATGCCCAGCACCGGCGGGCCCAGTTCCAGCATCTTCGGATCGGCCGCCGGCGCATCGGCGTCATACACCGAAGACGGCCCGCCTGAAAGGATGATGCCGATCGGATCGAGCGCCTGGATTTCCGCCAGCGAGGCGGTGCAGGGAAGCACGACCGAAAAGACGTTCAGCTCGCGAATACGCCGCGCGATGAGCTGCGTGTACTGCGAGCCGAAATCGAGGATGACGATTGTCTGGGTGTCCACTCTCTAGTGTGGCAGGGCGCAGGGAGGGATGTAAAGAACTGCGCTTTTGAGACCGTCTTCACCCCGCGTATAGCGGTTCTCCAATTGCAGTACACCGAAGGCACGAAGTCGAGTGGCTTTTTCCTCAAGAAAAAGCCACCTTGCACACCACCGGACAGCGCACGTGAATTGGGGGACCGCTCTAATAGTGATAACGCCCTTGCAGAAAATCGATTCGGTCGGCAGCTACCCGGTAAACGAGCCGATGTTCCTGCGTAATCCGCCGGCTCCAGCAGCCGGCCAACTCGAACCGGAGCGGCTCGGGCTTGCCGATGCCCGCGAATGGATCGGCGAGGATGGCTTCCACCAATTCCAGCGTCCTCAACGCAGCCTTTCGGTCATTCTTGATCCACCAGGCGAGATCTTGACGGAATTCGGGCTGGAAGACCGCATCACGCCGCCCTTGCTTGCTCATCAGGAAGAGTTAGCCCAAGCCTGCGGAGCGGCGCAAGCTTTCGATTGATTCCACCGTGCCCTCGCGATGCTCGGCGCGGCGCAGCGCCTTTAACAACCGCGCGGCGTTCTTCGGCGAGCGCAGCAGATGCGCCGTCTCCAACAGGCCGGCCAACTCGTCAGCGCGCACTATCGCCACATCCCGCGCCCCGCGCCGGCGCACGATCAGCACCTCCTGGTCATCCACGACTTCATCCAGATAAGAAGCCAGGTTCTCGCGGAGTGCGGTGTAGGTGGTTTCAATAGCCATATAGGCGCCTGCGGACAACCGTACAGCTTTTCTGTACGCGTTGTCAAGACTCGGCGAACGCGGCCTAGGGCAGCTTTGCCGCCTCAGCCTCCGCGTTCCAGTGATCTTTCCCCGCCAGAAACACCTTGGGCATGAACTGCGCAGCCTGCTTTGCCGTAAGCTGGTGCGACCAGGCCACGCGAGCACTCGGGTTCGCTCCGGGACCGGTGTCGTGATACTCCGCGTAATACGCGAGCGGCGTTCCCGGCGTTTTGCCCCACGCATTCCATCCCTCGGGAATCACGTCGGCGGGAAGCTCGGTGTTGATATACGCCACGCGGGAGTACGGCCGCCATGGCCGACCCAGGCTGATGGTGTCTCTCCGCGGCGTCGCGTCCGAGGCGGCTGCCGGCTCGATCCCGCTCGTCACCTTGCTGTTAAGAATCACGTAGCCTGTCGTCTGACTCGGCGACGTCCGCGACTGCGCGGTCAGGTAGCCGGGACCATTCGCGTGAATCTCCGTACGGTCGAAGACCGCCGTTGCATTGCCGAAGATGAAATCAACCCCGCCCTCGATGTAGGAGTCCACATAATATTGCCGTCCGTAATCGGCGAAGAGCGTGTCCTGGTGGCCCAGAAAGCGGCAATGTTTGAAGACGGCCCGGTCGGCGCGCACCGCCGCTGCCACCGCCTGGCCGGTATTGCCGGCCGCGTTCTCGAAGCTGAGGTTGTCAGCCTCAAATCCATTGCCATTGATCTCCACTGTCTCGGTGAAGAACGTTCCGCCCGCCTGCTTCGCGTTCAGGCTATTGGTAATCACCACATCCGCCGGAGACTTCCCCATGCCCACCAGCGTGATATTGGTATGGTTCTGGGTCACGATCACGCGCTCGTGGTAGACGCCCGGCGCGATCTCAATATAGACGCGGCCTGGTCTCCCATCCGGCCCGAGGCCGGCGAACGGATGATGATCCATGGCCATCTGAATGGTAGGAAACTCGGTGGTGCCTTCGATCCCGGTCTTCACGTCGGCAGAGACGCGCACGTGCACATCCTGCGCGCCGGCGGCAATCGCGAGGTGCAGAGCGGCCAGGAATCCGGCGGCAATGGTCAGAGAACAGCTACGCGGCACCCTGGTCCTCCTAAAGCGATGGTCATTGGCCAGTCTAAATCCGCTCACCCGTCACAGCGGCGTACCTTTCGGAATCCCCCTGTGATAGCCTGATCTGCAACGCAGTCACAATTTCCGGCTGAATCAGTCGATCCGGCATCCATTTGCGGATGCTTTCTTAAAGCAGTTGCGGCAATCTGCACATGCCCCCCAGAGGTTCTGAGATGAAGTGTTTTCGATTTGCTCCGGTTCTCATCCTGACGGCCGGAACCGCCCTTGCGCAGGCGCCGGCTGTCTCCCAGTCAGACAATGCGCAGCCCGCCGAGCCGCCCTCCATCAAGAGCTTTGATGTCTCGGCCATGAACACGAGCGTCGATCCGTGCACCAACTTCTACCAGTACGCCTGCGGCAACTGGAACAAGAACAATCCCGTTCCTTCGGACCAGGTGCGCTGGGCGCGGTCGTTCTCACTGCTCCGCGAGCGCAACCGCTATCTTCTCTGGCAGGAGCTGGACGCCGCGGCCAAGGACCCCAAGACCCCGCTTCAGAGGCAGTATGGCGACTTCTACGCGGCTTGCATGGATACGGCTACGGTCGATAAAAAGGGAGTCGAACCCATTGAGCCGTCATGGGCTGAGATCGCCCGCCTGAAAAACGCCAACGGGCTCCCCGACCTGCTCGGCAAGCTCGAGAACCAGGGAACACCTGATGGATTCTTCGAGTTCGGCGTCGAGCAGGATGCCAAGGACTCATCCCAGCAGATCGCCGGACTCTACCAGGGTGGATTGTCGCTGCCTGACCGCGATTACTATCTCGCCGACAATAAGCATTTCGCCACCATCCGCGCCGAGTACATCGAGCACGTGAAGAAAATGTTCACGCTCGCCGGCGACACGCCGGACCAGGCTGCCAAAGAAGCCGCGGCGGTCATGGAGATCGAGACGGCGATGGCCAAGGCGTCGATCAGCCGCACCGACCTGCGCGATCCTGAAAAGCGCTATCACATCTACGCGCTCGTCGACCTCGATAAGCTGACCCCGGACTTTGACTGGAACACCTACTTCCACTCGGTCGGCATCGGCCACTTCGATACGCTCAACGTCGCCACTCCGGATTTCTTCAAGGCTCTCAATGGCATGCTGGCGAGCGAGCCGCTCGACACCTGGAAGAGCTATCTGCGCTGGCAGGTGCTGCACGGCCAGGCACAGGATCTGTCGAAACCATTCTTCGATGAGAATTTCGACTTCTTCTCCCGCACTCTCGCCGGGCAGCAGGAGCCGGAGGCGCGGTGGAAGCAGTGTTCTTCGATGACCGACCGGGCCCTGGGCGAAGCCGTGGGCCAGGACTGGGTGAAGCAGAACTTCCCGCCCGCAGCCAAGGAGAGCATGGACAAGCTGGTGGCGGCGCTCGAAAAGTCTCTGGGCGATGACATGAAAGATCTGCCGTGGATGACGGATGCAACCAAGAAGGCCGCCGAAGAAAAGCTGGCCATGATCCGCAACAAGATCGGCTATCCGGAGAAGTGGCGCGATTATTCGAGCGTCAAGGTGAATCGCACCGACCTGATCGGCAATGCGGATCACTCAAACGTATATGAGCGCGACTACAACTACGCCAAACTGGGCAAGCCGGTGGATGAGAAGGAATGGGGCATGACGCCGCCGACGGTGAATGCCTATTACGATCCCTCCTTCAACGACATCAACTTTCCCGCCGGCATTCTGCAGCCGCCGTTCTTCGACTTCAAAATCGATCCCGCGGTGAACTTCGGCGGCATTGGCGTGGTGATCGGCCATGAGATGACGCACGGCTTCGATGATGAGGGATCGCAGTACGACGGCAAAGGCAATTTGCGCGAATGGCAGACGCCGGAGGACCGGAAGGCGTTCACCGAGCGCACCGAATGCGTAGCCAGCGAGTACAGCGGCTTTGAGGTGGCTCCGGAGCACGGCGATACACCCGCGCAGCACCTCAACGGCCATCTCACGCTGGGCGAGAACACCGCAGACAACGGCGGATTGCGCATCGCATACATGGCGCTGCTCGATACTCTCGCTGAGCAGGGCAAGTCGATCGACGAAAAGATCGACGGCTACAGCGAGGCGCAACGCTACTTCATCGGCTTTGCGCAGGTATGGTGCCAGAATCAGACCGAGCAATCGGCGCGGCAGTCGGCGCTCGTCGATCCGCATTCGCCGGGCGAGTGGCGCGTGAACGGAACCGTGCAGAACTTCGACGCATTCGGCAAAGCCTTCGGCTGCAAGAAGGGCCAGCCCATGTATCCTGTGAATTCGTGCCGGGTGTGGTGAAGCATCGGCCAGAAGTCAGCTCACAGTCTCAACTCGCCGGGGGCGGACGCGTGTTACGGCGTCCGTCCGAGCTATTCCGGTGCGGGAAGCGGAAGAATCGGCGATTGGTCGGGCCGCAAGGCTCGGGCGCGTCCGCTTGGCCTCCTCAATTCCATCATTTCAGCGTAGGAGCGTTGACCTTCGGCCGCCTTCGCGCGTCCATATTTCGATCGTATCCAGAGATATTTGTTTCCAGAGATATTTGTTCTCGGGACAAGCGCAAATTCGATCGAGCCTCGCGAAGCGAGCCATCGCGGGAAATGTGCCGTTTTATCCACTCCGGGTCAAACGCTAGGCACAACCTGCCCTTGGCTTTTACAATGCAGCAGGGACCCGTCCCAACCCAGCTCTGCTCGGGAACGACCAAACCTGGCGGCAGACGCCTGACCAGGATGAAGGAATCGCATGAAGTTTACGAAATTCGGCAAGGCACTTCTGATGGGCGCCCTTTCGGCGGGTCTCATCTTCGGCGTGACCTCTTGTGTGGAGAGCTATACAGTCGGCTATTTGTATGTAACGGGTACAGTGACGGCCCAATCTGGAAATAACGGCATCATCACCGGCTTCAAGATCGACCACAATACGGGCAAGCTTTCACCCATCAACGGCTTGCCGGTTTCTTCAGGCGGATCCAACCCGGTGCGCGCGGTGCTCCTCACGGGCAGCCGTTTTCTTTATGTCTTGAACCGGGGCGTGAATACGGAGGGCAATGCGGACTGCACTCCGACCGATCCTTGCGGGAGTTCCAACATCACACAGTTCGCGGTGGGAGGCAACGGCGTTCTCACCCCGCAGGAGACGTTTTTCACCCAGGGCGTCAATCCGTTCCGGTTGATCGCCGATACCACGGGTAGCTATCTTTTGGCCCTGGATCACGATTCTTCTTATAACGGCGAGCCGTCCAGCGCAACGAACCCGAATCCGAACTGCGCTCGCGCACTGGCGAACGCCGCCACCACTTGCGGCGACGTCACGGTTTTCCAGATCAATCAGACCACCGGCCGGCTGTCGCTGGTATTGAATGCCCAGGTGACGGCGGCGAGCGGCTCGCAGCTTACCTATTTCCCGGTTCCCGCCAATCCCGTCGATTTCGTGATGGCGACCGGCTTCGTTCTCACCCTGAGCGGCAACACGCCGCAGACCTCCTATCCCTACACCGGAGGAGGCGCGGTGTGGCCCTACGCGTATTCGTCCTCGACCGGCCAGTTGACGGTGAGCTCCAACAGTTCGCAGCCGCTCACCGATCCTTACAACGTGGATGGCCTCGTCGGCAACGGCACGGCGATCGTGAGCGCCTCCAGCGTGATCTACGTGCTCGACAACGAGTCGTTCACGCTTCCGTCGGGCGGCACCTTCCCCGGAGGCACTTACCCCAGCCAGGTCTTGCCTTACACGGTAGGGAGCGGCGGCGCGTTGCAGTCCCAGACCGGCGGAATTATTCCGGATGACCCCACGCTGGGCAATCCGATTCAGCTTCTGGTCGAGTCCAAGGGCAAATACGTTTACGTCGCCAATCAAGGGAACAACGTCACCGGAAACAATCCGCAAAGCGGTATAGCCGCGTACTTCATCACCACCGCGCCCGCCTACCAGTTAAGTTTCGTGCCGCTCGAACCCTTCGGTTCCGGTTCCGGGCCGCAGTGCATCGTCGAAGACCCTTCAGACCAGTTCATCTACGAAGCCAACGAATACGACTCGACGGTTACCGGACGGTCGCTCGATCCGAACTCCGGGGCGCTTAATTTGCTGCGCGTAACCAGCAGCTATCCGCTTCAGGGACCGGCTACGTGGTGCCTGATCAATGGGCGTACGGGATAGCGAGATACGCTGCTTTGCGGCTGCAACCCGCCTGGCGGCGATGCCGCAGAGACTGCATGGCAACCGCAACGTATCGCAGCCTGGTGGAATGCCTGGAATTTGCAGGCAAAGCAGCCGGATAGCCGGCATGGCTTGATCTTGCCGGTTCCGGAGTTCGAACCTTAATGATTTGCGAAGGGCTGCTTGATTCGGCCCGTTGAAGAAAGATGCGCATGAAGTTCAACAAATCGAGCCGCCTCATACTCGTATCGGCAGCCAGCCTGGTGGCAGCTACGCTGGTGACGGCTTGCACGCAGCTTACCCAGACCCTCACCGTGGATTTTGTCTACGTGGCCAGCTCCAAAGCCGCCGGGGCCAATAACTACGGCGAGATCAACGTCTTCGAGATCAACTCCGAGTCTGGCCGGATGCGCCAGATTCCCTCGTCGCCGTTTCCTTCTGCCGGCCGCGACCCGGTGGCCGAAGCGGTCTCGGCGGACTACGGAAGCCTCTTCGTCGCCAATCAGGATGACAACAACATCGTCCAGTTTGTGATCGGCACCGACGGCAAGCTGTATCCGCATAACACCGTCAATACGCCCGGCATCTATCCCCTCGCGCTTGCCGCCAACAAGTCGAATCTCTTCGTAGTGGACACATACCAGCCGCTGCCGATCTGCTCCACGGCCGAGCCTTGCTCGGGTTCGGTCGCCGTCTATCCTCTCTCCGCCGGGACCAGCTCAACCCCGGTCGTTATTGGAACGCCGGCCGCCAACGCGGCCGTCAGCGGCGCCTACTGGCCCTTGACGCTCACCGGCAAGAGCGACATCATCGTGCCCACGGGCATCAATGTTCTCGCTTCCGGCGCTTACGTCTATGTCACCGCTTATGACTCCTCGGTGACGCCCGCCGCTGGCTATGTCTTCGGATTTTCGGTCGGCTCCGGCGGTGTGTTGACGGCTTTGAGCGGTTCTCCTTTCGCCGCCGGCACGCAGCCCTCGGCCGCCGCCAGTGACCCCTCCAGCACCTATCTGTACGTCACCGACTATGCCAAGGGAGACGTTCTGGCTTATACCGTGGCCGGCTCGGGCAATCTCACTCCGCTGAACGGCAGCCCGTTCCGTTCCGGCAACCAGCCTTCCGCCATCGTTACCGATCCTGCCTACCCGTTTGTGTATGTGGCCAACTCTCTCGATGCCACCGTCACCGCCTTCTCCGCGAGCAGTGGCGCGCTGACCAACCTGGGCACCTACACCACCGGCGAGCAGCCCGTCGCTCTCGGCATCGACCCCTCGACCGAACACTTTCTTTTCACGGCCAACTACCTTGGCAATAATGTCTCCGGCTTTGAATTGAGCACCACCGCGGGAACGCTGATCGAATCGCAGTATTCTCCTTTTGCCTCCAATGATCAGGCGACGGCGGTGGCCGCAATTCCACACAACGGCACCGGGGCCGGCGTTGAGCAGTGAGCGCCGGCGCGCCATAGCACCATCCCGTAGCTGGCTTTTACAATGGATACGGGTAACCGACAACAGAGTTTTCCGGGGCCAGAAGCAGATAGCCCGTGACGAAGGAAGCGCATGAAGTTGAGTAAAGTGAGCCAGCTTTTTCTGGTCTCTATAATCGGCCTCCTGGTGGCCACCTGTTTGACTGCCTGCCAGCTTGTCACCATCGACTACATCTTTGTAGCCGCTTCGGCAGGCAATAGTGCCGGCAGCGCAGGCCAGATCTATACCTATGCTGTGGATTCAGAGTCGGGCGCTCTGCGCACCGGCCCTCCGGTAGTCTCCTCCGGCGGCACGTCTCCCATCGCCATGGCTGTCACCTCGGATTATGGGAATCTCTACGTCGCCAACCAGGGAAATAATTCGGTGGTGCACTTCGGCGTTGCCAGCAATGGCGTGCTGGTCCAGAAAGACGCTATTACCACCAGCGCGTCGCCCGTTTCTTTGTACGTCAACGCGGCCGGCACTTATCTCTATGTGGTCACCGGAACCACCTCCGCAACGCTCACCGAGTATGCGCTCAGCTCCGGCACCATCGGCAGCGCCACCGCGACCGAGCCGCTGACGGTGCCGGGCTATCCCGGCGATACCGTCGTTCCCACCGCGGTTACCGTTCTGGCCAACAGCGATGGGGTATACGCTACCGTCTATGACCAGTCGGCTTACAATCCGGGCGGCACTGCGACGAGCAATGCCAATCCCGGTTGGATCTTCGGTTTTGCCGTAGGCTCGGGTGGCGCATTGACGCCCGCCTCGGGAAGCCCTTACCAAGCCGGCGTGAAGCCGACCGCATTGGCTTCAGATCCCACCAGCAGCTTTGTCTATGCGACTGATTATGCCTCGAACGAGCTCATCGGCTACACCGTCCGCAGCGGAACGACGCTGGATTTCCTGGTGAACGGGCCGTTCAAAACCGGCAATGAGCCTATGAGCGTCGTTGTGGACCCGCGCGGCATTTACATCTATCTTGCCAATGCGCTCGACTCCACGGTCTCCGCATACTCCATCGCCCTGCCCACGGGCACGCCGTCGGCCATCGTGAACACGACCAGCTCGACTCTCTACGCCACTGACACGCAGCCGGTCTCGATTGCTGTCGAGCCGGCACTGGCCCGCTACGTGTACACCGCCAACCATCTCGGCAATTCGATCTCCGGCTTCCGTCTCGATCCCAATACCGGTGCGCTCACGGCCACGCAGGCTACGCCCTATCCAACCGGCGCTAGCCCAACGGCGATTATCGCTGTGCCGCACGGCAACCACGCTATCCAGTCGGTGACGCGGTAGGCAGAGTTGATTCGCAGGCACAAGAGAGCCCAGCCGCGAGGCTGGGCTTTCTTGTGTGGCGTGGTACCTCATGGCTGCGTGCTTCACCGCCATACGCTCAGCCACTTGCGCAACTGCTTTTGCGCCGGCTTCTCCACAAAATGCAGCGCCAGCAGGGCCATCCCGATCAGCAGCGCGTAGCTGATCCAGGGATCGAACCGGCTCAGGCCCAGATGATTCAGAATGTGCGAGTCGTGGATCAAGTTCCACAGGTTGAAGTGGAGCAGGTAAAGACAGTAACTGGCCTCGCCCACGAAGACCAAAGGCTGCCAGCCAAAGGCGGACGCCAGCCAGTTGTGGCCCGACAATCCCAAAATCATGCAGCCGAAGAACGGCATCAACATGCCGTCATGAATGAGCGCATAAGGTATATGCGAGGCCAGGGACAGGATGGTGAATGTGGCCGCGAGGCCGAAGACGCCAAGAATCGTCCGCAGCCGGCCGGCACGGTCCACGAGTTCGTCCAGGCCCGCCAGCAGCACGCCGAAGATAAAGCTGCAAAGATGCGGCATGGGCGTATATTTGAGCGCCTGCAGCCACGGTCCCCAGCTCCAGCGGTCGGGATGCGCAATGCCGTCCGGACTGAAGATCACGTAGAGGGTGCCCGGAATGAGGCCCAGCATCCACACCCCCAGCATCCTGGCCACCAGCGGCGCCGGGCGGTCAGGCCGCTTCCAGCGCGCCATCCAGGGAAACAGGAAGTAATAAAACGACTCGGCTGACATGGTCCACGCCGGCGTGTTGAGAAATGTCGCGAGCGGCGGAACCCATCCCTGCAGCAGCAGCGGGGTCAGCGCCATCCCCCACCAGAACATGCGGGGCGTATGCACCGCATATTCGATCGGCACTACCTTCCAGCTCAGCAGCAGGCTGAGAAAGTAAATGGGATAAATCCGCGTGAACCGCGCCTCCCAGAAACGCACGTTGTCGAATTCGCCGGCCCGTGCCTTTCCCGCATAGTTATAGGCGAGCACAAACCCGGAGAGCAGGATGAAGAAACTGACTGAGGCGTAGCCGGCATTCACAATGGGCGCGAAAATGCCGAACCACTGCGGATTCGAAAAATGAAAGAAGACAATATTGAGAGCCGCGAAGCAACGCAAGCCCGTCAAAGCGTCTAACCGTGCTGGCTTGCGCATCTCCACTGGAAGTTAGACGTCTCCGCACGATGGCGAGCCTTCAGCTTCTAGCTCCTGACCTTTAGAGCGGTTCCCCAATTCACGTGCACTGTCTGGTGGTGTACAAGGTGGCTTTTTCTTGAGGAAAAAGCCATTCGACATCGTGCCTTCGGGGTACAGCAGTTGGGAACCGCTATAGCTGCTTGGCTTGCTCATAGCCGGCTCTGGTTCTTTGCCTCGATATGATCCAGGAAACAACAGACTGCCGACCTGGCGGCGATATGTCCCAGCAAGGCAACTGTGGACAGCAGATGGCCAGGGCTGGAAGCTGAAGGCTCGTGGCAGAAAACTGTCTTTACGCCGTCACCAGCGTCCCGATCTTTTCGCCCAGAACCACGCTGCGGATATTTCCCGGCTGGTTCATATTGAAGATGATCATCGGCAGCTCATTATCCTTGCACAGGCTCACCGCGGTCAGGTCCATCACCTTCAGGCCCTGGCGCAGGATATCCATGTAGGTGATCTCGTCATACTTCACGGCGTCTTTCACCAGCACCGGGTCGGCATTGTAGACGCCTTCCACCTTGGTCCCCTTCAACAGCACATCGGCCTTGATCTCCATGGCGCGCAGGCTGGCGGCCGTGTCGGTCGAAAAAAACGGGTTCCCGATGCCCGCCGCAAAAATGACCACGCGTCCCTTTTCGAGATGACGCACGGCGCGCCGGCGGATATACGGCTCCGCCACCTGGTTCATGAAAACCGCCGTCATCACGCGGCATTGCACGTCGCGCTTTTCCAGCGCATCCTGCAGTGCGATGGCGTTGATCACCGTCGAGAGCATGCCCATGTTATCGGCGCTCACGCGGTCCATCTCTTTGGCCTGCTCAGCCACGCCGCGAAAGAAGTTGCCGCCGCCCACAACCACGCCCACTTCCACGCCCAGCGCATGGATCTCGGCCAGTTCGCCGGTAATATCGGCCACCCGATCGGCGTCCAGGCCAAATCCCCGCTCGCCGGCCAGCGCTTCTCCCGATAATTTGAGAACAATCCGCTTATACATTCAGTTTCGAGTATCGCATATACGCTCAGGATTGCGCTGCCCACGCACATTCCGGCCGCGACGCGGTTTGGGGACTCGGTCCGCGCCCGGGCCGAGCCCCGAAGATCTCCCAAAATGACCCTCACCCACCGGAAGCTAAGCCAGTTTCTACGATCTATGGCTGTTGCACGCGGGGCTTTTGCACGGGGCTTATTGCACGCGGGCTTGTTGCACGCGGGCTTGTTGCACGCTGGGTTGATAAACTCGAAATGAATGACCCACGATCAGCTCCAAGAGACAATCGAGCAGTACTTTGCCGCGGGTCCGTCGGCCGCCGGCGACCCGCAGGCCATGGGCGCCTTTCTCGCTCTGCGCGCCGCTCTCGAATCCGGCGAGGTACGCGCCGCTTCGCCTGATCCGGAGGCACCGACCGGCTGGCGGGTGAATGCCTGGGTGAAGCAGGGAATTTTGCTCGGGTTTCGCCTGGGCGCCCTGCAGGAATGGCCGGTTCCGGGGCTCTCGTTCATCGATAAGCACACCTATCCCGTGCGTCATTTCGTTCCCGGCGACGGCGTGCGCGTTGTTCCGGGTGGCTCTTCGATCCGCGCCGGGGCTTACGTAGCCCGCGGCGTGGTCTGCATGCCGCCGATGTACATCAACGCCGGCGCGTATGTCGACGAAGGCGCCATGGTGGATTCCCACGCGCTGGTCGGCTCCTGCGCGCAGATCGGCAAGCGTGTCCACTTGAGCGCAGCCGCGCAGATCGGCGGCGTTCTCGAGCCCGTGAACGCGAGCCCGGTGGTCATTGAAGACGATGTGCTCGTTGGCGGGAACTGCGGCGTCTACGAAGGCACGATCGTGCGCAAAGGCGCGGTGCTCGCGGCTGGAACCATTCTTACCCGCGGCACTCCTGTCTTCGACGTGGTCAAGGGTGAAGTTCTGCGTGCCTCGGCCGAAGCGCCGCTCATCGTTCCCGAAAATGCAGTGGTGGTTCCCGGCGCGCGCTCGATCAATAAAGGCAACGGCCGCGAATGGGGACTGAGTCTCTACGCCGCCGTGATCGTCAAGTATCGCGATGACAAAACCGACCTGAGCACCACGCTCGAAGAGTTGCTACGCTAGGGGGCATGAGCCTTCGCACTCTTCGCGTCATTCCCAGGCCTAAAACCCGAGAGCCTGCCGCAACGTAATTTGGTGGGCTACGCGCTGCGCCGCTCCACCAGCGGAAGCAGAACCGTGGCCCGCGCACCCTCGCCGTCTTCGCGGTTCACAAGCTGCACCTCGCCGCCGTGCGCCCGCGCTACCTGCTGCGCCAGCGCCAGGCCCACGCCGCTGCCTGCCGGCTTCGTGGTGTAGAACGGCACAAACAGGTTGTCCGTATTGGCAATGCCCAGGCCTTGGTCCTCGATCGTGACCACAATGCTCGAATCGACGCAACTCCAGCTCGCGCGCACCGGCTTCGCGCCATTGGCGAGCGAGGCATCTACGGCATTCCTCAGCAGGTTGATGAACATCTGCTCCAGTTGATCCGGATCGGCTGAGAGAATCGCCGCGGGGCCGGGATCGAACTCAACAGGCACCCGCTGCTCCAGCAGCACCACGCGCTCCAGCAGCGGCCCGATGGCCACTGGCCTGAGCTTCGGCGGCGGCAACTGGGCCAGCAGCCGGTAGGACTGCACAAAGCGGTGCAGCGAATCGGCGCGGCTCTCGATAACCCCAAGGCCGCGGCGGAAGTCATGCAGCGTGGCTTCGTCGCCTTCAACGCTGTCCACGCGCGCCACCAGGCTGCCGGCAATCGACTTGATCGGCGCGAGAGAGTTCGAAAGCTCGTGGCCCAGCACGCGGATGAGCCGTTTCCAGGCAATTTGCTCTTCTTCTTGAAGCGGCTGGCTCACATCCGCCAGCAGCAAAAGCGCGTGGGGCCGGCCATCCTGGCGAAACACGGCCTTCCTCAACAGCCAGCGCGTCGGGCTCGGCGGGAACGAATGGATCGTCTGGTCCGGCATCCTCAGCAGCTCGTCGAGCCCAAGCTCGCGCGCGGAGCGGCCAAAGCTGCGCGCATAGGGCAGGCCCAGAAGCTCGAGTCCGGCGTGGTTCACCAGTTGCAGCAGGTTCTCGCGGTCGAAGGCGAACAGCGGCGCATGCATCACTTCGAGGATGCGCGCCAGCAGCGCCGTGGCTTCGAGCGAGCGCACGCGCTGTTTCTGCAGAAGATCGGCGAGGACGTTGATCTCCGTCGCCAGCTCCCCCAAGGCGTCCGCCGCCTCCGCACCTCGCGCGCGAAAGGAATAGTCGCCCTCGCGCAGCGATGAGACGACATTCGAAAGCGTCTGCAGCGGGCGAACCAGGCCTTCCACCATAGCGGAGGCCGTGAGCCCGAGATAGATGAGAAGAGCAATCAGAAGCAGGAGCGCGGGCGTGAGGTCGATGGCCCGCTGATACCAAAAAAAGGCCATGGCGAGAAGCGCGGGCAACGAGAGCAGCAGTGAAAAAAACCACACCCGGCGGATCGCCGAGTGCTTGCGCCGGCGCACCTGCTTCTCATAGGCCATATTTTTCGATCCGCCGGTAGAGCGCGGCGCGGCTCAGGCCAAGAGCCTCGGCGGCCTGGGAGATGTTGCCGTCGCAGCGGCGAAGCACCTTGCGGATCAGCAAGGCTTCCACCTCGTCGATGCTCATGTTTTCGAAAGATGGAGTAGACGAACGCGCCGAAGCTATGGCGAGATTCGCCGGTTCTATCTCATCGCTCCGGCACAGCAGCACCGCACGCTCTACCGTGTGCTCAAGCTCGCGCACGTTGCCCGGCCATGGATACTGCATCATCTGCTGCATGGCCGCGGCGGAAAAGCCGTTCACCTGCTTGCGGTAGCGCGTACGGTTGCGGGCAAGAAAGTGCTGCGCCAGCAGCGGAATATCCTCGCGGCGCTCGCGCAGCGCAGGCAAGTGGATCTCAACCGTGTTGATGCGGAAGAGCAGGTCTTCGCGGAAGTTGCCCGCCGCAGCCTCTTCATGCAGCAGCGCATTGGTCGCGCAGAGCACGCGCACGTCTACGCGCCGCGTTTGCGAAGACCCCACCCGTTCGAGCTCGCCCGTCTCCAGCACGCGCAGCAGCTTGGCCTGCTGGCGCAGCGGCACATTCGCGATCTCGTCCAGAAACAGCGTGCCGCCATTCGCCAGCTCGAAGCGTCCCACGCGGTCCGTCCGCGCATCGGTGAACGCGCCCTTCACGTGGCCGAAGATCTCGCTCTCGAACGTGCCTTCGGGCAATCCGCCTGCATTCACCGCCACCAGCGCCATGCGCGCGCGCAGCGAGGCCGCGTGCAGCAGCCGCGCTACGATCTCCTTGCCCGTGCCGTGCTCGCCGGTGATCAGCACGTTGGCGTCGGAGGGGCCCACCTGCGCAATCAACTCGAGCACCGGCTGCATCGACGGAGCTCCGGCCACAAACTCCGGCATGCCTTCGGCGCGCAGCAGCCGGTTCTCCAGTTCTAACTGCCGCGCGCGCTTGAGCGCCTGGTGCAGCTCGGCGTGAACCCGGATCAGCGAGAGCAGCCGCTCATTCTCCCACGGCTTCTGCACAAAATCCCGCGCGCCGCGCTTGATGCTTTCCACGGCAAGGTCGATATTGCCCCACGCCGTCATCACAATCACCGGCAGGCGCGGATCGAACTCGTGAACGCGCGCCAGTAGATCCAGGCCCTCCTGGCCGGAAGTCGTATCGCGCGTGTAATTGAGATCGATCAACAACACGTCATAATCGCTCTGGCCGAGCGCTTCCATCAGCAGTTGCGGCGAGCGCACGCAGTCCACCTTGATGCCGTGCGGCGCAAGCAAGAGCTCGACCGCCTCAAGAATGGAAGGTTGATCGTCCGCAACCAGAACCCGGATTCGCTCTTGTTTACTGGGAATGACTGTCCTCCGCTCGATCGCCTTCTGCCCCTAAGCCGCCGGATTGCGAGCCACACCCAGGTCGTGCTTTCCGCGGCCACTTCAGATCCTGTTCGGCTGGCATCCTCTTTGCATGATATCGGTAGTTCCCGCAGGTCTAGGGCGCATGCGTCACCACGCCTGACTTGGCATCGTCGATCGAGACGCCCGTCCGCTCCAGCGTTTCTCCGGTGGCGCGGTCGATATCCACCTTGGCTTTTTCATACGCTGTTTGTGCGGCGAAGAGAGTGGATTGGGCGATGGCCAATGCGTGTTGCGCGACCAGCGTATCGTAGCTGGACTTGGCGCCGAGTTTCTGTTCCTGTGCAGTGATGTCAAAGGTATGCTGCGCCAGATCGTTGGCCTTCTGCGCCGCATCGACACGGGCCTGAGCCTGCTGCAGCGCAAACTGCGAGTTGCGCACATCGAAATGGATACCCTTCTGCTGCTGTTCGGAACTGATCTGGCTCTGGCGATACTGCAGAACCGCGCGAAACTGATCGGCTTTGGCCTGGCGGTTGCGCAGATTGATAGAGAGCGTCACGCCCACCTGATACTCAGGCGAGGAGTAATTGAAGATGTTCTGGAACATCCCAGGGAAACCCGTGGGCAGGTCCGTGGAGCACTCGTTACCGAGACTGCAATAGGGGTTCGCTGGGCCGGCGGTCCCGGCGCCGGCGTAGTAGCCATACGTATTGAGGACGGGCAGGAGCTCACTGTTGATGTCCTTCAGAGCCTGCTTCTGCACATCGGCCTGCATCTGGTAAATGGCAACTTCGGGGCGGTTCTTTTCGGCTTCGGAGATCAGGTCGTCGATCGACTTCGAAGCATTGGGATCGGACGCGCCTTTCAGATCGAGAGGAATGACGGGCATCTCATCAATTAGCGGATCGTCGGTCTTGGTCAGCGCGTTCTTGATGAGCAGCTCGTTCAGACGGAGAGTGGCGCGCGCAACGGTGAGGTCGCCTTCGCTGCTGGCCACGTCTGACTCGTCCGTCGTAACCTGCATGGCGGGAATGGCGTTGAGGCTGAGCTGCTTATGATCCATGTCGAGCGTCTGCTGCGCAAAGGAGAGCGAGCGCTCTTTCACTTGCTCATCCTCGTAGGCATTCACAAGATCCCAATAGATGTTCTCCACCTGCGTTACGGTTGCAATCACCTGGGCGCGAAAAGCAAGGTCGGTGATCTGGGCATTGCGTTTGGCGATGCGGATGAACCGCTCGTTGGTGGAGGTGCCAAAGCCCGCCAGGAGCGACTGCGTGATCTGCACTGCGAAATTGGAATACAGCTCAGGATTGACGGCGTTGTACGGAGAGTTGCTGGTAATGCGCTGTCCCAGGTACTGAGCGAAAATGTTGGTGCCCAGCGGGAAGGACTGGCTGTAGCTGGCCTGGCTCTGAATGGTGTTGGTTTTGAGGATCGGCGTGCCATTCAGAAACTGGTTGGCCTCCTGGGTAATGGTGTGATCGACGCTGCCCTTGAACGTCAGGAACGGATCGAAAGAGGAAACCGCGGTTCCTGCGCCGAGCGTCGATGTGACGATACCGCCCGCGCCGGCAGAGAATCCGGATCCGCCCGAGCCGCCGCCCCCGCCCGTGGAGGCGCCGAAGCCGCCCTCGGTGGACTGAGAGATGCTGGTGTTGACGCCGTTGGCCGGGCTGCCGGCTTTGGTGCGCTGGATATCGGTCTGCGCGATCGGGAAGTTATAGCGGAAGTAGGCGAGATCGAGGTTGTTTTCGATGGCGAGATCGATCACATCTTGCAGTGAGATGTACAGTTTTCCGTCGCGAATGAGGTTTTGCAGACGCGGCGAGTTGTTGAGATTCAGTGAAGGGGCAGTGCTGGGCCTGTAGGGTGAAAAGGGCTTATGCGAATGCGGCAGCGGCACGTAAAACGGCTGCGGTGGGGCAGTCGACTGCTTTTGCTCCAATTGCATCTGTTGCGCCAGGGAAAGAGGCGCTGGCGGTGCGGGGTTAGCGGGCGTTGGAGCCTCTGGCGAAGCAGGAGTAGTTTGCGAATCGGCGGGCGCCGTTTGTGGGGGCGGCGATGTCTGCGCCTGATTTGCCGTGGCAGAGTCAGCGGGTAAAGGCGGCGCGGGAGACTGTGCGCCGAGCGCCAGATTCACTTGCAGCAAAGCGATCGCAGCGGCCGATTGCAGCCACCTCATGCTCTTGGTTTCCAACGCACGTTTCCCGGAATGCTTCACTGGGCCCCGACCTCCGTAGATCTTGGTTCGAGCTTTTCGTCTCGTGTGACCCAGCCATCGCGTAGTTCCACGATGCGTTTGCCGAAGCGCGCGTTCTCCTCTGAGTGGGTCACCTGCACAATCGTCGTGCCAGCGCGGTTCAGCTCGCAAAAAAGCTCCATGATCTCCCGTGCCTGCGTCGAGTGCAGATTGCCCGTGGGCTCATCGGCCAGCAGCAGAGCCGGCGCGTGCACCACGGCGCGCGCAATCCCCACCAGTTGCTGCTGCCCGCCCGAGAGCTGGTTGGGATAGAGATCTTTCTTGGCCACAATCTGAAAGCGGTCGAGAATGTCGGCCACCATCCCCTGGCGTTCTTTGGTGGGAATATTTTTGTAAGAAAGCGGCAGATCGATATTCTCGGCTACCGTCAGATCGTCGAGCAGGTGATAGCTCTGGAAGACCATGCCGATGCGTTGGCGCGCAAGATCCGCGCGCTGCTTGCGGTTGAGCGCATGAACGGCGGTGTCGCCAAACCAGTATTCGCCCAGCCAGCCATCGTCAAGCAGCGCCAGCACATTCAGCAGCGACGACTTTCCCGCGCCCGAAGGCCCCATCACGGTCAAAAAGTCGCCTTCTTTGATCGTGAGTCCGACCCGTCGCAACACCCACGTCTCCGTGTGCCCGGTCTTGTAACTGCGTTCGACATTCTTCATCTCAATCATCGCGTTCCGTATCTCCGATTTTCCCTTAGTCCCTAGTCGCTAGTCTTCAATCCCCGCCCGTCATTCAATGCGCAACGCCTTCATGGGATCCATTGCGGCGGCGCGGCGCGCAGGAAAATAACAAGCCACCAGCGCCGCGGCCAGCAGCACGGCTCCCACGGCGCAGAAGGCCGAAACATCAATCGAGCCCACGCCATAAAGCGTGCTGCGCATGGCGCGGCCCACAAAGTAGGCTCCCCCCAGCCCCAGCACCAGCCCCGCGCCCGCCAGCATCAGACCCTCTCGCAGCACCATGCTTACGACGCGTTCACGGCTTGCGCCCAGCGCCATACGCACGCCAATCTCGTGCGAGCGCTCGCCGACGGCGAAAGCCATCACGCCGTAAATTCCAATCGCGGCAAGCGCCAGCGCGATCGCCGCAAAGCTTGCATACAGCAACAGGGAAAAGCGGTCGCCCGAAAGGTCCTCGTCGCGAATCTGATCGAGCGTCCGCACCTGCGCCAGCGCCACCGTGGGATCGATTGCATGCACCGCTGCGGCCACGGTTTTGGTCATGGCTGCGGGATCGCCCGCCGTGCGCACCCCGAAAGCGGCTCCGATCCAGGGGCTCTGGTAAAACGGAACCAGGATTTCCTCCCGCTGGCGCTCGAACGCTCCTCCGCGCACATCGTGATACACTCCCACGATCTCCCACCCCTGATAGGGCCCGAGCTTTTGCACTCCGGGAATGATCTGCTCCACATTCAGAATCTGCCCGATGGGGTTTTTGTTGGGCAGGTAGTGGCGGACAAACTGCTCGTTGACCAGGGCCACGCGCAGACTGCCTGCATTGTCCGCTTCGGTAATCAAGCGCCCCTTGATGAGCCGAATGCCGAAGGTCTTGAAGTAGTCCGGGGTCACCATGCCGAAGCCCGCGCCGGGGCGCTGCGAGGGATCGGCATACTCCGGTCCGCCCTTGATCGTGAACGGCATCCCGAAGCCGGGGCCGCGCAGGGGCATGCCGGTAGCCGCCGATGCGCTCTCCACCCCTGCCGTCGACTCAACCCGGCGGACGATCTGCTGGTAATACGTGACAACCTGCTCAGACGTCAGGTTCATTTCCTTATTCATGGGCAGGAAAAAAGTGAGAATGTGGTCAGTCTGCACGCCGAGATCGATATGATTCAGATTCCAGAAGCTGTGCATGGCGAGGCCGGCTCCGGCGAGCAAAGCCAGGGCCAGGGTGAATTCGCCCACAACGAGCAGTTGCCGCAGGCGGTGACGTATTTTGCTGGAGCCGGACCGGCCGCCCTCTTTCAGCGTTTCGGCGGGATCGAGGCGTGAAGCATACCATGCCGGCGCGCAACCAAACAGCAGGCCCGCCAGCGTGGTCGCAGCCAGCGCGATCGCAAGCACGGGAAGGTTGAGCGAGAGATCGGCTTCGCTGGGCAGCGTGTTGGGCGGCATGGCTGCGATCAATCCGCGCAGCATGGCATAGCCCACCCCCACGCCCACGGCTCCGCCAAACAGCGCGAGCACGAGGCTCTCCGTAACGAATTGCGTAAAGACGTCGCGCCGCGTGGCTCCCACAGCAGAGCGAATCGCGATTTCGCGCTGGCGCGAAGTGCCTTTGGCGAGCAGCAGGTTGGCCACGTTGACGCAGGCAATCAGCAGAACGCAGCCGACCGCTCCGAGGAGCAGCCAGAGCGTGAGCTTTACGTTATCGCCGATAAAGTCGTTCTGGAGCGGCTCCACGCGCGCGCCCCAGCCTTTGTCTGAGCGCGGGTTGGCTGCGGCGATGTGCGCGGTGACGCCGTCCATATCGGCCTGCGCCTGCTGCATCGTGACGCCGTCTTTGAGACGGCCCATGACCACGAGCCAGTGGAAGTCGTGGTTCTTTTGCTCCGGCGTGAAGGTGAGCGGCACCACCAGATCCTGATCGAGCCGGTCGGCCTGCCCTCCTGCAAGAACTCCGATCACGGTGTACGGCTTCTGATCGAGCATGATCTGCTTGCCGACGATGTGCGGATCGGCCCCCAGCCTTCTCCACAATTTGTTCATCAGGATCGCCACATGCTCTTTGCCGATTTCGCCTTCCTCGGGCAGAAAGTCGCGTCCGAGAGCGAAGCGATTGCCCAGCATGCTGTACATGCCGGGCGTAGTCATCTGCGCCGGCACCATCTCCGGCTCCTGCTTTCCCGCCAGGTTGAAGCTGGTTCCGGTGAAAGCCTTCAGGCCCTGGAACGACTTGCTCTGCTGCTGCCAGTCGAGAAAATCTCCGGCCGCAACCGAGTTGCGATCCCCCTGGATCTTCGACCAGACCATCACGAGCTGGTCCGGATGGGGATAGGGCATGGGCGCGATGAGCGTTGCATAGACTACCGTATAGATCGCCGTTGTGGCGCCAATGCCCAGCGCCAGCGTAAAGACCATGGTGGCCGTCAGCCCCGGATTCTTGCGCAGCACGCGCAACGCGTAACGAACATTTTGTAAATGCATCCGGACCTCCTTCATCCCTCTCCGGGATTCCTGCTCTCCAAGCCTATTCCGTTCTCAATGCCCGCATGGGTTCAACAGCGGCCGCGCGGCGTGCGGGCAGCGCCGCGGCCAGCAAAACCATCAGCGCGGTCAGAGCCACCGCGCCAGCGAGCGTGAGCGGGTCGAAGGTCGTCACGCCATAGAGCTGCGTATTGAAAAGCCGCGCCAAGGCTACCACCGATGGCAGCGCTAGAGCCGTCGCAGCCGCGGCAATCCAGGCCATCTCGCGCACCACGAGCACGATCACGCTGGAGCGCGGCGAGCCCAGCGCCAGGCGCACACCGATCTCGCGCGTGCGTTGCTCCGTCGAGTAGGCCAGCACGCCATAAAGGCCCACAGCCGCCAGGATGAGCGCCAGCACGGCGAATCCCACGGAGAGGAACGCAAGCGCGCTTTCATCGGAAGCGCTGCGCTCTACCTGGTCCTCCATCGTGCGCAATCCAACCACAACCAGCGTTGGATCGAGCTGATGGATCGCCTGGCGGATCGCAGACTCGACAATCTCGGGCGGTTGCGTCGTGTGCAGGTAGACCATTACGCCGGTCGGATGTTCCATTTGCAGGTACGGATGATAGACCGCCGGTCCAAGCGGCGTGCGCATATCGGTGTGGCGAGTATCGCCCACAACACCGACAATCGTCGTGTCGAATTTCGTGTCATCTCCGCTGCCTTTGCCAATAAGACGGCCGACCGCATTCTGGGGTGTTCTGAAAAACCGCTTCGCAAAGGCCAGGTTGACGATGGCGACGCCAGGCTGTCCCTTGGCGTCTGCCGTTGTGAACTCTCTGCCCACCAGCAGCGGCTGGCGGAGCGTCGCGAAATAGCCGGGTGTGATCAGCGGCTCCTCAAAGTTCATGTTCTCTTCTTCTGAGGGCTTGTATCCCTGCACGGAGTAGTTGGAGGTGTTTGAATCGCCCTTGAGTTCAGGGTCGGTGGTCCCAGCCGCGGAGAGGACGCCGGGAATGCGGCGGACGGCATCGAGAGCGCCGGTCACGATCTGCGGCGTACGGTCTTCACCATAGCCGGAGCTTGCCGGATCGAGCGAGAATGCAACCAGGTGGCTGATCTCAAAGCCAACCGGTTGATGGCGGAGATTGTCGAGAGTACGCACGAAGAGACCCGCGCCGCCAAGGAGCAGAACACCAAGGCCGATCTGCGCTCCCACGGCGAGCTTGCGGAAACGCTGCGATCCTTTTGACGCGGTCCCGGCATTCTGGCGCAGCGCATTCGCCAGATCGGGACGCATGAAATGAAAGATAGGGGCAACGCTGAAAAATAGCGTAGCCAGGATCGATACGCCGAGCGTGAACAGAAAAACGGGCGCATCGATAGAGGCGGAATAGGGTTCGCTTCCGGGGTCGGAGCTGGTCATGAGCCGAACCAGAACGATGGCGACCATGGGCGCAACGGCAAGTCCGGCGGCCGCACCAGCCATGCCGAGAAGCCCGCCCTCGATGAGCAGCTGCGATACGATCCGGCTGCGCCGCGCGCCCAGCGCATAGCGCATTGACATTTCGCGCGCGCGCGCCGCTGCCCGCAGCAACAGCAGTGTGGCCACATTGATGGCGCACAGCGCTACCAGCAGGCCGGCCATGCTCATCAGGATGATCAGGGGCTTCTGGAGACTCGTCCGGTCCGGCGCGAATCCCTTCGAATCGTCGGCAACTTTGAGGTGCGAATCTAGAAAATGTTGTGCGAAGTGCGCTGACTTCCCTTTGTACAGGGTCAGTTCATACTCCCGCAGCGAGTGCCACAACGGTCCCAGGCTCGCCTCCGCCTGTGTCGCGCTCACGCCGGGTTTCAGCCGCGCCACGAGTGTGAGAAATGCAGACTGATGATTCTTTAAATCGTCGAACGGCACTCTCCAGGGCATGGCGATGGCGTCCATGCTCATAGGCACAAATACGCCCGGCTTGAAACCGCCTATGGCAGAATCAAAGCTCGCCGGAGCCACACCGACGATTGTGAACGGATGGCCATTGATCAGCACCGTCTGGCCGATCACATCACGGGAGGCCGCGAATCGCCGTTCCCAGAAGCCGTAGCTGAGCACGGCAACAAAGTTGGAGTCCTTCGCCGTGTCATCCTGCTGCGTAAAGAGACGGCCAACCGCGGGCCTGAGTCCGAGCAACTGAAAATAATTGCCGGTGACAACCTCCGCGTCTTCGGCTTCGGACTGGTTACGCCATGAGAGGCCGACGTTGGCTTTATCCGCCGCGAGCACGCCTTGAAACACCTGGTTCCGGTCGCGCAGATCCTTGTACATCGGATAGGAAAAGTAATTGCTGGAATCGCCGCCAAAGCTGCTCATCGATCCAGAAAAGCCGCCGGACCATGTGAAGCGCACCAGCTCATGGGGCCGCTCCACGGGCAGCATCCGCAGCAGCGCCTGATCGAAGAGCGTGAACACGGCGGCATTGGCGCCGATGCCGAGAGCCAGCGTCAGAACGACCGTCAGCGCAAATCCAGGCGACTTGCGCAACTGGCGCAGCGCATAGCGAAGATCCTGAATCAACGCGTCCATTTCGTCCTCCTTTGCCTCGTATCTCCGGTGGCCTGTTATTCGGTGCGCAGCGCCTGCATCGGCTCAATGGAGGCCGCGCGGCGTGCGGGAAGAAATGCCGCGATGGCGGCGCAAACATTCAGCACAAGGATTGCTGCAGCGAGCGCCCATGGGTCGTAGTACGGCACCTGGTAAAGTTGGCTGGCCATGAAATAGCCGGCCAGCAGCGCGGCGGGGATTCCCAGGATCAAGCCGGCCAGAATCTGCCACAGCGCGCCGCGCAGCACCATCGCCACTACGCTCCATCGCGTTGCGCCCAGCGCCATGCGGATGCCGATCTCGCCGCTCCGGCGCGCGACAAAATACGACATCACGCCGTAGAGACCAACCGAGGCAAGCACGAGGGCGAGAATGCCGAACAGGCTGGTGAGCCGCGCCACCAGGCGGCCCTGATCAAAGTTGCCGGCCACCTGCGCATCAAACGAGCGAAGATCCGCGACCGTCAGGTTCGGATCGATGCCGGCCAGCGTATGCCGCACAAGCGCGTCCACATCGGGCGCAGACGTGCGGAACGCAATGACCATCGCTTGCATGAACATCGAATTACTCTCGGTCGAAACCATGTCCGGCTCCTTATAGCCGGTGAACCGCTGCATCAGCGGGCGCAGATAGACCGGGTGCACAGCCTCCCGGGGATTATTCATCTTGAAATCGTGGAATACGCCCACAATCTCCCAGCTCCCCGAGTACTGCGGAAGATCGATGCCGAAGTGCTTGCCCACCGGATCCTGATTGGGAAAGAATTTCTTTGCAAACGCCTGGTTGACGATCGCTACCGGCATCGAAGTGGCCGTATCCTGGTCGGTGAATCCACGGCCATGGACGATGGGCACTCCGATGGAATCGAGAAACTGCGGGGTCACGCGATCCCATGTCGAGCCGCAATGATCGCCGGGCCGCGGCGCAGGATGCCCCTGCTGGATCACGCACTCGCCCCAGTTGTCGCCTTCGAGCGGGCTATACATCGCCATGCCGATGCTGGTTACGCCGGGAACGGCTGAAAAACGGTCTTCGATCTGGCGATAGAGCGCCGGCAGGCGGTCCACCGTGTAACCCGCGCCCGCGGGATCGAAGTGCAGCACATACCGGTTGGTGGTGACGACGCCGAAGCTCTGATGCTCAAGCCTGCCCAGCGACTTGGTCATCAGAATGGCGCCGGCGAGAAGCACCACCGAAAGCGCGGCCTGAAAGATGACCAGGGCCTTCTGGGGCAGGGAGGAGCGATCCCGCGTTGAGCGATTGGCCCCGCGCAACGCTTCAATCGGTTGCGCGTGGAACGAGAGCCACGCCGGAGCCGTGCCGAAGAGAACTCCCGTGAGCAATGAGGCGAGAAACGCGAACCCGAGCACGGCGAGCGAAGGGTTGGCGCTGATCGGCAGGTACCTGGCGTCAGGAAACGCGAGCGCGAGAATGGTGCGGCATCCCGCATACGCCACGGCCAGGCCCGCCGCGCCGCCCAGCGTTGCCAGCAGCACGCTTTCGGTGAGGATCTGGCGCAGGATGCGCCCGCGTCCCGCGCCCAATGCAGTGCGCAGCGCAACGTCGGCACGCCGCGCCGTAGCCCGCGCCAGCAGCAGGTTGGCGATATTGGCGCAAGCGATCAACAGCACCACCGAGGAGAGAATCATCAGCAGCTTGAGACCTTGCCCGGTCTCCTGCTGCAGATTTTGAATTCCCCCGCCGCCGGGCGTGAGGACTACGTGCTGTTTGGGGATGAGAACCGATCCGCCGTTGAGCGTCATCTGCGGGTCGGATCGGATCCACTGCCGCAGTGACTCGGAGATCTTTGTCTGCAGCGCAAGCATGTTCGTTCCGGGGCGCACCCTGCCGAGCAGATAAAGCCAGTGCGAGGCGGGATGATGGAGGATGGAGCTGTCAGCGCGCAGATACGGCTCGGTGTTGACCGGTACCCAGAACTCCGGCGGAGAATCCGTCTCCCGATCGCCGAAAAAGCCGGGCGGAGCGATGCCGATCACGGTGTACGGACGCGCCTGGATGTAGAGAACCGATCCGACGATCGAGGGATCGGATGCAAAGTCGCCCTGCCATGCCTGATAACTGAGCACCACCGTGGGCGAAGCCGAGGGCGTATCGTCGGCATCCTGAAAGAGCCGTCCCGCGTAGGCATTCAGGCCGAGCGTGGTGAAGTAATTGCCGGAGACCATCTCGCCATGCGTCGACTTGGCCGGCTCATTGCCCCGGCGCATGCTCCATGACCATTGCCCGGCCTGCGCAGCCGCCAGTTGTTCAAACTGGGGAGTCTGTTTCTTCAGGTATTGATAAAGATCGAAGGAGAAGATCGTGAAATCGCCATTATCGCTTGCGCCGCCCGGAAAGCCGCCTTCCACGCAGCAATCGTCGTTGTTGCCGATGCGATAGAGCTGCGCCGGATCGGCCACCGGCAGCGAGCGCAGCAGCACGGCGTGCACCAGTGTGAAGATCGCCGTATTGGCGCCGATGCCCAGCGCCAGCGTGACGATGGCTGTAAGAGTGAAGCCCGGCGACTTGCGCAACTGGCGCAGCGCATAGTTCAAATCAGCCAGCATGGCCATCTCCTTTCCAAATCGGATTCAGTGTTGCCCGCCGCCCGATGACTCGCTGCACAGCGCCTTGGGTGGGGTTCATGCCGGCTGGCGTCGCGCGGCAAGCAGCGCCGCGGCAAGAGCCACTATGCCCGGCAGCAGCACGGCCACGCCAGGAACGCGCGGATCATATAGCCCGCCCGATTACAACTGGCCGGCCATCGCCTTTCGCGCGCCGAAGCCTTGCCGCCGATCCGGTCGAGCTCTGACCGCTTGGTGACCGGCAGCGATTCGAGCGTCATCGCCCGCGCCAGCTTAAGGATTGCCGTGGTCGCGCCGGCTCCGGGCGCCAACGTGAGCACGGCCATGAGCGCGAAACCCGGCGACCTGCGCAACCGCCGAAGCGCGCTGCAAATATCGCCGAAGAGATAGCGGCACGGCATCACTCATGCCTCCGCTTCTTGTTCGAGCTTCTTCTGCTCCAGCTCGCTGACCACCTTTCCGTCAAATAAGTGCACCTCGCGTTGCGCGTGCCGCGCAAACCGCGGATCGTGGGTCACCATGCAGATGGTCGAGCCCTCGCGGTGCAGGTCCGCGAGCAGGTGCATCACGGCCTCGCCGTTCTTCGAGTCGAGATTGCCCGTAGGCTCATCGGCCAGCAGAATCGAGGGCGACCCCGCCAGCGCGCGCGCCACGGCCACACGCTGCTGCTGGCCGCCCGAGAGCTGTGCAGGATAATGCCGCATCCGGTGCGCCATGTTCACGCGTTCGAGCGCCTCTTTCACGCGCCGCTTGCGCTCCGCCGAAGGCATGCCCGCGCGATAGGTCAACGGCAGCTCCACATTTTCTTCCACCGTGAGATCGCCGATCAGGTTGAAGCTCTGGAAGATGAAGCCGATCTCCTGGTTGCGGATGCGCGAGCGCTCGCCAAAGCTCAGGTTCTCTACCGGATTGCCATTGAGCATGTAGCGGCCTCCCGTCGGCGTATCCAGCAGGCCGAGTATCGAGAGCAAGGTTGACTTGCCGCATCCCGACGGCCCCGACATGGCCACGTATTCGCCGCGCGAGATGGTGAGGTGAATGCCGGAGAGCGCGTGCGTCTCCACCTCGTCCGTGTAAAAGACCTTCGTCAAATCTTCAATTTCAATCAATGTGCCATTCGTCGCCATTCCATCCCCCTTTGTGAGTTCTCGAGTTTCGAGCCTCTAGGCCCTAGCTCTCGGGTTGCGGCTGAAAGCTAGCAGCTAGCAGCTGCTTTGCTACTCGAGTCGTATCCGGTCCACGCCATCCCAGCGCGACATGTCGGAGAGAATCACCGTGTCTCCATCGGTTAACCCCTGAAGCACCTGAATATCATTCACTGAAGCGCGGCCCACCTTCACCGGCACGCGCGTCGCGCCCTTGCCATCGGGGTCGACTTTGAACAGGCTCAACGTGGAATCCTCATTGCCCAGCGCCGGCCGCCCCACGTAGAGCACATCGCTCATGCGCTCCAGGTCGATCGTCCCGTCCACGCTCAACTGCGGAACCGCCCCCGGCGGCAGCGGCCCATCCAGCATTACGTCAACCGTTCGCGTTCCGTTCACTACCGCCGGATCGATGCGCGTTACGTGCCCAGGGATCATGCCGTTGTGCGTGTCGATCGAGGCCGGTTGGCCGATCTGAATATCCCTCGCCTGCGTCTCGGCAATCTGCAGCGCGGCCTTCAGCTTGTCACGCTGGATCACCTCGGCCACCGACGTTCCCGCAGTCACGTGCTCGCCCACCTGCACCGGCGTAGCCAGCGGCGCAAGCGTGCCGGAGATGCTCGACCTCGCCTGCAAGGCCTGCGCCTGTTTGTCGTAGAGATCGAGCAGCGCCTGCGCCTGGTCAATCTTCGTCTTCTGCGAAGCAAGCTGCACCTCGACCGCCCTCTGGTTCACATCGAGCTGCTCCTGGCTGAGCTGGTGCTGCGTGGTCAACTGGTCGGCCGTGCCCTTCGATTTCTGATAGGCAAGGCCGGAGATTACGCCCAGGTCGAAAAGCGCCTTGTCTGTCTGCGCCTGTAATGCATCCTGCGTGTAGTCGGCATTCACCTGCGCGGCCGCGGTCTTCTTGTCCATCAATGTGCTTTCCAGTGTCGCCTGCAGACTCTTGTAATCGGCCTGCGCCGCCTTCAACGCCAATTGCGCATTGAGCACTTCCTGTTCAAGCTGCGGATCGGCCATATCCAGAATCACGGTATTCGGCGTGACCTGCGCGCCGGGAAGAACCCGAATCCGCACCACCGTGGCATCGGTCTGGGCGGGAATCAGTTCGATCGAGTCCTCCCGCGGCACCAGGCTGCCCGTCGACGAACGCACCTGGCGGATGAGCGGCCCGCGCTTGACCGTGTCGGTCCAGATGGTCGAGCGGTCCACCGTCGGCGCGGCTGGTTTCAGCCGTGACACGGCAAATGCAACTGCCGAGAGTCCAACAATGCCGAGAACTGTCCACACCGCCAGTTTGCGCTTTTTCTTTTGCCTGATGTCCGGGCGCGCGATATCCATGATGCTCTGCATAGTGCATCTCACTTGCCAGAGTATGGTGTCAGGTATCTCAATGAAAATTAGAGATTTAGCCAAAGACAAGGGATCGGTCGCGGAAAACCGAGTGACCGATTCCGACTCCGCACTGTCCGAATCCGAACAGCCATAATCGGGCCCGGAAGCGTGAATTCAGGTTCTGGGCCGCCGGGTGATTCAAACCAGGACAAATCTCAGAGGGATAGTCAGCCTCCTATGTAGTATTCTCTATACTATTAGTGCAATCCGGCGCGCATACCGGAAACGAATGTGCCGGCATAGGAGCTCGTTTTATGAAAGGGCACGACTCTACGGGCTGCGGAAAATCTCAGAGTGGATGGTGTTTTGTATCAGGGCACGACTTCAGTCGTGCCGAAAACGGCTGAAATGAAAGGCCGGGCTTTGCCCCTGAAGGAAGACTGCCTGGTTTCCGAGGAGCATTTATGAAATACGCTGCAGGGAAAAATTTTCTCTGTGCATCCTTGTCCGTTGCGGCGAGCGCGGTAAAGGCAGGGGCACGGACGAGAGAAGTGAACCGCCATCGCACGCCATTTGCGGCGATCTTATTGAGTCTGGCAGTAGCGCCCATGATGCCGGGCGTGGCCGGACAGCTACTTGGGCAGGACACAGAGCAGGATTGGGAGAAGGCCGCAGGAGGCAAGCAATCGTTTGAAGTGGCGAGCGTTCGCGAGAACAACGCCGGCGGGCAATCGTATAGCAACTTCGATCTCGATAGTGGCAACGCCTATTGGGTGATAAGGAAAGGCGACAGCCTCTCTCCCAGCGGCGACCTTTTCTCCGCAAAAAACCAGACGCTCCTGCGCTACATCATCTTTGCCTACAAGCTCGGTGGAACACAGGAGCTGGCGCTGCGCTTCGAGTTTTACTCCGGGCTGAAGCTGCACGTGCCGGATTGGGTAAAGAACGATCACTACGACATCGAGGCGCGGGCATCGGCCCCAGTCACGAAAGACCAGATGCGGCTGATGATGCAATCACTGCTTGCCGACCGCTTCAAGCTGGCAGTGCACTGGGAGATGCGCCAGGCGCCGGTCTTTGCGCTGGTGCTGGATAAGCCGGCAAAGCCCGGACCGCAACTCGAGCCGCATCCGGCAGGAGACGATTGCGCGAAGGCGGAGCTGCCAGACAAGGCGAGCCATCTCACAACTTCAGCGGCGTTGCTTTCTGCGCTGGCGATTCCCTGTGGCATGATTGCGCATCTGCCGCCGAGTGCGCCGACAAACCATCGATTCGGCGGACGCAACGTCACACTCGCTACGCTGGCATCCTCGCTGCCGGCGCAGACAGGACTGGTGACTCTGCCGCGCCCGGTGATCGACAAAACCGGACTCGCAGGTGGATACAATTTCTCGCTTGAGTGGACGCCGGAGGACACAAGCGAGGTGGATAACCGCGAATCAGGCGGCACGTTTCGCGACGCTTTGAAGGAGCAGCTCGGGCTGAAGCTCAAACCGGACAAAGGCGCAGTGCCGGTGCTGGTGATCGACCACGTCGAGCAGCCTTCGCCCAATTAGCCAATGGGACGGGCGTCTCCGGAGATCCAGGATTTCCTTGATTTCGAAGATCAGTTGACGGATCAACTACCGGTGTAGTAGAAAATCCTACACAGATAGGAGATCGTCGTGCCCGCGCCCAAACTCTCCAAACTCGAGTTCCAGATCATGGAGGCGCTCTGGTTCGGCGGCGAATTGTCGATCCGCGAAATTCTGGAGGCGGTTCCCGGCAAACGCAAGCCGGCCTATACGACCATTCAGACGACGGTCTACCGCATGGAAGCCAAGCAAGTGGTCCGCCGTATAAAAAAGGTCGGCAATTTCCATATCTTTGCCGCGTCCGTCTCGCGCGAAGCCGCGCAGCGCCGCCTGATTGACGAACTGCTCGCGCTCTTCGGCGGCCGCTCCCAGCCTGTGATGGCGCACCTGATCGAAAGCGGCAAGCTCTCGATGGACGACGTGAGGGAGGCGGAAAAGCTGCTGCGCAAGCTCTCTGCCAAGGAGAAGCGATCATGATGAGCCCGGCCCCTTGGATCGAGTCCTCGCTAGCTGCACTCGTCAACCATCTCTGGCAGTCGACAGTTGTGATCCTCGCCGCATGGCTGCTCACGTTCGCGCTCAGGAGCCATCCAGCGCGTGTGCGGCATTGGGTCTGGATGACGGCTTCGGCCAAGTTTCTGCTTCCGTTCTCGCTGCTGATTTCTCTCGGCAGCCATTGGGCTCATCCACGTACGGGAATAAAGACCGGATCGGCGCTCTATACCGCGATGGACGAGATCAGCCGCCCGTATGCGCCCTTGCCCACGCACGCGGCAGGGCCGTCGATTGCGGCCGGCCAGCTTGGCCTCACTCACTGGATGCCGCTCATCGCCGTCGTCGTTTGGCTGGGTGGATCAATGGCAGTGTTCGGGGTGTGGTTCGCGCGGTGGACCCGGGCCGTGAAGATTGCGCAGCGGGCGATCGTGCTCGCGAGCGGACGAGAGCTGGAGGCCCTTCGACGCGTGGAACGCGATGTAGGATGGCCGAGGCCCATGCCGCTGCTGCTGTTGCCCATTACCATGGAGCCGGGCGTATTTGGGATTTGGCATCCGGCACTGCTGTGGCCCGCCGGCATCTCGGGCTATCTCGACGATGCGCAGCTTGATTCGATCTTCGCGCATGAGCTCGCTCATGTCCGGCGGCGTGACAATCTGGCCGCGGCGGCTCACATGCTCGTCGAGGCGCTCTTCTGGTTTCATCCTCTGGTTTGGTGGTTGGGCGACCGGCTGACGGATGAGCGAGAACGCGCGTGCGATGAGGATGTACTGCAGCTTCGGCTCTTGCCTGCAGCGTATGCGGAGAGCATCCTTAAAGTTTGCAAGTTCTGTCTCGAATCGCCATTGCCGTGCGTTTCAGGCGTCACCGGCTCCGACCTGAAGAAGCGCATAACGCGAATTATGGCAAACCGCCCCGGAGCCGCTCCCGGCTTGGACGGAAAGATTGCGTGGGCTGCCGCCGCGCTACTCATGCTGACGTTGCCACTCGGATTCGGCATCCTGCATGCCATGCAGGCTCCGGCGCAGTTGCTGCACGCCGATAAAACCCCTGGCCCCACGTTCGAAGTGGCCACTATCAAGCCGAACAATGATACGAGGCCGGGTCTGCTCTTCCAGCTTTCTCCCATTGGTTTCAAAGCGCATCATGCCTCGCTCAAGGATCTGGTCCGCTTTGCTTACGCTATGAAATCGGATAACCAAGCCATCGGCGCGCCGAGCTGGTGGGATTCAGAGTTCTTCGATGTCGAGGCCAAGGAGGCGGACGCAGATGTCGAAGCTGCAAAGCCGCTTCCAATGGACACGCAGATGAACCAGCTTCGTCTGAGAGTGCAGTCGCTGCTGGCGGAGAGGTTCCAATTCAGAACGAGTTTTGAGACGCGGGAACTTCCGGTGTATGCCCTCGTAGTGGCTCAGGGCGGCATCAAGATGAAGGAAGTTCAACCCGACCCTCCGCCTCGACCCGGGATTCCCGCTCCGCCGGGAGCCCATCTTCCTCAGCTCCGCATGACCGCACCAAATCAATTCACGGCGATTGCGTGGCCGATTGAAGAGATGACCGACTGGCTGTCGCGCTTCGATGAACTGGGCAGCCGCATCGTTGTGAACGAAACCGGACTCACCGGTCATTATGATTGGGTGCTGAATGGAGTTTCACAAAGGCCGCAACAGCCGGCGGATCCCAACTCGTCCGCGCCATCGCAGCCGGCGATCTCCCTCTTTACCGCGCTGCCTGAGCAACTCGGGCTGAAGCTGGAGCCGAGGCGGGCGCCGGTCGAGGTTCTCGTCATCGACCACGTCGAGCAGCCTTCGCCAAATTAGCGCCTTGCAACGGTTCCAGAATTGCTGTACCCAGAAGGGTTGCCGGACTCAACCTGCGGCAGGAAGAAATTCCGGGAACAATTGGAGGCATAGAAGTGTCTAAGCCAATAAGCCTGCTTCCATTCCATGCACCCACTGCGCCGAACATAAAATTCACGAGCTCTTCAAAGAATTTGTCGTCCTCACTTGGCTATGTAGTATGCTTTATATACATCGGGTACGCTCGAATATCGAAAGGATTTTCATCCTTGCGGGGCGGACCACAAATTTCATGGAACTGGAGAACAAATCGCCGCGTACTTCGTCCTATCAGTGTATCCTTCCTCCGATCGTTGAAAACCAATGTTGGAGTGCGCCGCGCGCTCGATCTCTAGCCGGCAGCAGAAGGGAATGTTTCGCATGAAGAGGGAAAACGTCTTTGGCTCGCTGCATTTTTGCAGAAATCTCGCGCTTGCTTTTGCCTGTGTAGCCGCCGGAATCGCTCCGGCCGTTTGGGGGTCCTTCACTGCCGATTCTGTCGCTGCACAAGCCGCCGCTCCGGCCCAGGACATCGTAGGAACCTGGCAGGGAACGGTGCATCCAGCGGGCGCGCCGCGCGATTTGCGCATGGTGGTGAAGATTGCCAAGGCGGCCGACGGCAGCTACAAGGCTGCGCTGTATAACGCCGATCAGCCGTCGCCTCCGCTCGCTTTCAACACCACTACGCTGCAAGGCTCCGATGTGAAGATGACCACGCCGGTGCTCACCATCACGGGCAAGCTGAGCGCGGACGGCAAGACTATCGACGGAAGCGTGACCCTGGGCCCGAATCCGACGCCGGTCACATTCGCGCTCGCTACGCCGGAGACGGCGTGGGTGATTCCCGAGCCGCTCAAGCCGATGGATCCGAATGCAAAGCCGGAGTTCGACGTGGTGACCATCAAGCCGAGCCCGCCCGATCAGCGCGGCAAGGGCTTTACCATGCGCGGCACGCATGTCGTCACACGCAATACCGATTTGAACGACCTGATTGCGTTTGCGTACGGACTGCACTCGAAGCAGATCATCGGCGCTCCGGATTGGTTCGATAAAGACCTGTTCGACGTGGACGGCGTGCCCAATGCGGAGGGTCGGCCGAACATCCCGCAGATGAAGATGATGATCGAGAAGATGCTGGAGAATCGCTGCCAGCTGAAGTTTCACATGGAACAGCGCGAGCTTTCGGTCTACATCCTCACTGTCGCGCCGGGTGGTCCCAAGCTGACCAAGACCGGCGCTGCTGAAACCGATCCGCCCGGCTTTGGGTTTCGCAGCCTGGGAGACCTGGCCGTGCGGAATATGAGCATGAAAGATTTTGCCTCGTGGATGCAGAACGGTGTGATGGACCGGCCGGTGGTGGATCAGACGGGCGTGACCGGCCGCTTCGACTTCACCTTGAAGTGGACTCCGGACGATTCGCAGTTTGTGCAGTTCAGAAGCGCCGGCGTCACTCCTCCGGCGCCGAGCGACGATCCCAAAGCTCCGCCGAGCTTGTATACAGCCATGCCCGAGCAGATCGGCTTGAAGATCTCGCCCGGCAAAGCTTCTGACGACGTGATGGTGATCGATCACGTCGAGAAGCCCTCTGCGAACTGAGCAACGCCGACGTTTGAGGCCTCCGCGAAAAAAGTCAGCGCGAAGCCACCAAACGAATTTGATGTGCCGCACGTCTGTTAGGCGAGACGTTTTTTTCAGGCGATGCAAGCAAGCCGGCTCCCCCCGCCGGCATCGCGCCCAGAGATCCTGACTCGAGGTTATGCGTCTATGATCCTGTCTCAAGCGTGCCGGCGCAAGCGCATGAGGGATGATCCTGCTCGCCTCGGGCTGGATGATCCTCGCCTCCGCGGCCCTTGCACCCCTGCAGAACGCCGGCCCGTCCCCAGCCGCTGCAACAGACAAAGATGCCTCTGTTCAACTGCCCGCATTCGAAGTGACATCGGTCAAGCCGAACAAGGGCGATAGCCTGAAGCTGGAATCGCAAATAGAACCGGCGGACGTTATCGTGATCGACCACATCGAACCGCCTTCGCCGAATTAAGCAAGGTCCGGAGCAATCGAATGTCTTTCCGCCGCATCGCCAACATCTTGCTCCTCTGCGGGCTGGTGTGGCTCTGCGCCTTCAGCCGCGCGGCGGCGCGCGAGTATCACGGCGAAGTGACTTTTGGTGGATTGCCCGTGCCCGGCGCTGCCATTACAGCAACGCAAGGCGCCAAAAAGCTCACCGCAGTCTCCGACCAAGACGGCCTCTATCATTTCGACGATCTTGCTGACGGCGCGTGGACCGTTGAAGTGGACATGCTGTGCTTCCAGCCCATCCACGCGCAGATCACCATCGCACCGGAGACGCAACCGGGCAAATGGGAGCTGACGCTGCTGCCCGCGGATGAACTCATGGCGCGCACCAAGGTCGTGCAAAATCCAATCATTTCCCAGCCTGTTCTGATCGCGCCCCTGCCCGGCAAAATCCCCAATGCATCGGCGGGGAACGCGCCGGCCGAGATGCCCAAGGCCCCCGAAAGCTCCAATGACCAGGCCGCCGATGGTTATCTCGTCAACGGTAGCGTGAACAACTCGGCCACTTCGCGTTACGCAACCAATCCCGCGTTCGGCAACACGCGCTCCGGAGGGCGCGCTCTCTATAACGGCGGCTTCGCGATGATTCTCGATAACTCGGCCACCGATGCGCGCCCCTATTCCATCAGCGGCCTCGAAGCGCCGAAGAGCACCTACGATCTGATCACCAACAATGCATACATCGGCGGCCCCATCAGGATCCCGCATCTGCTGCCGCGCGGGCCCGACTTCTTCGTCAATTACACCTGGACGCGCGACAACAATGCCCAGGTTCTGCCGGGCCTGGTCCCTACGCTTGCGGAGCGGTCAGGCAATCTGGCCGGCCTGGTCAACGCGCAGGGCCAGCCTGTGGCCATCTACAATCCCGCGACCGGTCAGCCCTATCTCAACAACCAGGTTCCCGTCAGCGCGCAGGCCGCGGCGCTGCTGGCGCTCTATCCTTTGCCGAATCCCGGCATCTCGAGCGCATCGGGTTACAACTATCAAGCTCCTGTGCTCAACAGCGTGCACCAGGACGCGCTGCAATCGCGGCTCAACAAGCAGGTCGGCCGCAAAGATCAGCTTTACGGCGGCTTCAACTTCCAGAGCACCCGCGCGGCCAACGTGAGCCTCTTCGATTTTGTCGACGCGACGGGAACGCTGGGCATGAACGCCAACGTCCACTGGACGCACCGCGTCAGTCCGCATCTCTTCCTGTTTGCCGCCTACACTTTCAGCCGTGTTAGAACCGAAGTCACGCCGAACTTCGCCAATCACGTCAACATCTCCGGTCCCAATGACGCCAACATTACCGGCAACGATCAGGACGCCGCGGACTGGGGCCCTCCCTCGCTCAACTTCTCGAGCGGCATTGCCTCGCTGAGCGACGGCAACAGCAAGTTCAATCGCAGCGAGACGAACGGCGTTTCGGCCTCCGTGGGTATCTACCGCGGCCGCCACAACATCACCGCGGGCGGCGACTTCCGCAAGCAGGAGTACAACGACAATTTCCAGCAAAATCCGCGCGGTTCGTTCAGCTTTACCGGCGCAGCCACCGCGAATGCCGCGGAGAGCACGACCACCGGCAACGCCTTCGCTGATTTTCTCATCGGCATTCCGGATACCAGCGCCATCGCCTTCGGCAACGCGGATAAGTATCTTCGCGAGCCTGTGTATGACGCATTCCTGAACGACGACTGGCGCATTCTGCCCGTGCTCACCATCAACGCCGGCATGCGCTGGGAATACAGCGCGCCTATCACGGAATTGCACGGGCGCCTCGCGAACCTCGATCTCAACTCCGCCTTCACGGCAGCCGCTCCGGTGCTGGGCACCGATCCTGTCGGCTCCGTCACCGGCGCGCACTATCCCGCTTCGCTCATGCGGCCAGACCGGCTCGGCTTCGAGCCGCGCGTCGGCATCTCCTGGCGTCCCATTCCCGCTTCCACGGTCGTGATCCGCGCCGGCTACGGTATCAATCGCGACACATCGGTCTATCAGAACATCGTGCTTCAACTCGCGCAGCAGGCGCCGTTCTCAAAGAGCTTGAGCGTCGAAAACAGCGCGTTGTGCCCGCTTACGCTCGCCAACGGATTCAATAACTGCGCTTCTGGTACTGCCGACACCTTCGCCATCGATCCCAACTATCACATCGGCTCCGTGCAGACCTGGCAGCTCTCCGCGCAGCGCGATCTGCCTTTCGCCATGCAGATGGTGGCCACCTACTTCGGCGTGAAGGGCACGCATGGCACGCAGCAGTTTTGGCCCAACACCAATCCGATCGGCGCCGCCAATCCCTGCCCAACCTGTCCCGCGGGATTTCTCTATCAGACCTCCGGCGGCAACTCCACGCGCCAAGCCGGGGAAATTCAACTCCGCCGCAGGCTCAAGAGCGGATTCACCTCCTCGCTCGAATACACCTATTCGAAATCCATTGACGATGACGCCATGCTCGGCGGCCAGGGTTACGTAGCCTCGGGCACGCAGAGCCAGAGCGCCGCCAGCGGCAGCACCTCACCGTCGACCGCATCGGTCGCGCAAAACTGGCGCGATCTTCGCGCCGAGCGCGCGCTCTCCACATTCGATCAGCGTCACCTGCTCAACCTCACCGCGCAATACACCAGCGGCGAGGGCCTCGGCGGAGGAACGCTGATGAGCGGTTGGCGCGGCCGCCTGCTCAAGGAGTGGACGGTGCTCGGCACCCTCACAGCCGCCAGCGGCCTGCCCGAGACGCCCATCTATCCCGTCGCTGTTCCCGGCACTGCCGCGACCACCGTCATCCGCCCCAGCCTCAGCGGCAGTTCCATTTACGCATCCGCCGCGGGAACCCATCTCAATTCGTTCGCTTATCAGGAGCCGGCGTTGGGCCAATGGGGAACCGCAGGCCGCGATTCCATCACCGGCCCCGATCACTTCAGCCTCGATAGTTCGCTCGCGCGCACCTTTCGTCCGCATGGAAAGACGTATCTCGATCTCACCGTGAACGCAACCAATCTGCTCAACCATCCGGACTTCACCAGTTGGGACGCGATCTGGAATGACGCCAGCCTGAGCAACGCGCAGCAGTTCGGCCGGCCCCTCAGCGCCAACTCCATGCGCATGCTGCAAACCACCCTCAGGCTGAGGTTTTAGCCATGCGACGCCTCTCTGTCTTCCTTCTTCTCCTCGTCGCCATTGCTGTTCCCACTCTCGCCCCCGCCGTCGCCAACGCGCAGCAGATCGGCCAGAACAAAGCCGCCGACGCGCCCCAGGTTACGCTCTCCGTGCAGTCGCAGCTCGTTGTGGAAGCCGTGACTGTGAAAGACAAGCAGGGAAAATTTGTTCCGGGCCTGACGGCGAAAGATTTCACCGTCACGGAGGACGGCGCTCCGCAGACCGTCCGCTTTTGCGAGCACGAGGACCTCACCACCGAGTCCACGCCGCTGCCCGCCTCCACGCGTTCCACTGAGGACATCAAGATCTACAACCGTCTCGCGCGCACGCAGATCGCTCCGGAAGGCGTGAACAACGAGCGTTACAGAAACCGCCGGTTGCTCGCACTCTACTTTGATATGGCGGCCATGCCTCCCGACGATCAGATGCGCGCGATCACCGCCGCCGAGCAGTTCATCCGCACGCAGATGACGGCCGTCGATCTCGTCGCTGTCCTTCGCTATGAAGGGTCATCGGTCGACGTCCTCCAGGACTTCACCGCCGACCGCAACCGGCTGCTCAGCATTCTCGAAACCATGGTTGTCGGTGAAGGCCAGGGGCTGGACGAGAGCGTCGATGATGCGAGCAGCTCCGATACCGGAGCGGCCTTCGGCCAGGACGACAGCGAATTCAATGTCTTCAACACCGATCGCCAGCTTTCGGCACTGCAAACTGCGGCGCACATGCTTGGCCAGGTGAACGAAAAGAAATCGCTCATCTACTTTGCCGGTGGCCTGCGGCTGAACGGCGTCGACAATCAGGCCCAGCTCCACGCCACCGTCGATGAAGCCATCCGCGCCGGTGTTACCTTCTGGACAGTCGACGCTCGCGGCCTCGTCGCGCAAGCTCCGCTCGGCGACGCGACGCACGGCTCGCAGGGCAACTCCAACATGTATACCGGCGGCTCGGCCGCTGCCGTCACCAGCAACTTCCAGCAGTCGCAGGATACGCTCTACGCTCTTGCCAGCGACACTGGAGGCAAGGCGTTGCTCGACAACAACGATCTCAACCAGGGCATCGTTGATGCACAGCGGGCTGTCTCCGATTACTACGTTCTCGGCTACTACGCAACGAATACCGCGAAAAACGGCCGGTTCCGGCGCATCAAGATCTCCATTGCCGGCAACCCCGACGCCGATCTCAACTATCGCCAGGGCTACTATGCCGACAAGGAATTCAACAAATTCACCACGGTCGACAAGGAACGCCAGCTTGAAGACGCGCTGCTGCTCGAAGATCCCATCACTGATCTCACCATCGCCATGGAGGTTGACTACTTCCAGCTCAATCGCGCCGAATATTTTGTTCCCATCATCGTGAAGATCCCCGGCCGCGAGTTGGCCCTTGCCAAGCGCGGCGGTTATGAGCGCACGCTCATCGACTTCGTCGGCGAGATCAAGGATATGGTCGGCGGCACCACAGTCTCGAACGTACGCGACGACGTGAACATCAAGCTCTCCGACGCATCTGCGGCCGAACTCGCCAAGCGCCCCATCGAATACGACACCGGTTTCACCCTGTTGCCCGGCAAATACTCCATCAAGTTTCTTGCGCGCGACGATGAAACCGGCAGAATCGGCACCTATCAAACCACGTTCGTCATTCCCAACCTCAACAAGGAAGAGAAGCGCATTCCCATCAGCGCCGTCGTGCTCGGCAGCCAGCGCGTCGAACTCAACCAGGCGCTCTACGATGCAGCCAAGTCCAAGGACCGCATCAAAGACGATGCCGTCAATCCTCTCGTGCAGGATGGAAAAAAGCTTATTCCCAGCGTGACGCGCGTCTTCAGCACCACGCGCCAGATCTACGTCTATTTCCAGGCATACAAGCAGACGCCCTCCACCGGCAATCCGCCGCTGTTCGCATTTGTCACGCTCTATCGGGCCGGCGCGAAGGTCTTCGAAACCGCGCCCACGGCGATTGCGCCTTCTACCGCCAGCCGTCTCGGAACCATGCCGCTCACCTTCAGCCTCGGCGTGAACGGCCTCGCGCACGGCGAGTACGAGTGCCAGGTCACCGTCCTCGATCCCTCCACGCAGAAGGCCAGCTTCTGGCGCGCGCCCATCGTATTGGTTCAGTAGCACGATTAAGAAGCTTTTCTGTAACGCACAACCTGAGAGGCGGGAAGTGTCAAGGCACTCACTGCAGTCTTGCCGCGCGCGGCGCAAATGAGAACGGGTTTTAGCCCCGGCGTGCAGACCGCTTCGAGCCAGCGATCAAACGCAGTAATAATGCGCCTCAGCCCGCTTGCTATAATTCACTCGCTGAATCGAATCGGACATCATGTATCGATCTATCTGCGCGATTGCGATCTTGCTGCAGGTTTTCTTGTCGGGCGTTTCCGCGCGTGCGCAGTTTGCGCAGGCCGTCGATCCGTTTATCGGCGCCTCCGGCGGCGGCAATGTCTTTCCCGGTCCCGCTGTTCCATTCGGCATGATCAAGCCGGGTCCTGATATGGCAGCTGCCGAGGGCCGCGACCCCAATGCTGGTTGGGATCCAGCCAGCGACATTCGCGGTTTCAGCCAGACGCACGTCAGCGGCACCGGCGGCGGCGCAAGGTACGGCAACATTCTTGTCACGCCCACAACCGGCGCGCTCACGCCTCTCCAGGCAGAATCTCCGCGTGCAGACGAGCATGCCTCAGCCGGGTTCTACTCCGTCACTCTCGCGCGCTACGGCGTGGGCGTGGAGATTACCACCGCTCAACGCGCCGCCATCTACCGCATTCGCTATCCGAGCGGCGCTCCGGCCAATCTGCTCTTCGACGTAACGCACTGTCTCCGCTCTGGCGCGAGACAAGGAGAATCGCAATCGCTCCTTGATGGTGAAGTGCACGTCCTCTCGCCCACTGAGATCTCCGGTTCCACCAGGATCCTTGGCGGATGGAACAAGCAGCCGGTTCCGTACACGGTCTATTTCTATGCTGTGACCGATACGCCTGCGGTCTCCTCTGGAATCTGGCTGAATGGCCAGCTCCAGGAAGGCGGCAAGTACGTGCATGCCGATGCGGCTTCAAACGCCGGAGGGTGGCTCTCGTTCAGCCCAGGCGGCGGCCGTCCTGTGCAGATGAAGATCGGCATCTCCTTCGTCAGCATCGAGCAAGCCCGGAAGAATCTGCTCGCCGAGATTCCCGGCTTTGATTTCGAAGCCGTTCACGCCTCCGCTCTCGCTGCATGGAACCAGGCGCTGGGCCGAGTCGAGTTGAAAGGCGAAACATCGGAGCAGGCGCAGCTTCTCTACACCGCGCTCTATCACACCATGCTCATGCCTTCCGACCGCACCGGCGAGAATCCGCGATGGGCCTCCGCCGAGCCTTATTACGACGACTACTACGCCATCTGGGACATCTTTCGCACCTCCGGCCCTCTGCTTACGCTCATTGCGCCGGAGCGCGAAACAGAAATTGTCCGTGCCCTCGTCGATCTCTATCGCCACGAGGGCTGGCTGCCCGACGCGCGCAGCGGCAACTACAATGGGCGCACGCAGGGTGGCAGCAACGCCGAGTTTCTTCTCACCGATGCATTTGTCAAGGGCCTTAAAGGCATCGACTGGCGCACCGCCCTCGCCGCCGAGATCCACGACGCTGAAGTTGCGCCTGCCGACTATTTCAAAGAAGGCCGGGGCGGCCTTGCCGACTGGCACAACCTCGGCTACGTCTCCATCGAAGGCTCCGATCGCACCGCCTCTGTTGACATGGAGTATGCCGCCGACGATTTCGAGATTGCGCTGCTCGCCAAAGGCCTGGGCGATGCAGCGGGTTATCAAAAATATCTTGCGCGCTCCACGAATTGGAAGAAGTTGTGGGACGCGAGTTTTACCGAGGACGGATTCACGGGCTTCATTCGCCCCCGCCATCGCGATGGAAGCTGGCTGACGCCTTTCACGGCCATGGATCAATGCACCTGGGGCGGCGATACTTTCTACGAAGGCAATTCCTGGACGTACTCTTTCTTCGTTCCGCAGGATATCGCCGCGCTCATCCAGACCATGGGCGGCGCCGACACCTTCGTGCGCAGGCTCGACGCATTCTTTGCCGTGCCCGGCCGTTATGACGTCGGCAACGAGCCCGGCTTCCTCGCGCCTTATCTCTACATCTGGGCCGGCCAGCCCGACAAGACGGACGAGCACGTCCGCGCCATCATTGCCAGGAGCTATCAAGCCGGCATGAACGGCCTGCCCGGCAACGACGATTCCGGCGCAATGTCCTCCTGGTATGCCTTCGGCCAGATCGGCATCTTTCCCAACGCCGGCCAGGATGTTTACGTGATCGGCAGCCCTGCGTATCCGCAAACCACGCTGCATCTCGCCGGCGGCAGGGACTTCGTCATCGAGGCCCGGAACCTCGCGCCCGGCAACATCTATGTGACCGCTGCCACGCTCAACGGCCAGCCGATCGACCGCGCCTGGTTGCGCCATGGCGAGATTGCTCCCGGCGGCCGCCTGGTGCTGACCATGGGCAGCGCTCCCAGCCAGTGGGCCACGCGCAACTTGCCGCCCTCTGCCTCCGGATCTCGATAGTCGTGAGACCGGTCACTCAAAGATGGATATGTCGAGTCATCCATCGGAATTCCTGGATCGCAAGCAGACCCAGAGACATTAGAATCTGAACAGATACGAAAGGATCACTGGGATCATGAAGAAGCAGGTTTGGACTCTCGCGGTACTGGTCTCTTCGTTGTGCGGCGCCGGATGGGCACAATCGGCCGAGCAACTGCAGTCGGTGATGAAAACCATGCCGGAACCGGCGCAACAGATAATCGAGCGGCTCGGGCAGTTAAACCAACTTCCCGCCGGCGGGTGGCGAGTCCATCCCGGCGATCTTCCCCACGGCGAGAGTTCCGATCTCGATGATTCGTCGTGGCCGGCCGCGACACCGGGCGGCCAGTATCCCGACGGGGCAGTATGGTTTCGGCAGAGTTTTGAGATTCCCAAGTCGCTCCATGGATACGATCTCACGGGCGCGAAGATATGGTTCACGTTCCAGTCGCGAACCACAGGCCGCGACGCGGTCAACGAGATTGTCTATCTCGACGGCCGCCGCGTGGCCATGGGAGAGGGTCTCGAGAAGATTGAGTTGTTCAATAACGCCAAGCCTGGAGATCGAATCCTTATCGCCGTCAAGCTCCTGGCCACGGCCGGCAACAAGCAGTTTCAAGGCGCGGCGGAGAGCATCGAATTCGCGGCCAATCGGCCAGACCCGATGGACCTGCACGATGAATTCTTATCGGCTGCATTCCTTGTGCCCAGCCTCTCCAAGAATCCCTCAGCCGATGAATCGACCCTCGTGCAAGCGATCGAACAGGTGGATCTGAAGGCGCTCGATGCCGCGAATCAAGAGCAGTTCGATGCCTCGCTCAAACAATCCGAGTCGGCGCTCGCAGCGCTCAAGCCGCTTCTGCAGCAGGCCACCATGCATCTCACCGGCAATTCGCACATTGATGCAGCATGGCTGTGGCCCTCGACCGAAACCGTCGACGTAGTGAAGCGCACCTTCGGCACCGCGCTGCAGTTGATGAATGAGTATCCGGGCTATACATATACGCAATCGGCGGCGGCCTACAACAACTGGATGGCCGACAAATATCCGGAGATGAATGAAGCCATCGATCGGCGCATTCACGAGGGGCGGTGGGAGGTCGTCGGCGGCATGTGGGTTGAGCCGGATCTGAATATCCCCGACGGCGAGTCCACGGCGCGCTCCATTCTCATCGGCAAGCGCTGGTATCAGCAGCACTATGGAGTCGACGTAAAGGTCGGCTGGAATCCTGATTCCTTCGGCTACAACTGGCAGCTTCCGCAGATCTACAAGAAATCCGGCATCGATTATTTCGTTACCCAGAAGATGAGCTGGAACGACACCAATCCGCTTCCGCTGAAGCTCTTCTGGTGGGAATCGCCCGATGGCAGCAAGGTTCTCACCTACTTCCCGCATGGATATGGCGACCGCAGCCTGGATCCGGTGCACCTCTCCGCCGACTTGGCGCAGGCGCGCACCTTCGCTCCCGGCATGACGCAGATGATGGATCTCTACGGCGTCGGCGATCACGGCGGAGGGCCAACGCGCGACTTGCTCGATCAGGGCGTCCACTGGATGCAGCCCGACAAAATTGCGCCGAAGATGGAGTTTGGCACCGCGTATCCCTATCTCTCGTCGGTCGAGAAGCAGATCGCGCCCGATTCGAAGACCTGGAATTACAAGACCATCGCGGAGGGTTATCAATATCCTCCCGCACCGCCTGAAGGCGAAATTTCAATTCCCACGTGGGATGACGAGTTATATCTCGAGTACCACCGCGGCGTCTACACCACCCAGGCCAACATGAAGCGCAATCTGCGCGCGGCGCCCGAATGGACGCTCAACGCGGAAAAATACGCATCGCTGGCGTGGCTTGATGGCGACGCGTATCCGGGCGCTGAGTTGACCGAGGCATGGAAGAAGATCACCTTCAATGATTTTCACGATCTCGCCGCCGGCTCGGGAATCGCCGTGATCTACCGCGACGCGCAGAAGGATTTCGACGACGTGCATTGGGCGACGAACGAAATCTCGCACAAGGCGCTGCACACGCTCGAATCACGCGTGGACACAAAGGTCGCGGCGGGCGTGCCTGTCCTGGTCTTCAATCCGCTGGGATGGAGCCGCTCCGGCAACTTCGAAGTCGCCGTGCAGATGCCGGGCGCAACCGCAGAGGTATCGGTCCTCGATGCGCACGGTGTGGTTCTTCCCTCTGAAACACTCGCGAAAGACGCCGGGACCAACACCTTCCATCTTCTCGTCGCGGCGCGTGAGGTCCCCTCCATGGGTTATGAGGTGTTGCGAGTTGTTCCCGGCAAGCGCGCCTTCGCAAGCGATCTGAAGGTTACTGGCACCACTCTCGAAAACGCGAATCTGCGCGTGGCTGTCGATCCAAAAACCGGATGCATCACCAGCCTCTACGACAAGAAAGCGGGATTCGAAACCCTGGCTGCCGGTTCCTGCGGCAATGAACTCCAGGCCTTCAAAGACACGCCCACCCGCTATGATGCCTGGAACATCGATCCCGGCACCTTCGATCAGCCTCCCGCGCGGCTCACGCAGGCTGACTCGGTTCAGGTTGTCGAGAGCGGTCCCATGCGCGCTGCGATCCGCGTGACCCGCACCTGGCAAAATTCGAAATTCGTGCAGGAGATTGTTCTCTGCGCCGGCAGCGACGAGGCCGAAGTCGTCAACGATATCGACTGGCACGAAACCCACGTGCTGCTGAAATCGGCCTTCGCTCTCTCCGCGACGGCTCCCTTCGCCACCTACGAAATCCCCTTCGGCTCCATTGAGCGCCCGACCACGCGCAATAACAGTTTTGAAAAAGCGCGCTTCGAAGTGCCCGCGCAGCACTGGGCCGATCTCGGCGATGGGCAGCATGGCTTCAGCCTCATCAACGATTCGAAATTCGGTTACGACGCGGTTGGCAATCTGCTGCGCCTTACCCTGCTGCGCTCGCCCACGTCTCCCGATCCCGATGCCGATCGCGGCCATCAGCATTTCAGCTATGCCCTCTATCCGCACCCAGGCGATTGGAAACAGGCCATGACCGTCCGGCACGGCTATGAGTTCAACTACAAGCTCACCGCGATGCAAGTCGAAGCGCACGCAGGATCCTTGCCAGCTGAGCACTCCTTCGCCGCCGTCACCCCCGATGACGTGGTGATGACGGCAATGAAGAAGGCCGAGGATAGCGATGCGCTCATCTTCCACATGTATGAGTGGGCGGGTAAGAGCGCAAATGTCGAGCTCACCGCGCCGTCCGGCGCCACGGGCGCAGAAGAAACCAACCTCCTGGAGCAGCCTGCGGGAGGGCCTCTCGCTGTCGACGCCGGCCGGATCACAATCCCGATCCATCCCTACGAGATACTCGCCGTCCGCGTCGATTATCCCAAGCCGGCGCAATGACGCCGGCCCCGGCCGGGGGATGGAATCGTTGCAGCGAATTCCATCCCCCAGCAGCTTCTCGCAACCGCAAGTGATAGCATCAAAATGACTGATGCAAAACAAGAAGCTGCAAATCATCCCCCTTGGCGGTCTCGGCGAATTTGGCATGAACTGCCTCGCCGTTCGTTGGGAAGACGACATTATCGTTATTGACGCTGGGCTCATGTTTCCCGAAACAGAGTTGCTGGGCGTTGACATCGTTGTGCCCGATATCTCCTACCTGATTGAAAACAAGAAGCATGTCCGTGCAATTTTGCTCACCCACGGCCATGAAGATCACATTGGCGGCCTGCCCTGGATTCTCAGCGAGCTCAAGGTGCCCGTCTATGCCACGGAATTTACCCTGGCCTACGTCGAAGGCAAGCTCGAAGAGCACCAGCTGCTCGATGAGACCGAGCTCATCGAGATCACGCCGAAGCAAAAATTCACCGTCGGCCCGTTCACCATCGAGCCCATCCGCGTGACGCACTCGCTGGTGGATTGCGTGGCTCTGGCCATCGACACGCCGGCGGGCGTCATCATCCACACCGGCGACTTCAAAATCGATCTCACGCCGCTCGATGACCGCGCCTTCGACATGCACACCTTCGCCGAGTACGGTAAGCGTGGCGTGCTGGCCCTGCTGCAAGATTCGACGAATGTCGAGCGTTCCGGCTACACGCCCAGCGAACGCTCCGTCATTCCGCGGCTCGACGAGGTCTTCGCGCGCACCAAGAAGAAGCTGTTCTTCAGTTGCTTTTCCTCTTCGATCTACCGCATCCGCATCGCACTTGACTTGGCGCGGCAGCATCGCCGCAAAGTCGCTATCCTGGGCCGCTCCATGGTCGACAGCACTGAGATCGCCCAGGACCTCGGCTACATCGAAATTCCTCCCGGCCTGGTCATCAATCCCGGGCAGTTGCGCGACTACCCTCCTGAGCAGTTGATGCTCCTCATCAGCGGCACCCAGGGCGAGCCCATGAGCGCGCTGAGCCGCGCCGCCGTTGACAACCACAAGCATGCCCGCATCGATGCCGGCGATACCATCGTCCTTAGCTCCAGAATCATTCCCGGCAACGAGAAGAATATCCATCGCGTCATCGATCACCTCAACCGCCGCGAGGCCGACGTGATCTGCGATGACGGAGCCAGTGGCCTGATCCACGTGAGCGGCCACGGCAGCCAGGACGAGCTGCGCCTGCTCATCAACCTGGTGCGCCCCAAGTTTTTCATTCCCATCCACGGCGATTACCGGTTCCTGCGCCGTCACGCCAGTATCGCCTTGGAGACCGGCGCCGTTGAGCACGCGATTGTGATTGAAGACGGGGATGTGCTCGAGCTGGACAAAGACGACGCCCGCAAGCGGGAGAAGGTCACTGCGGGCCGCATCCTCATCGACTCCGGCTCCTCCATCGATGTCGTCGAAGATCTCGTCATCCGCGACCGGCGCATTCTCTCTGAAGACGGCGTAGTGCTGGCGGTGCTGGCCATTAACAAACGCACCGGCAAAGTCGAGCGGCCGCCGGAGGTTATCATGCGTGGCTTTGGCGGCGCCGACATCACCGATCAGGCTCGCGAAACGGTGCTCAAGACGCTCGACAGCCTCAGCTCAGAGCAGAAGAGCGACTACGGCATGGTGAACGAGAAGGTGCGCGTGGAATTGAAGCGGAGCATCCAGAAGGCCACCGGCCGCCGGCCCATGATCATGCCCGTGATCCTCGAAATCTGAGCTTGAGCCTCGTCTCAAAGCCCCGGCGCGGAGGGATGGATCAAACTGCTGCGTACCGGCGAGTTGGGTGAGGCTGCCTTCCCGTCCGCATGCTTCGAAGCGCCGGCAGCCGGCCCGATCCTTGCCAAGCCGTTGCCGGATGCAGGCGGAAGCTTGATCGTCTGCAACCGGAAAGAGTTTTTGCCCACCGGCAGCATCGCCAACGGCACAGGCGTGCGCCGCAGCCGGCCATGGAAGATCTTCGACTCCAGCCAGTCGCACAGCCGGGGATCCCGAATCTCCGGTTGCCCGCGCCAGAACTCCGGCCCCAGCGCACAATGAATATGCAGATGGCCTAAGACCAGCTCAATGTCTTTGGCGTCCTTGGGAAACTTCCGCCGGGCATTCCGCGAGCCTACATAAAGGCCCACTACTTCCTGCCCGTCGCACCGCGTTCTCACCACCATGGTTTCTTCTCCGTTCAATCTAGATGCCGGATCAGACCAATTTGGGGCCCGCTGCGTGTCTTTTCTGGATATGTCGGAAAAAGCTGTATCAGTGGGATCGCATCGGAAATCGACGCAACCAACAGCCCCTTTTTCGAGGCGCAAGAAAAACTTCAGCCCACCCGATTTGTCTGCATCGTGAGCCGAAGCCGGTAATTTGTCAAGGGAGATTTTGGCGGCTTGCCTCTCCGGAAGGAAGATTCACGGGGATGCAAGCCGCCCTGTGGGGAGGGATGTTTTAGGCTTCAGCGCGGCGGGTGTGGGTCGGGCGGACAGGAGCAGGAGCCGAAGGAAACTTCTCAGCAGCGGCGCTCCGGCCCATGGGCCACGCGGCCGTCGAGCGGTGCTGTTCCCGATGCGGCAGCGTCCGCTTCACAATGAACACCTCGCCCAGCGCCAGCCGGGCATTGCCTTCGAGATCCAAGAACCCTGCTTTGTTTTCCTTGCACAGTTCCTGCGCCTCAGGCGAAAGGTAAGGCGCAATGATCACCGGCATCGCGTCGCCCGCGTTCCGGCCCGCGCCCTTGCGCAACTCCTCCAGCGCCGAGCGCACGTGGCCCGGCTGCCCATCGCTCTGCACATCGCAGGCCAGCGTGTGGCGATGACCGAACACATCGACATACGCCATCAGGCCGCGCTCCGGCGATTCATGCCGGATCTCCCTCACTTTGATCGTCGATACTTCGGCAAGCACTGCTTTCAATGCTGCTGCCGCACGGACTTCCAGATCCTGCCTCGCATCGCTCGTCTTCATGCCTTCAGCTCCTTTGCCGCCACCCGGCGGCCGCCATGAGGGATCTTCCCGACTGAGGATTCCGGCGCGCTCTTCAATTCGGAAGCGCCGAGTCCGTCACGGAATCTGCCGCCCGGTTTCCGCTCGCCGATGAACCGCCGCTCCGCCGTGCGCGTGTATGCTGAGCCGGATCAGCCGGTCCCAGGACGAATGAATTTTCACCTGTGGGGATCATCGCCAGGGGCATTGACGTCCGGCAGCCTTTGCCTTGAAACTGCTTCAGCTCCAGCCAGTCGCACAGCCGGGGATCGTGAATTTCAGGTTGGCCTTTCCAAAAGTGTGGGGTCAGCCCGCATTGAATGCGCAAATGATCCAACTGCAAATCGATCGCTTCTACCTTCCGGGGAAAGTACCGCCGGACATTATTGACGCCAACGTACAGTCCGGTAACCCGGTGTCCGTTGCACTGAGATTTCACCACCATGACTTTCCTCCATAGAGACGCCAGATCGGTCTTCCATAATGCTCAGCCAAGGCAACCTTCCCGTCTGGAGCAGGTGCTCCAGTTTCAGTGGTACTTCGGCGTCAGGCAAGGTGGATTTTTCGTTCCGGAAAAAACCACATTGGAAACTGCATTCTCACCGCAAAGATCGAGAACGCTTTGGGCGAAAGATAGTCAGCCAGCAGACCGCAGCATTCAAGGGGCAATTCGAACAACAAGGACCTCAAAGTCGAACAACAAGGATCTCAAAGCACAATCCCGGTGAGAATAAAACACAGCCCGCCGCACCGCGAACGGACGCACCTGATAGTTAGATTGTCTGGTCACTTAGCTCGCGTGGCCGAACCCGCCCCAGAACCTTCCGGAGTGAATCTGCCAGCCTGGCTGAGATGCTCTTGCTACTTCACGACTCGATTGCACTGCTACCAGCAAGTCAGATGCGTCTACCTTACTTCAAGATGTCCGCACCGATGAGGTTTTGCCTTTTTCTTCAACTGGGCATCTGTCAGATCGGGATTGAAAGTGAGCCCAGGATAAGTCAGCATGCGCTCGTTCTCGCTGCTCGTTTTTTTCTACGTCCTGACCCGATACTGAGCCTATTCCAGGGGCTTGTCAAGGTGACCAAGGTAAAAGCTTGCATAATCTTGAATGGCTTACAGGTACTTATCCTAGGTTAATCGATTTTACTAATATGTAACTTATTAAGACACACGTTTGCCACGCCCACGGGTCAGGTTAGAGAATTGTGTGGGGACACAAATATGCATCGAAGGGAATTCATCGGGATGGCGTCCGCGGCGGCCGTGGTTTCCGGTTTGCCGTCCGCGGCTGCTTCGGCAGATCTTTCTCCGGCTCGCGTTAAGCCTATGGATATAGGCCTTCTGATTGCGCCCTTTCCGGATCCGGAAGAGCGCCTCCGCCGCGTCCGCGACCTGGGTTTCACCAATTGTTTCCTCTCGCTCGATGGCTATCTCAACCACTTCACCCCTGAGTTAGCGCATGAGTTAGCCGACTTACTGGATAAGTTCGGACTTGTGGCAACTACCGTCGAGGTAGTTGGTCCTCCGCCGCTCATCTGGGACTTTCTGCACGGTCCTTCCACTATCGGCCTTGTTCCTCCCGCCACGCGCGGCGTTCGCATGGACGCCCTCCGCCAGGCCTCCGACTTTGCCAAGCTGCTCGGAATCCCGCAAGTCCAAACCCACTGCGGCTTTATTCCCGAAGATCCGGCCAATTCTCTCTATCCCGGAGCCGTCGAGGCCATCCGCGGCGTCGCTCAGCATTGTCACGAAAATGGCCAGTATTTCCTGATGGAGACAGGGCAAGAAACTCCTATTACCATGGCACGCATGATCCGCGACGTGAACATGCCCAACCTCGCCGTCGGCCTCGACACCGCCAACCTGATTCTTTATGGGAAAGCAAATCCTGTTGATGCTGTCGACATTCTCGGGCCGCACGTCCGCAGCATTCATGCGAAAGATGGCCGTTGGCCCACTGATCCTGACAAACTCGGCCAAGAGGTGCTCATTGGCACTGGACTGGTCGATTTCCGCCAGGTCTTCACCAAGTTGCGTCGTCTCGGCTATGCCGGCGCGGTCACCATCGAGCGCGAGACATCCGGCCCGCAGCAGATCGAAGACGTCCGCCAGGAAAAGATCTACCTCGAGCGCGTTCTCCGGGATGTTCTTGCCTGAGAACCTGCTCTGCTCCGGCCCTTTCAAGCTCCGGCCCTTTCGAGTTCCGGTCATTAAGCGCCGGCCTTTATGGTCCGTCGCCGCTTCTCTCTGTCCCGTTTTCTATGATGAGGGAACCAATCGAATTGATTCGCTGAAAAAGAAAGGGCTCTTATGGACCGCCGGGAGTTTTTCTATGCCGCAACCGGAGCAGCATCCGGACTGCTGATCTTGAAACCGGGCGCCGCGTTCGGCTACGGCGCCAACTCCGCCATCCGTCTCGGGCTTCTGGGCTGCGGCAACCGCGGCACCCACGTGGCTACTTCTTTCTCACAAAATACCGCGGCGCAGGTGGTCGCACTTGCCGACATCTTTCCCGACCAACTCGAAGCCGGCCGCGCTCATTTCAATGCCCTCAATGCCAGCCTCAGCCGTCCTGCCATTGACAGCAATCTCCTCTTCCGCGGCTCCCACGCCTCTGAACAACTCGCCGGCTCATCGGACGTAGACCTGATCCAGATCTCCACGCCGCCGTTCTTTCACGTGCAGCATCTCGAGGCCGCGGTTGCCGCGGGCAAGCACGTGTATTGCGAGAAGCCGGTCGGCATCGATATTGCGCAGGCGCATCACGCGCTCGCAATCGCGAACCGCGTCCGGCCGACGCAGAGTGTCGACGTCGGCTTTCAATGCCGCAGCGCTCCACCCATCGCCGCCATCGCAGAAAAAATCCGGGCCGGCGCGCTCGGCAAAACCGGCGCCATCACCGCCTACTACTTCGCTCCCGCTTCCGTTGAGAAGCCATCTACCGGCTCCTCACCCGACGAGCACCGCCTGCGCAACTGGCTCTGGGACCGCGCGCTCTCCGGCGACATCCTCGTCGAGCAGAACATTCACATCATCGACCTGTGCAACTGGCTGCTCGGTGCGCATCCGCTGAAGGCCACAGCCACCGGCGGCCGCAACATACTCACCCATCCCGGCGACTGCTGGGATAACTACCAGGTGGACTTCACCTATCCCAACGACGTCCGCGTCTCATTTTCCTCCACGCAATTCGGCGGCTATGGGTTCTTCGAAGCCGGCCTGCGTCTCTTCGGAGCCGAAGGCGCCGCCACCATTCCTTATGCCGGTTCAGTGCAGATCGTCGGCGCGCAGCCGTGGGCGTGGAAGGACTCGACGAACGCCGCTGCGGCGCAGGGAAAATTTGCCGCCAATGGAGCGTTTGAGGATAACCTCGCCTTCGCCGATCGCGACAAGGAGCGCACGTTTATCGACAGCATCGTCTCCGGTCCCACGCACAACCAGATCGCCGCCGGCGTTGAAACAGCGCTGAGCTGCATGCTGGGCCGCATGGCCGGCTACCGGCATCGCGAAGTCACCTGGGAACAGCTGCTCGCGCACGGCGAAACCTACAAGCTGGGGATAGACCTGGCGCAGTTCAGCTGACGCTGGGTAGCAAACAGGTCCTGTCATCTTGAGCGAGCCGCCCTGACGGCGAGTCGAAGGATCCGCGGTTGTTTTTCTCACGGACCAACGGCATGAGCTATTTGCGGAGCCGCTTCGAGGGCTCGTCGGAAAAGATCTGGCCGTCGCGGATGTGCACCACGCGATGCGCGAACTCGGCGATATCCGGCTCGTGGGTCACCAGCACAATCGTGTTGCCCCGCGCGTGCAGCTGATCGAAGAGCGCCATGATCTCGAGGCCCGTCTTCGAGTCGAGATTCCCCGTCGGCTCGTCTGCCAGAATAATGGATGGATTGTTCACCAGCGCGCGCGCAACCGCCACGCGCTGCCGCTGGCCGCCGGAAAGCTCATTCGGCTTATGCATCATGCGCGTGTCGAGACCCACGCTGCGCAGAGCCTCCTTCGCGCGCTCGATACGCGCCGCCGCCGGCGTGCCGTTATAGATCAGGGGCAGCTCCACGTTGTGCAGGGAAGTAGCCCGTGCAAGCAGATTGAAAGTCTGAAAAACGAATCCGATCTCCTTGTTGCGGATGCGCGCCAACTGGTCGTCGTCGAGGTCGCTGACCAACTGGCTGTTGAGCCAGTAGCTCCCCTTCGACGGCGTATCGAGGCAGCCGATCAGGTTCATCAGCGTGGATTTTCCTGAGCCCGACGGGCCCATGATCGCAACATACTCGTTGCGACGGATACGCAGCGAAACACCGCGCAGCGCTTGCACCTGCTGCTCGGAACCCATATCGTATGTGCGCCAAAGATCCTCGACCACGATTATGTCGCTCGCGGGCAACGTTGCGGCGTGCGCAGAGTTCTCGGTGATGATGCTGTTCAGAGCCATCCGAATCTCATCCTTTAACGAATCAATCTGTCATCCTGAGCCTGTCGTCCAGAGCCAAGTCCGCTGCAGCGTCCCGAGCATCTTTGATGAGCCCTGCACGAGCCCCGACGCTAGGAGCCGCTGTCCGCAGGAGTAGTCGTCAGCGCGAGCGTCTTGTCCCGTTTCAGCAACGATCCGCCTTTCAGCACCCGTAGAGTCTTATACGGCCCGGTTACGATCTCATCCCCAGGGCTGAGGCCGGATAGCACTTCAATGTCCGTAGCCCCCGTGATCCCCGTCGTGACTGGGACAAACTTCGCGCGCAGCCTGCCCTTCCCATCCTTCTGCACCACGAACACGCCCTGAATCTCGTTGGACTTGGCTCCATCCCCGCCCGTCGAGGCGTCTGAACTCATAGACGCAGCCTGTACGCCGCCGCTGCTCTTCGCCTTGTCGCTCGCCGGGTCGTGCATCGTCAGCGCCTGAATCGGCAGCGAAAGCACATTCGACTTGCGCGCAGTCGTAATCTTCGCCGTGCACGAAAGCCCCGGGCGCAACTCATCCGACGGACCCGTGAGCGTGACCACAACCTTGAAATCTTTCGCCTCTTCGGTGCCGGTCGTCGATTGCGACGTGGCGATTCCGGTGGATCGCAGCAGCGCCTGGTCGCCCACCAGCGTCACCGTTCCTTTGAAGACCTTTCCCGGCAGCGCATCCACGGTCACGTCCGCGGGCTGGCCCATCTGGATGTTGACGATGTCCGTCTCATCCACCTTCACTTCCGCAGTCACCACGCTCATATCGGCCAGCGTCATCAGCGTGGAGCCCTCTGTGTTCTGGATGCCCTCGACCACCGTCTCACCTTCGCGCACTGGCTCATTGGTTACGATGCCGTTGAATGGAGCGACGGCGATGGTCCGGTTCAGCATGTCCTGGTTCGCGCGCAGTGTCGCCACATCGGTTTGCATGTGCCCGCGCATCGAATCGGTCTGGGCCTTCGCCTGGTTTACCCCGGCAAGGGCCTGCGCTACAGAAGCCACGTCCAGATCGTAGGCGGCCTTCTTGGCGTCGTAGTCCTGCTTGGCCATGATGCCGTCTTTATAAAGCGCCTGTGCGCGGTCCCAGTCCAGCTTCTTCTGTTCCAGGTCAGCCTGCGCATGCTCCAGGTTGGCCTCCGCCGTCTTCTCCGCGGCGATATAGGACGAAATATCGGTCCTTGCCGCGGCAATCACGGCTTCCTGGCCGTTTACCGTTGCTTCTTGTTGCACGTTTTCGATGGTGGCCACGGTCTCGCCCTGGTGCACGCGCTCGCCCTCTTTTACGTAGAGATGCGTTACGCGTCCCATCGCCGTGGCGCCCACGTTCACATAGGTCTTGGGCTTGATCTGGCCGGTGCCGCTCACGATGGTGGCCAGATTCTCCCGCACCACATGCGCGGTCATCACCTTGGTGTAGCCGGACTGTTGCTTGATGACCATGAAGGCCACGAGCCCCCCGGCCACTAGCACGCCTAGAACTATCAGTAGGATCTTTTTCATAAGGTTCTGTGTTTTTGTACCTGGTTTCTTCAATCCAGTGTACGCAATTTCGGTCTCAGCGGTTCCGCGCTCTCTCGCGAAGTCCCCCAAAATCGCCGGTTCGCATCGCCGGCCCGCTCTGCCGTCGACCCGCCCCGGCTGGCGAATGCCTCTCCCCGAACTCCGACCGACTTCTCCAAATCCTAGTCCGATTCTACCGTTTGTCTTCCCACTTTGCCGGTTACCTTCGCGGTCCTGGCCCGTCCAACCGGACAACATCTACGCACGGAGCCTTGCTCGAGCCCTTCCGGCACCCGTAGAATAAAGGGATCGCAGGAGTTTTCAAGGCCATGACGTTCAGCAGTCGTCGTTTTCTCGTTTCCATTCTAGGTTGCGGCATGATTCCGATCGCCGCCCCGGCCTGCTTCGCCCAGCAGTCCCCCGCTCCATCTGAGGCACAAGCCCAGCCACAGGCGCAGCCCACATCCAGTCAGGACCAAGACCAGAACCAGGACCCCCTCAAGCGCCAGCGATCTGACCAGGAGAGATATAAGGCCCAGAAGGCCCTGCGGCAGGAGTTGAAGGGAACCTACAAGACCTGGTTGAACGACGAAGTGCCTTACATCATTACTGATGAAGAACGCAAGGCATTCATGAGCCTGAGCAACGACGAAGAGCGCGACGCCTTTATTGAGGCTTTCTGGCAGCGCCGCAATCCCAATCCCGATTCCCCTGAGAACGAATATCGCGAAGAGCATTACCGCCGCATCGCCTACGCCAATGAGCACTTCGCAGCCGGCAAGCCGGGCTGGAAGACAGACCGCGGCCACATCTATATCGCCTTCGGCAAGCCTGACGACATCGACTCCCATCCCTCCGGCGGCCTCTACGAACGAACTCCCGAAGAGGGCGGCGGCTCGACCTCGACCTTCCCCTTCGAGGTCTGGCACTACCGCTATCTCGAAGGCATCGGCGAGAATATCGACATTGAGTTTGTCGATACCTGCCAGTGCGGCGACTACCACTTCACCATCGACCGCAGCGAGAAAGATGCGCTCCTCCACGTTCCCGGCGCCGGCCTCACCGAATACGAGGAGATGAACCACCAGGACAAGACCGACCGCTTCAAGGGCAACGGCATCGAGAGTCTCGGGGGCGGCCCCATGGGCGACCAGGCCCAGGGCAAGGAGTTCGACCGCATCGAGCTGGCTGCCAAGCTCTTTGCGCCGCCACCGGTCAAGTTCAAAGATCTTGACGCCTTCGTCACCGAGCACAAGATCCTCAGCGGACCGCCATTTCCTTTTGATGTGCGCACAGATTTTGTAAAGGTCACCGATAGTACCGACCTGGTCCCGATCACCCTCCAGATCAGGAACCGCGATATCACTTTCGTGACCAAGGATGGCGTCTCCAAGGGTGTCGTGAACATTCTCGGCAAGGTCACCACCATCATGCATAAAACGGTGCAGACGTTTGAGGATACGGTCGAGATCGACCAGCCCTCCGAGCTGCTCGAGAAGTCCCTTGACCGCAAGTCCGTCTACTGGAAGGCTCTTCCGCTGCAGCCCGGCCTCTATCGCCTCGACATCGCCATCAAGGACGTGAACAATCCCGACCACATCGGCATCTATGGCCGAGGCATCCAAGTTCCCGCCTTCGCGGATGAAAAGCTTGGCACCTCGTCGCTCATCCTGGCCGACGAAATGCACGCCGTCTCCTCGCGCGACATCGGCGAGGGCCAGTATGTCATCGGCAACACATTTATCCGCCCCCGCGTGAGCGCCAACGCCGCCACGCCGGTCAGCTTCAACCGCACCCAGACCCAGGACCTCAACTTCTGGATGCAGGTCTATAACCTGGGCATCGACGAAGTCACTAAAAGTAATTCGGCGACGGTTACCTATGAGATTACAGATGCCGCCACGGGCGTCGTAATCTTGCAGAAGCAATTGGAATCGAAGGATTTAGGTGCGCATAGCGACCAGCTCACGGTGGAGAAGTCGCTGCCCATCGCTGGTCTGGCGCCGGGCAAGTACAAGGTGACGGTAAAAATAAATGACGCAATTTCAAAACAAGAGATTGCACAATCGGCGCCTTTTGTCGTCGAATAGGAATCATCGCGCGCATTGGGCGACCGGACGGTAGAATCGGCGCTGCGCAGGTGGGATTTTTCGGGGTATCTGCCAGGGGGACGCGGCGGGTCACAGATCTGTAGATGATGCGTAGCACCCATCTCGCCGGTTTCGCCATGCTGATCGCTTTGGGGGTCGTTCCGGCCTTCGGAGCGGCGGCCGCTTCGGTGTCTGGAGTCGTGCGCGACTCAGCGGGCGTGCCCCAGATCGGCGCCGAAGTGCAGCTTATGCGCTCCGATTTCACCGTCGTCACCAGCGTCTACACCAACGGCAAAGGCCAGTTCGCCATCGCCTCCCTGCTGCCCGGTCAATACGCGCTGAAGGCCATGGGACCCTCGTTCCTGCCCTCGCTCCGCGAAAACGTCCGCATCCGCCGCGCCACCGTGGTCAACCTGACGCTCAACACCTTATATGAGGTGATGCAATGGCTGCCCGCGCAGCCGCGCTCCGGCGACGCGCAACAGGATGATTGGGCCTGGACGCTGCGTTCCGCGGCCAATCGTCCCCTGCTGCGCTGGCTCCAGGACGGTCCGCTGGTCGTTGTCACCGACGGCCCGGGAGCAGCTCCCAAATTGAAGGCCCGTCTGATGGCCACCGGCGGGGCGGGAACCTTCGGCGAGAGCGGCGAGCGCTTTACCACCTCAGTGGAAGATACCCCCGATAGCAGCCGCGAGCTTCTGGCGCGCGTCGATTTCGCGCCCGATTCCGACGGCGCCATGGAATCGATGCTCGGCTTCCGCCAGGATCTGGGTTTTGCCGGCTCCGTGCAGTCGGTGGCCGCCGTGGCCATCCATCCTGAAGTGGCTGACGGCGCAGGCGACCAGGGTCTGGATGAGGCCGCCATTCGCACCGCCGAAACCATGCGCATCGGAGCGGCCATCGAGGCTGAAGCGGGTTCAACCGATGTGTTGGCCCGTCTTGGCGGTCCGTCTGCCAGCGCAACCATGGCCGGGCTGCCCTTCGCCACCGTTGAATGGCATAGCGGCGATACTTCCGTCCACTACCGCATGGCGACCATGGTCCAGGACCCAGGCGCCAACGATGAGAGCGAGGCTGCCAGTTGGCTGCCTGAGCTCGCCGAGCGCAATGGAGATCTGGTCATCGAGCGCGGCATGCATCAGGAGATCGGATTCGAGCGCCGCACCGACCGGTCGAGCGTCGCGGTGCTGGTCTATTCAGACAGCCTCCGCGACCCGATTCTTGAAGCCATGACCCGGCTCGCCGTTGGCGACTCCGGCCAGGCGCCCATCGCCGCCTCCGCTCTGCTTGACGCTCCCAGTGGTCTGCTTCGCGCGGCAGGCCCCGCCTTTTCGACCACCGGCATGGAAGCTGTCGTCGAGCATCGTCTGCGCGGAAACAGCCAGGTCCGTGTTAGTTGCGCTAACGGAGGCGCTCTGGTGATGCCGGCTCTGTCCACCCCGGCGGGCCTCACGCAGGTTCTTGCTGCGGCTCATCCCCGCCGCACCCAGGCTTATTCCATTTCGCTCTCGGGCACTCTCGAGGGCACCGGCACGCGTTGGCGCGCCAGCTATCGGTGGCAGGCTGACGATTCAGTTACCGCGGTTGCTCCCTATGCGCTTGACGCCGCCGAACCTTACCTCAGCATCCATTTCCGCCAACCGATCCATCTCACCCGCGATGGATCGGGAGGCGTTGAAGCGCTGCTTGATGTTCGCAATCTCCTCGCCGAGGGCTATCGGCCCTACATCCTCAGCGATGGCTCTCTCCTCATCTTCGGCCAGGCCCAGCGCGGCATTCGCGGCGGCCTCGCCTTCACCTTCTAGCTTCCTTTTTCAAGAAGCTTCCAAAATTGCGCAGTCATCCTGAGTGACCGGAGTCCGCTGTTTGGACGCAGGGAGCCGAATGACCTGTATTTGGTTATCCTCACGCCCACCTTCCGCCGCGCGAGCCGGGCGAGACCGCGTATCATGGACGGTCGAGGAAACAAGCCAAACATGAATCGCGCTCCATTCTCCCGCCGCGCCGCGCTCAAGTCCGGTCTTGCGGCTACGGCCCTTGCACCTTTGACCGGGATTCTAAGAGGAGAAGACGGCGTGCCTTCGAGAAAGAACAGAATCCATCAGTCCGTCTGCCGCTGGTGCTACAAAGACACAGCTCTCGACCAACTCTGCGCCTACGCCGCCCAGATCGGCCTCAAAGGCATCGATCTTCTTGAAGTCGCTGAATACGAGATCCCGCGCCGCTACGGTTTGATCTGCACCATGGCTCACGCCGGCGGCGGCACCATTCCTGAAGCGCTCAACCGCCCCGAGCACCATGCGGCGATCGAGGCTGCCTTCCGCACCAATATTCCCCTTGCTGCCAAGGCAGGCATTCCCAATGTCATTACCTTCTCGGGCAATCGCCGCGGCATGCCCGATGATGAAGGCGCGCGCAACACCATCGACGGTCTCAACCGCGTGAAGAAGATCGCCGAAGACAACGGCATCACCATCTGCCTCGAACTGCTCAACAGCAAGGTCAACCATCCCGACTACATGGCCGATCACACCGCCTGGGGCGTGCGCGTAATGCAGGCCGTCAACTCGCCCAACGTGAAGTTGCTCTACGACATTTATCACATGCAAATCATGGAGGGCGATCTGATCGCCACCATCCGCGCAAACATCCAGTGGCTCGGCCATTTTCACACCGGCGGCGTTCCCGGACGCCACGAGCTCGACGATACCCAGGAGGTACAATGGGACGCAGTTATGCGCGCCATCGCGGATGCGGGGTTCAAGGGCTACGTCGCGCATGAGTTCCTTCCCACGCGCGACCCCTTCACGAGCCTGCGCGCCGCCGTCGATCTCTGCGATGTTTAAACTGTCAGCGAAAAAAGATTTGAAAACGCGCTGGCAGTACACCGTGGTATCGCGGCCAAAACACGATATTGCAGCTATCCATGACAGGAATCAGTCAATTATGAAATCCCTCCTGCTCTCCGAATACAACCACCTCGAAATCGCCAATCTGCCTCTACCCTCCGTCGCCCCCGATGAAGTCCTCGTCCGCGTCGAAGCCTGCGGCATCTGCGGCAGCGACGTGCACGGCTACGACGGCTCCTCCGGCCGCCGCATTCCGCCCATCGTCATGGGCCATGAAGCCGCTGGCACCGTAGCCGCAGTCGGCTCCAATGTGCGCGGCTACGCCGAAGGCGATCGCGTCACCTTCGACTCGACCGTCTACTGCGGCGATTGTGCCTACTGCGCCGCCGGCGACGTCAACCTCTGCGACAACCGCCAGGTCGTCGGCGTCTCCTGCGGCGACTATCGCCGCCACGGCGCCTTCGCCGAGTTCGTCGTTGTCCCGCAGCGCATCCTGTACCACTTGCCGGCGAACATTTCATTCGCCGAGGCCGCGATGCTTGAGGCCGTTTCCGTCGCGCTCCACGCCGTGCGTGTCTCTGCGGCCAAAGGCGGTGAAACTGCGCTCGTCATTGGAGCAGGAATGATCGGCCTGCTCACCCTACAAGCCGCGCGCGCCGCGGGTTGCGCCCGCGTCTTTATCTCCGACATTGACGCAACCCGCCTGAATCTTGCCGCCCAAGTCGGCGCGGATAAAACCCTGCATGCCTCCGGCGCGGAACTTCTCGCTGAAGTCCACAAACTCACCAAGGGCCGCGGCGTCGATCTCGCCTATGAAGCGGTCGGCCGCAATGAGACTGTTGCCTCGGTCATCGACTGCACGCGTAAAGGCGGCACAGTCACGCTCATCGGCAACATCGCGCCGGAGGTCACGCTGCCGCTGCAAAAAGTCGTCACGCGCCAGATACGCCTGCAGGGCTCCTGCGCCTCGTCCGGCGAATACCCGCAAGCCATCGCACTCATCGCCAGCGGAAAGATCCAGGTCAAGCCGCTCATCACCGCGGTTGCCACGCTCGAAGAAGGCCCGCGCTGGTTCGAGCGCCTGCATGCCGGCGAGCCCAATCTGATGAAGATAATCCTCACGCCGAGGCCGCAATGACTACGCCACTCTTCGATCTCACCGGCCAGGTCGCCCTTGTTACCGGCACCAGCCGCGGACTCGGACAATACTTTGCCATGGCTCTCGCCAAAGCCGGCGCGGATCTGGTGCTCACCAGCCGCAAGCGCGAGAGCCTGTCTGGTTTCGAAGCGGAGATCAAGGCCCTCGGCCGCCGCGCCGTCGCGCTCGAACTTGACGTCCGCAGCCAGGAAAGCATCGAGAAGATGGCCGCCGATGCCGAAGCCGCATTCGGGCAGATCCATATCCTCGTCAATAACGCCGGCTGCAATATCCGCAAGCCCGCGCTTGACGTCACGTGGGGCGACTGGAACCAGATTCTCGACACGAATCTTCGCGGAACCTTTTTCGTTGCCCAGGCCGTCGCGCGCCGCATGATCGCCAAGCACTATGGCCGCATCATCAACATCGGCTCTGTCACCAGCGTCTTTGGCTATGCGGGCCTCGCCCCCTACGGCGCCAGCCGCGGCGGTGTGCGCCAGTTGACCATGAGCCTGGCCGACGATTGGGGCAAGCACGGAGTCACGGTGAACTGCCTCGCCCCCGGCTGGTTTCGCACCGAGCAAAACAAGGCTCTTTACGAAGACAAGGAGTGGGTCGAGTATCTCGTCGAGCGAATCCCCGTCAAACGACCCGGCCAGCCGCACGACCTTGATGGCGCCATCGTCTTTCTCGCCTCCGAAGCCAGCCGCTACGTTACCGGCCAAACCTTGCTCGTCGATGGCGGCATCACCACCGGCTCCACGCGCGCCACCGTCTCGCCCAGAAAGCAAGCGTGAGCGTTTTGTTCCGCGAGCCTCATAAGTCGTGGCAATGGGCGCTTTGTAACAGGGCACGAGTTTAGTCATGCCGCAATCGCGGCCAAACAAGGGATGGTTGAGCCCCTGCGGGATATCGGCCTTGTCATAAGCTTTCTCAGAGATTGGATAAGTCAGGAACATTCTCCATGCTAAGTTGCCGATCAGCCATAACTTCTCTTTTTCTTTCCGTATTAGTGGCAAGTTATAACCTTCCCGCGCAAACTCCTTCCCCCGCGTCAGCGCAAGACCCGCTCCTGCGCGGCTTCGTCGATCCGCCTAACGGCGCGCGCCCGCGCGTCTGGTGGCACTGGATGAACGGCAACATCTCTGAGGAAGGCATCAAGCTCGATCTCAATTGGATGCACCGCGTCGGTCTCGGCGGCGTCACCATCTTCGAGGGCGCCATCAACACGCCGCAGGTGGTGCCGCAGCGGCTCATCTACATGACGCCCGCGTGGAAGCAAGCCTTCAACTCCGCCGTCACCACAGCGCGCGGCTACGGCATGGAAGTGGCGATTGCGAGCTCGCCCGGATGGAGCGAGACCGGCGGCCCGTGGGTCCCGGCCGCGCAAGGCATGAAGAAGATGGTCTGGTCTGCCACGCGTATCGAAGGCGGCAGGCCGTTCACCGGCACGTTGCCGCATCCGCCGCAAGTGGACGGAACCTTCCAGAACTTCGAGGTCTCCGGCCGTCGCGGTCCAGACGGAAAAATCACCGTCCCTCCCGAGTTCTACACGGATGTCGCCGTCATCGCCTATAAGATCCCGGATGGAGATAAGTCACAGTCCGAGTTAGATCCCCAGGTAACTTCGAGCGCCGGCACAGCCAGCGTCCCCGCCTTCTCGGATGGCGACGTCAGTACAGTCGCACTCGAGCTTCCCGCGCAAGCGCCTGGCAATGAATCGTGGATTCAATTCGACTACGGCCATCCGCAAACCATCCAGGCCGCCACGCTGGCCAGCCTCGACGATGCAATCAGCGTCTTCGATCACGATAGCGATGCCATTCCACCTTGTCTCGAAGCCAGCGACGACGGCCAGACCTTCCGCAAGGTAGCCGACATTCCATTCAGCAGCGTCGTCGAAAGCACGGCCTCTTTCGATGCCGTCACCGCGCGCTATTTCCGTGTCGTCTATCCCGCGCAACCACAGGACGTCCACTCCCACAATCACAGAATCACGGAACTCGTCCTTTCAAGCGGCGCGCGCGTCAACCAATTTGAAAAGCGTGCCGGCTTTGCGAATGCGCGCAACTTCTGGGCTATTACTGACCCCAATGTCGCGCAACCATTCATCGTTCCGCAAAATGATGTCATCGACCTCACCGCCAAAATGAAACCCGACGGCACGCTCGACTGGACTCCACCCACGGGCAATTGGATGGTGCTGCGCATCGGCTCTTCGCTTACCGGCCACGAAAACGGCCCCGCGCCCGCCGAGGCCACCGGTCTCGAAGTCGACAAGCTCAATCGCGATTACGTGAAGAATTACGTCGACGGCTATCTGAAAATGTATGCTGACACTATCGGCGCAAGCGAGATGGGCAAATCCGGCATCTCATACATGCTGACAGATTCCATCGAAGTCGGTCCACAGAACTGGACCGATAACATGCTCGAGGAATTCGAGCAGCGCCGCGGCTACGATGCGCGCCCATGGCTGCCCGCGCTCACCGGCATCATCATCAAGAGCACCTCAGATACCGATCGTTTTCTCTGGGACTTCCGCCGCACCATCGGCCAGCTCATCGCCGAAAATCACTACGGCGAGATATCCGATGACTTACATGCACATGGATTGAGTTATTACTCCGAAGCCTTGGAGTTCCATCGCCCCTCCCTCGGCGACGACATGGAGATGCGCAGCAAGGCCGATGTTCCCATGGGCGCGATGTGGACCTATGCAGGCAGCCCAAGCCCTGAAGTGGACTACATCTCCGACCTGCGCGGCGCCGCGTCTGTCGCGCATATCTATGGCCAGAATCTCGTCGGCGCGGAGTCAATGACCTCGCGCGGCCCCGCATGGTCTTTCTCGCCCAACAGCCTTAAAAAAGTTGCCGACCTCGAGTTCGCTCTCGGCGTCAACCGCTTCGAGATTCACGAATCCGCGCATCAACCCGTAGCCGATATGGCGCCCGGCCTCACGCTCGGGCCCTACGGCCTATGGTTCAATCGCAATCAGACCTGGGCCGATGAAGCCAAGCCATGGGTTGATTACCTTGCTCGCTGCTCCTATCTCCTGCAGCAAGGCAATTTCTATGGCGACGTCGCCTACTTCTACGGCGAGGAGGGTCCGCTCACGGCGGTCTTTGGCTGGAAGGGAATCGAGGACGCGCCGGAGGGTTATGGCTTCGACTTTGTCAATAGTGACGTGATCCTCCATCATCTCTCTTTCAAGGATGGACGCCTTGTAACTCCCGGCGGCACAAGTTATCGCATTCTCTATCTTGGCGGCCGCAGCCAGCGCATCACGCTCCCCGTGCTGTTGAAGCTCAAGGAACTGGTGGCGCAGGGCGCTGTCGTCGTCGGCGACAAACCAGTCGATTCACCCAGCCTCTCCGATGATGAAAAGCAATTTCATTTCGTTGCCGATCAACTCTGGGGCAAAAGCGCTCAATCAAACCGCGGCATGCGCAAACTTGGGAAGGGAAGAGTCTATTCCGGCATGAGCGCCAACCAAGTGCTCGCCGATCTCGCTCTCCCGCGCGACTTCGAATTCACCACGCCTGAACCGGAAACAACCCTGATGTCCCTGCATCGCAAGCTGACCGATGGCGATCTCTATTTCATCGACAATCGCCGCGACCACCCCGAAGACGTGAGCGCCACCTTTCGCGTGGACGGCAAGGCGCCGGAGCTGTGGGATGCCGCTACGGGCGCATCACGACCGGCCTCGTACCAGATCGCCGGCGGGCGCACGACCGTCCCGCTTCATCTCGATCCCTACGGAACGATCTTCGTTGTCTTCCGCAAGCCGGCCGCCGCCCTGTCGCAGCAATTCGAACGGCCGGTTGAAGCGCCCGTCGCAGACACAAGCGATCTTCTCAATCACGACTGGTCCGTGCAATTTCAGCCGGGCAGAGGCGCTCCGGCAACGATTCAACTCGACCGGCTCACTTCCTGGAGCGATAACTCCAACCCCGGCGTCAAATATTTTTCCGGCACGGCCACTTATTCGAAGACCGTCGAGATTCCTGCGTCCGCATTCACTCCCGGCACCCATCTCTGGCTCGATCTGGGCGACGTGAAAGATCTAGCTGGGGTCGAGGTGAACGGTAAAGATCTCGGCATTCTGTGGAAGACGCCTTACAAGATCGACCTTACCGGTTTACTCGTTCCAGGGACGAATCAGTTGAGCATCAAGGTGACTAACCTATGGGTCAACCGCCTCATCGGCGATCAGCAGCCGTGGTCGGTGAAGAAATACACCTTCGCCGATTTCATGCCGTATAAAGCTGATTCGCCGCTGCTGCCGTCGGGCCTGCTGGGGCCGGTGCGCCTGCTCTCCGTGGCCGCGCCGTGAAGCGTCCATTGCGCGGTCGCCCATCGGGTGGTATATGGGCGCGCCGGTCAATCCGCCATTACTGCACGATCAGAATGATGGAACCGAACTCGGTCACGCTGCCGGAGGTTCCGGTCACCGTGATCACGTAAGTTCCCGCTGTCGTGCCGGGAAGGTTGGCCGTCGTCACAACCACCGAGTTTGTGCCCGATGCGTAGTTATAAGTGGACGCACTGGAAGTATCGGGTGAATAAGTGGCGTTCAGGGGATCGGTGCCGGTCGTAAGAGAGCCCGCCGGAATAGTAATCGTCGCGCTGCCGTTCGAGAGCGTTGCCGTCGGCGAAGCGTAAGTGCCGCTCACCAGGCTCGCGGTTCCGGTGGGCATCGCACTGCCACTCGCTCCTGCAACAGCTACGGTGACTGACAGTGGTGCGGCAGTCGTGACGATTGCGGGCGAGGGAGTCACCGTCACCGTGGGCGTAATCTTGGTGGGCGGATTGCTGGTAGTCGTGTTGCTGCACGCCTGCATTCCGGCCAATCCCACGGCGAGCACCGCCAAGGCCAGCAGCTTGCGCCAGCTACGGCGCCGCGTGGGAACGCATAGAAGAAAAATGCACGCCAAAGCCGCACCGCCCGCGCCATATCTGCGCAGCGTGGGGTGCAAAGGCCTCTCCACCGCGCCCGAGCTTGGTGGCGTCGTCGAGATCGTTAGCGTAACTGTGCCGGCAGTCGTCCCGGTCAGGTTTACGGTGCCGGTTGAACCAAAGCTCAATGTCGGCGGATCCTGGGCGCCGGCCGGGCTTGAGGTCACTGTCGCCGCCAGCGTCACCACGCCGGTAAACCCTCCGGAGGGCGTGACCGTGATCGTCGAAGTATTGCCCGAAGTGGCGCCCGGAGCAATCGAGACATTCACGCCGCTAATCGCGAAGCCGGGAGACACGGTGGACGCATAGTTGTTCAAAAACTGCTGCACATCGAGCGAGCCCAGGCCCGTCACCTCGTCGAACCCGGTCGTCAACATGAATCCCGCCTGCCCGCCTGTCTGCGCCGTCGCGCTGGGGATGCTGTTGTTGCACATGCTCGGCGTATTCACGCTGCACGAGCTCACGCCGCTGCTCGCTACCGTGACGTCATGAAATGCGGTGGATCCCGGGGTAGCTTCCTGATAGAGCTGAGGGTTCAAGTTACCTTGCGCCCCACTCAGCTTCTGGTCAAGCAGCGCTGCCACGCCGGCCATGCCGGGAGCCGCAGCCGATGTTCCGCAGAAGGCGACAAACGAATAGGCGCCATTCGATCCCGCTACGCAGCCGGCATTGTTTGAAGCGCTGGTTCCGTAGGCAGCCAGGCAGGCAAAATACCCGTCATGGCAGGATGCGGAAAACGAAACATCCGGCGTATAGCGTCCTGTGCGTGCCGAAGGCACGCCTGTGCCTGTCTGCCAACTCGGCGTGGCGATGTAGGTGCTCACTCCGCCTCCGGAAGAGGCCACCTGCGTCGAAGAGCCCGATCCAGGCTCATTCCAGCCGCCCTCCGGAATGTAGCCGAGGGCCGAGAGCAAGCCGGTCCCGTCGGTCGAACTCCAGTAGGTCGAGGGATTGCTCGCATCGTTGAACTCCGTTCCGCCTACGCACGTGGCATAGCTTGACGAGCAGATGGAGTTGGGGCTGTTTGCGGCCGGAGTTGCTGGCGGTGTCGTAAATGCCGCATCACATCCCGACGCCCCGGAATCGCCCGAAGAGACGAACACCGAAATTCCCTCGGCTGCTGCTTGCTTGAAGAGCGGATCCCAGAACGGCGCTCCGGCGCTCCCTGCCTCCGATTCGCACTCTCCAAAGCTGATGGTCATAATGTTCGCGGGCCGGGGCGAGGTCTGCACCAGATACTGCGCGTCCGTCACGATGCCGTCGCTGGTTCCGCCCGTGCTAGCCACCACCAGCAGCAAATTCGCTCCCGGCGCCACGCTGCCTGACCGCAGCACGTCCAGCGTCGCCTCGCTCTGGTCTCCGGCCGATTGCCCGCCCGTCGGCGGCGCGGTAAACGCCGGCCCCGGATCGGTGCCATCCGGCGGAACAATCTCTGTTGGATTGGCGAAGGTGGCTCCCGTAAGCGCCCTGAAATTAGCGAAATCGGCAAAATCCGTCCGCGCCTCGCCGACGATCCCGATCGTCTGGCCGGCGCCCGTCAAGCTCGGCGGCACATCGTAGATTGTGTCGAAGTCCGCCGGTCCTATGTAGTGGCCGCCGCTGTTGGTCGTGAACTCCGGCGAGCTCGATTCGATCTGCGTCATCTGGTGCAGCGGCCGGTCCTTGATCGTGTACAGCCCACGAATCGCCTGGATCGCCGGCGCCAGAGCTTGCGGAATCACCGGTTCGGAGGCTACCGAAAAGCGCTGCTCGCCGTTGACCGAATAGTTGTGAATCTCCGTGCCGAAGGCCTGCTCAACATTCGCGGCCGTTCCGCCGAAGCTGATAAAGATCCGGCTGGGTGACACCCAGTTCACCTGCAGCCCCTGCGCTTGGAGCCAGCCGGTAAGCGTCTCGATATCAGCATCGGCTAGCCCGAAGCGCTCACCCACCTCGGCAGGCGTCAGCCAATGGTGGAACGCGGGCGAGGCTGGATTCTGCTGGTCGGCGACAAACTGCGTGAAAGCCTGCTCCTGCTCCGGTGAGCGCGCCAGCACCAGCGTCAGGTGCCCGAACTCCTGATCCGCCGGCACGCGTCCCGCGTCGTTCGACCCATTGGCCCACAGCGGATGATGGTTGGCCAGCGCCTGCACATGCGCCGGATCGATCGCCTGCGTGAGCCGCGCCGGCGCCTGCGCGTGCAGGGCAGCGCCCGCCAGGACTGCGATTGCCGGCAAAATCAGGAGAGCCGCGAAGGCCTTGCAGCGTCCGGTTATCCGGGATAAAGCGTTTCCGGGGCACGCACGAGGGTTTGAGAAGCGGCAATTGGCCTGACGCATGAGGGAGGGCATCCTTTTTAAATCGCTAGATGGAACGGATTATAGGTCACTGAAGTAAAACTTGAATGCGACTAATGGGTTACGGTGTGCATAGCTTTTCCGCTACGGGAAGAGGGAAAATAGCTTGCAAATTGCAACGCAAATCGGCAAGAATCGCTGCAATGCGGCCTCGCGGGGTTTGAATCTTCAGCCCTCAAGCGCCGCAAACCTGGTTTGGGAGACCTGGAATGAGCAACGTGCGAGTGCTTGTAGGAACGCGCAAAGGCGCTTTCATCCTCACCTCAGACGGCAAGCGTCGCGAATGGCAGGTCAGCGGCCCGTTCTTCGCCGGCTGGGAGATCTACCACATGAAGGGCTCGCCCGTTGACCCTGATCGCATTTATGTATCGCAAACCAGCGGCTGGTTCGGCCAACTCATCCAGTCTTCCAAAGATGGCGGCAAGACCTGGTTCCAGCCCGGCGTGTCGCCCGGAGAAGCCGCGCCCGCGTGGCCGGCAAAGGCCAGCAATCAATTTGCCTATGATGCTTCCGCAGAAACGGGCAAGCCGCTCACCACGCATCAGTGGTACGACGGCACCCAGCACCCCTGGGAGTTCAAGCGGGTGTGGCATCTTGAGCCCTCGCTCACTGATCCTGACACCGTCTATGCCGGCGTTGAAGACGCGGCGCTCTTCCGCTCGACCGATGGCGCCAAGAGCTGGCACGAGCTCTCCGGCCTGCGCGGCCATGGCACCGGTCCGCAATGGCAGCCCGGAGCGGGCGGCATGGGCCTTCATACCATCCTTCTCGATCCCAGCAATCCCCAGCGCATCTATATCGCCATCTCGGCCGCGGGGGCCTTCCGCACCGATGATGGCGGGCAGAGCTGGAAGCCCATCAACAAGGGACTCCGCTCCGAGTACATCCCCGATCCCAACGCCGAGGTCGGCCATTGCGTGCATCACGTGGCAATGCATCCCTCGCGCCCGGATGTGCTTTTCATGCAGAAACACTGGGACGTGATGCGCTCTGACGACGCGGGCGAGAACTGGCGCGAGGTCAGCGGCAACCTGCCCACGGATTTCGGCTTCGCCATCGACGTCCACGCGCACGAGCCGGAGACGCTCTATGTGGTGCCCATCAAGAGCGACTCCGAGCATTTTCCCCTCGACGGCCAGCTGCGCGTCTACCGCAGCCGCAGCGGCGGCAATGAGTGGGAGCCGCTGGCCAAGGGCCTGCCGGAGAAAGACTGCTACGTCAATGTGCTGCGCGATGCAATGGCCGTCGACAAGCTCGACGGCTGCGGCATCTACTTCGGCACCACGGGCGGCCAGGTGTACGCTTCTTCGGATTCGGGCGACTCCTGGGCGCCGATCGTCCGCGATCTGCCCGCCGTGCTCTCGGTCGAGGTGCAGACGCTGCAATGACCGTCGCGTCTCTTTTAATGACTTGAGAGCGCGAGGCGCTGTAGCCGTCTCACCAGAAGCCTGAGGGATTCATTGGCCTCGTCGACAAGCCAAATCCGCGTCCAGCTTCCCTACCATCTGCGCAACCTGGCGCAGGTGCAGGGCGAGGTGCAGCTCGAAGTGGCCGCGCCCGTTACGCTCCGCGCCCTGCTCGACGCCCTCGAAGCCCGCTATCCCATGCTGCGTGGAACGATACGCGAATACGAAACAGGGCAGCGTAGACCCTTCCTTCGCTTTTTTGCCTGCGAAGAAGACCTGTCGCACGAGCCGCCTGACGCCCCGCTCCCGGAAGCCGTCGCCGAGGGCCGCGAGCCGCTGCTCATTATCGGCGCCATCGCCGGCGGATAAAGGACTAGAACCAGTCTCATAAATAGCTTTGTGAAAGGGCACGACTTTAGTCGTGCCGCAAACGCCGCAAAAAATCACTGGGCTTTAGCCCCTGAGGGACGCTTTTCGCGGTGCAAAGTATTTATGAGACAGCTTCTAGGGACTCGGGACTAAGAGACCAGGGACACAGGGACCAGAAACCGGGGACTAAGAAGCAGGGACCGGGAAATAGGAACCGCGGAACAGGGAAGCAGTAACAGAGACAATCCCCGCGCCCCACCCTTTCGCCTTTTTTCTGGCGAAAGGGTGGAAACCCGCCAAGCCCCAACCCCCCCGGGTTGATCTGAGATCGGACCCCTAGCTCGCGAGGTACTTTTTCATCGGATCCCAATAGCGCTGGTGCCAGCCCGGATCCAGATGATCGAAGTCGCCCTCCGGAAAGCCGGTGTGATCCAACACCACGGTCGTTCCCGCGCCGCCCGGCCTCAGCTCGAAGTGCACAATCGAGTACACGCCCGGATCCCAGGAAGCCGGCCGCCACGCCTGCACAATCCGCTTCGGCGCAAGAATCTCGACATTCCGCCCTTCAACCATTCCGCCAAAGGTTGAGAAGGCGCCGCCCGGCTTCGGATCGATCGTCGCCGGCATCCCCGTAAACGCTGCAAACAGCTTCGCGTCCAGCAGCAGATCGAAGACCCGCTGCGGCTCAGCCTTCAGCTCGATCTCCTGGTGCAGCGACGTGCGCGCCGCATTCGCTCCCGTCGCCGGCTTCTCCTCCATCGCCGGCTGCTGCGCCTGCGCGCGCCATCCCATCAGCGCGCTGCTCGATGCAACGCCAATCCCCAGTACCGCCTTACGCCGCGTCAACAAGCTTGTCCCGTCTCTCATCGTTTGCTCCCGGCCTGCAAAGTGAATGTCGATTCATCCAAACACGCCAAAAACTTATGTTCAAGAACATATTTTCATCGACACGCGCTCCCTGATCGGCCGATGCTCTGTGCCAAGGAAAAGAAAAAATGCCCTATCCAGCCGGTCACCGCCCCGAGGTGAAGAAAAAGATCGTCAACAGCGCGCGCCGACTCTTCAACCGCCATGGATTCGACAATGTCTCGCTCGACGCCATCATGGCCGGCGCCGGCCTCACCCGCGGCGGCTTCTATAGCTACTTCACAAGCAAGAGCGACCTCTACGCCGAAGTCCTCGGCTGTTTTTTCACCGATCCCGAATGGCAAAGCTGCTGGGACGGCGTCGAGGTCGATCTCAAGTCCTCCCAGGTCGGCCCGCAGGTCGTCCGCGCCTATCTCTCCCGCCAGCACTTTGAAGATGTCGAGAACTCCTGCCCCATGGTGGCCCTCCCCACCGATGTGACCCGCAGCGACAGGCACGCTAAACGCGCCTTCGAAACCGTCTTCGCCGCCATGGTCAGCATTCTTGAGCGCGGCATGCACGCTAACGGCCGCAATCGCCACAGCGCCGCCCAGGCTATCGCCGCTCTCTGCGTCGGCGGCATGGTCGTCTCCCGCGCCCTGGAAAACCGCGCCTCGGCGGATGCCTTGCGCGATGCCTGCATGGAAGTTGCGTTGGGAATTGGCGGCTGGGGAAAGAGAGCACGAAGTATCGAGTAGGGAAGAAGGGCTGTCAGGCGATCAGGAACCCCTCCGGCAGAGTATCGGTTCCTAACTTATTGGGGAAGCTCGGTGAGATTCCGCAGCTTCACAGTCTCGAACGGGAATGTTCTTCCTCTATTCTCTGCTTCCCTGCCTCGTTGCCGGGCGGCGGAACGCATTCCTCAAGCGCCCTCCGGGTGTCCTTCGAGCAGATAGCCTGGAGCTGATTAAGCAGATCCTCGGGGTCGTACGAAGAGACATGATACTGCTCGCCGCCGCAGCGGTCGTGGCCGCTGGGGGAGACGGTCACGACGGGAATATCGTGGTTGATCTTGCGCAGCTCGTCGATGAGCTTCCGGCACGGCATGTCATACGCCTCGATGTCGATCACAATGCCATCCACCTTGGGAAAGCGGGCTAGCGTCTCGATGGCCTCCTTTGCGCTATAGGCTGTGAGCACGTTGAGCAGCGCCGTCTCGATCACGAGTTTGCGGGTGGAGATGTTGCCGGGATATTGCTTGTCGACAACCAGGAAACAGGGTCGAACCATATAGATGGGATGCCGTGGCCATCGCGTTGGTCTACTGCCGGCGGCTCGATTCCCACGAGTTTCCTGAGCCTCCCGGCGGCTCCGCGCTCGGTTAGTGAATCTAAACAAACTAGGTCGCATCCGAACTCCACCGACAGAACCCTATCGGGATTGTGGCGTAAACTCGAAAAGAGAGCGAAGGAGAGCTTTTTTGACCCGGACTCCCAGCCCAAGGCGGCCAAACCTGAACGCATTTACGTGCGCCGGCCGGGTGCTTGCCGGGATGGGCCGCTTTCTTCTGATGCTGGTGACGGTCTCACTAGTGACCATGCCCGTGACCCAGCACCTGTGGACTTGGGATCACTTTCTGCATGGCGGTGAGGACTTTGAGTCCAGCGTGTTGATGATCCTGATGATTCTGTGCCTGGCGCTGCTGCTGGTGCAATCCTGCAAGGGGACTTTCGAACGGTTGCTTGCCCGCTGGCCGCTGTTGTGGTGCTTCCGCCGCAGTCGCTTTCTGGGCGATGTTGGGCGCGGTCAGGCGGTTGCGGCTTTCCGCAATGAGACGGAGCCCGGGCCGATCCTGGGCATGTACGCTCTGCCTCTTCGCATCTGATCTGGTTCCTCACTAGGCTCGCGTTCCTGACGGCTCGCACAGAGCCGTTGACGACTCGTCGATAGACAACTGTTCGTCCGGTATGTCGAATGCGGAGAGGTCATGAAAAAATCAGAGGTTGTCCACGCCTGGGCCAGGATTCTGGCCGGACGCGCGCCTTCACTTTCCATCGAGATTACGAAAGAATGCCCGTTGCGTTGTCCCGGTTGTTACGCCTTCGATGCGGCGCATCTGGGAGGCGCGACGCAGCTGCGCCAGCTTTCCGACTTCAAGGGTGACGAACTGGTGGCCAAAGTGCTTGCATTGATCGACGAGCACAAACCGCTCCACGTTTCGCTAGTTGGCGGAGATCCGCTGGTCCGGTACCGCGAGCTGGACGCGCTGCTGCCGCAGATTGAGCGACGCGGCGTGCATACACAAGTGGTCACGAGCGCCTTCCGGGAGATTCCCGCAACGTGGATGCAACTGAAGAAGTTGAACATCGTGGTGTCAGTGGATGGATTGCAGCCGGAACACGATGCGCGGCGCAAACCGGCTACCTACGAACGCATCCTCAAGAGCATTCGCGGCGTGAAGGTGACGATTCATTGCACCATTACCGCGCAGATCGCAGATCGTCCCGGCTATCTTGACGAATTCCTCAGCTATTGGACCGCGCGGCCGGAGGTTGCCAAGGTCTGGTTCAGCCTGTTTACTCCGCAGCGCGGCGCGCTGGATCCGGAGATATTGACCGCGTGGCAAAGGGCCGCCACCATCGCCGAGTTGCGCGCCTTGCGGCGGAAGTATGCCAAGCTCGATATGCCGGAATCGCTCATCCGGGAGATCGCCTCTCCGCCGGCGAATCCGGAGGCGTGCATCTTTGCGAGAACCACGGAGACCCTCTCCGCCGATCTCAGAACCCGCATCGGGCCGTGCCAGTTTGGGGGCGATCCCGATTGCGAACAATGCGGCTGCATCGCTTCGATGGCGTTGGCCGCGGTGGGCCACCATCGCGTGGTGGGCCGGCTCACCGCGGGACATCTGTTTCTGGCCTCAGACCGGCTGGGCAAAAAATGGCGGAGCCTGCGGCAGAGCCTTACCGGCAAGAACGCCGCTCCTAAAGCCGCCGCACAAGCGATGCATTCGCCGTTTACCATTCTCGATCCGTAGAGCCGAGCCCGCGAAAACGCGCTCGCAGAGATTCCCGCGAAAGCGCCCATCGTGCGTCGCAGGAGGCCGGCACTGCCAAGGCCAAAGAACTCGCGAATGACTGGGAAGATGGCGCGGGTGCCCCAGGTCTCGCTGCTGGGACCTGGGAAAGCACAAACTTGAATCGACGTGCGCAAAATTTCTCGGCCCGGGAAATGACCACAGAGGCGCCGCGTCCGGTGCGGGCTGCGCGGCCGGTGAACGGCGCTCAGCGCGGAGAAAAGATCAAGGCACGCTGACTGTGCTCTTGCTGGAAGCGCAAGCCGTTTTCATGTACGGGCGCAGCACCTCAGCAAATTGCTCCAGCTGCGCTGACCAGGTAAACCGGCTGATGAACTCCGCGCCGCGTGCGCCGCGCAGAGCGGCGTTTTGGCGGTTGGAGTAGGCGAACTCAAGGGTCGCCACAATTTCATCCACGTCGCTTTCACCCCAATCCGCGTGAGCCGCGCCGCTGATGGGGTTTTGTTGTAACAGGGGGAAGCAATTCTGATCGTGGATCAGGTCGAGGTGTCCGGTATTGGCGGAGAGGATGGTGGGCACTCCGCAGGCCATGCACTCCATCGCAACCAGGTTGGTGCCGCCTTCGGCCCGATTCGGAAAGAGCGCGACGTCCGCCTCCCTGAGAATCTGGGGCATCGAGATTTGCGGCGTGGCTCCGAGATGGAAGACTTGTTCGCGTGGAATTCCGTTCGCCTGCGTCCAGCCCAGCAGGTCCGGAGTCTGGTCATTCACAAATCGGATCGGCACAATACTTTGATTCTCGGCGAGTGTCGCCGCGAATCGCGGCCAGGGCGAGCCCCACGCAGTCAGCAGGATCGCGTCAGGATGCCGGCTTGCGAAGATGCTGAACGCCTGCACAACAAGATCCTGCGCCTTGCGCCTTTCCAGTTTGCCTCCCGAGAAGACTACGAACTTGTCGCGGAAGATGCCGCGCTTCGGCGCAGGGTGGAAGTAGGCTGTGTCCACGCCCTGAATCACGGTGGTGACGTGGCGTATGCCATGCGCAACAAGAACGTCCCTGTTCCATCGCGATCCGGTGATGATCAACGGATATTGTTTGGCGCGCTCATGACCCACGGCGGTAAAGCACGTGTCCTGCGAAAAGATGACGCCGATGGTTGGATCGCCGAAGACTGGAACGCCTGCGGATCCCGTCTCCAGGTCGTTGCCAAGCGCATGAAGCACGATGGTCGGCAAATTCATCGCCGGCGCAGCCCACGATTGGCGCCGCCGAAGGATGGGAACAGAGGCTTTCAGGAAGGGCTCGATGAGCTTGAGTTCGAGCGGATCGAGCACGATGCTGGCCATGTCGAACGGAGCCGCGCAGACAGCTCCGAGATCGGGGCGCTGCGACCAACTCAGCATCAAGTTCAGTCCATATACACCCCATCCGAAGAAGCTCGATAGCCCCCAGTCAAAGACAACCAGCTGTTGTTCTTGCATGCTTTGATTCATCTTTCACTCTCAGCCTGCATTTCTCACCCTGTGAGTAAGCAAAACCCCTGAGCAGGCATTACGCGGTACGGCGCAACAGGAACGCCCAATAGAGATCCGGACCGCACGGAACGTCGAAGGGAAGATCGATCGAGTGCACCACCGTGAATCCAGACCGCTCCATGAGATGCAGCCAGGAGGATTTGGGCAAGACACTGTAATGGTTGGGATTCCGCTCGTGATGAGCCGAGCTGTCAGGCGTGGGCACTTCGACATAGACGAGGCCGCCCGATTTGACGAGACGCCGATACTCAGAGAGCGTGAAGAGCGGAGCGACACTATGCTCCAGAACATGCCGGCACCACAGCAGATCGAAACTCCCCGCCGCAAACTCCAGGAAGTTCTGGTCCATGCCATGGACTTCAAAGCCCTTTGAACGGCAAACTCCCAGATCCGTTTGGCCGAGCGTAACTCCAACGGCATTCATCCCCAGCGAACGAAAGATCTCCAGCGCGAGCCCCTGGCCGCAGCCCACATCCAGAACCCTGGCGCCGGGAACGAGCAGCCCCTCATTGTGCAGCTGAGTGATCATCAGGCGCGTGATGGTGAGATGGGGTTCCGATGGGAACTCGGGGTACACGTCGCTGACGAGATTGTCGAGGAACTCATCGAATCTCGAGTAGTCGCGTCCTGCAAGGACGCTCTGGCTAGCCATGCCTGACTCCTTCTTACCGCACTGCTGCGGTTCACGGTTTCCCGCTTCTCGGGGAGAGCCGTGGTCTCAGATGAATGCAGAATGCAAGCCGCGTGCCAATCCGGCGCCCGGTTGCATATTCGATCCCGTCAGGCTCATTCGGCCTGTTTAACAGCATCAAAATGCCCAGAATCATTAGCTTTTGATGAGGAACGCCGCGGCGCGGGGAGCGAGGCCGGAAGCGAGTGCGCATCCGTTCTAATCGGAATACGACCCTGACGGGGTGAATCGCGGGGCGCCTCAGAACCTGCCTGAGCCGAGTCGCAGGGTCGCGCCGCTGAGACCTGGGATGGCACAGACTCGATCCGCCTCATGCGTCAGCACGCGGCATGAATCAGTGCTCTTCTTTCCCCGGCCTCAACATTAAATCCCGGATCGCTTCACGCGGGTCTTTGCCTTGATCCAGGATCAGCTCCATCTGCTCGGTGATGGGCATCTCGATCTGGAGCTGGCGGGCCAGGCCGAGCGCGGCGCGCGCGGTGAGCACGCCCTCCGCCACTTTGCCGCCCAGGCTTTCAAGAACCTCAGGCAGCGGGCGGCCCTGGCCTAATCCTTCTCCGACAGTCCGGTTGCGGCTCAGGCTGCCCGTGCAGGTGAGCACCAGGTCGCCCATGCCGGAGAGGCCGGCCAGAGTCTCGCGGCGGCCTCCGCAGGCCACGGCGAGGCGCGTGATCTCCGCAATGCCGCGGGTGATGAGCGCAGCGGCGGAGTTGTAGCCCAGGCCCACGCCGGCGGCGATGCCCGCGGCGATGGCGATCACGTTTTTGAGTGCGCCGCCCATCTCCACCCCGACCACATCGGTGGAGGTGTAGAGGCGGAGCGACTCCGAGGAGAACTCCTGCTGGATGAAGGCGCCCACATCGGGATCGCTGAAGGCCACGGTCACGGCGGTGGGCTGGCCCTGCGCCACTTCCAGGGCGAAGCTGGGCCCGGAGAGCGCGCCGATCGAGACTAAGTGCCCGGCCGGTTCGAGCGTGGATGAGAGCACCTCGGTCATGCGCAGAAAAGTGCGTTCTTCCAGGCCCTTTCGTTCTTCCAGCCCTTTGGTGGCGCTCACCACGAACTGGCTGTTATGCATGTGCCTGCGCAGCCGCACCAGCGTGGGGCGCAGGAATTCGGAGGGAACGACGGAGACGATGATCTCGGCGTCGGCCACGGCGGCGCAGTCGCCGGTGACGGCGATCTCCTGGGGAATCGGGAAGCCGGGGAGAAATTGCCTGTTCTCGCCCGCATCGACGATCGCCTGCGCGGCCTCGGGACTGTGCGCCCACAGCGTGACCTGGTGGCCGCCGCGGCGGTGCAGCGCGAGCGCGAGTGCGGTTCCCCAGGCGCCGGAACCCAAGATGAAGATGCGGCTCATGCGGGCTTTCTTACTCCAAAACGGGATTCCGTGCCGGTGAGCAGGCGGCGGATGTTCTGGTGATGTTTGACGATGATAAGCAGCGCCACGATCACCTGGACGGAGAAGAAGAAGAGCGGCCGGTCGCCCTTGACCATGTATGCGGCAAAGACCGGAAAGCTGGCTGCCGCCAGGATCGAGCCCAGCGACACATAACGCGTGAGCGCAAGAACGACGGCGAAGACGGTGATGGCAGCGAGAGCGGCTGAAGGCGCGGCGACCAGGAAGACACCGAATCCCGTGGCCACACCCTTGCCTCCGCGGAACTTGAGCCACGGGGTAAACATGTGGCCGAGCACGGCGCAAAGGGCGCCGAGCGCCTCGGCATTGCGGTAATCGAGCGCGGGCACGAGCAGGCCGGCCAGCACCGCGCTCAGCCAGACGGCGGCGCAGCCCTTGAGCACATCGAGCAGGAAGGTGGCCGCGCCCAGCCCCTTGCCGCCGGCGCGCATCACATTGGTGGCGCCAATGTTACCGCTGCCCACGGCGCGGATATCCTGATGCCGGAAGAGCTTGACCAGCAGGTATCCCACGGGGATGGATCCAAGCAGGTAAGCCGCGGCCGCAATCGTCAAAATTGCGAAGAGCATAACGAGTGAGTTTAGCAGGTGAGGGCAGGCGAAATCCGCGCGCGCCGGCCGCGGGCAACCGGGGCAGCCGCTGAGGCGCGGTGCGACAAACGAAATCAGCATTCAGCTCTAGAATACGGGCCGGCCGCCGCTACCAAATCGCGCAACGGCCTTGGCGCACCGGGCCGCCTGTACGGAGGATCTTCCCATAAGGACGAAGCCCCGCGCGGGGTGCGCGGCGCGCTACATTCATCAGAATGTAATCAAACTGCGTCTTGTTTTCCTTACACTTAACTCGCCATGCACAACGATTCACCGCTCACCTTCGACCTTGCAGAGGGAAGAACTTCCGGAACGCGCATCTTTCGGCTTGCGGGTCCGCTCACGCTGGGCAATCTCTTCGACTTCCAGGCGGCGCTGCGCACCGAGCCGCAGCCGCGCACCACGGTTCTCGACCTGAGCGAAGTCCCGTATATGGATTCGGCGGCCATGGGAACCATTGTGAACTACTACGTGCACTGCCAGAAAGAAGGCACCGCTCTGGTGGTCGCTGGAGTCAGCAGCCGGGTCATGGAGCTGTTCAAACTGACCAAGGTAGATACGGTGATTCCTCTCCGGGACGTCTTCAGAGAAGACGAGTTCGCCCTGTAGCCCGGAGTGGCTGCGGATCGAGAATAGGCGGATTAGAGCCAGTAAAATGAACCGTAGAGCCGCCGATGCCTGGGATTTTTTCGAAGACACGCACAACGCTGGAGATGATCAAGTGGGAGCACTCGATCTTTGCGCTCCCGTTTGCCCTCACGGCCGTGCTGCTGGCGGCGCATGGCCTGCCGGGCGCGCGCACCGTGGGCTGGATTCTGGTCGCGATGGTGGCGGCACGGTCCGCGGCGATGGCCTTCAATCGCTGGGCGGATGCGGAATTGGACGCGGCGAATCCGCGCACCAAAAGCCGGGCGATTCCCGCCGGCCTGCTCTCGCGCCAGTTTGTTTTGGGATTTACCTCGATTGCGGCGCTGATTTTTGTTGTGGCTGCGGGCGAGCTCAATCTGCTCACGCTCTGCCTCTCTCCCGTGGTTCTGGTGGTTCTGTTCGGCTACAGCTACATGAAGCGGCTCACCCGCTGGTCGCACCTCGTGCTCGGGCTTTCGCTGGGGCTTGCGCCTTCCGCCGCGTGGATCGCCGTGCGCGGCAGCCTCGATCCGCGCATCCTGGTCCTCACGGCGGCGGTCACATTGTGGGCCGGTGGGTTCGACGTCCTCTACGCCTGCCAGGACTACGAGCACGACTGCGCCGCGGGGCTCTACAGCCTGCCGCAGGCCGCCGGCATTCCCGCCGCGTTCTGGGCTGCGCGCCTCATGCACCTGGCCATGCTGGCGCTGCTGGTCTGGTTCGGCGCTCTGTTTCATTTCCGCGCCCCGGGCTGGATCGGCATTGCCGCCGTGGGAGCGCTGCTGGCGTATGAACACTCGCTGGTGTCTCCGCGCGATCTGCGCAAATTGAATGCGGCGTTCTTCACGATGAACGGTGTCATCGCCATGGTCTTTCTCTGCTTTGTGGCGGCCGATCTGTGGATGCGGCGCTAGATATTTTGTTGCGTACTTTGGTTGCGCAGTTCCCAGGCGCCCGTTCTCCGCCCCGACGAGACCGCTTCATGGCCGAGCCGTATGGGCATAGCGGAGCCGTATGGTCATGGCGAAGCCGTATGGTATGGTGCGAAAGGGAATCGTAGTTATTCTTACCAGGTCCGGGAGCAGCGCACCACCCCATGAAGATCGCAATCCAGGGAGAGCCCGGCTCGTTCAGCCATGAAGCGGCACTGAAGCTGGTGCCCGATGCGGAGATTCTTCCGTGCGCGCTCTCGGCGGAAGTCTTTGCCGCGCTCGCCAACAGGTCGGCCGGCGCCGCCGTCATCCCAATTGAAAACAGTTTGGCGGGCTCGGTCTCCGAGCACTTCGATCTGTTGCTTGCGCACGATGTGCAGGTCGAGCAGGAGACCCTGCTGCGCATCCGGCACAATCTGATCGCCGTCGCGGGTGCGACCAGCGAAGAGATCGACCGCGTCTTTTCGCATCCCGTGGCCCTCGCCCAGTGCCGGCGCTTTTTGGCCGCGCATCCGCGCATGGAGGCCTTCGCCGCCTACGACACGGCCGGCAGCGTGAAGCAACTGGTGGAACTGCGCGATCGCCGCGCCGCCGCCATTGCCAGCGCGGCCGCGGCCCGCTACTACGGCGCGGAGATTCTCGAAGCCAACATCGAGGACAACCCGGAAAACTATACGCGCTTCTTCCTCGTGCGCCCGAGTGCGGACGCGCGCACCGATGCTGAAGCCAACAAGATCAGCGCCAACAAAATCAGCATTGCATTTTCCGTCGAGAACCGTCCCGGCTCACTGGTGGCCGCGCTGGCCGCGCTCTCCGCCCTGGGCACCAATCTCACCAAGATCGAGTCGCGCCCGGTTCATGGCAAACCCTGGCAATACGTCTTCTATGTCGATTGCCAGATCCGCTCCGCAGACGAGGGCCAGCGCGCGCTGGATGCGCTCCGTGCGCATTGCGGCATGGTAAAAGAGCTGGGACGCTATCGCGAGGCGCAGAGCGTGCAAGCGGCGACGGCCTGAGTCGAACGGTCTGCTTCCACTTTCCGCAAGCTAAAAAAGGATGGGCCTCGCGCCACATCCCTTTTCATTCAGAGCATTCTTTTTTATGGATCTGGGGCCGGATACGCCGGCACCTCAGAAGTGATAGGCCACGCCAACCACCGGCTCGGAGATGTTGTACCACCGGTTGGTCGTGAATTGAGAATCGCCGAAGGTGGGAACCTTCACCACCAAGCCTCGATATTCCGCGCGAATGTCGAAGCTGGGGCTGATCTCGTAGGCGAAGCCCACGCCGTAGAGGCCGCCGACCTCCGTCTCCTGCTTGGTGTCGTGCGTTGTGGTGCCGGAGTTGAGAATCGGCAGAAAGATAAGCGCGCCCGGGCCGGCCTCTACGAACGGATTCCAGTTTTTGAAGACGAACGACTTCACAAACGCGCCCGACAGCTCCTGCGTGCGGGTGAGGATCTTATAGTGATTGGGGTTCACATAGTATCCGATACTGTTTTGGTACGTGATGCCGTAGTTCGCTTCGAGGGCGCTGGTGGGCGTCAACATAAAGCGGTAGCTGACCAGTGCGCCGTAGGCCGGCGTCGCATTCACCTGGACGGTGGTGGACGAGGCCTTGAAGGGTTCAAGTAATGCGGTTCCGCTAAGGCTGATGTCCTGGCGGCTCTCCTGAGCGCGTGCTGCGGCCACACCGGCAGCCAGCAGAATGGCTAAAGCGACGATCTTCTTCATTCGGGTCCTGAACCTCATCACTGCGCATCCGTCCGGTTAGCGTCCGGCTGGCAACGAGTTTTGTCAAAATTTGGGCGCGCCGGATCCCACCGGGTCCCGCTCTCAGCATTGTAACTGGCCGAAACGGGTCGAGTCGGCGACGGAAGTGGAATCATCTTCAGCTATAGACGCGCGTGAACGCAATTCGGCGTCTCGTTCGCTAGTCCCCAGCCCCTGGTATCGAGTCCTTGCCTCTTCATCCCGCCCGCTCCACGTGATAATAAAACGGCGGCCCCTGTTCCTTGGCCAGCCGCCGCAGCGTGAGTAAAAACGCTTTGGCCGCATAAGAGAGCGATCCCTGCCGGCGATGCACCAGCCGCAGCACCCTGCGCATCTCCAGTTCGTTCACCGGCACGCGTACCAGGTCGCCAATCTCGAGTTCGCGTGCGACCGCCAGATGCGGAACCAGCGCCACGCCATTGCCCATGGCCACGAATCGCTTGATGGCCTCGATGGTGGGCAGCTCGATGCCCATATTCAACGGCGTGCGGTAACGCTGAAAGGTCTCGATCACCTTGCGCCGCAGCGGCGAGGCCACGTTGTGCGCCACGAACAGTTCGCTGCCGAGATCGTTGATGGAGACGCGTTCCGCCGCGGCCAGCGGATGCTGCGGACCGACGATCAGGTCCAGGCTGTCTCCATACACCGCGATCGTGCGGAACTGCTCCGGATCGGGCCGGAACGACACGACACCGAGCTCGAAGGTGCGCAGGTTCAGCTCGTCGGGAATCCGCGATGCCAGCATGCGGTGCACCGTAACGCCCACCTGCGGCGCCTCGCGGCGAAAGGCATCGATCGCCGGCAGCAGATACATGCAGGTGTACTCATTGGCCGCCAGTTGCAGCCGCCCGCGTTCCAGGCTCTTCAACTCGCCGAGAGCGCTCGTCGCCTCGCGGCGCAGCGCGAGCAGGCGCAGCGCGTAATCGCGCAACAGCTCACCGGAAGCCGTGAGCGAGCCATCGCGCGCGGCGCGATCGAAGAGCGTTTCGCCTACTGCCTCTTCCAGTTTGCGAATCACCTGGCTCACAGCGGGCTGCGTGCGGTGCAGGCGGACAGCCGCACGCGAAAAACTGCGCTCCTCGGCCACTGCAAGAAACGTTTCGAGCTGATTCAACTCCATTCGCATTCCTCCGGGTGCTGGGTGCCCCATCCTCGGCGCGTCTTTGTCCTTGCGCCTAGGGTGGGGTAGCACGCCCCCAAACCCATGCGGAAAAACTCGTCGATATAACCTGTGATTATCATAACTAATTCTAATCGCTTACCTAAAAAGAATAACTTTGCCTTATAGCGCCCCGATGAGCGACACTAGAAGAGCTGGAATGACGTTCTTTCCCTGGCAGGCGCGCCTATGAGTCCAAATCACGTCGTCTTCTTCGACACCACCTTGCGCGATGGCGAGCAGTCGCCTGGTTGCAGCATGACCACGCAGGAAAAACTCACCATGGCCCACGCACTTGAAGACCTGGGCGTGGATATCATCGAGGCCGGCTTCGCCATGGCCTCCGAGGGCGATTTCGCGGCCATCGCTACCATCACCCAGGCCATCCGCATGCCGCGCATCGCCTCACTGGCGCGCGCGAAGAAAGAAGACATCGAAATGGCCGCGCGCGCGCTGCAGTTTGCCGACCGCGCCCGCATCCACGTGTTTCTCGCGTCCAGCGACCTGCACCTCGAATACAAACTGAAGCTCGGCCGCGCCGAGGCGCTCGATCTCGCCGGTGAGTCGGTTCGTCAGGCGCGCTCGCACGTCGACGATGTCGAATTTTCGCCTGAAGACTCGACCCGCTCTGATCGCGATTTCCTGGTCGAGATGGTGCGCATCGCCGTAGAGGCCGGCGCGACCACGATCAATATGCCCGATACCGTCGGCTACTCCACGCCCGAGGAGTACGGCCGCATGTTTGCCGAGGTGCGCGAGCGCGTGCCTGCGATCGACGCGAAGGGCGTGGTTCTCTCCTCGCACTGCCATGACGATCTCGGCCTTGCCGTCGCCAACTCGCTGGCTGCCATCCAGGCCGGTGCGCGCCAGGTGGAGTGCACCATCAACGGCATTGGCGAGCGGGCCGGCAACGCCTCTCTCGAAGAGATTGCCGCGGCGCTCTACGTGCGCGGCGACCGCTACGGCGTGGCGACGAGCATCAAGCTGCAGAATCTCTATCCGACCAGCGAAGTGCTGGGGCAGATCATCACCTTCAAGCCGTCGCCGAACAAGGCAATCGTGGGCGCGAATGCCTTTGCGCACGAGTCCGGCATTCATCAGCACGGCATGCTGGCCAATCCGCTCTGCTACGAGATCATGACACCGGGCCTCGTGGGCGTGAGCAAAACGCATCTCGTGCTCGGCAAACACTCCGGCCGCGCGGCGCTGCGCCACCGGCTGGAGCAGCTCGGCTTCACGCTCACGCGCGAGGAACTGCAGCAGATCTACTACCGTTTCGTGGCGCTCGCCGATCGCAAGAAAAACATCTACGACCAGGATCTGGTAGGGCTTTTGCCGGACTCGATTCGCGAAACGCGGCGCGTGCCGGTCGCCGAGCTGGACTGAGTCGGGCCCACCCTAGCCGCAAAAACAAAGACGCGGCGAGGATGGGGCACCCGGCCGCAGCGCGAGGCGGATTGAGTGAGTTCTGCGCGGGTTGAGTGAGTTCTGTAACGAGCTAAGTTCTGTAACAGGGCACGACTTTAGTCGTGCCGAACAAGCAACGAGATAAATATGGGCTTTAGCCCCTGAGGAAAAACAGGACCAGCAGATGAACCTGAAGATTCTAGTCACCGCCGGCGACGGCATCGGCCCCGAAGTTACAAACGAGGCAGTCTCGGTACTGAAAAAAGTCGCCGAGCTCGGCGGCCACACGCTCACGCTCGATGCCAGGCGCATTGGCGGCGTAGCCATCGTGCAGGACGGCACGCCTCTACCAGCCGACACACTCAAAGCCGCGCTTGATTCGGATGCCGTGCTCCTTGGCGCCGTCGGCGGCAATGAGTTCAACGCGCTTCCGCCGGACAAGCGCCCCGAGGCCGGTCTGCTGCAGATTCGCGCGGCGCTGGGCGGCTTTGCCAATCTGCGCCCCGCGTTCGCGTTCAAGGAACTCGCGATCAACAGCCCGCTCAAGCCCGAGATCGTCGACGGCGCAGACATTCTCTTCGTCCGCGAGCTGCTTGGCGGCCTTTACTTCGGCCAGCCGCGCGCGTGGGATAAGGCCAAAGGCGAAGCGCACAACACCATGGTCTATACGAAGGACGAAGTGACCCGCGTGGCCCGCATCGCCTTCCAGCTTGCGCAGAAGCGGCGTAAGAAACTGACCAGCGTGGATAAGGCCAACGTGCTTGAAGTCTCGCAGCTCTGGCGGGCCACCGTGAATGACGTCGCCGCCGAATTTCCCGATGTGACCGTCGAGCACCAATATGTAGACGCGATGGCCATGCACCTGATGAATCAGCCGCGCAACTACGATGTGGTGCTCACCGAAAATCTCTTCGGCGACATCTTGTCCGACGAGTCTGCCGTGATCACCGGCTCGCTCGGCATGTTGCCCTCGGCCACCATCGGCGGCAAAGTCAATTTGTATGAGCCGGTGCACGGCTCCGCGCCCGACATCGCCGGCAAGGGATTGGCGAATCCGCTGGGCGCCATTCTCACCGGAGCACTGATTCTGCGCCACTCCGGCGGACTCGAAGCAGAAGCCGCGGCGATTGAAGCTTCGGTGCGCAAGGTGCTTGAACAGGGCTTCCGCACGCCGGACCTGGCGCGGTCGAATCCGCAGGGATTTACGGTGCTGAATACCACCGAGATGGGTGCAAAGGTGCGCGAGACGGTGAAGACTCTGCTGGTGAATGCATAGATTTGCGGGTAGGAAAGGGTGGAAATGCAGATCCTTCGACTCCGCTCAGTATGACAAGTTTTGAGATCGATCAGAATGGAACAAGGGTGAAGAATGAGTACCGAACTGAAGACGTTATTTGAAAAGGTCTGGGAGCAGCACGTAGTGGTCGAGCCCAAGGGCGAGCCCACGCTGCTCTATGTCGACCTGCAACTGCTGCACGAGGTCACCTCGCCGCAGGCCTTTGAAGGGCTGCGCCTGGCCGGCCGCAAGGTGCGCCGCCCTGACCGCTCCATCGCGACAGTCGATCACAATGTGCCCACCACGATTGAAGGCCGGCTCAACATCGTCGATCAGATTGCGGCCAAGCAAATTGCCACGCTGCGCCATAACTGCGCGGAGTTCGGCGTCGAGCTCTACGACGTGGACTCGCGCGAGCAGGGCATTGTGCACGTGATCGGTCCCGAACTCGGCATCACCAAGCCCGGCATGACCATTGTCTGCGGCGACTCGCACACGTCGACGCACGGGGCATTCGGCGCGCTCGCGTTTGGCATCGGCACCAGTGAAGTGGAGCACGTGCTGGCTACGCAGACGCTGCCGCAGTCGAAGCCGAAGACCTTCCGCATTGCCGTCGAGGGCAAGCTGCCGCGTGGCGTTACAGCGAAGGACATCATTCTCGCCATCATTGGCAAGATCGGCACCGATGGCGCAACCGGCTGCGTCATCGAATACGCCGGCTCGGCCATCCGCGCGCTCTCGATGGAAGGCCGCATGACCATCTGTAACATGAGCATCGAGGCCGGCGCGCGCGCCGGCATGATCGCTCCCGATGAAACAACGTTCGCCTACTTGAAAGGCCGCCGTTTCTCGCCCAAGGGAGCCGATTGGGATAAAGCCGTTGCCGAATGGAGCAAGCTTCCCACCGATCCCGGCGCAGAGTTCGATCGCGAATTGGTCATCGACGCGGCGACGCTGGTTCCGTACGTGAGCTGGGGCACAAGTCCCGGCATGGTCGCGCCCATCACCGATGCCGTGCCCGACCCGGCTGTGGTTTCGAACGAGCAGGAACGCAAAGGCCTGGAGCGTGCGCTCGAATACATGGGCCTGAAGGCCGGCACGCCGCTCGAAGAGGTCGAAATCGACCGCGTCTTTATCGGCTCCTGCACGAATTCGCGTATCGAAGATCTGCGCGCCGCGGCTCGCATCGCCGCCGGCTACAAGGTCTCCACGCACGTGAGCGCCATGGTGGTTCCGGGCTCGCAGGCGGTGAAGGCGCAGGCTGAGGCCGAGGGGCTTGACCGCGTCTTCAAAGAGGCGGGTTTCGATTGGCGCGAGCCCGGCTGCTCCATGTGCCTGGGCATGAATCCTGACATTCTTTCGCCTGGGGAGCGCTGTGCGTCCACCAGCAACCGCAACTTCGAAGGCCGCCAGGGCCGCGGCGGGCGCACGCACCTCGTCTCGCCGGAGATGGCCGCTGCAGCCGCAATCGCCGGCCACTTCGTCGACATCCGCAATTGGCGCGTTCGCGAATCAGCCCGCGAGGAGGTAAAAGCCTGATGCAACCGTTTAAGACCCTGACCGCGCTGGCCGCGCCGCTCGATCGCACCAACGTCGACACGGACCAGATCATTCCCAAGCAGTTTTTGAAGCGCATCGAGCGCACCGGGTACGGCGAGTTTCTGTTCTTCGACTGGCGCCGCACCGCCGCGGGCGATTCCGACCCGTCGTTCGTCCTCAACGATCCGCGTTACCAGGCCGCGCAGATTCTCATCGCAGGCAAGAACTTCGCCTGCGGCTCCAGCCGCGAGCACGCCGCATGGGCGCTGAGCGATTACGGTTTCCGCGTGGTCATTGCGCCCACCTTCGCCGACATCTTCTTCTCGAACGCCGGCAAGAACGGCATCGTGCTCGTCCGTCTCAGCGAAGAGCAGGTCGCCGAGCTGCTGAGCAACGCAAAGAATATTCCCAACTATCAACTCACCGTCTCGCTTGAAGACCAGACCGTCACCGACGGGAAAAGCTTCAACGCGACCTTCGAGATCGATTCGTTTCGCAAGTTCTGCCTGCTCGAAGGGCTCGATGACATCGGCCTCACACTGCGCCACACCACGGCTCTCGATACCTACGAGACCCAGCACGACCACGCAGGATGGCTGAAGGCGAAGTGACAGCTTCTAGCCTTTAGTTTTTCTTACTGCTGCGTGAGGCATTGATAAACGGTAGCCCGATTGATATCCGACTAAGAGGGCACGAATAACAACAGCGGCACGAACGAGCTGAAAGCTGATAGCTGAAAGCTGCGAACAAAGAGAGCCAATGACCATCGAAGGCAAGCGCCAAAGTGTTCCGTTGACTGAAGGCCCCAGCCGCGCCGCGGCGCGCTCTTATTTGCGGGGTTCCGGATTTTCGAAGGACGATCTGCACAAGCCCATCATCGGCATCGCGAATACATGGACCGAGATCGGCACCTGCAACGTGCATCTGCGTGAAGTTGCCGAAGCCTTGAAGGAAGGCATTCGCGAGGCCGGCGGCACGCCGATGGAGTTCAACACCATCACCATTTCCGATGGCATCACCATGGGCACGCAGGGTATGAAAGCCTCGCTGGTTTCCCGCGAAGTAATTGCCGACTCCATTGAGCTCGCGGCGCGCGGCAATCTCTTCGACGGCCTGGTCGGCATCGGCGGCTGCGACAAGAACATGCCCGGCATCATCATGGCGCTCTGTCGTCTCGATATCCCCGGCATGATGCTCTACGGCGGCTCCATCGCGCCGGGCAAGCTGAACGGTATCGACATTACAATTCAGAACGTATTCGAGGGCATCGGCTCGCACGCAGCAGGCCGCATCGACGATGCCGGCCTCGAAGCTCTCGAAGCCAATGCCTGTCCGGGCGCAGGGGCATGCGGCGGGCAGTTCACAGCCAACACCATGGCCATGAGCGGCGAGATTCTCGGCATCTCGCCGATTCAACTCTCCGGCGTCCCCGCCACCAATGCCGACAAGCACGCCGCCACGCGCGAAGCTGGCCGCATTTTGATGGATGCAGTGCGCGCCAACCGCCGCCCTTCGCAGATCATCACCCGCAAATCCCTCGAAAATACAATTGCCAGCGTCGCTGCTAGCGGCGGCTCGACCAATGCCGTTCTGCACCTGCTCGCCATTGCGCGCGAGATGGAAATCGACCTGAGCATCGACGATTTCGATGCGATTTCGAAACGCACGCCTTACATTTGCGATCTCACGCCCGCGGGTAAGTATGTCGCCTCCGATTATCAGGCCGCGGGCGGCTCACGCCTGCTGGCCAAGCGCCTCATCGATGCCGGCCACGCCGACGGCTCCATGCTCACCATCAGCGGCAAAACACTTGCCCAGGAGGCGGCGCTCGCCGAAGAGACTCCGGGTCAGGTTGTCATTCACACCTTTGAAAAGCCCATCAAGCCTAATGGTGGTCTCGTCATTCTCAAAGGCAATCTCGCCCCCGAGGGCTCGGTAATGAAAATCGCCGCAGCCGGCCGTTACGAGCATCGCGGCCCCGCGCGCGTCTTCGATTGCGAAGAGGATTGCTTCAAAGTGGTGCAGTCGGGTGGCATCAAGCCCAACGACGTCGTCGTGATTCGCTATGAAGGTCCCAAGGGCGGTCCAGGCATGCGCGAGATGCTGCAGGTCACCGCGGCCATCTCGTCAAATGCGGAGTTGAGCTCGACCGTGGCGCTGCTCACCGATGGCCGCTTCAGCGGCGCAACGCGCGGCTTTACTGCCGGCCATGTGGCTCCGGAAGCCTTTGTCGGCGGCCCGATCGCCGCAATCCGCGAAGGCGACATCATTCATTTTGACATCGCCAATCGCACGCTGAATGTGGATATCAGCGCGGAAGAGATGGCGGCACGGCTCAAGAATTTTGCTCCGCCCAAACTGCGCTGGCCCAAAGGCGTCTTCCGTAAATATGTGGATCGCGTGCAGTCGGCCTCGGAAGGCGCAACAACGTAGATGGGATTAGCGACTGGAGCTGTTGCATCACGGCTTTGTATCAGGGCACGACTTTAGCCGTGCCGCAAAAGGGGCTCCTGTAATTTCGGGCTTTAGCCTCTGAGGGATTTTCGATTTGTCTCAGATCGTATAAATGCAATCGGCTTTAAGAACGAAACACCGGAGCGAGGCAAGAGCCTCGGCAGGTAACTGATTTAAGGAGTTTGCTATGGGAACCGACGCGAATACGCAAGCCGCAAACGCGCATCTCACCACGCCCACGCGCCTCACCGGCTCTGAGATTTTGTGGGCCACGCTGGTGGGTGAAGGCGTAACGGATGTCTTCGGCTACCCCGGCGGCGCGATTCTGCCCGCCTACGATGCGCTGCGCAAGTTTCCCATCCGCCACGTATTGGTGCGCCACGAGCAAGGCGCGGCGCACATGGCGGACGGCTACTCGCGCGCTTCGGGCAAGGTGGGCGTGGCCATTGCCACCAGCGGCCCGGGCGCAACCAATCTCGTTACCGGCATTGCCACTGCGATGCTGGACTCGATTCCTATCGTCTGCATCACCGGCAATGTGTCGAGCAAAGTGCTGGGCACAGACGCGTTTCAGGAAGTCGATATTACTGGCATTACACTGCCTGTTACCAAGCACAATTTTCTGGTGAGCCGCGCGGAAGATCTCGCCGCCGCGCTGCGCCAGGCTTTTCAAATCGCGCGCTCGGGCCGTCCCGGCCCGGTGCTGGTCGACATTACGAAGGATGCGCAACAAGCCACGGCCATCTTCGACTTCGAGGCAGCGAAGCCGCGCGCCTATCGTCCGCATCCCATGTTGCGCGTGGAAGAGTCCGGGCTGGCGCAGGCAGCGGAACTCATCCGCAATGCGAAGCGGCCTGTGATCCTGGCGGGCCACGGCATCTCGGAATCAGGCGCAATGGAGCAGGTGCGCACGCTGGCTGAGCGCGCGCAGATTCCGGTGGCGCTCACGCTGCTGGGGCTGGGCGCATTTCCCGCTTCGCATCCGCTGAACATGGGCATGATGGGCATGCACGGCGAGGCGTGGGTGAACGACGCCATCCAGGAAGCCGATCTGCTCATCGCCTGCGGCATGCGCTTCGACGATCGCGTGATCGGCACGCCAACTACTTATGCATTGAAGGCGAAGAAGATTCACATCGAGATCGATCCGGCGGAGATCAACAAGAATGTGAAGGTCGACGTTGCGCTGGTGGGCGATCTGCGCGCGGTGCTTGAGGATTTGCTGCCGCGCATCAGCAGCCGCGGACGAGGGGGCCGCGATGACTCCTCATGGCTCAAGACGATTGAGGCGAGCAAAGGCGCTGTCGCCGTGCGGGACATCAAAAATCTGCCCGATTCCGGGCATCTCTATGCGGCGCACGTGATGCACGATCTGTGGCGCATCACCGGCGGCAACGCCATCGTGGTCACCGACGTGGGCCAGCATCAGATGTGGGAGGCGCAGTATTTCCATCACGAGCATCCGCGCACGCTCATCACTTCCGGCGGCCTGGGAACGATGGGCTTTGCCTTGCCTGCGGCCATCGGCGCCAAGTTTGCCTGCCCTCAAAAAGAAGTGTGGGTGATCGCCGGCGACGGTGGATTCCAGATGACGGCAGCCGAACTCTCCACCATCGCGCAGGAGAAGCTCAAGATCAACATCGCCATCATCAACAACGGCTACCTGGGCATGGTGCGCCAATGGCAGGAGTTTTTCTACGAGCGCAACTATGAGTCCACGCCGCTGGTGAGTCCGGATTTTGTGAAGCTCGCCGACGCGCATGGCATTCAAGGCCGCGCCGTCCGCACGCGTGGTGAGGTGCAAGCGGCCGTAGAAGAAGCGCGCGCCGCGAAGGGAGCATTCCTGCTGAATTTCCTGGTAGAGAAGGAAGACTCGGTCTATCCGATGATTCCTGCGGGAAGCGCTCTGCACGAGATGATCCGCCGTCCGGAAAAAGATCCGCTGGAAGAATCGGCGCACGAGTAAGAAAGACAGCTTCTAGCTGCAAGCTTCCAGCTCCCAGCCTCTTGGTGCTTGAGCGATCATATCGCCGGCATGCACAGGCCTTCGAGCAGGGATGAATAGCTAGAGGCTAAAAGCTAGGAGCTAGAGGCTGATTATGCTGCATACATTCGTTGCATACGTCGAAGATCTGCCGGGCGTGCTCACGCGCGTGGCTTCGTTGTTCCGGCGGCTGAACATCAACATCCACTCGCTCACCGTCGGCCGCAGCGAGCGGCCCGGCCTCTCGCGCCTCACGCTGGTCTGCGAGGCATCGAGCGAGGCCGGCCATCGCATCCGCGCCAGCCTGTTTAAACTGGAGAACGTCGTCGACGTGGACGACATCGCGCAGGCGCCGTCTGTCACGCGCGAACTCGCGCTCATCAAGGTGGCCGCCACGCCGCGCAACCGCTCGCAGATCTTTGACCTGGTCGAGGTCTTCCGTGCGCGCATTGTCGATCTCACCTCGGAGTCGCTCATGATCGAGATGACCGGCGTCGAGAGCAAGATTGAAGGGCTCATCGAAGTGCTGCGCGAAGATGACGGGCGCATTCTCGAAATCTGCCGCAGCGGCAAGATGACCATGCGCCGCGGCCATCACACCAGCAGCGTGCTGCGCGCCTTGGGCGCAAGCGTGGCCGATGCCGAAGAAATGGCGGAGCATGACGATACCCGCGTGACGGCCGAGCCGGAGTAGTTGGGTTCGTGCTCTCCCACCCTTTCCGCAAAAAGCTCGGAAAGGATGGGGCACCCGGCAGAAGATTCGAATTAACATACAAACAGGGCAATCAAAGGACAAGAAGAAAATCATGGCAAAGACCTATTACGATCACGGTGCCGACCTTTCCCTCATTCAGGCCAAGAAGGTGGCCATCATCGGTTACGGCTCACAAGGCCACGCCCACTCGCTCAACCTCAAGGACTCAGGTGTCCAGGTGAAGGTCGGCCTCGCTGCCGGCTCCAGGTCCATCGGCAAGGCGCAGAAAGCCGGCCTTGAAGTTGTCACCGTCGCCGATGCCGTCAAATGGGCAGACGTCGTCATGGTCCTCGTCCCCGACCAGACCGCCGCCAAACTCTACGCCGACGAGATCGCGCCCAACCTCACCGCCGGCAAAACGTTGCTCTTCGCGCACGGCTTCAACATTCACTTCAAGACCATCGTGCCTGACCCGTCAATCAACGTTGGCATGGCGGCGCCCAAGGCGCCCGGCCATCGGGTGCGCGAAGTCTTCACCGAAGGCGGCGGCGTTCCCGGCCTCATCGCTGTTCACCAGGACCCGAGCGGCGGCACGCACGCCCTGGTACTCGGCTATCTCAAGGGCATCGGCTGCACCCGCGCCGGCGTTCTCGAAACCACCTTCAAAGAGGAGACCGAAACCGATCTCTTCGGCGAGCAGGCCGTCTTGTGCGGCGGCGTGAGCGCGCTCATCAAGGCGGGCTATGAGACGCTGGTCGACGCCGGCTACCAGCCCGAGAGCGCCTACTTCGAAGTGCTGCACGAACTCAAGCTGATCGTCGACCTCATCTATCGCGGCGGCCTCGCCTACATGCGCTACTCCATCTCCGATACAGCCGAGTGGGGTGATTACGTGAGCGGGCCGCGCGTCATCAACGAAGAAAGCCGCAAGGCGATGAAGGCGATTCTCAAAGAGATACAGGATGGATCGTTCGCGAAGAGATTCCTCGCCGACCAGAACTCCGGCCGCAAGGAGTTCATGGCCTTCCGCGAAGCAGAAGCCAAGCATCCCATCGAAATCGTGGGCAAGCAACTGCGTGCGCAGATGCCGTTCCTCGATCCGGTGACCGTGGAAGAGGTGGCGAAGTCGCGGTAAAGCAGTCGTGAGCCTTCAGCTCGATTGTGCTCGGATGGGCGTTGAAGTTTTCCGGGCCCCATGGCCGGGGCCCGGGAAACTCGGCACAATTTGCATGGCCGCTTAGTTGTCGCCGATATCATGCATCAAAAAATCGTCATACGGATCTAAAAGAAAACCCCCGACGTCGGCCTGGGAGACGTCATACTTGTCAGGTTTGAGCGGGTTATAGCGCACCTGAAATTTCTTATCGACCAGATCTCCTGGTTGAACATCGCCGGTTGAAAACGAGCGGGATATCGTCGCTCTTCCGGAGTAGTACTCACCGTTGACGACGTAAGAGAAGTCACCCACATCGAGCGGGTAGGAACCTCGTCCCGAGCCAATGACCTTACCGACGGACTGGATCGTCGCTTCAGTCTCAGGCCAGCTCTCGGTCTTTTCCCGTCGTGCATTTTGCCAGACGAGCCAGATCGCGAGGGCAGCGAGTGCGCCAAGAATAAAGAGAACGACGAGTACCACTGACGAAAACATGACCAAGATGATAACTTAACCGAATTCGAGATTTGCGCGGTTCACGGGTGCCCGATGTCTCGCTTTTGAGACCTGGGAGAGCGCAAAACTCTATCCCGCCTTTTTGCAGTTTTCGCTCCGCAGCCAGCCGCTCCGCCACAAAGACTTTGAGGAGCGACTGATACGGCACATCGCGCTGGCTGGCGAGTATTTTCAAATCCTCAATCATTGCCACGGGCAGCCGCACGGTTCGCAGCGTAGGTTTCAGGTTAGGAAATTTTGCGCGTTTTCCCTTTGACCAATCCAGGTATCCGGTCGAATCTGCGCGCTTTCCATTCAAAGACCGGAACCCGAACTCCTCGGCTCTCCTCGAAAATGTAGGGATCTTCCTCATATCGCAGGTATCATCGCAGGATCTGCCAGTCGGGTTCTCAAGCTCAGCCCTGTAAAATCGACCTGAAACTCGCTTCGTTCCGGCTCGGGAGGACTCTTGCTTTACTGGCTGTTATACGAAAAGCTGTTTCCGTATTTCCACCCTTTCCGGATCTTTCGCTATCTCACGTTCCGCACGGCCTTCGCCTCGCTCACGGCGCTGCTGATCGCGCTGTTCATCGGGCCGTATGTCATCCAGAAGCTGCGCGAGTTTCAGATCGGCCAGTTTGTGCGCGACGACGGGCCGCAGTCGCATCTGAAAAAAACCGGCACGCCCACCATGGGCGGCGTGCTTATCTGCATCGCCATTCTGCTGCCGACCGTGCTCTGGTCTGACCCTTCCAATCCCTTTGTCTGGGTCACGGTGCTTTCCACCTTCGCCTTCGGGGCCATCGGATTTGCCGACGACTACATCAAGGTGGTGCAGCGGCGCAGCCTCGGCCTCACCCCGCGCGCCAAGCTGCTTTTCCAGGGCATCGCCGGAGCGCTGGTTGCAGTTGTTTTAGTCACGCTCGAGCAGTTCAAGATGTTCTCAACGCGCATGTCGGTGCCGTTCGTCAAAAGCCTGCGCCCCGATCTGCTCTGGAACCATTGGCCCAGCACGCTTCCGCATTTCGCGCTCTTTGCCTTTGTGCCGTTCGTTCTCTGGGTTGTGCTGGTTCTGGTGGGTTCTTCAAACGCCGTGAACCTTACCGACGGTCTCGACGGCCTGGCCATTGGCTGCACCATCATCGCCGCCGGCGCGTTGACCGTGCTCACCTACGTGAGCGGCCATGTGGTCTATGCCGACTATCTCGAACTCCAGCGCATGCCGCTGGTCGGCGAGCTCACCGTCTTTTGCGGCTCCATGGTAGGCGCATCGATCGGTTTCCTCTGGTACAACGCCCATCCGGCCGAAATCTTCATGGGCGACGTCGGCTCCCTGGCCCTGGGCGGCGCCATCGGCACCATTGCCGTCATCATTCGCCAGGAGCTGTTGCTGCCCTTCATCGGCGGCATCTTCATCCTGGAAGCCCTCTCGGTGATGCTGCAGGTGGGCAGCTACAAGCTGCGCAAGAAGCGTATTTTCAAGATGGCGCCCCTGCACCACCACTTCGAGCAGCTGGGCTGGAGCGAATCCAAGGTCATCGTCCGCTTCTGGATCGGGGCCCTGGTGTTTGCACTGTTTGCACTCACCACGCTCAAATTGCGCTAGCGCGGGCGAACGCCGCGCGCCCGCCGGTGCACAATAGAAGTGTCGCGCATGCGCGGGGGATTTGCGCCTATGTTGGAACTGAAAGGCAAAAAGGTTCTGGTTGTGGGGCTGGGCAAGTCCGGCCTTGCAGCGGCGCTGTTTCTTCGCCACAAGGGCGCGCAGGTGACGGTCTCCGATGTGCGCAGCGCCGAGGCGCTGGCCAAGGACATCCCGGCGCTGCTCGAAGAAGGCATCATGGTCGAGGCCGGCGGCCACGGTCTGCTCACCTTCCGCCGCCAGGACCTGATCGTGGTGAGCCCCGGCGTGCCGTTGAATACGCCGGAGCTGGTGCAGGCGCGCAACTTCGGCCTGCCCATCATCGGCGAGCTCGAACTGGCCGCGCGCTTCCTCAAAGGCAAGATTCTCGCCATCACCGGCTCCAACGGCAAAACCACCACCACCGCGCTCACCGGCGAGATTCTCAAAGAGGCCGGCCTGCCCACGCTGGTCGGCGGCAACATCGGCGTACCGGTGGTGAGCCTGATTGAAGAAAGCACGGCCGAGAGCTGGTCGGTGCTCGAGGTTTCAAGCTTCCAGTTGGAGACCACCGAGCAGTTCCGCCCCGCCATCGCCGTCATCCTGAACATTACCCCTGACCACCTCGACCGGCACGGCAGCTTTGAGAACTACGCGCGGGCCAAAGAGCGCATCTTCGCGGCGCAGGAGCCCGGCGATTGCGTGGTGCTGAATGCCGACAACGTCCGCGCCGCGGATGCCGCCTCCCGCTCGGCCGCCAAAGTTCACTGGTTTTCCATTGAGCATCGCGTCCGACAGGGTGCCTGGATCGAGGACGGCTATGTGGTGTACCGCTCCGGTCCCGACGTCGAAATCGAGCGGATCATGCCTCTGAGCCGGATTCCGCTCAAAGGCGAGCACAATGTCGAGAACGTGCTGGCCGCGGTCTGCGCGGCGCGCCTGGCCGGCGTGCCCGCTGAAGCCATTACCCGCGCCATTGAAAAGTTTCAGGCCGTCGAGCATCGCCTCGAATATGTAGCCACGGTGCACGGCGTCGAGTTCTATAACGATTCGAAGGCCACCAATGTTGACGCGACCGCCAAAGCCATCGCCGCGTTTTCCGCCGGAATTCACCTCATCCTCGGCGGCAAGGACAAAGGCTCCGACTACACCACGCTCTCGCAGCTGCTGCGCGAGCGCGTGCGCGCCGTCTACACCATCGGCTCCGCGGCTGCCAAAATCGAGTCGCAACTCCGCGGCGTGGTCTCGATCCACTCCTGCGAGACGCTGGATGGCGCAGTGAACGCCGCCGCTTCGGCCGCCCATCCCGGCGAGGTGGTGCTGCTCGCGCCGGCCTGTTCCAGCTTCGACCAGTTTGAAAGTTACGAGCACCGCGGGCGCGTCTTCAAGGAACTCGTGAGCCAGCGGCAGGGGAGTAAAGCGTGGCAAAACGCGTAGGTGTCGACAAGTGGCTGTTCTTCATCACGTTGCTGCTGGTGGTGGTGGGCCTGGCCATGGTCTTCTCGGCTTCGGCGGTGGTGGCGCAGGAGCGGTATCACTCCGAATTTGCTGACGTAGGCCGCCAGGCGGCATGGGCGCTGGCCGGAGTGGTCGCGCTCGTTCTGCTGATGCGGGTAGACGCGAGCCATTACAACTCGCCCCGCTTCATCTATCCGGCCCTCGCCGTCACCACGCTGCTGCTGCTTTCCGTCTTCTTCTTCCCCGGCTCCCACAACACCCACCGCTGGATCCGCTTCGGCGGCCATTTCACCTTTCAGCCCTCTGAGATCGCCAAGCCGGTGCTGGTGCTGTTTCTGGCCTGGTTTCTGCACACCCGCCTCGACGCGATGCGCGATTGGAAGAACACGCTGCTGCGCGCCGCCATCATTCCGCTGGTGTTTATGGCGCTGGTGGTCAAGCAGCCCGATCTTGGCACCGCGCTGGTATTGGCCGGCGTGACAGCCATGATGCTGATTCTTGCAGGAATGGAATGGAAGTATCTCCTCGGCGCCGTCTGCGCCGCCCTGCCGGGGTTGGCCGCGCTGCTCTTCATGGTCGCCTGGCGCCGCCAGCGCATGCTGGTCTTCCTGCATCCCGATTCCGATCCCCAGGGCGCCGGCTTCCATATCAATCAGTCGCTCATCGCCGTCGGCACCGGCGGCTTTACCGGCCGCGGCTACATGGAGGGCATGCAGAAGCTCTTCTATCTGCCTGAAGCGCCCACCGACTTCATCTTCGCCAACATTGCTGAAGAACTCGGCTTCATCGGCGCCATCACCATCGTTCTGCTCTTTGTGATCTTCGGCGTCCGCGGGCTGCGAGCCGCCTTCCGCGCCCAGGACCCGTTCGCCCGTCTCGTGGCCTTCGGCATCTCCACCGCCATCCTGCTGCAGGCGTTCTTCAACATCAGCGTGGTGCTCTCGCTGGTGCCCACCAAGGGCATTCCGCTGCCGCTTATCTCGTCCGGCGGGACCTCACTCTTCTGCACCCTGGCCAGCATCGGCATTCTGCTCAACATCACTAAAAAGGTAGAGTGATAGGTGGTGACCGGGTGATTTCGAGCGCGCAGCAACGGCAGGCACAATTTGCCTTCATCGTGTTTCCAATCTTGTACTCCGTTGGCTTTTTCGGCTGGTGCAGCCTGGCAGAAAAGGTGCCGATTTTTTCGAAGCGTAATTGGAGGTCCATGCCGTCGGTGATTTGCGGGCATGTATCAGTCCTTTTACTTCTCGCGATGCTTGCCCAGATGACATTTCGGTTCTATCCGTCACTGCCAAACTGGCTAACTGATCAGACATTTCGCCTCCGAGGATCGGAACATTCTGTTTTTGAAGTTTTGGGCATTATTTTTGTTTTGACCATCGGAGCAATTGAAAAACGATGGATCTATATCGATTCCGGCACAGATAATTCTGAAGCGATGGACCGCCCATCGTGATGGAACCTAGCGCTACAAAGTTGCGAATTGTCATCTCCGCCGGCGGAACCGGCGGCCACATCATTCCCGGCCTCGCTGTGGCCCGCGAGCTCGTCTCCCGTCATAACGCTGAGATCCTCTTCATCGGCACGGCCAGGGGATTGGAGTCCCGGCTCGTGCCGGGCGCCGGCTTCGCCCTGCAGCTCATCGAGATCGGCCCCTTGAACAACGTGCCGCTCGCCACGAAGATCAAGACTGTTCTGAAGCTGCCGGGCAGCTTTTTCGCATCTCGCCGCTTGATCCGCGCGTTCAAGCCGGACGCGGTGCTGAGCGTCGGCGGCTACTCCTCAGGCCCGGTGATGGCCGCCACGCTCCAGCTCAAGATTCCCGCCATGGTTGTGGAACCGAACGCCATGCCCGGCCTCACGAATCGCCTCGTCGGCAAGCGTGTGCAGGCAGCCGCCATTAACTTCGCCGCCGCCGCCAAATGGTTCAGCAATCCTGAAGTGACGGGCATCCCTGTACGCCCGGAGTTCTTTCAGATCCAGCCGCCCGCCGGCGCCGCGCCCCATCTGCTCGTCTTCGGTGGCTCGCAAGGCGCGCGCATCTTCAACGTTCATCTGCCCGAGATCATCGCCCCGCTGCTCGAAGCCGTTCCCGGCCTGACCGTGCTGCACCAGAGCGGCGCGAAGAACTTCGAATCGACGCAAGCAGCCTACGAAGCCAGCGGCGCCGCCCCGGCGCGCTGGCAGGTGAAGCCGTTTCTCGACGACATGCCCGCGTTCTTCGCGCAGGCACATCTGGTTATGTCCAGGAGCGGCGCATCCAGCGTGGCGGAGCTGACCGCCGCAGCCAAACCAGCTCTGCTCGTCCCCTTTGCCGCTGCCGCCGATGACCACCAGCGCCGCAACGCCGAAGTGATGGCCAATGCCGGGGCCGCCGTCGTGTTGCTCGAGAATGAGCTCGATCTTCCCGGCAAGCTGCTCGACACGCTCAGCGGCCTGCTCAATGCGCCAGAGCGCCTGGCCGCCATGGCCGCTGCAGCGCGGTCGCAGGCGCATTCCGGCGCAGCCGAGCGCATCGCCGGCCGGCTCGCCGCGCTGGCTACCCATACGAGCAGTCCCGCAAAGTAGTCTGCAAACAAAAAGACCCGCCTGCCGAAGCAAGCGGGCCTTTTTCAGCCGACTCAAGAATTACCGGTGACCGCCGCCACCACCGTGGGATCCACCACCACCGCCGCCGTGGAATCCGCCACCACCGCCGCCGTGGAATCCGCCACCGCCGCCGCCACCAGAGAACCCGCGTGCGCCGCCGCTAAAGCCGCCGCCCGAGTACCCGCGAGCTCCGCCGCCCGCATATCCGTGAGCTACTCCGCCGCCTGCGTATCCGCGACCCGCATAGCCGCCTGCATACCCACGGCCTCCGTAGCCGCCCGCATAGCCTCGCCCGGCGTATCCGTAGCCGCCTCTAGCGCCGTATCCGCCGCGATAGCCGTACCCGCCGCGATAACCGTAGCCGCCCCAGCCGCGGCCCCAGCCCCAGCCGTACCACGGGCCGGCGCCGATGAACACGCCGCCATAGAACCAGTTAGGCCCATAGTAGCCGTAGGGCGCGCATCCGTAAGGATAGTAAGCGTAATAACCCCATTCGCAATCCGGGGGACCGTACGCATCCGGAGCCGCTACCACCGCGGGGCCTACGCCAACTCCCACCGCATCCTGGGCATGCGCCGTTGCCGCGAACGGTACAGCCAATAACATTGCCACTAAAACTAAGTGAATATACCGCATGACATCCTCCTTGTGCTGGCCGTTCCGTTTCCGTTCCCGGACTCAGAAACCCGGAGACTTTCATCTCCGCTTCAGCACCCAACCGGCCTTCTGTTTCTCCCCGTCCGGCCCTATCCTATCTAACAGCAAATCGGAAGATTAGTTGCGGCTAATCTGAAACAATCCCGAACATCGCATGCGTGCCCAATCAAGCCCATCTTCAGGATTGCACCGGGTTTGTCCGCGTCCAATCACACTCTTTCAGACGCCCCAGGCGGCGAAAAGGCGCAGAAAAAAGCGGCCTCTCTGGTACGAGAGGCCGCTCAACCCAGGCAGCAGAAGGAGGGCTACCTGCGAAACCGTTCCGGGGCAAAGTGCCGGCCATAGACCGGTCCGTGCCAGCCATTCCCGTAGCCGCCGCGGACCACTACACCGACGCGCGGTCCAGGCGCGCGCCAGGATCCCGGCACCCAATAGCCGTTGGCATAGTAACCCCCAACCCATGCATATCCCGGTCCTGGGCAGGGTGGCACATATACGCGCGGTCCGCCCACGTAAACGCCGATTCCGATGCGGGCTGCCTGGGCCTGCGATGCACCCAAACCCATGGTTCCCGCCGCCAACGCCGCTGCAAGCATCCACTTTTTCATGCCGCCCATAAATCCTCCATCCTAGCCGGTCCTTTTCAAGAACCGCCCCGGCTTTCCGCCGCTTGGAAGCTTGGTTGTTGCTGCTTCCCCGGCCTGCCGGTTCTGTCTGATTCAACAGCGGTTGCGGGGGAAGGTTGCGGTCTATCCGCAGAAATAAATGGCCGCAACTTTGCCTGAAATCGGGGTTCACGGCGTCCAGATTTTCGGGCTCGAAAGGTCCTGAGACGGGTGAGCAGGAGTCCTCCGGCATCTTGACCATGAAAGAAGATCGATCCTTCGACCCGCGAAATCCAATTCAGCCGCGCTATCCTGAAATCCAGACTGATGCCACTCTTCACCTCCATGCTTGCTCTCGCGCTGCTCGCGCCGCAAACCCCAGCCATGCCCAAGGAGAGTTCCATGCCGCATCACGCTCACGGCACCTTTACTGTCGACATTCATCCCCTTACGCCCGCGCCGGCTGAAGGCCTGGCCCGCTTCTCCATCGACAAGCAGATTCACGGCGATCTCGAGGCCGCGAGCCACGGCGAGATGTTTTCAGGCGGCGACCCGAAGCAGGGAGCAGCCGGCTATGTAGCGATCGAAGTGGTGACCGGCACACTCGGCGGCAAGCACGGCAGCTTCGCCCTGCAGCACTTCGCCACCATGGACGCAAGCGGTCCCAGGATGCAGGTGATCGTCGTGCCCGGCTCCGGCACCGAAGAGCTGAAGGGCATTGCCGGCACTTTCGTGATCCACAATGACAAAGGCCGGCACTCCTACGACTTCGATTACACGCTGCCCTGAAACCTGCCCGCGGACCCCTGTTACATTGGAATTTCACTTCCCATGTTCGCCACCTCCCAGCACGCGCACTTCGTCGGTATCGGCGGCATCGGCATGAGCGGGATCGCCGAAATCCTGCTCAGCCTCGGCATGAAGGTCTCGGGCTCCGATCTGCGCCGCAGCCCGGTCACCGACCGGTTGGCGCAGTTGGGCGCCACCATCTTTGAAGGCCACGCGGCGGGGAATGTCGTCGGCGCGACGGTCGTCGTGACCAGCTCGGCCGTCAGCGCGGCGAATCCCGAAGTGATGGAAGCCCACGCGCGCAAAATTCCGGTGATTCCCCGCGCCGAGATGCTCGCTGAGTTGATGCGCCTCAAGTACGGAATTGCCATCGCCGGCATGCACGGCAAAACGACGACCACCTCCATGGTGGCCAGCGTGCTCGCGGCCGGCGGCCTCGACCCGACCGTGGTCGTTGGCGGCCGCGTGGATGCGCTCGGCTCGAACGCCTGGCTCGGTACCACGCAATATCTTGTTGCCGAGGCCGACGAGAGCGACCGCTCGTTTCTCAAGCTCTCGCCCATCCTCGCCGTCGTCACCAATCTCGACCGCGAGCACATGGACTGCTACCGCGACATGGCCGATGTGGAGCACGCCTTCCTCGACTTCATGGACCGCGTGCCGTTCTACGGCGCCATCACGGCGTGCATTGAGAATCCGCAGCTCAAGGCCATTCTGCCGCGCGTGCGGCGGCGCGTCTTCACGTACGGACTGGACCCCGAGGCCGACTTCCGCCTCGAATTCCTTCCCAGCGGGCAGGGAATCGGCTTCTCACGTTTTCAGGTCACCACGGCAGCGGGTCCGCTGGGGCCGTTCGAGCTCCACGTGCCCGGCCGGCACAATGTGCTGAATGCCACGGCAGCGGTCGCCATCGCGCGCCAGCTTGAGATTCCCCCGGAAAAGATCGCGGAGGGCCTCAGTCATTTTCGCGGCGTCGATCGCCGCTTCCAGCGCCGCGGCCAGGCTCGCGGCGTCACAGTCGTCGATGATTACGGCCACCACCCCACGGAGATTCGCGCCACGCTGGCCGCCGCGCGCGAGTGCGGCCACGGCCGCATTCACGTCATCTTTCAGCCCCATCGCTACACCCGCACCCGCGACCTGCTCGAGGAGTTCTCCGGCGCGTTTGGCGATGCCGACACCGTGATCGTGCTGCCGATCTACGCAGCCAGTGAAGAGCCGATCCCCGGCGTGACCGCCGAGTCGCTGGTCGATCGTGTCGCCCGGACCAAAGACTCTCACGGTGCTCCGCGCGTGGAATTCGCGCCTGATTTTGCCGCTGCCGTTTCCTGCGCGTCGGCATCGGCGCGCGAAGGCGACCTGATCCTCACCCTTGGCGCGGGCAGCGTAAGCCAACTGGCCCCGCAGATTCTCGCCGCCCTCCAAAGCGCGTAGACCGTTCCCTGTCTCTCCCCTGAATCTTCATCCGCTCCCGCGTCGGCTGTAATCCCTCTTTCACATTCCGCTGCTACGGTGATTCCGGTCGCTCGAACGATCTTTCCGCGAGCCCAAATGATCCGCTGAATTCCCCCTCACCCACAGCCCACATAAGGAGCGTCATTCATGCAGTCTCTCGCACCCGCAACACGTACGCGCAGATTCCGGCGCATCGTCTCCTGCCTCGCCGTCGCCGCTTTGGCTGCGTCCGCCGCTATATCCGCGCAGGACTTTGATCGCGACCAGAATCGCGGTGACCAGGACCATCACGGCCAAGATCAACATAACCAAGATCAACACGATCAAGATCACCGCTCCGACAATGGCGGCATTACCTTCACCCCCGGCAATCTCATCGTGAGCCGCTCGGTTTATTTCGGCAACGCCAACACCGTGAAGGTGGGCGAAGTTCTACCTCCGGGCTGCGGCGAAGGGCTTTGCTCACCGAGCACGGGCGCGGTGGCCAATGGCGTTTATCCGTATGTTTGGAACAATGTCGTCACTTACGATCCAAGCTTCGGCATCACCTCGCCCATGTTTCTCGACGAGATGACGCCCTGGGGCGGGGTGCTTCACTCGCTCGAAGTACCCAACAGCACGCAGTGGGGCGTTACGCCGGAGAGCAATCAGCTCGTCACGAGCTTCAGCTCCAAGTCCGAGCTGGCGCTGCATCTCTCCAGCGACTCGAAATATCTCACCTTCATGGGCTACGTTGCGCCGGTGAACACAATCGACGCATCGAACTCCAACACGCCGGCCGCGCCGGATGCGACCAATCCGGTGGGCGAAAATTTTTACCGCGCCGTGGCCACGATTGATCAGCACGGTCATTTCACCTTCACTGAGACCAATGCGTACAGCGGCAACAATGGACGCGCTGCGATCCTGAACAACGCAAACGGCGCAGACCTCTTCTATACCGCGGGCAACGCCGGCAACGGCGCCAATCCGCAGCCCAACGGCGTCATCCTGGGCGCGGGCGCGCAGATCATCACGCCGTCCGCCGTGGGCGAGTACCAGCAGAACCCCGGAACGCCCACACCGGTCGCCAGCTTCTCCGTCACCGAGCTTGGAGACAAGGCGGACAAAGTCGGCAAGGATGACAACTTTCGCGGCATGACCATCTTCAACAACGTGCTCTACTTCACCAAGGGCAGCGGCAGCAACGGCGTGAACACCGTCTACTTTGTCGACACCACGGGCACAGCCTGCCCCAAGGGCGTTGGCCTGCCCGCAACCGGCGCCAAGCTGCCTGCCGGGCCGCTCACCTATACCCTGAGCACTCTGCAGGCCAACGGCCTGCCCAGCAACATGTGCGTCCTCGCGGGCTTTCCCACCGCCTCGAACAAATCGGTGAACCCGGTCAACTTCCCCTTCGGCCTGTGGTTCGCCAACGCCAACACCCTCTACGTGGCCGACGAAGGCGACGGCACCACGACCTACGACGCGACGACCGGCATGTACACCGATGCCGCAGCGCAAACCCTGGCCGGCCTGGAGAAGTGGGTCTTCAACTCGACAACCAAGACCTGGAACCTGGCCTACACGCTGCAGGCTGGGCTCAACCTGGGCAAGCCGTATTCGATTGAAGGCTATCCCACCGGCAACAACGCCGTCACCGGCCTGCCTTGGGCGCCGGCAACGGATGGCCTGCGCAACATCGTCGGAACATTCGGAGACGGCTGGATCGTTCCTCGTGACAAGGTCGTGATCTGGGGCATCTCCTCTACGATCAGCGGCGACGGCGATACCGGCGCCGACCCGAACAAGCTCTACCTGATCATCGACGACCTCAAGAACACCTCGCCGGCGGTTGCAGCGGGAGAATCATTCTTCACCCTCCGCACGGCGCGCGCCAGGGAAGTGCTTCGCGGCGTCTCGTTCACTCCGGGAACCGAACAGCTCACGTCGTACTAGCCGCACATCTTCGTGCTGCGCCATCCTTGCGGCAGAAAGACGCCGCAAGGATGGGGCACCCGATCCCCATAGCGAATCTGCTCCATCCAAACTATTCCCTGCTTCCTGATCCCTATTCCTTGATTCTCTCCCGTAACGCAGCGGATTCCCCCTGATCGCCGCTGCGGAAAATTGCGGAAAATAGCCGTCCCGCCCCAGGCTATAGTGAAAGCTGGCGACTCTTCACGACCCTCGCTCCGGCGTGACGAATCAAGGCAACTACACAAACCGCCCCATGCTTTGGGAAGACGAACCGCCCGCGGACTCGCGCGTGCGGCGGATGCAGCAGGACGCGCCTCTGTCAGGACGCATCCGCCGCAATGGCCCCGGTATGCCTCCCAGCATGCCCGTCGACATCGAGGACCCCGGGGACGACGAGCCCATGGGAGTGCGCCGGTTTCCGTCCTCTGCGCCCAGCGGGCGTTGGTGGCGGCCGGCGAGCAAGGCAGGGCGCATCATTCTCGCGCTCGGCGCGATCACCGTTCTCGGCGGCCTGGTCACAGTTACGCTCATGTTTCGCAACTTCCTCGAACGCGATGCGCGCTTCCGCATCGTCGGCGCAGCCGGCATCCAGGCCAGCGGGCTGACGGAGGTCAGTCGCGCGGATATGCTGCCCGTCTTCGGCGAGGACATCGGCCGCAACATCTTCTTCGTCCCGCTCGATCTGCGGCGCAAGCAGCTTGAGGCGATTCCGTGGGTCCAGCGCGCGACCGTGATGCGGCTGCTTCCTGATCAGATTCGCATCGCCGTTGTCGAGCGCAACCCCGTGGCTTTCACGCGCGTCGGTGCGGGGCAGGCGCAGCAGGTCGGCCTCGTGGATGCCGATGGCGTCCTGCTCTCGATGCCGGCATCGGCCATGGCGCAGCATCACTACTCGTTTCCGGTGGTCACGGGCATCGATCGCGGCGATCCCGCCGCTGCGCGCAAGGCGCGCATGGCCGTTTACCTGCGCATGATGAGCGATCTCGACTCCACCGGCCAGCGCTATTCCGAGCAGATCTCCGAGATCGACCTCACCGATCCCGAAGACGCCCGCGTGCTCATGCCGGAGCAGGGCGCCGACATCCTCGCGCACTTCGGCGAAGACCACTTCCTCGAGCGCTATCAACGCTACAAAGCCCACATCGCCGAGTGGCGCCAGCAGTATCCCCACCTCGCTGCCGTGGACCTGCGCTACGATCACCAGGTGGTGCTGCAGATGGCCTCGGGCAAAGAGGCGTCGGACGATTCTGCAGGAGCAAACACAGGAGCCAACGGGGCAAGCGGCTCGTCCGGGAACAAGCCGTCGCCCAGCCAACCGGCCGCGAGCGCCAAGCCAAAACCGACCGGCAACGGTTCTGCTGCCGCCAGGAGAAGAGCGGCCGAGCAGAAAAAGAAGCGCGCGGAGGCACGCCGCGCCGCGCTGCAAACAATCCACAAAAATCGCACAGCTCCAGCCGCGGCGGAGGGTGAGTGAGCCGATGAACCAGACACCGGACAATCTGATCGTGGTTCTCGACATCGGCAGCGCGCACACCCGCGTACTGGCCGCCGACTTGAACGAGGGCGCGCTGCGCTATTGCGGCCACGGCGTGGTGGAGTCGGTCGGCATGCGCAAAGGGCTCATCGCGGAGTTGAGTCCGGCGGCCAAGGCCGTGCGCGCGGCCAACGAGCAGTGCGAGCGCGTCGCAGGCGTCAATATTGAAGAGTGTGTAGTGGGCATAGGCGGCCCGCACGTGCGCGGGGTGAATTCGAATGGCGGCTTCCGGCTGGGCACCCGCATGCGCGAGATCACCCGCGAAGACGTGCGCACAGCCGTCGAAAGCGCGCGCGCCATCGAGCGGCCCGCCGATCGCGAGATCCTGCACCTGCTGCCGCGCCAGTTCATTCTCGACGAGCAGCCGGGCATCTTCGATCCCGTCGGCATGGTCGGCGCGCAGCTTGAAGTGGACCTGCACATTGCCACCTGCTCCGGCTCGGCGCTGCAGAGCACCGTCACCTGCGCCAACCGCGCGGGGCTCGAAGTGACCGAAGCCGTTCTCGAAGCGATCGCGTCGGCTGAGTGCACGCTTTCGGCCGACGAGCGCGAATTGGGCGTCTGCCTGCTCGATATCGGCGCGCACTCAACCGACATGATCGTCTTTTTTGAGGGCGCGACGGCGCATACCGCGTCGGTTCCCATCGGCGGCGCGCACTTCACCAACGATCTGGCCATCGGGCTGCAGGTGCCCGTCGTGCAGGCGGAAGAGCTGAAGCGGCAGTATGGCAACTGCGTCGTGACCGCCGTGCCCCAGCATGCCGAAGTCGAGATCGCCAATCCGCAGCCGCGGCGGCTGGGGTTGCGCATGATGGCGGAGATCCTGGAGCCGCGCGCCCGCGAGCTCATGTATTTTGTGAGAGAGAGCCTGCGTCACGGCGGCGTGCTGGAGGCGCTCGGCGCCGGCTGCGTGCTTACCGGCGGCGGTTCGCTGCTGCCCGGGCTTTTAGACGTGACGGAGAGCCAGCTGCGGGTTCCGGCGCGCACCGGGATTCCGGTGCGTCTCTCGCATATGCCCGCCGAGCTTGCCCATCCCGGCTTTTCCGCGGCTATCGGGATGCTGCTCTACGCGCACCGGACGCGCATGATGCGCGCCGCGGAAGATAATAGTTTGCGCGCCAAACTGCGCGCCATGTTTGCCACCAGTTTTTAGAATCGGAGGAGTCGGAGCGCTTATGGAACAGCCTAAAAAGGAAGCTGGAGAGATGCGCATTCAATATCACGAGGAGACGCCGCGCGGAGCCCGCATTAAAGTCATCGGCGTGGGCGGCGGCGGCGGCAACGCCGTCAACCGCATGATCCAGGCGCGCATGGAGGGCGTGGAGTTCATCGCCGCCAACACGGATGTCCAGGCGCTCAAGCTCTCGCATGCTCCGGTCAAGCTGCAGCTCGGCGTGCGCCTTACCTCCGGGCTGGGCGCGGGCGCAAATCCTGACGTGGGCCGCCGCGCCGCGCTCGAAGACTCGGAGAAAATCATCGAGGCCCTCGAAGGCGCAGACCTGGTCTTTGTCACCGCCGGCCTCGGCGGGGGCACCGGCACCGGCGCCGCGCCCGTCATCGCCTCGCTGGCCAGCGAGATGGGCATCCTCACCGTCGCCGTCATCACGCGGCCTTTTGGTTTTGAAGGCAAGCGCCGCCTGCAGCAGGCCGAGCGCGGCTTGAAGGAGCTGCTCGAGAGCGTCGACACCATGATCGTGATCCCCAACGAAAAGCTGCTTGACGTAGCCAAGGACGCCGGCTTCTTCGAGAGTTTCCGCATCGCCGACGACGTGCTCCGCCAGGGCGTGCAGGGCATCTCCGACATCATCACCATCCCCGGCATCATCAACCGCGACTTTGCCGACGTGAAGACCACCATGGCCGGCATGGGCCACGCCGTGATGGGCACCGCCGTCCGCTCCGGCCCCAATCGCGCCGTGGAAGCGGCGCAGGCGGCCATGGCCTCGCCGATGCTTGAGGCCGGCGCCATTGACGGCGCGCGCGGCATCCTCATCAACATCACCGGCTCCAGCTCGCTCAAGCTGTCGGAAGTCAACGAGGCCTCCTCGCTCATCCAAACCTCGGCGCACGAAGACGCCAACATCATCTTCGGCGCGGTCCTCGACGAGAAGATGGGCGAAGAGGTGAAGATCACCGTCATCGCCACCGGCTTCCGCGACCAGATGCCCGAGCGCCGCGCCCGCATGTTGAGCGTGGACGCCGCGCCCGTGGTCTCCGTGCCCGTTTCCGTGCCGGTCGTCTCGCCCGACCACTGGATGCGCGAGCCGGCTCCCGAACCGGAGCCTGCGCAAGCGTCCGCTCCGGCCGCTCCCGCTCTACCGCGCTTCATGAGCCAGGATGAAGACGAAGATTCCGGCAAGGCGTTCTTCTTCTCCTCTGCCGCGCCCGCCGTGGCCACAACGGTAACGGTGGCCGCCCCTCAGGCCAGGCCCGAAGCAGGAAGCGGACCGGAACCGGCGCCAGGGTTCACGGCCGCGCCCCCGGCGATGCCATTCGACCGGAATGCCGCAGCCCAGCCTCGTGACGACGCGGAAGAGTTTTCCTCCCGGACCTGGAGCGCATCTGAACTGGAAGCGCCAGATGCACCCTCGGTTACTCCTCTTTTCTCACAGAACCAGCTCGAAGCAGAGCGCGATCTTGACGTCCCCGCATTTATGCGGCGCCTCCAGTTTTAGAGCGAGCCATACACCATGTTTCTAAGCGAGTTTTCGTAGCAATTCCGGTTTTTTGAATATCTCCTAACCCGGAGGGACAAATTCGCCCGGAGGCCCGTCTGATCGCCGGCAGGTTCCCCCCCAAGCGCCATGCGCGCTTTCGTGACCGTGGTGCACTCAAAAGTTGTAGAGATTTTTGGTAGATCCCGGGGCATCATGAAGCTACATCTTCGGTTATCGTAGAAACAGGCATCAACCGGACCGTTCCACGCTGGCAGAATTGGCGGACCCTTCTCGAAGGGGCTGTCCAAACCGACGGCATTGAAACGCAGGAGCGCCGTTTCTGCACTATGGAACGCATGAGATTCCCGATGCTGCCGATACACCAGGTAGTGCGCTGTCCACGGAACGAACGCACAGCATGAATTCCAACTGTTGAGAGGATGTTGACTGGGATGAAAGTCTCCTGCGTTTGGACCATCGGATTGGCTCTTGCCGCTTCCAGCATTGGCGCTGGCAGCGCTCGCGCATTGAATGCACCGCAAAAACTCCATCATTCCAGGACGACCGAACCCCATCTTACCGAGACCCATCGCACGGCCAGCCATCATATAGTCCGCTCCGCGTCCAGCAGCTCCCGCGCAGGCGTGCACACGATCCATGCTGCCGTAGCCACGGGAAGCGGCGCGCATCTTCGCCGCGCCTCGCTCACGGTGCACCATCGTTATTATGAGCGCTTCACGGCCAGCTCCATTGTGGATGGCACTGTGGGCGAAGGCGACATCACCGCCGGCGAGGACCCGGTGATCCGCCAGGCGGCCATTGATGCATTGGGCGATGTCAACGGCACCGCCGTGGTCATCGATCCCTCGAACGGACGCATTCTGGCCATGGTCAACCAGAAGCTTGCGCTTTCACCAGGCGCCGAACCTTGCTCGACCATCAAGCTGACCGTCGCCATGGCGGCGCTCTCCGAGGGAATCGTCACGCGCGATACCATGGTGAAACTGGCCGGCTTCCGCATGAACATGACCCAGGCGCTGGCCCACAGCAATAATCTCTACTTCGAGGAGCTGGGCAGGGAACTGGGCTTCGAGCGCGTCCGTCATTACGCCACCGAGTTCGGCCTGGGCGAGCTGGCCGGCTACCACATTGAGGGCGAGCAGCTTGGCGAGTATCCCGATCATGAGATCCCCCTTGCCGACGGCGGCGTAGGCCGCATGTGCAGCTTCGGCCAGGGCGTCTCGCTCACACCCCTGCAATTGGGTGCATTCGTCGCCTCCATCGCCAATGGCGGTACGCTCTACTATCTGCAACACCCCACCACGCAGGAAGAGGCGGCCGACTTCCAGCCCCGCGTCAAGCGCACCCTCGACATCGCCCGCTATACGCCTGAAATGCTCGACGGCATGGCCGGCGCCGTGGAATACGGCACCGCCCGCCGGCTTCGCGCGAACTTCCAGCAGTTCCCCGTCTTCGGCAAAACCGGCACCTGCTCCAATGACGGAACCCGCTACGGCTGGTTCGCTTCCTATTCCAGTTCGCCCCAGGGCAGCCTGGTGACCGTCTTCTTCCTCGAGGGCGGCCGTCCCGTCTTCGGCCCGCGCGCCGCCGAGCTTACCGGCGAGTTCTATAAGAATCTCTGGGACCGCGATTACTTCCGCACCCGGAACCAGGAAGCCCAGTCCGATGCCGGCGCAGTTACGGCCACCCCAGTCGGCGCCACGCAATAACTCCCGCAAACTTCTCTCCAGCAAGAAAGCCGCCTTCGGGCGGCTTTTTTGCTGTGCCCGCCGCGAATGAGCGCAAGAATCTGCTTCGCGTGCGGCGCTCCTCCAAACAGGCGAGTGGGTCGGATTTGGAAGAGACGGCCGCGGCGCCCAGCGGAAAATAAATATTGGAGCCGCGGCCACACCTGGAGTGGTTCCCCAATTCACGTACGCCAATTCACGTGCCCCAATTCACGTGCACTGTCCGGTGATGTGCAAGGTGGCTCTTTCTTGAGGAAAAAGCCACTCGACATCGTGCCTTCGATGTACAGCAATTGGAGAACCGCTATATGCGATCTACTGTGTTTCTTCTTTCTTGGCGCTTCGCGTTTGCGCCGCCGGGTTCAGTCGGAAGCCCTGCACCCGGAGCGGCGGCAATCATCGCGACGGGTCGTTTATCGACGGCCGAATCGATCTTGGCCGACCGAGTCGGCCGACGGTTCCCGCACCACGCCATGGATGGCTTGCGGTCCGAAATGCGTAGTCGCAGGTCCGCCGAACACCAGCGTGATGTTGGAATTCGGGACCGAGTACGGAATCTCGCTCCCGCCGGTCACGCAGACCTGCAGCGTCGATGAAGGCGGATTCGTCTCGAACGGGGCAATGCTTCCATTCCCCGTCAACAGGCTGACCGTGCCGTTCAACTGAAAGCCCATTACGGTGGCGGGCGGCATGTATGCGGGGCAGCCGGTCATGTTCCAGGTGATCTTAACGTTCGTCAACCGGATGTGGTGGGTATGGGGGTTCAGGAGGGGCTGCGTCGGATCGACGTCGCCGGTTGCGGTTTTTCCATAGCCGGACATCGTCATATCCGCGGAGAAGTCACCGGTTCCCCATTCCGGGTGAAGGTTCATGGACCATTGACCATGCATCTCCCATGGGCTGCCTTTGACGGTCGCACTCAGCGGTGAATAATCGTTGATCAGGCCGCCGAAGTGCACGGGGCTGCGCTCCTGCGCCAAAGCGCAGGTGGCTGAAGCCAGGAATAGCAGTGAGAGCGCGCGTGCTGCCGAAGTTAAGGTGTTGCTTTTCATGTAAAACCCTCCAGTTTGAAATTCAGGTTGAGACGCACAGCCACAATCGAACGCGGTGAAGGGTTCGTTCAAGCAGCAAGGTGCAGAATTGAGTCCTTTACCCGGTTTGCCGTCGAATACCGTCTTTTGCCGTGCCTTCAGGAGCCGCCGAAGGTACAATTTGGGTTCCCGGTTTCGTCACGGCTGCAGACCAACCCTGCGAGCGCAATTCAGGAGAGCGCAATGGGCGACCTATCCCTCAGCACACCTCCGTCCGAGAAGCAGCCCGAAGACCGGCTGGATTCGTGGAAGGAGATCGCGTCTTATCTCAGGCGGGATGTGACCACGGTCCAGCGCTGGGAAAAGCGGGAGGGAATGCCGGTCCACCGGCACCTGCATGACAGGATGGGTTCGGTCTACGCATCGCGGGCCGATCTGGACGCGTGGATGCTCGGGCGGAATCTTCGAACGGGACAGGAGAGAACGGGGCAGGAGAATGGGAACCAGCTCCTGCCGCCCAACCCTCCCGCGCGACTGCGGCGGTCGGCGCTATGGAAGTTCCTCTTGCCGCTCGCAGCCGTGGCGGCCGCTTTGGCGATTGCCGTCAGCCTCTGGCTCCAGACGACGGAGCGCTTCTGGCGAAATCCGATTGCGGACGCGCGCTTTCAGACCGTCACGGACTTCGACGGATTGGAGCAGGCCGCCGCAATATCGCGGGACGGCCATTTCATCGCTTTTCTATCGGATCGCGACGGTCCCGTGGATGTGTGGGTAACGCAGGTCGGTTCGGGTGTGTTCCACAACCTAACCCGCGGAGGCGCTCCGGAGATGGCGAATCCATCCGTCCGAAATCTTGCGTTCTCGCCCGATGGCTCTTTCGTAACCTTCTGGGCCCGCAGGCAAAACGGCTCGAGCAGCGGCGATATTGGCGTCTGGGCGGTGCCTACACTGGGCGGCGAACCGAGGCCATACCTTGAAGGAGTGGCGGAGTTCGACTGGTCGAATGACGGCTCCCGGCTTGCGTACCACACACCGGGGCCCGGAGACCCGCTGTTTGTCTCCAACGGCAGCCCGCAGCCGGATGCTCGGCCCATCTTTACCGCGCCTACCGGACTCCACAGTCACTTTCCGTTGTGGGCTCCCGACGCGGCGTACATTTACTTCGTCCAAGGCACCCTCCCGGACAAATTGGACATCTGGCGCATCCGTCCGGCCGGAGGACCTCCGCAGCGGATCACCTCGCACAATGCGCGTGTCAGCCATCCGGTCCTGTTAAACCGGCGAACGCTGATGTACCTCGCCAGCGATCCGGATGGGTCGGGGCCGTGGCTTTACAGCATGGACGTTGAGCGCCGCATCCCTCACCGGCTTACCACCGGCCTTGACCGGTACACTTCGCTCGCGGCCAGCGCGGACGGCCGCCGTCTGGTTGCCACGCTCGCAAGCCCGCGGAGAACACTCTGGCGCCTGCGGCTCGACGATTCGGAGGACAGTTCACCCGCGGAGAGATCGGCGGCCGCTCAAATCCCGCTGACGACCAGCACCGGGTTCTCTCCACGGCTGGGCCCAAATTATCTTCTGTATGTTTCTGCGGCCGCGGCGGGCGAGAGCATCTGGAAGCTTGCCAACGGAGCTGCCACCGAGCTGTGGAGTGGACCGGGAGCGCAGATCTTCGGCGGTCCGGCCATTGCCGCGGATGGACAGCGTATCGCATTTTCCATCCGGCAACATGGGCAGGCCTTCCTGTACGTGATGCAGGCCGACGGCACCAATGCGCGGATCATTTCCGACTCGCTTGACCTCGAAGGCGCTCCAGCGTGGGCTCCCGACGGCCAGTCGATCACCTCGGCAGCCGACGATCACGGCGTCACCCATCTCTTCCGCGTGCCGATTGACCGCCACGCTCCCGTTCCCTTCGTCCGGGAGTACTCGGTCGATCCCGCGTGGGCTCCCGACGGCCGACTCCTGGTGTATTCAGGACCCGATATCGGTACGACATTTTCTGTGAAGGCGGTTACGGATCAGGCCGCGCCGCATATCCTGCCGGCCCTCACCCTGACCCGTGGGGCCCGGCATCTGGCCTTCCTGCCTGGAGGACGGGCGCTCGTGCTTCTGCGGGGAGAGATTCAGCATAAAGATCTGTGGCAGATCGACATGGAGACCGGCGCCGAGCGGCAGCTAACCCACCTCTCGCCGGACTTCGACGTCCGCGACTTCGACATCTCTCCGGACGGTCATGAAGTTGTCCTGGAGCGGGTGCAGGAGCGCTCGGACGTGGTGCTGCTCGATCTTCCCCGCCGGTAATCCGGCACAACCGCGGCAGTCTCCGCGCTCGAATGCCGCCCGCGAATCGGTCTGGCAGGCAACGAAACGTCTTCAGCGCTTCAGGAACGCCAACAGATCGGCATTGATCGTTTCCGCTTGCGTAGTGGGCATGCCGTGCGGGAAATCCTTGTAGGTCTTCAGCGTTCCGTTCTTCAGCAACTTCGCAGACAGCGGCCCGGCGGCAGCATAGGGAACGATCTGGTCGTCTTCGCTATGGATCACCAGGACCGGAACGGTGATCTTCCTGAGATCTTCCGTGAAATCAGTCTGGGAGAAGGCAACAATGCCGTCATAATGCGCCTTGGCGCCCCCCATCATGCCCTGGCGCCACCAGTTCTGGATGACGGCCTCTGAGGCTTTCACACCCGGCCGGTTGAAGCCGTAGAAGGGCCCAGCTGCCACGTCGCGATAGAACTGCGATCGATTGGCGGCGAGTTGCGCCTGCAAACCGTCAAACACCTCTTTGGGAAGGCCAAGCGGGTTGGCCGCCGTCTTCAGCATCAGCGGTGTCACCGCGCTGATCAGCGCTGCCTTGCTTACCCGGCTTTCTCCATGGCGCGCCAGATAATGCACTACCTCACCGCCGCCGGTCGAATGGCCGACATGGATAGCGTCTTTCAGGTTGAGATGAGCCGTAACCGCGGCCAGGTCGTCGGCGTAGTGGTCCATGTCGTGGCCATCCGCGGTCTGTGTGGAGCGGCCATGGCCGCGGCGGTCATGGGCGATCACCCGATACCCATGCTGCAGGAAGAACAGCAACTGCGCGTCCCAATCATCGGCCGATAGCGGCCATCCATGGCTGAACACAATGGGCTGGCCTGAGCCCCAATCCTTGTAGAAGATCTCTGTGCCATCCTTGGTTGTGATGGTGGGCATGTGGGGCTCCTTTCAGATTGGGTCGCCAACGTGCCCCAATTAGACCACATTCGTGTGAGCGGATGCCGGCTGGATCGCATCGCGGCCAAAGATAGCGCCTGCACCGCCGGCGATATATTCTAACCAAGCTATGGCCAACGTAAACTGGGCCGTCGCCGGCATTGGCGACATCGCACAGCGGCGGGTCATTCCCGCCATCCTCGCCGAGCGGCGCAGCTCGCTCTATGGCCTGGTCACGCGCACCCCGGGCAAAGCCGAAGCCTATCCCGCCGCGTGTGTATGGTCCAGCGTCGAGGAGGCTCTCGAGGACGATGCCGTCGACGCCGTCTACATCGCATTGCCCGTAGCCATGCACGCCGATGCCGCCATCGCCGCCCTGCGCGCCGGTCGGCACGTGCTCTGCGAAAAGCCCATGGCCATCAACGAAGCCGAGGCCGAGCGCATGGTCACCGAGGCCCGCATGGCCGGGCGTCTGCTCGGCGTCTCATACTACCGCCGGCTCTATCCCAAGCTGATCCGCGCCAAACAGCTTATCGCCGAAGGCGCAATCGGCCAGCCCGTGCTTGCCGAGGCCAACAGCCATAGTTGGCTGCCCCAGGAGGGACGCGGCTGGCTGCTCGACCCCACGCTCGCCGGCGGCGGCCCGCTCTACGACATTGGCTCGCATCGCATCGACGCGATGAATTTTCTCTTCGGCCAACCGGAGCAGGCATGCGGTCTTCTCTCCAATGCCGTTCATCCCATGGATGTTGAAGACTCCACGACCCTGGTGATGCAATTCGGCGGCGGCGTGCATGGCATGGTCGACGTACGGTGGAATTCGCGCCTGCCGCGGGACCAGTTCCGCATCATCGGCACGGAGGGCGAACTCAATCTCGACCCCCTCAACGGTCCGGATCTGCGCATCCACAACCTGGCGGGCGGCGTTCAGGTTGAGATGCTGCCCGCGCACGCGAACGTGCATTATCCGCTGGTGCTGAACTTCGTGGGCGCCGTGCTTGCTCATACGCCTGCCAGCCTCGCCTGCCCCGGCGAGCAGGGCAGCTGGGTGGACTGGGTCATCGAGCAGGTGGTGCGAACGCGAAATCTGCAGGCGTAAAGACTTGCCGCCGGGCAACCCGCGCACAACCATTTGCAACGAATCGCACGCCGGAACATCTTCTATGATGAGTTCACCGGTCCCATTTCCCTGGCATCGCGGGACCGGGTAGTCTAATCTCAGAATCTGCAGCACATAGGGCGTCCCATGGCTCTGCCTACCCACATTCTGCTGACGTACGGCTACCTGCTGCTCTTCGTTTGGGTGCTGATCGAGCAGCTCGGCATTCCGCTGCCTGCCACGCCCGTGCTGCTTGCCGCCGGAGCGCTCTCGGCCGAGCGGCAGATCAGCTTCCCCCTGGCTCTGCTGGCGGGCATGAGCGCCGCGCTCGCCGCCGATTCCTGCTGGTTCCTCATCGGCCGGCGCTACGGCCATCACGTACTGCGCATCCTCTGCAAGCTCTCGCTTGAGCCCACGACCTGCGTCCGCCGCACGCAGGACTCCTTTGGACGCCGCCGCGGCTTGATGCTGATGTTTGCCAAATTCGTTCCCGGCCTCGGCATCCTCGCCCCGCCTGTGGCCGGTGAAAACGGCATGAATTATGCCGTCTTTCTATTCTTTGACGGCCTCGGAGGCGCGATCTGGGTAAGCACGCTGCTCGCTTGCGGCCGCTTTTTCGGCGACCTGCTCAAGCGCGATCCCAGTGTGCTCTCCTGGGTGGGACGATTCTCCGGCGCGCTGCTCGCGCTCGGCATCATCGGCTTCTTCCTCGGCCGTCTCTATCGCCGCCGCGCGGTCTTGAAGCGGCTAACCGCGGCGCGCCTCGAACCCGAAGAGCTCAAGCGGCTGCTCGATGCCGGCGAGCCGGTCTACATCGTCGACCTGCGGCATCCGCTCGAGCTGCTGCCCGATCCCTTCACGCTGCCGGGCGCATTGCATCTATCGCCCGATGCGCTCGCCTCGCGCCATCTGGAGATTCCCCGCGACCGCGACATCGTTCTCTACTGCACCTGTCCCAGCGAGGCCACAGCCGCCAAAACCGCCATGACGCTGCACAAGCTCGGGATCGACCGCGTGCGCCCCCTGCGCGGCGGCTTCGACGAGTGGAAGCGCCTTGGCTTTCCCATGGACCCGGTTGCGCCGGTGCTGACCACCATTCAGCCCGCAGCCGCCGTTCAGCCGGCGCAATAAATCCCTTACGTCCCGCTCTTCACAAACTGCGCCGCAATATTCGCGCCAATGGGGGAACCGATCCCGCTGCACGCGTCGGGTCCCGCGGCGGCGTTGTAAAAGCCATTGCCGCCTTCGGTGATGTCGTTGAAGGCCTTCTGATTCTTCCAGAGCGTCGGCGTCACGAAGCCGAGCTTGGTGCCGAAGGCCGCAAACAGCCCCGCGTAAAGCGGCGCCACGGCGCTTGTTCCGCCCACCACTGTGCTCGATCCATGAACGTAAATGTCGTAGCCCGTATTCGGGTCGGCGTCGCCGGAAACGTCCGGCACCATGCGCCCTTTGCCGTACTGGCTGTTCGCCGGCGCGGGCGGCGCGCCTATCTGGAAGCTCTGCACCGGAAAGATCGTCGAGTAGCCGCCGCCGGTTCCTTCGCCATCCGTCTGGCCCGGATTGTCGTTCCACACAACTTCTTCGCTCGTGGTCTTGTACGTGCCGCCGCAGCCGACGATGTGCGGACACGAAGACGGGCAATCCACATTCGCGGGTGTCGAGCCGCCATCGCCCGAGTCGTTGTCGCCCGAAGCCGCAAAAACGGTCATGCCTCCCGCGGTCGCGGACTCGGCGGCCGACTCCATCTGCTCGGCTGCGGTCGTGCCCCACTCCGCTTCGTCCGCGCCCCATGAGATCGTGCACACATTGCAGCCGTCGGAAGCCGCCTTCGCCACCGCCGAAGCAATGTCCTGCGACCAGTACATGCGGATCGTCGCGGCCTTGCCGGTGGCGGCGTAATAAGAAGCGCCGGCTACCTGGATGTCGAGCGCGACCTCGTAATCGGCCTCGCCTGCCTGGCCGCTCTGGTTGGGCGTGTTCTCTGTGCCGTCGACGGAGACATCGGTGATCGATGGCACGGGCTGATTGACCGACTGGAAGAACGCGGTCATGTCCGACATCACCCATCCGCCGCCCAGTTCGACGATGGCGATAGTGCCGCCTCCGGCAAGATTCGTTGGCCAGTTGTAGGCCTTGCACAGGTCGGGCACTGTCCACGGAGTTGCGGCCGCGGCTCCCTGGCGGAGTCGATCGATCCGTTTCACGCGCGAGCGCAATTTGAAGTAAGGGTGGCATCCGTACTTAGGGGAGTTGCTCATGGCGGGGCTCCTTTTCAACGTGAGCATCGCACAACCGCCCGCCGCAGGGCAAAGCCATTTCGTGCGCGAAAGTTAAAGAGCGATCAAAAGACGTAGTATGAGTGAGACAGGGCTTGATGAATTTTTAGTTGGTTTGTTTTGTGTCAGGGCACGACTTCAGTCGTGCCGAAAACGGCCGAAATGAAAGGCCGGGCTTTGGCCCCGGAGGTATGGTTTCGTCCTGATGATTCAAGCTCGGTTTGATTCACCAAACGCTGCCTGATTAACGGTAACCACCGCACGGAGCACATTCTTGGCCTACGACGATCTGCGCGATTGGATCAGGACTCTCGAAAAACACGGCGAGCTCAAAAAAATTCGCGAGGAAGTTTCGCCGGAGCTCGAAATCACCGAGATCACCGACCGCGTGAGCAAGATGAAAGGCAATGCGCCCGGCGGCCCGGCGCTGCTGTTTGAAAATGTGGAGGGCCATCCCGGCCACAAGGTCTTCATCAACCAGTTCGGCAGCGAGCGCCGCATGGCGCTGGCCCTCGGCGTCAACCGGCTCGATGAGATTGCCGAGCGTATCCACGGGCTCATCCATCTCAAGCCTCCCACCGGCGGCTTCTTCGACAAGCTCAAGATGCTGCCCCAGCTTGCCGAACTGGCCAATATCTTTCCCAAAACCGTCAGCGCGAAAGACGCCCCGTGCAAGGAAGTAATTCTGCGCGACGGTTTCGACCTCAATGCGTTTCCAATTTTGAAGTGCTGGCCGCACGACGCGGGCCGGTTCATTACGCTGCCTTGCGTGCATACACGCGATCCGCATACCGGCAAGCGCAATATTGGCATGTACCGGATGCAGGTGTACGACGGCCAGACCACCGGCATGCACTGGCAGCGGCAGAAGGTCGCCGCCGAGCATTATCGCGAAGCACTCCGTGCGGCAGCGGCTTCGAACTCCGATGCCGGCCCTGCAAGCGCCAGAGTGGCGATGATGGCCGAATCAGCCGGCGGCGCAACCGCAATCCCCGACGGCCCCATCGGCGGCCTGCCGCAAGTGTCGCTTGGAAAGTTGAAAGGCTCGCGCTTTGAAGTTGCCGTCGCCATCGGCACTGATCCCGCGACCACATTCTCGGCGATTGTGCCCGCGCCTCCAGAGGTGGAAGAATTTCTCATCGCCGGCTTCCTGCGCGGCAAGCCGGTCGAGATCGTGAAGTGCGAAACCGTCGATCTCGAAGTCCCCGCCCACGCTGAGATCATTCTCGAAGGGTACGTCGAGCTCGGCGAGCTGCGCGCCGAAGGTCCCTTCGGTGACCACACCGGCTTCTACACCATGGCCGACGATTATCCTGTCTTCCACCTCACCTGCATCACGCATCGCCGCGATCCCATCTACGCGGCGACCATCGTCGGCAAGCCGCCCATGGAAGACGCATGGATGGGCAAGGCGGTAGAACGCATCTTTCTGCCCGCGATGAAGATGACCATCCCCGAGCTGGTCGACATTCATCTGCCCGTCGAAGCCGTCTTCCACAACCTCATGATCGTCTCGATCAAGAAAAGCTATCCCGGTCAGGCGCGCAAGGTGATGCACGCCATCTGGTCGCTCGGCCAGGCCATGTTCACCAAGTGCATCATCGTTGTCGATGAAGATTGCGACGTGCAGAACATCCCCGAAGTCGTCCTCCGTGTCGCCAATAACATCGATCCCGAGCGCGATATTCAGTTCACGCTCGGCCCCATCGATTCGCTCGATCACTCCGCGCGCCTGCCGAACTACGGGTCAAAGATGGGAATGGACGCCACGCGCAAATGGAAGGCCGAAGGCTTCGAGCGCCCCTGGCCCGCCATGATCGAGATGGACCGCGCGACCAAAGCCAAGGTCGATGCGATGTGGGCGAAGCTGGGGCTTTAGAGCAGATCCGGAATACGCGTGTTCGAGACTCGATGTTCACTGGCGAACCGCTGTAACTCCTCCGCCACTTTTTGGATCACTCGAGTCCACTCTCCGGGTGTTTGCTGGCGAAACAACCGGGCAGACGGATACCAGGGCGAATCTTCGAGATGGGAGTGCCAGCGCCACTCATAAAAGAGCGGTAGCAATACCCATACCGGCTTGCCCAGCGCGCCGGCCAGGTGCGCCTGAGCCGTATCGATTGAAATAACCAGGTCCAGCGCCTGAATCACAGCCGCCATGCGTTGAAACCCCTCCAGGGATTCGCCGGGCAATGCTAGAGGAGAGCCCTCGGGCCACGGCTCGGCTTCCGCAGACGCTGCTTCCCTCTGCAGCGAGTACAACTGAATCTCTTTCACCCGCCCGAGTGGAGCGAGCTGAGCGAGCGGCACACTCCGCATCGCATTCCAAGGGTGGGATGAATTCCCCGTCCACACAATCCCGACGCGCAGTCGCGTACCGGGCGAAATCGCCGTCAGCAGGCTTCGAGCGTCGTCCACCATCTTGGAGGGGACCTTCAGATACGGAGCGTTCGGGATGGAGGAAAGCTCTAACCCAAGCGGGATCGGAAGACTCATCAAGGGGCAGTCATAGTCAAACTCCGGGAGCGGGTTGCCCAGTTCGATGATGTGATCCGGAGTTACGAGCTCACTGAACAGCTCTTTGAGAGGACCTTTGGCTTCAACAAAAACCTCCGCGCCCCTGGCTGACAATTCCGGAATGAATCGAGCGAATTGGATCGCATCGCCAAATCCCTGCTCGGCGTGAAGCAGAATCCGCTTTCCGTCGAGCGGCTCACCCTGCCATCGAGGCTTTCCCAAGCCCCGGCTTTTGTAAGCCCGAAATGCGGGCGTTTCCCATCGATACTCATACTCGCGCCAGCCATCGCTGAAATTCCCCTGGTTCAGCAGCACCATGGCGCGGTTGAGGTGAACCTCTGCACGGTTGGGAGAGATGGCAAGCGCGCGGTCAAAGCACTCCATTGCCCTGTCCCAATCTCCTGAATGCTGATAGGCGTTGCCTAAAACGATCCACGCGTCATCGAAAGCTGGATTGAGGAAAGCCGGATTGAGCGCACAGGCCGCGGATAAATGCTCAACAGCTTCATTGGCCTTGCCGATCTGTCCGAGAGCCCGACCGAGACTGTAACGAATCGTCCACTCGTCCGGGAGCAGGCGCACAGCATGTGTGAAGCACTGAAGCGCGATTTCAATGTTGCGAAGACCGAACAGAACATTTCCCAGATTGCTCCAGCCAAATCCGGAATCAGGATCGATTTGAAGAGCTCGATTGTAGGTCTGAATAGCGAGCGATGCCTGTCCCGTTTTTGCATAAAGATTTCCCATCTCCAGGAGGATGGAAACGTTCTTCGAATCGAGCGCGATATCGAGCGCGATCGCCTTCTCGTAACATTGAATCGCCAGGTCCAAATTACCCGCGTCTGCCGCATGACGGGCAGTCGCACAGAGATCGGCTATCTGGCTTGCGGAGCTCGCATCCATCGATTCAAACTCGGTTCTCTGTTTTCAGCCCTGACCCGCGCAGCCGTCAATCTCGGCCCGCGGCCGGAACAGGCAATCAAAATCGACAGCAGATACCGGATCAAGGCCGTGATAACCCACTGCTTGCATCTGCGCGGGAACAAAACCGATGTCGAACATGTACTTCAATGCTTCATGAAGATGCCATTCGCCCTTGTAGGTATGAATCACCGGCAGCTCCATCAAAATGCCTGCAGATCGCGCGATGGTTTGCGGGCCGCCCTCGACAACCTGTCTCTCGTATCCCTGCGTGTCGATCTTCAACAAGATATTTCCAATGATTCGCTCGGCCACCTGGTCGAGGGTGCGAATCTCGATCTCTTCCGTGTGATCGACGGCCATGCGATTGTCGTGGAGCCGCGCCGTCTCGCTCAGCTCGAGAATCGAATTGAAGACTGAGAGTTCCGAGGCGTGCAGAATGGCCGTTCCCGGAGCCGCGCCCAGGCCGCAATGATGGGCTTCCCAATCGCCATCGGCCGCTGCCTTTTTTGCAAGCATCTGAAATGCCGATGCGGTGGGCTCGAACGATGCGATTTTGCCGCAATATCCGCCTGCCCGCAGCGAACCACCGAACTGGCCCGCATTCGCGCCCACATCGATCACCGCATCGATTTTGCGATTCTCCACGAAATCAATCAGGTCTCGAACTCTGCGCCTTCCAACGTGCACAATTCCCAGGCGCTTGTAGGCAGCTCGAATGATTCGACTCAATCAGGCGCTCCTCTGCTTCCACTATAATTCGGCCATGCATTGCCTTCGGTCGCGGCGCGGTCTTTGCTCGATCGCTCTCGCGCTGGCCCTCGTTGTTCCCGCCTGTGCGCAGAACTCTCAAGACGGCTTCCGCTGGATCAATTTTCATGCGCAGCAAGGCCAGAACCAAATTCAGAGTCAGGATCAGAATATCGTCGCCTGGGTCACGCGCGCGCTCCAGGTCAATCAATGGACCGCCATCCGTGAGATCGGCGTGAAATACGACGCGGCGCTGGTCATCACGAGCTTCCGCGCCACCCCACAATCGCTTCCTGAAGACGACACCTTCACCGTGTGGAGCGTCTCGCTCACCAGCCACGTTGCGGCGTCGCTGGTTACCGGCGTCAATCTGCGGCTCTTCGATTGGGAGCGGTTTGCCGATGGCGCCTCAGAAGATTTAGCCGCTCTCTACGACAACTGCCGCAACTGTGCGGCCAGCACTTACTTCACCGCCTTCTACTATGATCCCGCGCACCACGCATGGGGCTCGCGCTGGATGAACGGCGGCCAGGGCGCGCCGGTGTGGAATGCAAACGCAACCTCCGCGGACTCCTCTTCCGACAATTCGTGGACGCAGGTCTACGCCGTGATGGCCGAGGGCGATGGCCACGTGGAACTCTGCACCTGGAACCACTTCGACTACGGCAAGCAGAAGTCGCCCACCGATGTGCTCTACCGCTATGACCGCGACCCCTTCAGCGGCCTCGATCGCGCAGCCGTCGTCAGCGGCCGGCAAGCGGACGAGATGAAGCTTCGCCTGTGCCGCGGCCAGGATGCCGTGCAGGGCCTCGCGCGCGGCCAGGATTCACCGTTCTGCCAGTCGCTGGCCGGTCCCCGGCCCGAGCGCCGTCCGGTGACCACGCCGCCGGCCAACAACCGCGGCCGGTCCGCACCACCCGGCTCTCACTGACGCCGTTTTCCCGCTGCCCACGTGGGGCGGATTTCGCCCGCCACATAGACGTAACCGCCGCGGATGGCATCTACCTCCTTGTGAGGTGAGCATGGGCTCCACGTCTGGATATAAGCTATTCAAAATCATGGGTTTGTCGGCAGCGCTGCTGATCGCTGGCTGTCACGGGAACCAGCAGTCCCCGGCGGCCGCAAACACCGCCGACCAATCCCAGCAGCAGCAGGCCCAGCAGCAGCAGGAGCAGGCATCCTCTGATCCGGCTGCAGTGAACCTGGCGCCCGCCGTCTATGCGGCCGGAACAGCGCCTGCGAACCCGCAAACGGACAACACGACCGTCCCTTCCAGTGCACCTACCAACTACGACGGCAACGTGAGCGCGCAGCCCTATGACGACACCGCCGATGAGTCGGATTACGGTATCCAGCCCGACGAAACTGCGGCTGATCCGCCGCCGCCTCTGCCCGATTACGACCAGCCGCAGTGTCCCGGCGACGGCTACATCTGGACTCCCGGCTACTGGGACTACGCTTCCACCGGCTACTACTGGGTTCCCGGCGCGTGGGTCCAGGCTCCCTATGAAGGCGCGCTCTGGACTCCCGGCTACTGGGCCTATTCGCACGACCACTACGCCTTTTACCACGGCTACTGGGGTCCGCACGTCGGATTCTATGGCGGCGTCAACTACGGTTTCGGGTACATCGGCCTGGGTTACCAGGGCGGCTACTGGAACCAGGGCCACTTTGACTACAACCGGTCCGTGAACAACGTCAACGCCAATCAGGTGCACTACGTCTACAACTACCGGATCGAAAATCGCAGCGTGACCCGCGTCAGCTATAACGGCGGTTCAGGCGGCCTTCAACAGAGGCCGCGGCCCCAGGAGTTGGCCGCCCTGCGCGAACCCCACGCACCGCCCATGCGCACCCAGATCCAGATCCGGCAATCGGCCGGCGCGAATCGGGAGCAATTTGCCGCTGCCAACCACGGACGTCCGCAGCAGTTTGTGGCATCGCGGCCCGTGTCGGCCGAGCCCAACGTAAGGCCGCAGCCGGAGCGCGGTCTCCGCAACCTGCCGCCTTCCACGCCTCGTCCGCAGCCGGAAGCGCGTGTCAATCCAGCTCCGATGAACCGTGCAGAACCGAACCGCCCGGAACCGAATCGCCCCGAACCCAACCGTGCAGAACCGAACCGTCCCGTCCCGAACCGTTCCCAACCGAACCAACAAGTAGAACCCAGCCGGCCAGGACCAAATCACGTGCAGCCCGGCAGCCCGCAGCAGAACCGGCTCGAGCCGAATCGCCCAGAGCCGAATCGCCCAGTACCCAATCGGCCGGCGCAGCATCAACCGGAGCCGAATCATCCGGAGCCGAATCACTCGCTGTCCGAGCCTCCCGCTCCCAGTCACGCCGCACCCAATCAGCCGGAACCGGCGCACACCATGCCGGAACGCCGCGAGGCTCCGCCCGCGCAGCATGCTGCGCCCAGCCAGCCCGCGCCGGCGCCCCATGCGCTACCGAACCATCCAACGCGCGAGCCAACGCGCGAGCCCATGCCCGAGCAGCATACCGCGCCGGCGGAGCACGCCGCGCCCGAGCAACATGCCGCTCCCAGCCATCCGGCGCCGGAACATCAGCAATCGCCTCCGGAGCACAGAGACAACAAGGACGAGCATCCCCATCCATAGCGAGAGCTGGCACACGCTTCAACAAATCCGGTTGTCAATGCAAGAGGTGCGGCCTCACTCCGCCGTCAGCACGCGGATGGCGACCAGGTTGCGCACCCATCGCGCCGGCCGCTTCTCTCCCGTGGCCACCAGTTTCAGCGGACCGTCATCGGCAATCGGCTTGCCGTCTTCGCTATCGGCCACCAGCACCGTTCCATCGTGCACGTCCGGCGTCACTTCGCCCAAGGAATAGACCACCGCATAGCCGTCGGAGCCCTCGGCCAGCAGATAAATCCGGAACTGCTTGCCGCGCGGCTTGTCGGGCACGCCGAGCTTTGTGAGCAATTCGATCAGCGGCACGCCCGAGTAGGCCTGATTCGCTTTGGCATGCTCGTTGTAAACCGTAATGGTCGTGTGCGGCAGCGCCGCCAGCGTCGCCGGCGTCCACTCGGAGGACTGGTCGCCGAACGTGATCTTGAGGGGTCCTGCCGGCACCGCGGGCTTGTGCGTCTCGCCCATCTGGCCCATCGGCGTCTCTTGCCGCGCGTCCGCCGTTCGCGTCATCAAAGCTGACAGCACCAGCACTGTCCAGATCGCTCTCCGCATCCTGAAACCCTCCCGCCGCCCATCGTATACTAGAGCCATGTCGATCGTCCGCAATGTCGCCGGCATCGCCAAGGGCATGAGCATCACCTTCCGCGAGATGCTCGAACCCACGCAGGTGGAGAACTACCCCGATGGTCCGGGCCCCCTGCGCGGCGCGGTCTTCGAAGAGCGTTTTCGCGGTGCGCACGTGCTGCAGCGCGACGAGAATGGCCTGGAGAAGTGCGTAGCCTGCTTCCTCTGCGCCGCGGCCTGCCCGTCGAATTGCATTTATATTGAAGCCGCGGAAAACACCGCAGAGCAGCGCATCTCCTCTTCCGAGCGCTACGCCAAGATCTACAACATCGACTACAACCGCTGCATCTTCTGCGGCTACTGCGTCGAAGCCTGCCCCACCGACGCCATCACCCATGGCCACGGCTTTGAGCTGGCCACGCTCAACGCCACCAACCTAGTGATGCGCAAGGAAGACATGCTGATCCCGGCAGCCGCGTTGACGGCGGCAAAGTAGAAGATCAGAAAAATCTCAAGCCACTCCCCTCGAGCAGCCCGCGCTCCAGAGCTCCGCAACCACCGGCTCCAAGCTCGCACCGGTCTCATCCGTGCCGCTTACGTCCCCGCCTGCAACCGCGCGGCTATCACCGGCACGAGCCGCGTGAGCAGCGCGGCCAGCCGCGCTTCCACCAGCCGCCCGGCCTCGAACACCTCCTGGTGGCTCAGCGGTGTGGCGCCCAGGCCCGCCGCGAGGTTCGTCACGCACGAGAGGCCGAGCACCTCGATGCCCATGTGCCGCGCGACGATCGTCTCCGGCACCGTCGACATGCCCACCAGCGTGGCGCCCAGCGTGCGAAAGGCGCGAATCTCCGCCGGCGTTTCGAAGCTCGGTCCCGGCGTGGCCAGATAGACGCCTTCTTCGAGCGCAAATCCCTCTTCGCGGGCAGCCTCGCGCGCCAGTCCGCGGAGCCGCCTGCTATACGCCTCGGTCATGTCGAAGAAGCGCAGCCCCGTGCCCGGCGCAAAGCCGAACCGCGCCTCATTCGGCCCCGTCAGCGGATTCCAGCCCATGAAGTTGATGTGATCGGCGAGAGCCACAAGCTGGCCCACGCGATAGCCCTCCGCAATGCCGCCCGCGGCATTCGTGAGCACCACCGCGCGTAATCCCAGCGCGCCCAGCACGCGCAGGGGAAACGTGACCTGCGCAGCCGAGTAGCCCTCGTAGTAATGCACGCGCCCCTGCATGACGGCGACGGGAACGCCGCCGAGCATGCCGGCCACAATGCGCCCCGAGTGGCCTTCGACGGTCGACAGCGGAAAGTGCGGAATCTCACCGTAGGGAATTGCAATCGCAGCGGCAACCGCGTCTGCCGCCGCGCCCAGGCCCGAGCCCAGCACAATGCCGATGCGCGGAGCGAGCGGTTCCATCTTGCCTTTTAAATATGCCGCGGCCTCGGCGACGTGGTCGTAGTAGCTCATGGCGATTCCTGCGCTGCGTTCCTGTCATTCTATAGGCTTGGCGCGGGGCCGCCGGCTTTCAAGCCGGGGGTTTGAATTGGAATTCAGTGGTCTTCGGAGGGGTCAGGCGATTGCGCCGCGTCGAGATCGACAAAGAGCTTTGCTTTGTGGGGAAGATCCGGCACATAGCAGTTGCCGTCCGGCGCGGCGTTCGCCGGGCACTCGGCGCTGAACTGCCTGCGCCGCGGCGATAGCGCGTACTGCCAGGCGGCGATGAATGCAGCCTCTTCAGGTTTAAGCACGATTTTTCCGGGCTCCGCCAGAGTGCAGCCCGGCGATGGCGGACACTGGTCGAGCGCGATCCAGACCGGCAGCCGGGCATCCGGTCCCTTCTCGTTGGGTGAATGGGCCGCGCGGCCTGCTTCGATGACTGCTATCTGTTGCGCCGTGCTGATCGCTCCATCGTCGTCGGAGACCTGGACTCCCGAGCAATAGACGCCGGCCCGCGCTCCGGCCGCGTGTACCGCGTCAATCCATGCGAATAGATACGCCGTTTGTTCTGGAAGCAGCCGTCCACCCTCTTCCTGATCGAGGAAGATGAGCACATCGGGCGCGAAGCCCTCGCGCAGCGCCGCCGCAACCGCTGCCTTTCCGTCTCCGGCGCCAATCTGCGCGGCATCATGGCCCTTGAGCTGCGCATCGAGCCTGCCGTTGAAGAGCACCAGAAAGCCGAAGCCATTTTTCTTCAGAATGGCGCGCTTGCCGGACCAGCCGTTGGCCGATTCTCCGGGCGGGTCATTGAGCCAATAAGACGTATAGCGAAAATGTTTATGTAGAGCCGGCAGCAATGCGTCGCCCGGATAATCGTTCCGGTCGAAGCCCAGATAGGACTGCTGCGCCATGCCCGCGCACGCGCAGACCCACAGCAGCGAAACAGCTAGCCGCGTTGCTCGTCCCCTTGGCATTTTGCATTGCCGATTTTACATGGGAACGGTACATTGGTGAAGCAAGGAATCGCGCTGCGGCAAACTTTCGTGGGAGGAGCCGTCTTCGATGTGCCGCAATATAAAAATGCTTTTCAACTTCGATCCGCCGGTCACCGGCGACGAAATCCGCGCCGCTTCTCGGCAATACGTCCGCAAGGTGAGCGGATTCAACAAGCCTTCGAAGGGCAATGAGGCCGCTTTCGCAGCGGCAGTCGACGAAATCGCCGAAGCCTCGTTGCGGCTGCTGAACCAGCTCGAAACCAACGCGGCGCCGCGCAACCGCGAAGAAGAGGCGGCCAAGGCCAGAGCCCGCGGGGCGGCGCGTTTCGGAGACTGACGCTCGGGCCGCTCAATGCGCGGCAGCGGTAGCCGCGGATGGGGTCGCCGCAACTACGCCTGGGGAAACGCCGCTGGCCGCCGGCTGAGTTGCAGATGGATTGGCGGCCTCCGAGACCGGCCTCGAGCCGTGCCGCCACGGCCAGCGCCGCCGGATACGGGGCGCGCCACAGGCCTCAGGCTCATTGGCCATCTGCCGCATGAAATGTTGAAAGCTGTACGTCCCCGGCCGCAGCGTCACCCAGTAGCTCGACTTGCTCAACACCGGCTTGTGCTGCGCGACCAATTGATTGTCCAGAATGTTGACGCCGCACAGCAGGTTGTTCTTCGGCTGCAGGATCGTCTTGGCCGGATCGTGCTCCGGCAGTTCTTTATCTTTCTGCCAATCGAAGTCGCAGCCGTAACGATCGCTATCCATGTATGCCAGTTGCAGCAGACCCTCCTGGCGCGCGATCCGCTTGGTCACCGGGTCCACCACCGCGACCTCGGGATCTTTGTGGCGCACATCCGCCGTCGGTTTCAGTCCCGCTTCGGCGCCGGCCAGTGCCTGAAAAAAATAAGCCCAGAAGGCGCGCTTGTCTGGGTCGGAAAGATCCTTGAAGCGCGGACAGAGAGATTTCACCTCGCGCTCGCGCTGGGGCGCAACCAGGTCCGCCGGTAGAGCTTTCTCAATCCACTTGTCCCATTCCGGATCCCAGGCGTGATCGTCCCCCAGTTCGGCCTTCTCGATGGCGATCGGGGTGGGGGGAGCGGGCTTCAATGCCGGCTGCGGCGCGGCCGGAGCGCCTTGGGGCTGCGGAGGAGCGGCGCCCTGCGGTTGCGGGGTCGGGCTCTGCGGCTGCGCCTGTTCACTGCACATCAGCGGCGTGCACACCAACGGCGCGCCCAGCGCCGCGCACACCACAATCCATACAATCTTCGCCAATAGACCCCCGGCATTCGACGCAAACTCCGCGCTGTTGCATCAGATGCCGCTTTTTGCCGGCCCGTGCACCTCTCCCGGGCCTATTCGTTTCCGTCCTGCTGCGCATCTTTCAAGGAACGCCGTAAATCGCGGATTTGCCGTGATGAAACGTCCTGAGCCGCTTCGGGGTGAGACGATAAAACCAGCAACGGGATCTTCACAGGGGAGGGCAGGAGCGGATGCGGCAATTCGTCGCCTGGATCTTCGGCATCGGCCTCATCGGCAATGCGCTGCTCTTTGTGCCTCAAGCCCTGGCCGTCTGGCGCAAAAAATCCGACGAAGGCGTCTCGCTGGTCACCTTCGGCGGCTTCGGCGTGCTGCAGGTACTCGGCGTCGTTCACGGCTTCTACGAGCACGACAACTCGCTCATCGTCGGCCTGGGCGCCAGCTTCCTCACCTGCGGTACGGTGATCGTGCTGACGGTGCTCTATCGCCTGCGCCGCCTGCGTACGCGAACCTCATAGAATACGTTTGCTGGCCTTGATGGGTGAGAAGAGTGAAATGGCCTTGATGGGTGGGACGGTTGGGATGGGTGAGAAGACTGAGATGGGTGCCCCACCCTCGCCGCGTCTTTGTTTTTGCGGCTAGGGTGGGATTCGCGCAAAGGCACCCAAGTCGTTTCACTTTCCCGGCGTTTTCAACCCAAGCCGTCCACCCACAGTCCATGGCGACTCAATCTCCACCATTCCAGGCTCGCCGGTCAGATAATGCCGAAAACTCGACCACGCCCAGTCTTCGGGGCCGTAGACGAGCCCCCGCGTGACAGGATCCCGATGCATATAGCGAAGCTTCTCGATCCGTTTCGCCTCCGAGCGCACATTGAAATCGTAATACCGGGCAAGCCAGAACGGGCGCTGCGTGGATTTTTTGGAGATGGATGTCTTCAGCGCCTGAATCGCACGGTCCAGAGTTCCGCGCCGCGGCTCAGAAACCAGCAAGTGCACGTGCTCCGGCATAACCACATAGCCGAAGACGAAGAGGATATATCGTCGGCGGATCGTTTCCAGCGTCTGAAGAAACAGTTCGCGGGCCTGCGCGTCGGCGAGATAGGCAAGCCGGCCATGACAACTGAAGGTGAGGAAATGCAGATCGCCTGCATGTTGGAACCGTTTAAGACTGGCCGGCATGGTGACGAAATCTTACGCCCACCCTAGCGGCAAAAACAAAGACGCGGCGAGGGTGGGGCACCCAGTGGTGTTTGGCTCGTCTGAAAGGGCACGCCTCTTAACCCATAAAAATCCCCGCAATCGACGCCGAGATCAGATTCGCCATTGTTCCCGCCAGCATGGCCCGCACGCCCAGCCGCGCCAGGTCGTTGCGCCGCTCGGGAACCAGCGCGCCGATGCCGCCGATCTGCATGCCGATCGAGCCGAGATTCGCAAACCCGCACAGCGCAAACGTGGCGATGGTGAACGAGCGCGGCGCCAGCGAGGCCTTCTCCGCGCCCAGCTGGATGTATGCCACTACCTCATTGAGCGCCATGCGCGTGCCGAGCAGGTTGCCGATCGCCTGCGCGTCGTGCCAGGGCACGCCGATGAGCCACGCCACCGGCGCGCCCACGAAGCCGAGAATCTGCCCCAAGCTGCTCGGAACCCATGGCAGCCCGCCATGAGCCCAGGTGAGCAGCATGTCGAGCAGCGCCACCAGCGCGAGAAAGCTGATGAGCATGATGGCCACATTCATCGCCAGCTTGCCGCCGTCGATGGTGCCGCGCGCAATCGCGCCGATCAGGTTCTCATCCTTGTGCAGTTCGTCCTTGGGGATCACCACTTTGCCTTCGGTCTGCGGCACGCCGGTCTCAGGCACCAGCATCTTGGCCATCAGGATCGTGCCCGGCGAGGTCATGATGACCGCCGAGAGCAAATGCCGCGCTTCCACACCTTGCGCGATATACATGGCCATGATGCCGCCCGAAACGTGCGCCATGCCGCTGGTCATGATCGTCATCAATTCACTGCGCGTGGCGCGGGAGAGAAACGGCCGGATCGTGAGCGGCGCTTCCGTCTGGCCCATGAAAATCGAGGCCGCCACATTCATGCTTTCGGCGCCCGAGATGCGCATCGTCTTGAGCATCACCCAGGCCATGCCGCGGATGATGATCTGCATCACGCCGATGTGATAGAGCACCGCGAAGAAAGCCGAGATGAAGATGATCGTCGGCAGCACCTGAAAGGCGAAGATGGCGCCCGCGGCGGGATGGGCTTTGTCCGTGATCAACATTCCGAACCGCCCGGCGTTGGGCAGGCCGAGTTCGCCGAACAGCACCTGCGTTCCCGCGAACGTGGCCGAGAGCATGTTCGTCACCACCCCGCCAGCCCAGTTCATGAGGCGCTGGCCGAAGCTGAAGCGCAGCACCAGAAACGCAAAAGTGATCTGCAGGCCGAGTCCCCAGGCGATGGTGCGCCACCGGATCCGTTTGCGGTCGGTCGAACCAAGCCAGGCAGCCAGCAGCACTGCCAGTATCCCCAACACCCCGGTAAATCGGCCCAATGCGCCTCCTCGGCAGTTCGCAGCAAGCAGTTCTCGGTTGCCAGTTACGGCGCTATTTCCTCTTCCAAAAGACTGAGAGCGATGAACTGTGAACTGTCAGCTGGTTCCTCTACCTTACCGCACTTTTCAAATATTTTTCGGCGGAATCGCGCGTGAAGATGCGGCTGACCAGCGCAACCGTGTTGGGCGGGGTTTTGGAGAGGATGATTGCCTTTTCGAGAATGGCGCGCGGCTCAGCAAGCTGTGCCGCACTTGTGGCATAGAGCGTCGCCAGCGGTTGCCCGCGCTCCACCTGCGCGCCGCGCCGCGCGTGGAAGAAAATCCCCGCGTGCGGATCGACAGGTTCTCCGGCCTTCTCGCGCCCCGCGCCTGTACGTTGCACCGCCCAGCCCAGCGCGGTCGTATCCATTTCGGTGATGTAGCCGCTCTCCCAGGCGTTCACCACTTCGGTAGCGCCGGGCTTGTGGAACTTCTCCGCGTCATCGAAGAAACTCGAGTCGCCGCCCTGCGCTTCAATCATTGCGAAGAAGACACGCAACGCGGAGCCATCCATCAGCGCAGTTTCGGCAAGCGCGTACCCGCTCTCCGGCGTGTCGGCCTGCCCGCCCAGATGAATCATCCATCCGGCAAGAATCAGCGAAAGCTCGCGCAAGTCTTCACTTTGAGCCGGCCGCTTGCCGCGCAGCAACTCGACCGACTCCACCAACTCGATCCAATTGCCCGCCGCGCATCCCAGCGGCTGGCCCATGTCGGTGAGCAGCGCTACGGTGCGCGTGCCGGCCATCTCGGCCGTGGCCACCATCAGCGCGGCGAGAAACTCGCTCTGCCGCGCATCGCGCAGGAACGCGCCGGAGCCTGTCTTCACGTCCAGCACCAGCCCGTCCAACCCCGCCGCAAGTTTTTTACTTAGTATCGAAGCGCAGATCAGGCTCGGATTCTCGACCGTCCCGGTGCGGTCGCGCAACGCGTACAGCACGCGATCCGCGGGCACTAGAGTCGGCGTCTGGCTCACGATCGACGCGCCGCATTTTTGCAGCACGGCTTCGAATTCTGCAAGCGAGAGCGCGGTCCGGTAGCCGGGAATCGATTCCAGCTTGTCGAGCGTGCCGCCGGTGTGTCCGAGCGCGCGTCCGCTGATCATCGGCACGGCCACACCGCAGGCCGCCGCCAGCGGCGCGACTAAGAAGCTGGTTTTATCGCCCACCCCGCCCGACGAGTGCTTGTCCACGGCCGTCTTGCCGAGCCGCGCCGGCGAAAATTTTTCGCCCGAATCGCGCATGGCCAGCGTCAACGCCCGCGTTTCCTCAAGCGACAGCTCCCTGATCCACGCGGCCATCAGCCAGGCCGCAAGCTGCTCCAGCGGAATCTCAGCCGAGGCCGCGCCGGCAACCACAAATCCAATCTCGCGTTCATCCAGCGCACCGCCATCGCGCTTCTTGCGGATGATGTCGATCATGTGCGGGGGAGTAAACGAAGCCCGATCCGTCATACCACCAGATTCAGTCATCTATATGCCTTATTTCAATTTCATCTCAAACGCCAGCGGCAGCAATTCATTGAAAAGCATCGTGCGCACGCCATCCGCTGCCGGAAACACAACCGGCGCGTCGGGCAGAGCAAACTCCGCCAGCACCTGCCGGCACGCGCCGCAAGGTGGGCTGGGGGCGCCGTTCAAATTCGCCACGGCCACGGCCGCGATGCGAATCTCCGGCCCGAACTCGGCAACCGCCCGCACCAGCGCCGCGCGCTCGGCGCAGATGGTCAGCCCGTAGCTCACGTTCTCCACGTTCGTTCCGGTCACAATCTCGCCGCTGCTCAAAAGCAGCCCCGCGCCCACGCGAAAGCTTGAATAGGGCGCATACGCGTGTTGCGCCACTTCCCGCGCATGTTCCAGCAAAGTGGTGAGCGCCGTTTGCTGCGATTGCGTCGTATCCATAGAGTCTAAAGGCTAATGCATTGGAAGCCGCGATGTATACTCGCGTCGGAGTTTTCATGCGTCCCTTCGCCGCCGCAAGAATGTTTCTTCTGGCTGTCGGCCTCGCCGCTCCCGATCACGCATTCATGCAGATTCCCGCACCGCCGCAGAGCCAGAGCGCTCCAGCCGCAACTCCAGCCGCAACCCCATCCTTTGATGTAGCCGCGATACACCAACACATTCCCGAGCCGCATGAGCACAACTCCATCTGGAGTTCGCCTTTCGACAGCCACTTCAAAGCGGAGAACATGAGTTTGATCGGTCTGATCCATTGGGCCTTCAACATGCCGGACACAAGGATTCTCGGCGCTCCCGGATGGGCGAACTCAACCATGTTCAATATCGATGCATCCGCCGACAGCTCGGTCGACGGGCAGATGCGCAATTTGACCTCAGACGCGGGAAGGCTCCAAAAACAACAAATGCTCCAGGCGCTGCTCGCGGATCGTTTCAAGCTCGTGACGCATACGGAGACGCGCGAGCTGCCGATTTACGCCCTCGTCGTCGCCAAGGGCGGCGCCAAACTCGGACCGATTCAGGCAACCGGTTCGAGCGTTAGTACAAGCAACCGGCGCATTGAGGTGCAGATGTCAAACAGCGTCGCCGTTCTGGCCGAGGAACTCTCCAAGGTCGTGGGCCGCGACGTGATCGACAAAACGGGCATCCAGGGGCGCTACGATCTCAAGCTGCACTGGACGCCCGATGACCGGGCCGGTCCACCTTCCGACGGATCTGCATCCGCGGCCGACTCTGGTCCTTCGATCTTTACGGCTCTGCAAGAGCAGCTCGGCCTCAAGCTCGAATCCCAAAAAGGCCAGGTTCCGGTTCTCGTTGTCGACAGCGTCGCCATGCCGTCCGAAAATTAGTGCCCGTCGGTAAGCAGCTTCTCCACCTCGTCGTGCAGCCGTTGCGTAATGGCTGCTTCCGTGTCCCCGGGTTCGAACCGCATCGGCTCGCCCACCCGCACCTCGACCGTGCCGGATCGGAACCAGCCCTGCCCCTTCACCTTCAGCTCGCCCAGCCCGCGAATCCCCACCGGCAGCACCGGCACGTTGCTCTGCTTCGCCAGCAGCCCGATGCCCGGCCGAAACCGCGCCAGCTTGCCCTCCGCCGACCGCGTCCCCTCAGGAAATACCAGCACGTTGTAGCCATGATCCAATGCTCTGCCGGCATGCAGAAAGCTGTTCTGGAAGTCCCGCTGGCGCGGCAGCGGAAACACATTGAACAACGCCGTCGCCAGAAAATAGGCCGGCGGCCCGAATAGAAAAAATCCCTGCTTTCCCGCCGGCCGCTCGGGATTGCGCCAGTGCCGGAAGTCGTTCAGCATCTCGCCCGACATGGCCGTCGCCGTGTGCCGCCGCACCCGCCCAGCCAGCGCGTATTGCGCCAGCGGCCCATCGTAGGCAGTCACGTGATTGGCCACAATCAGCATCGGCCCTCCGTGCGTCGAGGCGTCGAGCAGCGGCTTTTCCGGTCCCGTGACGCGGGGATTCGCCAGCAGCCACACCAGCGGACGCATGATTGCCTCAATGAAAGCAATCCGGACCCACTCCACCGGCTTCCACCACGGCCACACCGGGTAGATGTATCGCGTACGCGGCGGTTCGAGTTGCGGAAGCTGATCGATCGCAGCTTGCTGCGGAGTCTTCCCGCCGCTGTCCGCACCGAATGCAGCATCTGTTCGACTCCGAGGCACACCAGCAATCTCCCGTGCCCCATCCTGTCGACTTTTTTCTGTCGACAGGGTGGGAGACTCCGTGTCGCCCGCCACCAGCTTGCGCAGATCGCCCAGCGTCTGCACTTCTTCGAGCAATCCGCTGCCGGAGACGATCCCCAGCCTCTGCTCGATGGCCGCGGCCAGTTGCACGCGGCCCAAACTATCGAGGTGCAGATCCTCATCGAGTCGCAGCCCGTCTCCGCCGGCGGAGTGCGTCTCGCCGGTAATCTGGGCAATCAGCGTGAGCAGCCAGTCAGTCGAGCCGGCAGCAGCTGCGCGGTCTGCGCCCACCGCACCGCTTCCATTTGCCGCCCCATTCGCCGGCTGAGACTCCGCCAGCCACGCCGCCACGGCTTTGCGCTTCACTTTGCCGGTGGAGGTGCGGGGCAGATCCGGCTCCGGCCACAGCACCCAGCGGCGGATGCGCTGAAACTCCGCCAGCCGCGCATTCCCGCCTTCGATGGCCTTCGCCGCCTGCTCGCTCGGTCCACGCACAGCCAGCACCGCGCACGGCTCCGGTCCCGCCGCTGTCTCGATGCCCACCACCGCGCACGCCGCCACGCCCGGCTGCGCTTCGATCGCGGCTTCGATGTCCTCGGGATGAAGGTTCATGCCCGAAGCCGTGACGATCACCTCACTCTTGCGGCCCACGAACTTCAGCTCGCCCGATTGCTCCTGCTCCGCCAGGTCGCCCGTCGCCAGCCACTCGCCCTCGCGCTGCTTGAGTTGACCGCCCTGCCACGTGGCGCTCGATATCATGGGCCCGCGCACCAGCACCTCGCCATCCGGCCCCAGTTTTACCTCGCGCCCGGCCAGCGGCTTGCCGATCGTGCCCCTGGCCACGTGGAAGGGATGGTTCAGCGTGATCAACGCCGTGCTCTCCGTCATCCCGTAGCCCTGCACCAGCACAAATCCGAGTGCGTTCCAGAAATGCTCGAGCGGCGCGGCCAGCGCGCCTCCGCCGGAGACGAAGGCCCAGAACTTGAACCCGAAGGCGTGATGGATCGCGCGGAACCGCCACCATTTTTTCAGCGGACCAATCCCCTTCGCCTGCTCGATATGCGCCGCCAGCGTGGAATCGTTCATCTCCAGATGCGCCTTCAGAAGCGCGAGCACGCGCGGTACCGAAGCCAGCACCGAGATGCGTTCTTCCTTGATGAGCTGGATCAGCCTGGGCGCCGCGGGACGGCTCTCAAAGTGCAATTCGGCGCGGAAGATCGGCGGAATCCACAGCCCCATCGTCTGCCCGAAGACGTGGCTCAAAGGCAGCGTGTGCAGAATGCGCAACGGATGAATCAGCCGCTCGTAGCGCAGGTAAGGCCGCGCGCCCTCTTCAATGGGGCCCACGCTGGCCAGCACGTTGCCGTGCGTCAGCACAATCCCCTTGGGATCGCCCGTTGTGCCTGAGGTAAACAGGATTTGGAGCGGCGTCTCGCGCGCGAGCCCTGGAACCGGCCCAGCTTCGTCCGCCGACAACTCGTCGAGCCAATTCTCAAACGCCAGCATCGGGAACTCGGACTCTGCGCCGCCATTCCGCATGGGGGAGGCCGCAGCAAAATCCTCCCGTGCCCCATCCTTTCCGCTTTTTTCCGCGGAAAGGGTGGGAGGCCACTGGACTGGCCCCTGCAAAGAGTCCGGGTGCCCCACCCTCGCGACGTCTTTGTTTTTGTCGCTAGGGTGGGAAGCTAACTGCGCCAGCAGCAGCGCATCGCCCACCACCAGCTTTGGCTTCACATCGGCGGCCACTCGGCGGGCGAAGTCGGCGCTCCCGTTCGCATCGAGCGGCACCGTCAGCACGCCGCGGCGCAGGCATCCGTGAAACACCGCAATCCACTCCGCGCTGTTCTCGGCCCACAGCAGCACGCGGTCGCCGGCCCCGATCCCGCGCCGCTCGAGCAGAGCGGCAAACCGGCCGGCGAGCCGCGCCAGCTCACCGTAAGTCGTCGCCCGCCGCCGGTTGCCCTGGTACCGCACCACCGCGATCTCGTTGCCGTAGCGGCGAAAGTCATCGAGCAATGTAGCCAGATTTTCGCGCATAGCACCCCGGCAAATTCCCGGCAAATTCATGGTAGCAGCGCGCAACTGGCCGTTTGTCGGCTACGGAATCAAGATGATCTTGCCGCCCGCGCCGTTGGCATCCCGACCCCTGGGGAGTTTCCCCGGAGGGCGGTTTGGGCGTCCACATTTTCTTCGCTTCCTCTTCGCCGCCGGGCGCTGTATTCTCGAAGGAGCATGTCTCCGCGCCGGCCTCGCCAAGAACCCCCGAACTCCGCTCAAGCCCAGGCCGCTCCCGCGTCAGACCAGCCCGCTCTGCCTTCGGCCCAGACCGCTTTGCCTTCAGCCCAGGCCGCGCCGCCCGATCCGTTTGCCTGTTTCCACCCCGTCACCGCCGCCTGGTTCCGCGCCGTTTTTGAAGCGCCCACGGCTCCGCAGCGACTCGGCTGGCCGGTTATCGCACGCGGCGAAAGCGCCCTTATCCTGGCCCCCACCGGCACCGGCAAGACGCTGACCGCCTTTCTCTGGTGCCTGGACAGGCTCATGCTGTCCAACAGGGATCAGGGCTCAGAGATCGGAGATCAGAAAGCGGGGGAGACCCACCGAAAAGGTTGCCGGATCGTCTACGTCTCGCCGCTCAAAGCTCTCGCCGTCGACGTGGAGCGCAACCTGCGCTCGCCGCTCATCGGCATGGCCAACATGGCCCGCCGGATGGGCGTGCCGTTTCACGAGCCCTCGATCAGCGTCCGCACCGGCGACACGCCGCAGCGCGAGCGCGCCCGCTTCGCGCGTCACCCGGCAGACATCCTCATCACCACGCCCGAGTCGCTCTACCTGCTGCTCACCTCGCAGGCCGCCGAGGCCCTGCGCACGGTCGAGACCGTCATCATCGATGAAATCCACTCGCTCGTGCCCACCAAGCGCGGCGCGCACCTCGCGCTCACGCTCGAGCGCCTGGAAGCTTTGGTGAAGAAGCCAATCCAGCGCATCGGTCTCTCCGCCACGCAAAGGCCGCTCGAAGAGGTGGCCCGTTTCCTCGGCGGCCTGGAGATCTCCGAGCCGCCGAAGGTCTCCGGCCCTGTAACAGGGCACGACTTGAGTCGCGCCGAAGATGGCTCCACAAAAGCCGAGGGGGCTTTAGCCCTTGGAGGAACGCCTTTACCCGCGTCCGAGCCCTCCTGGTCCGCCGAACTCCCCGATCCCCAAACCCTCCGCTACCGCCCCGTCACCATCGTCAACGCCTCCGCGCCCAAGCAGCTCAAGCTGCGCATCGAGGTTCCGGTGGAAGACATGGCGCGGCTCGGCGAGATGGAAGAGATCCCCACCGGCCCGGCCTCGCAGACGCCGCGCCGCGTCTCGATCTGGAACGCGATCCATCCCCGCCTGCTCGAGATCATCCGCGAGCGCAACTCGACCATCCTCTTCGTCAACGCGCGCCAGATCGCGGAGCGCCTCGCCGGCGCGCTCAACGAGCTGGCCGGCGAACCTATCGCCCGCGCCCATCACGGTTCGCTCGCCGCCGCACAGCGCGCGGTGATCGAGGAACAGCTAAAGGCCGGCCAGATTCGCGCCCTCTGCGCCACCTCCACGCTCGAGCTCGGCATCGACATGGGAGCCGTCGACCTCGTCATCCAGATCGAGTCGCCGCCCTCGGTCGCCAGCGGCATGCAGCGCATCGGCCGCGCCGGCCACAGCGTGGACGCAGTCTCTGAAGGCGTGATCTTCCCCAAGTACCGCGCCGATCTGGTCGCCTGCGCCGCCGTCACCCGCGCGATGCACGAGGGCCACATCGAGTCCACGCGCTTCCCGCGCAACCCGCTCGATGTGCTCGCGCAGCAACTCGTCGCCATCGTCGCCCACCCGCCCGCGACCGCTGCCCTGCAACGGAAGAAGTCGAGGTCTGCTCGTGCAGAAAAGCTGGGTGCCCCAGGTCTCGAATCCGGGGTCCCCAGCGACAGGTCTTCGTCGCTGGGGTGGTCTGAGACCTGGGAAAGCACGAACCTTGCTGACAAGGCCAACTCCGCTGACCCCGCTCTCCCCGAAGTCCCCGTAGACTTCCTCTACGATCTCGTCCGCCGCGCCGCACCCTTCGGCGCGCTCACCCGTTCCACCTTTGAAGGCGTTCTCGATCTGCTCAGCGGCCGCTATCCCTCCGACGAATTCGCCGAGCTGCGTCCCCGCCTCACCTGGGACCGCATCCGCAACGTGGTCACTGCCCGCCAGGGCGCGGCCCGCCTCGCCATCCTCAACGCCGGCACCATCCCCGACCGCGGCCTCTACGGCGTCTTTCTCGCCTATAACGAAGGCAAATCCGTGCGCGTGGGCGAGCTCGATGAGGAGATGGTCTTCGAGTCGCACCCCAACGAGACCTTCATCCTCGGCGCCTCCACGTGGCGCATCGTCGATATCACGCATGACCGCGTGCTGGTCACGCCCGCTCCCGGCGAGCCCGGCAAGATGCCCTTCTGGAAAGGCGACGGCCCCGGCCGTCCGCTCGAATTCGGCCGCCGTATCGGCGCCATGGTGCGCGAACTGCGCGCCCTGCCCAAACCCGCAGCGCTCACCCGCCTGGTAGCCGAGCACGATCTCGACCCCGGCGCCGCGGAAAATCTCATGCAATTCCTCGCCGATCAGGAAGCCGCCACAGGCCAGATTCCCGACGACCGCACCATCGTCATCGAACGCGTCCGCGACGAGCTCGGCGACTGGCGTGTCTGCGTGCTTACGCCGTTCGGCAGCCGCATCCACATTCCCTGGGCCATGGCGGTGAGCGCGCGCATCCGCGCCGCCGGCGGCCCGGAAGTGGAAACCCTCTGGGGCGACGACGGCTTCGTGGTCCGCTTTCCCGACACCGACGAGCCGCCCGACTCCGACTGGTTCATGGTCGAGTCGGCCGAAGCCATGCAGCTCGTACTGCGCCAGCTTGGTTCCACAGCTCTCTTCGCCGGCCGCTTCCGCGAGGCTGCCGGCCGCGCGCTGCTGTTGCCGCGCCGCCGCGCCGATCAGCGCTCGCCCCTCTGGCAGTTGCGCAAGCGCTCTTACGATCTGCTCAGCGTGGCCTCACGCTATCCATCGTTCCCATTGCTGCTCGAGGCCTATCGCGAGTGCCTGCGCGACGTCTTCGATATGCCGGCGCTCATCGAGACGCTGCGCGCCATCGAGCAGCGCCAGCTGCGCGTCCACGTGGTCGAAACGCGCAAGCCCTCGCCCTTCGCTTCGTCTCTGCTCTTCAGCTACGTCGCCAACTTCCTCTATGACGGCGATGCGCCGCTGGCCGAGCGCCGCGCCCAGGCCCTCACCATCGACCAGGACCAGTTGCGCGAGATTCTCGGCGAGACCGACCTGCGCGAATTGCTCGATGCGGACGCCATCGCCGAGATCGAAGAAAATGCGCAGTGCCTCACCGAGTCGTACCGCGCCCGCTCGGTGGATGGCATGCACGATCTCTGCTTGAAGCTCGGCGACCTCTCGCGTCTTGAGTTGGTCCGCCGCGTGGTTGCGCCTGAGCTTCTAACCCATGTCGACAGGCTACTGCGCGCCCGCCGCCTGTTGGAGCTCAACATCGCCGGCGAACGCCGCCTGATCGCCGCCGAAGATGCTGCGCGTTACCGTGACGCCCTCGGCATTCCGCTGCCGCCGGGATTGGCTACGGCACTGCTCGAGCCGGTCGCGCATCCGGTGCTCGAGCTCATTCGCCGCTATGCCCGCACGCACGGCCCGTTCCCCGCAAGGGAAGCCGCGGATCGATTTGGATTAGATGGCAAGACGGTGGAAGATGTACTGCTTCAACTCGCGTCGGAAGGCCGGGTCCTCGAAGGCGGTTTTCGTCCCGGCGGCCTGCATCGCGAGTGGTGCGAGGCGGAGATTCTCCGCCTCATCCGCCGTAAGTCCCTCGCCAAATTGCGCCGCGAGGTCGAACCGGTAGAGCAGCACACGCTCGCCCGCTTTCTCACCCACTGGCAGGGCCTCATCACTCCACGCAGGGGACTCAGCCACGGAGGTCCGAATCTCGACGCGTTGCTCGACGCCATCGAGAGCCTGCAGGGCGCGCCGCTGCCCGCCTCGCTGCTGGAAACATCCATCCTGCCCGCGCGCATTGCCGAGTACCATCCGGGCGGCCTCGACACGCTCATTGCCGCCGGCGAAGTGGCCTGGGCCGGCGTCGAGCCCATCGGCGAGCGCAACGGCCGCATCGCTCTCTTCCTCGCCGACAAGCTGCCCTTGCTGGCGCAACAGCGCCCGCTCGTCGAACCCTTGACCGAACGCGAAGAACGGCTTCTCTCAATTCTCGAATCCACCGGCGCCAGCTTCTTCGAGCCGCTGCATCAGGCCGCCGGCGGCGGTTATCCCGGCGAGACCATCGACGCGCTCTGGAGCCTCGTCTGGCGCGGCCTCATCACCAACGATTCGCTCCACGCCCTCCGCGCCTACATCGCGCGCCCCGACAGCGCCCGCGCCCCGCGCCGCGTGCAAACCGGCTCTGTCTTCCGTTCCCGCCGCACCACACCCCCCACCGCGCAAGGCCGCTGGTCGCTGTTGCCGCTGCGCTCAACAGCGCAGGGCAGGGAAGCTATATCTACATTGAACCTCCGTGCCCCGTCCTTTCGCCCGTCTTCTGGCGAAAGGGCGGGAGACCACGAACTCCCATCAGCAGCCGTTGAAGCGGGAAATAAGACGCAGTCGACAATTTCTCCGGGATCGCCTCCATCTTCAACCCAAGCCAGCCACGCCCTCGCTCTGCAACTGCTCAGCCGCTACGGCGTCCTCCTGCGCGAATCCGTCGCCGCGGAAAATGTCCCCGGCGGCTTCAGCGCCGTCTACGACGTGCTCAAGGCCCTCGAAGAAAGTGGCCGCATCCGCCGCGGCTATTTCGTCGCCGGCCTCGGCGCCACGCAGTTCGCCTTGCCCGCCGCCGTGGACCTGCTGCGCCAGTTGCGCACCGAGCCTCCAGCGGAAAAGCCTGAGTTTGTTCTCCTCGCCGCCGCCGATCCGGCCAATCCCTACGGCTCTGTCCTGCGCTGGCCCGATCTGCCGGTTGCCGAAGAAGACAGCGAAGCTGCTCCACGCATCCTCACCCGCGCCGCCTATGCCGAAGTGATCCTGCGCAATGGCCAACTGGTCGCGTGGATGCGCCGCGGCAATCCCAACCTGCTTGTCTTTCTGCCCGCCGATGAGCCGGAGCGTTCACAGGCCGCCTCCGGTCTCGCGCATTTCCTCAGCGCGCGCGGTCAGGCCCAGCTTCACGACCGCAGTCATCAGGGCGCGCTCATTACCACCGTCAACGGCCAGCCCGTCGCCGCGCACCCCATGGCCCGCTTCCTTATGGATGCCGGTTTTCATCCCGGCCCGCTCGGCATGCACCTGCGCCGTATTCCGCTGCCCGTCGCGCAACCGACTCATCAGCCGCGCGCCGGCGAGGTCCAATAGAAAATGCCCGAAGGCGATACCATCTTCCGCACCGCGCGCTCTCTCGGCCGCGCGCTCGCCGGCAAGCCGCTCACCGGTTTCCGCTCCACCTACCCCAGGCTCACGCGCTTCCATGACGACACGCCGCTGACCGGCCAGTTCATCGACCGCGTGGAATCGCGCGGCAAGTGGCTGCTCATCCACTTCTCGGGAGGCGCCACTCTCGCCACGCACATGCTCATGAACGGCAGCTGGCACATCTACCGGCACGGCGACCGCTGGCAGCAGCCGCGCTTCAACATGCGCATCGTGATCGAGAACAATGACTACATCGCCGTCGGCTTCAAAGTGCCCGTGGCCGAGATGCACACCGCGCAGTCGCTCGCCCGCGATTCCAGAATTCCCGGCTCCGTCATCGATTTGCTCAGCGCCGAGTTTGATGCCGAAGAAGCCGAGCGACGCCTGCTCGCGCATCCAGGCGAAGAGACCGGCGATGTGCTTCTGCATCAGGAAGTCATGGCCGGCGTCGGCAATGTCTTCAAATCCGAGGTCTGCTTTGTCACCGGCATCAACCCGTTCGCCCGCGTCGCCGCGCTCACTCGGGATCAGGTCCATGCCCTCGTCGCCGCCTCGCAAAAGCTCGTCGCGGCCAACGTGCTCGAGGACTCAGGCAACTTGATCGTCACTTACCGCGGCCGGCAGCGCCGGACGACTCATTCATCGGATCCTTCGGAAAGTCTCTGGGTCTACGGCCGCCACGGCCAGCCCTGCCGCCGCTGCGCCGAGCCCGTGCGCCGCCGCCTGCAGGGCCCCGATGCCCGCGTCACCTTCTGGTGCCCGTGCTGCCAGCCCATGCCCGACGGCACCGATGTAGATGGGTGATGGGAAGAAGTCTTGGGACCGCATCGGCCCCGCGCATTTGCGAGTTTTAGAAAGTCAAGAGGTTCTTCCGTCGTCGGCGCGTCTTTGTCTCTGCCCCTAAGATCGGAAACCACAAAGCTCACCCCGCCACTCTTAACTCAGCACGAAAATGGGTGCCCCATCTTCGGCGCGTCTTTGTTTTTGCGCCTAAGGTGGGCTAGCACGAACCATTCATTTCCAGCGCACGCTCGCGTCAGTCCCCGCTCTTCCCCACGCCAAAAAGTTTTTGCAGAATATTCCGGTGGTCGGCGGGGTGATCGCACGTGTCGGTGGGTCCGGTGCCGGCGAGAAATGCCGCGCTGTAGCTGTCCGGGCAGGCGTTATCGCTCAGCAGGTCCGTGGCCTTGTCGATCTGCTCCACCTGCACGCCATCGGGCGCGGAGAAGTCGTGCGTGTCGGAATATTGCGGCAACTCGACGGCATGCCGCATGAAAGCCGCCCAGATCGGCGCGGCCGCATGCGCGCCTTCGATCTTGATATCCGTGTAGTCGTCGTTGCCCACCCACACCACGCAGAGCAGGTTGCTGGTGAAGCCGGCGAACCATGCGTCGTGGCTGGTGCCCGTCTTGCCCGCGGCCGGAGAGACAAATCCCATATCGCGCACGCCGGCGCCGGTTCCGCAGAGATCTTGCCCTCCAACCCGGCAGCCATCGGGACCATTGCCTTCGAGCACTGCCTCCATCATGCTCGTGGTCAGGTAGGCCACGCGCGGGTCGAGAACCTGCCGCGAGCTGGGCGTGTACTCGGTCATCATGTCGCCTTTAGGCGTGCGCACGCTGGCGAGCATCCAGGGGTCCAGGCGCACGCCGCCATTCGCAAAGACCGTGTAGGCGGCGGCCATATCGATCGGCGTTGCGGAATAGGTGCCGATGGCCACCGATGGCGTGCCGCGCGCGCTCTTGATGCCGGCCTCGCGCGCCAGCGCCGCCACCTGGTCGAAGCCCACCATGCTGGCCAGGCTGATGGTTGCGTCGTTATTCGAGCGCATCAGCGCGTAACGCGCCGTCACCTCGCCGTGATACTCGTTGTGGTAATTGTGCGGCGTGTACTCCTGGTTGCCCACGTCATACGTGGTCGGCTCGTCACTGAGCAACATCAGCGGCGAGAAAAGCTTTGTCTGTCCGGGCAGCATCGTGCCTTCCACCGTAGTTTGAAACGCGGCTGCGTACACAAAAGGCTTGAAGATGGAGCCGGTAGGCCGCATCGCCACCGCGTGATTCAACTGCGACGTGCCATAGCTGCGGCCGCCCACCAGCGCCAGCACCTGCCCGGTGTGCGGATCGAGCGCGATCAACGCAACCTGCGGATACGGATACGATTCACCGCGCTTCTTTTCCCGCGCATGCACCCGGTCCACCTGCTCATCGATCGAATGCACGGTGGAGTCGACCGCTTCGGTCGCCAGCCGCTGCAGATCCGGATCGAGCGAGGTGTAGATCCGCAATCCCTCGCGGTTGAAGTCCCGGTCGCCGAGCTTCTGCACCAGTTGATCGCGAACCAGGTCAACAAAATAAGGCGCCTCACTCGCGTCCACGCTCGATGCGGCCAGATGCAGCGGCTCGGCCTTTGCTTGCTCGGCCTCTTCCTTTGTGATCGCGCCCGTCTCCACCATCGAATCCAGCACCAGGTTGCGCCGCTCGGTTGCGCGATCCGGATGGCGGAAGGGATTCAACCGGTTCGGGCTCTGGATCATCCCCGCAAGCAGCGCGCACTCGGCTAGATTGAGCTGCCGCACATCCTTGCCGAAGTAGGCCTGTGCCGCTTCGCCGAATCCGTCAATCGAAAAGCTGCCTCGCTGCCCCAGGTTGATCTCGTTCGCGTACATCTGGAAGATCTGCTGCTTGGTAAAGCGGTGCTCGAGCTGGAAGGTGATGACGATCTCAATGAACTTGCGCTTGAGGCTTCGCTCGGGCGTCAGAAAAAATCCGCGCGCCAGCTGCATCGTAAGCGTCGATCCGCCTTCGACCAGGCGATGGCCGGGCGTGAGGTCGTTGCGCAAGGCGCCCAGAATCCGGTAATAATCCACGCCGCCATGATCGAAGAAGCGGCGGTCTTCGATGCCTACCACCGCATGCACAAGGTTCGGCGGAATCTCGTCATACGTAATCAGCCGGCGCTTGGTGCGGTTCGCATCCTCGCTCAGGCCGGTGATGAGCAGCGGCTCCAGTTCGTAGCTGGCCAGCGGCTGGCCATGCTGGTCGGTGATCGAATCCACCTCGCCTCGGTCCACATGAATGGTCGCGCTATCGGGCGCATGGTATGACTGTGGGCCGGGGTGCACAGTAATCTCCTGCCCGCTCTCGCTGTAGGTGCCCAGCGGCGAAGCCTGCACCGCGCCGTCGGTCGTGTAGCCGGCCTCGCGCAGTTGCGTGGCGATTATGCGCAGTGTCAGCTTCTGCCCCGGCCGCACTTCACGGGGCGCTGCATAAATTTTTGCGGTGTCGACGAAGATCGGCTGGCTGAGCCGCTGCTCCACGATGCCGCGGTACTTGAAGTAGGTGTACTCAAAGACGGTGAATCCGACGATCGCACAGACCGCAAACACCGCCGCCGCACCTAGCAGCACCAGCGTCCCCACGGGATGCTCTCCGGTGGGCCGTGCAATTTTGATCTTCAACGCCATCGCGACCTCTTTAATCAGCTTCCAGCTACCAGCTTCTAGCTACCAGCAAACGCCCCGTCCGAACCTGCAAACGCCCCGTCCCGTCCGCAAAGTCCCGTGCCCATCCTTGCGCCTTTCTTCCGGCGCAAGGGTGGGAAACCAAAGATCTCAACCCGCCCATCTCACCCCACCACAAGTCTCAACCAACGGTTCTCACCCGCCACGAAAATGGGTGCCCCACCTTCGGCGCGTCTTTGTCTTCGCCTAAGGTGGAAACCCAAAAATCTCAACCTGCCCATCTCACCCCACCACAAGTCTCAACCAACGGATCTCACCCACCACGAAAATGGGTGCCCCACCTTCGGCGCGTATTTGTCTTTGCGCCTAAGGTGGGAAACCGTAAAACTCAATGAGCCGCTCTCAAGCAGACGGAATCTCCCGCTACAGCGCATCTTCCCGAACACGCTCCTTCAGCGTCACCAGCACCTCGCTCAATGCCACATCCACGCTGCTCGACTTGGCCCGCGTCACCAGCTCCACCAGACCGCCGGCCGCTTTCTTGCCCACGTTGATGCGGTAAGGAATGCCAATCAAATCCGCGTCTTTAAATTTGACGCCGGCGCGCTCGTCCCGCTCATCCAGCAGCACGTCCAGGCCCGCGCTTTCGAGCTCGTGCGCAAGCTTCTCGCCGGTTTCCCGGAGCGCCACGTCGGAAACATTGGTGATCGTAATCACCACCGTGAACGGCGCAATGGTCGCCGGCAGCCAGAACCCGTTTGCGTCATTTGACTGCTCGATCGCCGCGGTGAGAATGCGCTCGATGCCAATGCCGTAACTGCCCATGATCGGCATCACTTCCTTGCCGTTCGGGTCCAGCACACGCGCGCCCATCGACTCCGAATACTTGTAGCCGAGCTTGAAGATGTGGCCCACTTCGACGGCTTTGCCGACGACAAGCTTGCCTCCGCAGCCATTCTTCGGGCAGCCTTCGCCCTCATTCACGCTGCGGATATCTGCCAGCAGTGTCCAGCCAAAGTCGGGTCCCGGCGTCACATTGCGCAAATGGTAATCAAGCTTGTTCGCGCCGCAAACCATGTTGCGGCGGCCTTCTAGAGCCTGGTCGACAACCACCGTGAGGCCCTCACCGAGCGGCTGCGCGTCCGGCTTCAATCCCACCGGCCCCAGATAACCCGCCGGCCCGTTCATATATTGCGTCAGCTCTTCGGCCTGCATCGTTCTTAATTCCGCTGCGCCAACGGCTCCCATCAATTTGGTCTCGTTCACCTGGTGGTCGCCGCGCAGGAAGGCGGTCACGCCGTGCCACGTATCGCGCTTGCCGCCGTCCTTCGTGGTTGCGCCACGCTTCAGCGCCATATACGCCACGCACTTGATATCGCTCGCCGGCGAAATCTTGAAGAACGCCGCCACATCCGCAATTGCCGCACAGCCCGGCGTCGCCACCAGCTCCGGCTTGCCATCGCCGGTCGCTTCCATTTCCACGACCGGCTGCAGCCGCGAAGTCGCTTTTTCGAGATTCGCCGCATAGCCGCACACCGGGCAGCTCGCAATCAGGTCTTCGCCCGCATCGGTATAGACCATGAACTCCTGCGACTGCGAGCCGCCCATCGCGCCCGAGTCCGCTTCGACCGAGACGAATCTCAGCCCGCAGCGCGTGAAGATGGCGCGATAGACCGCATCGTGGAGATCGAAGCTTTTATCGAGCCCCGCCGCATCGATGTCGAACGAGTAGCTGTCCTTCATCGTGAACTGCCGCACCCGCAGCAATCCTGCCTTCGGCCGCGGCTCATCGCGAAACTTGGTCTGGATCTGGTACCAGATCTGCGGAAGCTGCTTGTAGCTGCGCAGCTCGCCGCGCGCGATGGTGGTCATGATCTCTTCATGCGTCATGCCCAGGCACAGCTCCGCGCCCTTGCGGTCTTTGAGGCGGAACATGTTTTCGCCCATCCCCGTCCAGCGCCCGCTCTCGACCCACGGCTCTTTGGGAAGTACGCCGGGCAGATAAAATTCCTGCCCGATTGTGTCCATCTCCTCGCGGACGATAGCGATGATCTTGTTCAGCGATCGCTGCCCGAGAAAAAGGTAGTTGTAAAGGCCCGCACCGAGCTGGCGAATGTAACCGGCGCGAATCAGAAGGCGATGGCTGGCCACTTCGGCATCCGCCGGGGCCTCGCGAAGAGTGGGAATAAAGAGCTTCGACCAACGATGCATAGAAGAGGGTTTGCTTGCTTTCCCGTCCGTTTCAACTCCGGGCCGCGGGGTAGAACACGGACGCAACGCGATTAAATGATCCAGATCCCATTCTAAATGTTCACGGTGTTGCAGGCGCTGGGGCGGCTGCGGTGCTGTGCCTCCCAATGCGCGCCATGTTGTCACAGAAGATGCCATCACTCAGGTCCTCCTCATCTGCCTCTGCCGGAAAGCAATGCAGATGGAGGACCATATTTCCTGTGACTGAAAACAAACGATGTGGAGAACGAGCCGCGGTTTCGCGCCGTGTCACCCGACACACGCCTGTGGCGGCGCTGACACGTAGGCCTTGTTCTTAAATAATTTTGCAATACAACACTTCTGCACTTCTGCCATCCTAAGCGCAGCCCGCGCAAGCGGACAAGTCGAAGGATCTGCGGTTCTTCTTCGCTCAGGTCTTACACATTCCATACACAATGCTTTTGTCGAGTGGTCGCGACGTTGTATGATCCATCCAAATTCAAAACAGTAGTGTGCAAGGAAGGAGGCCATTTATTCCCAATAAAGGACAGATGACTGGGATGTTAGGCGTATACCTCGTAGCCGCTAAGTTGTCAAAACTTGGTTTTATAGTTTCTCCCACCTCGCGCAGCGCCGCGGGAGCGGATCTCCTTGTAACGGACCAGGCTTGCCAGAAAGCTTGGTCTGTGCAAGTGAAGACCAATAGCGGTCGTCCAAATTTTTGGCTGGTAGGTGCTCACGCCAAGCAACTGAAATCTAAAAGTCACATGTATGTCTTTGTCAATAATTCACGTGGTGAAAAGCCGGAATACCTTGTCGCCCTGAGCGAATATGTAGCCGATAAGGTTTACCACTCGATAGCTTCGAAAGGTTCGGAATGGTACACATTCAGTGTTTCGGACAGACCTACAGAAGGGGAGGGATGGGAGATGTTCGGAAACCCCAATCCGGACCCCAATGTGACGGCAGCTCTGCACGCAGAGTCTCAGGCTGACGTTCAATCTGAGATGCTTCACGAATGATAGGTCTTCAAATCAACTCCACACCCCAAAGATCATGCAGATGCACCACGCCTTCGACGCGTCCCTCCCCATCCACAACAATCAGCGACGTAATCTTCCGCTCTTCGAGAATCGCCAGCGCTTTCGCCGCCAGTTCCTCTGCGCCAATCGTCTGCGGATGCGCGTTCATCGCTTCGCCGGCCGTCCGGCTCAGCGCCGCGCCGCCCTCGCGCTCCAATAACCTACGCAAGTCTCCATCGGAAATCACCCCGCACAATCGTCCTTCTTCCTGCACCGTCGCGATGCCCAGCTTCTTGCGCGACATCTCGTAGATCACGTCGGCCATCGGCGTCCACGGCCCAACCACCGGCACTGCCTCGCCCGCGTGCATCAGCTCCCGCACCTTGGCCAGTTGCTTGCCCAGCTTTCCGCCGGGATGCAGCTCCGCAAAATCCTCGGCGCGGAATCCTTTCTTCAGACTCACAGCAATCGCCAGCGCATCGCCCAGCGCCAGCATGGTGGTGGTCGAGGCCGTCGGCGCCAGGTTCAACCCGCAGGCCTCGCGCTCCACGCCGCAATCGAGAGCAACATCGCTGGCTACGGCGAGGGTCGACTTCAGATTGCAGCAGAAGCTCACCAACGCATCGCCCTTGCGTTTCACCGTCGCCAGCAGCCGCAGAATCTCCTCGGTCTCGCCGCTGGCCGAGAGCGCAATCACCACATCGCCCTTGAGCACCACGCCCACATCGCCGTGCACCGCCTCCGCCGGATGCAGAAACAGCGCGGGCGATCCCGTGGAGCTGAGCGTGGCCGCAATCTTCTGCGCGATGATTCCGCTCTTGCCCATCCCCGTGAGCACTACGCGTCCATTCGCTTCGCCGCAGCGCAGAATCAGCTCGACAGCGCGGCCGAACGGCTCCGCCATCTCGCCATCGAGGCGGCCGGCAAGCGCCTCCAGCGCCGCGGCCTCGGTGCGAACCAGATCCGCGGGTCCGGGGGCCGCCGGTTGAAAAAGATCGTCTGTAAGCTTCAGGCTCATCGGCTTTCGATGGTAACAGCTTCCGGCGCCTCTTCAGCGCCTGCCCGTCACGGCAAGTTAGTCCCTCAGTCCCCATTTCTGTCTTCCCTCGTACAATAGACGCATGAGGTCTTTCCCTGTGCGCCGCAACACCCTGGTTCTTTGCGCCACGCTCTTCATCTTGGCTGCCTTTGCCTGGGCCGGCTGGGCCAACTGGGAATATCGCCAGCAGGCTGCCGAGCGCGTGCTGGCCTCGGAGGCCAAAGGCGAGCTGGTGCCCGATTCAGCCGGCGGCGCTGCAGTTTATGTTTCCCCGCTCAAGGGCAAAATGGCGCCGGCCTTTGCGCTCGAAGACCTGAATGGCAAGAAAGTTTCGCTGGCCAGCTATCGCGGCAAAGCCCTGCTCATCAACTTCTGGGCCACCTGGTGCGCCCCGTGCAAGATCGAGACGCCCTGGCTGGTCGAGCTGCGCGCCAAATACGCTCCGCAGGGATTCGAAATTCTCGGCATCGATACCGAAGGCGACGACCTGAAGCCCGACGACAAGGCCGGATGGGCGAAGGACAAAGCCGAGATCAGCAAATTTGTGCAGCAGGAGAAGATGCCCTATCCGGTGCTGGTGGGCGGCGACAGCATCAGCACGCCCTACGGCGGTTTGGACGAGCTGCCCACGTCCTTCTTCGTCGACCGCAAAGGAACAGTCGTCGCGGCACAGTTGGGATTGACCTCCGAGAGCAACATTGAGTCGAACATCAAAAAGGCTCTGGCGAACTGATTGGGCTGCTTTGCGAAAGGGCACGACTATTAGTCCTGCCGGAAAGCCTGGCAAGAAACGAGGGCTTTAGCCCCTGAGGGAACTTAATCTAGAGAACAAATGACGCGCGCACACAAGATCGTCTGCACCCTGCTCGCAGCTCTAGGCCTCGCGCCCCTTGCCGTGCGCGGCCAGATCGTTCCCACCGGCCCGCAAAGCCGCACGCAGAACAAGCCTGACGCGGTCACGTATCTCTTTCCCGAACAGGTCACCCTCCCCGCCGGAAAACCCTGTCCGGTCGCGCTCCACTTTCGCATCGCGCCCGGGCTGCACATCAACTCCCACACGCCCAGCGCGGACTACCTGATCCCGACCAGGTTCGCGATCCCCGCAACCGCCGGCGTGCGCCTCGATGCCGCCAGCTATCCCGCCGGCGCGGAGATCACCCTGCCCATCGATCCGAAGACGGAGCTCAGTGTCTACACCGGCGACTTTATGATCGAGGCGCAGATAGTCGCCGCGCCCGGCAATCACCTCGTCCAAGGCAAGCTCCACTACCAGGCCTGCGACCGCAACGAATGCATGCCGCCCAAAACAATCACCGTGGCGATTGATGTGATTGGGAAATAGCTTCTAGTCCACTTGCGGACCGATATGCCCCGATGCCCGGTTCTCTGCGAAAACTGCAAAAATGCGAGCCAAAAGCCTCTTCGATAGGGGTTTTGTTGTTACTATTGAGTTAATATTTAATTGGTTAAATTCCATTTATTCTCAATCGTTTCCGCGAGGCCACGCCTCCTGAAAAATTGCCCGGAAGGGCAGGGGGGTGGGGGGTGCAGCTTCTTTTGTCGCGAAGGCAGGTCTTTGGGCAGGGCATCTCGTGCAATCATTGTGCGCCTGTGGATCGAAATTATCTGCAAAGCGGATTCGAGGTTTTCCAGGTCTCGCTTTTGAGGCTTGGGAACGCCGTGCATTCTATTCCTCTGAAGGCCCCTGCTCCCTCCGTCATTCCATCGCTGCCTTAAAAAGCCGGGTGCCCCGGGTCTCGCTTTTGAGACCTGGGAAAGCACAGATCTCGACGAGCCGCTTATTCGCTAACTTGCTGGCTCGCCGACTAGCTCCCCGCCTTCTTCTCAATCTTCGCCCACGAGTCTTTGAGCGGCAGCGTGCGGTTGAAGACCAGCTTGCCCGGAGCCGAATCGGGATCGACGCAGAAGTAGCCGACGCGCTCGAACTGGAAGCGATCTCCGGCGTTTGCGTTCGCGAGAGATGGCTCAAGCTTTGCCCCGGTGAGAACCGCGAGTGAGTTGGGGTTGAGATTGCTGAGGACGTCCTGGCCTTCTTCGATGTCGTAAGGGTCGGGCTTGGTGAAGAGCTTGTCGTAGAGACGGATCTCCGCGGAGATGGCGTGCGCCGCAGAGACCCAGTGGATGGTCGATTTAACCTTGCGCCCGTCGGGCGAGTTGCCGCCGCGGCTGGCCGGATCATAGGTGCAGTGCACCTCGATGACGTTGCCGTCCGCATCTTTCACCACAGACTGCGCTGTCACAAAGTAGGCATTGCGCAGCCGCACCTCCTTGCCCGGCGAAAGCCGGTAATACTTGGGCGGAGGCACCTCGCGGAAGTCGTCGTGCTCAATGTAGAGCTCGCGCGAGAACGGCACCTGGCGGGTTCCGGCCGCGGGGTCTTCAGGATTATTCGCGACTTCGACGAACTCTTCCTGATCAGCGGGGTAGTTATCGATGACCACCTTGAGTGGATGCAGGACGGCCATGGCGCGTGCGGCGCGGCGGTTCAGGTCGTCGCGCTGGAAGTATTCCAGCATCTCGATGTCGATGATGCCGTTGGTCCGCGTGGCGCCCACAGAGGCGATGAAGGCGCGGATGGCTTCCGGAGTAAAGCCGCGCCGGCGGATGCCGGAAAGCGTAGGCATGCGTGGATCGTCCCAGCCGTTCACATACTTCTCCTGCACCAGTTGCAGGAGCTTGCGCTTGCTCAGCAACGTATACGTCAGGTTGAGCCGGTCAAATTCAATCTGCTGCGAGGGAAAGATGCCGAGCTGATCGATATACCAGCGGTAGAGCGGCTGGTGGTCGGCGAACTCGAGCGTGCACATCGAGTGCGTGACCTTCTCGATCGAATCCGACTGGCCGTGTGCGTAGTCGTACATCGGGTAGATGCACCACGCATCGCCGGTGCGGTGGTGCGTGGCGTGGAGGATGCGGTACATCACCGGATCGCGCAGGTTCAGGTTGGGCGAGGCCATATCGATCTTGGCGCGGAGCACGCGGCTGCCGTCGGGGAACTCGCCGTTCTTCATGCGCACGAAGAGATCAAGATTTTCTTCGACAGATCTGTTTCGATAGGGACTGTCCTTGCCGGGCTCGGTCAGCGTGCCGCGATGCTGGCGGATCTCATCGGCCGTGAGGTCGTCGACATAAGCTTTTCCACTCTTGATGAGCTGCAAAGCCCACTCATAGAGCTGGCCGAAATAGTCGGACGCATAGCAGAGCCGCTCCCACTCAAAGCCCAGCCAGCGCACGTCTTTCTGGATGGAATCGACGTACTCCGTCTCTTCCTTCTCGGGATTGGTGTCGTCGAAGCGCAGGTTGGTCTTGCCCCCGAACTCATCCGCCAATCCAAAATCAAGAAAAATGGCCTTGGCGTGGCCGATGTGGAGATAGCCGTTGGGCTCGGGTGGAAAGCGCGTCTGTACAACGGCATCGCCGTACTTTTTTGTGCGCACATCCTCGGCGATGAGGTCGTGGAGGAAGTTCGAGAGAGCGAGCGTACCCGGGGGTTCCGAATTTGCGTTGGTCATAACTGCCATTCCTCATTCTTCCACGGAAGGGCTGTGCCCGACACGGCTAGATCAGGCAGAAACAAATAACGACGGGTACATTTCGGTCAGGAATGCGAATACTCCAGACCGAGGAAGCACTCGATCAACTAAGAACGAATCGACTGCCCCCGAGGCGGGTCCCAGAACAAGTCCGAGTACCGGAACATTACCAATCAATGTAGTTGCGGCCAGTCGCACAACCTTGCCGCCGCCGCTGCTCGCGAGCGATCCGAGCTTGTTCCTCATCCCGGAAGCCTGAGCCCGAATTTCAGAATCGCTGATGTCCGCCGCTGTGGAAAGCCACCTCCGAAAATCTCGACACTCCGCGCTTTCTCTGATCTTCATGAGTTTTTCAACGTCGACTCTCTGGCCGGGCTTGAAATCTGGCACATCCGCCACCTCGATCACGCGCTCGAACTGCCTCTCACCAAGCCTAGGATTTTGCGGCGAGATTATCCCGGCAAGTTTGCCAAAGAGCAGGGGCGCTTCTGTTTCCCGGAACCCTGTCAATGCAGAGTACGCCGCCATCTCCGACAGTCTATGCTCCAGGTTTACAACTGCCGTTACAGATCGTTGGAGCAAGTGATGGGTTTCTTCGGGAGACTTCCCAAATTCCTTGGCGATGACGCTTTTGACATGGAACACTCGCTCCCGCGGCTCTTCGACGTTGACTTCGAGCTCTCTGCTCGCCAAATCTACCCGATTGATCTCTCCTCCGAGCTGGTCCAGGATTGCGGCCTTTAACACTGGCGTGTTTGTGCGCAGATCGGTGTCGATTTGCCTCAACAGGTCTGCACCGAATGTCTCTGGCGGGCGGACTAGCGAGTTCCATACCGCCTGTTCTATCGCGCTACGTTCGTTATTCTTGAGCCCCGGCACGCTTTGCAGCCTTACCAGCTCTTTCCTCAAGTCCCCATCGCGATCTGCCGCAGTAGCTACTCCAAATGTGAAATGCTCCAGAGGCTCAGATCGGACTCCGTTCCGATGGATGTCAATGACGATGGTCGTGAATTCGCAGCATAGCTTCAGGACTCCCGAACCCAACAATTCCTGGATTCCGGCTTTTCCGAAAGTCCGCACGAGCATCGGAAGTTCAAGTAGACGGAAGGATTTCACAACGACTCGATCGAAGAGCACCAACCGGCGAATCAGCGCACCAAGATCGACAGATGCCAGGCCCTGATCAGAACGAATTGCGATTTCGCCGAGAACCGCTTGCCGAATATCCAAGCTCATGCCTCCAGAACGCTTCGATCTTGAAATCGGTTTTGTTGGCTGATGCTAGCACTCAACGCTGTCTCGGGGTTTACGCGAACGATTCAAGCTTGGCTTCGGCCTGGCGGATGCGTTCGAGGCAGACCTCGCGGCCGAGCACCACCATCGTCTCAAACAGCGGCGGCGCGTTCTTGCGTCCGCAGGTGGTTGCCCGGCCAGGGCCAGCCTTCACGCGGCTGCCTTGCCGGCGGGGATGGGCTGGGCCACTAAACGCACGCCGAGCGCCGTGCAGACGCGGCTGATGGTATCGAAACGCGGCGCGCTATCGGGGCGAAGTGCTCTGTAGAGAGCTTCACGGGTGATTCCGGCGGCCTTGGCGATCTCCGTCATGCCGCGCGCGCGGGCAATGTCCCCCAGCGCCGAAGCCAGAAGGCCCGCGTCATTCGCTTCAAGAATTCCGGTGAGATAGACAGCAATGGTCTCTTCGTTGTCGAGGTACTTTGCGGCATCGAACTCGGGCAGGTCATTCACGTTGACGGTTTTTCTCATCTCAAGTCCTTTTCGCTCCTGAGCAATGCGGCCAAAACCTTCGCACGCCTGATGTCTTTCTTCTGCGTGCGTTTGGAACCGCCGGCAAGCAGGACGACAATCTGCGCGCCGCGCTGCGTGTAATAGAGGCGCCAGCCCGCGCCGAAGTCGATGCGCAGCTCAATCACGCCGTTACCAATCGCCTTGAAGTCGCCGAGCAGGCCGAACGCGAGGCGCTTGATTCGTTCCGCAACTGCGCCGCGCACCTTGTTGTCCTTCAACCCGTCAAGCCACGCGGTGAACTCGGGAAGCGGCCTGACGGAAATCATGGTCTAAGTGTAATCGTTCGATTACATACCGTCAAGCAGAATCCGTGTATGTCAGCGAGTCTGAGGCTGGCAGTCTTTCCGTTCAGGCGAGCGATTGCAGACTCTGCTCGGCCTGGCGGATGCGTTCGAGGCAGACCTCGCGGCCCAGCACCACCATCGTCTCAAACAGCGGCGGCGCGTTCTTGCGTCCGCACACGGCCACGCGGATGGGCTGAAACATCGGCCCGGCCTTGAGGCCGAGCGAAGCGGCGGCCTCGCGCAGAGTCTTATCCAGCGAATCGTGATCGAACGGCGTTGTGGCCAGAGCCTGCAGAGCAGTTTCGAGCACGCGCCGCGCCAGCGCCACATCGCCCGTCGATTCTCCCTTCTTTAGGGGAACCAGCTCTGCCGGGTCGTACGGCGCGAGCTGCGGCAGAAAAAAGAAATCCGCGGCAGGCACGGCATCCCGCAGCAGCTTGATCCGCTCGCGAATGAGCGGAGTGACGGCGAGCAGCTTTTCGGGCGAAGCATGCATGCCGGCCCGCTCGAAAAAAGGCTCCAGGCGGCGGGCGAGCTCATCGACCGGAAGCGCGCGGATATGCTCGGCATTCAGCCAGACGGCCTTCGCGTCGAAGGAATCGAGATCCGAAGAGCTCAAGGCTGTGTCGGTGAAGTTCACAACGGCGTTCGCCCGGTTCACGCCCTCGAGCGTGAACACAGCCCGAATCTCCTCCAAGGTCAAAAAATCACGGTCGTTTTTCGGCGACCACCCCAGCAGGCACAGAAAATTCACGAACGCCTGCGGCAGAAAACCGGCATCGCGATAAGTGGTTACGCTCACCACGGGCCCATGCTTCCGCTTCGAGAGCTTGCTGCCATCGGGCGCCACCAGCAGCGGAAGATGCGCGAACTGCGGAGCCTCCGCACCCAGCGCCTCGAAGAGGAGCAGGTGCTTGTAGGTGTTGGTCAGGTGATCCTGGCCGCGGATGATGTGGGTGATGCGCAGGTCGGCATCGTCCACGCATGAGGCGAGATGGTAAGTCGGCATCCCATCCGAACGCAGCAGGGCGAAGTCTTCCACCTCGTCGGCCAGCTTGGATTGCTCACCATAGACGCGGTCAACAAATTGCAAAGTCCTGCCTTGCCCGCGCGGCACAAGATAACGCAGCGCAAACGGCTCGCCCGCGGCGGCGCGCCGGTCGCTGGCTTCTTTCGATAGTTCGCGCATGCCGGGATTGCAAAGCCAGGCGCCCTGGGTAGAAGACTGCCCCTCATCGCCCGAGTGCGCAGGGGTAAAGTCACGATAGGCACGGCCCCTGGCGAAGATGGCCTCGGCCTGTTGGCGATGCAGGGCAAGGCGTTCGGATTGTTTGTATTCTTCGTCCCAGTTCAACCCCAGCCAGCGCAGTCCCTCAAAGATGGACTGCACGCTGGCCTCGGTGTTGCGCTCGACATCCGTGTCGTCCAGGCGCAGCACCATGGTTCCGTTGTTATGGCGGGCAAAGAGCCAGTTGAAAATAAAAGTGCGGGCGCTGCCCACGTGCAGATAGCCGGTGGGCGAAGGGGCAAAACGGACGCGTGGAGTTTTCAGGGAAGAGGGCGTCGAATCAGGCATCGTATCGCATTGCGTTCCAGACTCGATGCTAGCATTCAGCGCCCGCCTGCAGCTTCGTCAGGCCATGGGTAATACGGGCGGATAAGATGCTTGCGGCACGGGCACAACCTTCCACTCCGCGAAGGCGAGCACGTACATGAGTATCAGTCCGCCTAACGGCACAATGTTCAACAAGGAGAGCCACGGCGAGAAGCCGGCCTTCTTGCAGATGAACCAGAAGGGGAGAATCACGACGGCAAGGCTCACCGCAATGATGATAGGAAGAATGGCCATCATGACCATCACCAGATGCCGGATCGCTGCCGGATCAGGCGAAGTTTGCACCAGCAACGCGAGAAAATGCATAGAGCATGCTCCTCAAGTGGAATGAATCTCGGAGCCACGTTACCGCCAATACGGCCAATCTGCAATCGAAAACTTACGTTATATCTTCGGTGTCATACACCGGCGTCACGGTACGCTTTTTCTGCACGCCGTGCACAGAGGCGAGCAGGTCGTCGACTACGTCTTCAAGCTGCCGCTGGCTTTCGATTACCTCGCTCATGCTCTTCAGGTCATCCGGCTCCGTTACCCGCTCCACCAGAGCCACGGCATGACACTGCGCCACGTGATCCAGCCCCAGCCCCTCGGGCGTCTTGGCCTTAATGCTGATCTGGTCAATGTCGATGCATAGCAGGTCAGCGACGCGCGCGCGCATCTCGCCGGCAACGGGCCCGATCTTGGGCGCGGCCAGAACCAGCGTTGTATCCACATTGCAAATGCGGTAGCCGGCGTGCTGCAGCTCTTCAAGCGCCAGGTTCAGAAAGATGGCCGAGTCGGCATTCTTCCAGCGCGGATCCCCCGGCGGAAAAAAGCTGCCGATATCGCCGGCGGCCACCGACCCCAGCAGCGCATCGGTAATGGCGTGCAGCAGCACGTCGCCATCCGAGTGGCCCGCCAGGCCCTCGGGGTGTTCCAGCGTCAGGCCGCCGATGCGCAGCGGCACGCCCGGCTTGAATGCATGTGAGTCCCAGCCAATTCCAATCCGTATATCCATTGTTCCCGTGCCTGCTCATTTGAGATTGCCGGCCGCGATCCGAGTGCCGTTTCTGATCCGTACTCAGCGGAATCGAGCCGGGTGCCCCATCCTTTTCGCGCTTCCTGCAAAAAGGGTGGGAATCCCCACCCATTTACCGGCTGCGCTGGCGCAGGTAGAACTCGGCCAGTTCCAGATCGCCCGGCTGGGTTATCTTCAGATTAACCTGAGAACCGTGCACCACGGCGACAGGCAGCCCTGCCCGCTCCACTACCGAGGCCTCGTCCGTGCCCACAAAGCCATCCGCCGTGGCCTCGGCAAAGGCCCGCTGCAGCAGCCCGTAGCGGAACCCCTGCGGCGTCTGCGCCAGCACCACGAACTCGCGCGGGATGGTCGCGGTAATCAGCGCGCCGTGCGCGGTCCGCTCCACCTGCTTGATCGTGTCCACCGCCGGCAACCCCACAATGGCCGCCCCATTTTCGGCAACCGCGTCGATGGTGCGTTCGATGGTCGCCGCGTCAATCAGCGGCCGGACGGCATCGTGTACCAGCACAATGTCATCGGCTTCAGCCGGCAGCGCGGCCAGCGCATGGGCCACCGACTCCTGCCGGTTGTCGCCGCCCTCCACTACCTGTGCGCGCCCGGCCAATCCATATTCGGCGATTTGCGCCCGGACGCGCTCCATCTCCGGCTTGCGCACGGCCGCATAGATCGCGGTCACCCGCTCCACCGCCGCAAAAGCGCGCAGCGAATGAATGAGAATCGGGATGCCGTCCAGCGCCAGGAACTGCTTCGGAGGCGCCCCCGACGACAAATTCGGCGGATTTTGGTCGTTGGAGCTCCTGGGTTGCGGCCCGGCCATCCGCGTGCCCAGCCCCGCGGCGGGCAAAATGGCAAATACCTGCATAACTCGGCGAGTATAGCACCGGGTCGGGGTAAAGCTATCCAGAACGGCAAACCCATTGTCATCTTGAGCAGAGCGCAGCGGAGTCGAAAGATCTGCGGTTGTCTTTTGCTTCTCCAGTGTCCGTCCCGGCCTCGCAACGGCAGGATCGACGGATTGCGTTTGGAGCCGCTTCCGGCTCGGCAACCAGCTGCCTGGTACTTCGCAAGCCCGTTGCCATCCTATTTATTTATTGTTTTCGAGCGTCGAGTGTACTCTGAACAGAAATAAGACAATGGATAAGGGAATCGAAATCCGCGACATTTCGGTCGGTGCTGGCGAGGAAGCATTGCAAGGAAAGATTGCCGTATTGAACCTGCGGATGTTTCTTCATCACGGGGAAGAAGTCTTCGTCTCTCCCGAACCGAGAGTCGAGATTCCGCTCTACGGCCGTCACTGCATAGCCGGCCTTCTCAAAGGGATCATCGGAATGCGCGTTGGCGGCACAAGAAGTATGGTTGTTAGTCCGCATCTTGCTTATGGTGCCCAAGGGATTCCCGGCAAGATTCCTCCAAACGCGCTCCTCAGGTGCGAAGTTGAATTAGTAGATGTGAGGGAGCCGAACACTCCCGGGTCGGAGGACAAACCTCCAATTCGGTATGTCATCGTCTATCATCCTGGCGAAGCCGCGCGCAATCTGCCCCGCTGGCAGTTAAGGATTTCAGAAGACGGGAGCTGCGGGGCTGGACTTTGGTTCCCGATACCCGGCATGACGTGGAGACACACACGCCGTCGGCAGTTCACGATCCAACTAGCGACTTCACTCGCTGCAGAGTTGCTGGATGAGGCGGCAGCACTGCCGGCCCGGTTCCCCAAAGAATGTCTTTCGACGAACCAACTTTGGGCAGATATCAGCGAGCAGGCTAATTCAATCACACGGGACAGCGCGACCAATACGCTCTGCCTCACAATTGACTTCTGGGAGCGGAATCAACACAACTATTATCGAATGCGCGAGAACAGCCCCGCGCTAAACAAGTCTGAATTGTACCGGGTTATCAATTCGTTGATTCAGCCTCAAATTAACGCGGGCTCAGCCGCTCAATCGGTCTTGCGACCCAAAGGACGCCTTCCAGACTAGACAATACGCGACCGAACGACTCATCCCGTGGCCAATTCGGATGTATCACTGGCAATTCGGAAATCACTCTTTAGAAGCTCAGCCGGATACGCGACCCCATCCGCGCTATCATTCCTCTCGTGCCTGCCCGATCAACCGGAAAATCGGCTCTCGCGCTGCCGCTCGATCGCACGCTGCTCAAACCCGGCCTGCGCGTGGCCGTCGCCGTCTCCGGCGGGGCAGACTCCGTAGCCCTGCTGCGCGCTCTCATTGACCAAAACACGCAAAAGGGCAGGGAACTGGGCCTGGTCCTCCACGTCGCTCACCTGCACCACGGGCTGCGCGGCGCGGAAGCCGATGCCGACCTGGAATTCTGCCGCGAGCTTGCATCCAGCCTGCGCCTGCCGTTTCATGAAGCCCGCGTCGATACCGCAGCCGAAGCGCTGGCGAATCCCCAGTCTGGCAAACCCGCCGAATCCATCGAAGAAGCCGCGCGCCGCCTGCGCTATTCATGGTTCCGGCAACTCATCTCTTCGGGTGAAGTGGACGCCGTCGCTACCGCGCATACCTTCGACGACCAGGCCGAGACCGTCCTGGCCAAGTTCCTGCGCGGCGCGTGGACTGAGGGTTTGGCAGGCATTTCTCCAAAACTCGAGAGCCCGGAGGGCGGCGTGATTCTGCGGCCGCTGCTCGCCACTACGCGCGCCGAGATCGAGGCGTATCTCCAAGCGCTCGGCCAGAGCTGGCGCGAGGACTCCTCAAACCGCCATCTCACCTTCACCCGCAACCGTATCCGCCACGAGCTGCTGCCCCTGCTCGAAGCCTGGAACCCGCAGCTTCGCAGCCATCTCGTCCATATGGCCGAACTGGCGCGGGACGAGGAGGCATGGTGGCAGGCCGAGCTCGCCCGGCTGGCGCCCCAGTTTCTGCTATCCGGAAAACCCGTTCGTGGCGGGGGCCGCGCCGGCGGCAACGGCCTCGCGCTCGATTGCACCCGGCTGGCCTCTCTTGCGCCGGCCATGCAGAGGAGGCTTCTGCGCCACGCCGTCCGGCAACTCGGCGGGGCCGAACCGGATTTCGCCGCCACCGAGGCGCTGCGGACACTCGCTCTGAACGGCCGCGGCGGCCAGAAGCTTGAGCTCGCCGCCGGCCTGCGCGCCGAGCGCACCCCGCGCGAGCTGCATCTGAGCCTGGAGCCGGCCGCCGTTCCGGGCCGCGGAACCAGCGACACTGCTCCCGAATACACCGCGGTGATTCCAGGCGAGATCCTGGCTCCGGCCTTTGGGGTACGTCTGCGCATCGAGCGTACCGGGCCAAATTCGGCGAATCGGGACCCGGCAAATCCAGAGCTGTCAGCTCCAGACCAGGCTAATCCCGTCGTCACCCTGCGCAACTGGAAACCTGGCGACCGCGTGCGGCTCCGCTACACGAGTTCCCCGCGCAAGGTGAAAGAAGTGCTGGAGCGTCTGCGCATTACGGGCTCGGCCCGCCGGCTCTGGCCGGTCCTCGAGAGCGAAGGCCGCATCCTATGGATGCAGGGCGTGGAACTCGAACCGGAGCCGGGGCTGGCGATCGCTGCCGAACCGCTGCCTTAGCGGGTTCGAGGCCGTTCCCAGATGCGAACCAATGGGTAACTCCCATGACCCGAAGGAATCATTCCGCCCGGAGGGCGCATAGCTGCAACTCCGCTGCCTTGGGAGTACAATCTTGTTACTGCTCATCCAGGCAGAAAGAGAAGTATCTGCCGCGGGAAATTATGCACTTCCTGACGCTTTGCCGAAGGCATAAGCGTCTAAAGGATGGGCGGTCGGCGAAGCGAACGCGAATGCGGGTTTCGCCTTTGCCTGAAAAGAGGAGTCCTGGTGAATTCTAGCGTTAAAACCATCATGTTCTGGGTCTTTATCCTCATCTGCCTCGTGCTGCTCTGGGGCGTGGTGTCGAGAAGCGCAAACATGGGCAAGGATACGGAGATCCCCTATTCGGAGCTCTTCGATAAGGTGCAGAGCTCGCAGGTGCTGGATGCGACCATCCAAGGCAACGAGCTGCGCGGGCATCTCAAGATTTCACCCAAAGACCAGTTCCACACCACGATTCCTGCCGACTACGAGGACCTCGAAAAGGCGCTGCTAGCCGCCAAGATCAACTTCTCCATCAAGGAGCCGCAGAGCAATCTGCTGATTCCTCTGCTGCTTAACGTGGGTCCCTTCGTGCTGCTGGGCGCCATTTGGTTCTTTATGCTGCGGCAGATGCAATCGGGCGGCAACAAGGCGCTTTCCTTCGGCAAGAGCCGTGCGCGCCTGCTCTCGATGCAGCAGAAGAAGGTCACATTCAAAGATGTGGCCGGCGTGGATGAGGCCAAGGAAGAGCTGAAAGAGATTATCGAGTACCTGCGCGAGCCGCAGAAGTTCCAGAAGCTCGGCGGGCGCATTCCCAAGGGCGTGCTGCTCGTTGGCCCTCCGGGAACCGGCAAAACCCTGTTGGCGCGCGCGGTAGCCGGCGAAGCCAACGTTCCCTTCTTTTCGATTTCGGGTTCTGACTTTGTTGAGATGTTCGTCGGCGTCGGCGCAAGCCGCGTTCGCGACCTCTTCGAGCAGGGCAAGAAGAACGCTCCCTGCATTATCTTCATCGACGAAATCGACGCGGTCGGCCGTCATCGCGGCGCCGGCCTCGGCGGCGGACACGACGAACGCGAGCAGACGCTCAATCAGTTGCTCGTCGAGATGGACGGCTTCGAATCGAACGACGGCGTCATCCTCGTCGCGGCCACCAACCGGCCCGACGTGCTTGATCCCGCGCTGCTGCGCCCCGGCCGTTTCGACCGCCGCGTGGTAGTCGGCCTGCCGGATGTCCGCGGCCGCGAAGAGGTCCTGCGCGTGCACGTCAAGAAGGTGCCCGTCTCTGACGACACCAACCTCAACGTGCTGGCTCGCGGCACACCGGGCTTCAGCGGAGCCGATCTGGCCAACATGGTCAATGAGGCCGCGCTGAACGCCGCCCGCATGAATCGCAAGCAAGTCACCATGTATGACTTTGAGCTCGCCAAAGACAAAGTCCTCATGGGCGCCGAGCGCAAGTCGATGCTGCTCACCGACGAGGAGAAGCGGGTCACCGCGTATCACGAGGCCGGCCACGCGCTGGTTTCCATCATGCGCGAGCACTCCGATCCCATCCACAAGGTGACGATCATCCCGCGCGGCATGGCTTTGGGCGTCACGGTCTACCTGCCTGACGACCGCCACAACTACACGCGCGAATATCTCGAAACCCGTCTGGCTACGGCCTATGGCGGACGCGTCGCTGAGGAGATCTTCCTCAGCCAGATGTCCACCGGCGCCGGCAGCGACATCGAGACCGCGACGGACCTTGCCCGCCGCATGGTTTGCGAATACGGCATGAGCCGCCTCGGCCCGTTGACCTTCGGCAAGAAGGAAGAGCAGATCTTCCTGGGCCGCGAGATCGCGCAGCATCGCGACTTCTCGGAAGAGACGGCGCGGCAGATCGACCAGGAAGTACGCCGCCTGATCGACGAGGCGTATCAATCCGCGCACAACATCGTCGAGGCCAACAAGGACCCGATGCACCGCATCGCTGCGGCGCTGCTCGAACGCGAAACTATCGACGCCGAAGAGGTGAGACTGCTCATCGAGGGCAAGCAACTGCCTCCGATGCGCTCCGTCCTGGCCTCGCCGAGCGACACCGACGGCACCCCGCAGCAAATTCTCAAACCTGAGAGCCGCGGCGGTCCGGGCTACCCGGAAGGCTCGCCCTCGCCGGCGTAAAAAACAGTTGTCAGCTCACAGCTGACAGTTCACAGTTAAGTGCGCGACAAAAGGGCTGCTCCTAGCGAGCAGCCCTTTTTACTGCACCCGAGCTCAAGATTCATCATCCTGAGCGACCCACCCAGATGCGTCCGCCTGAGCGACCCACCCCCAATGCTGTCATCCTGAGCGACCGAAGGGAGTCGAAGGATCTGCGGTTGCTTCTTCACTCAGGATTAGGAGTGAGCCAGGTCACACGCCCGCCTTCCTGCCTGTGTCATCCTGTTTCCAGCACATTTTTCCGCTGGGATAAACTGCCTCCCGGGAACCCCCTGACCGTTGAGGAGCACTCCGCATGCAAGCCGGGCCACGCCGTCCCCTTATCCTGCTGCAAATTCTCTTCGCCGCTACCGTCTTCGCCGTTTCGGCCCATGCAGCGCCGGTCCTGATGATCTCGATCGACGGCCTCAAGCCCGAGTACGTCACCCAAGCCAACGCGCACGGCCTCAAGATCCCTTATCTCCGCAGCCTGATCAGCAACGGAACCTACGCCGATGGCGTAACCGGCGTCTGGCCTACGCTTACTTATCCCAGTCACACCACGCTCATCACCGGCGTCTGGCCGGCCGAGCACGGTATCTACAGCAATGTCCAGTTCGATCCCGAGCTGCACTACTCCGGCGCGTGGAACTGGTACGCCGACGAGATCCGCGTGCCCACGCTCTGGCGCGCCGCGCACAATGTCGGTCTGCACACCGCCAGCATCGGCTGGCCGGTCAGCGTGGGAACCCGCGATGTGGACTGGCTCATTCCCGAATTCTGGCGGACCGAAGGGCCTTCCAGCGCATCCAATCCCGCCGACCGCCTGTTGATGGCCGCGCTCTCGCACCCGCGCCGGATTCTCAGCGAACTCGAACCGGTCGCCGGCCCCTACATGATGGGCAACGACACCACCATCGCCGGCGACGAAATGAAGACCCGCTACGCGCTCGAGATCCTGCGCAAATACAAGCCCGCGCTCATGACCCTCCACCTCAGCTCGCTCGATGAGGCCGAGCACACGCATGGCGTCTTCAGCGCGGAGGCCGGACGTACCCTCGAAGCCATCGACGGCATGGTTGCCCGCCTCGCCAAGCAGCAGCTCGCCAACGATCCCGCCGCGGTGCTGCTCGTCGTCTCCGACCACGGCTTCATGAACCTCACGCACGTGGTCAATCTGCAGATCCCGTTCCTCAAGGCCGGGTTGATGCAGTACACCGCCGACCCCGCGACCAAGGCACAGACCATCGCATGGAAGGCGCAGCCGTGGATGGCCGGCGGCATGGCGGCCATCATGCTGAAGGACCCCAATGACGCGCAGACCCGCGACCAGGTGCGCGCCCTGCTCGCCAGGCTCGCCGCCGATCCGGCCAATGGAATCGCGCAGGTCTTCGATCACGACGCCGCCCTGAAGCATGGAGCCTTCCCCGACGCGGCGTTTCTGGTCGTCTTCCAGGCCGGCTACTACGCCGGATTCTCGACCAGTGGCAGACTTGTCTCCAGGGTCGGCAATGTCTTCGGCTCGCACGGATTCTCGCCCGAATACCCGGAGATGCGCGCCTCATTTTTTGCTTTGGGGTCCGGCGTTGCGCATCATCGCGATCTCGGGGTCATCGACATGCGCCAGATCGCGCCCACCGTCGCCCACATCCTGGGCGCGCCCATGCAGACCGCGAAAGCGCCGCCCCTGCATCTGCAGCCTTAAAAGATCGTGTAGCTGATCCCCGCGCTGCCGCCGTAAGGCCACAGCGTCGGCTTCACGCGCCAGTCCTGGTATTCCAAATCGGCGGCACGGATCGTGAGTTTCCGCGACAGGCGGTAATCCACGCCGCCGCCGTAGGTGATGTTGAACGCCCGCCCGTTGAGCCAGCTGTTGGTGCCGCTGCCCCAGCCGAAGAGGACTTTGCCATACGGTGTCCAGCCATGGAAGGTGTGAATCGGAACGCGCGGCCCGATCAGGTAGGTGTTTTCGCCGATCCCCAGATACTCGTTGAAGCGCAGCCAGCGTGCTTCGGCCTCAACCTGCACCCAGCGCGAGAACCGTGCGTCCGCATACGCGCCGATTCCGTAGAGCCGGTTCGGGCTGGTCTGCGCGAAGCCTTGCCCCGCGTAATCCGGCTGGAAGACGGAGCCTTCAGCGCCCACTGAGAGGGAAAGTCCCGATCGATAGGCCGCCGGCGCAACCTGGGCATGGGCTGTGAGTATTGCGGTGGTGGGCAAAAGACTAAACAGAGCCAGAGTAATCGCTCGTCTCATGTGCACTCAACACGTCCAGTTCTGGGAAAAATCTTCAGATCGGCGTCTCTAATCAAAATTCCAATCCCGAAAATAGAAACCCCAAACCGAATCCATCGTTGCGAATCCACTCTTGCGAATTCATTGTTCCGAATTCATTATTCCGAATTCATTTTTGCGGCCGGTCGCGCGCCTGCAATAGCGTCGCGCGTCAAGCGCGGCCGGCTTCTGGCGAGCCCGAGTCACTGGGGCGGGTTTTGTGCCGCGGCCGCCGGCTGCTGCCCCTGCGGCCCGGGAGGCGGGGGCGCATTGCCATCGGCCGGCTGACCTTGCGGCTGAGGCGGCGGCGCGGCCGCGGGTTGATCGCTGCTCGCAGGCGGCGCGCCATTGGACGCAGGCGGGGCAGGCGCACTGCCTGCGGGAGAAGCAGGCGCCGGCTCGGTGCTGGCCAGGTCGTACCGCTGCAGCTTGTAGAAGACCGGCGTCACCTCGAACGGCATCTTGTCGCGGGCGTTCATCGGCGCATACCGTTTAGCGCTGAGGATGTGCACCTTGTCGTCCCACGGGTCGGTCTTGAGCCAGCTTCCCAGCGGCAGCGCCGCTGTCTGCGTCAGATCGTCCCAGTTCAGCTTGGGGGCCGTGTGCTCCAGGTCCGCCATCCAGGGCGTGCCGTCCGTCTTGAGCAGGGAATCGCCGAGCTTGGGCGAATTGAGCGCCTTCAGCACGCGGCCGCGGTCTGCCAGTTGCTCATAATAGAGCCCGGCCACCGGGAGCTGATCCTTGTACATCGAAGCCTGCAGATACTCCATCGCCCTCTTCGCGGCCGAGAGGTTATCCACATCCGAGTGGTACATGTCGATCCGCTGGAAGGTCGCTTCGTCGGGGAAGAGCAGCCGGTCGTTGAAGGCATAGCGCGTGTCGATGTGGTGGCCCAGCGCTATATGCGCCAGTTCCATCGCCAACACCGAGGCGATGGCCGGCTCGCTGGGCAGCGAGTCGATCAGGCCCTTGCTCACCAGGATCGTGTTGCCCACCGTTGTCGCTTCCACTGTATCGGTAAGCAGAACCCGGCAGTGGATCTGGTCTGTGAAGGCAAGATTGTTGGGCACGATCAGGTTGATCACGATCTGTCCCAGAATCTTCTCTTCGTAACCGCCCTGCGTCAGCGGCGCCACCAGCCCGGCCTCGACAAGCCGGTCGATCACGTTATTTTCCGCCTGCGTCACCCACATCCGCGAGGCCTGCAGCGGCCCCACATCCTGCGAGTCTTCGCTCTGATCCACCGCGTCGTCTACCTTCACGCTCACATTTTCGCTGTCGCGCGTGGGCAGCTTGAGGGAGTAGCCCCAGAAGTGCGTTTGCGCCTTCAGGCCTGTGGACTTCGCCCCCTGTCCGTTGAGCTTGGACTCCTCGACGTACACCGCCACCGGCAGCCAGATGTCGGGCTGCACATTCATCCGCCAGCTATCGAAGTGGAAGTAGTACTTGGACGAGTCCTCTGAATTAGGTCCGGTGTAGGTGCCGTTGAACCGCACCACGTTGCCGTCCTGGTCTTCGACCCAGATGCGGCCATAGAAGCGGCCCATTCCCTTCACGTCCGGCTTGGGATGCACATCGAAGACCCAGGTCCGCACCGAACCGAGAAACTCGCGGCGCACGTAGCTGAACACGTAGTGCTGCTGGTCGAAGCCCGAGGGGTCCAGAAACATCATCTGCATGAACCCGGTGGACGAATAGGTGAATTTCTCCAGTCCCAGGGCCTTGGTCAGCCCCGTAACTGCAGCCATTGAGCCTTTGAACCATCCATGATGCTCGTCGCCCCGAGGCACATAGCTCTTGTCAAAGAAGCCCTTGCCGAAGTCGACGCGGCTCAGCATGTAATGGTCGTCGATCGGCACCTCGTAGAGCTTTTCATCGGGCCGCGTGTCCTGGATGTAGGTCTCCACCAGGGGGGTGCGCTGCTGGATGTTCTTGATCAACACTTTCTCGCGCGCAATGGCTTTCTCGACCAAAGCAGCTTGCTCAGGAGTAAGTTGGTGCGCCTGCTGGTACTTCGGCTGCTTTTTTGCGTACGCGCAGGTCACACCCAGAGTGAGGAACAGGAAGGTTACAGCGAAACCGGGGACTATACGGCCCAGGCGTCGCGATAGGGGGATCTTCCAAAACGTCATGTAAAGCTCCTAAGTGGGTTCTTGCCAGTCTACCTTGGGCTGCTTATGCCATCCCGGCATGGCTGCTGTCTGTAGACCCTTGCACAACGTTGATGTTGATGCTACGCCAACTGGAAGGTGATCACGATGTTCGTGGTCAAGTCCACCGCCCGCCCATCGCGCGTTGCCGGACGGAAGCGGATTTGAGAAGCGACCCGGCGTGCTTCCTCGTCAAGCCCATGGCCCAGACCGTGGATGACACCCTCCACCACTACCCGGCCCGTCGCCAGGAAGGTCACGCGCAGCACTACGTCACCTTGGACGCCCAATTGCCGCGCTTCGCTCGTATACTGCACCGGCGGCTTCGAGAGCACTTCCAGGGTGGTCGCCACCGGCTGCGTCACAGCTTTCGGAACGGTAGCGACGGCAGTCTGCGTCGGAATGCCGGCCGAAGCCACCTTCCCGTAACTGCCGCTGTTGCTGGCTCCCGTGGCTCCGGGAATGCCCGCAGATGCTACCTTGCCCACCATCCCCGCATTCGAGCCGGATCTGGTCCCGTTTCCGATGCCCGTCGATCCCACAACTCCATGCGGTGCCACCGCCGGACCCTGCATTCCGCCGTACGGGTTGCCGATCGCAGCCACCGTTGCCGGCCGCGATGCGTTCGGATTGGGCGTAACCCCGAACGTCTCGCCCAAATGCACGGGCGCCGTTGAGGGATGCACCTGCGGCGTCTGCGCGGGCATGGCAGCCGTCAATGCGGCCTTGGGCTGGGGCGCCATGATGATTGCCGGCTTGGCCAGCTTCATCTCCGGCATCGCCAGCTTGGCTTCCATCTGCACCGGCTTCGGCTCAGGCTTCGGCTTCGGCATCTCGATCTTCTTCTGATCCAGCTGCACCTTGGGCGGCGTCGGCGGCGGAGGCAGCTTCGGCAGCACCGGCGTCTTCAGCTTGATCGGCGGCGGAGGCGTAGCGGGCACGATCAGCTCGGTCATCTCGTAATGATGATCCTGCAACACATGCTTCGCCGTCATTCCCACCACTAAAACGATGGTCAGAATGGTCGAATTGATAAGAGCACTGGTGATAAATGAGGCGGAATTCCGCTCTGGTTCCGGCAATAAGCCGAAGGTCCGTCCGGGGGAGTATGTCATCGACATGATTCGGGTCCTCGCTTCTGGCAATGAATGCAGTCAGGATTCTTCAAGAAATTGTGTAGCTGAAGCCAACCAGGGGCGAGAGGCTCAACCGCTCGCGTTTTTCCATCTCCATCCGGTGATCGGACCAAGGCGGGAAAGTTCGAAGACCATTGCCATCCGGCAGCTTGTCGCGCCCGGCCGTGGCAGGCAGTCTCATCGCGGGGCGCAAACCTTCCCGTGCGTAGCTCTCGGACATAGAAGCATTCTCAATTCCTATCCAAGGCGTACGGCAAAAAGGTTCCACTCGCCCGCTTTCCGCGGGACTATTTCGAACTTGTGTCTCTGAGCAGCGTATCAGGCGCAGCCCTTGACTGCCGGTTCCGCGGCACGCGGCCGTCGCGGACTGCCCGACTAGCCCCAAGCCGGAACTCCGGCGACGCGGAGGACCGCCGGTCTGATTGCATGCCACTGTAATAGACTCAAGGTTACCTAAAGTGTTCGTGAAAGGACATACTTTTTCGTGAAGATCTTGGTTACCGGTGGCGCCGGATACATCGGCGGAACGGTCGCCGGCTTGCTTGCGGAGGGTGGGCATGAGCCGGTTATTTTCGACAACCTGAGCCATGGCCGGCGCGACCTGTTGCCGCCCGGTATCCCCTTTATCCACGGAGAATTGGGTGACCGGGCCACGCTCTTGGAGATTTTTACATCCGCTATCCACCAGGAAAGGCCTTTTGACGGCGTGCTCCACTTTGCCGCCCTGATCGAAGCGGGCGAATCCATGGTGCGGCCGGAGATATTCTTTCGCAACAACACGGCCAGCACACTTGCGCTGCTCGAAGCCATGCTCCACTGCGGACCCCGCCGGCTGGTTTTCTCCTCCACAGCGGCCGTCTACGGCGAGCCAGAATCTGTGCCGATTCAGGAAGATGCGCGGCTTTTGCCCACCAACGCCTATGGCGAGTCTAAGCTCCTGGTCGAGCGGATGCTCGCCTGGTTCAACCGTATCCACGGGCTGCGTTACGCCTCTCTGCGCTACTTCAACGTGGCTGGCGCGCCGGAAGGCCCGGCGGGTGTGACCCGCGGCGAGGCCCACGATCCCGAGACCCATCTCATCCCCCTGGTGCTCGATGTGGCCCTTGGACGGCGCAGCTCGATCCGCATCTATGGCGAGGACTACCCCACTCCCGACGGCACCTGCATCCGGGACTATCTCCATGTATCGGACCTGGCCGACGCCCATCTCCTCGCGCTCCAGGCTCTCGGCGAGGAAAGCCAGAGTCCCCTGATCTTCAACCTGGGCAACGGGCAGGGCTTCAGCGTCCGCGAAGTCATTGAATCGGCGCGCCGGGTCACCGGCCATCCCGTCCCGGCTGAGATTCACCCCCGCCGGCCGGGCGATCCCGCGGTCCTGGTGGCCAGTTCCGCGAAGGCTATCCGCGAACTCGGCTGGAAACCACGCTACACCGAACTCGATGAGATTATCCGCACCGCCTGGGTTTGGCACCGGAAACGCTACCAGGCGTGAGGCGCGCTTCCATCCGGGACCCGGAAAGGTGACAGCATGGGCGCTGATGACAAAGAGCTTAGCTTGTCTCAACGGTTTTTCCGCCTTTCCCTCAGGGCGTAAATGAAAGGCCAGGCGAGGTTCCGCTCTTTCGGCCGATAGAAGTAATCCGCCCTGCGTTCCCTTAGTAAGATTGTGCAACCGGGAATCTATGTTGCATCTCCAACAAACGTGGTATTGGTTTTTGCCACGTAGGGGGTAGTGGCGCTAACATGACGAACACCAATCGAAAGGACTTGTTCCGCGCGTTCCTCGATTTCTTTATCCTATTTAGCGGAATTTCCACCGCATCAAACTTAGCTCGCACCCAGGGGCGCAGACTTTTAACCCGCGGCATCTTCTTGTTCCGCGGTCACAAACCCGACCCTGCGGACCGCTGAATTGCTGTTCCGTGCCCATCCTTGCGACTTGTTTTTGTCGCAAAGGTGGGCAGCAAGAACTCGCGAACCCCGACTTTTCATCCGTTGAGTTGCTAAAATCGACCTATGCCGATCTCGCGCCAGCAAGCCCTCGATGCCTTCCAATCGCCCGATCTGATCGGCCTCGGGTTTGAGGCTGACGCCGTGCGCCGCCGCCTTCATCCGGAGGGCGTCGTCACGTACATCATCGACCGCAACATCAATTACACCAATTTCTGCACTGAATATTGCACCTTCTGCGCCTTCTATCGACCTCTGAAGGGACCCAGGGCCAGCGAAGGCTACATTCTCGATTTCGAAAAGATCTACGAGAAGATCGCCGAAACTGAGGAGATGGGCGGCACCGGCGTGCTGATGCAGGGCGGCATCCATCCCGATCTCAAAATTGATTGGTTCGAACGTCTTTTTACCGGGATCAAACAGCGCTTCCCGAAGATCTGGCTGCATTGCCTCTCGGCCTCGGAAGTGCTGGCCATCGCCGAATACTCGAACCTCTCGCTGCGCGACACCATCGCCCGCCTGCGCGATGCCGGCCTCGACTCGATCCCCGGCGGCGGCGCCGAGATCCTCGACGACGATGTGCGCTTCCGCATCGCCCGCCTCAAGTGCCGCACGGAAGACTGGGTGAGCGTGCACCGCACCGCGCACCAGCTCGGCATGCGCACCACGGCCACCATGATGTTCGGCGTCGGCGAGACCTTCGACCAGCGCATCAATCATTTTGAAGTGGTGCGCAATCTGCAGGAAGAGACCGGCGGATTCACCGCATTTATCCCCTGGAGCTTTCAGCCCAAGCACACCGCGTTGGGCGGCCGCGGCTGGGATGAGGCGACATCGGTTGAATATTTGAAGGTCCTCGCCATCGCGCGCCTCTATCTCGACAACATCGAGAACGTGCAGGCGAGTTGGGTCACGCAGGGACTGAAGGTTCTGGAGCTAGGCCTGCACTTCGGCGGCAACGACGTAGGCTCCGTGATGCTCGAAGAAAATGTGGTGCGCGCCGCGGGCACGAGCAACTGCACCACCGAAGAAGAGCTAAGAAGAATCATCCGCGACGCCGGCTTCCAACCCGTCCAGCGCGATACCCTTTACCGCACGATGTTTTTGAATTGATCCCTGACGCCATCCCCTAAATCACTTCCGTCCACGCTTTAGCTCGCGTCCGGTGCGACAAGCCGACTTAAGCGCCTAACCATTTATGCCCACGGCACTGCCAGCCACACCTATTAATCGCGACTCCTCGGGGACTTGTCCGTCTCTGACGCTCTATACGCCGCCGAAGTCGAAGCCGTGAAAACTGGATCCAAAACCAGGCCGGAACGTCCCATTAAGGAGCGCAAGCAGATCGAATGCGAATCCCGAAAAGTTCACGTCCCCCCACATGAGATTGGCGAGAATATGGCCAGCACCAGACTCTCTTGATCCTGAATGCGCGTAACCGCTGAGCATGCCTTTCTCTGGGCTAAAAATGGGCATCATCGGCTCAGTGCTGCGTAATTTTTCAAACTTGCCTGTGTAGTCGGGATGGAGACCTTCACCTCGCAGAACCACTGGCCCATAAAACACTCGAATTGTCTCGAAATCGCGAACTAGCTCCAACACCTCGCTATCTTTTGCATCGGCGGCCCTGAGCTCGAAGAAGAGCATCGACAGGATTGTGTTGATTGGCAAATATTTCGGATAGCGTTCGTCAGGGACGTTCATGCCCAGCATCAAAGGTCTGAGCTCGTCAAGTTTGTCAATCGCATCCCGCATTGTCTTCCGGCTTAACGCCGATTTGACTTCGATGATTGCTCGAACATGTTCTGCTGGAATTACCCGGCTGAGGCCAAGTTCAGATTTGTCTTTGTTCGATTCGGTCCATAGAATCGGTGCTTCGAGTTGTTCGTAAATGATGACATCGAAATGCGAGGTCATCGCTGATTTAGGATCTTGCGACTTAACGAATCCGGAAGTCACTCCATACCGTTTGGGGAGAAAACGGGCGAGCCATTCACGCACGGCTGCTTCGCCGACCACTCCATGGTGGGCTGCAACAGCTTGGCCTCTTGCATGGACGTGGGCCTCATCATACCGTGCGAGCAATTCCTTTCTGGCGATGAGGAATTGCTGCCAAGCAACCGATTTCCACTCCCCGGAATCCTGTGACATGTTCGTTAGACCGATTCTATAGTCCACGGCCGGGTGCCCCATCCTTTCGGCGTTTTTTTGCGGAAAGGGTGGGAAAGCACAGACCCCAACCGGTATCCAGATCACGTCGCAAAATCCGTTAGGCCGTGATTTCAACTTCGGCATCAATCCACCCCGCCCATTATTCTGAAACCGTGACGCAAGCGCTCGATCCACACACCAGGACGCCGCATCGGAAGCATTTTCTCCGATCCTTTTTGTTGTGGCTTGGCTTCGGTGTGGTGCTTCTATGGTCCTTTGGCGCACTGATGCTTGTGGCCGCCCGGTGGATCGATCCGCCGACAACCGCCGTGCACATCGAGCGCCGCCTGCAGGCCTGGATCGATCACAAGCCTTATCGCGAACGCTACACATTTATTCCGCTCGGCCAGATCTCGCCCGATCTGCAGCATGCAGTCATTGCCGCGGAGGACGGGCGCTTCTACCAGCACCATGGCTTCGACTGGCACCAGATCCAGATCGATGCCGAAGGCGACCTGGAGGGCGGCCGCACGCGCGGAGCCTCGACCCTCACGCAGCAACTGGTCAAGAACCTGTTCTTCGGAACGGGCCGCTCCATTCTCCGCAAGGGCGCGGAGTTCACGCTGGTACCCGTGGCCGAGTTAGTGCTCGACAAGCGGCGCATTCTGGAGCTCTACCTCAACGTGGTCGAATGGGGCCCCGGCATCTATGGTGCGGAGCCGGCGTGCGCCTATTACTTCAGAACCTCGGCCCGAAATATTGGCCTCGAACAGTCGGCTGAGCTCGCCGCGATTCTTCCGGCGCCGCTGAAACGGCGGCCCGAGCGCATGACCCACTACAGCGCGCTCATCCTCGAGCGAATGCGTCAATCGGGCTGGTAGCCGCTCGGTGCCGGGTGCCCCAGGTTTGGATTTTCAGACCGGGAAAGCACAGCCCTAACCAACCCTCCGCGCAAAACCTCGTAGCAGCGATAATTCCTCCATCACACCCAAAGTCGCTCCGCAGTGGTATTCTGGCGCGTCACCTTTTTAAGCCACGAGGAGGGGTCCTGTGAGGAAAGCCATGCTGCTGGCGATGGGCGCAGTATTGTGTCTGGCCGGGTGCGGCCCGGAGGCAAAAGAGGCTCCCGGCGTTCCTGTGGCTCCCAAATGGCAAGGCCCTGCCTACCATCTGGCCTTCGACACCAAGGCGGCCAAGCCGAATCCGGCCGGCGTCACTCTTCCGGGCGTCCAATTCACAGCCAACCCCGATGCACTCGAGAAGAGGGCCACGCTGATCGTCAAGTACGACTCCTCAGCAGTGAAGACAGATAACCAGGTCATCAACCAGATCATCCTCGCCCCGTTTGATATCTCTGGAGCCGACGGCGCCCTTTCCGCCGACACCATGGACATCGCCGACAAGGGGCTGGCGCACCTGTTCAGCACCTACTGCGTGAAGGGGAAGGTGAAGGTCTCGATGCTGCTGGCGCGGTCCTCGCTCAACCCCAACGCGAGCGACGGTGAAATCGATGCCAAGCGCCTCTCGGACTGGCTGTCCACCGAGGTAGCGTTCAAGAACCCTCACCCCGGTTGCAAGCTCTGAGCCGCAAACGCCGCCTTGACCCAGCCGGGTGCCCCAGGTCTGGATTTTTCTGACCTGGGAAAGCACGCAGTTTGGTTCTGGCGTACGCGTGTGAAACCGCCCATTGGTTTTTGGGATAAGACGCGCCATGCGAAATACCGCGCGCTGTCGCCCGAAAGGCGCTCAAGGTCATTTGTAGCTTTTATGCTACACTTATGCCGTGATCGAGATCGGTCGCTACCGGCGCGCGAAGACGGCGTTGAACCTTACACCGAATGGTTTCGAAAATTGCGGGACACGGCTGCGAAGGTGAGCATTGCATCCAGATTGCGGAGAATCGAGGCAGGCAACTTTGGTGATTGCAAGCCGGTGGGCGAGGGCGTGAGCGAGCTCCGCATTCACATCGGTCCCGGCTATCGAATCTACTATGGCCAGCATGGATCGATGATGGTGATCTTACTGTGCGGTGGAGAGAAGGGCAGCCAGGCGAGAGATGTAGTGAAGGCTAAGACTCTATGGGCAGAGTGGAGACAGAGGCAGCCATGAGCAAAGTTGTTGGCGTAGTTTCGCACAACGAGCGTGAGATTGAAGAGCTCCGCGCGGATCGCGCCTTTGCCGTTGCCTATCTGCAGGCATCCATGGAAGCCCTCGATAATCCCGAAGAACGCGCCGGCGGCCTGCTCGCGCTGCGGGCCATTGCGGAAGCCTATGGCGGCCTCGGTGCGGTCGCCGCCCAAGCCGGCATCAGCCGCGAATCCCTCTATCGATCGCTATCGCCCAAGGGCAATCCCACGCTCAAGACCCTCATTGCGGTCCTCAAAACTCTCAACTTGAGATTGTCCGTCGCTCAACCCACAAAAAAGAAAAAAGCGAAGACCACGCGCAAGCTGGCCGCCTGAAACAAGAAGCACCCCGGATCCTCGTCTCTGATCCTCAGCCCTGTTCCGCTACAATGGCCGCAACCCATCCCGAGGTCAAACCATGCGGCCCTCCTTCTCGCTCGGCATTGAAGAGGAATACCAGACCGTCGACCCCGTCACCCGCGATCTGCGCTCGCACATCCAGACTGAGATGCTTGCCGAGGGCAAGCTGCGCATGCAGGAGCGCGTGAAAGCGGAGATGCATACCTCCGTCGTCGAAGTGGGCACGCGCGTCTGCCGCAACATCGATGAGGCTCGCGAAGATATCTACGATCTGCGCCGGCAGATGATCAAGCTGGCCAGGGAGCACGGCCTGGAACTCGTCGCCGGCGCCACGCATCCCTTTGCCGACTGGCGCACGCAGGACATCTACCCTGACCCGCGCTACCATCAAGTCGTCAAAGACCTGCAGCTCGTCGCCCGCGCCAACCTCATCTTCGGCCTGCACGTGCACGTGGGCATTGAAGACCGCGAAGCCGCCATCCGCATCATGAACTCGATGCGCTATTTTCTGCCTCACATCATGGCGCTCGCCACCAACTCGCCCTTCTGGCTCGGGCTGAACACCGGCTACAAGGGCTACCGCGCGAAAGTCTTCGAGAACTTTCCGCGCACCGGCATCCCCGATGCGTTCTCAAGCTATTCCGAATTTGAGAATTATGTAAGCCTGCTCGTGCGCACCAACTGCATCGACAACGCCAAAAAAATCTGGTGGGACATCCGGCCGCATCCCTTCTTCGACACCGTCGAAGTGCGCGCCTGCGACATTCCGCTGCGCGCCGAGGAAACAGTCGCGATCGCTGCGCTCATCCAGGCCACGGCGGCGTATCTCTACAAGCTGCACGCGTCCAACCAGGACTTCCGCCAGTATGCGCGCCCGCTGCTGATGGAAAACAAATTCCGCGCCGTGCGTTACGGCCTCGACGGCAAACTGATCGACTTCGGCAAGCAGCAAGAGCTGCCGTTGCGCGACCTGATCGAAGAATTTCTAGTGCTGATTGATCCGGTAGTCGACGAGTTAGGCAGCCGCGAAGCGATCGAAGGCGTCCGCACCATTCTGAAGACCGGCACCGGCGCCGATCGCCAGCTCAAAGTCTTCGAAGAGACCAACGGCGACTTGAGAGCCGTGGTCGATTACATGGCGAAGGAAACCGCAACGGGTCTTTAAGTTTCATTCCGGTAAATTTTCCGTTAACCTCAGTAGATGGGCGCCCACCCACCCGTAGACCGGGTGCCCCACTCTCGCCGCGTTTTGTTTTTTGCGGTTAGGGTGGGAAGACGCTCACCAGCACTTCGATCCCTTCTTTGAAAGGCGCCGCATTCCACGCATGAATGAAACCGCCGCGCACCTGCTCTCCATCGACTACCCCGCCGACTTTATCCAGGGCGCGCGCTCGGCCGTGGTCACATGTTTGCGCATCGACCCGTCAGAAAAGGTCACGCTCATCGCCGACCGCGTCACCGAGCCCATTGCCGCATCGCTCGCCGCACAACTTGCCGAGCGCGGCTGCCCCTGGAACGCCTTCATCCTCGAAGATCTCGCCCCGCGGCCGCTCGCCGATATGCCCGCACCGATCCTCGCCGACATGGAGACCTCGCAAGTCTCCATCTTCGCCGTGCAAGTCGAGCCCAACGAGCTGCGCTCGCGCATGCAGATGACCGACGTGGTGAATCGCCGCCATATGCGCCACGCGCACATGGTCAACATCACGCCTGAGATCATGTGCCAGGGCATGCGCGCCGACTTCGACCTCGTGGACCGGCTCTCGCAAAAGGTCCTCGAGCGCGTCCGCAAGGCGAAGCGTATTCGCGCCACCACCGCCGCCGGAACCCACATCACCGCCGAAATGAATCCCGGCTACAAATGGTTCAAGACCTCGGGCATCATCTCGCCGGAAAAGTGGGGCAACCTGCCTGGCGGCGAGTGTTTCACTTCGCCTGGCGAGGTGAACGGCACGTTTGTTGTTGATGGCGTGGTGGGCGATTGGCTCTGCGCCCGCTACGGTCTGCTCGCCGCGGCGCCTCTCACCATCGAGATCGCCGGCAATCGCATTGTGCGCTGCATGAGCGCCAACAAGCAGCTCGAAGCCGACTTCTGGGCCTACACGCACACTGATGAGAACTCCGACCGCGTGGGCGAATTCGCCATCGGCACCAACCTCGGCGTCGAGCGCGTCATCGGCAACATCCTGCAGGATGAAAAATTTCCCGGCATCCACATCGCCTTCGGCAATCCTTACGGCGAGCACACCGGCGCGCCCTGGCGCTCCGGCACGCACATTGACGTTGTCGGCCTGGGCTTCAATATCTGGCTTGAAAATGAGAATGGCGAGGAGCAGATCATGCGCGAGGGCCGTTTCCTCATCGCAGCCTGAAGCATGCGAAGAAAATCACTCGCGAAAGTCGGATTCCTTTGGGTCCGCCACCCACTTCGGGGTGAACTCGTTTTTGGCCGCCTGCTGCTCGATCATCTTTCTTGCTTCCGCCACGTGCTGCCGCATCCGCTGCTCGGCTTCGTCAGGAAAGTTGTGATCGATCGCTTCCACGATGCGGAGATGCTCTTCATGGACCACGCGCGGATCGCGCGACGCCCGCACCGCCATGCCCAGCACGCGGTATCCCTCGGCAAGGCGCAGCAAAATCCGGTTGCGCGAGAGATTCATGATCTGCAGATGAAAGGCGCGATCGGCCGCGCCCATCTCGTCCACCTTGTTCTCGTTCGACAGGTTCCAGATGTGGTCCGCCATTTTTTTGAGCCCGGCCACATCGCCCCGCGAAGCATGTTCGCACGCCAGCCGCGCCGCCAGCCCCTCGAGAAACTCCCGCACCTGGTAGGCCTCGCATAACCGCGCCGCGTCCAGCTTGCCAACAAAAACACCCAGTCGGTCAATCGACTCGACCAGCCCCAGCCACTGCAGTTCCAGCAGCGATTCCCGTACTGTTCCTTGCGCGACGCCCAGCTCTTTGGCCAGGCTCTGCTGCGTCAGGCGTTCTCCAGGCTGGCTCTCGCCGGACAAAATCCGGCGCTGGATCTCTTCCCGAACATGGTGCCGTCCCACGGGTGATTGAACCGCCATACCTTGATTTTCCTCCGCAATGAAACAGGATGCGCATCTGTTGATGGGATCGCGACAGGCCGCATCGTATCATCGATTAACATCGATGGTCAATCGAAGTCTCCTCGCGGCGGGCAGGCCGATCGCCAAAAATGAAGGCGGCCCTTCCGAAGAAGAGCCGCCTTGTCCTGCCAGAACCAGCAAACGGTTTCGATGGGATTTAGAAGATGACCTTGGCCACAAACTGCCACACGCGCTGCGTGCCTATCAGCGAAGGTGTATTCACGCTGCCCGTGCTGCTGCTGGTTGCCGTGATCTGCCCGAAGGTTCCCGAACTAACTGAGGATGTAGGATTGGCGAGGTTCGTATGGTTCCAGGCATTGAAGGCCTCAGCCTGGAACTGGCCGTGGACGCGATGCTCGGTAAGGAAGTCCTTGAAGAGCGAAATGTCAGTGTCCTCGAATGCCGGCCCGCGCAGAGAGTTGCGCGGAACGTTGCCGAACGACTGTGCGTAGCCATTGGCTGCGGAAGGAACTGGGTTCTTCGCGAAGGCCGCGGGATTGAACCACTCCTTGATTTTGGAAACCCCGGCAGGACGGGCAACGCTGACGCCGGGATTGTAGACAGCCAGGTCATTGCCGATACCGGATTCCGAGTTGTCGACGCCGCTGGTAATGGTGAGGGGCAACCCCGATTGCGCTGTGACGATTGCGTTCGCCTGCCAACCGTTGATAACGGCTCCCGCAAAATTGTTCACGTGGAATTTGGGCAACGGATAATTGACCGAGCCCGTAACGCGCAGCGCCTGGTCAAAGTCGGCAACGCCGCGGTATGCGTTGAAATTGTACGGATTCGATGGACCAGTCGAGCCTTCCGTGCCCGATGAGCCGTTGTCAATGGTCTTCATCCAGACGACATTCGAGAGAAGGGTGAGGTTGTGGGCACGCCGGGTGACGTTCGCTTCCACTGCGTTCGTCATTTCGTAATCATAAGAGTCGGCGAGTTCCACCGCGCCCAGGCCAGCGTAGGTGCGCGTGGTTTCGAATGTCGGCGGGGTGAACACATAAGGATTGAACTGGCGCGAGGCCATCACGTGCTCGGCGTGGTTGCCCACATAGCCCACGTTGAAGGCAAACCCGTTCCCAAGATCCTGCTCGATGGTGAAGTTGTAGGCCTGGGTATACTCGACCTTTGAGGCAGGATTGAGGACGCCGCCAGCGAGGGGTTTTAAGAAGGTGTAGGTCTTCAACTGCGAAGCAGCGATGTGACCGCGCGGGAAGGGATCGCCGCCGGGATAGCCGGCGAAAGGAGCATCCCACGCTGGCGGATTGTTGATGCTCAGATAGAGATCCACGGGCTGCATGGCGTCAGTTCTTTGGTAGAGCAGCCCCTCAGGGAACCCGTAGAAGAGGCCGTAGCCGCCACGGACGACTGTCTTTCCATTGCCAAAGACGTTCAAAGCAAAGCCGAGGCGCGGCGCGAAGTCTTTGAAGTTGTTGCTATAGACCGAGTCGGGCAGTCCCGGATCCCCGACAAACCACATGCCTGCGGGAGCGCCGGGAGCAACGGTGGACTGGAAGGTGGGATTCTTGAGATTGAAGCCAACCAGCGTGCCGTTGTTGTCGATGGGAGGCATCCAAGGATCCCAACGCAGACCAAGATTCAATGTAAGCCTTGGCGTCGCTTTCCAATCGTCCTGCGCGTACAAGGAGGGGCGAATCTCGCGCAGGTAAGCTTTGCGCCCGTTGTCCATGTAGTAGGTCTGCTCGTAGCCGGTATAGAAATCAGCAATCGCGTTACCTGTGGACGTAAAGCCGGTCGGAATTGCGCCATTGGGCGCTTGCGTGCGCTTGCCGTTGAAGCCGGGCGAGGTGCTGTCGCCGGGCGTGTACGAGTAGTCGTCCATGTCGATGCGGCTGCGTTCGACGTCGCCGCCCATGGTGAGCGTATGCGTATGCCACAGTTTGACAACCTGGCCGGAGAAATCGAAGGTCGTGGAGTCCTGCGTCAGTGCGCCGCCGGAGAAAGCTTCGACGTACCCGGAGATGAGTGCGCGCACGCCGGGAAATGGCACGAGGCTCTCGTTCGGGCTACCGTAGGGAGCGTTCTGCCCAAGAGCCTGCAGCGTTTTGAGACCGGGCGCTTCGGGCACCTGCGTGCGTCCTCCGCGATAGAAGCCGCCGTAGAGGGCGCCTGTGAGCGTGTTCGAGAAGACGTGCGCGTCACTGATGGTGGCCGACTGATTGCGGAAAAGATTCGACGCAAAGAATCCGAGTGGAGCGGTGAACGGACGCTGGAAGTTGTCCTGGTTATAGAAGTAGCGGCCGCTCAGATGATCTTTCGCGCCAAGGCTGTAGTCGAGACGCGTGAGGTACTGCGTGTTGTCGATGTTGTTGTTCGTGGATGAAGAGAATGTTTCATACGTTCCGTCGCTCGAGAGGGTGCCGGTCGCTTCCTCACTCGCCAGATACTGCTTGTTCACCGCGGCCGAGAGCGCGTCGATAGGGATGGCATTTGGGCCTGCGTCTGCGGCGGAAACATCATCGGTGATGGCGCCGCTGCACGTGGAGGTTGTGGCGCCCGGCGTGGTGGGGGTCGCGGTCTGGCCGAAGCCGCAGCCGGTGGCCGGGTTGTAGAGTGCAACGCCTTTCGTCTTGAAGGCCGAAAAGTTGCCGGCAAGCTCTGCTGCGGTTGGGTATTCGACGGTGATCGGCGTCGGCGCCGAGCGCTGCTGCAGGTCTTCCGCCGAGAAGAAGAAGAACGCCTTCCTGCTCTTGAAGATTGGCCCGCCAACTGTGCCGCCAAATTGATTCAGCTTGAAGGGCGGATCCGGTTTGGTTGCCGACCAGAAGTAGTTGCGCGCGTTCAGCACGGTATTGCGGAAATACTCCCACGCATCGCCGTGGAGCTGATCGGTCCCAGATCGTGTGGAGAGCTGGATAAGTGCGCCGGCGCCGGCGTGGTCGGCGCTGTAGTTCGACGCCTGGATGGTGAACTCCTGCAGCGCATCGGGATTGGGCATGGTAGGCACGGAGTCAAAGAAGCGATTGACGTAGATGGTGCCATCGAGGGTGTAGGTGTTTTCCGTGGCGCGGAGACCGTTGACCGAGAGGCCGGTGTTATCTTCCTGGCCGCTCTCTGTGCCGGTTGTCGTCAGCACGGTGCCGGCCGTGAGCGTTGTCAGTTGCAGCGGATTGCGGCCGTTCAACGGCAGATCGCGCATCTGCTCCTGTGTCACGGACTGCGCAACCGTCGAGGTGGTTGTGTCAATCTGCTGCGTCTCTGAGGTGACCGTAACCTCCTGCGTCTGCAACCCGACAGATAGAGCGATCGTCAAATCGATCACCTGGGCGGTGATTAACGTGAGCGCGGGACGATCCTGTGTCTGGAATCCTGCCGCGGCGATCTTCAAACCATAAGTGCCGATCGGCATATCGGGAAAGACGAAGATGCCGCTTTCATTCGTCGTCTCCGCGCGCTTGATGCCGGTGTTGGCGTCCGTCGCCGTTACCCCGGCCTTGGCAATGGCTGCCCCGCTCGGGTCCGTCACCGTGCCGCGGATGGTCCCGGTCGATTGCGCGCGCATGGGTCGCGCTGCGCCGAGCAACAGAAGTGCTGCGAATGCGATGTACAGTGGTCTCCGAAACGTGTGATTCATGTTTCCCTTTCACGAGAGAAGCGCCCCATCGGGGTAACTTTTCCTCTGTGCGTTGCAGCGCGTGTCGTCACGGTTCTTCGATTGTCTTCAGCCCCGATGAGGGCCGAGAAACAAACTCCGCATTTGCGTTAGCGCGTCCTTGTTTGCCGCACGTCCTAAGAACATGCGGGGCCTCTAAGTTAGATCCGATGGAGCCGCGATCTTCTGCGACCAGTAAGATTGAAGCGCCGTCATCACCGGCACGCTGGCTGCCAATCCGGCTGCCAGCGGCGCGTTGGGTTTTTCGCCTTTGACGATCGCGTCAATAAAATTGACCGTGTGCGCGCGCTCCAGGCTCTCCGTCGAGTTCACCTCGACCGGCGCGCCGTCATTGGGAGTCAGCGTGTATCCTTTGCGCGTCAGGTTCAGCGATCCTTTGGTTCCCTCGAAAAAAACCGAGGGGTTTTCGTCACGGATCGAAAGCACAGACGACTCGAAGTTGAGGTTCCAGTTCTTATAGCGAACGATCGCGCTTACGGTGTCAGGATTGGTGAGGTCGCCGCGCAACTGGAAATCCCCACCAAGCGCTGCCGCGCTTACCGGCTGATCGTCGTCGAGCATCCACTGCGCCACATCCGCCCAGTGCGTCAAAATATCGGCCAGCAAGCCGTTGCCGTAGTCGTGATATGACCGCCAGGAACTGTATCTAGACGTTTCATACGGAACTTTCGGCGCGGGCCCGAGAAAAAGATCCCAGCGCAATTCCTCCGGCTTGGGCTCGTTCGGAATGTTGCGCCGCTGCCAAGGGAAGTTGCTCCACACCGCACGCACGAAGATAATGTCGCCGAGCAGGCCGGCGCCGAAGACCTCCTGCTTTACACGTTTGTAATGCGCGCCGCTGCGCTGCTGCATGCCGCATTGCAGAATCGCCTTACTCTCCTTCGCTGCATGGATCAAAGCGCCGCGCTCGCTCCACCGGTGCAGCGTGGGCTTCTCGAGATACGTGTGCTTGTTCGCGCCCAGCGTATCTTTTGCAATCTGTACATGCAGGTGGTCCGGCGTTGCCACGAGCACCGCATCAATGTCTTTGCGATCGAGCATCGCCTGGTATTCGACCGAGACCTGCGCCTGCGCGACGTTGTCCTTGAACCGGGCCTGAAAATTGGCCACCTGCTTGTCGTAGATGTCGGCGAGCGCGCGGATCTGAATCCTCTCGTCCTGCACAAAGCCGTGGCAAACATCCGTCGCGCGGCGGCCGCAGCCAATCACGCCCAGGCCCACGCGATCGTTGGCTCCGTCCACTGCGGCATAGGCCCGCGCGTCTAAACTGCGCGTAGCTGCAGCAGCGGCCACAGCCCCGGTATAGAGAAATTCACGGCGATTCACGATGCGAAAGCCTCCTTCATGGCCTTGTAAGCGGGGGCGACAACGTCCGCGCCGTTTTTCGATAGGTCCTCGCGCTCTTCTTCGTTTTCTACCCAGCCCTTCCAACCAATCTGCTTGATCGCCGCGGCTACCTCGGCCAGCGGAAACGTGCCCGTGCCCAGCGTGACCAGCCGCCCGTTGCGGTAATCGCGAAGATGAAAGCCGACAATGCGCTTGGCATGCGCGCGAATGAACGCGGGCACATCGGCGCCGCCATGGTAGGCGTGTCCCGCATCGAGCACGAAGCCTACGAGCGCAGGATCGGTCTGCGTGTACAGCGCCTCAATTTCGGGGACTTTGGCTTCGCCGATTTTGGATTCGAACTCCCACCAGTGGTTGTGATAGGCAACGGTGATGCCGGCGCTTTGCGCGAAGCGTCCAGCGGCGTTGAGCGCGTCGATCTTGCGCTTGAGCTCCTCTGCATCGGCAGCCGGCGCGCCGCTGAGGATCAGATGCTCCGCGCCCAACGCCGCGCCACCGCGCGCCACCGGCTCATACACCGAGGCCGCTGCGATGTGCGTCTCCTGGTCGTACTTGTCATTCGAAAAGAAGATATGAATGCCGAAAAATGTGAGCCCGGTCTGCGCGATGCTGCGGCGAGCCGGCTCCGGCGTGCCGAACTGCCCGCTCACATTGCGAAAGCTCGACTCAAATCCCTGATAACCGATCTGCTTCACCTGCCCGAGCGTGTCGAGAAAACTTTGAAAGTTTTTCGGATCGATTGGGAACGCATTCAACTGCACGCCGAACCGGATGCCTCCCCCAGCGCGTCCGTCCTCTGCCAAAAGGCCGCGCGCATCGAGCGGCGATAGAAGCCCGCTGGCGCCAAGGGCCCCCAGCGTCCGCAGCATCTCTCTTCGCGTCGTTGTCGTCATGACCCCCCGTCCATTTGTCAGAGTTTCCGCTTGTTCCTGACTCATTCGCGCTTCACGCTTGCCGTGTAAGTTGGAGCACCGGGCGGGAATCGAACCCGCGAATACAGGTTTTGCAGACCCGCGCGTTAGCCACTTCGCCACCGGTGCCCTTTCAAACTGCTGGGAAAATTAAGAACTGCCGCAAAACAGAAAACCCACCGCGCCGTCTGGCGGGTGGGTCGTCGGGATTCAGAGATCGCTTCTGAGTCTATGCCGAGGAACACACCCGCATTGCGCCGCACATGCAGCAGCACGGACACATCGCGGGAGTGGACAGGATACGCATCAAAAATTGAATCGTCAGAAGTTGAATCGCTCGCCAGTCTGGAAGCTCGAAAATCCTGACCGGCTAGACACACTCTAGGGACTCGCTTTCGTCCTGTCAAGCGCCGGCGCATCGACCGTCCCCATGCTTCCATGCTCATTGCGCATACCTCCGCAACCCGATTGGCCGCGCTTCCGGACCCGTATCTCGCTTCGGGCCTCGGTCGTGATGCGCAGCAATTCGAGGCGAATACAGATCCGCTGTTTTCCAGCCGGAAGCTCAATGGCGAAGCGCGTCGCACAGCATTCTTGCTGGCGCTGCGCGGCCGTTCCGGTAACCGAAAACAGCGGATATAAATTCGGGGCGCAGTATAGGCAGACCTCATAGCGACTGTCAATCAATTTCAATCGATTTTCTTGCACACATTTGATTCCGACATGTTTTTCGGCCGCCGAAACAGCGTGTGCGCGGCTCTGAATCTGAAGCAATAATCATTTACAATCGATTGACATCGCGGGAATGGTTCCGCTATAGTTTCTTGCGCTCAGAACATCGTTCCGAATGGCCGCGAAGCAGTGCGCCAGGGCGCGAACACGAGCTTGGGAGAGAAGATGCCGATCCGTTTGACGCCGGGCAAAGCCGCAGGCCTGAACGCCGTCGCCGACGGCCGCGGCGTCATCGCCGCCGTCGCGATGGATCAGCGCGGCCTGCTCAAAAACATGCTGGCCCGGGAGCTCGGCGTCGCCGAACCGCCTGCCGAGATGTTGTCGGAGTTCAAGCAGCTTGTGGCCGAGACCCTCACCAAGGAAGCCTCATCAATTCTGCTCGATCTTGAGTACGGGCTCGAAGCCGCAAAGCACATCAACGGCAAGGGCTTGTTGCTGGCCTACGAGCACGCCGGATACAGCCCCGATCGCCCGGAGAGGCTTCCCACGCTCTTTGAAGGCTGGTCTGCGCTGCGCTTGAAAGAGGCGGGGGCGAATGCGGTCAAGATTCTCGTCTACTACACGCCCTTTGAAAAAGAATGGGTGAACAATCGCAAAAAAGCGTGGGTGGAGCGCATCGGCGCCGAATGCAAGTCCGTCGATATCCCATTCTTCCTCGAATTCCTCGGCTATGACGTCCACGGCGAAGGCGAAGCGAGCCTCGAGTACGCGCGCCGCAAGCCGGAGATCGTGCTCCACTCGATGGGGGAGTTTACGAAAGAGCGCTACGGGGCCGACGTGCTCAAAGTCGAAATCCCCATCCAGATGGCCTTTGTCGAGGGCACCCGCGCCTTCAAGGGCAAAAAGCTGCACACGCGAGCGGAAGCGATGGAGATCACTCGCGCCGCGGCCGCGCTCACTGATAAACCCATCGTGTATCTCTCGGCCGGCGTCAGCAGCGAGGTGTTTCTCGAGACGCTCGAATTCGCTGCCGAGAGCGGCGTCAAATTCCATGGCGTCCTCGGCGGCCGGGCGACCTGGCAGGACGGCGTTCCGGTCTACGCCAAGCACGGTCCAGCCGCGGCCGAAGATTGGCTGAACACTGCCGGCCTTCAGAACGTGCGCGCCATCAACAGCGTGCTCAACTCCGCATATCCTTGGCATGAAGCCCGCAGCATGCAAGCGTAATTTCCCTATAGCATCGCGGAACGGAAAGCTGGAGGACGGTTGGCCCAGGTTCATCAGATATCGCCGGCTGAAACCGGCGCAACCGCGGAACGTCCCGCGAGCCACCCCTGGTTCATCCTCAGCCTGCTCTTTCTCCTCACCGTGATCCTGTTCGTCGCGCGCCAGGCTTTCTCGGTGATGGCGCCGGTCTTGCGCACGGTCTTCCATCTCTCCAATGTCGAGTACGGACGCATCGTCTCCGCCCTCGGTTTCGGCATGATGACCGGCGAGTTCCCCATGGGCTACCTCATGGACCGCCTGGGCGCGCGCCTGGGTTTGTCGGTCGCCGTCTGCTGGTGGTCGGCCGCAACAGGATCGCTCGCCCTCGCCGGCTCGGGTCTTCAGTTTGGCGTCCTCCAATTCTGGAAAGGCACCGGCGAGTGCGGCGCCTATTCCGGAGGCGTCAAAACCGTCACTCGTCTCTTCGCCAAGAAAGACCGCACGCTGGCCATTGGCATCTTCAACGGCGGCAGCGTTATCGGCGCCACTATCGCTCCGCCGCTCATCGTTTTTCTGTTGCAGCACTATGGCTTTCGCACCGCCTTCCTTGTGCCCACGCTTGCCGGCTTCCTCTGGATCCCGGCCTGGTGGTTCATATATGGCCGCCAGCCTAAAATCGCCGCCGATCTTATCCCGGCCCACGCCTCGCTCGGCAAGATGCTCCGCCAATCCTCCTCCTGGGCCGTCATGCTCTGCCGTTTTTTTATCGGGCCCGTCATGCAGTTTTACTGGTACTGGATTCCGAGCTATCTCTACAGCGCCCGCCACATGACCATGACCGAGATCGGCATTCTTGCCTGGATTCCATTCCTCATGGGCGATGTGGGCGGCGTCGCCGGCGGCTGGGCCGCGGGCCTGCTGCTGCGCCGCGGCGTCTCCGTGCGCGATGCGCGCCGCATCACCATGTACGGCAGCGCGCTCGTCTGCGCAGCGAGCCTGTTCGTGCCCTACGCGCGGAACATCGGCATGGCGCTCACCATGATTAGCATCGCCGTCGCTGCCGACAATTTTCTTTCGGCCAACATGTTCGCTGCGGTCACCGATCTGTTTCCGGATGAACAGGTGGGCCGCGCCACCGGCCTCACGGGCATCGCTGGAGGTTTAAGCGGCATGCTTTTTCCTTTACTCACCGGCGCGCTGGTCGATCATGTCTCGTATCGGCCTGTCTTCCTGCTCGTGGCCATCATGCCGCTTCTTGGAACCATAGCGCTCTTCGCCGCGGGCCGCCAATATCGCCTCGACGGCCGACTTGCGAACCGGCTCGCTGAACCCGTCGCAGCAAAATCCTAAAAGGAATGTCGAAATGAAAAATGAGCCGTTTGGTTTAGATGAGGACCGCCTCGCGGAATTGAGTGCCAAGCGCCATAAGATCGCGGCCTTTCTCGCGGAGAAGGGAATCGACGCGATCCTGATCTCCCGCCACGACAACATCGCCTGGGCCACGGCCGGCCTCGTCGACGTGCGCGTGGGCGTGCTGCGCGAGATCGGCGCGGCCAGCCTGCTCGTCACGCGCGAAGGCGGCGCGTTTTATCTCACCACCAATAACGAAGCGCAGCGCCTCGCCGCTGAAGAGTTCGCCGGACTCGGCTTCGAGCCTATCGTCAATCCCTGGTACGCGAATGATCTGCGCGCATCGGCCACGAGGATCGTCCGCTCTGGTAACGTGGCCGGCGACATGGGCCAGGAAGGCTGGCAGCCGTTGTCGATCCAGAGCCTCCGTTTCGAACTCACCCAGGGCGAAACGGCCCGCTACCGCTGGCTGGGTGAGCACGCCGGCAAGGCCGCCACTGCAGTGTTGCGCCGGTTCGAGCCCGGCATGACCGAACGCGCCATGCATGCCATGTTGGCGGAACAACTGATCGGCATGGGCATCATGCCCAGCGTCTATCTCACATCCACCGATGCGCGCGTCGTGAGCTATCCGCATCCGGTGCCGCGCGCCGGAGTCCTCAAGCAACTCGGGATGCTCTGCTTCTGCGCGCGCCGCTGGGGCATTTCTGTTTCGATAACCCGCTTCGTGTGCTTCGGCGCGCCACCGGCTCAGTTTGAAGAGCATCTTGCCGTCGCCACGCAAGTCAACGCCCGGCTGCTCGGCGCCACACGTCCAGGCGCAATCAGCGATGAGCTATTCGCCGTCGCCAAAGATGCCTACGCATCTCTCGGCCACGCGGGAGCGGAAGAACAGCACCATCAGGGCGGAGCAACCGGCTATCTCGAACGCGAATGGTTTGCGCGCCCCGGCGGCACGGAGCGCATCACGTCGCAGCAGGCCCTGGCCTGGAACCCGAATCTGCGCGGCGCCAAGATGGAAGACACGTATCTGCTGCAAAACGGCAAACTGGAGTTGCTCACCGCCACGCCTGAGCTGCCCGTCGTAACCACTTCGTGGAACGGAGCCGAATATCGCTCAGCCGGCCTACTCCGAATCTGAATTTCTCTCGCAGCTTTGTATCGAGGCACGGCTTCAGCCTTGCCGCAAACGCAACCAAACAGGATGGGCTTCAGCCCCTGCGCAACCGCCGCTACTTCGCAGCCAGCCGCCGCGGCACCGCGCTGCGCACCGCGCTCATTGCGGGCTTCCCATCCAGCACGCGGGCAATATCCTCGCACACCGCGCGCGACACGCGCTCCTGCGCTTCCTTCGTGAACGCCGCAATGTGCGGCGTCAAAATCACGTTCGGCAAGGTCTCGAGTTCGCCGGCAACCGGCGGCTCTTCACCGCGCACATCAAGCGCCGCACCGCCCACGATTCCCGATTTCAGCGCCTCCACCAGATCCGGTTCTGAGATTACCTTGCCGCGCGAAGTATTGATGAACAGAACTCCCCGCTTCATCTTCTTGAAGCGCTCGCGGTTTAGCAGCCCCGTGGTCTGCGGCGTTGCGGGCAGATGGCAGGAGACCACATCCGCGCGCGCCAGCAACTCATCCAGATCGACCAACTCGGCCTGCAGGTCGCTCAAGAGAATATTGTCCTGGCTTAGAAATGGATCGTACGCCAGAATGCGCATGCCGAAGGCCATCGCCCGCCGCGCCGTGAGATACCCAATTTTGCCCGCGCCCACAATGCCGAGCATTTTGCCGTACAACTCCGTGCCCATGAACTTCTGCCGCTGCCAGTTTCCGCTCTTCGTATCATGGTCGGCCGCCGGAATGGGGCGCGCCAGCGACAGCATCATACCGATCGCGAGCTCCGCCACGCTGATCGCGTTCTGGTCCGGTGTGAACGAGACCACGATGCCCGCCTGCTCCGCGTACTTCACGTCCACATTGTCCAACCCCACGCCGCCCCTGGCGATCACGAGCAGCTCTGGCGCGGACTTCATCAGCGCCGCCGTCACCGGCGTCTGGTTGCGCACGATAAGGGCGCGGCAGCTCTTCACCTTCTCCGTCAGTTCATCGGGTTTCTTCCACAGTTCCGCATCAAGCAGCACATCGAAGCGGGAACGGAGCGTTTCAAGAGCAGCGCCCCGCATATATTCTGAGATCACAATATCCGGCATAATTCAGCACGCCACCTCATGGCAGTTAAACGCGATCTTCAGGCGGGAACACCACTGTTCCAATTCGGCGATCGTCTCATCTCCAACCGGCACGCCCTGCGCGCGATTCTTCTCGGCCGTCCGCGCGGAGCGCTCGCCCGGCACTAGAATCTCGTCCACGCCCGGCCGCTTTTTGGAGGTTTTAATTCGGTCGATGGTCTCGTTCATGCGCTGCAGATACTCGCGGTAATCAAGGAACGCCTCGACGTTGAAGAGGCAGAAGAAGTGGCCCACATCCTGCTTCCGGTCGAGGTTCTTGTACATCGATCCCACATCCGGCCCAATCGCCGCGCCCGACAGCACGCCGCTGAAGACCTCCACCATCATCGCCAGCGCGTAGCCCTTGTGCCCGGCCATGGTGAGCACGGTGCCGAGCAGCGCTTCGGATGCATCGGTGGTTGGTTTTCCATCGCGGTCCAGCGCCCATCCCTCAGGAATCGCCGCCTTTTTCTTTTGCGCCGCGATGATATTGCCGCGCGCCACGGTCGATGTGGCCAGATCGATCTTCACCGGAAATCCCTTGCCCGTCGGAAATGATGCCGCAATTGGATTGGTGCCGAAGAACGCTTCATAGCCGCCCGCCGGCGACATCGCCGGCTCGCCATTTGTCATCGCCAGCAGAACCAGTCCCTGGTTCGCCGCGTAGTTCGCATACCACGAGAGCGCACCGAAGTGCTGCGAGTTGCGCACCGTCGCCGTCGCTACGCCATTCTGCTGCGCAAGCGGCATCAGCAGGTCCAGCGCCTTTCGCGCCTGCACCTGTCCCAGTCCATTGCCGGCATTCAACGCAAGAACGCTGCCCGCGCGCCGGTCGATTGTGAGCGCGGCCTTCGGATCGATCAGGCCCGCTTCGATGCGCTTCAAATAAATATTCAATCGCGATACGCCGTGCGTGGGCACGCCATGCAGGTCCGCGTCGACCAGCGCCTCGGCAAACAGGGCAGCGTCGTCCGGCGGCACACCCACGCCGCCGGCCAGTTCCGCAACCAGATTTTGTAAGCCCCCTTGGGGATATCGGTTCATAGAGCCTCAAGTACAAAACTTCAATGGAGATTCTTGGCGCACAGCATTGCGTTTTTGCCGGAAACTTCTTCGCAAGAAAAGAGAACAGTCTGCAGCCGGCTGCATGCGCAAGCCGGCTGCTCGTTCACTACGCGCTGCGATACAGCTTCGTCATCACGAACTCGCGATGTCCCAGCGCTTCCGCCGCAGTCAACCTGCCATTCGCCGTGCGCACAATCATCTCGATCAGCGCATCGCCCGCTTGGTCCAGCGTCATCTCCCCCTGCAGAATCGGCGACACGTCCAAGTCGATGTGATCCTTCATGGTGGTCACCGTCTTCGGGTTTCCGGAAAGCTTGATCACCGGCTCAATCGGATTGCCGATCACGTTGCCCTGCCCGGTGGGGAACAGATGCACCACCGCGCCCGAAGCCGCCCACAGCGTTACGGCCTCCGCCGCCGCGCTCGACGTGTCCATGTACCAGAGCCCCTTGTCCGCCGGCACTTCGGCCGGTTTCAGGCAGCCCACGAACTTGGTCTTCTTGCCCAGCTTCTCCACGTTGCCCAGCGCTTTTTCTTCAATCGTGGTAAGGCCGCCCGCGATGTTGCCCTTCGTCGGCTGCGATTCGGAAAGGTCATCCGTCTTCTGGCCGAAGACCAGGTTTTGGTAATCGTCGAATGCCGCCATGAACTGCTTGCGCACCGCTTCATTCGCGGCCTTCGCGGCGACAATGTGCTCCGCGCCCGTCAGCTCCGAGGTCTCGCCGAACGAAGCTGTGCCGCCAATCGCGCAGTGCTTGTCAATTACATTGCCCACCGTTGGGCAGCTTGAAAGTCCGGTGGTCGTGTCGGACTCGCCGCATTTCACGCTGATGTAGAGCTCGCTGAATTTGCATTCCGACCGCTGCAGCTCAGACGCCCACTGCACATACTCCTTCGCCTTCACAGAGGCTTGTGCAATCGTCGCAATGTCGCCCTGGCCTTCGATCGAGAACCCCGCTACCGGCTTGCCGGTCTTTGCGATGCCGTCGACAATGCGCTGCGTCCATCCCGGCTCAATGCCGATCACCACCACCGCGGCCACATTCGGATTCGCGCCCGTGCCGATCATCGTGCGGAAGAACAGTTCGAGGTCCTCGCCGAACTGCAATCGCCCATACGCGTGCGGCAGCGCCAGCGTTCCTTTGATGTTGTTGCCCACAGCCTCGCACGCGGCATTCGAAATATCATCCACCGGCAGAATGATGACGTGATTGCGCACGCCCACGCGCCCGTTTTCGCGCCGATACGCCAAGATCTTCTGGTCCTTCATTACGCCCACCTCTTCGTCTTCAGGTTATGCACATGCACGTGCTGTCCGGCGCGGATGGGCTGCACGGTTCTTCCAATCTCGCAGCCATACTTGATCACCGTATCGCCCACGGCGAAATCCTTCAGCGCCAGCTTGTGGCCCAGCGGAATATTCTCTTCCGTCTTGGCTGCAAGCGGCTTGTTGGTGGAAAGATCCCGGCCGGTGCACTGCGTGCCCGCGGCGATATCCACCACCGCCACGCCCACCGTGTCCGCCGTATCATGCACAAGAAAATGAATCATCGCGTCTGCTCCCTTTCGTCTTCAAATAGCGCTGTTTCAAACTCCGCCTATCGACACATGCTTCGTCTCGAGAAAAGCATCCAGTCCTTCGCTGCCCAGCTCACGTCCCCAGCCGCTCTGCTTCATCCCGCCAAACGGGCTCTGGCTCGTCGTCGGCGCGCCATCGTTGATGCCCAGCGTTCCCGCCTCGATCCGCTCCGCGAGCCGGAACATCCGCGCGAGATCGCGCGTCATCGCATAGGCGCTCAGACCATACTCGCTGTTGTTCGCGAGCTCAATGGCCTCTTCTTCCGTTTCAAATGTCGTGATCGGCGCAACCGGAGCAAAGGTCTCTTCGCGCATGCACAGCGACGTCTTCTCCACGCCATCGATCACCGTCGGCTCAAGAAAATAGCCGCTCGCTCCCGCCATCCTTTTGCCGCCGCAGATCACCTTGCCGCCATGCTGCACCGCATCCTCAATCTGCGCCAGGGCGCTGTCGAGAGCCTGCTGGTTGATCAGCGGTCCCACATCGACACCCGCCTCAAGCCCCGGAGCTGTCTTCAGCTTCTTCACGCCGGCAACAAACTTGTCGAGAAACGCGTCGTGAATCGACCGCTGCACATACACGCGGTTGGCAGCAATGCATGACTGGCCCGTGTTGCGGAACTTCGCAATCAGCGTCTCGCGCACCGCCTGCTCCAGATCGCAATCCTCAAAGACGAGCAGCGGCGCCAGCCCGCCCAACTCAAGCGACAACGGCTTGATTGTCTCCGCCGCACCGCGGATCAGTTCGCGTCCAACCTCCGTCGAACCCGTGAACGTAATCTTCCGGCAGATCGGATTCTCAAGGAACTCTTCCGAGATCATGCGCGCCTTGCCGATCACGAGCTGGAAAACGCCTGGCGGAATTCCCGCCGCCTCCACGCATTCCGCAAACAGAACCGCGCACAGTGGCGTTTGCGAAGAGGGTTTCAAAATCACCGGGCAGCCCGCGGCCAGCGCCGGCGCCACTTTACGCACCGCCAGCACCAGCGGGAAGTTCCACGGCGAAATCGCGCCGACCACGCCGATCGGCGTCTTCACCGTCAGGTTGCGCTTGCCCTGCACCTGGTGCGGAATCGTCCGCCCGTACGCGCGCCGGCCCTCCTCGGCAAACCAGCGCAGATGATCCTCGGTCATGGCCACTTCGCCGCGGCTCTGCGCCAGCGGCTTGCCGTTCTCGAGCGTGATGGTGTGCGCAATCTCATCCGCGCGGCGATTCACTTCGTCCGCCACGCGATTCAGCAGCACACCGCGCTCCTTGGCCGCAGTCGCGCGCCACGCACTAAAAGCCGCCTGCGCAGCTTCGAGCGTAGCTCGCACCTGATCGCGTGTCACCGAAGCAACACGCGCAAACACTTCGCCCGTCGCCGGATTCGTCACTTGAATCTCGTCGCCTGTCTCGACCCATTTGCCGCCAAGATAGGCACGATAGGATTTTTCCTGCACCTGAGTCATGAGCTCACCTCGCTCAAACTAAAAATTGCTTCTTTACTCCCACCATTGCAGATGCAGCGCCCGCGCCAGCCGGCGAAACGCCCCGGCCTGCTTGCCGAACGACAGCAGCACATGGTGCGGCATCCCCGCATGCACCAGCCTATCGAATCGCGCCGGAACATCGCCGCCCACCGTCACATCCGATTCCGCAAGTTCCACCAGCACCGTGTTGCCCGTGAGTTTCCGCCGCGCCGGAATGGTGCGCCCTTCAAACGCGGTCATATGATACGCGTCGTCACAGCGCCACAGCCGCGTGATCGTCACCGGCTCATTCACAAGAATCTGCGCATTCACCACCAGCGGCTTCACGATATTGAAGTGAGCGGCCAGCGACGGTCCGCCCTCACAGCCAACCAGGTTGCACATATCCATCGGCGCCATGCCCGGATGCCAGAAGAAAATTGTATTGCGATCGTGCTCCAGCCAATCCGTCAGAAAGCCGGGTCCCGCGCCCAGCGTGGAGCTCATCAAACTTCCAATGCATCCATCCACATCGCCTTCGATGGAAACCGCGCGTCCCTCCGTGCTCAACCGCGATACCGCCAGATACGGCCACTGCCCCAGCACATTGGGCAGTTCCGGCCAGCATTGCAGCGAAAGCCCGTCCAGGCTCTCTTCTTCGATCAGCTCCAGCATTGCCAGGTAACAGCGCGAGTTCACCGGCAGCGCGTCCGCGGTTACTACCTCCATCGGCAGCTTCAAATCGAGCACGCGCTGCACATCTTTTTTCACCGCGTCTTCAGAGACGGCTTGCACACGCTCGATAAACTGCGGCAGGCTCAGCGGGTGCAACTGCGTGCCCATCGTCCTGCGCAACAAAAACGGCTCAACCGCCAGATCGATAAATCCCGGCGCATGCGTGCCGATCATGCCCACCTTGGCGCGGCGCAGCACGCCCACCGTGCGCGCAATCGCAATGGCCCGCGTCAGGTCTGCGCGCAGCGCCGCGTCATCCGGATCGCCATACACCAGCTCGAAGGCGTGCCCCGCCTGACGCAGTGACGAGCCCCACAGATGCTGCCCCACCAGCGAGCACGAACTCACCTTGCCATCGCCCGGCCGCTCCGGCGTGGCCCACAATACCACCGGATCAGGCCAATGCTGCGCAACCGTGAGCGCAAGCTGCCCGTGCCCCATCGAGGGTTGCAGCATCACCAGCGCCTCGCACCCGGCCTGCTGAATCTTTTTGAGCGCGGCTTCAATCGTCGCTTCGTCTATCACCGGCGCTTCCGCGCCAACGATCTTATAGCCCAGGCTCTTCAACGCCTCCAGGCTGCGGCCGCAGATAATCTGGTTCCACTCCTGATCGAATCCGGGGCGCTTGCGCCCCAGAATCAGCACGCCCACCGCACCGGCAGCGGCATGAGCAACGGGTTTCTGCATCTTTATTCCTTCCCCAACAAGTTCAATTGAACAACGGCGCGCAATAGGGCACAAGATCGCCGATCAGCGGCCTCAGATACTGAAAGAAATCGTCCTTCACCGGAATCGCGCCCTCGCGAATCCATTCTGGAGAGATCGGTCTCTCCACTTCGGCCACTCGCTCCAGCGCGACCAGCTCATAACCAGTCTCGCATCCCTGCGCGAGCGGCCGCAGCGCAACCATCTTTTCCGTCTCATCGGCCAGCAGCCCGCGCACGGCGGCCCGTCCCACCAGATCGGCATCCTTTTGATCTTGTGTTGACGCATGCAGCATCGATGAACGTCCCAGCAGCCCCGGCTTCTCGCTGCGGCAACGCATCTTCAGGTTGCGCGCCACCGTCTCGGCCAGATACTGCGCTACGCCGCCGGTCAGCGGCCGCTGCAACGGATCGCTCTGCGTTGGATCGGCCACCTGGTACACATAGTTGCCGCTGCGGTCGCGAATCCCCTCCGCCACCACCACAATCGCCCATCCCTGCCGGGCGACGATGCGATCGAGGTCGGAGAGAAACTCATCCATCGCAAACGCGCGCTCCGGCAGATAGACAAGATGCGGCGCGTCCTGCTCGTCGCGCTTGCCCGCTGCGGCCGCGGCGGCCAGCCATCCTACGCTGCGGCCCATGGTCTCGAGAATCGAAACCGGCTGCGGCAGTGATCGCACATCCATGCCCAGGTCCCGCGTCGATTGCGCAATATAGCGCGCCGCGCTCGCATAGCCGGGGCAGCGGTCCGTTACCGCAATGTCGTTGTCCACGGTTTTGGGAACGCCCAGCACGCGCACCTCGTAGCCGGACTCGCGGCAGAACCGGCTCACCGTCTCCGCCCCGCGCATGGTGCCATTGCCGCCCAAAAACAGGAGATCGCGCACCTCGCGGCGGCGCAGATAATCGAGCAGCTGTTTGAGATCGTCTTCCGCGGGCTTCGCGCGCGAAGAACCCAGCGCCGCGCCGGGGCTCACGCGCAGCAACGCGAGATCTTCCGCCGGCAATCGGCTCAGGTCTGCTTCGCCGCCCTGCACGAGCCCTTTGATTCCTGACCGCGCGCCGAAGATGCGCTTAAACCCGCTCGTTGCCCGCGCTTCTTCCACAATGGCGGCAAGAGTTGCATTCAAGACCTGCGTGGGCCCGCCGCCCTGCACCACCAGCAGATTGCGCTCAGTCATCCGCGCCCCAATCTCGACTCGTCAAGCCACACTATCACCCGCGCCACCGTGGCGCTCCGGGCCGGGCCCGAAGCTCGATTCGAGGCTGGGTTTCAGGCTCGTCAAAACAACCACTCTAAAATCGATTAAGATCGATTGTCAAGTCAGCCCCTGGTCCGGGATGGTAAAGTGGTCTGCGCCCGATCGAGGAGGGTTCACCATGCTCACTAGAAGAGAATTCGTTGGCGGTGCCGCAGCCGGACTGGCCGTATCCGCGCTCGAAACTCGCGTCTTTGCCAAGTCGTCCGATCGCCCGCTTGGCGTGCAGCTCTACACCGTGCGCAGCCTGGTGCAAAACGATCTGCCCGGCACGCTCGCCGCGATCCGCAAAATCGGCTATCAGACAGTCGAGACCTTCGTGGCCGAATACAAGATGAGCGCCAAGGATCTGCGCCAGGCCATCCTCAACGCCGGCCTCATAGTGCCAAGCGCGCACTTCGGCTATGACGACTTCGAATCCCGGCTCGACTACGCCAAGGAACTCGGCGCCGAGTACGTGGTCTGCTCGTCGATTCCCAAGACCATCGCCAACTCAGCCGACGGCTACAAGCGCGCCGCCGACCAGTACAACGCGTGGGGCGCAAAGGCCAAGACCATGGGCCTCAAGTTCGGCTTCCACAATCACAACGCGGAGTTCCAGGACTTCGGTGGCGTCACCGGCTTCGATGTGCTGATCAAGAACACAGACCCTTCGCTCGTCCAATGGCAGATGGACTGTTACTGGGTCGCGCAGGCCGGCCATGATCCTGTCGCGCTATTCCGCCAGCACGGCAAGCGCATCCAATCGCTCCATTTGAAAGACCGCAAGCCTAACGTGACCACATCGGTTGAAACCGGCCCCGCCGCCGCACACTTCACCGAGGTGGGCAACGGCACCCTCGATTGGCCCGCAATCCTGCATCTCGCCGACAAATTCCACGTTCCTTACATGTATGTGGAGCAGGACCAGACCGACCGGCCTCCGCTCGAGAGCCTGCAGATCAGCTACACGAATCTCAGAAAGTTTTTGAATGCTTGAGATTTTAGCCTCTGTGGGGCAGGCCCGCTCGGCCCAGCGGAATTTACACCGCCTGTTCTACGGATTCTTGCTCAATCGCCGGTAGTACTCCGCGACAGAATCCTGATAACCGGCCGGAACCGCATACGGCTTTCCGGTGCGGGCGTCGGAAGAAATCCCCTCGCGTTCGAGCTCGAGCTCAAGCCGGTCGACGGAGCTGAGCACTTCGCGGTGCATCTGCTCCACCATTGCTGGGTTGCCAGGGAAGCGGCTCGGATCGAGATGCTGCATCTGCCGCGTCAACTCCGCAATCTCTTTCGTGGTCTGCGGATCGCTGCCGGCCATCTGCCGAAGCTGGTTCAACTCGCTCAGGCTCTGCCGGTAGGTGCGCTCCGTGTCCGCGGGATTGCCGGGTGCGTCTGTGCGCGTGGCCTGCTGCCCGCGCGCGCGCGGCGTGTTGTTGCCGGTATCGTAGTTGCCCCAAACCGTGCCGTCCGCGCCGCCTCCGCCATAACGCGTGTCGCCGCTCAGGCCATTGCGCACGTCGCCGCGCGCACCATCGCGCCGGCCGCCGAAATTGCCGCCGGACTGTGTGCCGTTGCCGCCGGCTTGGCCAGCTTGACCCGCTGTTCCAGCTTGCCCGCTGCGGCTTAACGGCTGCTGCGCAAAATTCCAACGCTGCTGCTGGCCAGGCTGTTGCCCGGGTTGTCCATTCGCCCCTGAAGGCTGGCCGTTGCGGCTCAACTGCCCGCCCGCGCCGCCTTGCTGGTCACGTTGTTGTCCGCCCTGCTGGCCGTTTTGATTCTGCCCGTTCTGCGCGCCCCTTCCAGAATTCCCACTCTGCGATCGCGCCATCGCTTCAATCTCGTTGCGCAATCGCTCCACGCGATCAATCGCCGCGCTCTCGTCCGCCGCACTTGGGTCGCCCTGCGCCGCATGCTCCTGTCCCGATTTATCCCCGCCGCGCCCCATCGCCTGCTGCGCCTGTTGCAGTTGCTGGCTCAGCTTGCCGAGTCCCTGCGCAATCTGGCCTTCCGTGCCATTCGAATTTGGATTGATCCCGCTGCGCAGCCAGTCCGCCGTTCGCTGCACACGGTTGTCGAGGTCGGAGTTATCCATCTCTGTAAGCGCGTCGCGCAATTTTTCCGCCGCGCCCGCCTCGTTCGAAGCCATCTCGCGCGCCGCGTCGCGCAAATTCTTCTGCAAACTTGATAAGTCGTTGGAAAGTTGTTGCCGCTCCGCCGCAAGCTGGTCACGCCGACGCAGCCGCGCCATCACGCCCTCCAGATCGGTTGAACTGGCCGGCCCCTCGTTCTTATCGGGATCGTTCTGCTGGCCGGCAAGCTTGTTGATGCGATCGGCCTGCGCGCGCTCCTCCTCGGTCAATCGGCTGGCTTCGCGCGTAAGCGACTCCATCTCGCCTGAAGCGAGTTGCTGCTGGCTGCCAGCCAGAAGATTCGTCGCCTCGCGCAACCGCTCCGCAGCCTGCCGCGCCGCGTCCGCACTCTGATCCGGATTGGCGCCGCGCCGCATCACGCCGGTGGCCTGTTGCAGCCGGCTCAGCGCCTGCTCAATCCGCTGATCTGAATTGCGCTGGTCTGAATTTTGACGCGAAGAAGATGAGCCGGAAGCCTCTCCACCCGCTTGCCCTTGTGAAGTCTGCGCGCTGCTCTGGCTCTGTGAGCCGTTCTGCTGCGAGGAGCTTTGTTGCGAACCGGATTGCGAGGAAGAAGAACTCGCCGAAGCGGCGGAACCGCTCGCCCCCTGCTGCCCCTGCTGACCGTTTTGCGCCATCTGTTCCATCTGCCGCTGCAGTTGCTCGGCCTCGCGGCGCAGCATCTCCTGCTGCCAGCGCTGCTCAAAGCTCTGCTGCGGATTGTGCTGCTGATTGGCCAGGTCGTCCTCGCGCCGCGCCAGCGCATCCAGTTTCTCCAGCGCATCCGCGACATCTTTTTCATGCTGCTCTTGAGGCGAAGTCGTCTGCGCCGTCTCGTACTGATTTTTTTCCGTGTCCAACTCCAGGTCGAAGAGACTCGCCAGGTCTCGTCCAGAATCGCCGCCACCTCCACCGCCCCCGCCGCCCCGCTGGCCAAAGGCCACTTCAATGCGGCGGAACGTGGCCTCCGCGCGCAACAGCGCCTGCAGAGCCTTTTGCTCCAGCGGCATCGCATCCTTCCACTGCGTCGCCTTCAATTTTTCCGCCGAGGGCGACATCGCGGTGGCCGCATCCTGCATGTCTTTGTCGAAACCGGTGAACTCCTCATTGGCCGACGAAATGTCGCGGCTCTGCATGCGCAGGGAAAGCGCCATCACCTGGTCCCGTAATTTCTGTTGCGCATCGGAGAGGAACTGCCCCTGCGCCGCGGCGTCCTTCGCGGTGGCCGTCTTGTCGTTCTGCTGCTTCCAGGTCGCGGCAATCAACTCTTTCTCGCGCTTCGAAATTTCAGTCTGGCTGTTGCTGCCGCCGCTGCCACCACCCCCTCCGCCGCCCTGTTGTTGCGATTGCGAAAACTCGCGCTCAAAAGGATCGACCTGGATGAACGAAATATCCGTCCGTGCCTCGCTATGCCCATCTTTCGCGGTCGCATAGATGCTCACCAGGTCGCCGGGCACGAGCTTGTAGTCCTCGAGCGGCAGAGTGTAAGCGCCATCCGCATCCTTCGCTCCCGGCGTCTTCAGCAAACTCACGTCGCGGTCCGGCCCGCCATTCACCGAGTAATGCAGATGCACATCATTGAGCCCGAACTGATCGGCCGCTTTCACGCCCACCGTCACTTCTTCAATCGGGCTGGCGCGGTAATCGCCGCCGGGCCGCTGGATCGCGATCTCCGGCGGCATCGCCTTGTCGGTCGCAATGAAATAATCTTCGGAGAGCCGCACCGGCTGTCCCTCGTCCGCGCCGGCCACGTGATACGCGCCATCCTTGTCCATGGGTATGGAGCCCTGATAGTGATTGTTCTCCCCGCCAGTCAGGCGAATCGCCCGGCCATCGTCGAGCAAAAGCTGCCCATCCTTCAGCGGCCGATCCATCTGCAACTCAACCGTGGCATCGGTTCCTTCAATCGCCCGCAGGTCGCCCGAGTGCTCCTCCGTCACCGGCTTCATCCCCGTCCACTTGGGGTAGTGATAGGTGACGTGAATCTCCTTCACTGAAGGCAGATCGACCACGCGCACTTTGTAATGCGCCGAGACCAGCGGCCCCGCCGCCACGTAGTACTCAACATTTTCCGGCAGCCCGGCAAAGACGAACTGATACGCCGCTCCGCCGCTCGCGTCAGGCGCGGCCTGCATCGCCACCGGCTCCCAACCGGCCGCGCTCTGATAATGCGCAAACAGCTGCGCGTGGCTCGGCTGCATGCCGGTCACGCGCGCCGTAATCAGTTGATCGCTGTTGCGCCGCACCGTCGTGTCGCCCGGCGTTACCGCAAGCGCATAAAGCGGAGCGGCCTTCGGTCCCGTCCAAAGCAGGGAAGCGCCATAGCCCAGGTAGCCGGGCCCCGCGGCAATCATCCACACCAGCACCGCAAGGCACGCGAACCCCGCGCCGCCCAGCGCAAACAGCCGGTTGCCGGGAACCATCGCGGCCGGCTCCAACTCCCGCGTCCGCGCCAGCGTGTCGGCCGCCAGCAATTCCAGGAATGGATCGTCAGGATGCACACCCGCGCGTTCCTCAAAAGTCGTCAGCCGCTGCTCCAGCTCCGGATTTGCAGATTCGGCAAACCGCACCGCGCGCGCCCGCGTGAGCCGCGCAACCGGCAACGCGATGCCCAGCGCCGCGGCCGCTGCCAGCGCCGCGAAAATCGCCAGGCGTCCAACCAGGACGCCCCGTTCCGGAAAGGCAAAGAGATTGAGCGCGAGCACCAGCGCAAGGGTGACGACCAGCGCCGTGCCGGTAAAGACGGCCGCGCCGCGCAGCCACGCACCCAGCCGCAGCCTTTGCCGCAGCCGCGCAACATAGGAATTGAGCTCAGACCGATGGCTCATGCTTCCTCCCGCTGCGTGCCCAGGTAGCCGCTCGAGAGCGCCGTCTCCGCAACCGCGGCTGCCAATGCTAGCAGCATAACCCACCACCAGAGACTCGCGCGCCGAAAGTTTTCTTCAACCGGGGCAGAAGCCGCTGTTTGCGTCGCTCCGTTGCCTGAGCTTCCGCTCCAAAGCGCGAGCACATCGTCAGGAATCGATTGAAGATCCGATTCGCGCCGGTCGGGATTCACCCCGATCACCGCATCCTGCCCATTGGCAAATCGGATCTGGTAATATCCCGCGCGCCGCAGCCGTATGGACTGCGCGGTACGTGCTTCGGTGAGCGAAAGCGGCCGCCGCCCATCCGGATCAATCACTTCCACATTGCCCACCACGCCCACCGGTTCAGCCGCCGCGCGCAGTTGCGCGAATGAATCCACCAGCCGTGACCCGCTGAGCCGCTCGCTGCCGGAAAGATAGCGAGCCGCATGGTCAACAAACGCCACAAACACCGGATGCAGCGGCAGATCGTTGGTCAGGTTTTCGAGCCCCGACGTAAGCAGCAGCGCGTGCCCCTCGCCAATCTGCTTGTCCATGAGCAGCGGCGTGCCATCCGTGAGCCGCGCCGCCACGTGCGCCTGCCCCGGATCGACAACGGCGGCGTAAAACACCTTCACCTCGGCCCATCCTCCGTTATCGCGGCCCGGCTGCGCCTGCTCGAGCGCCGGATGAGTAAAGTCCACCTGGCCCACGTTCGCCGCGGTGCCGCTGCGCGCATAATCGTGCACATCTTTCACGCTCGCGCCCCACAGCGGAATCTGCGCCCGCCGCGCCGCGTCCGCGCCCAGCGCAATCAGCACGCTGCCGCCCTTGGCCACATACTGCGCCAGCGTGTGCTCAAAGATCGATGGCAGCCCCGCCGTATCCGACAGCACGACAAAAGCAAATTTCGAAGGATCGAGATTTTGCGTCTCCTCCGCGTCCATCGACTGCAAAACGAATGAACCCTGCGCCGCCGCAGCCAGCGCCGCGCCAAAATAAGTGGCAGACCGCGTTTCGCCCGCTCGATGCACGAACAACACCCGTGCCGGATCGGCGCGCCGCACCACAAACACGCTGGCATCGTCTGCCGGGAAGGCATCACCATTCTCGACGCGCACCGCGCAGCGGTTGAACCCGTAGGCCACATCGAGCGGCGCAAACTCCACCGCCGCGCGTCCATTTGCCGGCACATTCACTTTCCGTGTGGCCGCAACTTTTCCGTTCACTACGAGTGAAACAGTCTTCGTGGCTGCCGGCGTGTTGAAGCCCGCCACCACCGCCTGCACGCGCGACCGCTTCGTATCTTTCGGATCGGGCAAGTCCGCCGGTGCACTTATACTCTCGACGGTCCAATTCGGCGGCGCTGCTCCCTTCGCCACCGGGTGCAGCATAAGCTTCACATTGGCGGGTAGCACCATGTCCGCGAAGTTTGCCGGCATCGCGCTGCGCTGCATATCGCTGAACAGCGCCAGATCGATAGGTCCATGCACCGTCTCCGCCATGGTGCGCAGCGCCCCGCCCAACTCACCGAGATTCGCGCGCCCATCGCCCGGCTGAATGCTTTCGAGCGCCGCGCGCAGTTGCGTTTCATCCGAGATCGGCTGCGTGAGCACCTCAAGTTGTCCGCCCAACGCCATGATTTGTGCCTTCTGCGCGCGCGGCTTCGCGGCCAGTGTCGCAAGCGCCTGCTGCTTCGCGTCGGCAAAGTGCGTGCCCGCCCGCATGCTGAACGAGTTGTCGAGCACAATCAACAGCAGCCGCCCGTCGGTATCGGTGGCCGGCCGCCGCGCAAAGGGATTTGCAAACGCCAGCACCACCAGCAGCACCAGCGCGAAACGCAACGCGAACAACAGCAGGTAGCGCAGCCGCCGGTGCCGGGTCGAGCTCTGCGTGCCGCGCTCGAAAAACATCAGCGAGCTTACAGGCCGCGGGATCGTCACATGTTTGCGCAGCAAATGCACAAACACCGGGACGCCCAGCGCCACCAGCCCGCCCAAGAACCATGGCGCCAGAAAGCCCATCAGTCACGCTCCTGCCGCAGCCGGAGATACTCGCGCAGCGCCGAGTCGAGCGGTTGATTGGTCACCAGCAGTTGATAATCCATCCCTGCCGCGCGCGTGCGCGTGCGCAGTTGCTCAATGTGCGCGTCGATCTTCGCGCGGTACGCCGTCTTCGTGTACTCGGGAATCACTTCAATCCTGTGATCGGTCTCCAGATCCACCAGCACCGCCGACCCTTTCATCACCGGCCGTATCTCCTGCGGATCAAGAATGTGAAACAGCACCACTTCGTTGCCGCGGAAGCGTAGCGGCGCAATCGTGCGCACAATCATCTCCGGCTCCTCGTAGAAATCGGAGATCACGATGGCGATGCCGCGCCGGTGCAGAAAATTCTGAAAGTGGCGCAGGGGCTTCGCGAAATCCGTGCGCGCCCGCGGCTCCGCGTTTTCAAGTGCCGCAAACAGCCGCGCCAACTGCCCGGGCCGCGTCGAAGGCCGGATCGTCTCCCGCACTTCATCGTCAAAGACGATCAGACCCGCCGCATCGCGCTGGTTGCGAATGGCAAGATAAAAGAGCGAGGCCGCGATGAACCGCGCGTAATCGATCTTCGCCGGCGACCCCGTCGCGTATCTCGATGTGTACTGCATGGAGTTGCTCGCGTCCAGCAGGATCGTAACCTGGCTATTGGTCTCACCGCGATAGCGCTTCAGGTAAGCGCGCTCGGTGCGCGCAAAAAGGTTCCAATCCACATGACGCAGATCGTCGCCTGGCGTGTAGGCGCGGTACTCCGCAAACTCCTGGCTGAAGCCGAAGTCCGGCGAGCGGTGCAGGCCGGCTACGAAGCCGTCAACCACCGTCCTGGCCAGCAGATCGAGCGAGGAGATGCCGGCCAGCACATTGGGATCGAGAAAGCGCTGCTCCATTAACTTTCCCTTTAACTTTCTTTGGGTCGCGGCACATAGGCGATGACCCGGTTGAGAATTTCGTCGGTGTCGATATGCTCTGACTCGGCGTGGAAGTTGAGCAGCACGCGATGGCGCAGAATGGGCACAACGACGGACGTTACGTCGTCGTAGGTGACGTGGTATCGCTTGTGCGAGAGGGCACGCGCCTTGGACGCCAGCACAATGAACTGCGCGGCGCGAACGCTGGCGCCGTAGTTGGCATATTTCTTTACGAAGTCCGGTGCGTTTTCACTCTTGGGACGCGTGGCGCGGACCAGTGAGATGACGTAACGCGACAACGTTTCGGCAATAGGAACCATGCGCACGAGCTGCTGGAACTCAAGCAAGTCTTCGGCTGAGGTGACGGCCTGCACATTCGTCGTGCGAGTCGCCGTGGTTCTGTCGATTACCTTCAGCTCGTCGTCGGCGCTCAAATCTTCAAGCA
>DASXDX010000016.1:0-2163 GCA_036490385.1 Occallatibacter sp.
AGTTGCTCCAACAGCTCGCCCGTGTGGCGATGTCCAAAGAGCCCGTAGGCCGAGAGATTGTCCGCCGCGTACATGAAATGCGTCTTCGCCGTGGGCTCCTTGCCCGCGCCGGAGACGCCGGACTTCGCGTCGCAGATAATGCCGCGTTGCACATCGACCCATCCGGCGGCAAGCAGCGGCTTCAGCGCCAGAATGATCGTTGTCGCGTAGCAACCGGGATTGGCCACCAGGCGCGCCTTGGCGATCGCACTGCGATGCAGCTCCGGCATTCCATAAACGGCATCGGATTGCGTATTTGCAGCGACCGGGGAACCTTCATCGTTAAATTTGTAGACGGCGCGATGCGGCGAATGCTGCAGCCGCCACGCTCCGCTAAGATCAATGACGCGCAAACCGCGAGACAACGCCTCCGGAGCCCATTTGCGCGACTGCTCATGCGGGGTGGCCAGGAAGAGTAGCTTGACGCCGCGCGCGGCGAGCAACTCCCAAGAGAACGGCTCGACGCAGAGCTGATCCTTCGAAAGGCCGGTAAGCTGCGGATGGATAGCAGTCAGCGATTCGCGTGCCGAGCCTTCGCGTCCCAGAAAGAGCGGGGGAGTGCCGGCGAGCCGGGGATGACCGAGCAGCAGCCGCGCCAGCTCCGCGCCAGCATAGCCGGTCACGCCCATCACCGCGATTTGTGTCTGCTGTTGCATTAGCCGATCAATCCTTCAAGGCGCGCTCGCAGCGCGGTCGCACTCTTAGCATCCGGGCAGATGATCAATACGGTGTTATCGCCGGCAATGGTGCCCACCACATCCGGCCATCCTTCGTCGTCGATCCCCGCCGCAACCGGCTGCGCACTACCCTGCGTCGTGATCAGGACCAGTTGGTTCATCGCCTGGCGTACACGCAGTCCAAAGTTGCGCAGAATATCCGCGATATCCGGCAGGTCATCGTCGTGATTTACGGCAGCAGCGCTCGGAATCTGGTAACCGCCCGGCCCTTTGAAGAGCCGCAACGCATGCAGATCGCGCGACAGCGTCGCCTGCGTCACCTCGTGGCCACGTTTGACCAGCAGGCGGCGCAACTCGTCCTGGTTGCTCACGACGCGCGTGGTCACCAGTTGACGGATCGCATTGTGCCGTTCCACTTTCATCGTCCTTAAAGGCTCCAAAGCAAAAGGCCGCACCGGAAAGGGGGGCGCCGGGCGGCCACTGCATATTTATACATTTATATGTATAAATATGCAGGAGAGGTTTGTCAAGTGCGATTCGGATTCCCTCTGCGCTAGACGGCCTCGTTTGATCCACCGCTCCGCCGCACGTATCATTCGATTCGATTGATTGAGTCGGTTTGAGAGGAGCACTGGAAGCACATGCGAGTTGGAATGTTGACAGGCGGCGGTGATTGCCCCGGATTGAATGCGGTGATCCGCGCCGTGGTACGCAAGGGAATCTTTCACTATAAGGATGAATTCGTCGGCTTCCTCGAAGGCTGGCGCGGCGTGGTGGAGAACCAGACCCGGCCGCTGGACGCCAATGCGGTCTCGGGCATCCTGCACCTCGGCGGCACCATTCTGCGCACCTCGCGCACGAATCCGCGCAAGATGGAAGGCGGCATCGACAAGTGCCTCGCGACCATCAAGGCCAACAATCTCGACGCGTTGATCACCATTGGCGGCGATGATACCCAGGGCGTGGCTAACGCGCTGATCGAAAAAGGCGTAAAGATCGTCGGCGTGCCCAAGACCATCGACAACGATCTCAGCGGCACCGACGCCTGTTTCGGCTTCGATACCGCAGTCTCAATCGCCACGGAAGCCATTGACCGGCTGCACTCGACCGCCGAGGCGCACAACCGTGTGATCGTCTGCGAGGTGATGGGGCGCGACGCGGGCTGGATCGCCATCACCAGCGGCATCGCGGGCGGAGCGGATGCCATCGGCGTGCCGGAGAAGCCGCTGGATATCGACCGCATGTGCAAGGTCATCAAGTACCGTCATGACCACGGGAAGAAGTTCTCGATCGTGGTGGTCGCAGAAGGCGCGAAGTTGCCGAGCGGCGAAAAAGCTACCCAGGGGACAAAACTGGACGCCTTCGGGCACGAACGCCTCAGCGGTATCGGGCAGGCGGTTGCGGAGCTGATCGAACAGAAGACCGGCTACGAGACCCGCAGCGTGAA
>DASXDX010000017.1:0-7124 GCA_036490385.1 Occallatibacter sp.
TACCGCGAATACTACAGTTTCCCCGGCGTCCAGATCGATCAGATCGGCGCCAACAACTTCGCGAAAGCTCTCGCCGAGTGGGACCTCACGCCGCTGCGCTTCCGCGACCTGGGATCCACAAAGCTCTACAGCAACTGGGCACGGCTCGCACTTTTCGCCGGCGGCCTCGCCGCAAATCCAGCCGGTTCTGACCGGAGCGGCTATGGAGACGCAGGCGCCCAGGTCGATTTTCGATTGGTGTTGTTCTCCCAGATAAAGTCGACCTTCTCCGCCGGCTTCGCGGCTGCGCATGACCGCGCCGACCACACCCGGACCGAGCTCATGTTCTCGTTGAAAATCTACTGAACAACGCACCGGCCTCGGATGCAGTTGGCCGTACCGCCGGATCGCGATCGAGCATACGAAGAATCAACCCATCAATCTCCTCCGCTATGCCGGCGCGCAACGCCGAAGGCGCCGCCACCGCGCGGCACTCGATCGCCTCAAACACGTCCAGCGGAGTTTCCCCCGCAAAAGGATGCCGCCCCGTCCACAGTTCGTACAGCAATGTCCCCAGCGAAAACACGTCAGAAGCACTGCTGGCCGTCTCGCCGCGCAGGATTTCAGGAGACATGTACAGCAGTGTGCCCGAGAGCGTGCCCGAGATGGTTCCCGATGCACCCCTGGCATCCGGATCGATGCGCACCGGACCGGCAAGCCGCGCCAAACCAAAATCCAGAATCTTCACAACGCCATCCTTGCGCAGCAGGATGTTCTCCGGCTTGATATCGCGATGCAGAATGCCCGCAGCATGGGCAGCAGCCAAAGCGCTGGCCGCCTGTTGTCCCCAGGCGCACGCATCCGCAAACTGTGCCGGACCGGCGGCAATCAATTGACGAAATGTCGGACCCTCAACCCATTCCATTGCGAGGAACAGGCCCGCTGCAGAGTCTCCTGATTCATAAACCGTCACGATATTTGGATCGTGCAAAGCCGAGGCCGCGCGCGCTTCAGTCTGAAAGCGATCGATTGCCTGCGGACTCAAGACAAGATGACGACGCAGAATCTTCAGCACAACCCGAAGCCCGGATCGATTCCGCGCCAGGTACACTTCGCCCATCCCGCCCACGGTCATCAGAGAATCGATTGTGTATTCCCCCACGCGCTCGCCCGCAGAAAGTCCGCCCGGTTGACTCTCCAGCAGGTCCGCCGCCAGGCGCACGGGGCGCTCCACAAAAGTGGCCTCGTCTTCCGTCTTGAGCAGGGATTCAACCTCGGCCCTGACCGGCGCACGCGCACAGGCAAGCAGGGCTTGTCGCTGCTCTGCCGGAAGATCGACCACCTCGTGAAACAGGCGCTCAATCTCTTCCCATTCCGTCTGCGCAGTCATGACTGTTCGCCGTTCATCTCGCGCATCAGCCACGTGCGCGCCAGCCGCCAATCGCGATTGACCGTAATGATCGAGACTCCCAGGGCCTCCGCGGTCTCTTCGATACTCAGGCCGCCGAAGTAGCGCATCTCGATCACTTTGCTCTTGCGCTCGTCCACGGCCTGCAGCCGCTCCAGCGCGTCATGCAGCGCCACCACCTCGGCCGCCTCCTGGTGGACCGCCGGCTGCACATCGTCGAGCGAGACATGCACCCGCCCACTCCCGCGCTTTCCCGCAAGATGGCTTCGCGCATGGTTCACAAGAATCTGCCGCATCGCCGTGCAGGCTACCGCAAAGAAATGGCCGCGATTCTGAAACGAAGCATTCTCAGCTCCCGTCAGCTTCAAATAGGCCTCGTTGATCAGCGCGGTCGGCTGCAGAGTATGCGCTTGATCCTGCCCGCTCCAGGCACGACGCGCCATCCGATGCAGCTCGTTGTAGACGAGCGGCATCAACTCGTTCAGCGCGCTTTGATCACCTTTGCCCCAGGCGACCAGAAGGCTGGTCACCTCGCCTTGAGGATCCACGGCTTCCGACCTCCGTGTACGACGTCATGCGATTGCAGATGATGCGGCGGCGCCCCTGCCACCCGATGCGCCGTTTCACTACACCCCGCGCCTTAACCGATGCATCTCCCAAAGATCACGCGGAGTCTGAGAAAGCAACGGCCGCACCGCCAGCATCCCGGTGGGTCCAATGCTTTTCTCAAGATACTTCAGCTCCACGAACAAACTATCCAGCTCTGGATCGGCGTCCAGCTCCAGGCCGGCCTCCCGCAACAGCAGATCGCTCTTCGCCCGCATGCTCAGCTCGCTCGTCAGCTGCAGAAGAGACAGCATATCGCCGCGAACAGCCGGTGGAAAGGTTTCCTGCAGAGCCGTCAGGTAGGTGCCCACACGGGTCTGCTGGAACTCCTTCGAACCGATTTCGCTCAACATGTCGATGTCCTGGTCGAGCTTGCCCCCCAGCCACGCGCGCAGAGAGCGTTCGCTGAAATAAAAAACGATTCCGAGCAGCAGCGGCAGTCCCGTCACCGCCGCAATCGTCGATATCAGGGGAGATTGAAGGTTCTGATTGAACGCGGAGTGAAGCACCATCGCCGCCGCCACACCTGGAGCAAACAGCAGCACGCCAGCCCACTTCCGGCTCTCCAGCAGATAGGCGGAAAGAGTCGCCCCCAGCGCCGCCACGCCTCCGTGCATCACGGCTGTGCCGAACCCCCGCAAAATCCAGACACCAAACCCTCTCCCCTCCAAAAGATGAAGGTAAGAGATGTTTTCAACCAACGCGAACCCGGCCCCCACGGCGAAACCGCAGATCGCCGAATCCGCCATAAAGGCCGCTTGCGCAGTGGCAATCAAAAAGATCCAGTACACAGCCTTGGCGAGCTCTTCCACCACCGGCGCGCCGAAGCGAGCATACTGATCCTCATACCCGGGAAACTGCCGAAAGATAATCGAATTGAAAGCGAAGCAGACCAGCGCCGCCAACCCGCCCGCCGCCAGGGCCGTCCCCACCGTGCGGATTGAGACCAGCTTGTAGCTATCCAGCGCGCGCAAGGCGGCCAGAAACAGCAACACCGGCACCAGGGCCAGCGCGACACGGGCAACATCCATGCCATGCATCACGGGTTCGCCGAGATCCCGAAGCTCAGCCGGTTCCAGCCTTGTTGGCGCCGATACTGCAGCGACCTGGCAAACGATTTCAGCAGGTGGATACCAAGGCCTCCCACCGGCCTGCGCGATAAGTCGAGCGTCAGATCCGGCGGAGCAGCCGTCAGCGGATCAAACTCCACTCCCTCGTCGCCGACTTCAAGGTCCATTTCTCCCGGCCTCGGCACAGAATAGGTCACCATCACTGTTCCTGAAGCGCCTTCAGGATAGGCATAGCGCCAGATGTTGGCCAGCAGTTCTTCGACGACCAGCTCAAGCTGGCGAATCTGCAGTTCCGGCAAATGCGCTTCGCCTGCGCCCTTTCTCAAGAAGGCTGTGACCGGGCCGAGAGATGCGGGATCGGCTGTCAGAGTCAACGATTGAGGTGTGCCGGGCAAGCCGTCCCTAACCTCCGAGCACCGCCGACTCCACGGAGTCGTAGATCGGAAATACCTGGTTGAGCCGCGTGATCTCGAAGATCTGCCGGGTGAAGCCCGTCAGACGGCAAATGCGGAGCTCTCCGCCCTTACCCTTCAGCCTCTGGCCGACCGCCACAAACGAACGCAGACCCATGCTGCTCACATAACTCAGATCGCCCAAATCGATCACCAGGCTCGCCGTGCCTTCGGCGATGCACGCATCGCACTGCGCCTCAAACTGGGCAGCACTCTCCGCATCCATGCGCCCCGCCACATGCAGCACAAGCTTGCCCTCAACTTCACTCCGGTCGATTGTCACGATACTCCTAGGTTGCCCTAGCTCGCGTGGAACGTCAATCGCGCCGACTGCCGCCCACTGCCATCGACCCGGCCCGCCATCCATCGCTTGATACCCGCGAAGTCTGACCCAGCAAGTCGCCCGGCCTTCAACGAAAGCTTTCTAAATCCACCGCGCACGCGCCAGGACGCGACCGCGTTGATGAGGAGGAATACGGACGATAGCGCCGCTCCGACTGCCAATCGAACACGATGTAAACTGCCACATTGTTCACGCCAATAGACAGTGCGATCGCAGCGATAGAGTTAAGGCTTTGCCTTCCCCGATGTCGTCGCCTCCTTCGCCGCCGCGACGTAACGGCACTTAACTAATCCCGAGGATCGGCGGCCCCAATGTCACACGCAGAGCCGCAGTATGACAAGTGTCATGTCATCGTGCTGCGGCGCGCCGGCGGCAAAAGCGTCGGCCTCCCGAAACAAGTCCTGCAGCAGCTCCTCGGCGTTCAGGTCCGCGCGCGCTTGCGCCTCGGCGATCATTCGGTCTTCGCCCCATTCATCTTCTGAGGCGTTCATGGCTTCGCTCATGCCGTCGGTAAAGGCCAGCAGAACATCGCCGGGGAGCAGGTGAAGTATCTGTTCCTTGTAGACCGCACCGGCAAGCAGGCCGATGACGGGGCCGCCGTCTGCGAGGCGGAATACACGCCAGGCGCCGTCCTCTTTGCGGAGCAGCGCAGGAGGATTGTGTCCTCCGTTGACGTAGTGCAAGGTGCGGGAGGCGCAGTCCAGCTCGGCGTAAAAAAACGTGGCGTAGCGGTTGGAGTCGGAGGCGGCGTAGAGAAGGCGGTTGACGTTGGCCATCTTGGCGCCCAGATCGCCAGTGCCGCTCAGCACTTGACCGCGCAGGCTGGCGTGAAGGCTTGCCATCAACAGGGCGGCGGACATGCCCTTGCCACTGATATCGCCAATCGCGACTCCGAGGCGATCGCAGCCATGGCCTGCTTCGGGTAGCGAGGGACCGTGGATGTCGATGAGGTCGTAGTAGTCGCCGCCGACTGCCTGGGCAGGCCTGCAGTGAGCGGCCATATCTACGCCGGCGACGTTGGGGAAGGTCTGCGGGAACAAACGCTCCTGCACCTCGCGAGCAATTTCGAATTCGCGTTCCAGCTTGGCGCGTGACACTGCCTCTTCGGCCAGCGTGGGAATCGGTTTGTAAATGTTGACCACTATGCCTGACGGCAAAGACCTGGAACTGCCCAGGGCAAATCCGCGCGGCAACGATCCGCCCTCGAAAAAGCGCTTGCCTTTGCCCAGCGCAATGGGATTCACCAACAGAACTACTTCGTCCGCCAATCCGTTATCGAGCAGCACGGAAATCAGCGTTCCACTGCCCATGACGATGAGGTCGGGGCCCTTGCCGGCCTTGATGCGTCGCACGCTATCCACGAGGTCCGATCCAATGGCCTCGCATGGAGTCCATTGCAGACCCTCCGGTCTGTGAGTTACGACATACTTCGTCGCCGTATTCAGGCGGTCCCCCATCTCACTCTTTGGGAGTTTTGGCCCGACACTCGCCAGCAGGTCGTAGGTTCGACGGCCACAGAGCAAGGCGCAGGTCTTGCCATACAACTCGTTGACTATCTGTAGCCCGGCAGGGGAGCGATATGGCGCGGTCCAGTCGCCGTAGGGGAAATCGTCATCCGGGCCGCTGGTCTGGATGACGCCATCGAGCGAGATGTGCTCGATGATCTTGAGTTTGCGCATATTGATCTCCTAAAGATATTCGGCTTGCGCCTTCGTGGGGACTACCTCGAGTCGAATGAAAGAAGAGCAAGAACCGGCGGACCAACAGTTCGACGAGGTTTTCACTGCCAACGCGGCAAGTCACATTGTGCGAACTGGATCGAGCGAACGATGAGACAGTAGCTTCGATCAGCATAAGGTATCTTATTGAAATAGCAGCCAAGATACTCGTCGTCTGATTTCTCACTGACATACATCCTCAGCGACTGTGCACTCTCGGATATACCCGAAGCCTTAGGCAGTGGTCCGGTGATTTCTCTCCATGAACGTCTCTCTTCAGTGAGCCGCTTAGTATCCTCAACCGGCGTCAAATCGCCAAAGCGCTCATCGACCACTGCTATTGAGAAGTCGCCCTCCGTGGAACGTCAAGCGCGCCGACTGCCGCCCACTGCCATCGACCCGGCCCGCCATCGATCGCTTGATACCCGGAAAGTTCGCTAGCTGGAAAGTTTGCCACCCGGGAAGTTTGCAAGCTGGATAATTTGCCACCCAGCAAGTCGCCCGGCCTTCAACGAGAGCTTTCTAAATCAACCGCGCACGCGCCCGGATGCTACCGCGTTGATGGGGAGTAATTCTCACGATAGCGCGCTCCGACTGCCCATGAGTGCTAAGGCCTAATATGGAGTGACCCCGTCAACCCTGCGGAGTCGATGGGGTTGTTTTTGTCGTTGTCGTTGTTTTTTCTTTTCCCCGAGGACAGAACGAGCAGCAGCCTGGGCAGGTTTGAGCGACGATTTATCAGTCTGATATTAGCGGGTCGGAACCGCATAATCATGATCCGTCGGGAGCTGCCTCTGACTGTTATCGCGAGTCCGGTCGAGCCTGTCGCATAGGCCAAGCGAGGATTCTCCTTCGTGCTTGCTCCGGCTGCTGCTGGCTCTGTGCTCGAGATGGATGGCGCGTTTCATCAAGGAACGTTTTTTGTTTTTTCCTTATTTGGAAAGCGTTTGCTTTTGTTCCTGTCAGGCTGCAGCTCGCTGGCTGACGGTCGTCTCTGCTCTAGTTCCAATAGCCCAGATGAATCCTAGCAATTCACGTGCAACTGCAGTAATGATCTTTCCTTGGGGCTTGCCGGCCGCACCCAGCTTCATATAGCGCTTGTGCAGGCGGTGTTGAGCCTTCCATGCAATCTCCTTGACCTCTTCCGAAATGCTCTCCTGCCGTCTGCGCAATCCATACCAGATACCTGGTGGACGGCGATAGCTCCATGCTGCTTCGCCAACGATTCGCCGCAGATGTGCGTTGCCGGTTTTAGTGATGCCTCCGCGTCTGATTCGCTTGCCACTGGAGTCTTCGCTGGGCACCGCGCCGCAATACCCCATCAGCTGCCGAGCACTGCCGAAGCGGGATACTTGGCCCAGCTCGGCCGCAATGGTCACAGCCGAGATATCTGCGATTCCGCGCAGCGCCTGTAGATCGTTGATGACTTGTTGTAACGCGGGCGAGGCCAGCTTCACGGCCTCCATGATGGCTTGCTCCAGACGTGCCACCCGTTCCCGCATGTGCTCGACCTCGTGCAGATAATCCTGCCGCGTGGCCTCCTGAGCA
>DASXDX010000024.1:0-20922 GCA_036490385.1 Occallatibacter sp.
ACAACGAAATCGGGAAAATTGGCCCCAGCCCTTTGGGTTGCGGCGAAAATCCGGGGTCCCCAGCGACGGGTCTTTGTCGCTGGGGTGGGAATCGGGCCATACTTCATTCTCGCCCTCGACGGTGGACCCGCCACAGCCTTCCGGCTCGGCTTCGTCTGGCCCGATTTTCGCTGGCAACGCCGCCCGCGGGAAAGTTAATAACAGGCTCTAGCGTCAGAACGCCCACAGGCTCGCCAGCAGAAAGACCATGGCCGCGACGGTCACACATTGGTACGCGCGGTCGGCCGCTTGACTGGAGGCCTGAAGATCGTCCGCCGGATTCGCCACAAGCGCGGAAGGGTTGTAAGGGGAGGTTTGCATCTTGGCCCGTCTTTCCGTAGCTCTCGATGAAAATGGAACGCGTCGTTTGCACGCCGCGCGCGGTTTTGAATCTCTGCCAACTTAGACGCTCACCACTTCGCCGAGATGCATGAATCTTCAGAATCAAGCCAATTTCCATGCTCCGGCGAATTCAACCGGTCTCATCAATGCCCAGCGGCCAAATTCGCCGAACCAAATTCGCCGACCCCAATTCGCTGACCCAGATTCGCGCCCCAACTGCTGGTCGCCGGCCGCGCGCAATCGCGCATGCCGTCTCCAGCCGGACGCGCGAAACTTGCTCAGTGCTCGTGTACAATTCCGCTCGTGAGTACAGGTCCGCAACTCGTTCGTCCACCGGCGCCCGCCGAGCGCAACTGGCTTCCAATGGCCATTGCGGCCGCGATCATTCTTGCTGTTGCCGGCGGCGTGTTTTTGTTTTTCGGACACGGCAAGAGCGAGCCACAGGTCACGCCGATCTCCGCGCAGGCCGATCCCTACGCTGCGAGCCTCCCGATCACGAATCTGGCCATGAGCGAGTCCTCCAACCTCGCCGGCGGCAAGGTGACCTATCTCGATGGCCACATCGCGAACAAGGGCAACCACACTGTCACCGGCATCACGGTCCAGATCCTGTTTCGCAACTACGCTCATGAGGTGGCGCAGAACGAAACCCAGCCGCTCACGCTCATCCGGACCCGCGACCCTTATGTCGACGTCGAGCCGGTATCGGCGGCTCCGCTCAAGCCCGGCGACGAACGGGATTTCCGTCTCATCTTCGATACGGTCGCCGATAGCTGGGACGGCGCCTATCCCGAGATCCGCATCATCCACGTGGACGGGCACCTGGACTCAGCCCTCAACCCGTCTCTGGACTCGCCTTTGGAGCCGAAGTAGCCAGGCGGGATGCACTGTTCATCCTGTTTACAAGGTAGAAACTACGCTTCCTGGCAAAAATTACACGATCTGCTCGACTTACACACGTCTTCAAATCCTCTGCCCGGTTCAATTTCCATCCCGTAAACTTATTTTTATCAGTTACTTGCTGATTGATCCCGCAATCGCAGGCGTTTGGCATCCGCATTGCTCTATACCGGGCGGGCAGCACCAACGCCCATCTCGCGGATGATTTGGTCGCAACCGCGTTTCACAGGGGAAAATTAAAATGAAAATCAATCCCAAAGGTTTTGGTTCCTTTCCGCGCCAGTGTGCCGGTATTGTCCTGGCTTCTGCTATTTGTATCCCTGTCTGGGCGCAGCAAGCGCAACCGGCAGGCGATTCCCAGAGTGCTCCTCCTGCGGCAGCGCAACAGCAGCCCTCCCCCGAGGCTCAATCTTCGCTTAACGCGCCGAAGGAGGGGTTCTGGGGCCACATGAATCCCTTTGCACGAAAAAAGTGGGTTCAGAAGCGCCTCGATCCCATCAATGACCGGCTGACAGAACTCGATCAGGTGAACGCCAAGAACGCCAGGGACATCAAAGACGTAGACGCCCGCGCCCAGGCCGGCATTCAGCAAGCCCAATCCTCTGCCGACAAGGCCAATCAGGCGGCCATGGCAGCGAACACCGAAGCACAGGGCGCTAGCAGCACGGCGCAGCAGGCCTCCGGGCACGTCGATCAGTTGAATACCACCGTAAGCGGTATCGATCAGTACCATTCGATCACCGATCTGGATGTCGCCTTCCGCCCCGGCACCTCGGTGCTGACGTCGGACTCCCGTCAGAAGCTCGATCAACTCGCAGCCGGACTGACCGGCCGCAATGGTTACATCTTGGAGATGGAAGCTCACTCCCCGGCATCGGGTAGCGTAGGCATCCAGCACTCCGAACGCCTGGCCGACGCGGTCAAGCGCTATCTCGTTACCGAACACCAGATTCCCGTCTACCGTCTCCACTCGGTTGCTCTTGGCAACGCACAGGAGTCAACTCCTGGCGATCAAAGCAGTGCCAAGCCCATGCGGATCAGAAGCAGCAGTGTGCACCTTCGGTTGATGGAAAACAGTTTGGCGGCCCAAGCTTCAGCGTCACCCCAAAGCGCTGCAGTTTCGATCGGCGCGGAACGGCCGTAAGTTATCGGCCATCCTCCCCCGAGGCTCCGTTCCCGCGCCCAACGGCCACCCCGCCGTCGGCCGCCAACAAGCTCTCGCAACGCGAGAGAACCAAGGCAACTTGGCCCCCGTCAACACGGGGGCCGTTTTTTGCCCGATTTGCTGTTCTTTGTCCCAACTGCGGTGATTTGGCTCACAGGCCCGGAGCGAAAGTCCTGGCATCCTGAGCAGGCATTCCGAGTGTGTCTCGAAGCGTTCAAGCCGCCGGCGTTCGCGCTTTTCCGGGTGGCCTATTCTGGGCCGGTCTACGTGGAGTCGATACTTTCAGCTTCGGCGGATGCAAATTTTTTCGAACATTGGACGAGAAACAGCCGATAGTAAGGAAAGCAGATAGCCAGGAAGCAAGTAGCCAGGAAGCAAGATAAGCAAACCGGTATTGCCTCTAGGGCAGCGCCGCGAGGGGTTTGAGCAGTGGCGACATCGCACTCTTATCTTCGATACGTCGAGTCGAGCTCGAAGGACCGGATGCCCGGGCGGCAGCCGGATCACCCCGAGGGCATTCGCCTGGTCCTCGGCCTGCATCGGTTCTGGCTCAAGCTGATCTGCCCGTCTCACGAATGGAACTGGCCCAGGCCCATCCAGGGCAGCAAGGCCGACGGGTTTGACGCGCATCAGACCTGCTTCAAATGCATGACTGAGCGCTTCTATAATACGCGGACCCTCCAAGCGGGACCGCTCTATCGCACTCGCGTCTCCGGCACCCAGGAACACTCCGCGGAGCAGTCCGCCCGCGATTTCACGGCGCGCGGCGTCCCCAGGGAGACGAAATTTTCCGACACTCTGGGAAGAGGCATCCTGAAGTTGGGGAAATCCCTGCGCGGATGAAGCCCGGATCTGCTTTACATAGCCGCCCTGAACCACATCGCTAGGCAATCTCCAAAGCCCCCGCATCCGATGGTCCGGCCGGACCCGCGAATCGCCCGCGATAGTAGTGCAAGACACCCATGATCGCGGCCATAAAAAGAATCGCCAGGCCCAGGATTACAGCGGAAAACATGGTTGGAAAGTGACCCTGCAGCTGAGGCTGCGGAGGCAGATTCAGGCCTCGATTGAACTCGGCGCTGTAGCGGAGCATTCGCCCGGGATCCATCACCTCGAGAACCAGCCATATCACGCAATTGATCACTCCCAATCCCACAGTCGCCAGCTTCACGAGCCGTCCCCACTCTTCCATGCGCCACAAGCCGAATCCCGCCGCGCCCTCCAGCACAGCATAGATAAGATAGCCCGCAGCTCTCCCTGAGCCGTGCACAACGAACCCGAAAAATGCTGCCGGCAACGGGACAACGGCCGCCAGCAGGCCTACGGCCGCCCCAAGCAGGCTCAAAACGGCGAAGATCGAAATCACGAAGGGACGGCGCTCCTGCAGGAATTGGCCTGGAGTCTGCGCAAACGCCTCGCGTACTGGTTTGCGATTGAAGTACACCAGCCAGAAAACCCCCAAGCCAAGCAGCAGCCCATAGAAGGCCGCGATGGCTCCGAAAGCCATGCGCGCGATAGCTTGCGCCGTGTGGGCATGCGCTGCATTCGTGCCAGGGGGCGTCGGCAAGGGAACTGCCATTGCGGCGAGCATGGCCAGCAGTGAGAACAAGCCGACCAGCGCCATGCCGCCGCCAATCACCAGCATCGAATAGCGCGCCCAGCGGCGCATCTTGAGCAGCCCCACCAGAGTCGCGATTCCCCAAACCGCCAATGCCAGGAAACTTGCGCAGAGCCCGAAGAGGAAAATCAGCATCCAGGGCTGAAACGGTATGGCAGCAGTCGCACCGGGATGCGCAAGGGCAGGATTTCTGTTGGGGTGCACGAGGCCGGCAAACGCCATCAAAAAAGCCATCAGCAACTGAAACAGCGAGATCAGCACCAGCAGAACGGCGCTCACAACAACGCCAATCGGACGCTTCACGGTCCCTCCCTCGCGGCAAATGGCTGCGTGCTCTCGTCGAGCGTGCGAACTTTCGCTGGGGCTCCAATCTGCCTTTTTGGATTACGGAGACTATACCACCGGCAATCTGCCCGCAACCTGAAGCGGCAATCGGCCCTCGGTTCGCCTATGCACATGCGCTCCCGCTACAATGCTTCCATCTCTTCACTGGAGGCACCATGGGCAGAATTATTCTCGCCGCCTTCGCCCTCGTCTTCGCCGCCGCGTGCGCAGCGCCCCTGGTCGCGCAGGGTGCGCCCCCTCAGTCCGCAGTCGGCCAGCCGTATGCAGTGGAGTATTACTACAAGGTCCAGTGGGGCCATCAGCAGGAGTTCCTGAATCTGTTTCTCAAGAACCACTACCCGCTGCTCCAGAAGATCCAAACCACCGGCCGCATTCTCTCGCTAAAGGTGGAATCCCCGGCCTATCACACCACCGAAGACGGCCGCTGGGATTATCGCGTGACCATCGTCTACAAAGACTCCACCGTGGCCACCACCGCCAATCCCGACGAGGAGGCCCTCATCAAGCAGCTATGGCCCGACCAGGCGGCCTATCAAAAGGAAGAGCAGCGCCGCTTCGAAATTCTCGCCGCCCACTGGGATCTCCCCGTCACCGACATCACGCCGAGATGACAGTTCACAGTTCCAGTTCCCAGTTCTCAGTTTCGAGTCCCGTGTTCGATTCACCACTGCGAGCGGAATACTGCGAACTGTGAACCAGGAACTGTGAACTGGAAGCTCACAGCTGTCAGCTGACCGCTGTCAGCGTTCAGCCGACCGCCACTGCCGCACCAGATCCTCCGCCGCCTCCGCCCACTCCGGAAACTGGAACCTGAATCCCGCATCCAGTAGCTTGCCCGGAACCACCCGCCGGCTCTTGAGCACCAGCTCCGGTTCCGTGCGCAGAAAGAACGCGCCCAGCGCGATCAACGGCGCCGGTGCCCAGATCCCGTTCGGCATATCCCACGCCTCGCGCAGCGCCGCCATGAACTCGCGATTCGGCAGCGGCTCCGGCGCGGCCATATTCACCGGGCCCTCCATCTCTTCGTGCTCGATCAGAAACTCCAGCGCGCGCGCGAAGTCCGTTTCGTGGATCCACGAGACATACTGCCGTCCGTTGCCTTGGGTGCCTCCGAACCCGAACCGCACCAGGTTCGACAGCACGGCAAAGATGTTGCCCGGCACGGCGCTGAAGACCAGCGAGGTGCGGAGCGCGATCTTGCGCGTGCGCGGTGTGGGCGTATAGAAGAGAGCGGACTCCCAGTCCTTCACCAGGCCGATGGTCCAGTTCCATTTCTCTGGAGCCCGCCGCCGCGCGGAGATCATCTCGCCCCCGCCGAGCTCGCCCGTCCTTTCGTCCATCGCCCTGTCGAGAACGTGCCGGTAGATGGTCGCCGTCGACGCATTCATCCATACGCGCGGCGGATCAACAAGCCCGGCAATGACCTGACCCAACAACTGCGTAGGCCCCACGCGCGAGTCGTAGAGCTCCCGCCGGTTGCGTTCCGTGTAGCGGCAGTTGATGCTGCGCCCCGAAAGATGCACGCACACGTCGGCGCCTTCGAGCGTCTCCACCCACCGGCCCACATGCGTTCCATCCCAGTGCACCGTCTGCCACGGCGCGGTGTACGGGCTCCGGGTCAGCACCGTCACGTGATGGCCGCGCTCTTGAAAAAACTGCGCCAGCATGCGCCCCACCTGCCCGCTGCCGCCAGGCATCACGATGCGCAGGGGTCGGCCATTCATCGGGTCACGCCTCCCCGTAGATCGCCTTCAACTCGCATGTCGCAGAAAGGGAAGTGCTCTATCGTCCTGGGGGAAACGGATAGCCGCCGGCCATGTAACGCCGGCGCCGGGAGGCGCGCAATTCGTAGACAACCAGCATCACCACCAGCAGGATCACGATCAGCGGCAGCGACAAAAACAATCCGGGGATGCCCACCTGGTCGCCATGCACCCGCACCGACGAAGGCGCGCGAACCTCGCCGAACAGGCAGACCATGTCCTTGCCCACTGACACATCGTCGCCCAGCCGGATGCCGCCAAACATGGCGACGAGATCGTCGTCGATCGAGGAGTGATCGGCGGCGGAGACGTGCCCGAAGAAGCTGACCACATCGTGGTGCGCCTCGCCGTCGAGGTTGACATTGCCGAAGAAAACCACAATGTCGCCCATCACGTTGCCGTCCACATGCACGCTGCAGAAGAAGCAGACGGCGTCATGAACCGGCGTGTCCGGGGTAACGTTGATGTTATGGAAAAACTGCACCGCATCCTGCTCGGCGCACGCGGGCACCGCGGAGGCTGCAACGGCGGCACCGAGCAGGCAAAGCCCGAGCATGGGTCGAATCCCGCGCATCAACACCACTATACGCGCATGCCCGACCAAAGGTTCCCGTCGAAATCTAGAACTCGAAGCGCATCGCCAGCTGGACCCGCCGTGGCGGCGCAACCGACGTCACTTCTCCGAACTCGGGAGACGTCTCCACCGTGTCCACGGCGGAGCCGTTCACATGGTTCAGCACGTTGAACGAGCTGGCCGAGAAGCCCAGCCGCGGGGCCTCGTCTGACTTGTTGGGCGTGATCGCAAAATCATGCCCCCAGCGCAGGTCCAGATCCACGTAATCGGGTCCGGTCTCGGAGTTGCGCCCCACGCCGTCCGGCCGCGTATTGAACAGCCCGTCCCCATAAGCATCGGTCCCGGTCAGAACCGTCCACGGCGAGCCGCTGTTCGCAAACACCCCCGCAGCCAGGTTCAACAAGCTCTTCTGCTGAAAGATCGCATACAGGCCCAGCCGCTGCGCCCGGTCGTAGCCCGAGTTCGACCACTCATCTTCCGGAGCGAGCTGGTTTTGCGGAAACCAGCTGATGCCGCCGGTATTCGATTCATAATGCGACCAGGTATAGCGGCCGAAACCGGTGAAGTACTTGTTCCACATCCCGCGGTAGGAGATGTCGAGTCCGCTGCCGGCGTAAAACGCGGCCGGCTGCATCTGCCGGACGCGCCCGACTGCGGGATTCGCCCGCAGTGTGTATCCAGACTGCGGCGTAGGCGCATTGATGTCCACCGAGCGGAACATGTCGATGCCGCGCATCTGGTAGACGCTCACCGTCCCCGTTGCACGCTCGCCCAGTTGCCGCTCGACCGAAAGCCCGTACTGCATCTGGTAAGGAATCTTCGCGTTCGGCTCGAGTTCGGCCAGCGCCGGCGGCTGATCCGTCAACGCGACGCACGCGGTGATCGGAACGCAGCCCGTCTGCGGTAGGGTAGCTGGATTGAGCGACAGAATGACTGACCGGCGCCGCGCAGTCTCATAACGCGCCAGGTCGAGCAGCGGTCCGCCGCCGAACCGGTCGTAATACAGCCCGCCGCCCCCGCGGAGAATCGTCTTCGATTGCGCGTCCAAGACCCACGCGAATGAGATGCGCGGCGCGAATCCCAGCCGCCGGTTGGCCAGAAGGTTCTGCCAGTCGTAGCGCAGCCCCGGCGTAATCGCGAACCGGTTGCTTACCTTGTATTGATCCTGGATGAACGCGCCCAGCTCCTGCTGGTGGTAGATAAAGTGCGTATCGCCCATGCTCTGGGAAAAGCCGGAGGGCAGGTTGTCCGCGTAATTCTGGAAGGTGGTTGCGAGCACAGTCACGCCATCCGCGCCCAGCGTCGGCCCGAAGGTGTAGGAGCCCAGCTCGTTGGTCTCGTCGTCGTAGGCCCGCCGGCTCATGTGCGGAATATCGATTCCCCACTTCACCAGGTTGCGCCCATGCATCCAGGTCACGATCTCCGAAAGGCGCGCGTTGTACTCCGTGGCCAGCGAATCGGCCTGCGCCGATCCGCCCGTGAAGTCGCCGGAGAGACTGATCCGCGGACCCTCGTCGTCATTCGTATTGCGGCTCGACCAGTGCTCAGCCACCAGCGAAAGCTGGTTCAGCGTCGTCGCCGACAGCGTCGAATCGATGTGCGCGACGAGATCGTGTTCCTGGAAGGCATTGTTGTAGCCCGCCGAGGCCAGTGTCTGTCCGCCCACGCCCTGGTTCTGCCCGGCAAAATTCTGGAAGCTGTACTGCACATAGGCCGAGTGCTTGCCAAACTGGTGCGCGGCCCGAAGGCTGAACTCCGTATCCCGCGTCGGCGCCGGCACATTGGCTTCAAAGGTGCCGCTCGGGTTCGCAGCGGTGGGCGCAAGCGTCGCGCTCACTACTGAATCCAGGTCCTCTTCTGCGCGATTGAAGGTGGCCAGAAAGCTCGAGTTCTTTGCGTGCGGAATCGGCCCGGTCGCGCTGCCCTCGTAGATCCGGCGCTGCTCAAAGGGCTTCGTGGGCGCCAGCGCATTCTGTGCGTTCATCGCTGAATCGCGGAAGTAGAAGTTCAGTTGCCCATGAAACTGCTGCGCGGAAGATTTGGAGATGATCTCCATCTGCCCGCGGCCGGGATAGTAGTACCGCGCCGAGTAAGGGTCCTGGTTGATCCGCACCTCTTGCACCGCCGAGGGCGAGACCGTTACCCGGTTCGCCTCCACGCCATCCACCATGATCCCGGTGCCGCCGGTCGTCGTAACGTCCGAATCCAGAAACGAGCCCATCGCGGAGACGAAGTCGTTATCGAAGATCGGCAGCGACTTCAGATCTTGCGACGTCATCACCGACGAATCATGATTCTCGTCCGTAGAGGTCAGATCCTCATTGGAATCGGCGCTCACCACCACGTTCGTGGCGGCTGGGGCAACCGCCAGCACGATATGGAGCGGCGGAGCCAGCTTCACCGCCGCCCGGCTGGCGACGGCCGGAGTTCCGGGCGCAGCAATCGTCACCGCGGTCTGCGTCGTCTTGAATCCCGGCTCCGACACCACCAGCGTGTAAGCGCCCGCATGCGGAGCGATCACCTGAAAGCTTCCATCCGCACCCGACTGAAACGTGCCGTCGTGGGCCCCTGTCCCATCCAAGAGTTCGATCTGGGCATTCGGAATGATTGCACCGGTCGAGTCCGCGACTACGCCGTGCAGCGTGGGGCTCGGGGGTGCGGGAGCCACGGATGTGTGGCAGGCCAGCGCCGCAATCGGCGCCAGCGCAAAGCAGCACAAACCAAGTGCTAAAGAGCGCATGGAGAAACCTCAGCAATAAAATGAAATGGGAGTTGGTTCAGCCTCTCAAAGCAAGCCAATGAAAAGTTGGGAAGCGGCATGGGTGTGATCCGCTTTCCTCAGCAAAGAAGCGCAAAAACAAATTGCCGTCGCGAGCCCGGATACCGGTCTCCGACTTCGTGCCTGATTCAACGTTGCAAGCTAATTCTCGCAGGACTGAGCGCCTCCGTCCAGTCCGCCGCCGTATCCACCACCACGTCCGGCTGAGTTTCCATCAGCGTCTGCGGCCCGAATCCGAAGACGCACCCCACCGCCCACGCTCCTGCATTGCGCGCCGTCTGCACATCCACATGGCTGTCGCCGATCATCGCGGTCTCTTCCGGGAGCGCGCCGGTCTCTTCCATCAGCTTGCGCAGCCCCATCGGATCGGGCTTCTTCGCCGCAAAGCTGTCGCCGCCGTAGATCTGCAGAAAATAGCTTGCCAGCCCCAGCCCCTCACAGATGCCGCGCGCCGGCCGCACCGGCTTGTTGGTCAGCACCGCCATCGTCCGCTTTGTTCCCCCCGGCGCTTCGTGCAGATCATGAAGAGCTTTGAGCGCTTCCAGCACGCCCTCATACGCGTAGGTGAAATCCAGCTTGTGCTCGCGGTAATACTGCAGGAAAAACGCATAAGCCTTGGCCAGCAGTTGGTCGTCTATCGCATGCGGCCCCAGGTTGCTCGCCAGCGCGAGCGACCGGCGCATCAACATCGGCGCGCCGTTGCCCACAAAGCTCGCGATCGCGGGATCGGGCAGCGGCTCGTGCCCAAACTCCTTCAGCGTCTCATTCACGCTGTTGCACAGATCCTGCGCCGAGTCGATCAACGTGCCGTCGAGATCGAACACCAGCAGCTTGAGCCGCTCTACCGGAATAGGACGAAACACGCGAATCATGACTCTAGTGTAATAGGCCCTCGGCGCCTCCAAGAGGTGCGCCATCCAAGAAGTGCGCCATCACTGAGAGTTGCTGGAGTGCGCTTCATAAACCAGCTTTGTAACAGGGCACGACTTCACAGGCTGCTGAAAAACTCAGAGTGGAAGGTGTTTTGTAACAGGGCACGACTTCAGTCGTGCCGAAAAAGTCCCTAAAAGCGCCGGGCTTTAGCCCCTGAGGGATGACCACCCGCAGGTCGCCGCACCCGCGAGACAAGATCGACCTGAAGCACTGAAGCCGAGCATCGCCTCAGTGAATCCGAATCGATCCCGACCCGGTTTCCACCTTCACCAGCGGTCCGCCCCCGCCAATCTTGGCCGACAGGTGGTGTTTTTCTGAGCTGGTTTGCTCCACCATCTCCCGGTCGCACTCGATGCGGCCCGAGCCGGTCGAGGCATCCAGCGCCATGGCAGCGCCGTCTGTCCAGAGCTCTACGCTTCCTGATCCGGTGTCAAGCCGCCACGGTCCGGCAGGCGTTCCGCCCGCCTTGATATCGCCTGAACCGGTCTGCGCGCGGAGCGCCCCATGCAGGCTGCGCAGCTCAATCGATCCCGACCCGGTCTCCGCTTTCACATCGCCATCGCCAGTCTGTTCGGCGTAAATGTTGCCCGACCCGGTCTCGATCGAAAACCCTCCCTGCAACCCGGTGGCATGAATACTGCCCGATCCCGTGTTCAGCTTCGCATTCGCGCCCACGCCGTCGTCGATTACGCTGCCTGATCCGGTTGCCGCATCCAGAAAAGCGTTCGCCGGCGCCTGGATCTCGTAATCGATGCTGATATTGTGCAGATTTTCGTGCCGCGCGCCAATCCGGACAATGTTGCCCGTCTGCTCGATGGGCGGATGCGCCGCGATCTCTCGCACCTGGTCGTCGTTCGCGCCCCAGTTCGAGTGCACGCGCCCGGAGATGTGGATGCGTCCGTTGTCGCTCGGCATCAGATGAATGGTTCCCGAACCCGTGGCTACCGTCAGCTCCGCGCGCCCGGTTACCGCCAGATCGCGCTCGAAGGTAGCCTCCTCGCCCAGCGCGGCCATCGCAAAGGTTCCCAGTCCCAGGAAAAGGACCAGAGCCGCCGTCCTACGCGCCACATGCTTCATCGTTGTCCTCATTTCTTTGCGTTCCGGATCATCGTGTTCCAGAAAAGCTTGCTCGATGCAGCCCACGGCCAATTGCTGCGAGCCACTGAATCGCCTGCGTTTCGAGTTCGACACTCAGCAACTCAGCACTCAGTAACTCAGCACTCCGCAAGCCAAAGCCGTCCCCCGCGGGAGTTCTTTCCCTTCAACCACGAAAGGCAAAATCCTCTCGCCTCAGGATCGGCCGGGCTGTCCGCTTTCGAACAGGCCTGTCCGTCGCCGAACAACTAAAAAGCGGCGCTCTCCCGCTCCCCATCGGGCTCTACGCGCTCAGATCGGCGAAAGTTCCCCTGCCGGCCGATATGGACTCACGGGTACGCACCCCTCCAGATACCCACCCAGCCATCCCCGCCTGCGGCAGCACATCCCTGAAATGCTATCCTCTCCCCGAGATGCACGGGTTTCCACTGTTCAAATCGGTCGCCGTGGCCATGTTCATCCTGGTCAACGCGTTCTTTGTGGCTGCCGAGTTCGCCCTCGTCTCCATCCGCGACACCCGCATCGAGCAGCTTCTGGCCGCCCAGGTGCCCGGAGCGCGCGCCGTCCGCCGTCTCCAGCAAGCCCTCGATGAGCTTCTGCCCGCCGTCCAGCTCGGCGTCACCCTCTGCTCGCTGGCTCTAGGCTGGATCGGCGAGCCCCTCGTCGCTTCCATCCTGCAGCCCTGGTTCGCCGGCCTGCCGCATGCCCGCGTGTGGGATCACCTCGTCGCGGTCACCCTCAGCTTTGCCATCATCACCTATTTCGAGGTGGTCGTCGGCGAACTGGTGCCCAAGTCCCTCGCCCTGCGCCGTGCGGAAGCGCTTGCCGTGGCCGTTGCGCCCACCATGCTCGTCTTCATGGCCCTGGCCCGTCCCGCCGTGCGCCTGCTGCGCAACTCAGCGGCCGTGGTTCTGCGCGGCTTCGACATTCCCATGACCGAGCGCTCCACCGTCCACTCGCCGGAGGAGCTCAAGCTCATCGCCACCACCGCCCGGCGTCTCGGCCTGCTGCCCCAGTTTCAGGAGACGCTCATCCATCGCGCGCTCGAGCTGGACGATGTGACCGTTCGCGAGATCATGACGCCGCGCCAGAAGATCTTTTCTCTGCCTTCCAGCATGAGCCTCGAAGAGGCCTGCGCCCGCGTCATCGCCCGCCATCACTCCCGGATTCCGGTCTACGATGACGTCCGCGGTCCCGAGCACATCATCGGCGTGGTGTACGCCCGCGATCTTACCCGCTTGTACTATTTCCGCACCCAGAATCTTCTGCTTGAGCATCCCGCGAATGTTTTGCCTGAGCCGCTCGCGAATCTGCTAGTCGACCGCGCCGCTGCCGCTGCATCGAGAGGCGCAGACGAAAATGCGGCAACCGAGACCGACGCTCCAGCACCCGCATCGCGCCCCACTCCGCCGGCTCCTCTTCCTGAGCTTCGGCTGTCGCAGATCATGCGCGAGATCGTAGTTGTTCCTGAAACTAAATCGGTCCTCGACCTCATCCGCGAGTTTCAACAGCGCCGCCGCCATCTGGCCGTGGCCGTGGACGAGTACGGCTCGATCGTCGGCCTCGTCACCGCCGAAGACGCCGTCGAGCAGCTTGCCGGCGAATTCGAAGACGAGTTCGATTCTCCCTCGCATCCTGTCCTCACCACCGCCGGCGGCGCCGTGCTGATGGATGGAGGCGTGAACCTGCGCGATCTCGAAACCCAGATGCAATGGAACCTGCCGCGCGATGGCGGCGTGGAAACCCTCGCCGGCTATTTGCTCTATCGTCTCGGCCACATTCCACAGCCCGGCGAGTCGGTCATCTTTGAAGACCGCCGCCTCACCGTTGTAGAAATGGACGCGCGCCGCATCGCCAAGATCCGCGTCGAGCCCATCGAGCCCGAATCGGAGCCGGCAAATTAACAAGCGCTGCAAAAACGACCCACCCGAAACGACGAGATGCGCGCACGCCGCCGGGTGCCCCACCCTCGGCGCGCTCCTGTCTTTGCGCCTAGGGTGGGATAGCACAGATCTCCAATCCTGACCCGCGACTAACCCCTGATCCCCGATCCCCCATCTCTGATTTATCGTTAATCCCAGACCATGAAGCAGACCCTCACCCGCCTCGTTCTCACTCTTCCCGTGGTCTGGCTCGTCGTCTCGCTCGTCTTTCTGCTCATCCATCTCGTCCCCGGCGACCCCATTCTGCAGATGCTCGGCGAGGGCGCCACGCCGGCGGACATCACCACCCTGCGCCATCAATACGGGCTCGATCAACCGCTCGGAACCCAGTATGTGCATTACTGGGCCGGCGTTCTCCACGGCGATCTGGGCAACTCCATCCGCCTCCACGATTCAGTCACGCACCTCATCCTCGAGCGCTACCCCTACACCCTTGCCCTCACGCTGGCCGCCCTGGTCCTCGCGCTCCTCCTCGCGTTGCCCGCGGGAATCTTCGCCGCACTGCACCGCGGCCGCGCTCTTGACCAATCCCTTTCCGTCGTCAGCCTCTTCGGCCTCTCGGTCCCCGGCATCGCTCTCGGCCCCATCCTGATCCTGGTATTTTCCATCCTCCTTGGCTGGACCCCGGTCTCCGGCGCGAACGCCGGCGGAGCAGGCGCGGCCGCCCGAGCCGTTTCCATTGACTGGCGCTATCTCATCCTGCCCTCCATCACCATGGGCGCATCGCTCGCCGCTATCCTTACCCGCATGGTCCGCACCGCCATGCTCGAAGAACTCGGCCAGGACTACATCCGCACCGCCCGCGCCAAGGGCCTCAGCGAATCAGCCGTCGTCTGGCGCCACGCCCTGCCCAACGCCCTCGTTCCCATCATCACCGTCATCGGCCTGCAATTCGGCGCGCTGCTGGCCGGCGCCATTGTCACCGAGAAGATCTTCAGCTGGCCCGGCCTCGGCCGCCTCGTCGTCGACGCCATTTCGAATCGCGACTACGCCCTGGTGCAAGGCTGCCTGCTCGCCATCGGCCTGACGTATGTACTGGTGAATTTTTTTACGGATGTGATCTATCGCTGGATCAACCCCCGCATGCGCGGTTGATTTCCCTCGGATTGCAATCGGCTCATGCGATGTGAAGCGTTACGATTTCCGGGGTCAGTCTGCCGTCTGCGGTCAGATGAAGCAGCCCCACCGTCACCGGCAGCTCAAACCGCCGCGGCCCGCACGAGCCGGGATTGAAGTAAAGAACGCCCTTCCTGGTATGGAAGTTCGGCACGTGTGTATGGCCGGAGAGCACCGCTGCAAACTTCGCCGCCGCCGGATCGAGACGCAACATCTTGAGATCGTGGAGCATGTAAATGTAATGCTTCTCGATCAGCACCACATCCGTCTCCGGCAGTTTGCTGCACGTGCCTTCGCCGTCCACATTGCCGCGCACCGCCGTCACCGGCGCAATCTTTCCCAGCTCTTCAAGAATCGAGGCCTTCCCCACGTCGCCCAGGTGCAGAATGCGTTCCACGCCCTTGAGCACAGGAGCCACCTCCGGCCGCAAAAGCCCGTGAGTATCGCTAATCACGCCAATTTTCATGGGACGATCCATGATTCAGGTTTAGAGGTTCAGGCTTAGAGTCAGTCGCCCTTGCAGAGAATTTGAAGATCACCGCGCAGAATGATTCTACCCAAGACCTCTGTATTGCTTCTCGAATTTGCCAAATGATCTCCGTGCCCCATCCTTGCGACTTTTTTCTGGCGCAAGGGTGGGAGACCACAAACCTGAGACAGAATCGCCCGGAACAATTGGGATTATTTCCCGGCTAAGCACCCGTTTTGAATTTTCAGGCATTCTCCCGGTTATACCCCCATGAACGGCCCCCACCCCCTCCCCCGAAACGGGCTATTCTGGAGGCTGCAGATCGAGCAGATAGAAACAATAAGTAGTTTTGAATCATATACATACAATGCAACTTTGGAAGTAACACTGTTAACTTAATAAGCAACCGAAGGCCCCGAAAATCCAGCGTTTTCGAGGTTTCGAGGCGGATTTCGTATCTGGCTGGAAAGGCGAATCACAGCCCCAGCTCCAGCCGCGTGCGCGGATCGAGCTCATCCCGCAGCGCATCGCCCAGAAAGTTGAAGCCCAGCACCGCGCATGCAACCGCCACGGCGGGAAACAACACCAGGTGCGGCGAATCGAACAGGTGCAGCCGCGCGTCATTCAGCATCGCGCCCCAGCTTGGCGTGGGAGCGGGAATTCCGAGGCCGAGAAACGACAGCGTCGCCTCCGCCAGAATCACGCCGGCCATGCCGATAGCCGCCTGCACCAGCACCGGTTGAATAATATTCGGCAGAATATGCCGGAAGAAAATGCGCAGCCCGCCGGCTCCCAGCGCGCGCGCCGCATCCACATATTCGCGTTCGCGTACGGCCATCACCTGCGCCCGCACCAGCCGTGCATAACCGGCCCATCCGCCAATGGCCAGCGCCAGCACGAGATTCGTGAAGCCCGGTCCGAGGAACGCCGCGAATGCAATCGCCAGCAAAATTCCCGGCAGCGCCTGAAATGTGTTCATCGCAAAGGTCGTCAGTGCTGTGTCGACCCATCCGCCCAGATAACCGGCCGTTCCACCCACAACGATCCCCAGCGCCAGCGAGACTGTTACCACGCTTACCGAAACGGCCAGCGAAAGCCGGGCGCCCCAAAACAGCCGCGCCAATGTATCGCGGCCCAGCTCATCAGTGCCCGCCCAGTGTGCCGCCGAAGGTCCTTCGAGCCGGTGCAGCAGATCGATCGCCGTAGGACTATAGTGCGTGAGCCATGGCGCAGCCATGCCGCAAAAAAGAAACGCCGCCAGCAACACCATGCCCGCCACGGCCAGCGGTTGCCGCCGCGCCCGCTTTCCCGCCAATCGCAAAACCTTTGAGGGAGGAAAAATCATCCGCATCCCAAGAATACAGCGGCTCGCATGCTGAGCCGGGGGTTTAATAAAGACATGAGCTTCGCGCGTTCATCGGTGCTTTCCTTCGCTCTCCTGGCCTCTTTTCTCGCCTTCGCCGTGCCGCAGGCCTGCTTGTTCGCGCAAGATCAGGAATTGCCTAACCTCCGCTCTGACGCTGAGCAGATTCTCGCGCTGGCTAACCAGGCGCGCGCGCAAGCCGGCGTGGGCCGTCTCGAATCGGATCCGGCTCTCGCCCAGGCCGCTCTCTACCATTGCCGCCGCATGGCGCAGGAGGGCCCGATAGCGCATCGATATGGAGGCGAGCCCGATCTGGCCACCCGCGCATCCAACGCCGGCGCGCGCTTCGGTGTGATCGAGGAGAATGTGGCCATCGGACCATCGGCCGAAGGGATTCACAACGAGTGGATGAACTCGCCTGGCCATCGCGCGAACCTGCTCAGTCCCGATGTCAATCGCGTCGGCGTGGCCGTGGTGGCCAGCCGCGGCGTGCTCTACACAGTCGCAGATTACTCGCAGGATGTTCCCGCGCTCTCCGCCGCGCAGGTGGAAGCACGCGTAGCCAATCTGATCCGCGTCAGCGGCGTGACCGTTCTCGCGGATCCAGCCCTGGCGCGCGCCGCCTGCACCGCGGACTCCGGCATGCCGCGCTCCGCAAGCGGTCCGCCGCCGCGCTTTGTCATGCGCTGGCAGGACTCCGGGCTCGCTCACCTGCCGCAGCCGCTGATCGATCGCCTCGGTTCAGGAGAGTATCGCCAGGCATCCGTCGGCAGCTGCCCGGCCCGCGGTGTGGAGGGTTCTTTCACCGCCTATCGGGTCGCCGTTCTGCTCTACTGATGTGTTTGGCGCACCAGGGCCACTAAAGGACAAGACCGTTCTCATCCAAAGTCCTTATGCTCATTCCACAGCTCCGCCCACGGCTTGCGCGGCGGACCGCAGACGAAGATCTCCGGATGATACTTGCTCTCTTCATTGCGCACGCCCTCTGCATTCCCGTTGTGTCCGGCGAGACGGCAGCCCGTAAAGATGGCGTTGGCTTGATTTGCACTGAGACCGAGGACGATGAGCGTAGTGGGAGGAGGGCTCGGATAACCGCGCAGCCACTCGGAGTTGGTGGTGCCGATCGGAGTGGGCAGTCCATAGGCTCGGCCGAGGATATCGATCGCTCCGTACTCGCCGTAGTTGCCGGTGGTAACGCCGAGATGGGCCTGCTGCTCGGGGGATAATGAATCGCGAATCTGCGCCACCGTCCGCACCAGTTCGTCCCATCCAAACTCTTCGCGCAGATCGCCATTCCGCTGCAGAGCAAACTGTTTGAGCGGTCCGCTCGAAGCGAGCGGCAGAACGACGGCGCAGACATACGCGCTGACGCACGCGAACGCGGCGAAAAAGAGGGTCTCTACAATCCATTTCCAAACGCGGGGCAGGGAACCGACCCATCGCTCTGCCAGCACAGTGCCCATCCCCACGAGCATCGGATACGCGCCCGCCGTATAGTAGCCCCGCCCTTTGCCAAAGAAAAACAGCAGGACCGGAACGATATACATCCATGCCAGCATCCGGTAACGGCGGTCGCGCAAAAAACCGATCAAACCGGCGATGCACAGCGGCGCGCCGGCCAGGTTGACGCAAATCAGGATCTGATCTTTCCAGAATCCGTTGGCGCGCCCTTCGCCCACGTCCCGCGCATGGATGTGCTGCAAGAAATGATAGGAGATGAAATCATGCCGCACCAGCCAGAAGAAGTTCGGCAAGAACATCACCAGAGCGATCGCGATTCCACCCCAGAACCAGCCCGTCTTCAGAGATCGGCGCGCGCCTGTGAACACGACGCCGGCCAGAATGCCCGCGATATAGAAGACAATCGCGTACTTCGTCAGCAGGCCCAGTCCCACCGCCGCACCGATCGCCAGCCACCAGCGCTCATCCTCCGACTTCAAGAGCCGGATCGTGAAATACGCAATGAGAATCCACCACAGGTAATCGAAGGAGGTGTACTGAAACTCGGTTCCCTCGAAGAGCGAGACAGTAGAGAACGCCGTCACCAAGGCCGCCGTTACCTGCGCCAGCCGTCCGCCGCCCAGCTCCCGCGCCATCAATCCCGTCACAACGATGGCGGTTGCTTGCGCCAGCACCGCAAACAGCCGCAACCCGACCATGGAAACCCCGAAGAGCGCAAGCAGGACGTGCTCGAGAAAGGGTGTCAGCGGCGGATAAGCTACAAATCCCCAGTCCAGATGCCGCGCGTCGCTTAGGAACTGGAGCTCGTCGCGATGAAAGCCGTAGCGGTTGTTGGTGAGCAGGTGGATCAGCGCAACTGTAGCGGCAATCGCCAGCAGTGCGGCATGATCGGCCCACTTGGTTGACCGTGCAGTGCTCCCGGCATATCGGACTGCGGTTGATGTGTTGCTCTCGGTCATCCAGCCTCGCTGCCTCTGCGAATGCTTACGCTTCGCGGCCCACCATGGTTCCGTCGTGGGTTCCGTCGTGGGTTCCTTCCCGCCGCTCCATCGGCGACGGAACCCGGACCGACGCCATGCCCGCCGCCGTCGCAGCCTCAATGCCGAGCGTGGTGTCTTCGAAGACGAGGCAATCTTCCGGCGCCATGCCGAGCCGCGCCGCCGCAACCAGAAATGCATCCGGCGCGGGTTTGCTCCGGGGGTAATCCTCTGCTCCGACAATCGTGTCGAACCGGTCTGCCAGTCCCAGCGCCGTCAGCGTGTTCAAGACAGACTCCCGGCTGCTTCCGGAGACGACCGCCAATGGAATCAGCCCGTGTTGCGCCTCGATCTGTTCCCGCACCTCCGGCACAGCTTTCAGGTTAGGCAGCTGCTCATAATAGAGCGCCTCTTTCCGCTCAGCCACCAGCGCCACCGGCATCGCGAGCCCATGCATCTGGTTTAGCGTGGCGATAATCTCATGCACCGGCTTGCCACCCCAGCGGTAGAACAACTCTTCGTCAAACTCGCATCCCCACTCACCCAACGCCTTTTTCCAGGCGACGTAGTGCAGAGGCATTGAATCGGCAATCGTGCCGTCGCAGTCGAACAGGTAGGCGCGGAAAGCGCCCTCGGGAATCTTCAATTTCATGCCTAAACGGCGCTCCTTATTACGACGCTCTTTGGTGGAGATGCTGCGGTTTAAAGCCGGACATTGATGATCGAGGTTTGGATCGAAATTTAGCTCGAAATTTGGCCCGCGATTTTGCAAGGTTTGTGAATGCTGTATTTCACTGCAGGGTCGCGGTCTGAGAGAGCCTGGGAACGTCCTTGTCAGCCGGCTGTGCACATCCGCCTTCGCCCGGCTTGGTCGGCTCCATCTTGAGCGCATTGTTGAACCGGTTGAAGTAGTTGAAGAGCCCGATGGCGCACATCAGCTCCACGACCTCACCCTCCGAATAGAAGCCGCGCAGTTCGGCGAATTGCTCGTCGGTAACGGCGTGCGCATCGCGGGTCATGGTCTCAGCCAGCCGCAATGCAGCCTTTTCGGCCGCAGTGAAGTCTGCGCGTTCGCGCCACTCCGCCAAGTGCGCCAGTTGGTCGTCCGTCCAGCCCAGATTCCTGGCCAGAATAGTGTGGCTTGCTAAACAGTAAGGCGTCTCGTTCACCTGGCTGGTGCGCACGATGATCAACTCTTTCAGCTTGGTCGGAACCGTGCCGGTGTTGAGTACCGCGCCGAAGTGCGCCTGCATTGTGGCGAAAATCTCAGGCCGGTGCGCCATCACGCGAAACATGTTCGGGACGTTCCCGCGCTGGGCGAAGGCCTTGTCATAGAGCGCCCCCATCTCCGCGCCCACTTCACTTCGATCAAGCCTTGAAATCCGCGACATTCCGCCCCTCCTCTCTTCAGCGTAACCTACCGCTGCCCGGGGAGCCGGCGGGTTTTTTCTCAGCCCTACGCCCCACCAAGATTCGGCCCTCCAAAGGCAGCTGACTCCCAGTTTCGGCCGCTCTGTGCCCCATTTTGACCTGTTTGCCGGTCTCTGCTACCTTGATAAAGGACATTTCAGTGCCGGTCACTCCTCAGTAGCTCAATGGCAGAGCATTCGGCTGTTAACCGAAGGGTTGTAGGTTCGAGTCCTACCTGAGGAGCCAATCACATCAACAACTTAGACTCTCCTCCTTCCTTCAGGTTGGGAAAACTTGGGAAAACTTCATCGGAAACCCTCCGATTCTTTCCCAGCTTCGGCTGTCGCCCCGTCCGCCCCATTTGCTCTAGCATCGGCACCCACCCCTCAACCACCGCATTCGCACGCGAGTTCACCGCGCGAAAGACGTTCTCGTCGATGGGCTGCACGTACACATTGCCAGTGGTCGTGATGCTGGCATGTCGCAACGCCTCGGTGATCACCCAAAAGCGGCCATAGATGATCAAGTGAAAAGCGGCCATAGAGAGAAGGCTTAAGGCAGAGCCTCCACGGGGGGAAGTTAGCCTCTGTGGTCATGAGCCACGTCTTGAGCAGAGAAAAACGAGAACAA
>DASXDX010000029.1:0-100199 GCA_036490385.1 Occallatibacter sp.
CAACGCTTGCGCTGCCTTGAGGGCGGATGCTTCATTTGCGAGCGTATCGACCGTACCGACGATTGCCTTGCGATATTTGCTCTTGCCGTCGGTTCCAGTCTCATACCATCGAAAAATCCATACATCCGGCCCGCTCCGCCGTTTTTCGCGCTGCACGCTTCCTTGTTGATACCGTGTTCGCCTGAACATCCAATCTCCTGTCCCAGGCGGCAACGGATGGCTGTTCTTATGGTAGCGCTACGTTGGACAGAGGTCGACCGATATTTGCTCAGCTTGCCATTTGCCTCTGAGCCCACTGTTCGATTTCCGAGACGCGAAACCGCCACAGTTTGCCAACGTGAATTCCGCGCACCATGCCCTTCCGTGCAAGCTTTTGCAACGTCTTCGGATGAATCTTCATGATGGCCGCGGCCTCCTCAGTATCGAGGAATCGCTCTGGAATGAAATCCACGGACAACACAGGCTTTCGCAGACCCTCACCCCGCTCATCTTCCCGAAAGTCGCGTATTGACGAAATAGCATCAGACGCCATCGGTTCCTCCTGGTCATTCAGATTTTCCTTGCAGTCATACCAACGGCGCGGTGCCTTGCTTAACCGCGGACCGAATAGAAAAAGCCTGCGCGGTTCTGCTCAAACAGTCCAATACTTCCTGTCTATGCCGCCATACTTTTTGTCTATGGAAGAAACGAACGGTGCCCGAACGAAGGAAACAAAAAAGTGCCTTATTGACTCGGATGGTACTTTCTGTGGAAGCTGGCATTGAGATCGACTTCCGTATGGTTGATTCACTTCTGGCCTTGGAACGCAACCTTCAAGCAGAGGAGTTCAGTGCCATGTCAGATCTCGTGGAGTTCAGGCATCTGAAGTACATCGTTGCGGTGGCGGACGCGGCCAACATCACGCGTGCCGCGGAACGACTCTTTCTCGCCCAGCCGTCTCTTAGCAAACAGATCAAGGACCTCGAAGAGGAAGTTGGATTCCCGATCTTCATTCGCAACCGCGACGGCGTGCGCATTACACCACCAGGGCAGATGATCGTCGCGTACGCACAGGAAGCACTCCACAAACGAACCAAGATCATCGCGATGGCGCGGGCCGTTCATCGAGGAGAGGTGCCCCCCTTCCGACTCGGCTTTTCCTCCTTCATCAATCCAGACCTGCTTCAGCTCTTTCGCGATGCCTATGCCAGGCTGCTCCCGGATTGCCTGATTCATTTGTCAGGCGGCGACCCCTTGCATTTGCTTCACCGGCTTGAAGAAGGAACACTTGATGGAGCGCTGTTTCCGATGCCTATTGACGGCCAAGACTGGGTAATGCAGCAAGTCGCGCGCGACCCATTGGTAGTGTGTATGCAAAAGGAAGACCCTCTGGCACGCAATGCCCAGGTCTCGCTTTCCGATCTGGCTGAACGGCTGCGGTAAGTCATCATTTGCCCGCAAGCACTTCCTCCCGACAGAGGTAGTTTCCTCGGACTTTTGCCGGGCGCTTGTTTCGGACAGCGAGAACGATCAGTCCGCCACGGGGGACGCATTCGATCTCCTGCACGAGATCATTCGGAAGCGACTCACGCGTGGACGACTCACCGTAGTCGATGCTACGAATGTCCAGCCGGAGGCTCGCAAGTCCCTCATCGCTCTCGCGAAGGAGTTCCACCTCTTCGCCGAGGCCATTGTCTTTGATCTCCCCGAGCGGCTGTGCCAGGATCGAAATGCTCTTCGCGCGGATCGGCAGTTTGGACCACATGTTGTTCGCAATCAGTCCCAGCAACTCCGGCGTTCGCTGCGCGGTTTGGAACGCGAGGGAATCCGTCACGTCTTCAAGCTCTCCTCTGCGGAAGAGGTCGATTCCGTAACGATCGAGCGTCAGCCACTATGGAATAACAGGAAGGCCGAGCATGGTCCTTTCGACATCGTTGGCGATGTACACGGTTGCTTCGATGAACTAGTTGAACTGCTGGGACAGCTTGGCTACACGATCAACCAGCAGGACGATCGGTACACCGCCTCTTCACCAGATGGACGTAAGCTCGTCTTCGTGGGGGATCTTGTTGATCGCGGTCCCGGCACGGTCCAGGTCCTCCGGCTCGTCTCACACTTGGTTCAATCGGGGCAAGCTTTCTGTGTTCCTGGCAACCACGATATGAAGCTCGTAAGGGCGTTGCGCGGCCGAGATGTGAAGCGGACCTATGGCCTCGCTGAGACGATGGAACAACTTGGCCAGGAATCAGAGGCTTTCCGCGTCGAAGTTGCCAAGTTTCTCGACGACTTGGTTAGTCACCTCGTATTCGACGACGGAAAGCTTGTAGTCGCTCATGCCGGACTGAAGGAGTCGATGCACGGTCGTGGCTCCGGGGCCGTGCGCGAATTTGCTCTCTTCGGTGAGACCACAGGCGAGACGGATGATTTCGGCTTGCCTGTCCGCTACAACTGGGCTGCGGACTATCGTGGCAAGGCTCTTGTCGTTTACGGACACACGCCGGTTCCGGAACCGCTGTTCCTCAACAACACAGTCAATATTGATACCGGCTGTGTCTTCGGCGGGGGCCTCACGGCACTGCGCTATCCGGAACGCGAAATCGTTGGCGTCAAAGCCCACCGGACCTATTACGAGCCCGCGAGACCGTTCCTTCCGGACGGAACTGAGACTCCACGAGCGCTGCAGCACGCACAAGATGACGTGCTCGATCTGGCGGATGTCATCGGCAAGCGCCTGATTGACACGAGGTTAAAGCCGAAGATCACGATCCGGGAGGAAAACGCAATTGCGGCTCTTGAAGTCATGAGTCGCTTCGCGAGCGACCCCAAGTGGCTCATCTATCTGCCCCCGACGATGTCGCCCACGGAAACGAGCAAGCATGAAAACCTGCTGGAGCACCCTGACGAGGCTTTCGCTTTTTACCGCAAGGAAGCCATCTCAACTGTCGTCTGCGAGCAGAAGCATATGGGCTCTCGCGCTGTGGTCGTGCTATGCAAAGACGAGACTGTGTCTCAGAAACGCTTTGGCGTTGTGCAGCCATCGCTTGGAACGGTATATACCCGTACTGGCCGTCGATTCTTCACGGATGACAAGTTGGAGCGCGAGTTTCTGATTCGTCTTCAAGTGGCCGTCAGCGCGTCGAATCTATGGGATGAACTGGGGACCGACTGGCTCTGTCTCGATTGCGAGTTGATGCCCTGGTCGGCCAAGGCGCAGGAACTTCTCCGGAAACAGTATGCGCCGGTGGGCAACTCCGGCATTCATGCACTCAAGGCAGAGAATGAGATAGTCGCCCAAGCGATGCTCCGCGTTCCCGGTCTGGAAGGTCTATCGGCCAACACCGCAGCGCGGCTGGATGCCATTGAACACTACATTCGCGCCTATCGGGAGTATTGCTGGCCAGTAAGCTGCCTTAGCGATCTCAAGCTGGCTCCATTCCATATCCTGGCGAGCGAAGGTTCGGTTCACACTGGTAAATCCCACACTTGGCACATGGAGCTGATTGGAAGGCTCTGCGCGGCGGACACGGAAGTCCTGTTAGCCACGCCGTTTCAGGTTGTCGATCTTGAGGACGAGCAGAGCTCCACCAACGCAGTCGCCTGGTGGACTGAGATGACCTCTCGAGGAGGCGAGGGCATGGTGGTCAAGCCGCTCAATTTCATCGCGGAGGGACGTCGAGGGATAACACAGCCGGCCATCAAATGCCGAGGCCCAGAGTATCTCAGAATCATCTATGGACCGGAATACCTGCTACCTGTGAATCTTGAACGGCTGCGCGCGCGGAACGTCGGGGCAAAGCGCTCTCTCGCGAGCCGGGAATTCGCATTGGGTGTCGAGGCGCTGGAGCGCTTTGTGAGAAGAGAACCACTGCGGCTCACACATGAGTGTGTCTTCGGAGTTTTGGCGCTCGAAAGTGAGCCGGTTGACCCACGACTGTAGCTTTGGCAGAATGGGTTTAAGGGTAATGGTGCGCATTGCGATTCAGAGTCTCCCCCACTCTTCGCATCGCTACCGGATTGCTCCTGGCTGTCCTGTTGGGTGTTGTTGGATATCACGTCCTCCAATGGAGGATTCCGGGCTCCTCAGAGGCGTTGCTGGAACAAGCCGACGAGAAGTCGTGGGTCAACAACTGGATCGCAGCAGAACCCCTATACCGACAAGCAGAACTTGGATTCATTCGAAAGAATGAGCCGTCGAAGGCTCTGTATGCGCACGTCAGCGAAATTCCTGCCCAGAGCGAATCCTCGATCAGTGTTCCTGCCCAGCTTGCAGAACTGACAGCGGATCTTTCCTTACCGCAAGCGGAGGACCCTGAGACAAGGCTTCGCATCCTCACAATCCTTGGGATGTTGGAAGTGAATTACGACTCCGCGATGGCACGTGCGACGTGGGCGCAGGTCGAGGCCCTCGCAAGGCAGCGGCATCACTACTTGCTCGCCTCCAGAGCTATTGGCGAGCAAGGGATCGCGGCATTCCTTCTCGGAGACATTGCAACCGCGAAGAAGAATGTTGTGAAGGCATGGACCGTGGCAAAAGTTGCTGATCCCGCTGCTCACATTCGATATGCGAGTGTTTACGGCACTGGTTTGGTTGAGCTGCAAAAGTACGGAGAAGCTCTCGGGCCGCTCGATGAGGCGATTAAGGTGTCGAAGGACAAGCCGGATGTTGCGTATCCGACGATCGCAATCAATGCAAAGATCGAAGCTTTGAGCGGGCTGGGGCGCAATCAAGAAGCACTGGCTCTGGCTTCGGAGGCGATGCAACGAGCGTCCAACTACCATCTTGCAGGGCATCTCTATGAGCTCTATCAAGCCCGAGCCGGTGTCTACGGACGGATGGGTCAGTGGGATCGAGCGGCGGATGACTACTCGCGCGCAATTCAATATGCGAAACAACTGTCATATTGGCGAGGCGTCACCCAGGCGGACGGCCTCCTGGCAAAGGCCTATTTGCAGCATGGTGAACTGCAGCCCGCTCTTTCAGCCGTCGACGAAGCAATTGAAGCGAATAGGCAGATACCTGATGAACTTTATTTTGTGCCGCGGAATCTCGCCATAAAAGCAGAGATTCTGGCGAAGCTCGGAGATGCCAAGGCGTCGGATGAACTCTACCGGAAGAGCACAGATCTCATCGATGCACTCTTGTCGAAAGTGCCGACACCGACTGTAGAGCGTCAGTTGCTCGGGCAACTGAGCGAAGTCTACGCCGGATATTTTGCCTCGTTGAGCAACCGAGGCAAGAACAGAGAGGCATTCGGAGCAATCGAGCGTGCACGAGGCCGAGTTGAAGCGCAGGCGCTTGAGGATCACGAACCAGTCGCACCACACGAGCCGACGACTGCGGAGAAGCTTCTCACGAATCTTAATTTGCGATTGCTGGACACGGACGACGTTGGATCCAGACAGAACATTCTGCAAACGATCTATGACACCGAGCAACAGATCAACCCGAATTTCAGACCGGATCATTTCTCGACGGAGCCGGTGGACCTAAATGAGTTGCAACGTGACCTCGGTCCATCGGAACTCATGCTGGAATACGTTTTGGACGAGCCAAATTCGTACGTGCTCGCAATTAGCAAAACCGAAGTGAAGCGTTACACGTTGAAGGCAAAGTCGGAGTTGGAGAGAGAGGCCGCAGATTATCGATCGGACGTGATGAAGCAGAAGGTGAACGAGGGTTTGGCGAGGCGGCTATTCGATGACTTGGTCAGACCGGTGTCGATCTATAGTGGGAGAAGAGATGCAGAGAGATCCACGCCGCGCCCATGGGCCAGATGCCGGCCTGCACATGATCAACAGGAATGGAATCGCCCCACAGGTCGGTATTGTGATTGACGAGAAATCCGCGCGCGTTGAAGTACTTTTTCGCCGTCTCGGCGCCGCAGGCGCGGGTCGAGTCGAGCAGGTCAAATAGCTGTGGATGCAGATCGGCAAGGTTGGCGCCCTCAGCCATCCAGTAATTCATCTCGGTATTGATATTGATAGTGAACTTTGAGCCCCACGGCGGATCGAGGCTTTCGTTCCAGATGCCCTGCAGATTTGCCGGCAGCGTTCCGGGGCGGCTGCTGCTGATAAGCATGTAACGGCCGAACCGGAAGTAGGTCGCGATGAGGCCTGGATCTTCTGCGCCGTCTTTGACGCGCATGATGCGCTTGTCAGTGGCGAGGCTGCGAAACGGGTCGGGGCCGTCGAGAAGCTGGAGATCGGCGCGCCGGGCATAGCCACGATAATCGGCAATGTGCTCGGCGCGAAGCCGCTCGTAAGACAGCCCAAGAGCTGCACGCAGATTGCGGGCGCAGGTAGCGGCCATGGCGGAGGCATCGCGTTCCCGGAAATCGGTGGCGGCGGTGAGAACGAGCGTAACGGCGCGCGCGTTTTCAATGCGCAGAGCATCATCGAGAGCATGGATGGCGCCTCCCTCGGCGATGGCTCTGATTTCAGCGCGGAATGCTACGCCTGCCTGGCGCTCTTGTGTAGCGGAATCGGCGGTAGGCTTAACAGGGCGCGCCGCACCGGTCATGACAAGGCCGTCGCGGCCAGCGGATCGCGTTTCGCTATGTGCGGGGCGGTCAAGGCGGACTGTGAGCGCGATGGGCCGCGTGCATTCGATGCGCGCGACAATCACGTTGCGCGGAGCGGAACTGAAGACCTCGCGGGTCCATTGCGCATCGCCTGCAGTAAAGCGCGTGGTAACGATGGCCCGATCGAGATCGAGCTCAAGACGATAGGCAGTGACATTGGCAGACACGTCATCGAAATCAAGCCAGAGGTCGCCCAGTGTCTGATACACCGGCAGCCGATCGGGAACGCCCATCATGACCTCGGCCGCCAGAGCTTCGGCTTCGTGCACTTTGCCGGCCATGAGGAGATTGCGCACTTCAACCGAGCGGGCTGCTTGAGGATTGTTGCGGTCGCGCCGCTCACCGTCCCAGACGGTCTCCTCGTTGAGCTGCAAGCGCTCTTTGGCGGGATTGCCGATCACCATTGCGCCGAGCCGCCCGTTGCCCACGGGCAGTGCATCCGGCCACGTGGCTGCCGGCTGCTCGAAAAAGATCACCGGGCCGGAAGGCTCTCCGGCTTCACCCGCCAGCGCTCGCAGAGGCGCGCGTCCGGCGAAGGCTGCGCTTGATACCGCTGCGTTGTGCAAAAAACGGCGCCTGCTCCATTTCTTCTTTGACATTGATTCCCTCTTACTCCTCGATTAAGACCGCGCTGTAAGGCGCGACGTGCAGCACACGATCGCGGATGGATGTTGCGCGCCCTTCCGTGAGCGTGACTCCTTCTTTCGCGTCGATTGCAGGACCGGTGAGAAGCCACTGGCGGCGCGCGGAGCGCAGAGGTAATTGAACCTCCGCAGGCCGCCCGGTTTTGTTGATGGCGAGAATGAGATGCGCGCCGGACTTGCGCGCAGCATAGGCCCGGAGCTTGTCATCCGCGCGGGCAAGCGTTGACGCAAGGATTGCGGCGCCGATCAATGGTTGGACCATCTCCATGCCAAAGTATTCAGGCCGCCGCACGAAACCCGATTTCAAGCCTCCGGCGATCGGCGTGTAAAAGCCATTGCCGCCACCGTGCAGATTCACGCCCGCGCAGCCTGCCTGCGCAAAGGTGAGCATCATGTCCAGAACCCACAACGCGCTGGCCAACGTGTCGCTCACGCCCGCTTCGCCGCCGTTCCAGCAGGAGTTCCCTTCACTCATGCGATAGGGCAGTTCCGCGGCCCGGGCAGCTTCCATCGCAATCTTCAGGTCGCGCCCCAGCTTCGGATCCGGGGAAAGAACCTTGTCCAGCGTCGCGTCTTTCGAGCCGGCCGGTCCCATCGCATAATAATGCGAGGTGAGCATGACCACATTGGGAGCGCTCTTCTTCGCGTCCTGCGCAAAGCCGGTCACATAGGCCATCTTATTGGAGACATCGGGCCCGGCAAACTTCGCGTGCGCAACCCGCGCGAGAATGGCATTGCGGGCCGCAAACCACTCTTTCCAGTAATCGGCATAGGTCCATATGGAGGGCCGGTAACGGTTGCGCCATGCGTCCGGCTCGTTGCCCAGCTGAAACGCGAGGAGCTTCGGCCCCAAAATGCGTTGCGCGTACTCAGCCTCTTCCGCCGCGCGCTCAACAGTGCCGCGGCCCAGGTTCAACCCATAGAGGCAATGCCATCCCGTCGCATCGAGAAACACGCGGAGATTGCGGAGGCTCTTCGGCGTAATGAGGGTATCAATCTCTATGTTCCTGCTGGTATCGGGACCGACTGCGTCAAAGCCTCCGGGCACATCCTGCTCGTCCGTTGTGAATGCGCTGAACTCGCTCGTCCCTCCACCGAGCCGCAATACGCCCTTCGGAGCCAGTTCGCGGAAGAGAGCGATCAGGGTCTTATTTTCGCCCGCAAAGAAGGCTGGATTCGCCAACTGCGCCGATTCGTAGCTGAGGCCGATAAAGTCGTCAGGAACGGTGGCGAGGGTTGCCGATTCGTGAATGGTGAGCGTGGCGGCGATGGGCGCGGGGCCGCTCCGCGCAAATGGGAAACGCGGAGATAAAAAGGTTGCGGCCGCCGACGCGCCGGCACTGCGGATGAATGCGCGGCGCCTCATTCGAGCTCAAACTCCATCACGGTTCGCTTATCAGCGGAGACGGGAAGCTCAGATGCGGAAAGCCCCGTTTGGTTCCCGGTGCGATACTTGGGACCTGGCTCGAAAGGCAGATGAACAACAAAGTTGCGCGCGAGCCCGTGAGGGTCGATGGCGATGCGCCAGTTTCTCGCGCTGACGTGATCCACGCGCAGGCTCACCGTGCCTCCCGTCGTGACGGGCGCGTTGTCCAGCGTGAGCGATTTGCCTTCAGGCACCCAGCTCGCGAGCAGGCCGGGCAGCAGGTGGATCTTTCCATCGCGCTCATTCACGAGCATGTCACGCAGCAGCAGGACCAGATTCGCATTCGCCCAAGCCTCGGGCATATCGCCGGTACCTTCCATGTTGCTGCGCTTGCTGTGCGGGGTGTCGCAGGCGCGCGGCAGATTCACATCCACGAGAATCTCTTCTTTCCACACTTTGGTGGTGTAGCTATGATTCAATGCAGCCTCGAACATGGCCGCGGCTTTCTCCTTCTCTCCGCGCAGCAAATAGGTCTCGGCCATGTTCATCGCCTCGCCCGCCCAGACGCCGGCCGGTCCGGCCCACGCGACATTCGTGGGAAGCCCCTGTTTCTCTTCGCGTTCCATCCGCGCGATCAATCCGCTGACCAGCGGGTCCTCGGGCGCATAAAGCTGCGTGGGGTACACGGCCAGAAAACTTTGCGAATACGCGCCCTCAGGATAAGTGGGCATAGCGGGCAGATAGGGCGGCTTCTCTATTTCGAGGGTGATCGCTCTGCGCACGCTCTCGCGGATGTCCGCCGTGTAGGCCGCATACTCGTTCTCCAGCCAGGCCGAATCGTTTGTGTCGCCCAATGTTCGGGCTGCCTCGCTCGTCACTCTTTCTGCGTACGCCGCCATAAAGTTGTGCGAAAAGGAATGGCCTTCCGGCAATCCGGAGTCGCCATAACTCCAGGGCAAGAGCCCGTACCAGTAAGTCTTCTCGCCGGGATTCAGCGGCGGCTGCGGCTCCGGACGGCATTTGGAAGAGATCATTCTCTTGATCGGCTGCGCTCCGAGGGGAATGTCGGCGACGCCTTCGAGCTTCGACTCCTCGCGGTGATCCCGTATCCACTCGGCCGATCGCAGCAGGTACGGAAAGCTTTGCGCGAGCCATTGCCGGTCACGCGAAAACAGATAGTATTCCCAGACGGCTCCGGCATTGCCGCCCGCATTGTCCCATGCCGGCCAGCCGCTTGCAGGCGGCCCATCCCACTCTCCGTCGTCCATCATGATGTGCAACGCGTGCTCCACGCTTTCGCGCGCGGGATTCATGTAGCCGGCCACTTCCAATGCACGCGCCTGAAAGTACTCGCCGCGGCCCCAATATTGCCGGTATACCGCGGGGCCGTCCAGGGTCCACAGATCGCCGCGCGCATCGTATTCAGTGAGGATGAGCACGTAGGCGAGCGACGAGCGATAAAAATCGCTCAATTCCTTTTGCGGAAAATCCATCATCGCTCCATGCGTCCACAGACCATCCCATTGCGCAACAGCCTTTGTAAGCAGCGATTCGCCGCTTTCCTGCGACAGCTCTGCGTTGCGCGCGGCCGGCCACTCATACGGCAGTTCGAGCCACATAGTTCTGACACCATGTGCCGGAACGCTGCCCCGCAGAGCGAGCGTCAGGCCGTGATCCTCCGACGCCAGCACCGCGCCCTCCGCCTGCGTCACCAGGACCACATCCTCGCCGCTGAGCGTGACGAGCGAGCGTCCCGCAACATGTCCCGGAAGGTTGCGCTCTTTGCCGCTCAGCTTGACGAGAACGTCCACCGCGGCCGCATCATCGTTATGAAAGCTGAGCCGCACGATGTCCATCCCTCTGGCGCCGGAGTTGCGATCCGGCAGCTTGCCGGGAATTGCATCCGGATCGACCGCGAAGGCCAACTCCTCCAGCGTCAGCCCGGCGGCGCGCGCCGTCGATACGACAAACGGATAGCGTCCGCGGTATAGCTCCTGCGCCGTCACCTCGAGCGGCGCCGCGCCGGCAAACGCTTCCATGGCCAGTTCGCCATCCATCTGGCTGCTGAAACCGATGGGAGAATCGAGCGGCCTGCGCTTCAAGTTCCATTGCGACCACTTCAGATTTCCCTTTTTGTCCACGATGGTCTTGTGGCTGCCCATCGGCAAACCGATCAGGCTCTGCGCGTCGGTATTCGACCAGCGATGATCAATCGTCACCTGAGCAAAGGCAGCGGAGCCGAGCGCGAAAACGTATATCCATACCAAGCCAACCCGCTTCCAATCCACAAACCACCTCAATGGCTCAAACTCAATGCTGAATCGAAATCCAGCGCTGATTGCTATGCAGAAGAGTACTTGGCGCCGGTCGCAATTGCCCCGCGTCGGTCCCAGGAACTTCTCTATTCCGCTTTCACGGTTGAGAGCACAACAATCTCGCCCGGCTGGACCACAATCTGCGCGGGAACGGAGGAAACTTTGTTCTCTTCCTCCAGACCCGTCCGTTCCATTTCAAGCCATGGATGAGCCCCGCTCACCGAAAGTTGGCGTGCCGTTGCGGCCCGGTTCACGATTACCAGCGTCTCGCGCTTTCCGTCTGCGAATGCAGTCGCAAGCAGATCAGGGTCGCTGCTCTCCGCCCCGATCCGCTTCATGCCTTTGAGAATGTGCCGGCTGTAGGCGCCCAGCACGCGCAACTCGAAACTCGTGGCCACCGGAGCCCATCCCTTCGTCCGGTCCGGCTCGATCAGAGCCCGCGAGCCGGCAAAGCTGGGCTGCTCCACATCGAGCAGGAGCCAGCAATACATCAGCGCCACCGCGTCCAACTCGGTCAAGCTCTTGTGATAAAGCTGGGCCGCCGCGAAGGCGATGCGATAGGACGCCTCCTGGTAACGCGGATCGTTGAAGCATATCTCCGTCGCGAGGAATTCCTTGCCTTCACTCGCGGCGTGCATCGTCCGCATGGCATCGTCATACATATCAGGATTGGCCAGGAACTCCTGAAAGTCATACTCGTGCGTCGCCGTATAGTCGATCGCACGCCACGCTTGCGGATCTTTGCGCAGCTGGTTTGTCCGGTTGATGCCTTTGAACATATAGCTCGCATCGGCCATGTGAATCCGCGTCTGCGCAAAGCCCGCCTTATCCAGCTCGCGGCGCAGCGCGAGTACCATCGCATTGAAGACCTCCGGCGGCTGGTCCACCTCATTTTCGATGCCGACGATCAGCGGCGCAGCCCCCGTGGCGGCCTGCTCTTTCTTGCAGTATGCGACGACTATGCGCGCGTACTCCTCGGGATTTGCAACCCGCCGTATTTGCCGGCTCCAGGTATCTATAATCTCCGGCCCCGTGTACGGCTCGGTGGCCCACGAGGGCAGCGCCCACAGTTCGTAGATCACGCCCCCGCCAAGTTCAAGCACGTGCTTGTTGTAATCAAAGCTCGATACTTCGCTGTTGGGAAAATTGTCACCGTAATAATGCGGCGTCGCATCGTGCAGATCGTCCAGGTTGCTCAGATCCGGCTTCAGCTCAGTGCCCATCGGGTATTCGCGCGAGAGAAGCAGGTTGTAACGCTTCAGCATCTGCCAGTAGGCGCGCTTCCCTTCCTCGCTCATCTCGGCATAGGCCGGAATGCTGGGGCTGCCGCCGAAGCCGAGCATGGTCTGGTGCACTTCGTCCGGATGAATGCTGACGGCCGCCGATTGGACCTGAGGCCGCAGCAGAGCGCCCTCTACCACGTCGTGCGCGGTACGCGGGGCCATATACATGAGCTGATGGCGGGCCAGATCGAAGAGGAGCGGAGCGTTGAGCAATTCGGCGCCATTCACGAGCACGCGGACGGCCAGATGCGCATCCGCAATCACCGTGAGCGAGCGTGCCTGGCCTGTAAATTGCTTTTCGAGATTGAGCACGGTTTTGTCGGGGTAGTTCCCTTGGCCGTCGTAGAGCCCCATCGAATCGTAATACCGCTCAGCAATGTGGACTTTGGTCGATGTCAATTCGACGGTGAGGCCGGCATGCGGTCCGGTGAAGATCCAGCGCAGCGTGGTGCGCGGCGGCAACTCGCCGTTCAGCACAATCGTGCGCTCAAAAAGAGCGGTCAGGTCCTCATGGAAATAGGCTCGCGCAATCTCATCCGGCCGGGACCAACCAGGGCCGGCGGGACCATCGGAGACAAAGCGGAACGTCTCAGCGACATCGCCTCCAAGGGCCTGCGGAGACGGCAACTGCACGGCCTGTTGCGCGTACACGCCGGCCGCACACAGAGCCGACGCCAACCACACCACCCATCGCATGGAGTTGATTATCCCGGTGCACGGGCTCAGGCTGTCAAGCTCCTCAGAGGGTTGACACGGCTACGCGCCTGACGAGGGCATCTTTTTTCGAATTGGATTGGCCGCCATCGAGTTTCGGCTGGGGATGAGTCAGACGGCTTCGTTGGCCTCTGCTTGTAAGAAGGAGCGGGGCGACTGACCCGCTGCCGCGCGCGAAGATTTTCCCCCGATGATCGCCAGACGGAACGCATCGTAAATCTGCGTGTGCAGCGCCTTCGGAGACTCCCGATCGAGCGCGATCATCGGCAAAATTCCTGAAGCTGTCTTCTTCATCACCAATGCGCCATTTTTTCTGGTCGCACTGGATGGAGTGACAAACTGCCCTGAGCGACAGGAAAGGAGCGCACTCCCGTAAATCTAATGTAGCTCCGGATCGACGCCTGTCGTTGCTTCGGGATGCGATGAGTAACGAAGCTTTCCCAAAAAACACTTGCCTCCTGCTGATCCGCGCTCCATTTTTACTCGCGTGTTCGAGCCTTTATCCAGACTTACAGGATTCGTAATCGCATATGCTGTTCTACATTTTTTTGGATTCTCACTTGCGCTCGCCACTCGTCACATTTTTTCACTACTTCGTCACACATCCTCGGCATATTGCAACACGAACTATGGCTGATGAATTGATTATGAAAGGGGATGGAAGGTGCAATTCGCGCATCCGTTGGCAAATTTGGTTGCCTGCGGTAATTGAGATTCGCGCTCGTCCTTGGCGGAGGCCAGTGATGAGCTTCGAACGATCATCGCGTCGAGCAGTTCCGTAGCGATCGATTTGCATGGTGGCGCGATAACCGGATTATACGAAGGAGAACTTATGCTGCATTTTATCGTCAAGCAATCCACGAAACGCATAGCGCGGCGAGTCATGCTGTTAGCGGTTGCGGGAATGTCGCTCACCTGCGGAAGGGCCACGTTTGCCCAAACCGCCGTCAGCGGTTCCATCAATGGCGTAGTAACGGACTCGACGGGCGCGGTGGTTTCGGGAGCAACGATCACCTTTAAAGATATGTCCACCGGCGATACGCGCACACTGACCTCCAACGATCAAGGCCGCTTCACGGCTCCGTTTCTGAAGCCGGACAATTTCGAAATTTCGGCGACGGCTCCCGGGATGCAGTCGACCACAACTACGGTGCAGGTTTTGACTGGCCAGCAGTCCGCCGTCAATTTGACATTGAGTCCCACCGCGACTACGCAAACCGTGCAGGTGAGCGCGAACAACGCCCAGTTGATCGATACGCAAAGCTCGAACACGACAACCACATTCACCACCGAACAATTTGAGAACCTGCCCGCGCCCGGCGGCGACATCACCACGATTGCCTACACGGTGCCCGGCGTGGTGATGGGCGCTGGAACCCAGGGTTTTGGCGCGATTGTGTCGGATGGACTTCCCGGCTTATCCAATCTGGTGGTCATCAACGGCGCCGATTACAACGTCTCGCTCTATGGCGGTCTGAATTATTCCGGCTCTTCCAACCTTACGATTGGCCAGGAGGAGATTGCGCAGGCATCGGTGGTGCAGAACGGGTACAGCGTGCAGTATGGACGCCAGGCGGGTGTCATCGAAACCTACGCCACGAAATCCGGCTCCAACCGGGTGCATGGGATGGCGCTGTGGAACTACAACAGCGACGGACTCAATGCCAACGACTTCTTCAACAATCAAGCCGGCATTCCCCGGCCCAAAGCCGTCTCCAACCAATATGCGGCGCAGATCGGCGGTCCTATCAAGCGCGACAAGCTTTTCTTCTTTGCCGATACGGAAGGAATCCGGTACGTGCAGCCGAGCACCGGATTTGTCAATCTCCCTTCCCCAGCCTTGCAAGCCAGCGTTCTGGCCAACCCCAATATCACGTCTGACAGCAAAACCCTGTATGGGGGAATGTTCAAGGGAGCGAACGCTTCTCCGGCGTATGCGAAGGCGATTCCGGTGGTGACCGGCGCCGGAGCGCAACAGGATACCTCCGGCAACTATGGCTGCGGATCTCTGGCCGGCACGCCGGACTACGGAACACATGGAACGCTGGGCACGAGCGCAGCCGAAAGTTGCGTCGACTCTGCCTTTGTGGATTCAGAGGCGCTCAACCGGGAGTGGCTGGTGGCGGGCAGGGTTGATTGGAATATCAGCTCGAAACATATTGTCTTCTTCCGCGTGACGGATGATCAGGGTGAGCAGCCGACTTTTGTGAGCCTGATCAATCCCGCATGGGATCAGGTTAGCCGCCAGCCAGGTTGGACGGGTCAGCTTAATGACACCTATAGCTTCACACCTGCTCTGACCAACCAGTTCGTCCTGGGAGGGGCTTACTACAGCGGCATCTTCGAACCGGCGAATTTAGGCGCTGCCCTGGCATCCTCGCCCACAGAGTTCGATCAAGCCAGCGATGGTGGAACGAATTCAGCGGCTGGAATCGGCCAGCCTACGTTCTTTACGGCCTCCACGACTTTGGGAAGTCCCTGGGTCGATTTCCCCGGAGGAACCAACAACACGCAATACCAAGTCGTCGACGACCTTTCCTGGATAAAAGGAAATCACAACATCAAATTCGGAGTTGATTTTAAGCGCAACGATTTCACCGACGTTGGCTTATTGACGGACTCCTATGGGGGCGATTTCATCTTCGGCAGCATCGCGGATGAGATGGGGGGCAGCCTCCCAGGAAGCCAGGGTTCTCTTTTCTTCCAGGGTTTTCCCCGGTTCGGCAATCTGCACAACTCGATGTATAACTTCGGAATTTATGGCCAGGATGAGTGGCGCGTCACTCCAAACCTTGTTCTCGATTACGGCCTGCGCGTCGATCACAACGGGGATCCGATTTGCCATGATGGCTGCTACTCGCATTACCTGGGAGGATTTCCCAGTTCTTCCGCTACCTTGAACACACCGTATAACACGACACTTTCCGCGGGACACCAGAGCTTTGTCCCCTCGATGGAAGCGGTTATCGTGCAACCGCGCGGCGGGTTCAATTTGAACCTGATGGGTGACGGAAAGACAGTGGTGCGCGGCGGAGTGGGCTTGTTTGCCGATAACTTCCCCGGCCTTATCCTGGAGAACACTTTTCTTTCCTTCCCGAACCGGTATTTTGCCGCTGTTGGGTCCGGAGATGTTGGCCAAGGCGCGGGAAGCGCGCATGCCGTCGCAGCGGGTTCCGCCGCCGAAGTGCTGAACGGTTTCTCGCAAGGAGCTACGTACAATCAGATTGCCGCGACGTTAGGGGCCCAGGGAATCGGGTTCGCGCCGCCGAATTATGTCACGACTCCAAATGAATTTCACGGTGCGCGCTATGTGGAGTACAGCCTGCAACTGGAGCAGCAGATCACCGGGAGCGACGCTTTGATTCTCTCCTACGCCGGCAATCATGGATACAACCTGTTCATCGTAAATGACCACGTGAATCAGAATGTCGGCGGCTCCTACTATGGCTCCTATGGGACCGGAACGTTTGGCGGGCTGCCAACCGCATCGCCCGATCCGCGCTTTGCGTCGGTCCAAACTTTCACCAACAATGGAATCTCGAATTACAGCGGAGCTTCGGTGCAATATAAACACATCGACCGGCGGGGGCTAACGGCCGATGTGTCGTATACCTATAGCCACTCACTGGACGATATTTCCAACGGAGGCGTAGGAGGTTCTGGAGCGCTTCCTTACAACGGATCCGTTTCTCTGAGTTTTCAGGAGACACCTGGATTGCCATCCAAGCTGATGTACTCCAACTCCGATTACGATATCCGGCACAATTTCGTAACCGACCTCGTCTATGTAGAGCCGTATCACGCCGACAACAAATTGGTTAATTCCGTAGCCGCAGGCTGGACACTCGGCGCCAAGACGTATTGGCGCTCCGGAGAACCGTTCAGCGTGTTAAATACCAATGCGGGAAGTGCGCTTGCCTCCAGCGGGTCCGGGGGAGCCATCGTACTTGCCCAGGTGCTGACGAATGGCTTCAATCATCACTGCACCTCTTATTCGCATCCATGTTTTCAGACTGCCGGGACCTTCAACGGGACCGGTCTGACGGTCAACGCGAGCGGCTCGGTTGTTCCCGCCTATCCGGCTCTACCGGGCGGCGGCACGCTGGTGCAGCCGGTGCAAACCAACTTTGGCAATGTTCCGAGAAACGCATTTTACGGGCCGCATTATGCGGACGTAGACCTGAATCTCTACAAGAACGTTTACAAGAGAGAGTCCGTGACTTTTCAGGTGGGCGCACAGGCCTATAACACGCTGAACCATGTGAACTTCGCGCAGCCGGCCAACAACGCGTCGGACTTGAGCACCCTTGGACACATATCAAGCGACATCAACGCTCCCACCAGCCCGTATGGGTCAAGTCAGGAGCCAACCGTCTCCGGCCGTGTGGTGGTTGTTCAGGGAAGGCTGGTTTTCTAACCAATACTCCAGGATGATGAGCGAGGAATCCGCGCGTTCATCGTGATAGGGCGTTGATCTTGCAAAGCCTGGCGATTGCATGGCTCGCCGGGCTTTGGCTCTCCTCAAGCTTTGCAAGCGACGATGCCGGAGAATGGAGATCTGGAAGAGTTTCCTCGGCCCTCACCGCTCAAACAGGTTCAATGGGATGGCGTCGCCCATCGCCTTGTACCCCGCGGGTGAGGGATGCAGATGATCGCCGCAGTCGTATGCGGGAAGCAGTTGATCCGGGTGCTGAGGATCGCGCACAACCGCATCGAAGTCGATCACAGCATCGAAATTCCCAGGCGAGCGAATCCAGGTGTTGACAGCGTGCCGGTCGGCTTCGCTGAGTGGACCCGGATGATAATAATTTGAGCCGACATAGGGAGTAATGGTCGCGCCGAAGACGCGGAGCCCGTGTGCGTGGGCCCGTGCGAGGATCTGCTGATAAGCAGCGATAACCCGCTGCACCAGCGCCGCGTGCTCGGCCGGTGAGACTTCACCATCGCGCGCCAGCCCGCCCAGATCATTGACACCCTCGAAGACGATGAGCCACCGCACGCCCGCGGGCGCCAGCACATCGCGGTCAAATCGCGCCAGCACGTTGGGACCGAGACCATCGGTGAGCAGATGATTCCCGCCGATACCTTGATTCGACACGCCGACATTGTGGGTCTGCGGCAACGCTTGCAGCCTTTCCGCCAGCACATCTGTCCATCGGTCGTTTCCATTTGTCGTTGCGCCGTGTCCATCGGTGATTGAATCTCCCAGCGCCACCACGGCAGCCGCTCCCGGCGCGGCCTGCACATCAATCTCCGAAACCTGATACCAGTGGTCCGCACGCTTCGGGCCGGTCAGATTGCCAGCGCCGGCTGAGTCCCCATGGACGTAATACGATGTCGCTCGCGACCCCGGATGGCCGGTCTCTCTCGATGGCGGGGCATCCAGATGAAACGTGACCGCCAAATCCGAAAGCGGTGCGACTGGATAGTTCAGCGGATCGGACTCAAACTCGGCGCCGGGCGGAACGGTCACCTCTTCGCTTCCAGCGAAGCTGAACTTATGATCGCTCGCAGGATCGATCGCCGAAGACGAGGGCGAAAGCGGCCGCGCAATGTGCACCGAGGTGAAGTGCAGCGCTTCGGTTCCAAACGCGTTCGAGAGATGCACGCGCAGAACAGGACCGCCTATTGAAAGATGAAAGATCTGGCGCACGGTCGCATCGCGCAGGTCGTCAGGCGGCAACGCGTTCTGTGGTTCCGGAATTTGCTGCGAAGCTCCCCAACTGGCTACCCATACCGCATCATTGGAGGGAGCCGGCACGGGCGGTTGCGCGTGCATGCGGCTGGCACTGAGCAAGAGAGCTGCAATGACGATAAATTTCCTGGATGTTTGCATGGCAGTGGATGTACGAGCTTTGAAAGTAAATCGGTTTTCAATGCGCCGCAATCATACCATTTCGAAGTGTTCCTATGAGCCCCGCGCTAATTTCCTCGCAAAGCCTTCATTGGATCAGTGGACGCTGCCCGAAGTGCGGGCAGCCCTGAAGCCGCAATCGCCAGTAGCATTACGCCCACCGCGGCTAACGACAGGACCAGCGGATCGACTGGGCTCACATCGAATAGAAGCGACCGCAGGAGCCGTGAAGCGGCAACAGCACCACCCAGTCCGATGAGGCATCCGATCGCGGCGAGCTTTGCACCGGACTCGAGAACCAGCCGCACAATGGCCCCGCGTTGCGATCCCAGCGCCATGCGGATCGCCATCTCCTGCACCCTGGATGCAACGGAAAACGAGATCACGCTGTAGATCCCAAGCAGCGCCAGCAAGACTGCCGCGAAGGCGAAGCTCCCGATCAGCACGGTGTTGAAGCGCCGCGGGGCTTCGCTTTGCGAGACCGCCTGTTCCATCGTCTGCACCTGCGTGAGCGGCAGCAGCGGATCGATGGACCTGACCGTCGAGCGGAGCGCGTTCTCCATCAGCTCCGGTGGAAGCGAAGACCGCAACACGATGTATCCACCGTTTCCATTCAGGTCATTCGGCGAGCCGAGAGTCCCGACGGCATCCTCTGCCTGATCTTCCGGCATGTAGTATTGCTCGTTGGCCGGCTGATCGGGCGAGGTTAGCTTCACGTCCGCCACTTCTCCGACCACTGTCAGCCAGGGTGTCTGCATTTCCAACGTCCCGATCCGCAATCGCTTCCCAATCGGATCCTGACCAGGCCAGAAGTGCTGGGCCAGCCGGTGATTCACGATGAGCACCAGTTGCGAACCGTGCCGGTCCGCGTCCGTGAAAAGCCGTCCTCGCAAGACTGGGATTCCCATGGCCGGAAAGAAGTTTCCGATCACCTGCGTCACTGTGGCCAGGTTCATGTCCGCGCCCTTGGGCGGCGTGTACCCTTCCACGACGAAGGTCTGGTTGTTGTTGCTGCCTCCGGCGGGTATCAGGCTCGTTAGCCCAGTGGTAGTGACTCCCGGGAGCCGGTTCAACCGCCTCAACAGCTCGCGATTGAAAGCGTCTACCTGTTCCTGCTTCGCGTACTGCTTGCGCGGAAGCGAATACGAAGCTGTGGTGACGTGCTCCGGCCGGTAGCCGAGATTGACGGACCTCATGTTTTCAAAGCTGCGCAAGAGCAGACACGAGGCCGTCAGCAGCACCAGCGCGACCGCAATCTCCGCCACCACCAGCGTCGACCGCAACCGTGCGTGGCCTCCGCCTTCTGATCCGCTCCTGCCGCCCTCCTTGAGGTTCGCATTCACATTGGTGCGCAAGGCTGCAAACGCCGGAACCAGCCCGCATACCAGGCCTGTGACCACGCCCAGCAGCAGCGCAAACCCTACCACGCTCCAGTTCAAACCAATCTCGCTGATCCGCGGCAGACTTTCAGGAAGCAGGCTCTTGCCCACCTGCAGCGCCAGCGCCGCCAGAACCAGGCCGAGCGCACAGCCGCTGACACTGAGGACAAGGCTCTCCAGGATCGCCTGACGCAACAGCGCCGAGACTCTCGCTCCCAACGCCAGCCGCACCGCAATTTCTCTTTGCTGCCGGATCGCGCGGACCAGCATCAACTCCGCCAGGTTTACGCACGCAATGAGCAACACCACCGCGACTGCCAGAAACAGGGTCCGCAGCAACGGCTTCGTCTGCTCTGTGGTGTCTTCCTGCAGCGGCCTGACCATCGCGCTGATGTGCAGGTTCGCCATCATCGCCGGATAGTTGCGCATGATCTCCTGCGCCACTGTCTCCGCGTCACTCTCCGCCTGCTTGGCTGAAGTGCCCGGCTTCAGCCGCCCCACCATCTGGTAGCTCCAATTGGCCGCAGACGCAGGCGTAAGCTCCCGGGCCGTGAAGCTCATCGGCACCCATAGCTCCGCGCGGTTCAGCTGGCCCGGCACCAGCGGGAACTCGAAGTTGCGCGGCATCACGCCAATCACGACGAATGGCTTGCGATCGAGCAGGATCTTCGTCCCCAGAATCTGCGGGTCGCGGTGAAACCGGCTCACCCACGTGACGTAGCTCAACACCGCCAGCTGCTGGCTCTGCTCATCTTCCTGCGCTGTGAAAACTCTCCCGAGTTGCGGATTGACGGCAAGAGCCGAAAAGACGCCCGCCGTCAGCCGCGCGGCATTCACTTGCGCGGGCTCGCCTGTGCCGGAGAGCTCGTAGGCTGCGCCCTGGTAGCCACCGAGAGCGGTAAAGCCGTGTGCCTGACGGGTGTATGCCCGGATGTCCGGCACCGTCACGCCTACCTCATCGCTGCCGCCGACATTCACTCCGGCCAGCCGGTCCGACAGCACCATCAGCCGCTCCGAATTCGGAAACGGCAGGGGCCGCAGCAGGACTGCCTCCACAATAGAAAAGATCGCCGTCGTTGCGCCGATGCCGAATGCCAGCATGAGCACCGCGGTGATTGCGAATCCAGGCGACTTGGCCAGTTGCCGCATCACAAATCGAAGATCAAAGAACAGCTTCCGCATGGGGTTCCCCTCAAAGAGTTTCAGGCTTTTAAATACGAAAGCACTTTTCTCACCAAACCACTGGCGGCTAAGCCCTGTGAAATGAAATAGCTGGAATCCGATTTTGCGATAGTTCATGACTTGCTGTGTTCGATCTCGAACCATCTGTCCGCAAATGAACAGGGCGCAGGGGAATTTCTCCGCTCAATCGTCATCCGACTAACTGGACGGGAGGACGAGAGAACTGGGGAGCGCTCCTTGTGCGTTTGCTCGCGCGAGTTTCTTCTCTAGCGGCTTGTTCTTGACGCAAGCACTGAACATCTGCGAGCCGGATCAGAACGTCAGACGTTTCTGGTTTTGCTCGATCGCTTTAGCCGGCACCCCTGGAACGGATGCTACTTCCTGCCAGTTCTTGAAATCGCCATACCGCTCACGATGTTGAACGATCAGCTCCGCTTCTGCCTTGGTAAGTTTCAGCGCTGACTGCAACTCGTCGGCGCTCGCCTTGTTTACATTCAACGGAGCGGATGCATCGGAAGGGCCCGCAGATGCTGCCGCGCCGGTGGAGGTTGGCGGAGCTGCTTTATCCTGCGAAGAAGGCTGGGCCGGCGCCGCTTGCGAAGCGGGATGCGCACTCTTTGAATTGGGACCGAAGTTTGTGGACAAATAATCGATGAGGAGGTCCGCATCGTCATCGGAGACAATGGCGCCCCTGCCTATCATCTTGCTGATAACGTCTTCCCATTGGTCTTCGGTCCGCCCTGGCGGCGCAACGATTACGTTGGCGCTATGGCAAGAGAGGCATGCCTTCTTGACCACTGCCTGGCCCGGTCCCTCTGGCCATGGATAACCGGCCGCACCGTTTGATGCGTTGCTTGCAGCGGGCGTGCTTTGTGCGGATGTGTTGCTCAAGGATGAGCCGGCCACGATGGCGAGAGCAGTGACGATGCTTGTCAGCACAGTTAGCCTGATCATAAATCCCCAACTTAAAGAAGTATTGTCGTTCATTCGGTGCCGTGGTGAATCCAGTATGGGTCGGCGTGTGCCCGCGACTTACCCGCATCGCGATCTTGAAATTACAACTGATGGGCGGGCATCGCAAAATGCGGCGCGCCCTCTCTATCTGTTTTCAATGCCTCGCGTGCAAGCATTATCCAGGCAGCGTGTAGACATAAAGTGTGCCTGGCTTCGCTCCGTTGTGCCCACCTCCTGAGGCAAATACCGCAAGGTATTGCTTGCCATCCTTGCCCTGCCAGGTAATCGGGATGGAGTTGACATCCACTTCGAGATCCGTGGTCCAGAGCTCTTTTCCGGTGCGAGAATCGAAGGCCCTGAATTTACCGTCTGTTGTGGCGCCGATGAATATGAGGCCGCCGGCCGTAACAATTCCGCCGGCGTTTGTTGTGGGTGTTCCGGTCTTGGGTACTCCCAGCTTGTCCAGTTCTTCGAAAGAACCGAACGGAACCTGCCACACAATGTCTCCGGTATTGACGTTGACGGCGATGAGCCGGGCCCAAGGCGGCTGCTGGCAGGGCCAGTGCTTTTTTCCATCCCAGAAGTAGTCTCCTATTTCCGCCGGCGGATTGTCGGGGCTCACGCGGTTGTAATCGCCTTTGCGGTCTGGAACAAGCTTGTTGAAGTTCGCCAGATCCTTGGTGTCAACGAAGAGGTATCCCAGCTTGGGATCGAAGAATCCGCCGCCCCAGTTCGTGCCTCCCGTCCAGCTTGGAAAGATAACGCGAAGCTTCGGTCCATATTGAGCAAATGGACCGCCTGTCATCGCGCCGCCTTCCCGCGCGAGAAGATCGCGGCAGTACTGCTCATGTTCCGGCGTTACGGTCGCAATCTCATTGGGTGAAAATGTATCGCGCGCCAGCGGTGGCGGCTTCACGGGCATAGGCTGGGTCGGCCAGTTTGAATCCCCAGGAGCGGCATTGTCGTTGGCGACGGGAACTTCCTTCACGCCGAAGATGGGTTTGCCGGTTTCGCGATTGAGAATAAAGACCAGGCCCGACTTGGTGACCTGAGCCACGGCCGGGATGGTCTTCCCATGCCGCTTCACATCCATCAGAATGGGCGCGGAGCAATTATCGTAGTCCCAGTTGTCGTGATGAACGGTCTGAAAATACCACTTCAGTTTTCCAGTGTTGGCGTCGAGCGCGAGCAGGCTCGATCCATACAGGTTCGAGCCGGTTCGGTTCCCTCCATAGAAGTCGGTGTTGGGCGTGCCCACAGGAATGAAGAGCGTGGCCCGCTCGACATCGACGGACATCAATCCCCAGGAATTTACTCCCGCGCGATTTTCCCACTCTCCATCCTTCCAGACATCGTGGTTCGGCTCGCCCGGCCGCGGAACCGTGTGGAAGGTCCACACCACTTTGCCATTGCGCATATCAAATGCACGAATGTCGCAGGAAGCGCCAAAGGCGGGCCGCTCTCCGGGCGAGCAACCCGGAATCACGTAGTTCTTGTAGAAGATCAGCGGCGAACTCACGCCGATCCGTGCATCGGAATATTTCGCGGGGACCACCCCGGCTTTCAGATCGAGCATCCCTCCGTCGCCGAAAGCCGGAACGGGTTTTCCGGTTTTTGCGTCCAGCGCGATAAGCCAGCCGTCGAGGGTTCCATATACGATTTGCGGCGGGTATCCTTCTGTCCCCGGCCAATAGCTGACGCCGCGAAGCGCGGGAGGGTGAGGGCTATCGTACTGCCAGATTTTTTCACCGGTGCCCGCATCGAGCGCAATGATCTGCCTGTATGCGGTCGACATGTAAAGGACATTGTCAATCACGATTGGGATCGATTCGGAGAAGCGAAGCAGCCGGAACCTGCGTCGCGCAACCGCGGCGCGCGCTTCTGGAGTCGAAGCATTTGCGGACGCCATTGGCTCGTCCTCTGCAGGCACTGCATGATTCACGATCGGCGCCGCTGGTGGAGGCGCATTCTCCACGTTCGTATCGAACTTCCAGGCAATTTTGAGCTGCGTCACATTGCCCGAGTTGATCTGCTGGAGCGGGGAGTATCGCATCGCGCCCGGATCATTGCCGAAGCTGGGCCAGTCGGTTTGCGCATTCCCGCTCACCGCAAGGACAACCCAAACGAGCACCAGACCGCCGATCGAATATAGATGTTTCACTCTGCCGCCTTTCAGTTTTTTGGGGCTTCAATCTGTCAAGACGAAGCGAGCCCGGATTTGGTCTCACGCCGGCGACGAGGCACGTTATACGCCGGCAAGAAAAAACTCTTTTGCCGGTTTGCGCCACTGCCAAAAATAGAGCGCGCTTCTTGACTCTCCGCCGCCTTGCGATAATATACTTCGTGGGGCCGAACAAGTGAAATCTTTTTTGCATAATACGCAATGACTTTTTTGAATGCAAAATGCAGCGGGAAACCGGGTTGCCGCGTTCTTCAATTCCCCAAAGCCTCGCGCGAGCGGCAGTATTCGATTCGAAGCTGTTTACCGGCGCTGAATAGAGATGAGGAAAATCTATGTCAAAGCAGTGTGGATTACTGGCCTCCGCATGTTTGTTGATCGCCGTTACGCCGGCCTTTGCTTCCGGGCCCTCGTTTCACCCCGATATCACCATGAATGGCGCGAATCTCGACGGATGGCACTCGTTTGGCCAGGCCGAGTGGCACGCGGAGAAAGGCGAAGTCGTCGGCCGGCCGAATCAAGCCGGAGGCGGCTGGCTCGTGCTCGACCACTCGTATCAGGACGTGAATTTTTACACCGAGTTCCGCTGCACGGAGGGGTGTGTCACTGGAGTGCTCTTGCGCGCGGGAAAGACACCGGACGGCGGGATGAAGGGCGTCTACGTTTCCCTCAGCGACCCGGATATGGGCGAATACGCAGTAACCGTCGATGCCCACGGCCAGATTCTGGAGCGCAACAGATTGCCGCGCGGAGGCGGGCTGGTTCGCGTTGCGCCACCGCCCTCCGCGGACCAGTCCGCCGGCGCAATGGGCAGGTATCGAGCAATGAAACCCGCCGTGGCGTTGCCACTGCTGCCGCCGGATACCGAACTTCGCCCCAACGACTGGAACAGCGTGGAGATCTTCATCGACGCAAATATTGTCCGCACCTACCTCAATAACGGGCATGAGTTTGGAGCGATAGCCGACAAAAGATACGGGCCCGTTGCTCTCTATGTTGGAGGCAGTGGTGAAGTCGACTTCAAGGGCGCAGCCGTGGGCGACATGGGGATCAAGGTTCGTCAGCCGGAAGAGGTCTCGAAGGAATTCCGGAAGCAGCGTTTGAGCGACTTCTACTACTCATGGGGCTCCGCTGCGGCTGATTTCAACCACGACGGCATTCTGGATGTTGTTTCGGGTCCATATATCTACTACGGGCCTGATTATTTGAAGTCGAGGGAGATATGGCTGGCCAAGGCTACGAATCCCACGACGGAGTTTGCGAGCGACTCCACCATGGAATTTGCTGCTGACTTTACCGGGGATGGCTGGCCGGACGTGCTCACCGTTACGTTCGGCGGCGCAGGTGCAGGCGCCGTGCTGTACGTCAATCCCAAAGGAGAAGCGCGGCGGTGGGATAAATACCAGGTTGTCGACAGCGTGCAGAGCGAGATTGCGGTGGTGCGCGATATAGACGGCGATGGCAAACCCGCGTTGGTTTATGAAGGCGACGGATATGTTCGCTACGCGAAGCCGGATCCGGCCAATCCCACCGGGCCCTGGATCATTCACAATGTCTCTGAAAAAGGCTACGGGACCGCTCATGGCATCGGGGTTGGCGATATCAATGGCGATGGCCGGCTCGACATCCTGAATCCCTACGGATGGTGGGAACATCCCGCGCCTGGAAGTAATCAGGAAAGCTGGACATATCACCCTGAGGTCTTCGCCCGGTACGTGCGAGGAATCATGGGAGGCAGCGTGATGGCGGTCTACGACGTCAACGGCGATGGCCTGAACGACGTGGTTACCTCACTCGATGCGCACGGCTGGGGCCTGGCGTGGTTCGAGCAAAAGCGCGACGCGCAGGGAAAAATCTCTTTCATTGAACACATGATCATGGATGACTTTTCGACGAAGAACGCAGGAGGCGTCACGTTCTCTGAGTTGCATGGATCTACTTACGCCGATGTGGATGGCGATGGCATTCCGGACTTCATCGTCGGCAAGCGCTATTTTTCCCATCTCGATACCAACATCGATCCCGATCCGCGCGGCGCGCCGGTGCTCTATTGGTACCAGACGGTCCGCAACCCCAAGGCGCCCGGCGGAGCCAAGTTCGTGCCGCATCTGATCGATAACCACTCTGGCGTTGGCTCGGATGTGCTGGCAGTGGATTTGAACAAGGATGGCGCCATGGATGTTGTGACCGCGACTCGATTTGGCACTTTCATTTACTGGGGCAAGCCACACACGGGCGGAAAAAAGCCATAGATCAGGCGGCTTTGCCCTGGCGGGGCAGGCACTACGCGCGTGAAGCTATCTCTCGATCCGCATTCTCGCGGGTCCGCGCCGGCTCAGCCCTTCCAATGGACCATGGGCAGGCCGGGCACCGGAACTCGAAGGTACGGAATGCGCGTGCCGCGCAGCGATCCGATGTAAAGCGTCTTCAGATCCTTGCCGCCGAAGGTGACGCTGGCCATCCATGGCGCGACGCCTTGACCGGTGGCAAAGAGGACCTGCTCGTTGACTTGATTGCTCTGAAAAGCCTGCTCCAGCGCGCCCACTTTCTGCGGATCGCCCTCGTCGAGCAGGATTCGCAGACCTCCCTTGGGACTGAGCACAAAAAGTTTGTCGGAGTAGACCATGGTTCCCCACAGGTTTCCGTCTCTGTCGAACGCGATTCCGTCGGGCCATGCGCCTTTGCCGAGGCTGGCTGGCCCAAAAATCTCGCGTTTCCCCAGTTCTCCATCTTCCGAGACGCGCAATCGACTAATGCAGCCGCCGGTGGTCTCAGCCACGTAGAGAAACTCCTCGCGGGCGTCCATTCTAATCTCGTTGGTGAAATGAAATCCCTCGGCGACAATCCGAAATGCGCCGTCGATATAACGCGCAATGTAGCCATCAGGAAGATCGGGCCGGAGCGCATGCATCCAGTTCTTGATCCGTGTCGAGATCGTGATCCAGATCCGATTCTTCGAATCCCGCAGCACGAAATTCACTTTGCCGATTGGCTCGCCATCGATATGGTCCGCGAGAACCCGCGATTCGCCCTCGCGGGTCATCACTTCTAGCCGGTCGGTGCCGAAATTGGCAATCAGGATGTCGCCGTTATCGGCAAATGCAAGGCCGTTCGGCAAGGTGCCTTCCAGGTAGCGCGAAGCCTCGCTCTCGACTCCTTCAAAATGGCCGGAACGCCGCTGCGTGACAATGTGTTGCTGCCCATCAGGAAGGAGATGCATGACTCCGCCGCGCGCATCGGCGACCCAAAGCGAACCATCCGCTTCAGCCAGTATGCATTCCGGCCGCTGCAGTCCAGCGCCCGCATAGTTGAGCTTTGACTTATCGAATTCAAATTCGAAGATTGACTCTTCCATGAGATTCCCGCAACATCTATTGCGTATTGCGCAACAATTGTTGAAGCATACCACGCGATCAGGGTGAGCCACAAGACTCTTCCGGCTTGATTGTCTCAGAGGGGAATATCACCGCTTTTGGCGCGAGAGATTGCGGCGGCTTTTTGCAAGAACTGGGAGGCGGTTCGCCTCTTGATTCGGAAGGCTACTCTTTCGATCCGTTTTGACCGAGCGCGTTGCCGATTCGTTCTGCCACCGAGCAGACCTTCTCCGCATACTCGGGATACAGATTCTTCGTGAAGCGCGAGGAAGGAGCCGATATGCCGATCGATCCGACAATGTCATCGCCGAAACGGATAGGCGCCGCAATGCAACGCATCTCTTCCGCGTACTCCGATTCGTCAGTCGCGTAGCCTCTTTCGTGGATCGCGGCGCACTCCTTTGCCAGAGCCTTGATGCCGGTAATGGTGCTTTTCGTGTAGATCTGCAGGGGCCCGGCGCCGAACTGCGCACGAAGTTCGCGCTCGTCCGAATCGGCCAGCAGCGCCTTGCCATGGGCCGTGCAGTAAAGCGGCACGAGCTCGCCCGTCTGTCCGGCTACGGCAATCACGCGCGATGCGTGCGCCGAATCGACAAATAAAGCCTGCTTGCCTTCGCGAATCGCGAGGTGAGCCGTCTCATTGATTTGGACCGCAAGAAGATTCAACTCAGGATGAGCCACTTTCACCAGTACATTGCTCCAGTCGTACTGCCGCGAAAGAGTCCACATGGAGGACCCCAGCACATAGTCCTTCCGGCCCGGCGGGCAGGAGAGAAATCCGCGCCGGCGAAGGGTGTGCGCCAGCCTGAATGCGCTGCTGCGGTCGATGTTGAGCAACGCGGCCAACTCTCCGAGGGAAACCGGCTCCTTGGAGCCGGCAACCAACTGAAGAATGGCCAAACCGCGATCCAGGCTTTGGATGAACTGAAGCTGAGGGCTCTTTGTCGTCGGCATAGCATGAGTGGTCAAGTCCGGAATTTTACCCCGATTGACTTGAGATAGGAGACACTTTCTTTGGCGAGATCGATCGGCGGCACCGGGGATAAATTCCTCGGATCATTATCCAATTCGACCATAATCATACCATGGATGCTGCGGCCCTGCATCAGGTCCAGGATGCCCGGAACGTTCAGCTCTCCCTGCCCAACGGGACAATAGGTGGCAGAACAAATAGGAGCGATGCATAGGAGCGATGCACCCGCCGAAGCAAAGAACCTAAGCTTCATGAACAACCTCGTTTCCACATGTAGTCGTTGCGTATCGCGCAATTCATTGTGCCGATCGCGCTGCGAACAACATCTTAGCCCCGCGTTGCGATTTCGTACAGAATTACCGTAAGATTTCGGGCCTTTCTCCAACTCCGCGGGCCGGCGGACTCGTCGCAGCAGTTTGAATGCGCCATGTAGCGACTGGGGGATATCGACCGAGGTAACCGCGGCGTTCTTTTCCATGGCATGTCTGCAACAGATGCGGCTCGGCGCGAGCATCTGGAGCTTGGAACGCGAAACTGGAGAATTGCCCGTGCGGAATTCCCTGCCCGGGCCGGTGCTTACCAGACGCGTGAAAACCGGCTGCGCCGTCATTTTTCCGCAAGGAGGTAGCCACATCCTTCAGAATTCGAGAGGCGTGCAGATAAAGATTGGCTCCTTCTTTGCGCCTTCGTTTGACCTCGATAGCTATGGGTTCTTTGAGGAAATCCGGTCCCCGCCCGAAACGGCGCAGTGGACCGGTTAGAATTGACATGTTGACTTCGCATTTAACGCATGAATACAATTGCCGTTGCGTTTGAAAACGCAATTTCTATTGCTTATTATGCAATGAACGGGAAATGAAAATGCCTGTAGCTTCTGCTCTATCACGACACATTACGGCGGTCCTTTGGGTTGTGGTCTGCGGACTCGTCGCAGCCTTTCTCTTTGCGGTTCCGTCGAGAGGAGCTTCGCCTGAGCCGGGCACTGGGTCCGCAGTCTCAGTGAAGCACGGCAGCGAGATCTTCCATCAACGGTGCGCCCTTTGCCACACTCAACAGCCCGGTGACAGCTTGCCGTTTGGGCCGCCGAATCTCTATCAAGCGTTACAGGCACGGACGATTACCTCGCAGCAGGCCGAGAATATTATTGCGCAGGGAAAAGGCACCATGCCGGCGTTTGGAGCGATTCTCACAAAGAAGGACATCCGGTGTGTGATCGCCTACCTGCGGGCCGATAAATAGCGACGTGTCTCGCGAAGACTCCCTCTGCTCGCAGACGAATTTCGATTCGTTCGCGATGTGAGATCTTGGCGGCCGCAGGATTGGATCGACCAATAAAGAAATTGCATCTGCTCTTCAATTGTGCCGGTTTACCGCTCGCAATCACATCAACAGCTTATGTCGGAATTGCAGCTAAGCGGCAGAACTGAAGCTGCCTTTTCGCGTTGCAAACACGGATCGCCATAGTCCGTCCTCGAAGACCTATGCCGGCATCGACTCCAAGTTGCGTTCCGAGGCCTACTTCCAGCTTCGCGTGACAGACCGGTTCTCATCACTTGACAGCCAGGTAAGGCAGCGACGCTCCGCCAGGGCCAGAATGGCATTCTTCGAGCATAGGCAGTCCGGTCTGGCTGGAATGTGCGCGTGGCTGCGGCGCGGACGCATCGAACCTGGCTTGCCGTTCAACTTCTTGGTGCATTTTCTCCCGTTGATCTAGAATCGGTGCAGCTTTTTGTCGCTAGAGTTTGTGCTCCTGGAATTTGCGAAGGATATGACTCGAGAACCCGCTGGCATCGATTCACCTATGAGGAGCGTCTTGCTGGTGCTTCTCCTGTTCATCTGGTTGAGCATTCCGTCTGATGCATCGCACAACGCATCCGGATCCTGGCCTATGATCAACCTCGATCCTGGAGCCACCCGCTATTCTCCGCTGGCTCAAATTACACCTGCAAATGTCAGGCATCTGAAGGTCGCTTGGATCTACCACATGAAGCCGGCGCCGGCCACAGGTACTGCACCGGACAACGGATGGCGTCCCTCTGAAGACCAGCCTTTGGTCGTCGGAAACACCATGTTTGTCGTAACGCCATACGGCCGCGTGGTCGCACTAGATCCGGCAACCGGAAGAGAGAAATGGGTCTTCGTCCTTCCCGGATCAGAGCAGGCGTCGCTGCGCGGAGCCGCATATTGGCCTGGGGATGCATCCACCCGCCCAGCCCTATTTTTCGGAACGAATCACGGCTTCCTGTATTCGATCAGTGCGACGACCGGGAAGATAAACACAGCCTTCGGCGACAACGGAGCCGTGAACCTGCGTACCGCCGAAGTGATGAGCACGGGCGCAGACAGGCTTTACATTTTGCCCTCGCCACCGGTCATTTACAAAAACCTGGTCATCACGGGCGCAGGACCGGGCGAAGGGCACGGAGGCACGGGTGGCGGACTCGGCCCCGCCGGAGATACGCGCGCATGGGACATCCATACCGGAAAGCTTGTATGGACGTTCCACTCGGTGCCACGCCCTGGCGAGGTGGGCCACGACACGTGGGGTGGCGATAGCTGGAAACAGCGCTCCGGTGTGAACGTCTGGGGTTACATGACGGTCGATCAGCAACGGGGCATCGTCTACATGCCCTTTGGGGCCCCGAACTACGACCGCGTCGGAACAGACCGGACGGGCGACAATCTGTTCGGCACGTCGGTGGTCGCCGCAGACGCCGCCACTGGAAAATTGCTCTGGTATTTCCAGGCTGTCCACCATGACATCTGGGACTACGACACCGAGGCGCCTCCCACCCTCATCGATGTCCATCGCGGTGGCAAGACGATTCCCGCCGTGGTCATCGTCAACAAGACGGGGCTCGTGTTCGTACTCGATCGAGTCACGGGAAAGCCGGTGTTTCCGGTTATCGAAAGGCCTGTGCCCGCCAGTGACGTACCCGGCGAGCATGCCTCCCCCACGCAGCCCTTTCCGGTGAGGCCCGAGCCGCTGGCCCCGATGAGGGTGCAGTTGTACCACGACCTGCCGGAGCACACGGCATGGTGCAACGCGTATGTAGAGAAGAGCCACATGCTGTTGGCGCAACAGCCTTACACGCCTCCGGCATTCAATCGCTATTCACTGAACATGCCCGGAACACACGGGGGCGTGAACTACTCTGGTGGGGCGTTCGACCCCTCGCTCGGCCTCTTCGTGGTGAATGTCAACAACCTGGGACAGCCGATGCGCATTCTGGCGGACGAGGCCGGAGGCTACACCAATTCGGGTCAGTTCGCGGGATATGCGCGTTTCTGGGACCCTGAGAATCACCTTCCATGCACAGAACCGCCCTGGGGAGAGCTCGTGGCCGTCGACGTGAATAGCGGTAAGATTGCGTGGCGGTCGACTTTGGGTGTAACCGACAGCTTTCCCGCGGGAAAACAAGAAACCGGCCGTCCGGGCTTAGGTGGGCCCATCATCACCGCGGGCGGACTGACATTTATCGGCGCCACGGATGACGCGCGCTTCCGGGCCTTCGATACGAAAACGGGAGAGGAAGTCTGGAGCTATCATCTGCCCGCATCCGCCGAATCGATTCCTATCACCTACACGGACGAACAAGGACAGCAATACATCGCAATTGTGGCAACGGGTGGAGGCTTGCTGCGTGCGCCGCTACTCAGCGACGAACTCATCGCATTCAAGCTCGATGACGGCGCAGGTGGCGAACCCAACATTGTTCAGGCAAGCCCCAATCCCGCGGTATCTCAAGCGTCACCCGCACCACTTCCCGCGATGCTTCCGGAGCAGGACCCGGAGAGGAAAGCGACGCTCAGCCGCCAGGCCGCTCTGCTGCCTGCGGGACCGGGCCGCGATATCACGATTCGCGCCTGCTCCAGCTGTCACGGCCTCGACGTTGTGACCAATCAACGCCTGAATCCGCAGGAATGGACTAATATTGTGCAGACAATGTCCGCAAAAGGTGCGGTGGCCAGCCCCGCCGAGTTGAAGATGATTCAGTCTTATCTTTCCAATGCATTTCCCCGATCAGGCGGTCAAAGACAATAGGTGAATTTCCGTAAGGATGGCAAACTTTGAGAATCCAATCAGGCCTGCGGTATAACTTCTCGTGGACGCCGCACCGCGGGATCTGCGCGCTTCGTGCATTCGTTCTTTTTGCTGTCCCTCTGTTGCTGGCGCTTCAGGCCACTGGGCAGCCGGCAGCTTCGCTGGAATCGCAAGCTCCTAAACCATGGGGGCAGAATCCGAATGGCATGCACATTTATATCTGGGCAGGGTTGAAATCCCACTTAGCCGGCCAGCATGACTATCCACAGTTTCTGGCTGACTGGAGCAAGTTGCTGACGGATCACGGCGCAGTCGTCGACGGCGCTCTGCACGCTCCATCCGCGACCGACCTTGAGCATACCGATGTCGTCCTTATTTACAAAGGTGACGCCGGGTACCTCAGCGATGCAGAGAAAGCGGTCCTTGAAGACTACGTCAAACGGGGCGGGGGGTTGGTCAGCCTGCACGATTCGCTCTGCGGCCCTGATCCAGCGTACTTCGCCACCCTGGTCGGAGGAGCCAAGAAGCACGGCGAGGTCAACTACACTCTCGGAGCGCCCATCCCATACACAATCGTGGATCCTGCCGATCCGATCATGAAAGGCATGTCGAATTTCACCATCTACGATGAAGCTTTTTACAGCATGACGTGGGCGCACGATCCTGGCATTCACGTGCTCGCTACAACGGTTATCCCCGGGACGCCGAGTGCGGGTGCTCATAAGGGTGAAGTGGCGCCGCAGATCTGGACCTATGAACATGCTGCTGCCGGCGGAGAGCCCGCGCGCGCCTTTGTGTGGATGCAGGGGCACGAATACGCCAACTTCGCCAACTATCAGATTCAGCAGATGCTGTTTCGCGGCATTGCGTGGGCGGCTCATAAACCCGTGGACACTCTGGTCGACTACGTCCCGCCGCCTTCACAGCATCCCGCGCCAACCAGCGCACCGTGATCGCGCTTCTGGACCCCGGAATGTCCGGGGTCAGCGCGCTGTCCAGCCGCCATCGATCAGAATGTCGGTCCCGGTAATGAAGCCCGCAGCATCGCAGCACAAGTAGCAGGCAAGTGCGCCAATCTCTTCCACCTTGCCCCACCGCGCTACGGGTATGTTGGCCACGAACTGCGCGTTGAGTTCGGGGCTATTCACCAGCGCGAGATTCATGTCGGTCCCGATGGGGCCTGGACTGATCCCGTTCACCGTGATTCCCTCCGTGGCCAGTTCCAAAGCCAGCGCTCTGGTGAGCCCCAGCAGCGCGGCCTTCGCCGAGCTATAGGCCGTGCGCCCGGCGATGGACACATGGCTCATGATCGAGGTCATGTTGATAATTCGGCCATATCCCGTACCTTTCATTCCCGGAACCAAGGCCCGGGACATGAGAAAGGCCGAGATCAGACTTGCGTCGAGCACGCTGCGGAACTCGTCCAGAGTGAAATCCACCAGATTCTTGCGTATGTTGATTCCGGCGTTGTTAATCAGAATTTGCGGACTGCCAAACCGCGTCTTGATCTCCTCGGCCACCCGGGCGACATCGTCCTCGCGGGTCACATCGGCGACAAACACCTCGGCCACCGCTCCCGTCGCAGCAATTTCGTCGCGCACCTGCTCCAGGCGCGCACGGTCACGCGCCACCAGGGCGACCTGCGCGCTCGCGCCGGCCAACGCTTTCGCCATCGCCTCGCCCAGCCCGCGGCTTCCTCCTGTAATGACAGCGGTCCGGCCCTTCAGATTGATCTCCATCGATCGCTTCCCTCCTCTTACCGGTTTCGGTTCACTGCTGATCTCACAAAGGCGCTGGGTTCGAACTGATGGCGGATGCTGAGCCCAGTCGACGCTCCCTGTCACCCGCCGCCGATTCCGGATCAAGATACAGCCAGCATACTGCAGAAACAGTCGACGCTCCCACCATGGAATAGATCAGCAGATTCCACGCTCCACGCCCGGTTCCGACCCGTTGCAAAATGACTCCGCCAACTACGGGCGCTACGAATCCACCCAGATTTCCCAACATGTTCATCGCAGCCGCAACGGTCGCGGTATAGGCTCCGCCGATCTCCACGCAGGTATCCCACGAGATCGGCATCGTCAAGTCGCTGGCGAAGCTGGCCAGGCCCATCACCACCATCGCCGGCACGACCGCATGCATCCGCGTGCATGCGAACAGCAGAAGAGCCGTTGCAAGAAAGCCGCCAAACGCAATCGCCCGCCTCGGCAGCCGCCGCGACGAGAAGCCTGCCGTCAGCGAGCCGAATCCGCCGAACAGAAGCGGCAACACTGCGAGCGCTGCCGCGCGCTGGGCCGACTGCCCCCATCCTTCGCGCAAATAGGTCGGCAACCACGTAATGTAGAAATACCAGACATACGAAAAGCAGAAATATTGCAGCACGAGCGCTGCAACCTGCCTCGTCAGCAACAGTGAAATCCAGCTTCGCCCTGCCCCATGCGTCGTGAGGATCCGCGATGCCTGAAGTATTTCCCTCTCCGCCGGGTTCACCCCGCGATGGTTTGCCGGATCATCCCGGAACCACGCGAGGAACGCGATGCACCACACCAGGCCCAGCAACGCGAAACCCACAAAGGCTCGACGCCAGCCGAACCACGTAATGCACAGCAATGTTAACGGTGGTGTGGCCGCGCCTCCCCAACGCGTGCACGCCCACATCAGGGATTGTGCTGTCACTCGCTCGCGCGATGGCAGCCACGCGCTCAGCATGCGCGTCAGGTTCGGAAAGCATCCCGCCTCGCCGGCTCCAAACAGGAACCGGATGGCCACCAGCGATCCGACATTCCATGCTGCGCCGGTCAATGCCGTAAACGCAGACCAGGCCAGCACGATCTGCGCCAGTGCCCGCCGCGGACCAAAGCGGTCGCCCAGCAGCCCCATGGGAATCTCGAAGAGCGCATAGGAAAGTCCAAAGGCGCCGAAGACCAGACCCATCTGCTGCTTCGAGAGGTGCAGATCGTGGGAGATCGGCCCAGCCGCGCCTGAGATCGCCACTCGTTGGACGTAAGACAACACTGCAAGCCCAATCGCAAGGATGACGACACCATAGCGCGTGCGGCTCGGCTTCATTCGCCAAGGCTCATGGGCGCCCGTCTGAGACTGTTGGGGGTGGCTACGACTCCAACACTCATAGCGCTCCCGGCAAGCAATGTGGCGCATATCATCGAGCGCACTCTACTCTCCCTTGATCCACCTGGCGCCGAAGGCGCAAGGCACTATATCCCCAAGCGATCTTTATCGCCTTCCAGATTATGCCGGTCGTGCTGGGGATCTGAATTCCGTGCCTAGTTTGGAGCGTTTCCCCAATTCACGTGCACTGTCCGGCGGTGTGCAAGGTGGCTTTTTCTTGAGGAAAAAGCCACTTGACATCGTGCCTTCCGCGTACAGCAATTGGAGAACCGCTAGAATGGCTAACTTTTCCGGAGTACTTCGACAACAGCAGCCATATCCTGTTCGCCATGGCCCTCCAGGAGAGCCATCTCAAACAGCTTTTCGGCGCTGTGCGCAGTGATCAGGGTAACACCTTCGTGCAAAGCTGCTGCCTGCGCATAACGAAGATCTTTGCCCATGAGGCGCAGAAGAAAGTTGACCTCATAGGTGCGGCGCGTCATTCTATCTGCCATTGCAGAGAAGATGCCACTGCCGGCCGCGCCCTTTTTGAGAAACTCGAGCGCCACACTTCGATCGAGCCCGGTGCGCTCGATCCACGCGACCGCCTCCGCGAACGATGCAGCCTGAACTCCGCATAAAAAGTTGTTGATCAGTTTCAATTGAGCGCCGCATCCGATGGGCCCAAGATATAAAACTTCTTTGCTCATGCATTGGAGAACGGGCTGCAGCGCGTCGACGGTTTGTCGATCGCCGGCCGCGAGAAACGTGAGCTGGCCCTGCTCGGCCTGCATGCGGCTTCCGGTTACCGGAGCTTCAACCAGCTTGACTTTTTTGTGCGAACAATGTTCGTGAAGCTGCGCGATCCACTCGGGGCTTAGCGTGCTGGACTCCACGGCGATTGTGCCGGGGTTCATCGCGGTCAAAGCTCCGCCATCTCCGAGCCATCCAGCGCGGGAAGCGTCGTCATCGGCGACCATCGAGATCACAACGGAAGCATCTGCGGCTGCTTTCGCCGGAGTGCCCGCTACGACTGCGCCCAGATCGGCGAGAGCGGCTGCTTTTGACGGAGTACGGTTATAGACTGCAAGCGGGAAACCCGCTTTCAGCAGGTTCTGCCCCATGCCCCGGCCCATGGTTCCCAGGCCGAGCAGCGCCACACGAGTATTGGAGTCCATTGTCATTGTGCTCATCGCATCGGATGCGCCTGGATGCGCTCCGTGAGTTGCGGTCTGGATTCGATTGTATTGCGAAGCGGCCGGCCGAAGCCTTCAAATTCAACTTCGGTCACATCGCCAGGCTGCAGCCGAATGCCCTCCCCGAAAGAAAGTGTATCCGCGCCCATGAAGTGTACGTGCAGCATTCCAGGCTGACGGTGCCCTTCGAACTTGAAGTGATGATGCTCGAGATTGGCAAGACTGTGACACATATTGCGCTCGCCGGTGCGAATGCTCTTCTCCCAAAGCGTCTCGCCATTACGCAGGATGCGCACTTTGCCTGGAATATCGTCGAAGTCCGCGCCTACAACAAGCTCAGGGCCGATGCTGCAGGAGCGAAGTTTGGAGCCGGCGAGGTTCAGGTAGTTGCGGCGCTCGAACACATGATCGGAAAACTCGTTTCCAATGGTCATACCGATGCGATAGGGTGTGCTCTCAGGCCCGATAAGATAGACGGCGGCGATCTCCGCTTCTTCCCCGCCATCTTCGGCATGGCCTGGAACGACCAACGGCGCCGATGCGGCTTGCAATACCGAACCGTCGCCTTTGTAAAACCATTCCGGCGCGGCTCCGATCTGGCTGCCTGACGGGCGGCCCTGTTGCCGCCCCAGCTCAAACATGCGCATGCTGTCTGTCATGGGCACATCTTCCGCCTTGCCTGCTGAAAGATGCATGGCTTGGCGATCGCGTGCGCTTCCCAGATGCGTGAGGCCCGTTCCTGAGACGAGCACTTTTTGTAACGCGCCCGGTATGTCAGCCGCGGGAAGCAACTTCCAGGTCGAACGCCGGGAATAGACATCGTCATAGCTGAGACGTGTAGTGGAAACATGCTCGCGCGCGAGGCCAGACAGTGGCCGCTGCTTCTCAATCGCATGTTGAGCAAGCGCGAACACGCTCTCGAATCCCCCAAGAAGAATCAGCTCAGGGCCTTCCACGATTGCCACGCGGCGCTTGCCGGATTCAATAAGCTGGACCAGATGTAGATGCGGTTCGGACATCCTGTTTACTCCACGATTCGAAAACGCTTCATCGACTCTTCGTTGACGGTGAGGCCGAGGCCCGGCAGATTTTCATCGAGATCGATGTGTCCGTCCACCGGTTCCGGTTCTCCATCGAATATGTACCAGAAAAGTTCGTTTCCTACTTCGACGCCGACCTTGGGGAAGAACTCAGCCATAGGAGAGTTCAGGCTGGCCATCACGACGTGGAAGTTGTGCATCTGGCCGGCGTGTGGAATCACGGGCACCTGAAACGCCTCTGCCATGGCCGATATTTTGCGCGCCTGGCTGATGCCGCCAACGCGATTGGTGTCGAACTGGATGTAGTCGAGCGCATTGGCCTCGAGCAGGTCACGAAATCCGAAGATAGTGAACTCATGTTCGCCGCCGGCAATGGGCACCCGTCCTGCGGCCTTCAACTCTCTGTAGCCACGGGTGTCATCGGGGATGACGGGCTCTTCAAGCCAGCGCAGATTGAACGGCTCGATCAGCGGCAACATGCGCTTGGCGTAGTCGAGCGTCCAGCCCATGTAGGCGTCTGCCATCAGATCAACGCCATCGCCGATGACTTCGCGGACAGCACGCACGAGCTCCACATTTTTCTGCATGCCCGCGGCGCCATCCATTGGACCCCAACCGAAGCGGAGCTTCATTGCTTTGTAGCCCTGATCAAGATAGCGTTTGGCTTCAAGGCGCAGTTGATCGAGGGGCATGCTGTAAAGACGGCTTGCGTAGACGGGAATGCGCTTCTTGGTGCGGCCGCCCAATAACCGGTACACCGGCTGCTTAGCCGACTTACCGAGCAGGTCCCACAGCGCGATGTCGACCGCGCTGATCGCCGTCATACCCACGCCTTTACGGCCGAAGGCCATTGTGCGCCGATACATCTGCTGCCATAGAAATTCGATATCCCACGGATCGGCACCCAGCAGAATGGGCTTGAGGTAGTTATCGATGCAGGACTTCGTGACAAGCGGCGACAAGGCAGCATTGCCGAGACCGACGAGGCCGGCGTCTGTAAATATTTCTACGAGCACCCAGCCATGAAAAACAAAGTTCCCCATGGAGGCTTCACGAAAGGTCACCAAGTCCATCGGGTTGGTGCAGAAATGAGGCGGAAGAGGTGTGGTCTCACCCTCCCACAGAACGACGCGCGTACGAACTTCGGTGATCTTCATGACGGGCTCACTCTCGCTAACAGGCCGTGATTCTCGAGCGGTTGAACTTTACCTTCAAAGAGCAGGATTGCGAAAAAACCGATGAGATGAAACGTTCCGACAATCAAAAATAAGGACCCATATCCAAAACCGCGGCTAAGGAGAAATCCAGCAATGACGCCGAAGATTGCTCCTCCGATGGCTCCGCCAAAACCAACCATACCAGCTACGGTGCCAACAGCACTGAGAGGAAAGATATCCGCGGGCAGGGTCATGATCAATCCCGACCACGACTGCTGGCAGAAAAATGCGATGCTGAACAACCCGAGTGCCCACGCGACCGGAACGTGCGGCACAAGCATCACCACGGGCATGAACAACGCACTCAGGCCGAGAACAAACTTCCGCGAAAAGTCGAGCGATCTTCCGCGCTGCAGCAATGAGCTGGACAGCCATCCGCCGAGAAAACTGCCCAGACCCGATGCCGCATAGGGAATCCACGCATAGTAACTCACCTGCCGGATATCGAACCCGCGCGCATCATAGAGATACTTCGGAAGCCAGAGCAGGTAAAAATACCATGCCGAGTCGCTCATGAATTTGGCAAAGACGAGCACCTGAACTTTGCGCATCGCCATAAGCTTGAGCAGCGCCGGATTTTCGGAGGCGGTTGCAGCCGTTGATTGCTCGTTGCCATCGCGGTAGCTTATGTACCACCACAGCACCCATGCCAGCCCTATCGCTCCTGAGATGAAGAATACGGCCCTCCAGCCGATGGTCAGCAGAACGACGCCGATCAGCGGCGGGGCCAGCACCGAGCCAACTGCTGTTCCGGCGTTGATAATGCCCATTGCCGTCGATCGGCGATGCGGAGGAACCCACTCAGCGACCACGCGCGTTGCCGCAGGAAATCCACCACCTTCTCCCATGCCCAACAAACAGCGTGCCACCAGAAGAAAGCCAAAGCTGAAGGCCAGCCCATGCAGCGCGCAGGCGGCCGACCACCAAAGCATGATCAGCAGGAATCCGCGCCGTGTGCCCATCACATCCAGCAAACGGCCGCCGGCTATATACAGCACCGCATAGGGAATGAGAAAAGCGAACTGCAGCCAGGAGAATTGCTGGTCGTTCAACGGAATCGTGCGCTCGATTGCGGAAATTGCCACGGGCAGCGTTTGCCGGTCAAAGTAGCTGATGGCAATGGCCGCCGTCACCATGACGACGAAACCCCAGCGGACTTTGATCGAGCTTGCCTGCTCGGTGCTGTCGATTTCCTTCAAGAGCCTTGTCACCCGGTCACCACTTTAAATGCAGCAGCGATATGGCCTGACGAGGGAGGGCTGTCTCAATCGTTACCTTACTGCCGCGAACGTCAAGCCATATCGGAGAATTCAAAAGCTCAAGCTGGCCGGCTGCTTTCAAGCGCGCATACTGCTCCGGCGTTGGCGATTGTGGAGATTCCATCGCCTTCCAAACGGTGTAAGCGTTGCTATGCGTGTCGTCGATTCGATAGTGTTCCAGAAGTACCCTCTTTACGCCAGCGGGAATCCCATCAATTGTGACATCCACATTCGACGCATCCGCGGGCAAATCGTCGTCGTGGTAGTTCCATACCATCACGGCCGCTTCGTGCTCTGCTTTCGTGGCTAGAGCATCGATATCCGGCGCCTGGCGCACACCGCCGGCGAGGATGTCATCGAGAGAAATTTGGCCAGTGCTACTCGTCGACACGCGCTCGCCCGACATCAATCCAGCCATGCGGAAGAAGTTGAGAACCGGTTTATCGACTCCGTTCGTCGCCAGCGTGCGAAAGCCTTCAAAGTAATCCTTTCCCTCAAACTCAAAAGACCACGAGAGCATCGCAATCAAGTTCACCTTCGATCGGTGCTCGAGGTCTAACAATCCTTTCATTGCCGCGGCCGTGTACGCGGCATAGAGCGGTCCATTGCGATACGCGTTTGCCGGATTCACCTTCATCGAGCATCCGGCGCACCCTTCCGGATCGGCTTCGCTCAAGATGATCGGCAGATGTGCAAGACTTGGATACTTGTCGACGACCTGAAACCCAATCTCACCCGATTTCAACTCTTCATCGAGACCCATCTGCACATGCCCGTCGATCACCGACGGCCTGCCCTTGACGTGAAAGGAGATGAAATCGAGCGGAACCGGCTTTCCATCCGCGGCACTTTTATCGTTTTGGCAGTGTTTCAGGAATGCGTCAAGAAAAGCAGATGCTTTGGCGTTCCCCGGTCCGGTGGTTGCGGGCCCTCCTACCATGGCGTCGGGCAGTGCCGCACGCACACCCGCTGCTGCGTAGTCATACAGCTCGAAATACTCGGCTGGAGTTCCGTGCCAGTAGAGAATGTCCGGTTCATTCCATACTTCGAAGTACCATTTCGATACCTCTTCCCTGCCGTAGCGCTGAACCAGATGCTCCGTGTAATGGCGAGCCAGCTCGCCCCACATCTTGTAATCCCTGGGCGGATTGTTGACAGATCCTCCCATGGTTGGCTTGGGATAGTGGAGCTGATACTCGGTGACGCCTGGGACGGTCGAAGCCAGATCCTTAGGCATAAAGCCAAGCTCTACCATCGGCCGCACGCCGGCTTGCTTGTACGCGTCGAATGTCTGATCGGTGATGGTGAAATCGTAAACCGGCTCTCCATTTGCATCAAGGCTGAACACATTGGACGAGCTCCACTTCAACTCCGGCACTCCGTTGCCCGAAGTCAGAAGATGGTGAGCGCGAATGTAGACAGGATTCGGGCTCAAGTCGTGCAGCTCACCGAGCAGTTGCCTGCCATATTTCATGGTAGTGTAATTCGACTCGTCGTAACCAAACCAGCGGTAAATGGGCGTGAACGGGCCGACGGGCTTTGATAAGTCGACCTGGATGTGCGTTGGAGTCTGCGCCTGGCACAAGGCCGTGAGCACAGCGATAGCGAACATGCTGCCATACTTTTTCAGTTGCCTGTCGATACGTCGGCCCATTTTTCCGGTTCCCTCTGCGGTCCTGTCTACTTTCGCGTGGTGGCATAGTCGCCGTCAGCAACTCGCGTGGTCAGCGTGCCTGCAGGCCATTCACCTGACGTTGTCACGTCGAATGTACCTTTTTGCCGCAAATCGTCTGAAGCGCTTCCAATCATTACATCGAATGTTCCGGGGTGAATCACGTACTCATGCTTGCTGATACTCCAATAAGCAAGCTGCTCCACCGGCAGAGAAAACGTAACTGTCTTCGTCTCTCCGGGCGTGAGACTAATGCGTTCAAAGCCCTGCAACTGCTCTTTGGGCTGAACCTGCGCAGTATCCGGGTCGTGAACGTACATCTGCACAACCTCGTCGCCTGTACGCTGGCCGGTGTTCTTCACATCTACCTTCACCTGCACAGTTCCATTGCCTTGAAGCTGCTTTGATGAGATTTCCAGATTGCTGTAGGCGAAGCTGGTATAGCTGAGCCCGCGGCCGAAAGCAAACACTGGTCTTCCGTCGAGATACATGTACGTGAACCCCTTAGAAATATCGTATTCGGTCATGGGGGGCAAGCCTCGCTCACTTGCGTAGACCGTATATGGCAATCTGCCGGAAGGGTTGTAGTCGCCGAATAGAACATCGGCGATTGCGGTGCCTCCCTCCTCACCGGCCCAGAACATGTCGAGCACGGTTGAATACCGCACAGCATGCGACCGTTGTCCGCCTCCCGCGTATGGCGGAGCGAGCGAGACGGGCCCACCATTGAGCAGGACGATCACTGTCTTAGGATTTGCTTCCATGACGCTTTGCACGAGATTCAACTGAACTGGCGGCAAATTGAGAAATTCGCGATCAAGCCCTTCGCGCTCAAGCAACTGGTTTGTTCCAACAAATAGAACTGCCACATCGGCCTGTTTGGCTGCAGCCACCGCCTCAGCCACACTGGCCTCTGGGTTATCGGTCTCGACAATGCCGCTGCCGCGCGCGTAAATAACCTTTGTGGCCGAGCCAACTATTTCCTGAATTCCCTCAAGCGGTTTGACGAACTTCGAGTATTGGCCCGTGTAATTTGGGCCTGTCTGTGCATAGTCCGCAAATGGGCCAATGACAGCAAGGGTTTTGATCGTGCTCTTATCCAGCGGCAGCAGGTTGTCTTCATTGGCCAACAGAACGATCGACTCCTGCGCTGTGCGCAGGGCCAGCTTGCGGTGTTCGGGCGAATCGATCACTTCGGGTCCGAGCTTGTTGTAGGGGACCATGTCGGGCGGATCGAATTCACCGAGACGGAACCGCACTTCAAGCACCCGGCGCAACGATTGATCGATGTCTTTCTCGGTGAGCAACCCTTCATCGAGAGCCTTTGGCAGCGCAACGGCGTAGGAGCCGTCGTCGAGGTCGCTACCGGCGAGTATGGTTTTGGCGGCTGCGATCTGGAGTGTCGGGTATTTGTGATAGGCGCTCACCAGGTTTTGCACGGCGCCGCTGTCCGGCACGACGAATCCCTTGAAACCCCACTCGTTGCGCAGGATATCGGTCAACATCATTTTGTTTTCTGCATTGGGGACGCCATTGATTCCGTTGTAAGAAGACATGAGGGAGACGGCTTTTCCCGCCATGATGCCCGCCTTGAACTGGGGCAGGTAGTAATTCCTGAGCGTACCTTCGTCCACAATGTCGTTGCCGGTCTTGATGCGGTCTCGCTCATCATCATAGGCTGCGTAGTGCTTGAGCGTGGCCGCCAGTTCAAGATACTTCGGATCGTTCCCCTGGGTTCCCTGCACATACGCAACGGTCGTGCGCGAGGCCAATAGAGAATCTTCGCCGAAGGTCTCCCAGATTCTGCCCCAGCGCGGATCGCGGTCCATGTTGATGACCGGCGAGCGATACACGAGGCCATTATGCGCGATGCGTTTGCCATCGGCTGTAACGGTGATTGCCTGCCCGCGGATGAATTCCGTGGTGCCCGCAGCCGTGTGCCAGTAGTTATAAACGGCACGGCCCTCATCGGCAATCGCTCCGGCCACATCGTGAACCAGTTGCGGATCCCATGTGGCCGCCATGCTGATCGGCACCGGAAACATGGTTGTCGGCTGGGTCCAGACAATCCCGTGCAGGCTCTGGTTCCAGCCATTCATCGCAGGAATCTTCAAACGGTCAATGGCAGGCGCCGTCGTGCTGAGCAGCGAAGTCTTTTCTGCGGGAGTCAATTGATGAATCAAATCGTCTACCCGCCGATCAATTGGCTGAGCCGGATCGAGGTAGACGGATTGCGCGCGAGCCCACAACGGCAATAGAAAGAAGATGGCCAAGACGCCCAATGCAGCTTTCTTCATTTCCCTTTTCTCCTAAATTGAGTGCGATTGATCGTGCAGACTGAGAATGAAATTGGCTGCAATGTCCCATCCCTTCCGACGTATTGACTTGCGGAAAGGACGGGACAGGCAGTCCTATTTCAGAACGGCGGTTAGAACACGTATTTCAAAGCAAACTGCAATTGCCTTGGATTGTTGCCGGTGGTGGTTATTTGGCCGCCGCTCGAGGAGGAATCGATGTTGGTATTGCTCGGGGCCGAAAAATAAACCGCGTTCGGCACGTTAAACGCCTCAAAGCGAAATTGGAGTTTCGATCCCTCCGTGACATTGAACTCCTTGAAGAGAGACATATCGACCTCTTCAACATAGCCGGCTCGGCAAATATCCTGGCCGGAGTTGCCATAGGTGTATGCCGCAGGCACTGCGAAGTCACTGATTGTGAAGGAATGGGTGAGCGAACCCGTGCTGGCACATCCACCTCGAGCCACTATATTCGGGTGCTGGCTGCTGACCCCGATGTTCGCTACGTCGGTGGAGATGGTGGGGGTGAACGGGACGCCACTGTGGAAATTATCGAGAGTCTGGAACTGCCAGCCCCCCAGTAGAGCGTTCACAACCGGACTTGGCTTGTTCATGAAATGTTGACCGCGCCCGAAAGGCAGGCTGTATCCGAGGGCGACCGTCAGTATTTGTGGAACGTTAGCAGGGTCGATGTATTTCGCCATGAAACCGTCCCCTCCCATTACAACCTGCTGGGCCCTGACAATGCTCTTAGCGAAGGTGTACGACGCTGAATACCAAAGTCCGGCAGACGTCCGCTTGTGGAGTGAGGCCTGGAAGGCGTGGTAAATGGAGGAGCCGTTCTGGGTGTTGTAGTTAATCGTTCCGAAGTTGGTGTAGGGACGCCGGGGTTGAATGCTTCCGGTGGCCGGCTTGGGATCGTTGATATCCAATACGCCCGGCAGATGCCTTCCCGACGAGCCCACATAATTTGCGTCAAGCACCATGCCCGCAGGAAGCTGCGTCTCGATACCAAAGCTCCAGCGCCCGTCGGCCGCCATCTTCGCGTGTTCGGGTACGGGGGCCCACGACACCGGCGTATTGGCCGGCGTCATGTTCGCGCCGAATGCCTGACCCAGGAAGAAATTCGCCGAGGTCTGCGTGGGAACAACAAACGTTGTGGCGTTGACGGTTTGGGTGAAATCGAAGGGAATAAAGTTGAAGTTCAAACGTACGTTGCTGCTCTCGACTTGGTAATACTGGCCTACGCCGCCGCGAACAACCAGCTTTTGCCCGAATGGGCGCCACGCAAATCCCACACGCGGTGCAAATTGATCCCTGCTGACATTGGTTACCGTGATCGGCAGACCGGCCTGGTGAGTTGTCTGAATCAAGCTTCCGAAAATCGATTCTCCCACGGCGGCGTCGGGTTGCGCGTTCAGATTCACTGAATCTGTGCTGCTTGACACGATGACGGGCCTTGACTGAGTTGGATCGAAGGTTGCGCCTTGTCCGAGATATGGTGTCAGCCAGGGCGAGTATTCGTAACGCAGGCCGAGGTTAAGCGTCAACTTTTCGGTCACCCGCCAATCATCCTGGCCGTAGAAATGCCAGTAGGTTGCTGCGCCGCCCCAGAAATTCGGAAAATTCCCACGGGTCGCATTGGCCGGATACCCCAGCAACCAGTCGGCGAAAGCGTCTCCCGTTCCGGAGCCCGAGGATGAACTCTGAGTCATTGTGCCGGTATAGCTGTAGCTTCCGTCCGACGTTCTCGAATCGAATAACAGACACTGGTTCCATTCGATCATGGTCCCGGTCTTGATGAGATGGCGCCCTTTTTCCCACGTGAGGTTGTCCGCCCATTCGTAGAGGTTTCTGTTCTGTCCCTTCGGGCGGCCGTCACCAAATTGCCCGGTCAGGTCCCCTCCAAGATAGTTCGTCACGCTGAAAATCGGGAAGGTTGACGCCCCTGGGCTGATAAGCCCCGAAAGTGTGGAAGCGGCAATGCCGGCTGCCTGGTCCATTGCGACGCCCTGGCCCTCGAACAAAGCACTGCCCCGGTACCGACCTAGCAGCTGGCTGTAAAGGGCTTCATTCACCACATGCGACCCGAACGTGCTGGTCACGGCTACCTCAACGTTCGTAGCAGGCCCCTGCAGATACGTGGATGTCAGCAGCGGGAACGGAGAAAAATCATTCTCCCGGTTACGATCCGTGCTGTACCTGGCAAAAAGTCTGTGATTGCCGTGGATCACTTGATCCACGCGCAACGCGAAGTTGTCATAGCGAAAGTAGTCGACTGGGTTGGAAATGTAAGTCAGCCCATTTGGTGAGTTCGGAGTCGGAACGTACTTGTCGAAATATGCTGCAACCGAACTGATCTCACCCGCGGGTATTTTATTGCCCGCAAACTGCTGGCGCACTCCAGCCACGGTCGTGGTGGGATCGTAGATCTTATGGAGGCCCGCTGCGCTGAAGTCGCCGCCTAGTTGCGCCTGTGTGGGAACGGAGACGTTTGAGAGAATGCCCTGCACCTGTCTGTTGCTCTCATAGCTTGCGAAGAAAAATGTTCGATCCTTGCCGTTGTAAAGCTTGGGAATCGACAGCGGTCCCCCAATTGTTCCACCAAATTGGTTCCGCTTAAGCTCAGCTTTGGTCAGCGCGAAATAATTGCGGGCGTCCACATCCTGGTTGCGCACAAATTCGAAAAGGTCGCCGTGGAATTGGTTTCCTCCCGACTTCGTGGTGGAATTGAATGCAGAGCCAACCCCCGCGTATTCGGCGGAATAAGGACTCGACTCGACATTGAATTCCTGCAAAGCATCAATCGACGTCATGATCTGTGTTCCGCCTTCGTGATGCGCGGTAACGTCGGCGCCGTCGAGCAGGAAGTAGGTTTCCTGTCCGGATATCCCGTTGAACACATTGCCATTCAACAGTTCGGGACGGACATTCTGTGTGTTTCCCGTGGCTGGCAAAGGAGCAACGCCGGGCGAGAGCTCAGCAAGTTGCGTGAACTGTCTGCCGTTCAGGGGAAGACTTTGAACTTGCGTATTACTGACGGTCAAGTCCAGCGAACCCGATTGTGTCTGAAGAATCGGTATCGAAGAGTTTACAATCACTTTGGTATTTTCGGCGCCAATGCGCAGATTCAAGTCCACCTCTGCGGCCTGACCGACCGCGAGATCAATTCCGCTTCGGACCTCTGTCTCGAATCCCTTTGCAGTCACGCTCACCGAGTAAGTTCCCGGATTGAGGGGAGTCACGACGTAATTGCCCGACTCATCTGTCTTGACGGTCACAGATACGTTTGTGGCCGTATTGGTGACCATGACTGTTACCTTGGGCACCACAGCGTGCTGGGGATCCGATACTTGACCCACGATGCGTCCGGCTTGAAGTTGTGCGAGCCCAGGCACACTTCCAGACAGGAGACAGATGCCGAGCAACATGAGAGCAAACCACCGCTTTTTCAGGTGGATCTGCGCGATCGCCAGCCGATTTTGTCTTAATGATTGAATGTTCGTGGCGAGCTTCTGCATCACTGCGATACGCGTGCGTTGTTTCACAATCTTTCCCCCTTTCCCTTTCCAGCCGCTCTAAGCGCCTGATGGCCCATCCGCGCTGCACGCCGGGAATTCGACGCTTGCCCCACAATGCACCCGGCGTCGAACTGCGCAATGACGGAAACACTGCTCACAAGAAAGCACACACCGATAGGCACAGCGGCGAGCAGCCGCTTTTTCCACTTGAAGACCTGCATTCTTGACCTCCTTCAGTCACTGGGCCGCTCAGCATTCATCCCACGTCGACATCCGGCGTCCATCATCCATGCCAAAAAAGATCCCATGGAGAATTAGGGACCACTGCGGAGCGGCTATCCAGTGAGCGAACCAAAAGGTAGTACCAATGCAAAACCGCTGTCAAGCAGTTTTTGGCACCGGGCGCGGAAAGCCGGAGGATTTCAGAGGACCACCGTCTTTGCAGCGTGACTCAGCTCTCAATCTAAATGTCATGCCAAGTGCAACATTATAATAATGTTAACCACCAGCTTGCGCGACCAACGCCGCGACACAATTCATCCACGCTCGCTAAACGATCGAGGACTTTCTGAGGAACTTGAATTCATCATCACGGCTTTTGAGCTTCGGTAGTACCATTTCTTAATGGTTATGATGCGAGATGATTGCTGACCCAGGTTTGACATTGCTCTCATCACTGGTCGAGTATTCGAGCATGAAAAAATTCCGGAAGTCGCCGCTGGTCAGCGCAGATCAGGTACTCGCGGACCGGGACGACGTCACGCATCTGCTCATACTCCGCTTCCAGCAGTTGCTAAGCGAAGGATTGCTTGTTCCCGGCGCCAAGCTACCGCCGGAGCGAGATCTTGCGGCAAGCTTCGGCGTCGCGCGCTCTTCGCTGCGTCCTGCGCTGAAGGTTCTGGAACTGATGGGCGTCATTACGCAAAAGGTCGGCGACGGCAGCTATCTCAACAAGGACGCCTCTTCTGTGCTGGCCGTACCGATGGAATTCCTTTTTCTTTTGGACGAGACTTCTCCTCATGAATTAACCGAGATGCGTCTCATGATTGAGCCCGCTCTCGCGGCCAAGGCTGCGGAGCGAGCTAATGCACAAGACATCGCACTGCTCAAGCAATCCATTGCGGACTTCGAAAGCAGCAACGGTGACCGTGTGCGTCTGGTCGCATCCGATCTGCACTTTCACCGCGCCATCTTTGAGGCGTCGAGAAATCGGCTCGCAGGACGGCTCTTTCATACCATTCATCGCGCCATGCTCAACATGATCACGGTCACTTCGCAGCGTGTCGATCTCGAGCACACGCTGCAATTCCATCGGCTGATCATGGTTGCTATTGAAAAGCGCGACGCGGAGCTTGCGTCGCGCCTGATGACCGATCATTTGATCGATGCGCGGGATCTTCTTCTAAACAACCGCCAGGAAGAGCGAGCCCGCAGGCTTCGCGATCATCTGGCTTCGGGGCAGTCTGTGCGCAATGGCTCTCTACGCGGCCGTTCGGAGGGTTCTCGCGGCACTGCGAAGCCAGCAAAACGCCGTTGACGCGGCATCATTGGACGTTGGAGACAGCGTGGATTCTCCAGTCTTTACGTTCAGCGTCTAGGGCCGTGGTGCAGGCACAGGATATATTGCAACTTTCGGCGCGCTACACCGACAATCTCGCTGGCACAAATCAACGGACAGTTTAGCACTAAACTTCTTGTACCGCTCTCGGGTCGCGGCTTCAGAACCGCCGGGGCCGATCACGTGGAGAACGCGCTCACGCCGCCTATTGAAGCAAACGTTTACCAAGCAGAATCTGACGGTAAGCTGCGGAAGACCGGAATGCGACCGGCTGCCGCGTACATTTTTCAATATAACTGAGATCCCCGCGACGCCTTCCCCGTGATCCCGAAGATATCCTGTTCACCGTTAACATTAGACCTTGTTCCCGCCTGGCGGGAGCGGGTTGATTGGGGATGAATAATTTCAGGCAGATACCTTGAAGTTGCCCCGTTCATGTGATCGGGGCGTGAGCGTGACTCAGGGACCCGGCGGAGTCCAGGCATAGTACACATGTACCATATACACCGATATTTACTGCGATCTAATATGGCTTCCGCCGCTGAATGGCTCCCAAAGGCCCCTACTACGGGTAGTGAGCAGGAGAGTGTTCGCCCAAAAGCATACGATCTTCTCGATGAGAAAACGATTACTCAGCCCCCCGATGATCCAGACGGAACCGTGCGACGGCGCTTTTACCGCATTTGATTCGAACGCATCTTTCCCCGAAAACAGCGAAAAGCCGACAACCAACTCCACAAGTTTAAGCAACGGGGACTTTCAAGCCGTACCCCGCGGCGCATCGTATCGAGCAGATCGAGGGAGTGAAAGTCAACGACTACGGAAAAGGAGACAAAATGCATCGATTTATTTGGAGGACCATTTGCCACAGGAATCTGAGCTTCATCCTGCTCGCATTCGTGACGATCGCAGTACCGATGCTCTCATTCGGGCAACTCGACGAGGGCGCCATCACCGGAGCCGTGACCGACCCCAAGGGAGCTGCGGTGCCACACGCAACTGTGAGGCTCACGAACACGGATACCAATTTCACGCTTCAAAGCCAGACTGACGGCAGCGGTGTATACACATTTCAGCCGATCAGAATCGGCAATTATTCGGTGACTGTTGGTGCGCCTGGATTCTCCACCACGACTAAGGACGGTCTCGTTCTGCATGTCAATGGCCGCCTGGAAGCCGATATTCAACTCGAAGTGGGCAAAGTGACTGAGTCGCTCGAAGTGAGTGCTGAGGGCACGCCGTTATTGCAAACGGACGATTCCTCCACGGGCCAGGTGATGACCGAACAGCAGATCAATGACATCCCACTTAATCAGCGCAACTATGTGTTTCTTGCCCAACTGTCTTCCGGCGTGAGTCCTTCCAATGGATCGCGCGGCCAGGGAAACGGCGATTTCAATGCCAATGGCCAGCGCGCAACGGAAAACAACTTCATTCTGGACGGGGTCGACAACAACTCGAACTCCATCGATTTCCTGAATGGAGCCAGCTATAACGTGAAGCCTCCACCCGACGCGCTTGCGGAATTCAATATCCAGACGTCTGACTCCAGTGCGCAATTCGGCCATTCGGCGGGCGCCGTGGTCAACGCCAGCATTAAACAGGGAACCAATCAGTTCCACGGAGATGTTTGGGAATATGCGCGCAACAATGACTTTGGAGAAGGAACACCTACCGAGTGGTCCGAGGGCGTCACGCATCCTACAACCGTGGAGCCCTACCACCAGAACCAGTTTGGCGGCACCATCGGCGGTCCTATTTTGAGGAACAAGGTCTTCTTCTTCTCCGATTACGAAGGAGACCGGATCATCGAAAACTTTCCTGGACTCGCGAGCGTGCCGACGGCCTTGATGCACAGCAACCCCGGCAATTTTACTGAGCTGCTAAACCCCGGCTTGACGGGCTCCTATGCGCCCTGGCAGCTTTTTGAGCCTTACTCCGGCGGCGGACCGCAAGTGAACAGCGTGGGAACGGCCTATCTGGGATCCGCGTGCGGCAATCCGAAGAACGTCATGTGCCCATCCGAAATCGACCCGATCGCTCTCAAGCTCTTCCAAACAGCCTACCCTACGCCAAATGCCGGTCCGGTGGGGCAAACCTACAATAACTACACATGGTCGCCGGGTTCGACCGACAACACCAACCAGTACGATGCGCGCGTCGATTACAACATCAGTGCAAAAGACCAGATTTTTGGACGGGTGAGCTGGAGCAAGGAAAACCGATATGTGAAGGCTGTGCTGGGGCCCGTCTTCGACGGCGGCGGAACAGACAATGACGGGACTTTCGACAACTACGGCAAGAGCGCGGTGTTCAGTTGGAATCACGTATTTTCACCTACGCTGATCAACCAGGCCCGTTTCTCTTATAACTGGGGATACTGGACATGGTTCGAACAGAGCTACAACAACGGTGGGCTGGATGCGCAGTACGGACTGGGCGGACTCGCCGCCTACTCCGCTTCGTTGGGAAACGGAGGCTTGCCTCAGATCTGGATCAATGAGTTCCCGGAAATCGGGCCTCCACTTTTCCAGCCCTCTCCCGAGGGCCAGAATGGCTACCAGATCATCGACGATGCCACAAAAGTTATCGGCAACCACTCGATCAAATTCGGAGTGGACATTCAAAACATCCGTTACGCGGTATATCAACCGACTTTCGGCAAGGGCGCGTACAACTACGATGGCTCGCGCACATCTGAGCCGGGCAGCAATTTTCCCTCGGGCTATGGTTTGGCGGACCTCTTTGCTGATGGCAACGCGATATCCGGCCAGGGATCGTCCGGCTTCGGAGGAACCAAGGGATCGGGTATGAACTATACCTATGTGTCCAACCCTACGCCCACGAATAATGGCCGCTGGTATCGCGCCGCCTATCTGCAGGACGACTGGAAAGTAAACAGGCGCCTCACGCTCAACCTTGGAGTGCGCTATGACTTCTTTTCGCCGCCCGTCGAAAGCACCGACTCTCAGGCAGAGTTTTACCCCACGAGTGCAATCAACGTTGCAGGGGCGGGAACGGGGGAGTACATTCTTCCGAGCTCTCAAAGAAACAAGGCGTTCAGCTCTTTGATTACGTCGGACCTGGCTGCGAGCAACATCACCGTGGGCTACAGCAGCAACCGATCGCTCCTCAACGCACAGCGCTTCAATTTTGCACCCAGGGTTGGGGGATCTTACAAGATTACCGACAAGCTGGTGGTTCGCACCGGTTTCGGGCTCTTCTACGACGGAGTCGAGAACCTTGGGAACTATGTCAACCTGGGCGCTAACTATCCTTACGACATCGAGCAGACGTTTCCCAGCCAGGGGTGCACTCCTAATGAGCAACCCACCGCAACGCTCAGTCCGTGCGCGGGAAATGGCCTCTACCTCGAGACCGGTCCTGGGGCTGCGGCGGCTGCTCCCTATGTACCGTCGCTGACTGGGTGGGACAAGAATATCCACACACCTTACACCATGAACCAAAATCTTTTCCTGCAGTACGCGATCAGGAGCAACATGACCGCATCCCTGGGCTACGTGGGCAGCGAGGCGCGGCATCTAGCGGTTGTGGTCTGGCCGAACGGCATCACCGCGGTTGCTCCTCCAGGTTATTTCGATAACCCTTTAACACCGTATCCGGATTTTGCATTTAATATCCACTCGATTGCTTATGCGGCCATTGCCAACTACAACTCGCTACAGGCCAAATTAGAGCGGCGCTTTTCAAACGGTTTAAGCTTCCTGTCGTCCTACACGTGGTCGCACAACCTGGATGACTCACGAGAGCCGCTGCCCAGCGCCGGAGACGGCGGCGATCGAATGTACAACGTCTTCGGCCTGCGGATTGATTACGCTAACTCCCCTTTTAATACGAAGCAGCGCTTCATCTTCACCGGAACCTATGAACTCCCGTTCGGACTGGGACGAAAGTATCTGAATCAGAACAGAGTGCTGGATACTTTTATCGGCGGCTGGAATTCAACATTGCTTTTCCGCACGCAGGATGGAAATCCATTTACCGTCAGCTCAAACACTCCGACTGTGAATGGGCCGGGAGCATTCCCAACACTGATACACGATCCATTCAGAGGCGGAGGTACGCCGGACGCGAGCAACCCGAGCATCACTTGTCCTGCGAAGGTGCGCAACCGGAACAATTGGTACAACCCCTGCGCATTTAAAGATCCACCTCTGGCCAGTTCTGTTACCTCCGTGATTACTGGAGCGGCGAGCATTTTGCCTTTGATCGGCAGTCCTCGTTCGCAGATTTCCGGCCCCGGATATGAGCGGATCGACATGACCATGACGAAGGACTTCAAAACCTACGAGAAGCAATACCTGCAATTTCGCGCAGATGTCTTCAATCTGTTCAACACGCCTTCCTGGGGAGCTCCATCGAACCAATCGACGAATAGCCAGGGCGGCCAGATTACGGGCAATGCCTTCCTGGGGCAATACACTCCCGACAGCCGATTCTTCCAATTAGCCCTGAAGTACTATTTCTAAGGGCCCATCTGGAACCAAATGCCCATTCGCTGCGGCAACCATAACGCAGCGAATGGGCACACCCATTGGAGTCTCAAATATGTTTCCTTTACATGACAAGAAGAGCTGCGGCGTTCGATGATCGGGAGCGCGTCAGCAGGTCTTTCCATCACTGCCGGCAGTTTCGTCTGATCGAGATCAAAGCATTCGGTGCACAACGCGCTTCTGCAAGCACAGAACCCGCACTTCAGTTCACCGAGATTACGCCCTGTTGCAGCGCAACTGAAACCGCTTCGGTGCGGTCGCTCACTTCCAGTTTTTCCATAATATGGTTCACATGGTTGCGGACCGTAAACTGGCTGATCAACAAGACGCGTGCAATCTCTTTGTTGGTCAACCCCTTCGCGATCATCTGCAACACGTCCTTCTCGCGCGGACTAAGTCCGGCATGCGCTTCTCGTGCCAGGAGGCGTGCGGCAATCCCTTCGGGGAAATGCAGATTCCCGCGTGCCACCGCGCGAATTGCCTCCACGATTTGTGCGCGGGTCGAGTCCTTTAGAAGGTATCCACGGGCGCCTGCCTTGGCCGCCCGGTAGATATCTTCTTCATAGTCGAAGCTGGAAAGAATGAGCACGTAGGGAGCCGGGTCGAGCTTTAGAATTTCAGGCAATATGTCGAGGCCTGAGATTCTTGGCATGCGAATATCCAGGAGGACAACGTCTACTGGATGCCGATCAAGAAACTCGAGAGCCTCCGCTCCACCATCGACTCCGCCCGCCAGTCGAAATCCGCGTTCCTTCCCAAACAGCGTAGTGAGGCCGGCGCGCACTATGGGGTGATCGTCGACAATCAGGATTCGTATCGGGCTTTGTTCACCGTGCTTTTCCATGCGACTCTCGCCTCCATATTTCTTTGCGCATGGTTCGCAACCACCAGGATGATAGCAGCGGCTGCGGCATCATCGCGCGGACGGCCACGGAGGTCCCGTGTCCCGGTGAACTTCGAATGCGCAAGCTTGCAGCGATGCTGTTGGCGCGGCGCTCCATTCCGCGAATGCCAAATCCTGAATCCTTGCCTAGCGGGGAAAAACCATCTCCATCATCCCGAACGGTGAGCTTCACCGAAGTTTTTCCATACACGAGGCTCAATTGGATGGTGCGTGGCCGGGCATGCTGCACAGCGTTTGCGATTGCTTCCTGACCGACACGAAAAAGTGTGTCGGCAATGCGGAGAGGGATCTGTTTGGGTTCGCCTCGCACAGACATCGCGATCGCAATCGAACCGCCCTGGACGATTGTGTGCGCTGCCTGTTCCAGCCCTTTTATCAAGCCCATCTGTTCCAGATTGCCGGGGCGCATTGCGGCGATATTGCGCCGAGCCTCCATGTGTCCGGATCGCACCAGGTTGACCGTCGATTCCAATTGCGCCCGCATGGGGCTGCCAGGCTCGGCCTCGCCAGAGAGCGCTTCCAGCTGAAATCCCAGTCCGGCGAAGCTTTGGGCCAGCGTATCGTGCATTTCAAGCGCGAGGCGCTCACGCTCTTCGATTACCGCGCGCAGCTGCGAACGCTTCATATACGTGTGGGTCAGCTGAATTCCGAGCGAAAGCGCCATCAACCCGAGGATCAACTCAACCACATGCAGCGCGCTCCACCACGGCGGAGGCTCTATCACTTCCGCATCTTCCGCTGAGCGCATGAGCAGTGCGAACGGCATCTCATCCCGCGCAAACGCGCGATCTGTCACACAAATGCCGCGCAGCCGCAGACGGCTTCCCAATTTCAGCGTCTTTAATGTCTCAGCCAAGCCGGGGTATTCCGCCAAGGCCACAAAGGACTGGCTGCCCTCATCCAGTTTGAGCGTCATGGAGCGCCCGCTGGCGCTCTGCTCCGATACAAGTCTCCCTTCCGTTTCGATGAACTGTGCATCGAACGCCCCGGTAGCCGCCTGGGAGGCCGTGACCGCGACCGGCGGCACAGGAGTATGCGACCACAGCAGCCGGACGTCTGCATTGCGCAACACGGAACTGAAGTCATGCAGCTCGGCTTCGCCCCGAGCTTCAACCGCATCGCCAATCTGCATCGGCTTGCTGGTATGAACCGCATGAATGGCGATCCCTCCCGTCGAGTCCTGCACGAACAGAATCGGTGAAACCAGCGTAACCACTCCGTGGATGGTCACCTGGGAAGGAAGGTTAGGCGGCAGAAGCCGCAAGTTGGCGATGGGCACGGCGTTCGGGTCAGTCCGGTGATCCTTCAGCTCACGCCGCATAGGTTCAAAATAGCGTTGCTCCGACCATTGGTCCGAAGTGGCAGGCCAGGAATTCTGGTGATCCGGCGGCTTTGCGCCTCGCAGAAGGAGCATGGCCTGCAAATCTTTCTCCGATGCAGGCCGCACCTCAACATTGCGCCAGATGGCGCCAGTTGAATAGGACTGCAAGCCAAAGCGGCCATTCGCAAGACATGCCGGATCCTCAAGCGTTGCCGTCGTTGTCTCTCCTTGCGGGGCCGTCGAGCTGGCTGCAAACGAGCACTCGTAAGCAAGAAACTTCAGGTGATACCAGGTTCCAGTGGAAATTCCCGGTTGAACTGGGATCGCTTGATACTCATGCCATCCGTAGTCCGCGCGGCCGAGAATCAACGTATCATCCAGATCGCGAAGGCCGGCAAAGTATCCGTGATAAGAGTCGACTCCGACCTCCTCATCGGAGGCACGAATCACAAAGCCAGCATCGCCGCCTTCCCCGAGCAGTTGAATGTCTGCTTCAACCATGTAGTTGTGCCAATGAGTCGAACCGTTCATCAGTTTGGCGCCGCGGTCGTCGGAGATATTCTGCATGGCGCCATTCACAACCTGCCAGGTCCCCCCGAAGGCCTGCCAGCCACCTTGGCGCGGCTGGCCATCGCCGTCGCGGCCGAATGAGTCGCGAAAGCTGGGCTGACGGTCTGTCCAGCTTCGATAGACGAGCACCAGAGCAGCGCTCGCAATGAGCACAGCGGTTGCTGCAACCGTAGCCCATAGGAGCCAGCGTCTGGTGTGCGCGCGATTCAAGACGAAGGCCTCACCTGCTGAACCAGCTCAAATCGAGAATCTCCCTCACCGCATCCGAATCGATGTTCTCATGGGTAACTAATTGCGGCTGGAGCACGACGTAGTCCTGCTTTGCCCCTCCATGAAGTTCTTCCTCCATCAACTTCATCGCGGCCCGGCCCATCTGGTTTGTGTCCTGCATGATTACGGAATCGATTCCACCGGTTCGAACCGGCACCAAGAGGTTCTGATCGAATCCAATCAGGTGGATGGACGATGTCTTGTTAAACTCCGTCAGAGCATAGTAAGCGCCGCGCGTGGAAAACTCGGTCAGCGCGACAATTGCATCCACACTCGAGTATTCGGCCAATAGCTTCTCGGCCACTTGTTGCTCCTGCGATACAGTCGGCAGCGCCAGACTGCGAAACACAACGTGGATTTTAGGAAACTGCAGCGCCAAGGTTGCTTCCAGGCTGCGCGCCCGATCAGCGGTGCTGGTGAGCTGGTTGCTGATGCCCAGAACCGCGACTGTACCTTGCCCCTTGAGCAATTCGCCGACCCGGCGTGCGGCCATTTGACCGCCGCTGCGATCGTCGTTCAATACATATGCAAGTTTGCCGCCCGGCGGAAGTCCGAGATCTGTTCCGACCACCACCACGGGAGTGCCGGCTAGCAGAGCCCTATGAATGGAGATGCGCAGCGGCAGGGATTCGACAGGCGAAATGATCAGGCCCCTGGCGCCGTGGGCGAGCGCACGCGTAAGAATGTCGATCTGGCCCTGTACATCATCCTCGCGCATCGGCGCGTTCCAGTAAACGTTTAACCCATAGGTCGAAGCAGCTCTCTGAACTCCCGTGTGTTCGGCCTCCCAGAGCAGCGTCCCGCAGGTGCGCGGAATCACAGCGATCGTTGGAACCGCACGCCTGCAGCCGCTCGATGCCGAAACTGCAACAGAGATAGCAAAAACGAAAGAGATTGAACGCAGAGAAAGCGAGGCTGCGCGGAAGGAGGCCAATTTCATCTGTTTCATTTCATTTGCCGCGGCTCCGAGTTGGTTGATTCATTTTCGAACCGCTAGTCTCCAAGCACGATGTACACCATAGTACATCTGCATCATGTGCAGCGAACTCACCCATCGACGTTAGCAGGCTCTTCTGAAAAATGCCAGGAATGCACGGCCTTTCTCTCTGCGCTTGACGAACCAGCCAAGCTCCTTCCACGTACCTATCCGGCTATTCGGCACGGAGAGCTTCAACCGGATCCACGGACGCCGCGCGACGGGCTGGGAGGAAAGCGGCAGCCAGCGAAACAACGGCCAGCAATCCCGCGACGCAACCCAGAATCGTTGCGTCCCATGCCTGCACGCCGAATAGCATGCTGCGCATCAAGCGCGATGTTGCGAGCGAGCACATGAGTCCGATAGTCAAGCCTGTTCCTGTCAGCCATCCCGCTTCCCCCAGTATCAGAGCATAAACGGCGCTGCGCTGAGCACCGAGAGCGATGCGCACACCGATTTCGCGTGTTCTTCGGCCGACTGAATATGCGAGCACGCCATAGAGACCAACAACACCCAAGATCAGCGCCGCGACAGCAAATCCCCCAACCAGCCACGCTGAAAAGCGATGCAGGAGCGCCGCCTGTGTCGCATCGATTTGAGCGTTCATTGTCTCCTCATTGGAGACGGAGATATTTGCGTCGATCTGATGCAACGTTCTCACGACAGAGGGCAGCAACGCTCCGGGGCCCTGCTGTGTGCGGAGAGCGAGACTGAATCCACCATTGGGCGTCTGATCTAGGGGAAAATACTCCGCGGGCCACGTATAGACATCGAGGGGGCCCTCATGGACGTCTTTGATTTCGCCGACAATCTCCCAGACCGTGGGATTGCCACCTTCCGTGTCGGAGACTCTTTGCCCAATTGGATCTTCGTTTGGGAAGTACTTGCGCGCAAGGGTCTCATTGATGACTGCCACACCGGGCTTCGAAGCGTCGTCAGCTTCGGTAAAGTACCTCCCACGCAGTAGCGTCGCGCGCAGCGCCGGCAGATATCCCGGACTCACATGGCGCTCGTCCACTTCCTCATTTTGGTTCAGAGCTGGTCTGCCCACTACCTGGATATTATCGGTGTTGCAATCACACTGGACAGGAAGCCGGCTGGTCATGCCAGCCGATTCCACGCCCGGCAAACCTTTTACACGGCGGACAATCTCCCGGTAGAGTTCAGTCACTTGCGCGTTACTACGGTAAGTCGTTCCCGGAATCATAACCTCCACGGTGGCAAGGTAGTTGGGGTCAAAACCCAGAGGCACGTGCAGAAGTTGATAGAGACTGCGCCCAAGCAGCCCCGCGCCCGCCATCAGAACCACAGCGATTACGAGTTCGACGACAACAAGGTTCGATCCGAGCCGCCGCCATAACCGGTTCGCCGAACCGCGGCCGCCGTCAGCAAGTCCGTTATGCACGTTCTGAGAAGTGAGCCGGAATATTGGAATTGCGGCGGTTATCGCCGCGGCAAACAGTCCGATCGCTGCGGCAAAGGTCAACGTGTGCGCGTTCAGCTGTACGCCATTGAGAAAAGGCATATTCGCTGCCATGTCCTTAGGGACGAGGCGGCCAAGGAGCTTCATGACTCCAGCGGAAGCGAACACTCCTGCTGCTGTTCCGAGTGCTGCAAGCAGGAGCCCCTCGGTGACAAACTGCGACACCAGACGCGCCGGCGAGGCTCCCAGCGCGCCCCTCACTGCAACTTCGCGCCTCCTGCTTTCGGAGCGCACCAGCACCAGACTGCCTACGTTCACGCAAGCGATCAGGAGCAGGAGTAGAGCTCCGCTGAGCAGCGTCAACAGGATCGGACGGACGTCGCCGACAATAACTTCGGAGAGTGGAACGACGGACGCGCTCAGATCGAACCTCGTCAAGCCGTATTCCCGGTGCAACTGCCCGGCAATGGCTTTCATCTCTGCGAGTGCAGATGAGACGCTTACGCCGTCGCGCAGCCGACCAATTCCCCAGAATGCGAAAAACTCCCGTGAGTGCTCATGAGGGCTCAGCACATTGATGGGCACCCAAAACTCCGCGTTGCCGGCTGGAGCGAAGGAAAAGGTGCGCGGCAACACGCCGATAACGGTAAACGCCGTCCCGTCCAGATGCACAGTCCGGCCGATTACGTTGCGGTTCCGTCCGAAGCGATTCACCCACGTGCTGTAACTCAGGAGCAGGGCGTTCGGTCCTCCGAGCCGATCTTCGCCGGGGCGAAAATCCTGCCCGAGTATTGGCTGGACGCCAAGCGTCCGCAAAAAGCCGCCGCTCACGCGCTCCGCATGGACGGATTCCGCGCCGGAAGAGGTGCCAAGCAGGTAAGCCGTTCCGCTGTACACATCAAAAGAGCTGAACGACTTGTTCATTCGCTGCCAGTCGAGAAAGTCCGGATAGGAAAGCGGCCAGCGTGGAAATCGCATGTTACTTTCATTCACAGACAAGAGCCGGCTGGGATTTGTATAAGGGAGCGGTTCAAGCAGCGCTGCGTCCACAAAAGCGAAGATCGCGACGCTTACGCCCATGCCCAAACCCAGCACGAGAATGGCCGTAGCGGCGAACCCGGGATTCCTCGCCATCTGGCGAAACGCAAACCTGAGGTCGCGTACGAGGTTGTCGAGCCACAACAACCGGTTTCTCAAACGAAACTGCTCCCGCGCCGCTGCGGCATTGCCGAACGCGATCCTCGCCCTGCGTTGGGCCTCCTCTTCGTTCAGGCCTTCATCCTTCAGCTCGTCGGCTTCGAGTTCCAGATGAGCCTGAATCTCCTCAGCAAAATCCTTCGCACTCCGCCTGCGCCTGAACATGACTCAAGCCTCCTCGCCGCTTGCGCTCCCGCCCCCCAGAATCAGGCCCATTGCCCGCGCCAACCGCTGCCACTCGGTGGTCTTCTCTACGAGTTGTTCGCGTCCCTTTGCCGTCAGTGAATAGAACCTCGCCTTCCGGTTGTTCTCGCTGACTCCCCACTTGGCACTGATGAGCTTTTTGTCTTCAAGGCGTTGAAGAGCCAGATAGAGCGAGCCATGATCGACGAAGAAGACCTCTTCAGAGTGGCGCTTTATGGAGCGGGCGATGCCCTGACCGTGACATGCCCCTAGCACGAGGGTCCGCAGAATTAAGAGGTCGAGCGTGCCCTGCAATAGGGCAATCCGTTCGTCAGCATTGCGTTGGGTCGTCATCCGACCTAAGCATCCCATTCTTTGGGCCGGATGTCAACCCGTGCTTTAACCAAATAACCCCCAGTGTGGTGAATCGGAAGTTCGTTGCATAAATCAGATGCCCGAACCGCAGATCCTTCGACTCCGTTTGGCCCAAAAACCGGCGAAACTCCGCTCAGGATGACACAGCATTTATGATGCGAACTTTAGACTCGGGACACTAGGGATACCTTTGCGTCTGCTTCGCGTGAGGAGAGTTGATTCTCATCTGGAAGGAAAGCCGATTCTTGATGCGGGAGACTGTGCGAACATTGCGCTGAGGTACTGCTCATGCCAAAACCTGGTGTCAGCTTTTTCCTGCTTTCCATGATGATCGGTATTCAGCCGGCAAGCCATGCGCAGGTTCTGACTGCCCAGTACGATAATTTCCGGACTGGCGCAAACCTGCACGAGAAGGTGCTGACGCCGTCGAACGTTAACACCCGTGATTTCGGAAAACTGTTTTCCAGAACGGTCGACGGGGATATTTTTGCCCAGCCTCTGTATGTTCCATCGCTCGCGATTCCCGGAGCGGGAAAGCGCAATGTGGTGTTCGCGGCAACCGAGCATGACAGCGTCTACGCATTCGACCTGAGCGGCACGCGCGATGTCCCGTTGTGGAAGACCAGCTTCATCGACTCTCAGCACGGTATAACGACAGTGACCGAACGCGATGTGCGTTGCCCGTTTATCACGCCGGAGGTGGGAATTACTCCGACACCGGTCATCGACGCGACCAGCGGGACAATGTACGTGCTGGCGCGGACGAATGAGCATGGCGTGTTCGTGCAAAAGCTGCATGCGCTTGACATCACCAACGGCAAGGAAAAACCGGGCAGTCCCGTGGTGATTTCGGCGACGGTGCGGGGTTCGGGAGACGGGGCCGTAGGCAGCAAGATCGCATTCGAGCCGCTGAACGAGAATCCGCGAGCCGCATTGCTGCTTGCAGGCGGTGAAGTGTATTTGACGTGGGCGTCGTCGTGCGACATCGGTCCCTATCATGGCTGGGTTATGGCGTACGATGCTCACACTCTGCGACAGCGCGCCGTGCTGAATACTTCTCCTGATGGCGGGGATGCGGGTATCTGGCAGTCGGATGCGGGGCCGGCGGCCGATGATGAAGGCAACCTGTATGTAGCCACGGGCAATGGTGACTTCAACGGAGCGAAAGTGGGTGGACGGGACTTCGGAGACAGCGTTTTGAAGTTGCGGCTAGAAGGACAGAGGCTAGTCGTGCGCGATTACTTCACTCCATTCAATCAGAAAATGTTGGACGCGAAGGATTGGGACCTGGGTAGCCAGGGCCCCGTGTTGCTTCCGCCGCAGGCGGGAGCGCATCCGCATTTGCTGGTGGTTGCAGGGAAAGAGGGCAAATTCTACCTGCTCGATCGCGACAAGCTAGGGGAGTTTCACGAAGAGTCCGACAGCCAGCTCGTGCAGTCCATCAAAGTTAAGGACGCGTATGGAGCTGCGGCGTATTGGAACGGGCACTTATTCTTTACTGATCGAAGCGATGCAACGCGCGACTTTGCGATTGAAAATGGGCTGCTGGCAGAGAAAGGAGAGACAGCGCGAATGTCGTCACCCGGAGCGACACCGGTCGTTTCGGCCGATGGAACCAAGGATGCGATTCTGTGGGTGGTGTCGACGAAGGAGTGGAACGAGACGCACATGGATCGGCCTGCGGTACTGCACGCATACGACGCGAGGGATATTACGCACGAGTTGTACAACAGCGAACAGAAGAGCGACCGGGACCGTGCCGGCATGACTGTTCGTTTCGCCATACCGACGATCGCCGACGGCCATGTGTTTATCGGTGCTCGCGGTCGATTGGATGTTTATGGTTTGCTCAACCAAGGCGGTCGCTCCCAGAAGTAAGGCTTCAACCGGCGAACAGTATTCTGCCGGGGAGGACGATGGTTGCGATGAAAACGACGAACGATAAGGAAGAATTTGCATCCGCCGCTTCAGATGCTGAAAGCTCCGAGCCAGAGAACAGCCAGCTCCCACAAGATTCGATACCGACTGTCAGGGATGACGGAGCGCCACGATGGCTGACGGTCTGCTTCTGGGTTTGTATTGTGATTGCGCTTGCAGCAGCCGCGCGGCGGTTCATCGCTTTAGTCCGCCCGTCAGGCGGCACTTCGCCAATGTCCGGGCTTGACGCGACCTTTGCTTCCCGCACTGCGCTAACTCTTGCGCATATTATTCCCGCAACCGCATTTGTCGTGTTGGCCCCGTTTGTACTGTTCCGTGCCTCTGAGAGGAGATGGCTGGAACGCGCGCTCTTGCTTCTGGGGATCATTGTTGGAATCACTGCCTACGCGATGAGCGTTGACGCATTCGGTGGGTGGACGGAACGCACTGCTGTTCTGTTTTTCAATAGCCTTTTCTTGTTTTCGCTGGGCAAGGTTTTTTTGTACGGGCAAGCCGGAGCGGTTATTCCGATGCGTCGATGGCTGACGCGCGCAATTGGGATACTCTTAGGGATTGCAACGACTCGTCCGGTGATGGGCGTCTTTTTTGCAACCAGTCGACTCACCCACCTTAGGCCGAATCAGTTTTTTGGGATTGCGTTCTGGATAGGATTCTCGGTCAACACGATCATTGTCGAAATGTGGCTCCGGGCAAGAAATCACGTTACGGATCGATACGAAATTAAATCCTATCTCTAGATTGCTTGAAGTCGGCGACCCATTCACTTTTAGTCGCCGTACGCGCCGCCGTTTCCCAGATGGCTCGTCCGTCCGAAGGTATCGCCTGATACCCTCGCCTGATTAATAGTGAATTTGCAGATTTCCAAGGCCCTATAGGTATATACTTTGCGCGTTCGGCTTCTCGTGCTCGTCGTTCAGAGCCATTCACGAACTGCAGGGCCCCCAGCCGGAAAGATCGGCGACCCCAAATTCCTAAGATTCGCTTCCAAGCCAGACGTTTTCACGCCCACGCGCCGCTCGAAAGATAGGCATGATACGGCGGATAAGCATCGAGAACATCAACGACAACGCGCTTGAATTCAGGCATATGATTCGCACTCCGATAAGGGCAATGCGGATGGACTTCCTGATCAAGACGAGGCATTCCGCGGGAGCTCCTCCACGCTGCCCGCGGACTTTGTTTGGAGGCTCGCAACCAACAGGAGAGACTTTCTTCGCAAAAGGTATCCAACGTCAGAAAATATGTGATCCTCTTGGCTGATGCTCGCATTCAACGAAGTACGGCTTTCGATCCAGTTGGCCCCAATGGAGGAAAAAACATGGCAAATGCCGCGTATGAACTGCAAGCCGCCGACGCTGCCAGCGAGGCGACCGTCGCGAAAGTCAACATGAAATTCGAAATCGTCGTTATTCCCGTCTCGGACATCGATCGCGCAAAGGAGTTCTACGCGAGGCTCGGGTGGCGACTCGACGCCGACTACGACAACGGAAAAGATTTTCGCGTGATTCAGTTCACGCCGCCAGGCTCCGGGTGCTCGGTCATCTTCGGTAAGAACGTCACCGGGGCGGCTCCCGGCTCCGCTCAAGGCCTTTATCTGATCGTCTCTGACATCGAAGCCGCCCGCAACAGTCTGCTCCGCCGGGGCGTTGAGATCGGCGAGGTGTTCCACGGCGCCGGCGACGTGTATGCTGGCCCTGACGAACCCTACCTGTTTGGGCGGATTCGGGTCAACGGCCCTGATCCTGAGCGTCGCAGCTACCGCTCGTTTACCTCATTCAAAGATCCGGACGGCAACGGCTGGCTCTTCCAGGAAATCACGACGCGCCTCTCCGGTCGCATCGATTCCGAGGCGACGACCTTCGCATCGGCGAATGATCTGGCGAGCGCATTTCGGCGTGCGGAGGCCGCCCATGGCGAGCACGAGAAGCGCATTGGGCAGCGCGACGCGAACTGGCCAGAGTGGTACGCCGCTTACATGGTGGCAGAGCAGTCCGGTAAAGAGCTGCCGCAATGAACGACTGCGCCGGGATCGACATCGTTCCCGGCGGAAGGTCGAGGCTCTCGATCACGGGTTCCTGGAGGAATCATGAGCACCGCAACAACTACCGTCACCATCCGGCGCGAACCGGAACTCCTTGGGCAAACTGTCGTTGTAATCGGCGGCAGCGCCGGCATAGGGCTGGAAACGGCCCGACGAGCACGCGCTGAGGGGGCCAGGCTGATCCTCACTGGCCGGAATCCCGAGCGCCTTCAGCAGGCCGCCGGGGAGCTCGAAGCGTTGAGCACAGCGGCCTTCGACGCCACCGATCCTGCTCCACTCGAGCGATTCTTCGGTGACCTGCCTGCCATGATCGACCATGTTATGGTGACGGCCGGTCAGCCGCACTACGGGCGCCTTCTCGACATGGAGCTCGAGCAGGCGCGCCGCGCCCTCGACACGCACCTCTTGCTGATGCTCCAGGTGGCCCGCAATGCCGCCCACAAGGTAAGACCGGGAGGCACGCTGCTCTTCATGGGCGGCACCGGCGGCCGCCGCCCCGGCATCGGAATGGGGATCGTGCCGACAGTCACTGCTGCGCTCCCGGCCCTCACCGCCAGCCTTGCACTCGAACTCGCGCCCATTCGAGTCAACCTTATCGCCGCCGGCTTCGTCGACACACCGTTGTCGGCGACGCTCCTCGGCGATGAGCTCGACAACCGGCGCAATCAGCTTCGCGCCACGCTTCCGATCGGGCGCGTCGTCTCACCGGCCGACGTTGCCGCGCTCGCGGTACACATCATGACCAACACGGCTCTGACCGGCGCGACCTACGACGTTGACGGCGGGCAGCAGCTAGTGGCTGGTTAGCTGAAGAGGGCTGCGAGATCGTCATCGGCCGCGGAGCGCAGACGAGCACCGCATCCGTGCGTTGGCCAAAGGTGGCCAGAGATTTTTTCTAAGGAGTGACTCTTGTCGCGCCATTTCGACGCAATCATCATCGGGACCGGGCAGGCAGGGCCGTCCTTGGCTGCGCGGTTTGCGACCGCAGGTAGGTCAGTCGCGATTTGTGAGCGCCACAAGTTTGGCGGCACGTGCGTGAATACGGGATGTATTCCGACAAAAACGCTTGTTGCGAGCGCGCATGCAATGCATCTTGCTCGCCGGGGCGGCGAATTTGGATTTGTCGTTAATGGCGATGTGCGCGTCGATATGAGGCGGGTCAAGGCACGCAAGGATGAAATCTCCGGACGGTCGAACCGAGGCGTAGAGGAATGGCTGCGAGGGCTCGACAATTGCACGGTCATCCAAGGCCATGCACGCTTTGACTCGCCCCGCTCCGTCGTGGTCAACGATGAAGTCCTCGAGGCCGACAAGATATTCATCAACGTGGGCGGTCGCGCCACGGTTCCGGCGTTTCCCGGGATCCACGATGTGCCATTTCTCACCAACTCCTCAATGATCGATGTCGATGTTTTGCCGGAACATCTCGTCATTGTCGGCGGAAGTTACATTGGGTTGGAATTCGGTCAGATGTATCGGCGCTTCGGGAGTGAAGTCACGATTGTAGAGATGGGACCGCGCCTGATTGGACATGAGGATGAAGATGTTTCCGACGCCCTGCGGGAGATCGTGGAGCTTGAGGGGATACAGATCCGATTGAATGCGAAATGTATATCACTGGCGAAGCGAGACGGCGGTATCGCAGTCGGCATGGAATGTACTGAGGGTACGCCGGAAGTATCAAGCACTCACGTCCTTCTCGCGGTGGGGCGCACGCCCAACACGCACGACTTGGGCCTCGACCGGGCTGGAGTCGCGATGGACGAACACGGCTACATTATCATTGACGATCAACTGCAAACCAACGTGCCCGGGATCTGGGCCCTGGGTGACTGCAACGGCCACGGCGGCTTTACGCACACGGCATACAACGACTATGAGATCGTCGCCGATAATCTGCTCAACGCAGACCATCGCCGCGTGTCGGATCGAATCCATACGTACGCTTTGTTTACGGATCCGCCGCTGGGCCGATGCGGGATGACGGACGCCGAAATACGAAAGTCTGGGCGCGCTGCGCTGGCTGTGAAACACCCGATGAGCCGCGTGGGCCGGGCTATTGAGAAGGGTGAGACTCAGGGTTTCATCAAAGTCTCTGTGGATGCGGAAACAAAACAAATCTTGGGTGCTGCGATTCTTGGAACCGGGGGCGATGAAGTCGTCCAGGTTTTGCTGGACGTCATGTATGCGAAGGCGCCGTATACGGTTGTACAGCGCGCGATGCACATCCATCCAACGGTTGCGGAGTTTCTCCCCACCGTCTTATCCAAACTGAAACCCTTTGAATAAGAAGCAATCATCCGCCTCCGGTGACGCGGACATTGAAGATGGAAACTCCGAAATTTGACAGAGTGATCACTGCACTTTCTCGTTATCGACCCATATAACGATTTCGGTTCCGATCGAGACAACCTCGCGATGCGCATGATGGGCCTAATTTTTCTCTATCACGATCAGCGTTAGTCATCGACCTGTTTGGATAGTTCGCCTTCCATTGGTAAAACCTGGGCGCTCTGATCGGTGGATTGGCCGGAGGCGGTAGAGGCGCTGGGATTGGTGCGCTCGCGGGAGCTGCCGGCGGAACAGCCGTATCCGCTGCCAGAAGAGGCCAGCAGCTCTCGATTCCCAGCGAATCTTTGCTGGAGTTCCGGCTTGAACAACCCGTGACGGCACCAGCGAAAAACAAAGATCAAATTCCAGCCGATTCGCCGAGTTGAGCCAGGCCAAAGCACTCTACCTTGTCCGGTTGGGGATCTGGAATTCATTCATTAGGAATCGATCCTCTGCAAAGAGGCTATCTCATGGAACGGAATCAACCCGAATCGTCGACCCATCGCATCCATCAATCCGTTGTTCGATGGCCGTTTCAGGAGATTCTTCTCGACTATAGATGTGCAATCGAGTTTCATCGGTGGCAAAAGCGATTGGGCAGTGTATTTGACTCCGGGCGCCGTTGACTTCATGAGATCTCGCCTTTGAACGCGAATGCAGGAATTCACCTCGCTTGACGGCCCTGGTCATTGGCTGCAAGACGAGCAGCCAGAGGAAGTCTGCAGCGGGCTGCTGAGCTTTCTGCGCAACAATACCGAATGTACGCTCAGCAAAGAGCGATACAGGCGATAACGAAGAAAGCGAAGTAACATCGAAGAGTCTGCGCGTATCGAAAGTGCCGATCGCGCCGGCCGATGCGAAGGCATCCGGCCACTACAGTGGTTGACACTGGGCGAAGAGTTTATTTTGGATGCATGCGCTCTGCAACCGCCAGGTCCGCATTGGGATCGCGACTGAGATCGGCTCGCAGAAACTCCAGAGTCTCAGGCAGCGCAACGTGAAAGTCCGCTATAGAACAGGCGCGGATAGAGACGTGGCTTGCCGCGCAGTCGAGTACGTGCCCTCCGCGGGTGCGGTCATCCGAGATGAAGTGGAAGTGGTATCCCGGTATGCTAAGGGAACCGGCATACCCGGGAGTCCATAGTCCTACGATGGTACCGGCCACCCTTTGGAAGGTATGCTCTTCTTGCCCCTGAGCTGCAGCGGCCAAGCGTGTGCCGTGCTCAACCGGGCGCAAGACCCGTGCGCTGACTGTATCGAACTGTCCATCGATGCGAAAGGCATAGAACAGGTTCTCGGAGGCTCTCATCGCGTCACACAAGCCAGTGGCTTCGTTGAACGAGCTAAACGAAGCCACTTTGTTGGAAACCTCTTCCTTGAAACGCGTGACTACAGCATAGGGAATCAGCGTGTCCGGCGGAGCGATCCGAACTGCGCTTCCGGCCGCGATCTGGTAGGCGATTCCATCCAGTACGACCATTTCTCCATCAGCATTGATAAATGTACCTATTCCGAAGTCTCCGTGTTCCAGAAGGTGCGAGATACGGAGCGCGCCCTGATACAGGCCCTCTACGATGGCTGCTGAAGTGGAGACAGAAAACAGCGTGTGGAGCGGCTGATTCAGATATTGGGCCAAAGCCAGGCTGAGAATGTGATCCACGGTCTCTTTATCCGCAGTTGTCCTGGCCTGTAATGCGGTGTAAATCGATTCGGGAATGAGGCCTTCAACCTTCGTCATGCGCGGCTCCTCGAATTCCTCATCTGGATTGGCGAGCGTTCCCGGATCAATACGGTCAGGGTAATCGTAGCCAGGATTGTAATGCACTTCCATTACATCTTCCTTGTAGACCTACGGCATCCCTGGATTTGAGAAGCGGGCATTCAACGGCGCCCTTGATCTATTCCCTGGGGGGCACGGGGCGGGCGTGCTCTCCCACCTTAGCCGCAAAAACAAGGACGCGGCGAAGGTGGGGCACCCAGGGGACGGCTTTCAGCTGGCAGTTCTTAGTTTCGACTCTCAATCCGTGTGGTGAAGGATCATTCGATTGATATCCGGCGAAAATTCCTTTGCGGCAAACGTGATGCCGGCCGGCACTTTTTAATGGGGAAGTTGCGAACTACGGAACATCAAGACGATAGAAGTCGAGTTCTGGCTTCGACGGCGCCCAATACGGAATCGCTCGACGCGGACCGTTGCCGCCTGTCGATTGATCGAAGCGTCATTCTAGCGCCAAGCGAGAGCTGGAGCGACCGTGGTCATAATCGCCTCCATGACGTGTGCATTGTAGGCAACACCTAGTTGATTTGGAATGGTTAGCAAAAGCGTGTCGGCCTCAGTGATAGCCTCGTCCTTCTTTAGCTGCTCGATGAGAACATCGGGCTCAGCAGCATAACTGCGGCCGAATATCGCCCGCGTGTTTTCGTCAAGGAAACCGATTTGGTCCTCTTCCTTAGAGCCTCGTCCGAACCAGGCACGATCGCGGTCATCGAGCAAAGCGAAAATACTGCGGCTGACGGAGACGCGCGGAGTGCGCGAGTGACCGGCTTCCTTCCAGGCCGCGCGAAAGGCGCGAATCTGCGCGGCCTGCTGGATGTGGAGCGGCTCGCCGGTCTCGTCGAATTTGAGGGTTGAGGTCTGCAGGTTCATTCCCAGCTTGGCGGCCCATGCAGCTGTCGCGTTGGAGGCAGACCCCCACCAGATTCGATCGCGCAATCCCTCGGAGTACGGCTCAAGGCGTAGAAGCCCCGGCGGATTGGGAAACATCGGACGCGGGTTGGGCCGCGCGAAGCCCTTGCCGCGCAGCAGCTCGAGAAATTCTTCGGCGTGCCGCCGGCCCATGTCTGCATCATCCTCGCCTTCAGTCGGGCGGTAGCCAAAATAGCGCCAACCATCAATGACCTGCTCGGGGGAACCGCGGCTGATACCCACCTGCAGGCGCCCGCCGGCGATAAGATCCGCGGCGCCGGCGTCCTCGATCATGTAGTGAGGATTCTCATACCGCATGTCGATCACTGCGGTGCCAATTTCGATTCTTTGCGTCTTAGCACCGACCGCGGCGAGCAGCGGGAACGGCGATGCCAATTGCTGCGCGAAGTGATGAACACGGAAGTAGGCTCCGTCCATTCCCAAGCGCTCGGCCTCCACGGCAAGGTCAATGGACTGCAAGAGTGCATCAGCCGCCGACTGCGTTCGTGACTGCGGCGAAGGCGTCCAATGACCGAATGAGAGGAACCCAATTTTCTTCATACAATCCAGTCTCCCATCCCCCGATTCGCAACCGTGCTATTTCGAATGAAAATGTTCCGCAACGAGGAGGTATCAACCTCCTCGCACTGATGCAAACTATCCTTGCACCGCAGGTTTAGCGGCTAGAATGCCTTTGAAGCTTGCGCGATATTGAAGAAAGACCAGGACCCAGAGCACGGATGCTACCAGTGCTGGAGGAATGCTTGCCGGCGCAAGCGTCAAATGAAACGCAAGGATGTTGTACAGTTCCGCCGCAAGCAGTGTAAGCGCCAGCGATACAAAGAAGCCCGACAGCAACAGCAGGCCGCCAATCAACTGCACGGCGAAGAAGAACGCGGCAAAATGCGACGCGCTGGTGGCAACAAAGAACTGTAGAGCAAGCGGGTTCGAAGGCGGTGGCTGGTGGATGAAGTTGAGAAATCCGTTGAGGCCAAAGACCGTAAATATCAGCCCCAGCAGATAGCGCGCAATGACTGAAACATATTTCATGTGGAGTCTCCTTTAGATTGCCTGCGCGTGCGTTTGCACGGCCTGAAGGTGCGGCGCGAGAAACGCATCACGGTCCTGCCCGTAGTTGAGTGCGGCGGTTCCGCCTGTGGTGAGGAAAGTCGCGTCTGTCACACCGAGGAAGCCGAAGACCGACCGCAGGTAGGGCTCGACAAAGTTGAGGGAGGCCATCTGCGTCTGCGCATCATAGACGCCGCCCGTCGCGATGATGAACGTCGCCTTCTTGCCCGTGAGCAGTCCCTTCGGCTTTCCATCCGCGTAGGAAAAAGTCCTGCCCACTCGCGCGATCTGGTCGATCCAGAGCTTCAGCACCGAGGGCACACCGAAGTTATGCATCGGCACGCCGAACACATACTCATCCGCCTGTTCCAGTTCGGCGAGTAGGGTGTCCGAAAGCGCCAGTAGTTCCTTCTGTTGCGGCGTGCGCGCTCCTTCCGGCGTGTAGGCAGCACCCACCCACTCGGCGATGACAGGCGGGATCGGTGTGGCGTTGAGGTCGCGATCGACGACCATTCCATTCGGGTGCGCAGACCTCCATTGAGTCACGAACGCACCGGTAAGCTGACGCGAGACGGACCGCCCATAGAGCGGGCTCGAGTCGATGTGAAGAAGCGTAGGCATCGCGGAAAACCTCCAATACGACAATTGATGCGTAATAGACAATTGTTGATTCAATAAATCGACGACTGTTGCTTACGCATCGAATGCGATAGAGCAGACTATGCTTATAGATGCGATGGCAGAGACGCTCCAACCTGGCAGCATTACGGAAAGCACGGACCCCCGCGTCCTCCGCAGCCGTCAGATGTTAATGGATGCATTAATCAAATTGTTGGGCCGCAAGGAGTTCGACGACATCTCTGTCCAGGAAATCGCGGATGAAGCTACCCTTAACCGGGCCACCTTTTACCTGCATTACCCGGACAAGAATGCCCTGTTGCAGGCCATGACAGCTGCCCGCTTTCGAGACCTTATCACGCGCCGCGGCCTTGCCTTCACGAATTGCGATGGGGCGCTGCGTGCCATTGCGCTAGGTGTCTGCGATTATCTCGCCGAGACTACGGGTTGCCCCAGCCAGCTGGCTAGGATGCCCCTTGAAGGCTCGATCATCCCGGTCGTGGAGGGTATGTTTCAGGAGGGAGCTGCAAATCACGCGATGGTGCCCGGTACTGATCCCAACCTGCTGGCAGCCACGGCTGCCTGGGCAATCTTCGGGGCTGCACGACGCTGGTATCAGACTCCCGACCGCATTCCCGCTGAGGAGATGGCCGCCAAGATTGAAGTGATGGTGAAGCCGATCTTTTTCACCGCTTCACTGTAGGCTCGTGAAAAATTATTCACGGCCTCCATTGAAAACATCCGGATAGTGCGTGCGCACCAGGAGGTTTGCTAAAGTTTATGGCGCCGCCCATCCCAACTTTCGGAGCTCAACGTGAATGAAACGGTAGACCAACATCGGATTCGCAGTTCAACACGCCCGGACTTCGGGAGCCTGTTAGCGTGCGGTGAGGTCTGTTCAGATTACTGACGAGAAAGCGTCTTTCGTTTCTAAGCCCGCTTTGCGGACGGAGATGCGCCAGGCTCAATGAGCAGCCACGCAGTGATGGCACTCAAAGCTGCGAGGCCTGTTCCTATCCAGACCACGAAACGGTAGCCGCTTACAAAGGATTCGGTGATCGCACGCTGAACTGCGGGATTGGGATTATGAGTGGCTGCGAGCTGAGGCCGGGCGGCATCAATCTGAGCACGAACGTCGGGGTTCAACGCCAGTTGATCAAGGGATTGATCCAGAGAGTGGTTGAAAACCGTGACCAGAGCCGCACCGAAAACGGCTACCGCAAGCAGAGCAGCCAAACGGGAAACGGCGTTATTGATACCGGAGGCAAGTCCTGATTCGGTTTCAGGCACGGCATTCATCACGGTCGTGGTCAAGGGAGCAACGCTGATGGTCATGCCCAGACCCATCACCACAACTGCCGGAAAAAATGTGGACCAGTAGCTTCCGTCCTGCGGCACAATTGCGAAGAGCGCTATTCCACAGGCCGCCACGAGAGGCCCAACCGTGAGCGGAATTCGTGATCCATAGCGCGCAACCAGGCCGCCTGCCCAGCGCGACAGTCCAAACATGATGACTACGAAAGGGAGAAATGCCGCCCCTGCCTGAGTAGCTGTGTAGTGCTGGATCTGTATCAGGTCCATCGGAAAGAAGAACATCAATCCACCGAGGGATGCATACAGAAACAGCGTCAGCAGATTCGCACCGGCAAAATTTCGCGAGCGAAAAAGCTTGAGCGAAACCATCGGCACACGAGACCAACGCTCGACGACAACGAATCCTGCCAAAGCAACCACGCCTAGAACTGCGGCAACAGCGACGAAGTGGACGCCATGGCGAGCGCGAGCCGGCCACTCAATGAGCGCGTATGTGACGCCGCCAAGTCCCAACGTCACTAGAAGAGAGCCCGGCCAGTCGAGATGATGCGAGGCATTCTCGTTACGGCTCTCCGGCACCTTGGGGGAGAGCAGGATAACCGCTAAGGCGAGCGGGAGGTTCAGGAAGAAGACCCAACGCCATGTGGAGTATTCGATCAACCAACCGCCGATGACAGGGCCGATGGCAGCAGTCATTGCAGAAAATCCGGACCACGTGCCAATCGCTCGCCCTCTCGTTTCTTCGGGAAAGGACGCCGTGATCAGTGCGAGACTTCCAGGTACCAGCAAAGCCGCTCCCAGGCCTTGAATTGAGCGAGCCCAGATCAGCACGTCAATGTTTCGAGCCATGCCACAACCGGCGGAGGCGACTGCAAATACGGCAACGCCAAATACGTACACCTTGCGACGGCCGAAGATATCTCCGAGAGAGCCGCCTACCAGGAGCAACGCCGCGAGCATCAAAGCGTACGATTCAACGACCCACTGCACATCCGCAATTGAAGCGTGGAAAGCGTTCTGCAGCGCGGGAAGCGCAACATTGACGACAGTTCCGTCAATGAACGCCATGCTCGATCCAAGGATAGTGACGGCAAGCACGATATGTCCGCTTGCTTGCGAATCCGCGCCGTCATTTCGCATGTATTGAATCTCGACGATCCTCCACAACGGTCGCCGGCTATGGCAAACATAACGGGGCCCCGGAATGAACCGAGGCCTCGCCTTCCGTTCATCATAATAGCCCAACGGAAATCGTCAGTACTTCATATTCGTCAAATTCTCGATCAGTCCCGGCCCGGTTGGCTCCCACCCCAGAGCCTTGCGCGTCCACTCGCTCGAAGCAGGCATATCCAGCGTGGCAAAGTGCGCGAACCACCCGAAGTGCTCGCCTGCCTGCTCGGGAGTGATGGACTTCACCGGCACCTTCAGCCCCTTGCCGATCGTCTCCGCGATCTCCCGCATTGACACACCTTCCTCCTGCACCGCGTTGTACACCGTCACGCCCGGCCCCGTCTTCTCGACGGCCAGCCGGTACAGGTGCGCCACATCCTTCAGCGGAGCAGCGGCCCAACGGTTCGCGCCGTCACCCACATACGCCGACGCGCCCTTCTCGCGCGCCGTCTGGGTCACCAGCGGCACAAGCCCCTGCTTGCGCGTGTCATGCACCTGCGGCAGACGCACAATCGCCACGCGCACACCTTTCTCCGCGACAGCCCGTGCCGCTTTCTCCGGCCTCCGCGGAATCGACGCCGAATCCACTGGAGGATCACTCTCCGTGCGTAAGTGACCCGGCGCACCGCTCGTCATTCCAACCCCCGAGGTCACCACCAGCAGCTTGCCCGATTCGAGCACCGATCCCAGGGCTTCAATCGCCTTGATCTCGTCCTCCGCGTTCTGCGCAAACTTCGACCAATCGTGGCTGAACGCCAGGTTCACCACGGCATCCATCCCCGTCGCTCCCGTGCGCAGGCTGTTGAGGTCTTGCAGGTCGCCGCGATGAACCTCCGCACCGGCCTTCTTCAACTGCTCTACGCCGGCATCGCTGCGCGTGAGGCCGCGCACCTGGTGCCCTGCCGCAATCAGCTCTTTCACCAGTTCCGTTCCAATGAAGCCCGTCGCTCCTGTCACAAAGACACGCATGGTTGTCCTCCTGCTGTTATGACGCCACCTGTGAAGATCGCGCCAGAATTTGACATCCGCGTCTCCGTCAAATAAAACGGAGACAGTCTCCGAATGTAAAGATAATCGGAGGCTGTCTCCGGTTGCAAAAGATTTTTCTGTATGCTTGGCGTACGCCGAAAAAGAAGCTCTCGCCGCCTCCGCCGGCGTGTTGCGTGAACCGAGCGCATCGCAGACTGGAAGCTAGGCCATGGACGGAGTCATCAACAGGTCCATCAGGCAGGTCCATCAGGCGAATCACTGTTCGCAGGGGCAATCAAATCACTGAGGCACTAGAAGCCGTCTCATAAATGCTCCGCACCGCGAAAAGCGTCCCTCAGGGGCTAAAGCCCAGTAATTTTTTGCTGCGTTTGCGGCACGACTAAAGTCGTGCCCTTTCACAAAGCTATTTATGAGACTGGTTCTGGAGCGCTTTGAGCTGTAGTAACCACGTTGTCGTATCAACCACCTTAGTGGTGCGAGGTTCCATCACTAGCTTTTGTGGACGACTTCGAACGAATACCCGTCCGGGTCAAATACATCGGCCGCGTAGTATCCGGGATAGTATTCCACTCGTGCCCGCGGTGAAATGTTTTCTCTGGCACCAGCGGAGAGTGCCGCCCTGTAGAATTCATCGACCTTATCCTTGTTTTCTGCCATGAATCCCCAGTGAATGGACGCTGGATTCGGCTTCCCTTGCTTGATCCAGAAGAACGCTCTCTTGCCATCACCAAATCCCCACAGATCAGGATGATCGCCTTCGCCCTTGTAAGGCAGGAAAAACTTGATATTAAGAGGCTTCAAGGCCGTTTCATAGAACGCCAACGAACGTTCGATACTGCTGACAGTCAGAATGATGTGGTCGAGCATTGCTCTCTCCTTCAAATTCCAAGTGTTTCAACGGCCTTTCACCATTGGATTCCGCATGGATCGCAGGCAGCGTATGTTTGTGGCCTTGGGCCGCCCATACGAGACGGGATTTAGAGACTTCGAAGCGCTGTCATAAAGTTTTCGATCTTGCGGGTCGACGAGGCTTGACCGGATTTAAGGTTGCGCTCGATGCATAATCCGGAGAAGAAGGACAGCACCATCTCCGCAATAGCGGAGGGAGCCATCCCGGGCCTTTCAGCTTCAATGTTCAGGGCGAGAAGGCGCTGCAATAGCGCTCGATTCTCTGTCACGACCCCATAAGCCTCGTCCGGAAGAATAGCGAACTCCCGCATTGAGTTGACGGAAAAACATCCCCGTTGCTCTCCCTTGTTGAGAGGACCATTCTTCAGAAACGTTGCGACGTTCTTCCAGCCAAGAGGCTCTTTGGTAAGAAATCCTCTCTTCTCCTGGCTCTCGAGGTAGTGGCGCAAACACGCCACAAAAAGATCTTCCTTGTCTCGGAACTCGGTATACAGCCCTGACTTGTTCACGCCTGTGGCTCGTTCCAGTTCCTGGAGGCTCGTGTCCGCGAACCCGTGCTTCCAGAAGACGGGCATCGCCTTCTCAAGCACTTCTTCCCGGCTAAAGCCCTTGGGGCGTCCCATAGACGCATTATCTGATAAAGAACTACATAGTTCAATATCGCTGCATCCTTGCTGCTCCTTTGTGAGCGCAGAGAACTGAGTGGTTCATAACTCATTTCAGAGGCCCGAAAAGGTCGTGGCCAGTTGAATCAGTGGAGTGGTGAATCGTTGACCGGAAAGCAAAGGAGATCTATGTCTAAGCTGGCGAAGAAAGTGGCACTCGTCACAGGCGGTTCGCGAGGCATCCGGGCAGCGATTGCCGGTAAACTGGATCGCAGCGGACGTCGTTCGCTTGAAGGATGGTGTTCTGGTCGAACAGTTGGATGCGAACCCATCTTCACGTGCAAGTGCCTCATGGCGGCTACGCTACGCGATATGATGCGACTGCCTTTGCTGCCTTTGACCTATTTATGTTGAGACGCAAGGAAGCCGAGGCGGAATGGCCGGAAGAGCACCCTCGCGCCCGGTTTATTTTCTCGGGTTAACGTAACGACATTCTTACCAAAGGTGCTCCACTGCTTTTCGGAGGGCACAGACACGGAGCAAAAATCCGCTGGCGCTGATGCGGCCTTCCGTGTTTAGCTGGATACGCGTCCCTTGCACCCTGAAACATCTCCGTACGAGAATCGGGAGACAACTTTTCATGCCCTCTCTCTACGCGCTGCTTGTGGCCATTAACGCGTATCCCCCACCGATTGACCCACTCGACGGATGCCTGAACGACGCGGATTCCGTCGAGGCGATGCTCCGCACCCGCTTTGACGCGCAGTCTCTCCACCTGCTCCGCATTCAGAACTCCGCGGCCACGCGCCAGACCGTCATCGACAGCTTCCGCTCGCATCTGGGCCAGGCGCAAAAGTGCGACCTCGCGCTTTTCTTCTTTGCCGGCCACGGCTCGCAGGTGCCTACAGGCGGGCTGTTCTCGACCGCTGAGCCGAGCGGTCTGAACTCGTCGATTGTCTGTTATGACAGCCGTTTGCCGAACGGGCTCGATCTCGTCGATAAGGACATGGCGGTTCTGATCTCCGAGGTCACGGCCAAAGGAGCTCATCTCACTACGGTCTTCGACTCCTGCCACTCGGGCTCCATGGACCGCGCCCTCGGCGTGCGCCGCGTCAACGGCCGCCCGGACCCGCAGCCCGCTTCGAAGTATCTCGCCGATCCTGCCGCGCTCGAGGCCATCTTCCGCAACCTGCCCGACACGACGCAAAATGCCAATTCGATCACTCTCGCCGTGGCCGCCTGCTCGAAGCCCGGCCAGAGCGGCCCGCATATTCTGCTCGCGGCCTGCGAGACCGACCAGACCGCGCAGGAGTACATCGACCCGAACACGGAAGAGAACCACGGCGCATTCACGTATTTCCTAACGGATACGCTCAACCGGACGAAAGCCGGGCTCGGTTACCGCGAGTTGATGCACCTGACGCGCGCCGCGATGAGCGTTGATGTGCCGTTGCAGACGCCGAAGGCCGAATCCTCCGGCGGCGACCACATGCTGGACGATCTCTTCCTCGGCTTCGATGCGGCCCCGCGGACCGACTACGCCATTGCCGCCTTCGGCAATACCACGAACCAGTGGCAGCTCGACCGCGGCGCCACGCACGGCGTTGCTGCCGGCGACCGCTATGCGCTTTACCCGCTCAGCGCCGCAGACGCCGACCTCGCCGATCCCGGCAGAGCGTTTGCCTTTGCCACCGTTACCCAGGCGCAGTCCGCGGCCACGCTCCAGCCCGATCCGACTCCGACGCTCGACGAAGGCTCGCAATACAAGGCCGTCGCGGCAGACGCATCCGCCCTCGATCACGCCGCACTCTGGAAAAAGCGCCTTGCGCTCACGAATCCCAACACGCAGATTCCCGCCTCCGCCATCGAGTTCACTTTTACCGTGAATCCTGGCACGCCGCAGGCGCAGAGCTTTACCTCTCCGCCTACGGACATCGTCGAGCTCCCCTATCGCAACGTGCAGGAGAGCCTGTATTCGACTCCGGACGGTCGCCCCACTTATGTCGCCTCGATCAAAAACAACTGGTCTGCGAGGCTCTACGTCACGCTTCTTTATTTCTCCGCGGACTACAGCGTCATGACCGGCCTGCTCAGCGCCCAGACCCAGTTTCTCGACCCCGGCAATCAGCCCGTCTACACGCGCTCCGGCAACCCGCTCCACGCCTCCGTGCCCGGAGCCGCGACCGAGACCACCGACTATATTCTCCTGATCGCTTCGACCGACTGGTTCGACGCCACGCTCTTCGCCATGGATTCCATCAGCACTCCGGCGCAGGCCACCCGCGGCGCCGGCGATCCTGTTCCGCAGCACGATTTCTTCACCCGCCGCATCGCGCTCCACATTACGCGAACCCTCCAGGCCGCGCAGGAAGACACGGTCAGACGGGAAACCGCACCAACTCCGGAATCTGCACCAGGAGCCATCGTTCACCCATGAGCCAATCCGCGCCTCCGGTCCTATTTGTTGCCTTCGCCAACCCGGACAATCCCGCCGGCGATGCCGGGCTCGCAAGGCTCCAGCTCGGCCAGGAGGCCAAGAACATCTACGCTGCACTGGCCCCCGGCGAGGAACGGGGCGGATGGACGTTTTTGAACGGCGCCGAGACCAGGTGCGCCAATCTCATCGACTCCTTCACCGCCAATCGCATCGTCCTCTTCCACTACGGCGGCCACTCGAACAGCCAGGGGCTGTGGCTCCCTGCCGAGAGCCCGGAAAAGCGGCTCGTTGACGGCAAAACCCTCGACGGATTTCTCGCGAGCCAGCACAGCCTGCAGCTTGCTTTCTTCAACTCCTGCGAAAACAATGCCTGGGCGCAGAGGCTCTCCGCGAGTGTTCCCTACGTCGTTGCTACCGTGACGCCGGTCCATGACGAAGCGGCCGTCACCTTTTCCAACGCCTTTTACCGCGCGCTCTCGCAGGAACAAAACACCGTCGAAAACGCGTTCGAGATCGCCTCGAATGCTGTAAAGCTGGCCTATCAAGCGCTCTTTTCGGGATCGACTCCGCAGAATGGCGCGCCGTCCGCGGCTACTCGCTCCACTGATGAGCTCATGGACGATGCCCCGCCAAAGAGCAACGTCTTCCCATGGATTCTTTACAAGAGTCCTTCCGCGCAGCCTTGGCGGCTGACCGATTCCGCCGCCGACCCGCTGGTGGGAATGCCGTCGCTGCCGCAGCGTTACTACAAGGATCTGCCCGACAGCCCTTACGTCTCGATCAAGGGCCACACCAGGGACAATGCCGCGCTTTTCTTCGGCCGCAACGACGAGATTCGCAATCTCTACGGCTGGGCGCTTTCCATGCATCCCACGCAGCCCATCCGGCTCTTCTACGGCCAATCCGGCGCGGGCAAATCCTCGCTCCTCAACGCCGGCCTGCTGCCGCGGCTCGGCGGGGATTTCCCAGTCGCCTACCGACGCCGCAACCTGGACCTGGTCGACGACCTGCACTCGTCCATCGCCGAGGTTCTCAAGGTCAAACCACCCGCCAATCCCGACATTGCCTGGTGGAACTCGCTTGCTGAGCAGTGGCTGGCTCGCACTGATCCCAGCCTTGTCATTCTCGATCAGCTCGAAGAGGCCATTACGCACTTCGTCAAGCCGCAGAACGGCGACGAGACCGCCCGCTACAAGACCCCTCTCGACGAAATCGGGGCCTTCACTGCCCGCGTCAAGGAGATATTTACCCCGCTCAGGAGAGGCTCGCCGGCGCGCCTGCTGCTCAGCTTTCGCAAGGAGTATCTGGCCGAGATTAGCGGCAGCTTTGCCGACGGCGAGGCCGGCGACCCGTCCGACCTTGTCGAGCGCTTCTGGCTCGACCGCCTCGGAGCCGATGCGATCGCGCAGATCGTCACCGGGCCGGCTGACTCCCGCCTCACCCGCGACAGATACAAGATCGCTTTTCCGGATCGCGCGCAGCTCGCCCCGCTCATCGCCGGCGAGCTCCTGCGCGGCGACTCGCCGATCGCGACCGTGCTCGAAATTCTCCTCAACCAGATGTGGAAGGAGGCAAAGCTCGACGCAAACGGCGCGCGCATCTACAGCACCGATCTCTACAAGAGCCTCGACGGCCGCGACAATCCCCTGCAGGGCTTCTACGACCAGACGATGGACGATCTCAAGGAGCGCAAGGGCATTCCCGATGTCTCGCAGGGCCTGGAACTCGACCTGCTCTACGAGCACACCTCCGAATACGGCACTTCCATCCCCGTTCCGTTTTCCACGCTGAAGGAAAAATACCCCGACGCGCTCGACATTCCAAAACTGCTCGACGCCAACAAGGGCCTCTACCTGCTCGTGGAGCCGGCCGCCGAGCCGGGAGGCTCAAAGACCGCCCCAGATAAGGCCACTGCGGACGAGACCACGGCTCTTGCGCACGACACGCTGGCGCACGTCGTGCGGCACGACTTCATGCACTCTCCGCTGCCCGGCGCACGGGCGCGACGCATTTTGGAAGGCCGCGTGCGCGAGTGGCAGGACAGCAAGAAAGGCGCGCTGCTCGACAGCGTCGATCTCAAAACCGTGAACCGCGGCCTGCCGCACATGCGGAAGCTCACGGAGGACGAGAAGAAGCTGCTTACGGCCAGCCGCGCATATCGCCGCCGTGCTGTGCTGCGCTCCTTTGCGCTCATGCTGCTGCTGCCCGTGTTGCTCGTCGGCACACTCGTTGCCGTGATTGTCCATTTGCGGCAGAAGGAATTGACTGCCAGTAACGACGCTGAGGCAAACCTCGGCAGCAATAGCCAGGTTCTCGCCATCGCGGAGGCGCTCGAAGCTGTTCGCATCCAGCAGAAGTACTCTTTCCTGCTCCGCCTCGACTTCACGCACGACAATAAAACGGTCAATCAAGCCATCATCAATCAACTGCACAGCGCGCTCGCACTCCGCGAAGTCTACCGCGCGCAAATCGCCCCTTCCTTCCGCGATCTCGGCCAGTGTGCCCTCATGCTCAATAGTGACGGCCATCCCCTGTTGGCTCTTCGCGGTGGCCAATCTTTCTACGGAGGAGTTGCGTTGCCCGCAGGCGATGGCGTTCAGTCGCACGGCTGCGATCCCATCACCCAGACCATCGTGATGCTCAACACCGAACAGAAATCCGGAATGCTCTGGCGCGCCGGAAAAATCACCCAGATTCCCATGCCTCCTGCGCTGCTCAGCGATATTGCGCTCTCAGTCCAGCCTCACGGCACCATCATGGCCTATGAGTCCAGCAACAAAGTGGTGATTCTCCTCAACGGTGTGACCGGCAAGATCAGCCAACTGCCCGGCGTCACCTCAGGCAACGGAACAGACCTCGCCGTCACGCCCAGCGGACGCTACCTCATCGCGCATCTTGCTTCGGGCGGCATCGCGTCCATTGACCTCACCCAGCCCAACCCGGCTCCCAAGCCGCTGCCCGTCGCGGCAGACAGCTTCGCCGTCTCCTCCATCGGCGGCCAGGACGTTCTCGCGCTCTCCGGCAAGAATCTGCTTGCGGTCTACCGCCTCTCTGACGGCAAGACCTTCGACTATAGCGACAATCTCTTTAGCAATGATCCCGTTGAAGACCTCGCAATCTCGCCCGATGGCAGCACCCTCGCCACCGTCATCGGCGACGCGGTACATCTGTGGTCGGTTCCTCCCTCGCTGGAGCAGGACCCATCGCAGAAAGACCCCTGGGCACACGCGCCTCCAACTCCCGGCAGCCGCGAGAGCGACCCCAGCGTCGCCGGTCCATCCACACACGTGGATCTCTTCGACTTGACAGACGGAGCCGACCGCGTCGCGCTCACTGCGAATTCGCAGTATCTTGTCTCAGCGGTCCGCTACTACGCGCCCGTCGTGAGTGAAACCGATGCCTCGGACCCGAAGAGAATGTATCCCAGCAGCGCGTCGCTGCACATCTGGACACTCCACCCATACGCGCAGAAGGAACTGCAGAAAATCGCGCTCCCCTTGCCCCTGTTCGACATGGGGTGCGAGCTTATCGGCGGCTTCATCGACGATATGGCTGCCACAAAAGGCGCCATGGCCGCGGGTACGGAGAACATCGACTACATGGCGCTCAGCAAGGCCTGCAAGGTAAGGAAGAAGCAGCAGAACGCCATGGAACGGGCAAAGGCTGACGACTCAAAGCCAGACGGCAAGAAAGCCAATGGCGCGAAGGCTGACCGTCCTGAACCCGTCCGCAAAGCCGCGAAGCCTCGCCGCTGAGGCAGGATTCGCAGATCCTCAGCTGCAAGGCCGGCAGGATTTCGTCAGATTTTCTTCGATCAGAACTTAAGATCGCCGCATCGAGTGGCGCCGCCCCTAGCGCCGCCTCTGGGTGAAATCTACCCCCCCGTACGGTCGCCTGGGTCGCGATTCGTCGAGGGCAGAATCGTGAGCACCGGCCCCTCGGCGCCCGTGCCTTGGATTGGCTCCGGCGTTGCGCCTTCCGGCAGCACCTGTGCCAGATACCCGCTCTTCGTCGGCGTCAGAAAAGTGTATGTCACTGTTGCGCCGCCGGCAATCGTCACCGGCGAGCTGGGCGTAGGCGAAAGAACGGCGGCTGTCTCCGGCGTAAGAACCAACAGCGTGCCGCCGCTGCCCGCGTTCACAAACTCAATCTGCTCCCCCTCGGCAACAAAAACCTGCGGCGGCTGCGCTTGCCGAAAATTTCCCGCCTGTGCAATCTGCACTACCTTTTTGCTCATTCTTTCCTCCGTTGTTGTTCTTTCGATGAACCTGTTTCCCGGATTGCCGGGGGAGCATCCGGGTCGCCGCGAAGCGACTTGAACGCTGGACTCGCCTTAGCGTAGTTGGCGGAGTAGCCAAGCTGCAATGCTCTGATGATGAATTCGAGCGCATCTTTCCGCCGGCCAAGCACCTCGTATGCCTCCGCGACTCGCTCGGCCACATCCGGATTCTTCGGCGCCAGCGCGATCGCCTTGCGCAACAGCGGCACCGCCCGCGTTTCGTTGTGCAGGCTGGAATAATACTTGCCCAGCATGGAAATCGTGTAGGAATCGTTCGGCGTGCGCTTGCGCTCTTCCTCAGCCAGCGCCGCTGCCTTCTGAAATGCCGCCGCCGCTTGGGTTTCGTGCTTTCCATCCGCGATATATGCCTCCGCTAGGTTACCCCACGCATCGAACTGCCCCGGAGCCACATCCGCCGCCCGCTTGTATGTGGCAATCGCGCTCTCGAAATCGTTCTGCCGGAAATAAACATTCCCCAGCGCCATCAGCGTATCGGCCCGCGGGTCGAGTTTGAGAGACTTTTCGAGCGTTTCCCGCGCATCATCGAGCCGGTCCTCTTTCAGGTAGACCAGCCCAAGGTCGTAGAGCACCCGCGCGTTCTCCGGCGTCTTCTCGAGCGCCGTCTTAAGGCTCGCCTCGGCGTCGCTGAATTTTCCGGTATCGATCTGCATCGCGCCCAGCAGATACGGCCAGCGCCAGTTATCGTCGTCCAGATCGATCGCCTGCTCGTACTCTTTCTTCGCGTCGTCCATCCGCCCCTGCTGGCGGTACGCCCTACCCAGCGTCCCATGAACCTCGGCGCTGTCGGGATCGAGCTGCACCGCTTTCTGTAACTCCTCGATGCCCACATCAAACTTTCCCTGGTCCACATGCATCGCACCGGCCGTCATCTGCACCGGCGCCAGGCTCGCATTCATCGTCATCGCTTTCGTGACCGCCTGAGTTGCCGAATCGGCCCACTGCGCCTCGCTCGTGTCCAGATATTTGCGCCAGTAGGCACGGGCCAGGCCCGCCTCGGCCAGCGCGTCGTCCGGCGTTTGCTTCAGCGCCGACGCGTACAACGCGATTGCCTTGTCTGTATTGCCCGGAATGTCGTACCGCGCGAGCGCCTCATTCGCCGCCAGCGTGTCCTGATAGCCCGGCTGCGCCACAGATACCCCCGCCTCATGGATCTTCGCCCACCAGTGCTGCCCGAAGATGAACCAGAATCCTAACACCAGCCCGGCAATCGGGTAGAGCCGCCGCAATGGCCCGCGATCCTTCTTTTGCCTCTCCTCTTTCTCTTCCCTGCGCTCCTTCCGCCTGCTCCGCGGCTCCGGCTGCTCAGCCTCCTGCGGGGCCTGCGCCAACCCGGCGAGCTCCGCACCCATCTGCGCCGCACTGGCATAGCGCATCCGCGGATCGGTCTCCGTGGCCCGCCGCACAATCGCCGCCAGACCCGGGGGAACAACCGCCTGCGGCGTAACTTCCCCCGTCGTGAGAAACCGCAGCAGCACTCCCATCGAGTAGAGATCACCCTGCACCGTGGCCGCTTGCCCGGCAGCCATCTCCGGCGCCATATAGGCCGGGGTTCCGGACCATCCCGAGCCGGCGAGCAGGTTCTGGCTCAGCCCGAAGTCCATCAGCAGAACCCGGCCGCTGTCATCGCGCATCGCATTGCCCGGCTTGATGTCCCGGTGCAGCAGCCCCACGGCGTGCACCGCGCCCAGCGCGTCGCACAGGGCCGCGCCTGTCTGCGCCGCGACGCGCTCGTCCATCACGCCCTGCGCGGCAATGAACGCATTCAGCGTCTGACCACGCACAAACTCGCTCCAGAAGCCGACGCGCCCCTCGCGCCGGTCCACGCCATAAACGGGCACGATGTTGGCATGATGCACGCGCGCCATTGCCCGCGCCTCGGCCAGAATCGCCGTGAACTCCTGCTCGGGGTCCAGCCCCCGCGGCAGCAGCAGTTTCAGCGCCACCTCGCGCTCCAGCACCGGGTCCCAGGCGCGATAGACCTCGCCGAAGCCGCCCCGGCCCAGCAGTTGCAGGAGTTGGAAGTTTCCCCATGTCTTGAGCTGCACCGGGGTCCGGGAGGGGGACTGTCCTGAGATCTGCCCCGGCGCAATCCCCGTCTCGCTGCCCATCAGGGCAGGGTCAGGCGCGCGCGTCGCGTCGGGTTCCAATGGCCGGGCGGCTCCCAGGTCCCGCGAGACACCCTGCGACTGCGTCACTTCAGGGGAAGGAACGTCCGCCATTGTTGCTGCTCCACCTCGCTCCGGCAGAAAAACCGCGCCCGCTCGGCCGGAAAAGCGGTCCGCGTGCAAGAAGCTATCTGATTAACCCACTATCGAACTAATATGCCGCAAGTGAGACCCGCAACAAAGCGGGCCTCAGGCCGTTCGCCGAAGAATGGAAACCACTTATGAGATAGCTTGCCACAATTTGCGACGAGCCAACAATGCGAACGGCAGGATAGACGGTAGAATACACCCGACTGTTCCCAATTCTTTTCGGAGGCCTTCAATGGCGAATCTAGCTCTTCACTTTGACACCGCGCCCGGAGCCGATGCCTCGGCGCTCGCCGACCAGCTTCAAACGGGACTCGCCGGGCTGCCGGGCGTGGAGAAATCGAGCGCCAAGGCTCTCGAAAGCCGCGATCCGCTCGCGGTCGCCTCCGCCGTGATGACTTTTATCACCGTGGCGCCCATCGTCATCAACAAGGCCGCAGACTTTATCTCCGCGATCAAGAACCTCATCAATTCCTGCGAGGGGCTTCAGAACGCCATCGTCGAAATTCGCGGCCGGCGCATTCCTATCAATAAGCTCCAGCCCTCGGACATTGAAGCCGCAGCCGCACCGCAATCGTAAGCCGCGTTGATGAAATAGGATCTTCCCATGACCGCTGCCGCGCGAAGGGCCGTGCTGACCTACTCGAATGCCGAAGGCGCGCACACCTTTTCGCTTGACCGGCCCTCCGCCTCGATCGGCCGCCATCCCGACCAGGATCTCGTGCTGACCGGCGCCTCCGTCTCGCGCCGCCACGCCGTCCTGCGCCAGACCGCGTCCGGCTGCGAGATCGAGGACCTCGAAAGCTCGCACGGAACCTACCTCAACGGCGCGCGCATCCGCACCGCGCTGCTACGCTCGGGAGACGTTCTTCAGTTCGGCTCACCCGGCTCGATGAAGCTCCGCTTCCAGCTTTTCGACGGAGACAAGCCGCGCCCCTCGCTCACCGACGACCTGCTCAGCACCCTCGGCCAGATCTCCACCGGCCAACGCACGCCGGCGCAGGAGATGGGCCAGCTCAACTTCCTTCTTGACGCCGCACGGCAGCTCAACGCCGGCTACGCGACGCGCGACATTCTCCACGCGCTGCTCCAGCTCTCCATCCAGCTCACCGGCGTCGAGCGCGGCTTTGTCCTTCTATTCGAGCCGGCGGCGGGTCCGGCCACCGCTCACGATCACAGGCCTTCCGATCTGCATCTCGGCCTGGGCTTGAGCGCAGCAGGCGAGATTCTTCGCGAGGACTCCACCGTCTCCCGCTCGGCCATCGGCCACGCCATCGACAACTCCTCGAAGTTCACGATCAGCGACACATGGTCCGACGCGCAGTCCTCGCCCACGGATAGCGTCCTCGCCAACTCGATCCGCTCCATCTACTGCATTCCCCTGCGCCGCCGCGCGGTAGCGGCGCAACCGGCGCGGTCACCGGCACAGTCCGGAGCGCACACACGCGGCAAGCAGTCAGACCAGCAGCCGGGTCAACTGCTCGGCGTTCTCTATCTCGACAGCCGCATGAGCGGCGGCCGGCTCAACACGCTGGACCACGAACTGCTCGACACGATCTCCACCGAGGCCGCGATCCTGCTGGACAACGCGCTGCTGGCCGAAAGCGAGCAGAAGGCCCGCAAGGCGGCCGAAGAGCTCGCCATCGCCGCGCGCATCCACGCCGGGCTTATGCCCGCCACCCTGCCCGGCTCGCCGTTTGTCGCGCTGCAGGCGCGCGCCGTTCCCTGCCGTGAGATCGGCGGCGATTTCTACGACGCCATCGTGCTGCCCGACGCGCTCGGCCTCGTCATCGCCGATGTTTCCGGCAAAGGCGTGCCAGCGTCCATTGTCGCCGCCACGCTCCAGGGCATCATTCATGCGCAGATGCTGACCGGCCAGCCGCTGGACGAGATCGCGGCGCTCATCAACCGTTTTCTCTGCGACCGAAGCGTGGGCAAGTACGCCACCCTTGTGCTAATGAAACTACACCCCACGGGCCGCCTCGAATACATCAACTGCGGGCACATTCCGCCACTGCGTGTTTCGCAGACCGGCGCCGAGCCGCTGCCCGAAACAAACCTCATCGTCGGCCTGCTTCCGCAAGCGACCTACTCGCTTGCCGAGACCCATCTCGCACCCGGCGAGCGCATTCTGCTTGCCACAGACGGCATTCCCGAAGCCGTTAACGCCGCCGAGGAGGAGTTCGGGCAGGAGCGTTTCGTTGCCGCCGCCTACCTCGAACGCATCGACGACATCCTCGACCGCGTAGCAGAGTTCCAGGGCGACTATCCCGCCCAGGACGACTGCACCCTGGTAGATCTGCGCTATCTTGGGGCGCCGAAGTAAACATCCCCCGGCAGAGTCGCGGAATTTCCTGATTGCATTAGAACAACGTCGGCGGCTTTTGTGCCAATCCGGTCGCCGATCATGTCGAGTGATCAACATCACATCCTTGACGGGCAGACTGCTGTGTACTTGATTCAAGAGAGACTTAGATGGGCCTATTTATACTTCAGCAGGTCGCGGACATCGAGACGGACCGATCGATCAAAAGCAAGTCGATCGATGCCCAAAACCGCCTGCACACGATGGAAAGAGAGCAATTGGAAATTCCCGAGATAAAGCTCAGGCAAGTGGGGTTGCGAGAGCTTTTCGACCATATCTATTCACGCCGATAGACCTGTCGGAGCAGGTCCATTTCCGATTGGGTGAAAACCTTTCACCCGGAGACGCTCTGCTGCGTGATAGACCTGGGTGGCGAAACCAGGATAGGCAGCAGCATGGAAATAGCCATGATGCCTGCAATCAAATGGAGACCGCTGGTATACGACCCGCTGCTTTGCCGCAAATGTGCAATGAGTAACGGGCCAAATGCGCTGGCAAAGCCCCACGCTGTGAGCATCAATCCATAGATGGGCCCAACATTCTTCGATCCGAAATAGTCGGCAGCGAAGGCCGGCATGGTGCCGAAGCCGCCTCCGTAGCACATCAGGATGATGAACGCCAGAACTGCAAGAGTCGCCGCCGAAGAGGCGCCTGGCAGTATCCAAAAGAGGCCGACCTGAAGCAGGAACATCGTCACGAAGGTCCATCGCCTGGTGATTGCGTCAGAAATCCAAGCCCAGAACATCCGCCCGACCGCGTTGCCAATGCTGGCGACACCAACCATTCCCGCGGCCACTACGGCCCCGACCTTGGCAAACTCCTGAAACATGGGTGACTCCTGCGAGATGATCGAGATGCCGGCCGAGGTATTCAGAAATAACAGAGCCCAGAGCGCCCACCACTGCCATGTTTTAAGTGCGCCGCCAAGTGTGTAGTCCAGCGCCGCACGCTGTTTGGTTTGTGTTGCGCTCGGGGCCCAGCCTGCCGGCTTCCAGCCATCGGGCGGGTTCCGCATGAAATAGCCGGTGGCCATGGTAATTACGAGATACGCGATACCCAAATAGGCGAATGTCTGCAAAACGCCAACACTCTGAATCAGGCGCGTGGCCACGGGCGCAGTGACCAAAGCCCCCGCGCCAAAGCCGCCAACAGCAATACCAGTGATCAGACCTCTGCGATCCGGAAACCATTTCACCAGCACCGCAATGGGAACGATATAGGCGAATCCAACGCCAGTTCCACCGATAACTCCATAGCTCAGATAGAGCCACCACAGCTTGTTGGCCGAGAAGCTCGCGAGAAACACGCCAAGGCCGTAGAGGAACCCGCCGGTGAGCGCAACGACGCGCGGCCCTTTCCGGTTCAGCCATAGGCCGCCGAAGAAACAGGCCACTCCGAGGACAAAAATGGAGACCGTGAAGGTGAAAGTTACTTCCTCGATAGACCAGTGGAATTGTTTTGCGAGGGGGATTCGGAAAACACTCCATGCGTAAACTGCACCAAGAGCCATCTGCATCAGGAAGCCCGCTGCCGCAAGCCCCCAACGATTTGTATTCGACATGTACTCCCTCCAGCGCTGATTCGTAACTCGGGCTGCGCCTCTATTTGCAGCTGCCTCGCAACTTGATTTGATTGCCAAGCGATTCCAGGAACTTATTCAAAAGCGCAATGCTGCGCCGAAGTTCCTTATGGCTGAACTGGACCATAAGCGAGAAAAGGCTTGGCGGCTCGATAATCGGCTTCTCATAACATCCCAATGTTTCCCCAACCGCCACGGCTACACTCTGCAACACGTCCGGATTGATGGCCCCAAGTATCTTGCCGAGGATGATGGCGTTGCGGATCGCGCGAATTGCTTCATCCGATTTGGCGGCATCCACAGCCGTCTCAATCAGCTTGTCGCTCGCTCCCAGAGCGCCGCGCAATAATTCAAAGATTCCATGTTCATGCAGCTTTCCCAGTAACTCATAGCAGTCGAGCAGCGCCTCGGCGTGCTCTACCGGCGCCTGCTCCAGCCGCTTACGAACCTCTTCGCGTGGGTCCCGAGGCGGTAACTCAAGAGGAATTGGTCGAGCCATCTTTCTTCTCCTTCATGGCAGTTATTGGCTAGCGGGTCTGGATCTGGACGAGATGATCACCGGGTTGACGATAATCATTGCGCTTCCACTTGCGCTCCACTTCGACGCCGGTCTGAGGTGTCGGATGTCCGTGGCGGGAGTTAGTAGGCGGCAGTGGATCTTCGCCGTTTTCTCCCAGCACTCGAAGCTGCACTGAGGTTTCTTTGTAGGCAGGCGTGTGAGTTGCTTTGTCCGTGTGACTGCTGGTAAGACGGTTAACGGCCTCGGCCGTCGAGTTCATGGGCATATACAGCTCTTTTCCCTGCACTCTTGTGGTGATGACAGCCTGTGCCCGCACCTTGCCGTAGCGCGAGGTCAACTGCACCCAGCTGCCTGTCTGGATGCCACGATCTCCCGCAAGTTCCGGCGATACTTCTACAAAAGTGCATGGTGTCTTCTCGCGAATGCCTTCGGTGCGATACGTCATATTTCCTTCATGGAAATGTTCCAGAAGACGTCCGTTATTCAAATGGAGATCGTACTCGGCGTTCGGCTGATCGGTTGGTTCCGTCCAGGGAACAGGGTAGAACCTGGCCTTTCCGTCGGGGAAATTGAATTCCTTCGTGTAGAGAAGAGGCTGGTCGCTGCCATCTTGAGCCACCGGCCACTGTAGTGTTTTATAGCCTTCCAGGCGCTCATAGGTGACTCCGGCCATCAACGGCGTAAGTGCGGCGATCTCTTCGTAAATCTGAGAAGGATGCTCGTACTTCCAGCCTGCGCCCAGCCGGTTGGCAATGTCCTGAATGATGATCCAGTCGGGACGGCTTTCCCCCAGAGGCTCAAGAGCCTGGTAGAGACGCTGGATGCGCCTCTCCGTACTGGTAAAGGTCCCCTCTTTCTCCAGGCTCGGACTCGCGGGCAGAATCACATCAGCAAATTGGCAAGTCTCGCTGAAGAAGATTTCCTGCACGACGAAGAAGTCAAGTTTCGACAGAGCATCGCTCACGAAGTTCGCGTTGGAATCAACCAGGCTCATCTCTTCGCCAAAAAGATACATTGCCTTGAGTTTGCCTTCGTGGATTGCGTCGATCATCATGTGGTTATCTAGCCCAGGCTTCGGCGGCAATGAGACATTCCATGCCTTCTCGAACTTGGAGCGAATCGCCGGATCGGCTACTTCCTGGTAGCCGGGAAAATAATTTGGCATGGCTCCGTGATCGCTGGCGCCTTGCACGTTGTTGTGTCCGCGCAAGGGATAAGCGCCCGCTCCCGGACGCATGTAGTTGCCGGTTGCCAGCAACAGATTGGAAATTGCCGTCGAGGTATCGGAGCCCATGGTATGCTGCGTCACGCCCATCGCCCAGAGAACGCAAACCCCGTCTGCTTCCGCGATCATGTGAGCAACTTTCGTCAGTGTTTCCAGGGGAAGTCCGCACCTCTCGCTGGCCATTTCAAGAGTGAACGACTCCAGACTCTTCTTGAACTCATCGGCCCGATTGACCCACCGATCGATGAATTTCTGATTGGCCAGTCCATTGTCGAAAATATATTTGGTTACCGCGGACAGCCAGATAAGATCGGTACCTGGCCGCGGACGAAAAAAGACATCTGCGCGCGCCGCCATTTCGTGTTCGCGCAGGTCGGCGACGATGAGCTTCTGTCCGTGCATCTTATGGGCGCGTTTGACGCGAGTGGCCAGCACCGGGTGACTCTCGGCTGTATTGCTGCCGATGATCAGCACCAGTCCCGCTTGCCCAATATCCGTGATCGATCCGGCGTCGCCGCCATAGCCAACTGTGCGGAAGAGGCCCATGGTCGCCGGCGCCTGGCAGTAGCGCGAGCAGTTATCCATGTTATTGGTTCCGACAACCGCGCGGGCAAGCTTTTGCATGAGGTAGCTTTCTTCGTTCGTGCATTTCGATGAGGAGATGAAGGCAAGGGAGTCAGGACCGGTAGCCGCCTTGATCTCTGAAAATCTGCGCGCCACCAGAGACAGTGCTTCATCCCAAGAGGCCTCGCGGAAGCCGTTTCCATCGCGGATGAGCGGCTTGTCGAGTCGATCTTGACTGTTGATGTGGCCCCAGCCAAACTTGCCCTTGATGCAGGTCGAAACGCCATTGGCTGCGCCTTCGACGGGCTCCACTTTCAAAATATGACGGCCCTTCGTCCAGACATCAAAGCTGCAGCCGACTCCGCAGTAGGTACAAACGGTCTTGGTTTTCTTGATGCGCGACTCGCGCATTTCTGATTCCATCTCCGAGACTTTGAGAATGGCGCCATAGCCCATCTCCGGCTCGATGCCCTTTACGATATCGATCATCCCGTCGAGTGCCGGCTTGGCCAGGGCCGTCATGTAGCCGGCCTCCCCAAGCATCGATCTCTCCATCAGCGCATTGCAGGGGCAGACGCTGATACAGTGACCGCACGAGACGCAACTCGATTCGCCGATCGGCGCTCCACCGTCCCATAGCACGCGGGGATGCTCATCCTCCCAACGAATGCTCAGCGTTTCATTGACCTGGAGGGTCTGGCAGGCTTGCACGCAGCGCCCGCACAGAATGCATTGGTCGGGGTCGTAGCGGTAGAACGGATTCGACATATCGACTTCGTAGGGTTTGGGCTTGTAAGGAATCTCCTGATGCTCAACCGCGAGCAGCTTGGTGGTGTTATGTACTGTGCAGTTCCCGTTGTTGTTGTCGCAGACCGTGCAGTAGAGCAGATGGTTGCCGAGAATGCGGTCAAAGGCCTCACGCTGCGCCGCGTCCGCACGCGGCGAAGAGGTGACCACGTTCGTACCCTCTGCTGCCAGGGTGCCGCAGGCTCTCACCAGCTTGCCGTCGACCTCGACCATGCAGGTATCGCAGGATTGGATCGGCCCAAGCTGGGGGTGGTAGCAGACATGCGGCACTTCGATTCCGCAGCGGTTAATCAGGTCGATCAGCCGCTCTCCAGGCTGGATGGCCTGCGGTCTTCCGTTCAGCGTGACTGTCATAAACTCTCCGCCTCCGCGATTGCTTTTGGATGGTACTCCGCGGCGTTAGGGTGCGTAAAGCTGCTTTGCAATTCGCCTTGCATTTGTCGTTCTGAGTTCGCGGCGAGTATATTCGGTAGCGAAGTGGCTGAAGCCGAGACCAATGGCATACGTGGCAAGACCTTCGACGGCGCTCCGAGCCTTCATGCCGAGGGCGTTTTTCTCCTGCCATGCCGTCCCGCCCGCGTTCAGTTCTGTTATTAGCAGTTTCATGGCCACTCAACAGGCGACAATCTCTCGGATTTAAGACGCTTGTGCGCATGAATGGGGGCCGGTTGTGACGGCCTTCCGCCATTGAATGTCAGACACCCGACGCGGCCTGAATGATCCATCGAGCAAGACACGCTATGCGGCTGATTCAGAGCCGATCTGAACCCATCAGGAACGGCGAGATACGTGCAGCAGCGTAGCCGTGGATCGATCGTCGACAGAGGCGAAACGACCGCCAGGCGGCAAGGAGAGAACGCCATTAACATGCCAGTAACAAAACTCAATACCCTCACAGCGAAAGTTGGGTTTATCGGCCTTGGGCTCATGGGGAACCGGTTCACCCGGCGGCTGGATTCCTTTGGCTGGCGCGTTCGAGCATGGAACAGAAGCCCAGAGCCCGCCGATGCACTTAGAAAATGGGGATTGGCCATTGCACCTTCGATTGCGGAGGTTGTAACTGACTCGGATGTGATTCTTTCTTCCCTGGCCAACGATGCAGCTGTTCGATCCGTCTACCTCGACGAGGGAGGCGTCTTTTCCGCGGCGGAGCCGGGAACCATCATCGTCGAAATGAGCACGATCTCACCTGAATTATCGCGCAGCCTGCACAAAGAGGCGCGCACAAGAGGCGTGAACTTCCTTGATGTCGCCGTCTCGGGATCGACACCGGCGGTTGAGGCCGGAACAGTCACACTGCTCGCCGGCGGCGACAAAGAGACCTTCGAGCAGTGCGTCCCCATCTTCGAATCCATTGCCAGGCAGTGGTTTCTGATCGGACCCGGGTCTTCCGGTGTTCAAATGAAATTGGTTGTCAACCTCCTCCTCGGCATTGACATGCAGGCGATCGCGGAAGCAGTTTCGCTCGGAGAGCACCTCCAGATCGATCGGAATGTTCTGCTCGACGTCCTATCCAAGACCGCCGTGATTGCTCCGGCGATGGTGGGGAAGATCCGAAAGATCAGAGACAGTGACTACTCTCCAGAATTCCCATTGCGGCTGATGAGCAAAGATATGGATCTGGCCATGGATGCCGCGAGGGGGGCTGGTGCTAATTTGCCGGCGGCCGCGGTCGCTCAATCCGTCCTTGCCTCCAACCTATCCGCAAGCGGCAATCTGGACCTTGCCGCCATAACCCCGTTTGTCATTGGTCAGGAAACGAAAGTCGAGGTCTAGCTCGCATCACGGACCGCGGCATCCAGGCCAACCTGCGGCAAAGCATCACAAAACGCCCGTACCATTGGCGACTCAGAAGCCATCTGGGAATCAATTGACTGTGGCGGTTCGAGTCGTTTGGAATAGTTGATGAATCAAAGGGACGTTGACTTTCTTATGGAGGGTACCATGGATCTGGGGCTCACTGATAAGGTTGTGCTGGTAACCGGATCGACGGCTGGGATTGGATTTGCGATTGCCCGGTCGCTTGCCGCAGAAGGCGCGCAGGTGTATGTGAACGGACGCACGCAGGAGCGCGTGGATGCGGCAGTGGCGGCGATCCGGTCGCAAGCGGCAACGATTAGAGTCGATGGCATCGTAGCGGATTTTTCCAGTTCAGCCGGAGCTGAGGCTGTGATTGCGAAACTCCCAGTGGTGGATGTGCTGGTAAACAATGTGGGCATCTTCGAGCCGAAGCCGTTCGCCGAGATTCCCGATGCGGATTGGTACCGCTTCTTCGAAATCAACGTCATGAGCGGAGTGCGGCTCGCGCGACACTACCTTGCGGGAATGCTGAAGAAGAACTGGGGGCGCATTCTTTTCATTTCGAGCGAGTCGGCCGTCCAGATTCCCGCTGAAATGGTGCATTATGGGATGACCAAGACAGCGCAGATCGCCGTGGCGCGGGGCATTGCGGAGTCAGTGGCTGGGACCGGCGTGACGGTGAACAGTATTCTTGCCGGGCCAACCGAGTCGGAAGGCGTGGGTGGTTTTGTCGAGGCGATGGCGAAACAGCAGAACAAGTCGAAGCAGGCGATTGAGAAAGAATTCTTCGAGCACGTGCGACCCTCGTCCTTGCTCAAGCGCTTTGCCACAGTAGATGAGGTTGCGGCAATGGTGACCTACGTGGCCAGCGAGCTTTCTTCGGCCACCAACGGAGCCGCACTGCGGGTGGATGGCGGCGTGGTGAAGGCAATTCTCTGAGATGGGAAATGCCTGGAACGGATCGTCGAGACATCGGATCAGTAAGGGCTTACTTCGCCTCCGTCGGATTGCTTCAGCAGTCTCTGCGGCCTCGCCTGCATGAATATCAACAAATCTTTCCTGGGAGGAGCTTTCCATGGATCGTAGAGATTTCCTAAAGACGGCCACCGTTGCTGCCGCGGGATCTGTTGCTCCTGCGGGCGCACAAAACGCTCAGCCTTCCAATGTGACCGTCCGCCCGGAGTCCCCTAACATGATTTATCGCGAGCTTGGCCGCACCGGCGAACGTGTTTCTGCGATCGGCATAGGCGGCTATCACCTCGGCAAACAGCAAGACCCCGATGAGAGCATCCGTTTATTTCGCGCTGCAATCGATCGCGGTATCACTTTCATGGATAACTGCTGGGACTACAACGGCGGCATCAGCGAGGTCCGGATGGGCCAGGCACTCCGCGATGGTTATAGGCAGAAGGTCTTCCTGATGACAAAGATCGATGGCAGGGATAAAAACACTGCGGCCAGACAGATTGAGCAATCGCTGGGGCGCCTGCAGACGGATGCGATCGATCTTCTGCAATTCCATGAGGTCATTCGTCTCGATGATCCGGATGTTATCTTCGCCGCGGGCGGCGCCATCGAGGCTGTTCAGGAAGCAAAACAAGCGGGGAAAATCCGCTTCATCGGCTTCACGGGTCACAAGGATCCCAGCGTGCACCTGCGCATGTTTGAGACTGCGGACAAGCATGGATTTCACTTCGACACCGTGCAGATGCCGATCAACGTGATGGATGCGCATTTTCGCTCGTTTCTCAACGGGGTCGTGCCCGTGGCGCAGGAACATGGCACCGCCATTCTTGCCATGAAGACTTTCGGCGATCCCTACATTCTCCAAAGCAACACGGTGACGCCGATGGAGGCGTTGCACTTCGGGCTGAACTCGCCGGCGTCGGTGGTCATCACGGGAATCGACTCTGAAGCAATCCTCGATCAGGCATTCGAGGCCGTCGAAAGCTTCAAGCCTATGGACCAGCAGCAGGTCGCGGCAATTCTCGCGAAGACAAAAGAAGCCGCCATGACCGGAAAGTTCGAGCTCTTCAAGACCAGTTCGCATTATGACGGTACAATCAAGAATCCATCGTGGCTCGGCTACACCAGCGGTTGAGGAGACCCTTCGCAGCTGCATTTGCGGATGCTACGCCGCAAAACGCCGTCAGGCGGAAATTCGCAGATTCGTCTCACCTAAGCCGATGTCGCCCCAGAAGTCATCCGGCAAATTCACAACGATTGGTTCAGAAGTGCTGCGGACCACGATCCATTGGAAGGGAACATCGCGGGAAGGATTGATCTCCTGGTGTGGAAGCCACGCCGGAACGAAAAGAAAATCCCCTGCCTGCAGCGTCGCATTGAACTCACCTCTCCCGCCCCATCGAACATACGAAGTGCCGCTGAGCACATAGGCGATCGTGTACTGCTCTCCATGGTGATGGATTCCTGTGCGAGCTCCTGGTTCGACGAGGAACAGGCCTCCCCAAATAGGTGATTCGATTCCGGCTCCCGCATGGATTGCTGCAAAGCGCTGCGATCCGGGCGTCTGAGCCGTCGCAGAGTCGAACTCTCCTGGGCGGACGACACGAATTGATTGATATTGCATAAGGCCTCCCTGAGTGTTTGCTTCGCGTGTCATCGAGTCATCCTGGATCTCAGAAAACGGGGGTCTATTTGCCGATGTAAGTTACATGCCAAACGGAGCGGGAGCCGTCATCGGTAACGAACATGCTTCCGTCTCTCGCGATTGCGACACCTACAGGCCGGCCCCACACCTGTCCATCTTTCGTGACGAACCCAGTTAAGAAGTCTTCGTAACTGCCATCGGCATGGCCGTTGTGCATGGGGATGCGGATCACTTCGTAGCCGGCACGATTGGCGCGGTTCCATGAGCCGTGCTCGGCGGCGAAGGCATCGCCGTCATATTGCCTGGGGAATTCGCCGGCATGCGGATAGAAGGTCATTTCGAGCGAAGCCATGTGCGGCTGAACGAGGACATCGGGGGTGATGACCTGGGCGGAAAGATCGACACGCTTGCAGTTCCCGGCCTCGTTTGCAGTGAGCACGGGAGCTTGGGCGTTGGGACCGGTGCCATCGGCGCATGGCTGCGGCAGGCGCGGATCCTGGTGGCCCCCCATGTAGTACCAGGGCCATCCGTAGAAGCCACCTTCTTTTATGGAGGTGACGTAGTCGGGAACAAGATGATTGCCCAGGTTGTCACGCTCGTTGGTGGAGCACCAGAGCTGACCGGTAGTTGGATTGATTGCCTCACCGACGCAATTGCGGATGCCGTGGGCGTAGACTTCGATGAACTTGCCATCGGGTGTAAATTCCAGAACGTCGGCGCGGTGGAACTCCCTCGGGTGGGTGTCGGGATCATCTACGTTGGAGCCGGAGCCCACGGAGACGAGCATGTGCTGGCCGTCTTTGGTGAAGACGACGTCTCGCGTCCAGTGGCCGCCGCCCATGAGCTGCGCATAGCCGGGGATGTTGGGAACGATGGTCTGGGGCGCGCCTTCGGCGTGGAGGTCGCCGGACTTATAAGGCAGGCGCTGGATGGTGGTCGCGTTGCCGACGTAGACCCACTTCGGGTTCTTGGCCGGGTAGAAGGCGATGCCAAAGGGATGGTCGAGGCCGGTGGCGAATTTTTCGATCTGCGCGGCCTTGCCGTCGGCGCTGACGCCGCGCAGGACGAAGATCGTGCCCGCGCCGGAGTCGGCGAGGAAGAGATCGCCATTAGGCGCGGTCGTGATGAGGCGGGGCTCAGTGAAGGTGCCGCCGCTGAGACGCATATGCTTTACGTTGTCCGCGCGCTGCATGGGCTTGGCGTCGCCGCCGGCGTAGAGCGTTACCTTGAAGCCGGCGGGGGCCTGGGGCCAGGCGCCTTCAGGGCGCGGGATGATGTGCGCGGTGTTGTTGACGGCCTCGGCTGGCTTGGGCTGCGGGAGGTCGGAGAGGGTGATCTTGTGGCGGACGCCGGGGGATTGCTGGTTCCAGTCAGTGAACGCAGACTGGCCGGTGAGCAGAGGCTGCTGTTGGGCGAGCAGTGGAGCGGCCAAGGCGAGGAGGGCGAAGAGGGGGAGGGACTTCGGCATACAGGATCTCCTGAAAAGCTCTTGCGGAGATTATCGCCTATGGCCAGAGGGGGTGGCTAGAGGTGGGTTGAAGCGTTTCAGCGGGCGGAATGGAGTTAGGGGTGTGATACTCCCTCCGGGGCTGAAGCCCCTGTCTTACAAAGGGGTTCTGACGTACGAGCTAAAGCTCGTACCCTTCAAAGCTTGATGTCAGCAGAGGCTGGGCTTCTTGTTCTTGCCGGGGACGTTGCACGGGGATGGTGGCGGGGTGTCGTCGGTGACGGGCGCTTGCTCGGCGGCGGGGTCGTGGGCGCTGAAGAGAGCCTTGACCTGGTCGAGTGTGGCGGTGGCGTTGAGGACGGCGCGCTGGTCGTGCTGCTCGATGTGCGTGGAGGCAATGACCTGGCGGAGAGCGGTGTCGCTGGGGGTGTGGGGCGTGGTGGGGTCGGCGGTGGCGCTGTCGAGGCCGCGGAGGAGGCCGAGGATCACGGAGAGCGACTGGACGGTGGATTCGGCCGAGGTGGGGTCGGGTGCGATCTCTTCGACGCGGAGCTGGACGGCGCCGCCGGAGAGGACGCGCTCGGCGGGGGTGTAGCGGAGGCTGGCGACGAGGTCGGAGTCGGCGGGGAGCGGGAGGGAGACGCCGAGGACAGTGATGTCGCCGTTGTGGCTGAAGGGAAGGCCGATGTGGCCGATGCCCCAGGCCTGGGAGAGCAGTGGGACGTCGTGGAAGCGGGCGGCTAGGAGAGAGCAGCCGGGTGTGCCGAGGGCGGAGGCGCGGGAGCGGTCGAGCATGGAGTGGATCTGCTCGGCGGTGGGCATGTTGGAGACGGCGATGGTGTCGTAGGCGAGCTGGGCGACGCGAACGGCCTGGCCGTCAAGGGGAATTGTGTAGACGGTGCGGCCGGCGTAGGTCTCCTGCGAGGAGGCTACGGAGGCGAGGTATTTATCGAGGCGCTGGCCGTCGAAGCGGCCGATGAAGACTTCGGAGTAGGCGACGGGGCCGTTGGGGCCGTTGGGGTTGGGCATGCGGTGGAGGGCGAGGGCGACGGAGTCGAGGTCGCGCTCGGGGACGATGCCGGTGGCGTCGATGAAGTGCTGGAAGTCGGCACTGCGGGTGATGGGGGACTTGTCAAAGTGCGTGGTGACGCGGAGCGGCTGGAGGTTGACGTAGAGAATCGCGTCGGACTCGGGCA
>DASXDX010000047.1:0-26826 GCA_036490385.1 Occallatibacter sp.
ACCCGGCCGGCACACCGCTGGGACTTCTTCAGCAGATCGAATACGAACTATCGCGCTCGATGTTCAAGTGATCGCCCTGAGGCGCGCGGCTGCCTCTGGACACTTTCTGGAATCTTCACGCGCCTCTATATGACGTTCGTAATGTTTCTCCGCCGCTGGTTCACCGTCCAACTGCATACAGAGTGCTATTGTGAAGCCTCCTGCAGATGATCGGAGCAGGCGCAATTGCATCCAACTTAATGGTTTTCTTTCTTGGAGGGGCCAAATGAATCGAATTCTCCGTTCGCTTCGCTGCCAATTGTGTATGCTCATCGCCGTTACATTGCTGATTGCGGGATTTGGACCCGCCTGGGGCGCTGAATTGTCTGCACAGACCGAAAAGCATACGCGAAAGCTCGAGAAAAAGGTCGCCAGGTACCGCACCGGCACTCTGTTGAAGGTTGACTTTCGCGACAACAGCGAGGCTCTGGGCTTTCTCGGCGACGTCTCCGGCGCGACCTTCCAGATCACCAACGCCGACAGCAATAAATTGCAGACCTTCAACTACGACGATGTCACGCGCGTGAATAAGACGAAAGAGTATATCGGCGCCGGTTCTGAGCCCGCGCACCACTTTCGTCTCTGGGTTCCGGTCGTTGTCGGTACGCTGGTCGCTGGCGGAGTGGTCACTGCTATGGAAGTGCGCTGACCGGATCGAGCGGAGGGAGCAGGGCCTTCAGGCCCCTGGCTTCAGTCGAAAGTGCGTCCAGCCTTTAAGCCCGCGCCCTCGACCTGTCGCGCCGTCCCCGCCCATCTCCACCCGCCCATCTCCAACTGATAGATTCGTTAGAGAGCCCTGCTGGGCCAGCGGACGCGACGCGCCCTCAAAAGAAGCCTATGTTCCATCCCACTGAAGATATTCGCATTCAATGGACGAAAGTCGTCCTTCCCCCGGTCTTTCTCGAGGAGGAGCTTCCCCTCACCGAGGCTGCTTCGACCACCATCTTCAACGCCCGCAATGAGATCGTGGCCATTCTCAATGGCCGCGACGACCGCCTCGTAGTGCTCGCCGGCCCCTGCTCCATCCATGACGTAAAGGCCGCGCGCGAATACGCCGGGCTGCTCGAGGGCGCGATCGACGAATTTGCCGCCGACCTGCGCATCGTCATGCGCGTCTATTTTGAAAAGCCGCGCACCACCATCGGCTGGAAGGGTCTCATCAACGACCCGCACCTCGACGAGACTTTCAAGATCAACGACGGCCTGCGCCTGGCGCGCCATCTGCTGCTCGACCTGGCTGCAATGGGCGTGCCTACGGGAACCGAATTCCTCGATATGATTTCGCCGCAATATATCGCTGGCCTGGTATGCTGGGGCGCCATCGGCGCGCGCACGACGGAGAGCCAGGTGCACAGGCAGCTTGTCTCCGGCGTGTCGTGTCCCGTAGGTTTTAAGAACGCAACCTCCGGCGACGCGCAGGTAGCCGTCGACGCCGTACTCTCCGCCTCCTTGTCGCACACCTTCCTCGGCCACACGCATAATGGCCAATCGGCCATCTTCGTGACGACAGGGAATCCAGACTGCCACATCATCCTGCGCGGCGGCCGCAACTGCGTGAACTACACCGCCGCGAGCGTGGCGGAAACTGCGGCGCTCATGGAGCGTGCCGGCATCGCTCCGCGCATCATGATCGATTTCAGCCATGCCAACAGCGGCAAGGATTTTCAGCGACAGAGTGTCGTCGGCCGCGATGTCGCGGCGCAAATTGCATCGGGAAATCGCAAGATCATGGGCGTGATGATTGAGAGCAACCTGGTCGCCGGCGCGCAAAAGCTCACGCCCGGCCAGCCGCTCGACAGTCTAGTTTATGGCCAGAGCATCACCGACGGCTGCATCGACTGGAAGGAAACACACGGGCTGTTCGAGGAGTTGGCCGCGGCGGTGAAGGCCAGACGCGGGTAATTTTGCTCCTCGCGTGACGCTGTTCTTTTTCAGCTGTTCCGTTGGCTGACGAGACCTCGAACGTCCGGAGGACTCGATCGCCCAGGCGGCGGTTACGGAGAACTGTGGTAGTATTCGCCTGTTCCCGCCGAATGACAGACACAGCGGCAAGCTACGGCATCTTCGGAACCACTGCGGACCGAAAGCAGACACTCAAGCGGCTTTTTCATCAAGAAAAAGCCACTCTTCACTGCTCTTAAAAGTCTTCAGGTATTCCGAAAGCTCTGGCCGAAGAACAATCGGCTCAATCCAATGGCAAGGAGTTTCAGGCATGGCCTGCCCGAATGGCAAGGTGTGGTGCAAAGGGCCTGGCGGATTTGGAAATATCTGCCAGGATTGTCAGAAGATGGGCGTAAAGCCGCCGGCTGTGGGACTGCCCAAGCCGCCTCTACCGTTGGTCAAGGGCGCTTCGCCCACTTTGCCCACTCCGGCAGTCCGGGTCAAGCCTGTGGTGGCGCTGCCGACACCTAGCGTGCCAATCGCCACCGAGACTGTCGGCACGGGAAGAAGTGTCGTGCTCTATCGCGGCGACTCAAGAGAGCCCGGCGTCATCAAGCAGGTAGGCTTCGAGCGTTGGGGAGAGTCCATCGCAAACGTTTCAAAGGTGGGTGGACTTGCCAACTATATCGCTGGAAAATGCAAAGAGTTGAAGAATGGCAAGACCTTTGCGGATTTCGTGCGGGTTTCGAAGAACCAGGGCAGGCCCACCATCTCCACCTCGCTCAACCAGGGTTGCGGAGGTTATGACTCAGGGCCCATCTACAAGATAGAAGTGGGCGGCCTTCAGGAATACGAACTCAATGAGAAGATCATGCCGCCCAGTTTTCATGGAATGACCTGGAGCAGCGACGGGCTGAAGGTTTATATGAACGGAAATTCTCTGTCCACCTCCCATACGGTCGTGATCGATCTCAGGCTGGGAACAGAGGAATGGGCATTCTTCACCAATGTGGGTTCGCAAAGAATCACGGAATACAAGGCCGGCAAGGCGGCATTTCTATCCATGTCGACGGTGACACCAGTCGTCAAAAAACTCTGGTAAAGCGCGCCCTCCACGGCCGCACGCCGAGCCGCTTTCCGATGCAGTTTCGGTTCGGTGCGCACCAGGATCTTATGGTTTCACTCCTGAATCATCTGAACCAAAGAGGACACACCTATGATCTGGCGTCAGCCCAGCCTCTATGATTGTGGGGAGCATAAGGATACGCGGCGCAAACAGGTTCATGCCCTCCAATATCTTCATCTCGGCAGGCGAGGCTAGCGGCGAGCACTACGGGGCGCTGTTGATCGAGGCGCTCAAAAGGCAGCTCGCGGCTTCCAGGCAGAACGCGCATTTTATCGGGATGGGCGGGGCGCGGATGGAGGCGGCAGGCCTCGAGCGCGTGGTCCATGCGGAAGACATGGCGGTGATGGGCCTGACCGAGGTGGTGCTTCACCTGCCGCGCATTTACCGCGAATTCCGCAAATTGAAGAAGACGATCCGCACGCGCAGGCCGGATGTGGCCGTGCTCATCGACTTTCCGGAGATTCATTTCCGGCTGGCCAGGGAGTTTCACCGGCTGGGCGTGCCGGTGATCTATTTCGTCAGCCCGCAGTTGTGGGCATGGAAGAAGCATCGCATCAAGCTGGTGCAAAGGTATGTCCGCCGGATGCTGGTGATCTTTCCCTTCGAGGAGGCCTTTTACCGCGAGCGGGGCGTGCGTGCAGAGTTCGTCGGCCATCCGCTGGCGGAGCTGCCGTCTCCTTTAATGAGCCGCGAAGAGTTCGCGGCGGAAAATGGGCTCGACGCGGCGAAGACCTGGGTTGGTCTGCTGCCGGGCAGCCGTGCGAGGGAGATTGGCGACCATCTGCCGGAGATGCTGAGGGCGGCGCGGATTCTGGCATCGCGTTCGCCGGCCGCATCCGGCTTCGAGTTCCCAGCCGCGTCCGGCCTCGCGTTTATCGTCCCGCTCGCGCCCACGCTGAATGCGGCGCAGCGGCAGGAGGTTGCGCACCTGGTCACCCGCAATGGGAGCGGTTTGACGGTCCGGCTGGTCGACGATGCCCGCGCAACGCTATTCCATGCCCGCGCATCCGTGGTAGCCAGTGGCACAGCCACGGTCGAGGCAGCGCTGATCGGAAATCCCTTTGTGGTCGTGTACCGGGTTTCTCCCATGACGTATGCCATCGCCAAACGCATGGTGAAAGTGCCTCACGTCGCCATGGCCAACCTGATCGCCGGCAAAAGGGTGGTTCCGGAGCTGATCCAGCATGACTTCACGGCGGCAAAGATCGTGGAACATCTTGCGCCTTTGCTACCGGATGGGGTAGACAGGCAGTCCATGATAAAGGGGTGGGGGTCGATCCGCGAGGCATTGGGCGTGCGGACTCCCGGAAGCGAGTATGACACTACGCCCGGCGCGATCGACCGGGTGGCTGCGGTAATCCTCGAAGAACTCAACACATCATGTTCAACGACTTCGGGCGCCGTGGTTCCGGACCGGGTTGCGCCATCCTGAAGGGAATGGAAATCAACGAAAACCTCAGCCAACGAACGGCGGGATGCGATGATGACTTCTATGCGTAGACGAGGGATAAATCTGCAGGATGGACTTCGACGGGCCGCTCTTGTGGCCCTGCCCGGGCTGCTGGTGGTATGTACGCTGAGCGCTCCGGCTGCGGCCCAAAGGGAACGGCCCGCGCTGCACATTACCGGCTATGTGATCGACGCCGAGCTGGACCCGGCTGTGCATCATCTGGCGGCCACGGCAACCGTGAGCTTTACCGCGCCTCCGAACCTGGACGTAGTGAACTTCGGTTTTCATCCCGCGCTCAAGATCACCAAGATCACGGATGAGAAGGGCAAGGTGCTGGACGGCGAACGGACGGCGGATGGGTCGGTCCGCGTTACGCCGTCGACCCCGTTTGCCGAGGGCCAGACAATGCGCTGGACCTTCGTCTATGAGGGGACCATTACCGGGGACGAGGACGGTCCGATCGAGGGGCTGAAGCTCGCGGCGATCCAGGAACCGATCAGCTACCTGCTGTATCCGGCGCGCTGGTTTCCCTCCACCGGCTACTTGATCGACCGGTTTACGGCCGAGATGCATATCAAGGTGCCGCAGGGAATGCGGGTGTTTGCCAGCGGCAGCACCGCGCCATCGCATTCTGTGACGCTCGCCAACGGCAAAGCCGGCGACGAATATGACTTCAGCTGGAAGAAGCCGGGATTTCCCGGAACGGTGATTGCCGGCCGCTACATTGGGCCGGTTTCGGTGGGTCCCGGAAACGTGCAGGTATACCTGACGATCAGCCATCAGCAGTCGGCCAACCAGATGGCGCAGATGGCGACCAAAGAGTTCGATTTCTTCACGGACAGCTTTGGCGAGCTGGAGACGAGCCACTTAAATGTTCTGGAGATTCCCGACGGCACTTTGCCGGCGGTGTGGGCGCCGGAACTGGCGGGGATTCCGAGCTCCTACATCGGCAACAAGGCGGCTGTGCGCCTGCTGGCCAATACCATCGCCCACCAATGGTGGGGCTGTGAAGTGAGCCCGCGCGCTTTGAATGACGCGTGGATCACCAATGGCATGTCCCGTTACGGGGAGCTGATGTACCTGGAAGACGATAGCGGCAGAAATGCGATGAAGGCCGCGCTCGAAGACGTTTCGGCGGGCGCTCTGGCTTACGATACGATCCCGCTCTCGAGCGCCGGGCGGCTCGATCCTTTTTCACCGCAGTTCCAATCGATGACCCTCGAGAAGGGGGCCATGATCTTCCACATGCTGCGCGGCGAAGTGGGCGATAAGCTCTTTTTGGCCATCCTCAAGGGAGCGTTGAGCCAGTACACGGACAGTGCGATTCGAACCTCAGATCTGGAAAAAGTCGCCGAAGCGCAGAGCCAGGAGGAGCTGGTGCCGTTCTTCGCGCAGTGGATCGACGGAACGGGAGCGCCGCGCTTTACCGACAAGTACGCGGTCTACCGGCTGGGCAACAATAAAGGCTTTCGCACGATCGGCGAGATCAACCAGGATCTCGACCTGTTCCGGATGCCGGTGGAGCTGCGGATCGAGACGGAAGGAAAGACTGAGGTCCAGAAGATCAATGTCGTGGGAACCGACACGCAATACGTGGTGGACACCTTCGGCCGGCCGCGGCGCATCAGCATCGATCCGCAGGACTGGGTGCTCAAGACCACTCCGGACCTGCAGGTAAGGATCTCGATTCTCAAGGGGCAGCAACTGGTGGCCCAGGGTGACCTGGTAGGGGCGCTGGCCGAGTACCAGAAGGCGCTCACCGCCAACCCGCAGAGCTCACTGGCCAGCTACCGCATCGGCGAGGTGCTGTTTACGCAGCGCAACTACCAGGCCAGCGTGAATGCATTCCGCGACGCATTGCGCGGGGATGACGAGCCGGCGTGGACCGAGGTCTGGAGCCATATCGCGATCGGCAAGATCTTCGATATCACCGGGCAGCGGGACCGCGCGGTAAATGAGTACCGGCTTGCGGTGCAGACCAACGACAATACACAGGGCGCGGTGAACGAGGCCCGGCTCTACCTGCAAAAGCCCTATACGCGGCCGGATAACGAGTGACATCGAGCATAATGATTCTGCCGCGATAACCGGCGAGAGCCTGCGGGTTGCGGGGGAGGATTGTTATGCGTCGATCGGTTTGCCTGTTTTGCTTTGGAATCTGCTTTGCCGCCGGATGCGAGATCGCCCTGGCTCAGACGCCCCCTGACCTGGCGGCGGGTCCGGTGCCGCCGGAGATCCGCACGGCGGCCAGTATTTTTGTCTCGAACGCCGGATCAGACAGCGGGCTGTTCCCGGAGCCGTTCAGTGGCGATACGAATCGGCCCTACAACGAGTTTTATGCCGCGCTCAAGACGGCGGGCCGCTACCAGCTTGTAGTCGCCCCTTCGGGCGCCGATCTGGTGCTGGAACTGCGCCTGTTCGCGCCCTACGGACCATTCAACGCAAACAAGCAGCATGGCGCCTCCGACCCGTTGCCGATGCTCCGGCTCGTCATCTACGACCGCAAGACGCATTACGTGCTGTGGGCTTTCACCGAGTCAGTCGATGCCGCGGTGTTGCAAAGGACTCACGATCGCAACCTGGACAATGCGATCACGAAGATTGTGGGGGATTTCGAGAACGTCAGCGGCGCTCCGGCTACGCCTTGAAGGCTTCCGCTTTGCTTCAGCGGCTTCGCTGCGTGAGGCTTCAGTGCCGGCTTGCGGGCGCAACCTGCGCTTCGTTTGCTTGCTGAGTTTTCACCTGGAACTGCTCAAATCCGAAGTCTCGTTCCGTCAGGTGCTGGTGCAGGCTTTTCACCATGAGCAGCCGGGCGCGTACGTTGGCTTCTCCGCCGGTGGGAAGCCAAAGGCCGCCCTCGACAGGCGCCTGATCGAATTCAAAGTTCGAGCCTTTATCCACGGTGGCAAACAGGCCGCCCGCGATATGGAAGTTATCATTGAAGCTCACTTCAAGATGCGCAACCTGACGGTCCGCCTCATCGATCCACACGGTTCCCTGCAGCTTTTTGGAGGCGTCCTCCGCCAGGCCGTGGGTTTTGGCGTCTTTTCGGCCGATGAAGTCGAAGACGAAGGTGGGCCGGCCGTGAAAAAGGATGCGCCGCGAGTTGCGCAGGTCCATCAGGTCGAGCAACTGGCTCACGCTGAGGTTTTGGTTTTCAAGAAATTGGCTGGAGGGCGTCTTCTGCGCTTTCTCGATGAGCCTGGCGACCCGGTCGTTTTCCTTTTCCTCATCGCGCCCGCTGAGCGCCTGGCCGTCTTTCTTCTCGATGCGTTCGATCAGATGGCCGTTGACGAAGAAGTCGTTGCGCTCCTCGGTCTCGGTCTTCTTGACCTTTCCGTTGGAATCGATATCCTGGATGGTTTGGATGGAGCTATATGTATAGTTCTCGCGCACCTTTTCGATCTGACTTTGGTGAGCCACGACCTCACGCATGAGTTGACGGATGTCCGGCAGGGGCGCAGGGACGGGCGGCGCAGCGGCCGCCCACGGGGCCAGCAGCGCGATCGCTAGAAAACCTGCAACCTTGCATAATGGTTGAGACCGCATACGTTCCGTTTCTAGCACACTCCTGCTACGGTAAGATGCATTTCGTCGGAGCGGCACGCATGCGGCTTCAGTGTGCCGTCTTGGCCCGCTCTCTACAGCCGTGTGCTATGTTCGGCGAATCTTAAAACAAGAAGGCCATCCTCGCGGGGATGGCCTTTTGATGCTTTCGAGCGGCGGTTATTGCGAGTTGCTGCTGGAGTTGCTGTTCCGCGCCATCGCCTTCTCCTGCTCGACCTTGTGCGCGTTGTCTTCGAGCGCCTGGGCCTCGGGCAGATAGGTGAGCGCCTTCTGGATCATCGGGTCCCAATCGGCCAGCGTGCGCATTCCCTGCAGTTGCCCGAACTGGATGGTGTTGATCTTCTCCTTGATGCGGGCGGCCAGCCAATCCTTTATGCCATTGATATCGCCATCGGTGTATTCGATGCCCTCGCCGGTGAGGAATTTTTTGAAGTCTGCGATCACCGCGTCATCCACCTGGAAGTTCTTGTCCACCGTGTGATCGGAGACGTAGACCGGCGCGAAGTGGAAGAAGACGTCCCGATTGAGCAATTCGTCCTGGAAGTGGTTGCTCTTGGGCGGCTCGATCTTCTCATCCGGCGTAATGCCGCCGCCGCCATAAACGGTGCGGCCGGAGTCGGTCAGCTTCACCTCGCGGTTGCTCGCATCCGCAGGCAAAGCGCCGGCGTGGTTGTAGTAGTCGTAGAGCGACATGCCGGCATAGTTGCGCTGAATGAGCCGGCCGGAAGGCGTGTAGTAGTGGTACGTGGTCAGCGCGAGACCGCTGTTTTCGCTCAGGTTGTAGACCGTCTGCACCAACCCCTTGCCGAAGGTGGTTTCGCCCACGATCAGGGCGCGGTCGTGATCCTGCAATGCGCCGGAGACGATCTCAGCGGCGGAAGCGGTATCGCGATTCACCAGCACCACGATCGGGAAGGCCTTGCCGCCGTTGCCGTGCGTGGCGGTGTAATTCTGGTCAGGATAGGCGCGGCCGCGCTGCGAGACGATGGTCTGTCCCTTGCCCAGCAGATGGTCGCAGACGTCCACGGCCTGGCTGAGCAGGCCGCCGGGATTCTCACGGAGGTCGAGGACGAGCCCCTTCAGGCCGCTGAAGCCGTTGATGGCATCGGTCATCTCATCGCCGGTCGTCTCCTGGAACTGCGTCAGGTGGATGTAGCCGATGCCCGGACGAATCTCGTATTTGAGGTCGATGGAGGGATGGGGAATTTCATCGCGGGTGAGGTCGAAGACCAAGGGCTTGGGCTGCCCGTAACGGACGGTCGTGACCTGCACATGCGTGCCCTTGGGGCCTTTGAGCGCCTTGGCGACCTGGTCTGAGGTCCATCCGTCGGTACTCTTGCCGTCGACTGCGGCGATCGTGTCGCCGGGATGAATGCCGGCGCGGTATGACGGCGTGTCCTCATACGGCGTGACCACGTAGACCTTGTCATGGCCCTGCTGATCGCGCTGCTGCTGGATCACCATGCCGACGCCGTAGTAGTGGCCGCGCTGGTCTTCCCGCAGCTTGGCGTAGGCCTTGGGATCATAGAAGTGGGAGTGCGGATCGAGGACCTGCAACATGCCGGGAATGGCGCCGTCGTAGATGGCCGCATCGGCGCGGTCGCCGGTGATCGGCTCGGCGTAGTTCTGCTCCACCAGCGCATAGACATTGGTGAAGGTCTTTAGACTGTCGCGAAGCTGGCTCTCATCTTCAGAGGTTTGAGCGCCCACCCTGCGCTGCAGCAAAGTGCCGGCCACGGCGCAGACGGAGAAGAAGAGAATGACGGCGAAGAGAGCGCGGCGCGCGCGAGGGGTCATAAGCGGACAGAACCTCCGGATGGCGGCTGCGATTGTTTGCGCCGCGGCTCATCGATTCCCGGGGTCGAATGGGGCTCCGGGATCCGGATTGCCACTCGGTAAAAATTTGACCTTGCCCGATAGCGGCAAGGCCCGGAAACAGGAAAACCGCTCTACGAAGCCCAGCAGAGCCATCTTCTATCAAAGTATAGCACCGTCCGATTAGACGCCGACGGGAGGCTTTTGGCGTATCCGGGGGGCGGGCCGCGCTCTTCGGGACGCCGGCAGTTGGGACTATCTCCTGTTGTGCCTGCGAATTCAACCGGTTGCCGGGCCGAAGTGAATCGGGTCGGCGCTTTTCGATGCCGGGACGCGGCGGGCAGCGTTGGGCGGCGGCATCGACTTGCGCGGGTTGGGCGCAGTTCTTCCCGGCGCAGTTTTCGGGCTTGAAAGGCCTCACGCTCCGATTCGCCTTCCTGCTCTCCCGGCGTTTACAATGGCGTCTATGCATCAGGCGGTTGTGATGGCTGTCCTGCGCGTGTTGAATCTATGACTCTGAAACTTTTCCTCGCTCCCGCTGCATTCGGCGCATTGCTGCTCGCCACCACTCTTCCGGCGCAAGCCCCAAACAGCTCGGCGGCAAGCCCGTACGGCGGCTCGGTGGTGGAAGACATCATCGCCCGCGTCAACGACCAGATCATCACCCAGACCGACTACGACCGCGCGGTGAGCGAGATGGACCAGGAGGCCCGCCAGCGGGGCGACTCCATGCAGCAGACGGCTGCCGAGCACAAAGACCTGCTGCGCAGCCTCATCGACCAGCAGCTCTGGCTCTCCAAGGGCAAGGAACTCAACATTACCGGCGAGACCGAGCTGATAAAGCGGCTGGACGAGATTCGCAAGCAATACAATCTCTCCTCGCTCGAAGACCTGGAAAAAGCTGCCAAGGAACAGGGCGTCTCCTACGAGGATTTCAAGGCCAACATCCGCAACGGGATCATCACCCAGGAAGTGATGCGCCAGCAGGTGGGCGAGCATATTCAGTTCACGCCCGGCGAGGCGATGCGCTATTACGACCAGCACAAGCAGGACTACACCCAGCCGCAGAGCGAGCGGCTCAGCGAGATTCTCATCACCGCCAGCCCCGATGATTCCGCCAAGCAGGCCGCGGCCAAGACGAAGGCCGACGACATCGAGGCGCGGCTCCATGCCGGCGGCGACTTCACGCAGTTGGCGCGCAGCTTCAGCGAAGGCCCGACGGCCGGCGAGGGCGGCGACCTGGGCCAGTACAAGCGCGGCCAGTTGCCGAAGGTTCTGGAAGACCAGACTTTCTCTCTGAGCGCCGGCCAGTATACCGATCCGATTCTCACCCGGCAGGGGTACATCATCCTCAAGGTGGTGCAGCATAATGCCGGCGGTCCCGCCGCTTACAAGGACGTGGAGGAGCAGGTAGAAGAGGCCCTCTATGAGAGCCGGATGGAGCCGGCGATCCGCGCGTATCTCAACAAGATGCGCGACGAGGCAGCGATCTTTATCAAGCCGGGCTATGTGGATACCGGCGCCACTCCGGGTGAATTGCATCCGAGCATCTCGTTCAGCGCCTATGTTCCGCCTTCCCCAAAGAAGAAGGCGAAGGTGGAGCGCACGCGCTTCCGGGAGAGCACGCACACGTTCCGGCAGAAATCGCCCCAGGCCGCGCCCGAACAGGCCGCGCCTCCGCCGGCCGCCCCTCCGCAGGCCGCCTCGACCACGGACAAGCAAGACAAGAAGAGCAAGAACACCGAACAGGCAACGGAGAAGCCGGGGAAAAAGGAAAAGATCCGTTTCGGCCAGGCTCCGCGCGAGACGCTGCCTGTGGCCGCCGCCAACGCGGGAACGGAGAATGCCGGCGCTTTGCCCGAGGCGGCTGACAACTCCGAGCAACCTGCGAACCCGCTGGAGCCAACCCGGTCCGACCAGAAGACTCGCTTCAGTGAACGCGCCAGAACGTCGAAGAAGAACAAGTCATCGGCCGCGGCCAAGGGAGACGCTTTAGCGCCTGCGCCGCCTGACGCCGCCGAGGTAGCCGATCAGGAGACGCAATCGGGTCCGCTGGGCCTGGGCGGCAACACCACCGGCAAGAAGAAAAAGACGGCTTCTACGACGAGCGAGAAGACGCGCCTGGCCGACAAAAAGAAGAACCCTTCCGATTCGACGCAGGAACCGCCGCCGCAGCCCACGCCGATCGCGCCTGTTCCGGGAGCGCCCGCGCCGGCAAATGCTCCGCAGGCACCGCAGCAGTAACGCAGTCCGCTTTCCGGTTCGACGGGCATGGGCGCTTCAACCCATGCCCGTTTTGCTGCGCCCGATCTGCATTTCGCTCTTGGGCTTCATTTTTGGGGATTCCGAGCCGGTTGCGTTAATCTTCTGGGAAGAATGAAGGACATTTATATTGCCGACCTGGCCTCGTTCGAAGAGGGAAAGCTCTTCGACGGCTATTTCCTCGTGCTGGCCAAACAATTGCGGACTACCAGGACCAACAAGCCATACCTGAACCTGATGCTTGGCGACAAGACCGGCCAGATGGAGGCGCGCGCCTGGGAGCCGGGTGATTCGCGCATCGCGAAAAACTTCGAACGCGGCGACACGGTAAAGGTGCGCGGCTGCACGGCGCGATTCGACGACCGCTGCCAGATGAAGATCGACCAGATTCGTCTCGCGCTGCCGCTCGAGGTGGAGAAATCGGATCTTCTGCCGGCGACTTCCTACGACGTAGCCGTTCTGTGGGCTCAATTGCTCGCAACCGTTGAAAGCCTGGCCAATGCTGACCTGAAGCGCCTGCTTGCGGCCATCTTGTCTGACCCGGTGGTTGCCTGCGCTTATCGCGAAGCGCCCGCGGCGCGCGGCCTGCATCATGCATGGCTCGGCGGGCTGCTGGAGCATGTGGTCAGCCTGCTCGGCATGGCCGAGCGCGTGGCCGCGCATTACCCGCTGCTTGACCGCGATCTGCTCCTCACCGGCGTGATCCTTCACGACATCGGCAAGATCCGCGAGCTGAGCTGGGCGATCGGCTTCGAGTACACGGTTGAAGGCATCCTGCTCGGCCACATCCAGATGGGTGTCGACTTAGTCGAGAAGGCCATCGCCGCGCTGCCCGATTTTCCTGATCGCCTGCGCACGCTGGTGCTGCACATGATCCTCTCGCACCACGGGAAACTCGAGTTCGGCTCGCCCAAGCTGCCGATGATTCCCGAAGCGCTGGCGCTCAACTTTATTGACGATTTCGACGCCAAGATGCAGGCCGTGGCCACGGAGTTTGAGAAATCGTTGCGCGAGGGCAAAGGCCCGGATGAGCTGACGGGGAAGGTGTGGTCGCTGGATAACCGGCAGTTGCTGAATGCGAAGCGGTGGCTGGGAGAAGACGAAACGGAGCAGCGTAAGTAGAGAGCATCAAGAACGGCTCATGGCGTCATGGATAGGTGGCAAGCGTGGGGAAGAGTCTCAGCCTTACAGCTACGGGCGAAAGTTACGGCGTCTTCGAGTGTCCGAACTGCAAACAGACGATTGATGTGACAGCCACGAAATGCCGCTTTTGCTCTACACAAGTGGATGCCTCAGCAGCGCAGGCGGCTGCCGAAAAGATGTCCAGGATCAATCAGGCTTGCAGCGATGCCAGCTTCCTGCGGACAGCCGCTGTTTCGATTTTGGGTTTTCTCGGGATCATGTTCATCCCTTTCATGGGGTTGCTCGGCATTTGCGGTTACTACTCCATGATTATCGCCGTGCCGTCGCTCGCGATTCGGTGGTGGGTAAGATTTCATGAGATTGAGACGGACGATCCCGATTTCCGGCGCGCCAAAAGAACGGTAATCGTGATCAGCGCCCTTTCAGCATTGCCATTGGCCTGGTTTGTCGCATTGCATGTATGAGCAGATGGCCGACGGGTTGCTGCTTTCGGGATTGGATGCCTGTGCCTCGGCCACTCATTGGGCCAATCTCGTCGGGTTGATGAAGCTCAATCCCGCGAAGCCCTCCTCATTGTCCGTGACCAGCGTGCAGTGGTTGGCTTCGGCGATGGCGGCGTAGATCATGTCGATGGGACCGCAGGGCAGCCTGGCCTGCTCGCGTTCGGAGACCAGCCGCGCCCAGACTAGCGAAGCCTTCTCATCGAAGGCCAAAACCCGGTTCCCGAAGAGCACGCGCGGCCCTCGGGGGCCGGTAAACCAGCCTTCCATCTCGCTGCGCTTTTCGCCGGCGGCCAGCGCAAGAATGCCATTCCAGATTTCGGCGAGATTCATGGAGCAGATATACAAGCTCTCGTCCGGCTGGCCGTCGAGCCATGCAATCAGAGATGGGGAGGCCGTTGCGCTCAGGATGGAGTTGAGGATTTTGGTATCGAGCAGATAACAGGTCACAGGCGGGCCTTGTTCTCCAATTCCCAGGCTGTATTTAGGCTCTAGTTCACAAACCAGTCCCACTGCTCCTGGGTGAGCGGCACTACGGAGAGGCGGCCGATCAGCACCAGGGGAGAGTCGGCAAACAGCTTCTCGGCTTTGATGGCGGCCAGCGTCTTCGGCTGCTTGAGGCGCTTGCCTGCCTTGACGCGGACGACCGGCACCTTGGGATTGCTTGGGTCGACGCTGACCACTGCGCCGGTGCCGACCGCGGTCCTTTCGTCGCCGGTGTGGTAGAAGATCCACTTCGTTCCGGCCTTCATCTCGCGCAGGTGCTTGACGGCCGTCGGGTTGGTCACGCCGTCCCATACGGTCTCGCCGTCGCGCAGCAGATCGTCAAAGGAGTACACGTCGGGCTCGCTCTTGAAGAGAAAGTAGCTCATAGGCAGTTCGCAGTTCTCAGTTCGCGGTTGTCAGAGCCAAGTACGCAAGCAGAATACACCACGGTTGGGGCAGCGGCGGCGTCGCTTCGGATGTCCACCGAAACTGAGAACTGCGAACTGAACACCGGCAACTGTCTCTCCGTTACAATGGAATCAATATGATCCGTTTTTCCACCGCCGGCGAGTCCCACGGCGAGGCCCTCATTGCGCTGATCTCCGGGCTCCCGGCCGGGGTGCCGGTGGATCTCGAATTCATCAACCGCGAGCTGTGGCGGCGCCAGCAGGGCTATGGCCGCGGCGGGCGGATGAAGATTGAAACCGACAAGGCGCACGTGCTCTCCGGCGTGCGGCACGGCAAGACGATCGGCTCTCCGATTGCCATCGAGATCGTGAACCGCGACTGGAAAAACTGGGAGGAGAAACTGCCTGTGGAAGCCGGCGATCCGGCCAAGCACCAGGCGGTTGCCTCGCCGCGGCCCGGCCATGCCGATCTGGCGGGAGCGCTCAAATACAACTTTCCCGATGCCCGCTACGTGCTCGAGCGCGCCTCGGCTCGCGAGTCCACTTCGCGCGTGGCCGCTGGAGCCTTTGCCAAGCTTTTTCTGCGCACGCTGGGCATCGAGGTCCTGAGTCACGTCATCCGCGTGGGGCGCGTGGAACTCGACCGGACCGCCGCGTGGGATGAGATTGCCGCTACGGCAGCGAAGGACGAGGTTGTTCTCGCCTGCGTGGATCCAGAGACCGAAGCGCGGATGAAGGGCGAAGTGGAAGAGGCCGCGCGCACCGGCGACACGGTGAATGGCGTCTTTGAGGTGGTAGCGCACAACGTGCCCGCCGGCCTGGGCACCTACGCCAACTGGGACGAGCGGCTCGATGGGCTGCTGGCCTGGTCGGTGATGAGCTTGCAGGCCGTGAAGGCTGTCGAGATTGGCCGCGGCGTGACGGCGGCGGAATCATTTGGCTCGCAGGTGCACGATCCAATTCATTACGCGACGGAAGATAACGGCAAACCGACCCGGTTCACGCGGCCGCATAACAATGCCGGCGGCATCGAGGGCGGTGTTTCGAATGGCGAGGATGTGGTGGTGCGCGGATACCTCAAGCCGATCTCCACGCTACGCCGTCCGCTTGAATCGGTGCGCTTCGACACGCGCGAGCCAACCAGCGCCAGCTATGAGCGCAGCGATATCTGCGTGGTTCCCGCAGCCGGCGTGGCGGCGGAGGCCATGGTGGCCGTTACGATTGCGGGCCTCGCCGCACAGAAGTTCGGCGGCGACTCCGTGCTCGAACTGAAACGAAATTTCGACCAATACATCGAACAGATACGGAGCTACTAGCAAGCAGCAATGATCTTGAAGATTCTCACATATCCCGACCCCGTGCTTTCGCAGCCTGGCGAACCGGTGACCGAATTCGATGACAAGCTGCGCAAGCTGGTCGCCGACATGTTCGAGACGATGTATTCCGCGCAAGGCATCGGACTGGCCGCACCGCAGATTGGCATATCGAAACGCCTCACCGTGATCGACTTGAGCATGGGCAAGGAGCCGAAAGACAAGCTGGTGCTCATCAACCCGGAGATTGTTGCGAGCGAGGGCAGGCTTTACGAAGAAGAAGGCTGTCTGAGCTTTCCCGAGATCCGCGAGAAGGTGGTTCGCGCGGCGAAAGTGAGCATTCGCGCCCAGAATGAATATGGCAAGTGGTTCGAGATGGACGGCGAAGAGCTGCTGTCGCGCGCTTTTCAGCACGAGATCGATCATCTCGACGGCGTTCTGTTCATCTTCCGCATGAGCCCGCTCAAGCGCAACCTGAACCTGCGCAAGATTCGCAAGTTGCAGAGCGAGGGCAAGTGGTGAGCTCGCCCCATGGATGCCGGGTGCCCCACCGTAGCCGCGTTTTTGTTTTTGCGGCTGGGGTGAGAGGCCGGGAACATGAGACTGGCATCCTTTCCACAGGTGCTCTGTGAAGCTGGTCTTCTGCGGAACGCCGCAGTTCGCCGTGCCGACACTGGAGGCATTGCTCGGTGCGGGCCATGATGTTGCTTTGGTTGTTTCGCAGCCGGATCGCCCTGTGGGCCGTGAGCAACTGCTGAAGGCGACTCCCGTGAAGCAGGCGGCTCTGGCTGCGGATCTTTCAGTTGCGCAGCCGGAAAAAATTCGCAGCAACGCCGAGTTCCGCGCGCAGCTTGAGGCCATTGCTCCGGATGCGATTGTCGTGGTCGCGTATGGCCGCATCATTCCGCCGTGGATGCTGGCGCTGCCGCGGCTCGGCTGCATCAATCTGCATGCATCGCTGCTGCCTAAATATCGCGGGGCCGCGCCGATTCAATGGGCTATTGCAATGGGCGATGCGTTTACCGGGAACACGACCATGCTGCTCGAAGAAGGGCTTGATACCGGTCCGATTCTGCTGCAACAGACGCATCCGATCGGCCCGGATGAAACCGCGGTTGAACTTTTCGACATGCTCGCTCGCGCCGGTGCGCCGCTGGTGGTGGAGACGCTGGCCGGGCTCGCAGGCGGGAAGATCCAGCCGCAGATGCAGAATCACGCCTTCGCGACGTTTGCTCCGCTGCTCGACCGCGAAGACGGCCGCATGGATTTTGAAGAACGAAGCGCCCGCGAGCTCTATAACCGCTGGCGCGGCTTTCAGCCTTGGCCAGGGGCATTTACGGCACTTGATGGCAAGAAGCTGATTGTGCAGCGCATGGCTGTAGCGGCCGCCGAATCCGCCGGCGCGCATGCGCGTTCCAGAGAACCGGGCGGGATCTGCGTGGAGAGCAATCGCCTTTTCGTTATGTGCGCCGAAGACACGTGGCTCGAACTGCTCGAGGTGCAGCTCGAGGGCAAGAAGCGCCTGCCGGCTGCGGAGTTTCTGCGCGGCAACCCGCTCGGCGCGAATGCGCGTTTAGGTTGAGCCGTGGCTGAGATCTCGCCGGCCCGCCGCGCAGCTTTTCGCATTCTCCTCGCAGTGGAGCGCGGCCACGCGCATGCCGACGATTTGCTGCGCGGGGAAAAGATCAACGCGCTCTCGTCCGCGGACCGCAATCTGACCACAGCTCTTGTTCTCGGCGTGCTGCGCTGGCAGATCGCACTCGACCGGCAGATCAAAAGTCTCCTCAAAAAACCCGGAGCGAAGCTCGAACCCGAGGTTCTGATCGCGCTGCGCCTGGGTGCGTTTCAGCTTCTTTCTCTCGATCGAATCCCATCGCATGCGGCGATTGGCGAGAGTGTCGAGCTGGTGAAGCAGGCAGGGCATCGCTTTGCATCGGGGATGGTGAATGCGGTGCTGCGCAAGATGGCGCGCGCTGCAGAAGACACAGAGACCCTCGACGCGGCAGATTCAAATCCCAGCGTGGAATCAGCGCCCGCTGTAGCTTACCCAACCTGGATGGTCGAGCGATGGGCTGCCAATTACGGCGAGGAAGCAGCGTGCGCGATCTGCCGGCACGGTCAAACGCAGCCAGCGTTGTCGGTCCGCATTGAGGATCCGGAGGTCGAAACCGAACTTGTCCAAAGCGGCATCGAACTCGCTCCCGGCGAGCTGCTCTCTGCGGCACGCATTGTCCTCTCCGGCGATGTGACTGCGACTGCTGCTTTTCGCGAGGGACGCGCGCGCATTCAGGACGAAGGTTCGCAGTTGATTGCGGAGGTTGCCGCGGGTGCGGGCAAAGATCTCAACCGCGAAGTAAGGCGCATCGTAGATGCCTGCGCGGCTCCGGGCGGCAAGACGCTGATCCTGGCGGAACGCTATCCTGAAGCGCACATCGTGGCGTGCGATGCCAGCCCACAACGGCTCGAGCAGTTACGCACTCGGCTCGCTGCATATTCAGGCCGCGTTGAATGCAAGCTTGCCGACGCAGCAAAACTCGAAGAAGATTCGGTCTTCGATCTCGCGCTGGTGGATGTGCCGTGCAGCGGCACCGGCACCCTGGGGCGCAATCCCGAGATTCGCCACCGGCTGCGCGCCGAGGATCTTACGCGTCACGCAGAACGGCAGCGGGCTATTGCGCACGCGTCGATTCGTGCAATTCGTCCAGGAGGCAGAGTTGTCTATTCCACATGCTCGCTGGAACCGGAAGAAAATGAGCAGATGGTGGCCGAGATTCTGGCGCAATCTTCCGGCGTTCGCCAGATTCCGCTCGAAGGCGCGATTGAGTCGCTGAGCAACGATGGGATTCTTGCGCCGCATGGTTCTGAGCTATTGCGCGCGTGCCTTACGCCCGAAGGCGCACTGCGTTTGCTGCCCGGCGCTCTTCACACGGATGGATTTTTCATTGCGCTGATGGAGAAAATCGCGTAAGCGGTTTTCAATTGCGGAGCCTGAAGGGCCCGATTCAATTTGCGGGCTTTGACTCTACTCTGGAGCGAGCTTGAGCGCCGAGTAGTCACGGCCCAGCATCGCGCACAATGCCTCGACGACCAGCTCGTGGTCGTCACGCTGCGGCAAACCCGATACCGTGACGCTGCCGACGATGCCGGCTCCCTCCACGTGCAGCGGAAATGCGCCGCCATCCGCGGCGTAGTCGGCCACCGGCAACCCGTAGCGTTCGAGCAGCGTCGTGTTCTTCTTCTTGAGGTTCAGGCCGAAACCATACGAGCTGCGATGGAACCGCGCGACCACGTTAGTCTTCTTGCGCACCCACTCCGCATTATCGGGCGTGGTGCCTTCGAGCGCCGCATAGAACAGGGGCTGGCCGAAGCGGCGCACATCGATGACCAGGCTCAGCGCGCGTTCTTCCGCCATCAACTTCAGGCGCGTGCCCAGCTCCCAGGCTGCGCGCGCGTCCAGCTGCGCAAGGTGGAGCTCGCGCTCCTGCAGCGCAATGCGATCGATATCTTCGTTCAAACCCATGCGACTGCTCTCCTTTTTATCGCGCTACCGTCAGCTTGACCATTGTGCTCTGGTCGATGCGCGATCCGGCTGCGGGTGATTGCGCGATCACCGCGCCCGGCTTGACCGGCAGCCTGGGCGGCGCATCTCCGCTTCCCACTGGCTGGATGGACACATCGGCGTACACAGGCGGCCCGGTTTTGACGCCCACCTTGGCCAACAGCATCTGCGCGGTTACGATGGGGAGCCCGATCATATCCGGCATCACGTAGCCATCGGGTCCCTCGTCATTGGGAGCAGCCACCAGCAGATTCACGGTGGGCTGCTCGATATCCTGTGCGTGGGCAGGCGGATCCTGCGCCAGCACAGTTCCCTCTGGCGCGTTGACGTAAGGCAGGCGCGCAATGACACCCACATCGAGTCCCGCGCGGCGCAACTGGAGCGCTGCAACCCGCTCCTGGGAGCCCACGGCGTCAGGCACGTCCACCTTCTGCGGACCGAGACTCTCCGAGACGCGCACCCGCCACTCGCGCCGCACCACGGTGCCGGCCGCAGGCGATTGCGTAAGAATATGGCCCGCAGCCACCTCGCCCGAATAATAGCGATTGTCCACGTCCAAGTTCAGGCCCAGGCCCGCGGTCTCGCTGCGCGCGTCTGCGACGGTCATCCCCTTGAGTGCCGGCACTTGCACCTCTGCGCCGTGAGTGGCGAAGTGCATGGTGGTAATGGCGGCAAGCAGGGCGACGGCCACCAGCAGCATCAGCAGCGAGGCTACACGGAAAAATCCGACGATCGACCGGCTCTTCATGCTGCGCAAATTCCCTCGGTAAACACTCTGCGCTCTAACGCCTGTTATCGGTCACGGGCTCGGGATGGATGGTGATCCGGTAGACCTCCGGGCACTCCAGCTTGAAGCGATCTTCGAGCGCGGTAATGATCTCGTGCACGCGGCGCATCGGCATCTCATCGGCCAATGTGCAATGGCAGGTAACGGAGATATGCGCGCCGGTGTGACTCACGGCCAGGGCATGCACATCCACAATCTCAGAGAAAGCGGCGGCAGCGGTCCGCAGCGCGAGTTCGATCCGGCGGTCTTCGCCACTCACTTCCTTGGGCTGTTCGATTGTTGCCGGTTCACTTTCGATATGCGTCAGCACGGCATCGATCTCGGGAACATCGCGCAGAATCTCCGCTTCGAGGGCGCTGACGAAGCCGTGCGCGTCGCTCAGCTTGACGTTCTCTTCGATTTCGATGTGCAGCTCGACGCGCAGGCGCCCGTTGTGCGACTGGATGCTCAACTCGTGCACGGATACATTGTTGCGCGCGGCCACGGCGCGCACCCGGTCGAAGATGCTTTCCGCGCGGGTCTGGCGGGGGACTGTACGCACTACGACATCGGCTCCCGGCAGCACGCGCTGCACGGCCGCGGTGGCCGCCTGCACCATCTCGCCCGTATGTTCGAAGGTCGATCGCCGCGGCAGAGCGAGCGTGAGGTCAGCGAAATAGCCCGCGCCCGACTTGCGCACGCGCGCTTGCTCGACGGCCAGCACGCCTTGAATCTTTTGCACTTCGCGCGCCAGCAGGCGACGGGTCTCGGGCGGAGTTTCATCCACAAGCACTTCCACTGCTTCGTGACCCAGGCGAACAGTCATGCGCAAAATCATGAGCGAGACCACAAGAGCCGCGAACGGGTCAGCGTAACCCAGCCAGGGAATACGGAATTCGGCGCCCAGCCATGTTGCGCCCAGGCCGGCAAGCACGGCGAGCGAGGCCCAGATGTCGGAAGCAAAGTGGAAGGCGTCGGTGGCAAGCGCGGGCGATCCGGTTTTACGGGCCACGGCGCGCAGCTGCCGCGAGCGCCAATAATCCACGCCGATGGATGCGAGCAAAACCAGCACCGGCCAAATCGAGTGATGAAGCTCCTGGGCATGAAAGAAGATCCGCTGGATCGCCTGCCAGACAATCCATGCGCAGGAGATGGCCATGAGTCCAGCCTCGGCAAAGGCGGAAAGATTCTCGACTTTGCCATGGCCGTAGGCGTGGTCCTCGTCGGCGGGTTTGTCGCTGACGCGCACGGAGAAAAATGTAAGTGCCGAACCGATAAGATCGAGTCCGGAGTGCGCCGCGTCAGAAAGGACGCCCAGCGAGCCGGAGAACAGGCCCGCGGCCAGCTTGAGGAACGTCATGGCCGCAGCTGCAAGCATGGAGTGCTGCGCCACGCGCCGCTTTTCGGCGGAGACTGAGGCCAGATCTAAATCCGGACGGCGCGAAACGCCTTCGCCGGTCGCCGACGCACTGGAGATAGCTTGCTTCATTGCAAACTCTAGATTACAGGCGGCCGCAAGGCCGTGTACAACCCCGCAATGCCGAAGGTATAGGGCTGCCAGTCGCACCGGTCATAGCCGGCCGCGCGCATCAGCTGGAGCATCTCGCCGGGCGCGGGGAAATTGCCCACCGAGGCGGGCAGATAGTTATAGGGGCCCGCAACATCGCCTGGGACGGGACCGCAGATCATGCGGCCGATTGCGGGCAAGACGCGCCGGAAATAGACGGCATATGCTTTGCCGACCAGCCCGCCGGGTTCGCTGAATTCAAGAATGCCGAGCTGGCCGCCGGGCTTCAGCACGCGATGAAACTCCCGCAGGCCGGCATTGTAGTTGGCCAGATTTCTGAATCCGAATGCGGTGACGATGAGGTCGAGCGATGCGTCCCGAAGGGGCAGATGCAGCGCGTCGGCCTCGAGCACCGTGACGCCAGAGCGGCGAAACTTGTGCGCGCCGCGTTCCAACATGCCGCGCGCGAAATCCGCGGCGAGCACCGGCCTCGCGCCGCGCGGGCGATGCTTGAGGAGCGCCATCGTCATATCGCCGGTGCCGCAGCAGATGTCGAGGATGGAAGCATCGGGACGGGCGAGTACGCCGCGGAACCGCCGCGCCGCGCGCCGCCACCAGAGGCGATCGACATTGGCCGAGAGCACGTGGTTCAGCAGGTCATAACGCGGCGCAATCGAGTCGAACATCTGCCGCACCGCTTGCGCGGCGCTCGCCTCGTCGGCTGTGCCCATCGGTTTGGCTCCGGTTGCCGGCATCGGGCAATGATCCTCTCTAGAACTGGTTGCACAAATACCGCTGGGCCGAATGAACCCGTCCCTCAGAGGCTAAAGCCCGTTGTTTTACGGCCATTTCCGGCACGGCTGAAGCCGTGCCCTTTCAAAATGCCATTTATGCAACCGGCCGGAGCTCCCTTGAAAGCGGCAGCGAATGCATAGGCGGCCTCACTTAGCTCGCAGACAGCAGTCAGCCGTTCTCCGACGGGCCGGCTCTGCCAGTAACGATAGCTCTCGGCCTCTTGCTCGTCTAAATCAGTTACACGGCGGATTGTTTTATCCATGCCCAGGTTCGCTTTCCGTTCCGGATTTTTCTACATGCTACTGCAGCAGCGTCCCTTGCTCCTCGTCTTTGCCGTTGAGTTCCTCAGGCGGGATAATAACGGCGGCGGCTACTTTGTCCTCGGGCTCCAGATTCAACAGGCGCACGCCTTGCGTGGCGCGGCCGGCGGCGCGGACGGTCTTGGTGTCGATGCGAATGATCTTGCCCCACTGGCTGATGACCATCAGCTCGGAGTTTTCATTGACCAGCAGGATCGACGACGTCTTGCCGACCTTGGCAGTGGCCTTCAAATTGTTGACACCCTGCGCGCCACGCGCGGTGAGCCGATACTCATCTACATCGGTGCGCTTGCCGAAGCCGTTCTCGGTGACGGTGAGAATGAGCGATTGCGTGACGCAGAGTTTCTTGTCAAGCTCCTTGAGCGCCTTGTCGGCGTCTTCGAGAGCCTTTTCCGCATTCTTATCCGTGGTCTTGAGCTTCTCGTCGTCAGGCGAGCCGTTGCGGCGATCTTCGCGAGCCTTCTGCAGCGCGTCCCTCGCGGAGTCATAGGCCTTCCGGAGTGCGTTGAGTTTGTCGGTCAGGCCCCGCTCCTTGGCGCATTCATCGCGCTCGGCATCGCGCGTCTCGTCCGAGTCGGTGATGGCAGCGCCAATGACATAGTCGCCCTTTTTGAGCGAGATGCCCTTGTTACCGGCGGCGTTGCGGCCCATGGGGCGCAGGCCGATGCCGCTGCGCTCGGGATCATATTCTTCCTGGAAGCGAATAGCCATGCCTTCGCGCGTGGCGAGGAAGATATACTGCTTGCCATTGGTGAGCCCTGCGGCCACGAGTTCGTCTTCCTTGTCGATCGCGATGGCGATGATGCCGCGCGCCATCACGTTGGAGAAGTCTTTCAGCGGCGTCTTCTTCACGGTTCCGTTACTTGTGGCGAAGAAGATGTACTTGCCTTCCTCTTCGAGGTCGCGGATCGGCAGAATGGCGCGCACGTTTTCGCCCGGCTGGAGATCGAGCAGGCTCTGCATCGACTTGCCCTTGCCGGCTGCGCCCACGTCAGGAATCTCGTAGATCTTGAGCCAGTACACGCGGCCGGTGTTGGTAAAGCAGAGCAGAAACGCGTGGGTGGAGTTGACGATCAGCTGCGAGACAAAATCTTCCTCGCGCGTCTTCATGCCCGTGCGGCCAGTGCCGCCGCGCCGCTGCTGGCGATAGATGGAGATGGGGGTGCGCTTCAGGTAGCCCTGGTGGCTCACGGTGACGGCCACCTGCTCGTCGGCGATCAGGTCTTCGAGCTGCAGTTCGGCGCTTTCGTCGATGATCTCCGTGCGCCGCTTATCGCCGTACTTGTCGCGAACCTCTTCGAGCTCCTTCACGATCACCGCGCGCAGTTTGGCGTCGCTGGCCAGGATCGACTCATACTCGGCGATCCGCTCGCGCACCTGCCTCAGCTCGTTCAGCAGTTCGTCGATCGAGAGCTGCGTGAGGCGGTAGAGCTGCAGCTCGAGAATGGCGTCGATCTGCCGCAGCGTGAGGCCGCGCTCCTCGCCCTGCAGCCGCTGGCGGTCGAGATTGATCACGATCTCGTTGCCCTTGCCCCACGCGTACAGGTTCTCGCGGGCATCGGCACGTGAGTTAGAGCCGCGGATGATGCGGATCACGGTGTCGAGATTGTCGAGCGCGATCTTGAGGCCTTCGAGGATGTGCTCGCGCTCGCGCGCTTTGCGCAGCAGGTAGGCCGTGCGGCGCTGCACCACTTCGATGCGATGATCGATAAAGACGCGAATGGCGGCGTCCATCCCCAGTTCCCGCGGCTGGCCGTGGACCACCGCGAGGAAGATCATGGAGAAGCTCTCCTGCATCTGGGTGTGCTTGTAGAGCTGGTTGAGCACGATCTCAGGCTGCGCGCCGCGCTTGAGCTCGATGACGATGCGCATGCCGTCGCGGTCACTCTCGTCGCGCACGTCGCTGATTTCGTCAACGATCTTTTCGTTCACCAGCTCGGCGACGCGCTCCACCAGCTTGGACTTGTTCACCTGGTAGGGAATCTCGGTGACGATGATCGCCTGCTTTTCCTTGGTCAGGTTCTCGATCGCGACCTTGGAACGCATCATGAACCGGCCGCGGCCCGTCGTGTAAGCCTGCGCGATGCCGCTCTTGCCGTAGAGGAAGCCGCCGGTGGGGAAGTCCGGGCCCTGCACGTGCTTGAGCACTTCAATCAGGCCCGCGCCGGGATTCTTGACGAGCGCGATGGCCGCGTTCACCACTTCAATCAAATTGTGCGGCGGAATGTTGGTCGCCATGCCGACGGCGATGCCGCTCGACCCGTTGACGATCAGATTCGGAATGCGCGAAGGTAGCACCGATGGCTCGAGGGTGGACTCGTCGTAGTTCGGCACGAAGTCGACGGTCTCCATCTCGATATCCGCCAGCAACTCGCCGGCGATGCGCTCCAGCCGGCATTCGGTATACCGCATGGCCGCGGGCGGGTCGCCGTCGACCGAGCCGAAGTTGCCTTGCCCGTCGATGAGCGGATAGCGCAGCGAAAACGGCTGCGCCATGCGCACCAGCGTGTCGTAGATGGCCGAGTCGCCGTGGGGATGATAAACGCCCATGGCCTGGCCCACCACTTTGGCGCACTTGGTGTACTTCTTGTTGTGCTCCAGGCCCATCTCGCTCATGGCGTAGAGCACGCGCCGGTGCACCGGCTTGAGGCCGTCGCGTGCGTCGGGCAAAGCGCGCCCGATGATCACGCTCATGGAGTAATCGAGATAGGAGCGGCGCATCTCCTCTTCGATATTGATCGGGATGAGATTGGTGCCGCTGTTCGGCGGGTTACCGCCATCGAGAGGGAGCTGGGGGTTCTGATCGTCTGCCATAGAAGGTTTTCTAAGCCCGCAGAAGGGCGGCAAAAAAGTCCGGGGAAATGCGGGGCCGGGTCCGCTGGCTTATAGGTCTATTTTATGCTTTTTGGAGCGCTTTTAGCAAGACCGCGAGGAGCAAATAAGTCTTTGTTTTGCATAAATTTATGGCCGACTTGGGCCGGCTCTCGCCGGACTCGGGAATCTTCCCGCGGCGGGCCTTCATTGGAAGCGAAGGCAGGCCCGGATTTCTACGCGAGTCCGGGCAAATTCAGCAGGCAAAGTATCGCCTGCAACGCGACAAGGACGCCGGCCGCGGCCAGCGCCAGCCGTCCTCGAGGGCTCTCGTAAGCGTCGGCGAAGACCCCTCCGGCGAATGTGAAGACGAACGGCAGCGACCACACCCACGGACTTCCCGGCACGCCCGTCATAACCAGCAGCATGCAAACCAAGGCGCAAAACAGCGGAGCTGTGTTGCCGAAGTAGCGAGCCTTGCGCAGCGCGAGATAGAGCGCCAGCGCGGCGGCCGCAGCCACGGTGATGCCGGCATTGGGGAAGCTCGAGAAAAAACGGCGTGCCGGAGCGATAGAAAACCAAAGAAACCCGGCAGCCGAGCGGAAGAGATAACTGAAGGCATCGGGCGAAAAGCCGTAACACGCAAAGAGCAGGATGAGCGCGCCGACGCAAGCCATCAAGATCACCGGCAGCGCCTGGCTTCTGTGGCCTTCAGCCACCCACAGCATCAGCACCAGGCCAAGCAGCGCCGTCACCGGCAGGGCCGCGATATGCGCAGCGGCGGCGAGCCCGAAGACCAGCGTGAGCAGCACCAACCGGGGACGCCACCGGCGGCGCGGCCCCTGCATGGCATGCGCCACGCCGATGCACGTATAGACGCCTCCGTACACGCCCAGCGCCGCGAGTCCTTCAGTGTTCGGCGAGACGCACACTTTCAACATCGCGGGGCAAAAGCAATAGAGCGCGAGCGCGGTGTAGCCGCCCAGATTTCCGTAAAGCCGGCGCGTGACCCACCAGATGCATCCGCCCAGCACGCACCCGGCGAGAAGAAACGGCAACCGCAGCAGCAGCAGGATGTG
>DASXDX010000007.1:0-63573 GCA_036490385.1 Occallatibacter sp.
GCAACCGCATTCTGCCGCTGGAGATGGAGCAAGAGTTGCATGAAAGAGGTCTTGCAAGAGAGCGTTGATCGGGGTTCCGCCCATGCAAAAGCGCGATCGTGGGAATCCCGCAAACCAAACTTCTGCCCATGAATGGAGAGGAGGCTGCCATGCCCAGCTGCCCTGAATGCGAGAATGATCTAGACGTTGAAATTAGCGAAATAGAAGAAGGCGATGTGGTTGCCTGTGAGGAGTGCGGGTCTGAGTTCGAGGTGGTAGGTGTCGAGCCGCTCGAACTGGCGCGCATCGGGGAAGAAGCCGAAGAAGACGACGATGTCTTCGAGGAAGACGAGGAGGAAGAGTGAGGCATCGCCCGGCAAGCCTGCTGGCAGCAGTCACGTTCGCTGCATTATCGGCAGGGATCGTATCCTTCGTGGCGATGGATACGCTGTTTACGCCCTCCATTCACGCCCAGAACATCGGCGAGCGCACGGTTTCCGGCACGGTGCTCAATGAGGATTCCACCGCGGTGCAAGGCGCAACCGTCTTCCTCAGAAATGAGAAGTCCAAGTCGATCCGCAGCTATACTTCCAACGCTGACGGCCACTTCCACTTCGCCCAGGTAAACATGGCTGAGGATTTTGACCTGTGGGCGGAAAAAGCCGGCAAGAAAAGCGCAATCAAGACCGTCAGTTCGTGGGACGCCCGCAAGATTTTCATCTCCGACCTGAAGCTGAAGTAGATTTTCCCAGCACATCTTCGGATGCCCCATCCTTGCCGGGTTCTTGTCCTTCCGGCAACGGCGGAATCGCGAAATCCTTCCGCGCCCATCCCGTCGACTCGCAGGCGTCGTACGGAGGGAGCAGTGGCCTTCAGGCCACTGAATAAAAATCTGCACAGAGGGGCCGGCTTCAGCCGCGGCCTCGTTTCAACTCCGCAAAACTTCTGCGTGCCCCATCCTTGCCGGGTTCTTCTCCTTCCGGCAAGGGTGGGACGGCACGAATTCACCCTTCCAATTTTTTCGTCACCAGTTCATTCAAGAGCGCCGGATTGGCCTGCCCTTTCGACGCGCGCATCACCTGGCCCACAAAAAATCCCGCCATCGTCTTCTTGCCGACGCGGTACTGCTCCACCTGCTTCGGGTTGGCGGCGATCACTTCGTCGATCATTTTCCCCAGGGCCGAGGCATCCGTGATCTGCTGCGGCTTCTCGCGCTCGTAGGCAACGCCGAAGTCCTCGCCCTTTTCAAAGGCAATGTCGAAGAGCTGCTTCAACTGTTTCGAGCTGATCTTGTCTTCGTCGAGCAAATCTGCGGCCTGTACGATCCCAGCCATCGAAACCGGCGACTGATCGTGTTCCAGCCCAAGCGCCTTCAACCGCCCGCCCACTTCGCTCAGCAGCACATTCGCCACGCGGCGCGGATTCCTGGCCGTCTTCGCCGCCGCCTCAAAGCGGTCCGCAAACTCGCGTGAGCCAGTGAGCGTCTGCGCGTCCTGCGCCGTCAGGTCGTACTCGGCAACCATGCGCGCCCGCCGCACCTCCGGCAGTTCGGGGAGTTTTTTCCTGGCCTCGGACAGGAATTCAGTCGAAACAATCAGCGGCGGCAAATCCGGCTCGGGAAAATAGCGGTAGTCATGCGCCTGCTCCTTCGAGCGCATGGAATAGGTGCGTCCTTCATCCGCATTCCACAGCCGCGTCTCCTGCTTCACACTCCCGCCCGACTCGACCACCTCAACCTGCCGTTCGATCTCATACTCCAGCGCCATGCGCACAAAGCGGAAGCTGTTCACGTTTTTCACTTCCACTTTCGTCCCGAATTGCTCCTGCCCTCTCGGCCGCACGCTCACATTCGCATCGCAGCGCAGCGAGCCCTCCTCCATATTGCAATCCGAAACGCCCGTATACAGCAGGATCTCCTTGAGCCGCGTCAGGTATTCGAATGCCTCGTCCGGCGTGCGGATATCCGGCTCGCTCACGATCTCGACGAGCGGCGTGCCGCAGCGGTTCAGGTCGAGATAGGTGCGCGTAGCCGAGTCGGAGAAGCCCTCGTGCAGGCTCTTGCCCGCGTCCTCTTCCATGTGCAGGCGCGTGATGCCGATACGCTTTGTGCTTCCGCTGGCCGTGGGCACTTCAATCCACCCATGCTCGGCGAGCGGCTTGTCGAACTGCGATATCTGGTAGCCCTTGGGCAGGTCGGGGTAGAAGTAATTTTTGCGCGCGAAGATGGAATGCTCGTTGACGGTGCAGTGAAGCGCAAGGGCAGCCAGCGTCGCAAACTCGACGGCCTTTGCGTTGAGCACCGGCAAGGCTCCGGGAAGGCCCATGCACACCGGACAGATATTCGTATTCGGCGCGGCGCCAAATCGGTTGGCGCATCCGCAAAAAATTTTTGTGGCGGTGAGCAGCTGCACGTGCACTTCGAGCCCGATCACAGGCTCGTACTTGGCGAGAACGTCAGGAGAGATCGATGCCGCTGCGGACATGTTTAAATTTTAGCGCGCTCGGTCTTTCGCATTCATCGTTATTGAAAGTAGTGCAACGAAATCTTTCCCGTCCGCGATTGATTCGACTCGAAGCACCAAGCCAAGCCCGGCTCGCCAGGCGCGCAAAAATTTTTGAAGATTCGCGGTGGGCTATGCGGGCGGACGCGGCGCGGAGGCCTGCGGAGAAGGAGCTTGCGGAGGCCGGGGCTTGGCGGGTTCCTGCTTGCGGGTGGGCGCCAGGATTGCGTGCAGGATCGTGCCCTCCATGCGGGGCATGAATTCCACCGTGCCGGCGTCGCCGATGTCCTGGATGAGCCGGTTGATGATGGCATAGCCGAGCTCGCGATGGGCCATCTGGCGGCCGCGGAAGCGCAGGCTGGCCTTCACCTTGTCGCCTTCGGTCAGGAACCGCACAGCCTGGTTTTTCTTGGTCTGGTAGTCGTGCTCGTCCACGGTCACGGAGAACTTGACCTCCTTGACCACGATCACCTTTTGCCGCTTGCGGGCGGCGCGCTCGCTTTTTTCTTTCTCGTAGAGGAAACGGCCGTAGTCCTGGATGCGGCAGACAGGCGGAACGGCGCTGGGCGAAACCTCAACCAGGTCCAAGCCGCGTTCGCGGGCAATTTTCAGGGCCTCAAACGGCGGCAAAATGCCCAACTGTTCGCCGTTTTCGTCGATCACGCGGATTTCGCGTGCGCGAATTCGGTCGTTGATGCGGATAAAGGACTTGGCCGAACGTTTATCGAGTGCGATGGTGCTCCTCCAGGTGCCGTGCCCGCGCAATTTCCAGGGGAAATCCCCGGACGGCGCGAGCCCATGAACGCACCCTGAGTATAACATTGGCTCGGTTCCAATGAACAAAGGCCTATGAGGTCACATTACCTTGGAGAGCGGCCTCAGCGGTCAGTCCCGTAATGAGAACACAAACCAGTCGATTCGCGGGCAGGTTGCCGCCGATTTCCACCGGGAGAAAATTTTCCGTGAGTGCAGCGGTACGGCCCTTCGCGGAGAGCGCCGCAGGTGAGTTCAGTGTGATCGCATCCAGCTTGCGGCCGATAAAGCGGCGCCGGTGCGCTGCCATTTTTTCGGCAGCCAGCGCGCGCAACGCAGAGATGCGCTCTTCCACAAGGGCGGCGGCAACTGGCGATTGCGCGTGCAGGGCCCATCCCCTGGTGCCCGGCCGCGGGGAGAACGGAAACAGGTGCAGATAGCCGAACGGCAGTGCCCGCACAAAATCGAGCGTCTCCGCGAACTCCGCATCGGTCTCACCGGGAAAGCCAACCATCACGTCTGCGCCGATGGTCAGCTCAGGCCCCGCGGCGCGCAGCAGGGCCTCGATCTTGTCCGCATAATGCCATGGCCGGTAGCGGCGGTGCATGCGGCGCAGCACCGCGTCTGAACCCGACTGCAGCGGCAAATGCGCGTGGCGCGCCAACCGCAGCCCGCCGAACTCGGCCATCAAACCGATCAGTTCGTGATCCCAATCCATCGGCTCGATGGAGCTGAGGCGCAATCGCGGCAATTCAGTCTGCTGCAATATCGCGCCCACCAGCCCCGACAATGTCGGTACAACGCCAGCGGTCCGGTCTGCACCCCGTGCCCCATCCTGTCGCCTTTCTTCCAGCGACAGGGTGGGAGGCCACGAACCCGCATCCTGGACGTTCTCCAGATCCCGTCCCCAGCGGCCCAGATTGATCCCCGAGAGCACCAGCTCGTTGCCGCCGGCCGCCACAAACTCCTCCACCTGGCGCAAGATTCGTGCGGCGGGCAAGCTTCTGGACAGGCCCCGCGTTTGCGGAATCACGCAAAACGTGCACCGGTTTCCGCAGCCTTCCTGGATCTTGAGATTGGGCCGCGTCTGCGCGCCAGGCACAAGCTGCGCCTCCTCGATGAACGAGTGCGCGAAACGGTCGTCGACCCAAACCGGCGCAGCGCCGGCCAGCAGCGACTCCACGCTGACCAGCGAATCCGGCACAGGCCGCGATGAGTTGACCGGGCTGTGGGCCAGGTTCAAAATGATCTCCGGCGCGAGCGCCTTGTGGCTGTTGCCCACGACGGCGGCCACGCCTTCCATGCGGGCCAGCTCCTCGGGGGCGCGCTGTGCGTAGCAGCCGGTGACCACAATCCTCGCCTCCGGATTCTGGCGATGGGCCCGCCGGATGAAGGCCCGCGCCTCGCGGTCGGCCTCGGCCGTGACGCTGCAGCTGTTCACAATCACGACCTCCGCCTGAGCAAGCTGCTGCACAGCGCGCTGCCCTGCCGCGTGCAGACGGGCGCTGATCGCCTCGCCATCCGCGCGCGCCGCCCGGCAGCCGAAGTGTTCGATGTGAAAGCCGGCCATCCCTTCCAGTTTACGGTGGCTTGGGTCCGGCGTCTCGTGGCCAGCGGTACCGGAAGAAACTGATTCTCCCGCCTGCATCATCAGGCCATGCAATCGAGCCAGGAGCCGGACCTCATGACACCGCCGGAACTCGCGTCCGTATTGCGCGAGCTGATCGATCGCGAGCCGATCTTCCATCGTGCGGAGTTCGGCACGACACGGGCCGATTTCGAGCGCATCACGCAAGAAGACTTCTGGGAGACGGGCGCCTCGGGACGCCGTTATAGCCGCGCCTTTGTGCTGGACGAGCTCGAAAGGCGTTTCCCTGCAGAGAGCGGGAACGGGCCGCAAGCCGACATTTGGGAGGCCAGTGACTTTTGCTGCCGCCAGCTCGCGTCGGACCTCTATCTGCTCACCTACACGCTCGTCCAGAAACAGACCGACGGCCACGTCCGCACCACCCGCCGCGCAACCATCTGGCAGCGCACGGCAGAGGGCTGGAAGATCGTCTATCACCAGGGCACAATGGTGGAATAGTTCGCGCCTTCTCCGTCCCTAAAATGCGCAATCAAGCATCCGATATACTGAAGATGGGAGCTGCGCACATGAGCGGGTTCCCGTGCTCGGCATGCCTTATTCCGCTTCTGCCACTGTCCCCGCAACCACCCGCTCCCTGTCGAGAAGCGGGACATGGCACATTCTGGGGTTCGTCTACTTCACGTTCATCTGCTATGTGTCCATCGGCTTGCCGCTCGCGGTGCTGCCGCCTTATGTGCATCTGCGCATGGGTTATAGCGCGGTTTTGGCGGGACTCGTCATCAGCATCCAGTACATCGCCACACTCGCCAGCCGTCCCTGGGCGGGCCGCATCTCTGACCGCCAGGGCGCCAAGATCTCCGTCATCTGGGGCATGGCCGCCTGCACCGCGAGCGGGGGGTTGCTGGTGGCAGCAGCGGCTCTTTCTTCCGTTCACTGGCTGAGCTTCTGGAGCCTGATTTTGAGCCGGCTCATTCTGGGCGTGGGCGAAAGTCTGGGTTCGACGGGAGCTACTTTGTGGGGCATTACCAGCGCCGGCCCGGACGCAACCGCCAAGGTCATCTCCTACAACGGCATCTGCACCTACGGCGCAATGGCGCTGGGCGCACCGCTCGGCGTGGTGATGGACCAGCAGTGGGGCCTGAGCTCGCTCGGAATCTTCACCATCCTCATCGGCGCGTTCAGCGTTTTCCTGGCCACGCGCAAGGACCCCGTGCCGGTGATGCAGGGTGAGCATCTCCCCTTCAGCCATGTGCTGGGGCGTGTGGCCCCGCACGGCATGGGCCTGGCGCTCGGCGGCGTCTGCTATAGCGTGCTCGCCACGTTCATCACGCTCTTCTATGCTGCCCGCCACTGGAACGGCGCGGCTCTATGCCTGACGGCCTTCGGTGTTGCGTTCATTCTTGCCCGCCTGCTCTTCATTCAGACCATCAACCGCTTCGGCGGATTCCCGGTGGCGATGGCCTGCCTGCTCGTAGAATCCGCCGGCTTGTTCCTGCTGTGGCGCTCGAATTCGCCGTGGATAGCGTTGACCGGCGCGGCGCTGGGCGGCTTTGGCTTTTCGCTGGTGTTTCCGGCCATCGGCGTAGAAGCGGTGAAACGGGTTTCAGAGAATAACCGCGGCACTGCGCTGGGCGTGTTTACCGCGTTTGCCGACGTCTCGTTCTTCCTGGTCGGCCCCATCGCCGGAGCGATCATCGGCTGGTTCGGCTACCGCAGCGTGTTTCTCTTCGCGCTGATCAGCGTGTTTGCGGCGCTGGGAATTGTGATCGTGCTCTGCCGCGTTCAGCGGGACTGAGCAGCGGCGCGCCCGAAAGTGGTCGATGTTCAACGCGCCGCAGATTGAACCTCGCAGGAACCATACGACCCGTTTAGCTTCTCCACAAAGAACTGCGGAGGCACGCTCGCGTTCTTTGCCTTTTTGCCGGAGAGGCGGACCCGCTCTCCCGGCTTAATTGCGGCCACATCTCCGACCAGAGCGTAAGTCCGCCCATCGCCCTTGCTCTGCAACTGGATGCCGTTGGGCCCTGAAACCGCGCATCCATTCAGAGAGTGCCCGTGATGCACGGCGAAATAGATGCCGATCCCGATGCCCGCCCCGATGACCCCTATGGCGATTCCGATCCACACTATGTCGTTCGTAGTTGGGATACTGGCCTCTGCCGGCTTCGTTACGATCACCAGAAGCAAGGCGCAAACCGCCGTCTTGCACAGGAAACGGAGAATTCTTGCTTTCATGCGGAACCTCAATTCCAATGCGTACATCTTGGAGGGCCCGATGGAGAGGGTGAAAAGAAGGGATAGTTGACTGACGGTAAGCTCGCCCGGCCGCGAAGTCAAGCAATTTTGGGCATCTGTGATTCCGCGGTCGGCATGCCGCGGCGGATCGCGCCATCTTTGACTTGACGCAGGAATGAAGGCGCACCACAACGCAAAACGGCCATCCCGAAGGATGGCCATTTACTGATCGCTGTCAGCTGTCTGTTTACCGCTCGCCCTTGTTGCGCCAGTTGATCAGATCGCCCAAGGTCGTGGTCGAGCTTGAAACCGGATGCTTGTGCGTATCCGCCTTGTAGCTCTCCACCTGGGCTCGGCTGGCTTCATGGCCCACCGCGCGCAGGCTCAAGCCTACCTTCTTCTCTTCCACGTTGATCTTGATGATCTTGAACTCGTGCTCCATGCCCTGTTCCAGCTTGGACTGATCGCCGGCATCGCCCGCCTCGGAGATGTGGCAAAGTCCCTCCACGCCCTCCGCGATCTCGACGAATGCGCCGAACTGTGCGGTGCGCAGCACCTTGCCGTGCACCACATCGCCCACGCGGTGCGTGGCAAAGAACGTCTCCCACACATCGGGTTGCAGCTGCTTGATGCCCAGGCTCAGGCGGCGGTTCTGCGGCTCTACGCCGAGCACGACAGCCTTTACCTTTTCACCCTTCTTCACCACTTCGGAAGGATGCTTGACCCGCTTGGTCCAGCTCAGGTTCGAGACGTGCACCAGACCGTCAATGCCGTCTTCGATCTCGATGAACGCGCCAAAGTCGGTGAGGTTGCGCACCCGGCCTTCCACAATGGTTCCGGCAGGATAGCGCTCGGTGAGGTTCTCCCATGGATTCTCCATGAGCTGCTTCATGCCCAGCGAAATGCGCCGGTCGGCGGGGTTCACGCTCAGCACAACCGTGTCGACCTCGTCGCCGGGCTTAATCAGCTTGGAGGGATGCTTGAGGCGCTTCGACCACGTCATCTCGGAGAGATGAACCAGGCCTTCGATGCCCTGCTCGAGTTCGATAAACGCGCCGTAGTCCGTCACCGACAACACGCGGCCGTGGACGCGCGCGCCCACCGGATAACGCTCCGCGGCATCGAGCCATGGATCAGGCGTCAACTGCTTGAAGCCGAGCGAGACACGCTGCTTGTCTTTGTCGAACTTGAGCACCTTCACCTGAATCTCGTCGGCCACATTGACGAGATCGCGGGGATGGGTAAGCCGGCCCCAGCTCATGTCGGTGATGTGCAGCAGGCCATCGATGCCGCCCAGGTCGACAAACGCGCCGTAGTCGGTCAGGTTCTTCACCGTGCCGGTAAGCACCGCGCCCTCGCCAAGGTGCTCCATCGTCGCCGAACGCTTGGTATTCTGCTCCTCTTCGAGCAGCTCCTTGCGGCTCACCACCACGTTGCCGCGCTTCTTGTTCAGCTTGATAACGCGAACTTCGATCTGCTGGCCGAGGTAGCCGTCGAGGTTGCGGACGGGGCGAATCTCAAGCTGCGATCCCGGCAAAAATGCCTTCAGGCCGATGTCTACCGTGAGGCCGCCCTTTACCCGGCTCACCACCGTGCCCAGAACCGGCGTCTTTTCGTTGGCAGCCTTCTCGATGGTGTCCCACACGCGCAGGCGCTGCGCCCGCTCGTAGCTCACCAAGTAGCCGCCCTCGGGCTCCTCGCGCTCGATCACCACATCGATCACGTCGCCCGGTTGAAACTTCACCGCGCCGGTATGGTCAACCACCTGCTCCAGCGGCACCAGCCCCTCGGACTTGAGGCCCACGTCGACGACCAGGTGCTTTTCCGTCTGCTTGAGCACCGTGCCGGAAACGAGCTTGTCCCCGTACGCCTCAACAGCAGCCGCTTCGGCGGCCTGCTCGCGCTCAAACGCTTCGAGAGCGGCGGAAAAATCGTCACCCGATTCATTGGCTGTAGCTGCATATTCAGGCGCGGCAGTTGCCGCAGATCTGGCTTGGGGCGCCGTCGGCTCGGCGTGCGCTTCCGCGGAAATCTCAGTTGCGGCTACCGGCTCGGTTGTATGGGTATCGGCGTCCAGCACATTTACTTCGACGGCTTCGGAGGTCTCGAGGTTGGACGTGGATTCGAACGACGGCTGCTCAAGCTCCGTCGCAGGTTCTAGCGTAGGGGTTTCCAATTCGGTGTTCAGGGTTATGCTCTCGGTTTCGGGATTGAGGACGTTTGCCATTACTACCAGCTCCGGGATTCCTTGCTCCTGCGGTGGTGTGGGCCTGCTGCTGGCCGGCTCCCTCGCTGCGTCTACCGCAACTCAAGCGCCTTTGAGCCTCGACCCCGCCGTCGCGTCTCTAGCGCGCCGATGAAGGTTTTCCGGAGCAGCAACCTTCCCAGCCTTTCTGCGCTGGCGATTCGGTGGCTGTTCTCCTTGGGAAAAACCCGGCAGGCAACGGCTTGCTGGAGGGCGGCCGCAACTCACTGCTGGAATCCGCGCAGGAAGCTACGCTCACGAGTGTAGCAATCTCTGCAAGCCAGCGTCAAACCAAGCAGTTCTTCCACAGACTCTCCGCCGCACCTCGTCCCGCCATGCAAACGCCTCATCTGTCCAGGAATCACCACACCCTTTTGATGCCCGCGGACGCTCAAGGACTCGGCGCAATGGCCTCTATACTAGTCAGGCGGGCCTAGTCGGACGGGCCTAGTCAGACGGGCCTGGATCGGGCAGCGCGGTATCGTCTTCTCTGCCATCGTCTTCTCTCGATTGCACATGGAACATTTCTGGACTCCCTGGCGCTACAACTACGTCACTACGACGGAGAAGGCGGTGCGCCCCGGCATCCCTGAAGCTCTCTCCTCCTGGCCGGGAGATATGGGCTGCGTCTTCTGCAATCTCATCGCTTCCATCGATCACGCGATCGCGGCAGGGATGGACCGCGAGCAGGCAGAAGCAGCGGGCGGGCTGATTCTGCGCGCCGAACATTGCTTCATCTGCCTGAATGCCTTCCCGTACACCTCGGGGCACGTGATGGCGATGCCGTATGCGCATCTCGACCGGCTGGCAGCTTTGCCTGCCGAGGCAGCGCACGAGTTGATGGATCTGGCCCAGCTTACCGAGCGCGCCCTCGAACGGGTCTATACGCCCCATGGCTTCAACTTCGGCATGAATGTCGGCCAGGCCGCGGGCGCAGGCGTGGCTGGGCACGTCCACCTCCACGCCATGCCGCGCTGGGTCGGCGACACCAGCTTCATGACCACTGTCTCTGAAACGCGCGTGCTGCCGGAAGACCTGGAGACGACCTGGAAGAGGCTGCGTGCAGCCTTCGCCGAGCTGCAGCGAGTGAGCGAGTCAGCGAGTCAGCAAGTCAGCAAGTCGGCAAGTTAGCACAAAACCTTCCGTGCCCCATCCTGTCTCCTTTTATCTGGAGACAGGGTGGGAGACCACAGCTCCCAACGGACCATTCGCCGGAACAGCAATCTTCCTGTTCAATCGATCCACCGCCGGTATACACTGCGGGCGCTGTCTTGTGGACGGCGAGGACCGACCGATGAAAAAACTGCTCTGCGTCTGCGCCGGTCTGGCGATGGCGCTTTCGGCTGCGGCCGCTTTGGCCGCCGATGTCTCGGGGAGCTGGACCGCGGATAGCACCGGCCCCGACGGCAGCAGCTATCAGCTCACCTTCACCTTCAAGCAGGATGGCGCCAACCTGACCGGCTCGGTGCAGGGTCCGCAGGGCGATCCCATCGCCATCAGCAACGGCAAGGTGGAGGGCAACAACATCTCTTTTGAAGTCTCCTTCAATGGGATGACGATCTCTCACTCCGGCACCGTGAACGATGCGGGCGACGAGATCAAGCTGTCCACGAAGACCAGCCAGCCGGACTTCCCGGCACACGACCTCACGCTCAAACGAACCAAGCCCGCCAGCCAGCCTGCGCTCTAGCAGATTCGCGCCGGCGCTCCAATCGCGGTGAGCCGGTAAAGGCGAGCGGTGTGCCCTGCACTTAGGTGGACGGTGCGTTGCCCTGAATGGGCATGGCCTTCCCGATTGCGAACCGGCACCAAAAAAGTCACTCCCGCTCCCGTCTCGTCTCTGCTATGAACAGCTAAATTGTGCTCATGGGCCGCGTACTCATGGGAGTTTCAAAGCATCTTCACCTGGTTGGTTGCGAGAGCGCTGCTGAACTCGATGGCCTTTGGGCAAGCAGAAAGCCATCCGATAGTCCGGTCTCCGCGACAAGCAAACGTGAAGATGTTGCAACGGGGAGGTCTGCCGATGCAGCTGTCCACCGATTCCACCTGGTCCGCTCACGCGCTCGACCGGCGCCGTCCGCCCAATCCATCTTGGGTGCAAGCCACCCCTGAAATCAAGTCAAGTCCAAACCTCCGGCTCCGTGGTTTAGCTTGGAGTGTCTTCCTGTCTGCAATTCTCTGGGCCGGCTTCATCGCCGCCGGGCGCACGCTTTGGAGTCTCTGGCGTTAACGACCAATGCAGCAGGCAATCATCGCCAATCATCAGTCCGGCTGACCGTTGCTTTCTGCCTCTGCAGCCAGAGCCAGGCCGGATTCATCCTCCTCCGCTGTATCAATCAGCTTGGTCGATAGCGGCTTGCGTGGCTTGACGCCGAGCTGGCGCAGCATCTCGACCTGCTTGATCAGGTTTCCGCTCCCTTCGCTCAGCTTGCTGCGCGCATCTTCATAGCACCGGTTCGCGTTGCGCAATCCTTCGCCGATCTTTTCCATGTCGCTGATGAACCCCGCGAATTTTTCGTAGAGCTTTGCGCCGCGATCCATCACTTCCTTTACGTTGCGCGCCTGCGTCTCCTGCTGCCAGAGCACGTTCACGATGCGGATGATGTAGAGCAGGGTCGTCGGGCCAACAAGGAGAATCCCCTGCTGATACGCGTCGGCCCAGAGCGAAGCATCGTTTTGCAAAGCGATCAGAAACGCCGGCTCGATGGGGACGAACATCACCACGAAGTCCGGCGATTCCAGGCCAGGCAAGCGATGGTACCCCGCCTTCGCAAGGCCTGCCACGTGGCCGCGCACACTCGCCAGGTGCAGCTTGAGCGCTGCGCCCCGGTCGGTTTCCGTTGCCGCGTTCACACAATCCGTGTATGCGGTGAGCGAGACCTTGGAATCAATGACCAGATGGCGCCCGCCCGGCATGGTGACGATCACATCGGTGCGCGGCGATCGCGTTCTTCCGCCATCCTCATCCTCCACGCCGATAAAGCTCTGCTGGAAGCTGAACTGCTCACCCTCGCGCATTCCGGCTTTCTCGAGCAGATCGCGCAGGATGAACTCGCCCCAGTCGCCCTGAGCCTTCGCTGAGCCGCGCAATGCGGTGCTCAGATTGCGCGCCTCCTCGGTAAGCTGCTGGTTCAGACCGCCCAGCGCACCGATCAGCGTCTCGAGTTTCGTGACACCTGTGGCCGATTCGCTTTGAACCTTTTCCACCTTCTCGCGGAATTCCTTGATCTGGTCGCGAAGCGGCGTGAGGAGGGTTCCCAGCTCCTTCTGGCTGCCTTCAGAAAATGTCTTCGACTTTTGCTCGAGTATTTCGGCGGCCAGCGCCTGGAACTGGTTGGCCAGCGCCTGCTTCGCCGCTTCGAGCAGCGCAAGCTTCTCCTTCAGGCCCTCGCGCTCGCTGTTGAGCTCCGCCTCCAGCTTGCCGATCCGTGCCAGCGCCCGGCTCTCCGCCTCCAGCTTTGCATTCAGATCCGCGCGCAGGCCGTCACGTTCGGCGCCGAGCTGGGCGATGCTCCGTGCGCGTTCCGCGGCCAGCGACTCGAATCCCGCGCGGGCAGCCGATTCCGCCTGCGCCTGCTTGAGCGCGGCGCCGGCCGCGTTGAGGGCTTCTGCCAGTTCGCGAATGCGCTGTTCGAGACCGGCCGCATTTTGCTCGAGAAGTGATTTTTCCCGGCTCGCCGAGGCGCTGCGCAGCAGGAATCCGGCAACTGCCCCCACCAGCGCAGCGATCACTCCGACGACCACAAGACCCAGCATGAGAATTTCCTCTTCGCCTAATGTACGCCTGCCGCCTGTGCAATTCACCTCCCATTGGGTCAAGCAGCGCCCGTTGGCCGCTAGTTCATTGCGACTCAATAAGTTCCCCACAGGCAGGCGCCTTTACACCCCCCGCCCTGCCCGGTAAACTTGAAACTTCGGGACCATGCGCATTTTTTTGGGCGCGGTGGTTGTCTTTCCCCGCCCAGGGCCGGTATTGTAGGCAGCGGAGTGGACTGTTGGGTCCTGATAATTTTCCAGGCTTGAATCAATGAGGAGAAGCGTGCATGGCCGTTGAAGAAAAGGTGAAGCAGATCATCGTCGAGCAGTTGCAGGTGGATGAAGCCGAGGTGACCCCCGGCGCCAGCTTCCAGGAAGACCTGGGCGCCGATTCGCTGGACGTGGTCGAGCTGGTGATGCAGTTCGAAGAAGCGTTCGATATGGAGATCCCTGACGAGGATGCTGAAAAGATCAAGACCGTCAAGGATGCCATCGACTACATCGAGAAGAACGCGAAAGGCGGCAAGTAGGCTTTGACCCAGGTATCGACGCGCAGAGTCGTTGTCACTGGCCTGGGGCTGCTATGCGGCGTGGGCAACACCGCCCCCGAGGTATGGCGGCAGCTTGTGGCCGGAGCCAGTGGTACGGCTCCCATCCGGGGATTCGACACCACTGGCTTTCCGGTCACCTTTGCCGCGGAGGTCAAGAACTTCGATCCTCTCAACTTCGTTGACAAAAAAGAATCGCGCAAGATGGGGCGCTTTATTCACTTCGCTTTCGCCGCCGCGCAGGAGGCAATGGCGCAGTCCGGCTTGCAGATCACGCCCGAGATTGCCGACCGCGTGGGCGTCTTCATCGGCTCCGGCATCGGCGGATTCGAGATCATCGAGCGCGAGCACGCCAACCTGCTGGCCGGCGGACCGCGCAAGCTATCGCCGTTTTTTATTCCTGCAACCATCATCAACATGGCTGCCGGCCAGTTGAGCATCCGCTACGGCGCAAAAGGCCCCATCTCAGCCACGGCCACGGCCTGCGCCACTTCGGCCAACTCCATTGGCGACTCCGTGCGCATGATTTTGCATGGCGATGCGGATGCGATGATCGCCGGAGGCTCAGAGGCCGCAGTCACGCCGCTCTCCGTGGGCGGCTTCGCCTCGATGCGCGCGCTTTCCACGCGCAACAACGAGCCGCAGCGCGCCAGCCGTCCGTTCGACAAGGACCGCGATGGTTTCGTGATAGGCGAGGGCGCGGGCATTCTGATTCTGGAAGAGCTTGAGTTTGCGCGCGCGCGTGGCGCGAAGATTCTGGCTGAAGTTATCGGCTACGGCATGAGCGCCGACGCGTATCACATGACAGGGATCGCTCCCGAAGGCGCGGGTGCGCAACGCAGCATGCGCGCGGCCCTCAAAGACGCCGGCCTGGAGCCCGGCGAAGTCGGCTACATCAACGCCCACGCCACCTCCACGCCCGCCGGCGACGGCAATGAGTCGCAGGCCATCGAGGCGGTCTTTGGCGAGCACGCGCGCGGCGGCACGCTCAAAATCTCGGGAACGAAATCCATGACCGGGCACCTGCTCGGCGGCGCCGGAGGGCTCGAGGCCGGCATCACGGTGATGGCTTTGCAGAAGCAGGTGCTTCCGCCGACCATCAATCTCGAGACGCCCGACACGGAATGCCGGCTGGATTACGTGCCGAACGAAGCGATCGAGCACAGCTTCGATGTGGCGCTGTCGAACTCGTTCGGATTCGGCGGCATCAACGCGACCCTGATCATGCGGCGCTGGGTGGAATAGCGCAGCGCTCAGCCCATGATGGCTGCCCAGCCTGCCCCAAAGAGCACGACAATGGCCCACCATCCAAACACGGCAATATAACCGGAGCTCCGCTTCACGCCCGCTACGGCGGCAATACCGATGCTCAACAGCACCAGAATCCAGATGGTGACCGCATCGAGCGAAGTGGCGAGCGCGTAAAGGGCTTTGTTGGTGTCTGTCGGGTCAAGAAATGCGCCCAGATTGGTGGGCGCGAAGTTCTTCACATTAAACGATTCCGGCGCCATTCCGGCGAAGATGACGACAATGCCCAGCAGTATCTTCACAAGACTGGGAAGGTAGGCGTAGTAATACACCGCAAAGATGTCTCCATACTTTGCTTTGCCGCCAAAGACAAAATTGATGGTGCCCAGCAGCACGAGAGAAAGCACGGAAACGGCAATCAATCCAACCACCGGACCGGCGAGGAAGAAGCCCTCGGTGATGCCCAGAGTGACTTTGTTGCTTGCCGCGCGCTGCTCGGGCGTTGCCTGCGCCAGGCGTTCCTGCGCCTTGGCATTCATCCGGATCTGATTGTCCACAACCTGCTGCAGCCCGATCTTCCGGTCAACAACGATGAACAGAAGATAGCCGGCCAGCGCCAGAATGATGAGCGGCAGCCACCAGCTCCGGTTGCCCCGCTTGATGTCTTCAAACGTTTTGGATGGCGCCGTAAAGGTGTTCGCGACCCGCTGCCATTGATTAAGGCCGGCGGCCGTTCCAGCCGCGGTTTGAACATCCAGCTCGCTCATGCGTTTGCCCCTTGATTTGCGCGATTATGGAATTGCACGATTATGGATTTGCGCGATTACGGATTTGCACGATTATGGATTTGCGCGATTACGGAACTGCGCGATTACGCCTGCATCCGGCTCGATCGAGGCTTATTTCCGGCAGCCTGCGTCCGTTGGATTCCCCGCGCGCATTGTCGCATAAGCGGAAATAATGCTGCCGCGACGGATGAAATGCATTCGCCCGCGATTGTACGCTCGCACCGGATGAAGCAACAGTCAATTTTGGGGCGAAGCTTCAGCGCCCGCGATGGAGGAACAAACGCGGTTACTGGCCCTGCGTCGCGACATCCCCGGTGACTTCCGGCTTGGTGTCGGGACCTTTGGGCGAGTCAGGAGGGGTTTGCGCACGGGAAGGTGTTACCCGGTGCACCGCATGAGGCGCATAGCTCGTGTAAACGGTGATGTGAAAGCACCTCTGGTGAAACTCCTCTTCCACATCGATCTTGCCTTCGGCCTCGAGAGCCATCAGCCGGTTGCGCATCCAGCCCATCTCCGCCCGCGTCATTCCCTCTTTGGCGATGTCGACCGTGGCTCCCGTCAGATGAGGACTCACGATATCGCCTTCAGCGGGAGCGGCGTTGCCGTTCACACGCATCAGCCGCTTTTGATAGGCGACGGTGCGCACGGCCGAGCTCACTTCAAGGGGACGGTGAAAGACGGCATCGTGGGCCTCGGCCAGATCGGCCAGGAAATGCGCGGTCCACGGCCGGCAATAGCGGTGATTCAGCGGCAGGTTTCCGTTCACCACCAGTGAACCCGAAGCCGGGACCGGGACGAGCAGCCCGTCCGCAATTCGCGCCGCCAGGTCATCTTCGTCCTCAATGCGCTCCAGGCCTTCGGAGGTCAGCTTCTCGTTTTGCCTCTCCAGCGATTCAAGAGACCCGCGCAACGGAGGCGGCATGGCCCCGCGCGGGATGTAGAGCGAGGCCTCTTCCGTCTCAGCTCCCGGCGCGGCCGAATGATCGGGAGCCAGATCCTCAGTGGTTTCGGCTTCGGTGCTCGGTTGGCTGCCGCGCGCTGCAGGCGCTTCTCCAGCCGGGGCGGCTTCCGTTTGGGCGTCTGCATGGGCCATGCCGGTGGAACCAGCGGCGACCGGCTCAGACTGAACAGCCGGGATATCCGCTTCCGGCCGGTTCAACGCCGCGGAGGAACGGATGGGCTCTGCTGCCGGCTGCTCGACAACGGCCGCGTGAAGGGCCACACGCCTCGCTTCAAGGCGGTACCGGCGCGTCTGATGCAAGGAAGCCTGATGTAAGGAAGCCCGAAGCGGGCGAGGGCGGCGGAGACGGGAGTTCACAACAGCGCGCGAACGGCGATACCGTGCCTCGCTGCGTGGCGCCTCGCTGCGTGGCCGCCTTGCGCCGGCTGCGCGTTGCGCCATCTCCTGGCGGATCCGAAGGCCCGCCGCGCGGCCTACTTCGTCTGCCGTGGCGCGGTGGGCGTGATCAGAAGCTGTCGTGTGATGCGCAGGGCGGGCACCTGTGGCCTTCCTGTGCGTCTTCTGCGCAGAGGTCTGGCCGCCACAGGTTGAGGCGGCCGCGAGCGCCGCCAGCACGAAGACGAGGGTAACGGCTCGGCACATGGGGGAAGGTGCGGACAATTCCAGAGCATCTCCAGTGTAACTCGGTCTGCGTCGGTTTCCAACGTGCCTTTCCGGATGCCGATTCGTCTGATAATTAGACGCAAGTTGCCGGTGAAAGTGGCGTTTGGTGCTTCGCGCCAGCAGGCCAAGGGAGCCCAGGAGGGGAGCCCAGGAGCGGGCCATCCTCCAACCAGCCGCCCGCCCAGCGGATCGGCTAAGTTCAGGCCAACCTCCAGCTAACTTCGGGCTAACTTGTTGACCTGCCGCTTGTTGCCTTCTCCAGCATATACTTGACGGCTGTTTCCAGCTCTGCCGGCGTCACGTCTTCCACCACCCCCGCGTCGCCGATGCCCTGCGGCAGCACGAACCGCCGCACCCCGCCCACGTTTTTCTTGTCTCCGCTGGTGGCGGCGACGATCTTCCTGGCGTTCAATCTGGTCAGGGCCGGCAACGGGCCATAGCGGTAGATCAGGCTTTCCAGCCGGTCCATCTGGCCCGCGGAAAGCGTGCCGCGCTGCCAGCCCAGCGCCAGCGCCGCCACCATGCCCCACGCCACCGCCTCGCCGTGCAGCATGGCCTTGTAGCGGGTTACGGCTTCCAGGGCGTGGCCCACGGTGTGGCCGAAGTTGAGGATCATCCGCAGGCCGCTCTCGCGCTCGTCCTTGTTCACCACGCCGGCCTTCATGCGGATCGAAGCGGCGATCACCCGCTCCAGGGCTTTGGGATCGCGGTCGAGCACTGCCTCCGCCTGCTCTTCCATAAAGCGCAGCAAGGAACGGTCGCGGATGATGCCCGCCTTGATGCTCTCCATCAGCCCGGAGCGCAACTCGCGGCCGGGAAGCGTACCGAGAACGCCGATATCGGCAAAAACCGCGCAGGGATGGTGGAAATTACCCACCAGATTCTTGCCCTCCGGTAGATTTACACCCACCTTGCCGCCCACGCTCGAGTCAACCTGGGCAAGAAATGTGGAGGGAACCTGCACGTAAGGGATGCCGCGCATGAAGACCGCGGCCGCAAAGCCGCCCACATCGCCCACGATGCCGCCCCCGAAGGCGATCAGCAGCGAGCCGCGATCGCCACCGGCGCGGGCCATCTCACGCGTAAAACGTTCCACGCTGGCCATGGTCTTGTGCTGCTCGCCGGGTGCGAGGAACAAGGTGACGGGAGGTTCGGGAAACGAATGGAGAAACGTCTCGTTCCAGAGAGCCCAGATCTCCGGCGAGGTAAGCACAAAGACCCGCCGTGGCAGGCGGCCTACGGCGCGTTCAATGCGCGGAGCGAGCGACTCCAGAAGCCCGCTGCCCGCGAACACATCATATTTTGCAGAGGGTGTATCCACCCGGATAGTTTGCACAGTGATTCAATCGTAAATCCCGCCGGCGGGTTTCGGTCCTGGCTGCAGCTTACGGTGCCTGCTGGCACGGTACCGGATGCATCTCCTGGGTCACCACTTCGTAGCCCTCGGGCGGCTGGAAGGTGGAGGGATCGGGCTCGTTCAGGTCGATGCCGACCAGTTCGCGGGTCATCTTTCCAGACTGTGGATCGTCTGAAACCTGGCGTAGCGCGATGCCAAGGCTCGGGGCCATCCAGGTCTCACTGATGCGCACCAGCGGCTCACTGTTCCCGATCTGCCCCGCAGGTGTGGTGAACGTTGTGCGATTTCCCCGCACTTCAACGCCCATGATGCTGTCAGTGCCCAGGTCTTCGCGCAGCGGCCGCACAGGCGCCGAATGGGATGAAGCAACGGCGCCGGATGCGCCGCCCCCTTGGACTGAGAAGGTCGTCGAAGATCCAAGGACGAAACCACCGGCAGTCCCAGCCCCAGTGCCGGCAGCGCCCGAGGACCCTGTTCCGCCGCCTGGCGCTGGCGGAATGGCGGCACGCTGCGTGCCGCCGTAGCCTACGGTCATGTTCCCCTCCGCCGTAGACCAGCAGCCGTGCATCTCGTCCGGGGAAGGCATCTTGATCACATGCGCACGTTTTTCCTGCGAGGTCCAGTTGATCTGGGTATGAGCTTCCGGGTCATGGATGTCGACGAAGGTGCTGGTAATCCGGTCGGAGGAAGGGAGAGTTCGCGTGGTGGCCCTCATGGTGCGGCCTTGCGAGTCGCGCGCCTCCACCTCTTTGGTCTCGTTGGTAATGGTTGTGCCGTTGGCCAGCATCTGCACGCGGGTGATCTTGAACTCCGCCGTGTAGGGTTGCCGCGGCTGCGCCGCAGCGCCGCCCATCCCGATTGTTCCCTGCGCGGCGGCTAACTGCGCGATAGCGGGCATAGCGATGCCGCAGGCTACGATCGCCATCCGCATGCACAGCGTCAGCTGATTCATTGGCATCCCCCGGGCTTTGGGGAAGAGGACGAATGCGCGCGGGAAGATTTCGATCGTTCCAAAAGGCTACGCCCGAGCCATCGCAGCCCGTCCCGCAAGCCCTACCGGCTCCGCAGTCCCCATCGCACCGCGGCCGCCCCCTGGATCCCTGGCAATTGGCGGAATTATTGCCGCACAGCGTGGGATTGGTCAACAATTTTTTTCGCGGCCCGGATAAGAAGCTGGAAGCCGGCTGCGCCGGGGGGGCGCCAGGGGAGCCCAGGGGAGCCCCGGGGAAGCAAGTGATAGCCTCAAAAACGGGATGGAGACCGGGTCTGAGGTCGATTTTCTGGTGATGGGCGCAGGCGTGGCCGGGCTGCGGGCGGCGATTGAGCTTGCCCGCCACGGTGAGGTCCTGGTCGTCACCAAGGAGGCGCTGGGCGAGTCGAACACCCATTACGCGCAAGGCGGGATCGCCGTGGCGATGGAGGGCGGCGAGGACATCGCTCTGCACCTCGAAGACACCATAAACGCCGGAGATGGCCTTGTTTACCAGCCGGCCGCTGAAGCGCTCGCAGCCGAGGGCCCGCTGCGGGTGGCTGAGCTGATCGAGTGGGGAGCGCAATTCGACCGGGCGCATGGCGAGCTGCTGCGGACGCGGGAAGGCGCGCATTCGATGGCCCGCATCCTGCACGCCAATGGCGACGCGACCGGCGCCGAGATCAGCCGTTCGCTGGCCGCCTTCGCACAGGCTCGGAAGAGCATCCGTTTTGCCGAGTGGACGCGGGTCACCTCGCTCGTCGCGGCCGGCGGGCGCGTCATCGGCGCAAACCTGGCCGAAGCCTGCCCGGCGGGCGAGAACTGCCATCCGCAAAGAATCCACGCGCGCGCAGTGCTGATTGCCTCCGGCGGCGCGGGCCAGGTGTACTCCGACACAACCAATCCCGCGGTGGCGACGGGCGATGGCATCTCCCTGGCCGCCAGCGCCGGAGCCGAGCTGGCCGATATGGAGTTCTACCAGTTCCATCCCACAGCGCTTTCGCTTGCGGGCGCGCCACGCTTTCTGCTCTCTGAGGCGCTCCGCGGCGAGGGCGCGTATCTGCGCAACGATCGCGGCGAGCGCTTCATGGAGCGCTATCACGCCCTGCTCGAACTGGCTCCGCGCGATGTGGTAGCCCGAGCCATTGCGCGCGAGGGGATGGATGAGGGCGGCGGTGCGCGGCCTGTTTATCTCGACATGCGCCACCTGCATAGCCTGAACATTGCGGAACGCTTTCCCGGAATCAGCAGGTTTTTGAGCCGCTACGGCCTCGACCTGGCCCGCGATCTTATTCCCGTGCGGCCGGCGGCGCATTACCTGATGGGCGGCATTCGCACGGATCTCGGAGGACGAACAAGCGTCGGGGGCCTGTATGCCGCGGGCGAGGCGGCCTGTACCGGCGTGCACGGCGCCAACCGGCTGGCCTCGAATTCGCTGCTCGAAGGGTTGGTCTTCGGCGCCAGAGCGGCCCAGGCGATGCTCGCGGACGCCCCACCCCTGCTGCGGGCGGAAACCGCCGAATCGGTGGCCCAATCCCTCTCTGCGGCGGAGCAGGAGAGGGTGGAAGAGGCGATCGCCCGCCTGCAGGCAGCCATGTGGATCTACGCGGGCCTGCTGCGGGAAGAAGGCACACTGCGCGAGGGGCTGGCAGCTCAGGCGGCGTGCGAGGCCGAGCTCGCCGGGATGGGCAACCGGAATGGAGCGAGCCGGAGGTTCAGCGAAGCCGAAGCTTTGAGTTGCGTGGCCCACGCGATTCTGCACTCCGCGCTTGCCCGCACGGAGAGCCGGGGCGCGCACTTCCGCAATGACTATCCGAAGCGGAACGATGAGGAATTCCGCCGGCACTCGGTGCTGGGCCGCGATGGCCGAGTGGTTTTTGAGGCTTGGTGAGCGGACCGATTCTCGCTACTTCCTGCTCGCCGTTCCCTTCTCTTCCGCTCCTTTCTCTTCGGCTCCCTTCTCTTCATTTCCCGCCAGGGACGACGCAATCGCCGATACCGCGAGAATCGCGCCGATCGCAGCCAATGAGGGAATGATTGGAATGTCGATCCAGCGGGCGGCGAGCATTTTGAACGCCACAAAGCCGAGCAGCGCGGCAAGGCCGTAGTGCAGGTAGCGGAACCGGTCGAGCATGGCGGCCAGCGCGAAGTAAAGCGACCGCAGGCCGAGGACGGCCGCCACGTTCGAGGTGTAGGCGACGAAGGGATTGTGGGTCACGGCCAGAACGGCGGGGATGGAATCGGTGGCGAACACCAGATCGGTGACCTCGACGGCCAGGATGACCGGCAAGAGCGAGCCCTTGGCCGGCTGCAGGCGGCGGATCCACGCCGGAATGGCCGCGCGCGCAGAGCCGCCGCGGACAAGCCGCCAGGCCACGTAGAGCAGGAACAGGCCAAAGAACCACGAGATCCAGTCGAAGCGCGCAAGCAGCGCCACGCCGGCGGAGATGAAGGCCGCCCGCAGCACGATGGCCCCCCATACCCCCCACAGCAGGGCTTGGTGCTGGCGCTCACGGCTGATCCGGAATCCCTCGAACAATACCAGGAAAACAAATAAGTTATCGACACTTAGCGAGGCTTCAATCGTGTAGCCCGCCACAAATTCGAGCGCAGGCTGATGGCCTCGGGTGAAGCCGATCCAGGCGGCAAATGCTGCGGCCGCGAGGACAAAGAAAGCAGTGCCGGCCCACGCGAAGACCTGCGCATGACGGGTCGCGCGCGCGTGGCCGGGAAGCAGGGAGTCGGCGAGCAACAGCACCGCCACGCCGGCATGGAATCCCAACCACCAGACCCAGGACGCGCCCGCAATCATAGCTGGATGCTACAGCACGGCGGCCTCGTCGGGCTGGAGCGCCGGTGACTCATTGGCGCAGGTACTGTGACGAATTTCTCCTTTGCCGCATCTCCTAGAAGAGACTGAGAGGGCGTGATGAACGAGCAGGCGGTGAGGCCGGGAACCGGCGTTGCGGAAACACGGCCCTCCCGGCCGCGGGTGGTCATTGTAGGCGGAGGATTCGCGGGAATCCATGCAGCCAGGGCGCTGGCCCGCGTGGACGTGGATGTGTCGGTGATCGACCGGCGCAACTACCATCTGTTTCAGCCGCTTCTCTACCAGGTCGCGCTGGCGGTGCTCTCGCCGGCGGATATCGCCGAGCCCATCCGCTCCATTTTGCGGCACCAGCCAAACGCTGAAGTGCTCATGGACGAGGTGATCGGCATCGACGTGGGCCCGCGGCAGCTCAGCCTGGCCAGTGGCGCCCGCATCACGTACGACTATCTCGTCCTCGCCACTGGAGCCAGCCACTCCTACTTTGGTCATGAAGACTGGGCGCCGCTTGCTCCAGGCCTCAAGACCATAGAAGACGCAACCGAGATCCGCCGCCGGGTGCTGCTGGCCTTCGAACTGGCCGAGAGGCAAATGGTGGAACACGGCTGGCATCCTCCGCTGAACTTCGTGGTGATCGGCGGCGGTCCCACGGGGGTGGAGCTGGCCGGCGCCATCAGCGATATCGCGCAGCTTTACATGCGCCATGATTTCCGCCACATCCGTCCGGATAAGTCCCGCGTGCTGCTGCTCGACGGCGGCCAGCGCATCCTGGCTGCCTACCCCGAGGACCTCTCCGCCAAGGCCGAGGCGGATCTGAAGAAGTTGGGCGTGGAGGTCCACACCGGAATGCAGGTGACCGGCGTCGGGCCGGGTTGGGTGGAAGCCAGCGGCCAAAGGATTGAATCGGCGGTCACCTTGTGGGCCGCCGGCGTGCAGGCCTCGCCGCTGGGCAAGCTGCTGGGCGCGCCGGTGGACCGCCGCGGCTGCGTAATGGTGGACGACCGGCTGAACCCGCCGGGCTTGCCGGAGGTTTTCGTCCTCGGCGACCTGGCCCACTTCGAGCAGGATGGCCGCCAGGTGCCCGGCGTGGCACAGCCGGCCATGCAGATGGGCGATCATCTCAAGAAGATGATTGCTGCCGATCTGGCCGGCAAGGTGCGGCCGCCATTCCGCTATTTCGACAAGGGCGATATGGCCACCATCGGCCGCATGGATGCCGTGGCCGACGTGAAATGGCCGTTCAAAGCCCACATGAGCGGCTTGCCCGCATGGTTCACCTGGCTCACCGTGCACATCTTCTTTCTCATCGGCTTCCGCAACCGCGTGTCGGTCTTCGCGGCGTGGATCTGGACCTATTTCACCTTCACGCGCGGCGCGCGGCTGATCACCGGAGACCAGCGGCTGCCTGGCTGGCAGGAGCAGATCCGCTCGGGGCAGAAGACAGTTGAGTCGGAGAACGAGTTGTCCCACTCCGATGCGAGCGCAGCCCCGGCCGAACCGGCGCAGCCTGCAGCCAGCGGCGGTCTGCGGCGAAGCTGAGACGGTTTCCCCAGCGCGGACCAGGAGAGCCCGAAAAGCCTGTGCCGCGCGGTGTCGGAAAGTCGCCTGGAGATGTCCACAGCTCGCAGGGTGCATCAGCCTTGGTCGAGTAAACTGGAGAGGCGATGCTCGACTTGAGTTTTGTCCGGGGAAACCTGGAGCTTGTGGAGGAAAAACTGCGTGCGCGGGGAGCTGACCCGGCGGCTTTGCTGGGTGATTTTCGATCCCTCGACCAGAGCCGGCGCCAGGCGATTACCCAGGCCGAGCAGTTGAAGGCACGCCGCAATGAGCTGAGCCAGCAGGTGGGCGCGCTCAAGAAAGCCGGCCAGGACGCGACCGCAGTGATGGATGAGACGCGGGCGCTCAAGGATAAGCTCGACGAGCTCGACAAAGCCGCCGCCGCGCTCGATGATCAGCTGCGGCTGTCGCTGGCGAGCATTCCCAATCTGACCCGCAACGAAGTCCCGGTCGGCAGCAGCGAAGCGGACAACGTCGTTATGAAGAGCTGGGGCCAAAAACCCAGCTTCGACTTCGAGCCCAAGCCTCACTGGGAGGTCGGCGAATCTCTCGGAATCCTCGACCTGGAACGCGCCGCCAAGCTGAGCGGAGCGCGGTTCGCCGTCTACATGGGCGCAGGCGCGCGCCTGGAGCGGGCGCTGATCAGTTTCATGCTCGATCTGCACACCCAAAAGCATAGCTACACCGAAGTGCTGCCGCCGTTCATGGTGAATTCGAAGAGTCTTTTCGGCACCGGCCAGCTGCCCAAGTTCGCCGACGACCTGTTCCGTTGTTCGGACGCCGATGCCGAGGCCGTCGCGCGCGGCGAGTATAAAGACAGTGACCACTGGCTGATTCCCACCGCCGAGGTTCCGGTCACGAATCTTTACCGGGACGAGATTCTGGATGACGCACGGCTCCCGATTTTGCTCACCGCGTACACACCCTGTTTCCGGGCTGAAGCCGGCGCCGCGGGAAAAGATACGCGCGGCATCATCCGCCAGCATCAATTCCAGAAGGTGGAGATGGTGAAGTTCACGCGGCCTGAGGAATCCGATGCGCAGCACGAGCGGCTGACCCGCGACGCCGAGGAGATTTTGGAGGCTCTGGAGTTGCCGTACCGGCGGGTCTTGCTCTGCACCGGCGACACCGGATTTTCATCTGCCAAAACGTACGACCTGGAGGTCTGGCTGCCAGGGCAGCAGGTTTATCGCGAGATTTCGTCTTGTTCGAACTTCGAGGCCTTCCAGGCGCGCAGGGCGAATATCCGCTACCGGCCCGGAGCGGGCTCGCAAGGCGGGACCAAGGCGAAGCCTGAGTTTGTGCATACGCTGAACGGCAGCGGGCTGGCCGTGGGCCGCACCTGGCTGGCGATTCTGGAGAATTATCAGCAGGCGGACGGCTCGGTGCTGATCCCCGAGGCCCTGAAACCCTACATGGGCGGCCTGGAACGGATTGTGCCCGAACGGATAGTGCCCGAACGGATAACAAAGGAGCGGTAATGGAATCAGAGAGCGCCGCCATGCCGGCATCGCAGCCCCGCGGCAGCATCGACAACCGGGGCATTACGACCACCCTGAAGAGCTATTTCTACTGGACCTACACGCGCGGGTCCTTTCACTACGACGTGATGGTGACGCTAATCCTGTTGTTCATCTTCGTCACTCCGCATCTTTGGAACTTTGGCGACCGGCCTTCCACTCTTCCCAGACCGCAGCATCCAATCGAGGTAAGCGGGAACGGCGGCCATGGCGTCATCATCACGGTGCGGGCTTCTGACGTGAGCGTGCCGCCCGGCGCATCGAACACGCAGGTAAAGCGGGCGCTGCGGGCGGCCATCGAGCCTGTCACCGGCGACGACGTGTTCGTGGAGCATTGGGAGACGGTCACCGACGCCCAGGGTAACCTGGCGTGGAAGGTCTGGGCGCACAAATAGCGATGCGCTTCCGCCGCGATCCAGTAAGCGCGAGTTGCCAGTAAGCGCGAGTTGCCAGTGAGCGCGAGTTGCCAGTGAGCGCGAGTTGATAGGCGCGCATTGAAATGGGGAAAAGGAATCTATGCACCCAAGAAGAACGTTTCTTTGGGCCCTTGCCTTCGGGCTCATCCTGATTCCGGGACGCGCGGTCTTCGCAGCCGACGATCTGAACTCGGTGTTGAGCAAATTGAATGCCGCCGCGGCCAACTTCCACACCACTTCGGCCGACGTCGAATTCGATACCGTGCAGACCGAACCCGTGCCTGACACAGACGTGCAGAAGGGCGCTGTCTATTACCAGCGCACCGGCTCGAACTTTCATATGGGCGTACACATTGCCACCGATGACGGCCAGCCCGCGCCCAAGGTGCTTGTGTGCTGTGAAAGCGGCTCGATCAAGCTTTATGAGAAAGGGTCCGATCAGGTGACCACGCTCAACAAGCTCAGCCAGTATCAAAGCTGGTTCATGCTCGGCTTCGGCGCGAGCGGCAAAGAGCTTGCGGAGAAGTGGGATATTACCTACGACGGCCCGGAGGCCATCGACGGCGTGAGTACAGCCAAGCTCGAGATGGTGCCGAAAGATCCCACCGTGAAGAAAAATCTTCCCAAGGTGATCCTCTGGATGGATACCAGCCGCGCGATCAGCCTGAAGCAGTATTTCGACGAAGGCCAGGGACAATCCCGGACGACCCACTACACCAACATCAAGATGAACCAATCCCTGCCCAAAGACGCATTCGCGTTCACCACCGACAAGAGGACGACATACGCCAGCCACTGAATGCGGCGCAGCAATTTGAGGCATGCGATTTGAGGCATGTGGAATTCTCACAACATTCGAGTTGAACGGGCTGCCCGGTCCGGAAGAAATCTCTCGATTCCCGCAGCGATCGCCACTCCGCCCAGGGCAAACAGCATCGGAAAGCACTCGAGCGTGTAGCGCGCCTCCGGCGCTTCCACAGTGAGCAGCAAGGCGCTGCGCAGCAGCATGTAGGCGAGCATCGCCCACCAGAACCGCGGCCGCAGGCACAGGCCGGCGAGGCCGAGCAGAAGATAGACCGCGTTGAGCGCGACGCAGGCCCAACTGAAGCGCGTCTCCGCGTGGTGATGCGCATAGACCCACCAATCGAGATCGATGGGCAGATTCTCGACCCGCGGACGCAGCCACATATCGGCCACGCGGCCCAAAGGAAGCCAGAGATAGTAGCGCAGCGGATGTGCGGCAATGCGTTCTTCGGCCAGGCGCTCGAAACGCGCATCGATCTCGGGCGTGATCTCATATCCGTGCGTGTTGTAATCGCGTGCCAGCGCGGCGGTCTCAGCGTATTGCGCGGGCGTGTCGAAGGCGCGGCGCGGCAGTTGGCTCACATCGAGCACATCGTCGGGAACATTCCAGTAGACCTCATACGTGGAAACGAAATCGAGGCACCAGGTCTTCACCCAGCGCTCCCAGCCTGGATTCGAATCTTCGCCGGGGTCGGTGGCCAGGCGCGGCGCAAGCGGCTCAAAGACGTGAAAGGTTCTCCAGTTCCGCCACATCCATACCACAAACGGAAGGATCGCCAGAACGATGCAAACGGAGGCCATGCGCGTGAATGCCGCGCGCGAAAATCTTCGAGACGAAAATCCGATGAAGAGTGCCGGAGCAAAGGCGATGGCAGCCAGCGCCCCGTCGGGCCGCAGCAGCGCAGCGAAACAGACTGCAAATGTGAACCAGAGCGCGTTCTTCCATCGCGGTTGCTCAGCGGGACAATCATGGAATCGCGCCATGGACCACAACGCGAGCGCGAGCGTGAAGAGCGTAGGTGTTTCCGTAAGTGGGAAGGCGGAATACGAAGCCGTGAACGGGCAGAGCGCCGCGAGCCAGAGCGTGGCCAGCGCAGCGGTGGATTTGCAGTCGGTCGGCGCGATGCGGCAAGCAAAGGACGCCAAAAGCGCGCAACCGGCGAGATCGAGCGCGATCTGGAGGCAGGATGCGGCGAAGTAGTTGTCGATTCCGAAGAGCCGGAAACAGGCGGCGAGGAAGAGTGGATAGCCCGGCAGGCGGATCAGCGTAGGGTAGATTTCGCCATGGGCCCCCGATAAGGCATATCGTCCATGAAGCAGAAGGTTTTTGGCGATGGCGCCATAGATCAGCGTGTCGCCATTGACCTCAAAGAGCTTTTTGAGCATCCAAAGACGCAGCGCCAGTGCCGCTGCGAGCGGCGATGCTACCTGCAGGACGTAGACTGCGCGTGTTCTCTGGTTGGGCCGGCGCAGGGACGGCAATTGACTCTCAGGGGCGGCTTCCATAGATTCGTACTGTATAGCAGCGTAGACCGTCTCCGCGGGTTTTGCGCGTGCGGAGGCTCGATCGGCCATGCCTGACCAACAGATTTTTTTCGACCCTCAACGCAAGCGCTGGAAACGGCTGCGCCGCATTCTGGATATAACGGCTGTGCTTTGCACTCTGGTAGTGGTTGGATTCCTGTTCAACCTGCTGCGCATCCAGCACCTGCCGGAGTTGCTGCTGCCCACGCCCAGGCATAACTACCGCGCTCTTCCAGATCGCTCCTTTCTGCTGCGCAACCCGAAACCGGCGCGCCTCACGCACCGCAAAACCACCCTCCGCCCCTCTCAGGTTCCGCTCAACACCGGCGAAAGTCTTCGCGCCGCCTATTACGTGCCCTACGATGAGGCGAGCTATGCCTCGTTCAAGCAGCACGTTCACCAGATCGACATGCTGTTTCCCGAGTGGCTCCACGTCTACTCGGCTCAGCCCACGCTGCTCGGCATCAACAACGACAGCCATCTTGCTTATCCGATTGTGGGTGGTGGAACGGTTCACGATCCCGATGAGATGGACCGGATCAAGCATGTGATCCAAGAGGCCAGGGAGGATACGGAGATCTTTCCTCACCTCAACAATTTCAACTCCGCTGCGCAGACGTGGGATGCCGGCGTGGGCGCCATGCTCGCCGACCCCGGCAAGCGCGCCATGCTGCGCCAGCAGATCCTGCATTTCTTCAGCGCGTATCCGGCCTATCGCGGCCTGTCGCTGGATTTCGAAAGCCTGCCCGACGATGCGACCCCGGCTTATCTGGCCTTTATCCGAGAGCTGTACGCCGACATGCACCCACGCAATCTGGCCCTGTGGGTCAACGTCGCCGTCGCCACGCCCGATGCCGAGCTCAAGCAGATTGCCGCAAACTCCAGCGGCGTGATCCTGATGAACTATGACGAACATCAGGTCACCAGCAACCCTGGACCGGTCGCCAGCCAGGAATGGTTTGTGGGCAATCTCAGCCGCGTGCTCAAATCTGTACCGAAAAACAAGATCATCTGCGCCCTCGGCAATTACGGCTATGACTGGACGATGTCGATCCCGGCTCGCCCGAAGCGAGGCTCCAAGAAAGCGCCTCGGCCGCAGGTCCTCGACACGCAGGATCTGTCCGTCTCCGAGGTGTGGCAGGAAGCCTCCGACGCCGATGCCGATCTCGATCTCGACTACAAAACGCTGAACCCGCACTTTGAGTACATCGATGAAGACGCGAACCAGCGCCACGTGGTCTGGTTTCTGGATGGCGTCACGCTGCTGGACGAGATGCGCGGCGCGCGGCAACTGGGCCTGCAGACTTTTGCACTCTGGCGGCTGGGCACCGAGGACAGCTCGCTGTGGAGTGTGTGGGACAAGCCCAACACACCCGAGTCGCTGCAGGCTCTTGGCTCAGTGCAGCCGGGTCACGACGTAGACGTGGGTGGCGAGGGCGATATCATGCGCGTCATCGGACTTCCGCAGCCCGGCAAGCGGACCGTGGAAGTGGACACCGATGAGCCCGATCCGCGCAAGAAGCTCGTTATCGACGAGCACATGGATGTGTATCCGCGCAACTATAGCGTGGAGTATTACGGATACCATCCGAATGAGGTCTCGATCTCTTTTGACGACGGCCCCGATCCGAAGTGGACGCCCAAGATTCTGGATGTTCTGAAGCAGAAGCACGTGAAGGGCACCTTCATGATCATCGGCGAAGAGGCCGCGCAGAACGTGAGCCTGCTGCAGCGGATCGTGAGGGAAGGCAACGAGATCGGCAACCACACCTGGAGCCATCCGGACATCAGCGACATCTCGCCGCGGCAGGCTGATCTGCAGGTGAAACTGACGGAGAGTCTTTTTTCGAGCAAGCTCGGCGTGCAGCCGCTCTATTTCCGCCCGCCCTACGATATCGATGAAGAGCCGGAGACTGATGACCAGGCAGCGCCTGTTGTGCCCGTCCAGAATGACGGCTACATCGTGATCGGCAACAAGATCGACACGGATGACTGGCTTGAACATCCCCACAAGACCCCCGAGGAGATTGCGCAGTCGGTCCTGAACCAGTTACAGGTCATGAAGACGAAGCCGCAGTTCCGCGGCTCGGTGATCCTGATGCACGACGGCGGCGGTGACCGCTCGGCCACTGTGGCCGCGCTTCCCTACCTCATCGATACGCTGCGCGCCCATGGCTACACGTTTGTTCCGGTTTCGGCGCTGATGGGCAAGACAACCGCCGAAGTAATGCCGCCGCTCACATTCTGGCAGCATGTGCGCGCGATTCCCGATTCAATCGCATTTTCCGCTGTCGACATCATCGGCAACTTCATCGTGATGGTCTTCTTCCTGGGAGACGTCCTGATGAGCGCGCGGCTGATTATCGTAGGGCTGTTCGCCGTCATCGACCGGCTGCGCAAACCGCATCACGATGCTTCGCCCGAATACCTCCCGCGAGTAGCCGTCCTCATTCCCGCCTATAACGAAGAGACGGTCATTGTGCGCACGATCCGCTCGGTGCTCAACTCGGATTACAAGAATCTGCACGTCATCGTCATCGATGACGGCTCGAGCGACCGCACCGCCGAAGCGGCCGCCGACGCCTACGCACAGGAGATCAAGGCCGGCCGCGTGCAGGTGCTCACCAAGCCGAATGCGGGCAAAGCTGCCGCGCTCAATTATGCGCTTCGGCGCTTGCACGAAGAGATTTTTGTCGGCATCGACGCCGATACCGTGATTGCCGCCGACGCGATTTCAAAACTGGTGTGCCACTTCGAAGACCCGCGCATCGGCGCCATCGCCGGCAACGCGAAGGTGGGCAACCGGGTGAACCTGTGGACCCGCTGGCAGGCGCTCGAATACATCACCAGCCAGAACTTCGAGCGCCGCGCCCTCGATCTCTTCCATGTGGTCACGGTGGTTCCCGGCGCGATTGGCGCGTGGCGCACGGCGCCCGTAAAGGCAGCCGGCGGTTACCCGCTGAATACGGTGGCCGAAGACGCCGACCTCACCATGAACCTGCTCGAACAGGGGCTCAAGGTGGACTATGAAGACCGCGCGCTTGCCTTCACCGAGGCGCCGATCGATGCGCGCGGGCTGATGCGGCAACGCTTCCGCTGGTCCTTCGGGACGTTGCAGGCTGTCTGGAAACATCGCGCGGCGTTCGTGCGCAACAAGGCGATGGGTCTCTTCGCGCTCCCGAATATTCTCATCTTCCAGATGTTCCTGCCGCTCGTCTCGCCCTTCATCGACCTGCTGTTTGCCTGGGGCATCATCAACTTCTTCCTCGATCGCCACTACCATCCTGAATCCGCTTCGCCGGCGAGCTTCGAAAAGCTGGTGACCTATTTCCTGGGATTCCTGGTGATCGACTTCATCACGTCCACGGTGGCGTTCAGCCTGGAGCGGCGGCATCCGGCGAACCGGGGCGACGTTTGGCTGCTCTTCCACATCTGGCTGCAGCGCTTCGCCTACCGGCAACTCTTCTCCGTGGTGCTCTTCAAGACACTGAAGCGGGCCATCGATGGCAAGCCGTTCAACTGGGATAAGATCGAACGCACCGCCAAGATGAGCAAGAGCACCGAAGTGCTGACGGCCGTGCACGAGTAAGGGCTGTGAGTCAACGACAGGCTGAGCCTTACCGGGATTGGCCAAAGAAAGCCGTGCCCCATCCTTTCGCCTTTTTCCCGGCGAAAGGGTGGGAGCGCCAGGAACCTGACCAACCCGGTTACGGTCCCAGATACAACTGCACGCCGGGCGGCGAGAAGTTCAGCGTCTTAGTCTTGGGATCGTAGTCCAGATTGAGCGCGTCGCTCTTGCGGCCGTTGATGAGCACAGCCACCAGCAGCACGTTTCCGTAAACGCGCGCGGCCGCGATCTTGTGGCTGTGGATGGCGCCATATTCGTTGTCCGGGCTGGTGGCGCTCCAGTCCTGCTGAAAGCGGTTGAAGGGATAGACGCTATGCTGCGCAGGATGCTGCTGCCAGTCTTTGTCGTGGTTCCAGATGCCGTAGGCAGCGGCGAGATCGTTTCGTTCGATCGCCTCGAAGAAGTGGTTGGTGGTGGCCCGCCCGAACAGATGTACGTCCCAGTTCCAAGGCCAGTCCACGGGCCGGCCTGCCGCCAGCCACCAGACCACCAGCAGCACGCCCACAGCGCTTGCCGCAATCGAAAGAATCAGGTGACGGCGCCGGTCGCGCACTTCATCGAACTTCGGAGCGTCAAGCAAGGTCATCGTTTGGGTCCTCGAAACGCGGCTAGGAACTTAGAACTCAGGGACTGGGGCCGCGCCCATTCCCTCCCTCATGATTAGACACCAATGCGGAGACGGGAGTTCCCTGATCTGCTTTCTTTGTCCGGGTTTCCCTGCCAGCCCGCGCTTCCCCGCTGTCCAAATCCAAGTCCCGAATTTCCCAGTCGCTGAGTCCCTAGAACCGGTTGCATAAATGGTATTTTGAAAGAGCACGGCTTCAGCCGTGCCGAAAATGGCCGTAAAACAACGGGCTTTAGCCTCTGAGGGACGGATTCATTCGGCCCCGCGGTATTTGTACAACCAGTCCCAGAGCCTGACTCCCTGCCTCAAGCATCCCTGCTATACGTGGTCCGGTTCTTCTCGGCGTGGCGTTCGAGCGCCAGTTCGATGAGCCGGGTGATGAGATCCCTGTAACTCAGCCCCGAGGCCTCCCATAGCTTGGGGTACATGCTGATCTGCGTAAAGCCGGGCAGCGTGTTGACCTCGTTCAGGTAGATGCGGCGCCTGCCGCCGGGCTCCATGAGGAAATCCACGCGGGCCAGGCCGGAAAGATCGCAGGCGCGGAAGGCGGCGATGGCCATCTCGCGTATTTTCTTGCTCTCGGAGGATGTGAGCTTGGCAGGGATGACGGGCACGGAACCCTCGGAGAGATACTTGGCCTCGTAATCGTAGAACTCCTTGCCGGGAATGATCTCGCCGACAACACTCGCGCGGGGCGCGTCGTTACCGAGAACCGCCACTTCCAGCTCGCGCGCGCGCGCTTTCACGCCGCCGACACCCTGCTCGATGACCAGTTTGCGGTCATAGCGAGCCGCCAGCGTCAGAGCGGGGCCAAGTTCCTTGCGGTCATGGGCCTTCGAGATTCCCACCGAGGAACCGAGATTCGCGGGCTTCACAAAAACCGGATACGGCAGCGCGTTCTCAATTTGCGCGATCGCCTTGCGCGGGGATTTCTCCCAGTCGGCGCGCAGGATCGTGATGTGCTTCACGATCGGCAAACCGGCCTGGGCAAAGAGCCGCTTCATCGCATCCTTGTCCATGCCGGCGGCTGAGCCCAGAACGCCCGACCCCACATACGCAATGCCGGCCAGCTCAAAGAGCCCCTGGATGGTGCCGTCTTCGCCAAACGTCCCGTGCAGCACCGGAAAAACTACGTCCAATGCAGATACGGGATGCGACGAGCCGCGCGGCTCCGGAGCCAGCAGCGTGGGGATGCCTTCATGCAGCAGCTTGGCGCCCGGTGTAGTTTCGGGATCGCCGGCGCGGAAATGGCGAGGAGCGGCGCTGGTCCCGGCTTCCAGCAGGCCGCGCGCATCGCCCGCAGCCAGCCAGCGGCCCTCCTTGGTGATGCCGATCGGCGTCACGTCGAACTTGTCTCGATCAATCGCCTTGAGGATGGAAGCAGCCGAGAGCAGCGAAACCTCATGCTCGCCGCTGCGCCCGCCAAAGAGAATGCCTACGCGGAGTTTTTTAGCCATGTCTCACTGATTGTAGTTTCTGGCGTGCGGCTTTTTTTCAAACGGAATCGACACTTCCACAAAGCTGCCGGGCACGGCTGCGTCCACAGCCTCGGCGATTCGTTCAGAGTGCAGTCCGACTTGCGACCACTTCGTGGTTCCAGTCAGAACCACGATGGCGATCTTTCGATCGGCAAGATTCTGTTGATATCGCATTCCATGTTCGGTTGTGAGCAACTTTTCGAAGCCCGCCTCTTCAGCCATCTTCAAAAGTTCGCCATTGTTCAACCGCTCTCAGCCCATCGACTTGGCCGAAGCGACAATATGGCTGGGTAGCTCGCGTGTGAGACCCCGGGGAGTTCCGTGGTCAAAGAGAACGCGCATCGGGATGAGTTGGCGCGGGATTTGAGGACGTCGCCGGGTCAGGAATCTTGAGGCTCTGCGCCACGAATTCCAGCACGGTCTCAATCTGCTCCCGCGTTACGTCGAACTGCTCCATAACTTCCTCGATGCTTATGTCTTCAAGATTCTCAATGACCGTGGCCACAGGCATGCGGGTATCGCGAAACACCCATGCCCCGCTCACCTTGCCGGGGATGCTTTCGACGGCGGGACGCTGGGACCAGTCTAAAATTGCCATCGCCGCTCACCTCCTTTTCCAATTATGCCTCAATATCCTGGAGCGCAAGTGGCGCACATCTCGATCCAGCTTGACCGCTCGGGTGGCCCGCGATTGATTGAGACCTGGGATTGACCCCGGACTCAGTGGCCGGGTGGCCCAAGTCTCGCCTTTGAGACCTGGGATCGATCTCATCCATTTTTATCTATTAGACCCGCCCGCCCGTTCGTCCCGAGGGAAAGCTTGCCAAGTCCGCCTCTCACAGTATCTTCTTCCCAAATGCGGAACACGCCAGCTCCACCGCCAGATCCGCCGTGCGGTTGTGCTCATCGATCACCGGGTTCACTTCGACAATCTCGAAGCTCAGCAGGCGGCCGTGGTCGGCGAGAATCTCCATGGCAAGATGGGCTTCGCGGTAGGTCGCCCCGCCGCGGACGGGCGTTCCCACGCCGGGCGCATCTTCAGGATCGATCCAGTCGAGGTCGAGCGAGACATGATAGCCGGCGGTGCCGCGGCCTGCTGCACGCAACGCTTCTTCCATCACGGCGCGCATGCCGCGCTCGTCGATATCGCGCATCGTGTAGACCTCGGTGAGGCCGGCGCGGCGAATGTTTTCGCGCTCGGCTGCGTCGATGTCGCGGACGCCGATGAGGACTGTGTTTTCCGGAGCGATCTTCGGCGCGAAGCCGAGAAGATTCGAGAGCGGCTCAGGCCCGAGCCCCAGCAGCGCTGCGAGCGGCATGCCATGCACATTGCCCGAGGGCGAAGTCTCAGGCGTGTTGAAGTCGGCATGCGCATCGATCCAGATCAGGCCGATTCTTTGTCCGCGTCGGCGATAGAACTCGGCGACACCGGAGACAGACCCAGCCGCCAGCGAATGATCGCCGCCGAGCACCAGGGGACTCATCTCCGCTTCCAGCGCCGCCAGCACCGCTTCCGCTGTGCGCGTGCAGGCATCGGCAATCTCTTTCAGGTAATGCGCATTCCTGTCGCCCGGAGCGCGAGTCTCCGCCACTTCAACCCGGATGTTGCCGCCATCAACAACCTGATGGCCCAGAGCCTCAAGCCGCGCCTCCAAGCCAGCCACGCGCATCGCCGAAGGCCCCATATCCACGCCGCGGCGGCTCGCGCCCATGTCGAGCGGAACGCCGATGACACGAATGCGCCGGGTGGGCAGTGACTGCGTGCCGCCCGACGGCATCCGAGGAAGAAGAGCCGGAAGATCAGCGCTCTCAGCCATGCAAGAATTCTACGCGCGGCACAACCAGCCATTTCTGAACCGCATTTGAAAACGTTCGCAGGAGCGCGTCAGGCGACGCGATGTGACCTTTTGGTGAGCCTGAAAATTGCACGCCATCCCCCAAAGGGACTATCAAACCGGATTCCCGCGAGAGTACGATAGTTACACGGATGCAAACTCACTTCGACTGCAGCGCTGGGGGCGTTTTGACCCGCGTAGGTTCTCTGTGCGGAGGGTGTTACGGATCCGGGCTAAGGGGATGAACACGGATTTTACGACGGGTTCCCGTCCTGTCTGCCGCCGGTTACCCGGACGCTTGGCCATATGGAACAAGGTCCAGCCGGCGACGGAGAACATCAAGGGGGAAAGCTGTACCACAATACCAAACTGAAGACCTCACCTGGCCGAAGGCTGATCCTGATGGCGGCGCTCGCCGGGTTGCCGGCTTGGGCCGCCGCAGCCGCACCACCGCCTGCGCCTGCTCCAACTCCGCTGACGACCCTCGAGTCGATTCACGATCTCAGCTACGCTCAAGCCTCCAGTGGACTGCCTGTCGCTTTTGAGGCAACGGTCACATTTTTCCGCGGATATCGACACAACCTGTTCGTACAGGACGGGGCCACGGGAATCTTTGTGAAGACTACGACCAGTGCCAACCTGGTTCCTGGTGATCGCGTCCTGATCAAAGGAACTTCCGCCCTGAGGTTCCGCCCTTCAGTCGACAGCAGCGACGTTACCGTGATCGGCCACAGCTCGCTGCCTAATCCCATGCCGGCCAATTTTGATGAACTGGTCCGAGCCGAGTATGACTCCAGGTTGGTGACTGTGACGGGAATCGTGCGCGCGGCCAACCAGGATATGCCGAGTTCCGCCCACGCCCGCGGCGCAACCCTCCGGGTCCTCACCGATGGAGGGGACGTGATCGTGGAGCTGAACAGCGCCGATCCAGGCGCGCTCAACGGCCTGCTCGATGCGCAAGTGGCCGTTACGGGCGTGGCAGGCGGACAGTTCGACGGCAAGCTGGAGGAGACTGGAGTCGTACTCCATGCTTCAGATCTGGAGGACATCAAAGTTCTCAAGCAGGCTTCCACCGATCCATGGTCGCTCCCATTGACACCTATGGATCAGGTTCTGAGTGTTTATCACGTGAACGATTCCACCCGCCGCGCGCGGGTAAGCGGAATCGTCACCTACTATGAGCCTGGCTCCGTCGCGGTGCTGGAGGATGGATCAAAAAGCATCTGGATCAAAACTCGCAGCACAGCACCGATACGCATTGGCGACCGTGCGGACGCAATCGGATTCGCCAACGTTGGCGAAGGTTTTCTGATGCTCGCCGCGAGCGAGATTCGCGACAGCGGGATGCAGACGCCCGTCAGTCCCACGTCAGTTTCATCACAAGCGATGAGCTCCAGCCGGCATCTTTTTGATCTGGTGTCGATGGAGGGCCAGGTCACTTCCGCCGTTCGAGAAGCCGGTCAGGACGAGTACGTTCTGCTCTCAGACGGTTACATGTTCTCTGCTATCTATCGGCATCCGAACACGGGGGCTACGCTTGCTCCGATGAAAGAAGTCCCCATAGGTTCCAAGATTCGGGTCACTGGCATCTGCGTTCTGGAGAACGCAAATCCCTTTGGGCACAATGTCCCGTTTAACATCCTGATGCGTTCCCCTGACGATCTCACAGTGCTCGCCAAGCCTGTTTGGACTGATGTTCGCCATCTCACATTGCTGGTAGAACTGCTTATCTTTGTGGTCATCGCTGTGGGAGCACGGATCTGGTTCGTTGAGCGCAAGGTGCGCCGCCAGATTGCAGGACTGGCTTACGTCGAGCAGAGGCGCGGCAAGATCCTCGAAGATATCAACAGCTCCCGGCCGCTCGCGGAGATTCTGGAGCGCATCACCGAACTGGTCTCAGTGAAACTGGGAGGCGCGGCCTGCTGGTGCCAGATTGTGAACGGCGCGCGATTGGGGAATTGTCCGCTCGACGAGAAGCATGCTTCCTTGCGCATAGCGGAGCACCCGATTGCGGCGCGTTCAGGGCCGGCGCACGGTGCCATCTTTGCGGCCTTCGACTCCTATACGACACCAAATACGCCCGAAGCGGAGGCCCTGGCCATGGGCGCCAGCCTGGCTACGCTCGCAATCGATACTGCGCATCTTTACTCCGACCTGGTACACCGGTCGGAGTTCGACATGCTCACCGATATCCAGAACCGGTTCTCCCTCGAGAAACATCTGGAAAACCTGATTCATGTGGCGCGCCAGTCGGCCGGAATCTTCGGTTTGCTTTATATCGACCTGAACGACTTCAAGCAGGTGAATGATGTCCATGGCCACCGCGCGGGGGACCTCTATCTGCAAGAGGTCGCGTACCGCATGAAGCGGCAGTTGCGCCCCGGCGATATTCTTGCCCGGCTGGGCGGCGATGAGTTTGCGGTGCTGGTGCCCGACATCCACCATCGCACCGACGTTGAAGAGATCGCTCTGCGGCTGGAGTGCTGCTTCGACCAGCCGTTTACGGGTGAAGGGTACGTCGTGCATGGCTCGGCAAGCGTCGGCATCGCGCTCTATCCGGAAGACGGCACGACGAAGGATAGCCTGCTGAGCACGGCGGACGGCGCCATGTACATGGTCAAGCAGACGAAGCCAAGACCGAGAACGCGAGACCAGGAGAGCGCGCGGCGGGATCTCGCATAGCTGCCAGCCTGCGCCGGTTGTGAACGAATCGCTCCACGGCCCGGTCATCCGAATCGAGATCCGCATCAATCATGCGGATCTGGCAGTTCCCGGCCGGCACTCCGGAACTGCCGAACTACTTTAGGAATCCTCCTAAACTAAAGTGCTATGCACTACCGGTGAATTGTGTCTTCGGGTATGCCGATAGAGTTATCCATCGGACCAATGTCCATGAACCGGTCAACCCTATTTTCCGCGATAATTTTCGGCTGCGCCGCCTGCGCATCAGCGGCGCCGAGCGGGTTGACCTCCCTCACCGCAATCAAGGCTTTAACGAATGACCAGGCAAAGGCGCAGATGAGCGTGTCCTTCGAGGCTACGGTCACGTACTTTCGATCCTATGAAAAGGTGTTATTCGTTCAGGATGAGGATGCTGCCATTTTTGTGGCCGCCCCGCCCGATCTGAAGCTCATTCCCGGCGACCGCGTCCTGATACGGGGAACGATGCGCGCGAGCTTCCGGCCTTATGTGGTGGCCAGCGAGGTCAAGATCCTGGGTCACGGACCTTTACCCAAGCCTGCGGCGGCGACCTTCGACGCGATGATCCGCGCAGAAACAGACTGCAAATTGGTTACCGTCCATGCGATGATCCGGTCGGCCGATCTGTGGACGAGTGCGAACTTCCTCGTGACTACGACCCACATGCAGATGCTCGTCGACGGAGAGCAAGTGGAGGCCAACGTCGACAGCGAGGATGAGAACGCTCTCAAGGGCCTGCTGGACGCCGAAGTGCAGATCACCGGCGTGGTCTCGGGCCAGTTCGACAATAAGATGCAACAGACGGGCGTGCTCTTCCATATTCAATCGCTGGCCGGAGTGAAGGTTCTGAAGCGCGCCAGCATCGATCCATGGTCGCTCTCCGTAACGCCCATGGACAGGCTGGCGATTGGCCACCGGGTGCAGGACCTCAGCGCGCGCATGCGCGTTCATGGCACCGTTACCTACTATCAGCCGTCAGCGGGGCTGGTGCTGCAGAACGGCTCGAAGAGCGTGTGGATCACGACCGAGAGCGCCTCCAGCCTGCGGGTTGGAGACCTGGCGGACGCGATCGGATTCCCAGATGTCCAAAACGGCTTCCTCACATTAAGACAAAGCGAAATTCGCGATGATTCCACGCAAGCGCCCGTCACTCCGGCGCTCTTCACCTGGCGCGATCTGTCGGTGGGCGGCAACGAAGGCCGGAGCCATGTCTTCGATCTGGTTTCCATCGAAGGGCAGGTCGTGACGGAGGTGCGGCAGGCTACGCAGGACGAATATGTGCTGCAGGCCGGCGGACATCTCTTCTCCGCGATCCTCCGCCATTCCGGCTCCGTAAGCCGCATTCCTCTTGCTCCGATGAGGCAGATCCCGGTGGGTTCGCGGATCCGCGTCACCGGCATTTGCATGCTCGCGGATGCAAACCCCTTCAACGGCGAAGTGCCATTCAACATCCTGATGCGCTCTTATGACGATATGGCGGTCGTCGCCAAGCCGCCCTGGTTGAATGTGAGCCATCTGATCTTCCTCGTGGGCCTACTGATTCTGGTCATCTTTGCTGTAGGCGCGCGAGGATGGTACATCGAGAGGAAGATGCGGTGCCAGACCTCCGGACTGGCCTATGTGGAGCAACGGCGGAGCCGGGTTCTGGAGGCGATCAACGCATCGCGGCCCCTTGCCGAGATCCTCGAAGAGATCACCGAGCTGGTTTCATTCAAGCTGAAGGGAGCACCGAGCTGGTGCGAAGTCACTGGCGGAGCCAGGCTCGGGAACTGCCCCTCTGAGGTTTCCTCGACATTTTCGATCATGGAGTGCCCGGTGGCCGCGCCGGCCGGGCCGCTGCTCGGCAAATTTTTCGCAGCGCTCTGCCCGCACACGCGCTCCCGAGCCGAAGCGAAGGAAGCGCTTTCGATGGCCGCCTCGCTCGCTAGGCTGGCCATCGAGACCTCGCGGTTGCATTTCGATCTCGTGCACCGCTCGGAGTTCGACCTGCTCACCGATATCCAGAACCGGTTCTCGCTCGAAAAGCACCTCGAAACCATGATTCATGCGGCGCGCCAGTCGGCCGGAATCTTCGGATTGATTTACATTGACCTGAACGAGTTCAAACAAGTGAACGACCTGTACGGTCACCAGGTAGGCGACATCTATCTTCAGCAGGTGGCGCAGCGCATGAAGAAACAACTCCGGCCGGCCGATATCCTGGCGCGCCTGGGTGGAGACGAGTTCGCCGTGCTCGTGCCAGAAGTGCGCAGCCGCGGCGTCGTGGAAGAGATTGCGCTGCGGCTGGAACGCTGCTTCGACAAGCCTTTCGCGCTGGAGGAGGGGAGCATCGTTCACGGGTCAGCCAGCATTGGCACTGCGCTTTATCCCGAAGATGCAACCACCAAAGACGGCCTGCTCGGCACGGCCGACGCGGCCATGTATGCGGCCAAAAAAGCACGCCAGCGATTCAGGCAGATGGTCCCCGGTGAATTGACTCCCGAAGCCGTGCACGAAGCAAGCAAATAAAAAGGCGCGAGCAAATAAAAAGGCCCGGCTCGCGCCGGGCCTCAGGTTTGTTTCTGGAGCTGCTTATTCCGCAGCCATCTCTTCGGCTTCGCCTTCCTGGCGCATGAGTTCGAGCTCGCGCTCGGCGGCTTCGATCTCTGCCGTGACCTCCTGCTGGACGCGGGCTGCCGCTTCTTCAAGCTCTGGGCTGAGCTGGACGTTGCGGTAGTACTCGAGGCCCGTGCCGGCGGGAATCAGGCGGCCGACGATCACGTTCTCCTTGAGGCCGCGCAGGTTGTCGATCGCGCCGTTGATGCTGGCTTCGGTAAGCACACGAGTCGTCTCCTGGAAGCTGGCCGCGGAGATGAAGCTGTCCGTCGAGAGCGATGCCTTGGTGATGCCCAGCAGCAGCGGACGCCCGATTGCCGGACGGCCTCCGTTATTGAGCACACGGTCGTTCTCTTCGGTGAAGCGGAAGCGATCCACCTGCTGCTCGAGCAGGAAGTTCGTGTCTCCCACCTCGTCGATCCGCACCCAGCGCAGCATCTGCCGGACAATCACTTCGATGTGCTTGTCCGAGATAGCCACGCCCTGTAGACGGTAGACCTCCTGGATTTCGTTCACCAGGTAAGCCTGCAGCTCCTTTTCCCCCAGCACGGCAAGAATGTCATGCGGGTTCAAGGGGCCATCCATCAGCGGGTCGCCGGCGCGCAGGCGTTCACCCTCCTGCACGTTGACGTGGATGCCGCGGGGCACCGAGTATTCCTTCTCGTCGCCATTGTCGGCCGTGATGTAGATCTTGCGCTGTCCCTTCGCGACTTCGCCGAAGCGAACCACGCCGTCGATCTCCGAGATGATCGCGGTCTCACGCGGCTTGCGGGCCTCGAAGAGCTCGACCACCCGCGGCAGACCGCCGGTGATGTCCTTGGTGCGCGTCGACTCCTTCGGAATCTTCGCCAGCACATCGCCGGGACCAACCTCGTCGCCATCCTGGATCATCAGGTGAGCGCCGCGAGGCAGCAGATAGCGCTTGTGGGCCTTGGCGTTCTTGACCACAAAGGCCGGCTGCCGCTTCTCATCGGGAGAATCGGCCACAACCCAACGCGAGAGGCCGGTGACTTCATCGACTTCTTCGTTGAGCGTAATGCCTTCCTGCAGATCCTTGAACTGGACCGTGCCGCCGATCTCGGTGAGGATGGCGTAGGTGTATGGATCCCACTCGGCCAACAGCTCGCCGAGCTTCACCTGGTCGCCGTCCTTCACGCGCAGGCGCGCGCCGTAGACAACCACGTAGCGCTCCTTTTCACGGCCGCGCTCATCCACGATGGCAATGGAGCCGGAACGGTTCATGGCAACCAGCGAACCATCCTTGCTCTCGACGGTGTTGAGGTTGATGAAGCGCACGATTCCATGGTTCTTGGCGTCGAGGCGCGACTTGTCTTGCACGCGGCTGGCCGTGCCGCCCACGTGGAAGGTGCGCATGGTGAGCTGCGTGCCCGGCTCGCCGATGGACTGCGCCGCGATGACGCCGCAGGTTTCGCCCAGCTCGACCATGCGGCCGGAGCCGAGGTTGCGGCCGTAGCAGAGCGCGCAGACGCCGCGGCGGGATTCGCAGGTGAGCACGGAGCGGATCTTCACTCTCTCCACGCCCGCGCCTTGAATCGCCGAGGCGATGTCTTCATCGACAGCCTGGTTCACTTCGACCACCACGTTGCCGTCGTAGTCCTTAATTCTTTCAAGCGACACGCGCCCGATGATGCGATCGCGCAGCGGCTCGATGATCTCGCCGGATTCGACGATCGATCCGACGTAGATGCCTTCCACCGTTCCGCAATCGTTCTCGGTCACGATCACATCCTGCGCCACGTCGACCAGGCGGCGGGTCAGGTAACCCGAGTCGGCAGTCTTGAGCGCCGTATCGGCCAGGCCCTTGCGCGCGCCGTGCGTCGAGATGAAGTATTCGAGCACGGTGAGACCTTCACGGAAGTTCGCCGTGATGGGCGTCTCGATGACTTCGCCCGAAGGCTTCGCCATCAGTCCGCGCATGCCGCTGAGCTGGCGGATCTGCTGCTTCGAACCGCGGGCGCCGGAGTCGGCCATGATGTAGATCGGGTTCATCGCGCCCTCTTCATCGGCGCGCTTCATGTTCCCGAACATCTCGTCGGCCACTTTATCCGTGACCGCCGACCACATCTGGATGACCTTGTTCGAGCGCTCGCCGTTGGTGATGGCGCCGTCCATATATTGCTTCTGGACTTCGATCACCTTCTTGTCGGCTTCTTCGACCACGGTGTACTTGCTCTCCGGGATCACCATGTCATCCAGGCCTACAGACAGACCTGAACGCGTGGCGTACTGGAAGCCGAGCGACTTGATGCGGTCCAGCATGCCCACCGTGACTTCGAGGCCGAGGTTCTGGTTGCAGTAATTCACCAGCTGGCCGATGCCCTTCTTCTTGAGCAGGCCGTTGATGAACGGCATGCCGGAAGGAAGCGCATCGTTCAGGATCACGCGTCCGACGGTGGTATTGATGTACTCCTTGTCGAAGTCCACCGGATCGGTGTGGAGCAGATCCTGATCGTCGTAGGCCGTGGTCATATCGAGTACCTTGCCCGAATAACGCAGACGGATGGGCGAGAGCGTCTCCACTTCCCTGGCTTCGAGGGCCATCAGGACCTCTTCAGTGTTGGCAAAGACGCGGCCTTCACCCTTGGCGCCCTTCTTGGCCTTGGTCAGGTAGTAGAGGCCAAGCACCATGTCCTGCGTAGGCACGGTGATGGGGTGGCCGGATGCCGGCGACAGAATGTTATGCGAAGCAAGCATCAGCACGCTGGCTTCAATCTGCGCCTCAGGCGACAGCGGAATGTGCACGGCCATCTGGTCGCCGTCAAAGTCGGCGTTGAAGGCGGTGCAGACCAGCGGGTGAATCTTGATGGCCTTGCCTTCCACCAGCACCGGCTCAAAGGCCTGAATGCCCAGACGGTGAAGCGTTGGGGCGCGGTTGAGCAGCACCGGGTGATCCTTGATGACTTCCTCAAGGATGTCCCACACCACCGGCTCCTGCATCTCGACCATCTCTTTGGCCTGCTTGATGGTGGTGCACTGGCCGGTCTGTTCGAGGCGGTGATAGATGAACGGCTTGAAGAGCTCGAGCGCCATCTTCTTGGGCAGTCCGCACTGGTGCAGCTTCAGCTCGGGGCCGACGACGATCACGGAACGGCCGGAGTAATCCACGCGCTTGCCGAGCAGGTTCTGGCGGAAGCGGCCCTGCTTGCCCTTGAGCGTATCGCTCAAAGATTTCAACGGGCGGTTGTTCGCGCCACGCAACACACGGCCGCGGCGGCCGTTGTCGAACAGCGCGTCGACGGCCTCCTGCAGCATGCGCTTCTCATTGCGCACGATCACTTCAGGCGCGTGCAGGTCCATCAGCTTCTTCAACCGGTTGTTGCGGTTGATCACGCGGCGATAGAGGTCGTTCAAATCGGACGTGGCAAAACGGCCGCCATCCAGCGGCACCAGCGGGCGCAGCTCTGGAGGAATGACCGGCAACACGTCGAGAATCATCCACTGCGGCTTGTTGGAGCTCTTGCGGAATGCCTCGACGACCTTGAGGCGCTTGGCATACTTGATCTTCTTCTGCGCCGAGGTCTCGCTCTTCATGCGCTCGCGCAGCTCGAGGGCCAGCTCTTCGATGCTCACGCGCTTGAGCAGTTCCTTGATCGCTTCGGCGCCCATCATGGCCTTGAAGCCGGAGGGGCGGAACTGCTGGTCGAGCTCGCGGAAGCGGGTCTCGTCCTTGATGATCTCGCGCTCGCGGACCGGCGCGTCGCCCGGATCGACGACGACATAGGACTCGAAGTAGAGAATGCTCTCCAGGTCGCGCAGCGAGATATCGAGCAGGTGGCCGATACGCGAGGGCAGGCCCTTGAAGAACCAGACGTGGGAGCACGGAGAGGCCAACTCAATATGGCCCATGCGCTCGCGGCGCACTTTGCTCACGGTCACTTCGACGCCGCACTTGTCGCAGATCACGCCGCGGTGCTTCATGCGCTTGTACTTGCCGCAGAGGCACTCCCAGTCCGTGACCGGTCCGAAGATGCGCGCGCAGAAGAGCCCGTCACGCTCGGGTTTGAACGTGCGGTAGTTGATGGTCTCCGGCTTCGTCACCTCGCCATGCGACCAGCTGCGGATCTTCTCCGGGGAAGCCAGCATGATGCGAATGGCGTCAAAGTCGGTAATAGGGCTGGTAAGCTCAAACGGGTTCGAACGGAACAAGGCGACCCTCCTTGGCAGACTGTTGGATTCCTGCCGCGGTATCCCGGGACTGTTGAAGGATCCTTCCCTCCCGGGAAGCGGTGTTTGCCGCTTGCAAGAAGGACCCTGGGAAAAACTTTCAAAATCCGACTGGATCAAGGGTGCCCCAGGTCTCGACTTTGAGACCTGGGATCCCGCAAACCTCAATCATCCGGGTGCCCCATCCTTCTCGCGTTCTTTGCGAGAAGGGTGGGATACCCCAATCCGCCGGGTGCCCCAGGTCTCGATTTTGAGACCTGGGATACCGCAAACCTCAATCTGCCACCGCCGCCACTTCCGGCGCAGGCAGCTTCTTGATCAAATCCGCACGCTTGATCAACTCCACATCCAGGCATAGCGACTGCAACTCGCGGATGAGCACGTTGAACGACTCCGGCACGCCCGGCTCGATGGCTGCTTCGCCCTTGACGATGGCCTCGTAGATCTTGGTGCGGCCATAAACGTCATCGGACTTCGCGGTCAACAGCTCCTGCAGGATGTAGGCTGCGCCGTACGCTTCGAGCGCCCAGACTTCCATCTCGCCGAAGCGCTGCCCGCCGAACTGCGCCTTGCCGCCCAGCGGCTGCTGGGTGATAAGCGAGTACGGTCCGATGGAGCGCGCGTGAATCTTGTCGTCCACCAGGTGCGAGAGCTTGAGCATGTAGATGTAGCCAACCGTCACCGGCTGCTCAAACTGATCGCCCGTCATGCCGTCGAACAGCGGCGTCTTGCCTGATGAAGGCAACCCGGCCGAAGCCAATAGCGCCTTGATCTCGCGTTCCTGCGCGCCGTCGAAGACCGCCGTGCCGAACCAGATGCCGCGTTGCATGCCGGCTCCCACGCGCAGCAGCATCTCGTCATCCAGCTCGAGCAACTGCCGCAGTGTCGCGGTCCCGGCGAACTCTTTCTTCATGAGTTCGCGCGTGGCCTCCACATCGCTGTTGGCCTTGATCAAAGCTGCGATCTTCGCGCCCAGCGCATGAGCGGCCCAGCCCAGATGCGTTTCCAGAATCTGGCCCACGTTCATACGCGAAGGAACGCCGAGCGGGTTGAGAACGATCTCGACCGGCGTGCCATCGGGCAGATACGGCATGTCTTCCTCGGGAAGAATGCGCGCGATCACGCCCTTGTTGCCGTGGCGGCCGGCCATCTTGTCGCCCACCGAGAGCTTGCGCTTCATGGCGACATAGACCTTCACCAGCTTGATCACTCCCGGAGGCAGCTCATCGCCCTTCTGCAGCTTGGCCACCTTTTCATTGGTGATCTTGCGCAGCACTTCGATCTGCCGCGAGGTCATCTCCTCGATCTCATCGATCTGCTCATTGACGCGGGGATCCTTGTCGTTATAGCGGATGCGCTTGAGGTTCTTCGTCGAGATGCGCTCGATCGTATCGCGATCAAGAAGCGCTCCCTTGGTAAGGAGGCGCTTGTTGGTCCGCTCGTCGTGCAAATCGGCCAGCACTTCCTTGCCGCCGAGGATAGCTTCGAGGCGCTTCAGACGTTCGTCGGTCAGAATGCGGATCTCGTCGCCCAGGTTCTTCTCGAGCTTGGCCACATACTCGGATTCGATCTGCTTGGCGCGCTCATCCTTCTCCTGGCCCTTGCGGCTGAAGATGCGCACGTCCACCACCGTGCCCTCGATGCCCGGAGGGCAGGTGAGCGAGGCGTCCCTCACGTCGCCCGCTTTTTCTCCAAATATTGCCCGCAGCAGTTTTTCTTCCGGAGTCAGCTGCGTCTCGCCCTTCGGCGTTACCTTGCCCACGAGGATGTCGCCGTGGCCAATCTGGGCGCCGATGCGGATCACGCCGCTCTCGTCCAGATCGCGCAGCGCATGCTCGCTGACGTTGGGAATGTCGCGCGTGATCTCTTCAGGACCGAGCTTGGTGTCGCGCGCCTCGATCTCAAATTCTTCAATGTGAACCGAGGTGTAGTAATCCTCGCGCACCAGCTTTTCGCTGATCAGGATCGCGTCCTCGAAGTTGTAGCCGCGCCACGGCATGAAGGCGACCAGCACGTTGCGGCCGAGCGCCAGCTCGCCCTGCTCCGTGCACGGGCCGTCGGCGATCACCTGACCCTTGATTACGCGATCACCCTCGCGAACGACGGGCTTTTGATTGATGCATGTGTTCTGGTTCGAGCGCTTGAACTTGATCAGCGTGTAGATGTCCGAACCCACCTCGCGCGACAACTGCGTGGGATGATGCTCGCCCTCGACGCGCACGATGATGCGCTCCGAGTCGACCGAATCCACGATACCGTTGCGCTTGGCGAGAATCACGGCGCCGGAATCGCGCGCCGTTACACCTTCCATGCCGGTGCCCACCAGCGGCGCCTCGGCAACCAGCAGCGGAACGGACTGGCGCTGCATGTTCGCGCCCATCAGCGCGCGGTTGGCGTCGTCGTGCTCGAGGAACGGCACCAGCGAAGCGGCGACCGATACGAGTTGCTTCGGGCTGACGTCGATGTAGTCCACCTCGGCGCGATTCACCAGCACAAAGTTCCCCTGACGGCGGGCGTTCACCAGATCCTCAGTGATCTCGCCCTTGTCGTTGAAATCAATGTTGGCCTGCGCGATGGTGTGCTTGTCCTCTTCCCACGCCGACAGATAGAAGCTGTACGGGATGTGATCGATGGCGCGCTTGCCGGCCTTCTTCAAGTTGGCGTTCAGGCGCGCGGCTTCTTCCTTCTCGATGCGGTCGCCCACGCGCAGGCCGCTTTCGCCGGCGTTCACGATCTCCACATAGTCGAGGATGCGCGAATCCTTCACCTTGCGGTAAGGCGACTCGATGAAGCCGTATTCATTGATACGCGCAAAGCAGCTCAGCGAGCTGATGAGGCCGATGTTCGGGCCTTCCGGCGTTTCGATCGGGCAGATGCGGCCGTAGTGCGTGGGGTGCACGTCGCGCACTTCGAATCCGGCGCGCTCACGCGACAAGCCGCCCGGCCCAAGCGCCGAGAGACGCCGCTTGTGCGTAATCTCGGAGAGCGGGTTGGTCTGGTCCATGAACTGCGAGAGCTGCGAAGAGCCGAAGAACTCGCGAATCGCGGCCATCACCGGCTTGGCGTTGATCAGGTCGTGCGGCATGGCCGTCGAGAGCTCCTGATACACGCTCATCTTCTCTTTAATTGCCCGCTCCATGCGGACCAGTCCGATGCGGAACTGATTTTCCATCAGCTCGCCCACGGCCCTCACGCGGCGGTTGCCCAGGTGATCGATATCGTCCACCACACCCACGTTCTTGCGCAGCTTGAGCAGGTAGCGGATGGTCGCGTAGAAGTCCTCGGGCGTCAACGTGCGGTGATCGAGCGGCGTCGCGTCCTGGTTTTCGTAGAGCTTGATGTTGAACTTCAAGCGGCCCACGCGCGAGAAATCATACTTGCGCGCATCGAAGAACATGCCTTCGAAGAGCGCGGTCGCGGTGTCAAGCGTCGGCGGATCGCCCGGACGCAGCTTTCGATAGATTTCGATCAGCGCCTCTTCCGGCTTGCGCACCGAGTCGCGTTTGAGCGTGTTGGTGATGATGTTGCCCACGTCGTCGCGGTCGGGGAAGAAGAGTTCGATATTCTGCGCGCCGGAGGCCATCACCTTGTGCAGCCGGTCGGCGGTGAGCTCGACATTGGCCTCGACGATTACTTCGCCGGTGGCTGTATCGACAACATCGGCCGCGGTAATCGCGCTGTCGAGCTCCGCTGTCTCCACTTCGATCTTGCCGATGCCCGCCGCACGGATAGCCTTCAGCGAGTGCGCGGTAATCTTGCGGCCGGAGTGCGCGATCTCTTCGCCGCCATGCACCACGGCGTGCGCCGGCTTGGCGCCCTGCAGATGCGTGCTCTTCGTCGAATCCTGCGGCACGGTCCAGAACAGCTTGCCGTCCGCGATCTGAATGCGGTCGACAGTGTAGAAGGTCTTGAGGATCTCCTCGTCCGAGCGCAGGCCGAGCGCGCGCAGGAAAATTGTGCCCAGGAACTTGCGCTTGCGGTCGATGCGCACGTAGAGCGTGTTCTTCTGGTCGTACTCGAACTCCACCCACGAGCCGCGGTAGGGAATGATCTTGCCCAGGAAGTAGGTGCGGTTGTTCGCCGTCTCGAAGAAGACACCCGGCGAGCGGTGCAGCTGCGAAACGATCACGCGCTCTGTCCCGTTGACGATGAAGGTGCCGTTCGGCGTCATCAGCGGAATATCGCCGAAGAAGACTTCCTGCTCCTTGATGTCGCGGATGGTCTTGTTGCCGGTCTCGGGGTCCTTGTCATAAATGGTGAGGCGCACCGTGACCTTCAAAGGCGCAGAGAAGGTCATGCCGCGCTCTTCGCACTCCTGCTGGTCGTACTTCAACTGCAGGCTCACCGGGTCGCCGCACTTGTTGCAGAAGTCGGGCATGTTGCGGTTGTAGGTGCCGCACTTCTGGCAAAGCACGTCGCCGGGCAGGAACGGGTCGGTAATCACCATCGCGCCGCAATGCACGCAGGCCGTGCGCAGATGGTGCAGCCCTTTCAGGTGTCCGCACTTGCACTCCCAGTTGCCGATCGAGAAATCGACGAAGTCGAGCTGCGAGATGCCGCGGAAGTCGGTGATGGGGAAGACCGAGACGAAGACCGACTGCAGCCCCGAGTCGTCGCGCTCGTTGGGCAGCTTGTCCATCTGCAGGAACCGCTCATACGAGCGCCGCTGGACTTCAATCAGGTTAGGAATCTGGGTTGCGGTGGGAATCTTGGAAAAATCGAGCCTGCTGCGAATCGCGCGCTTCTCGTTGGACATGATCACTCCTGAGTCTCGTCGCTCGGCGCCGTGTTTGGCGCCAGCCGGTACCCGAGACTCCTCGGCGCCGGCGGATTACGGTAGGTATTCGAAAAACCAGACTGGCGAAGCTAGACTTCCAGTCCCGATGCGATTCCGGCAGCCCGGGCGAGTGTGCCCAGATGCGCCGGAGGTAACCGGGTCAGGGTTACGTGAGAACTCCTGAATTACCCATGGCGGGCATTGCCGCACATCTGCCCGTTGGGCTAGACTGCGCACAATTGAAGGAAGCGAACAGTGCGGTTCAGTCCCGAAGAATCGGGAAGACCGCTACGGGAGGTTATGCGCACAAGGCAGAGGGGAACGTAAAATCTCTCATCTGCTTGATGGGGTAGACACGAAAGCCCGCGAGGACGCAATGCCTCACGAGCGCGGCCTATTGCCGGTGCCCCCATCCGAATTCGTTTGCCTTGTTCGCGCCGATCCCAATTCGCTTCAGCCGCTCGCTCGCCAGCCACGCTACGCTCATCAACAACCGCCTGCCTGACCTTCAAGCAAGTTGTTGACACAGAAACAACTTAACCTATGCTCGAGGCGTCCGGGGACTTCAAGGCTTGGCCCTGTCTTGACCCGCGGACAATACAATTTCATCCAATCTTGAAGAGTACGCACCGGTTACTCCCGAAGCCTTTCCTCGAAAAAGCGGAAAAGACCCGGCAGACGCGCAACCTTTATGGTAGCGCGTCCCGGGCGTCCTTGCAAGTGCTGGATGTTTACTTGACCTCGACGGTCGCAACGCCCTCGAACTTCTTCTTGATCGCCTCAGCCTCTTCCTTGGTGGCGTTCTCCTTGAGCGGCTTCGGCGCGCCATCCACCAGGTCCTTGGCTTCCTTCAGGCCGAGCGAGGTAACTTCCCGCACCGCCTTGATGGTGTTGATCTTGTTGGCGCCGGCATCCTTGAGGATGACCTGGAACTCGGTCTTTTCCTCAACCGCCGGAGCCGCCGCGCCACCGCCCGCCGCACCGGCAACCATTACCGGAGCCGCCGCCGCGGCTGAAACGCCAAGGCGCTCTTCCAGCTTCTTCACCAGAGCCGCCGCTTCCAGCAGGCTCAACGAGACAATCTGTTCTTCCAACTGCGCGATATCCGCCATTTTCTTCTCCCATCCAAACCGTTTTGAATTTGTGTTTCCCCGGCCGCGTAAGCCAAATCTGAAAGTTTCCGATGCGCCAGACCCGCGCCCTTTCAACCTGCCTCGTGGCCAAAACTCTTAAAAACAGCTTTCAGCTATCAGCCGTCAGCTTTCAGCTAAGAACCCGGGTGCCCCACCCTTCGAACCTGGGTGCCCCACCTTCGGCGCGTTCTTGTCTTTGCGCCTAAGGTGGGAAACCTCAATCCTCAATCAGGCACCCTCAACTCAGCACAAACCTGGGTGCCCCAGGTCTCGATTTTGAGACCTGGGATACCACGAACCTCAAAATCCGGGTGCCCCATCCTCATCCAGGTGCCCCACCTTCGCCGCGTTCCTGTCTTTGCGGCTAGGGTGGGAAACTCAATCCCGTGCCCCATCCTTTCGCTTTCCTTCTGGCGAAAGGGTGGGAGAGCTAATCCCTATGCCGCGCCTGCAAACTTTTCCTTCTCCACGCCCTGCCCCAGCACCACCGCCAGATCGCGGCCGGTGGCGTTGAGCACGGTGGCCAAACGCTGCGCGGGCGCGTTGATGAGGAAGAGCAGCTTCGAGAAGATCTCCTCTTTGCCCGGCAAGGTGGCCAGCGACTTGACTTCGTCCACATTCAGCAGCTTGCCGTCGATGATGCCCAGCTTGAACTCGAACTCGGCATTGTCACCGGCCCACTTGGCGAAGACCTTGGCGAGGGCCACGGGATCGCCCGCGGTAAACGCAACCGAGTTCACGCCCTTGAGGCCCTTGAGCGCCGCCTCCACCTGCGTGCCGGCGCCTGAGATCGCGGCCAGCTTGTTCTTCACCACGCGGTACCTGCCGCCCGCCTCGCGGATCACCTTGCGCAGCTCAAAATCCTTGGCTACGGTGAGCTTGCTGAAGGTGCCGATAATTGCCGTCGTCGAGGTCTCCAGCTCCTTGGCCAGCAACTGGACCTTCTCCTGCTTCTTTGCCTTCGAAATCGCCATTGTGTGCTCCGCACAGCGAACAGTGATCAGTGAACAGTGGGCAGTTGAAAACCGCCCTCGATCAATGTTCCCGCTTTTGAATCTCTCTCAAAGCCGTCATGGGACTGAAGCTGAACCCGCGGTCACTGTTCGCTGACCGCTGTTCACTGTCCACTCGTTCTTAGTGCTTGCCGGCCGCGTCCGCGACCTGCGAATCGAGCGGCACCCCGGGGCCCATCGTCGAGCTCAGCGTGACGCTCTTGATGTACTTGCCCTTGGCCGCCGAAGGCTTGGCGCGCACAATCGAGGTAATCACCGTGGTCGCGTTATCCACCAGCTTCTGCGGATCGAAGCTAAGCTTACCCACAGGCACGTGCACCAGGCTGGTCTTGTCGGCGCGAAACTCCACCTTGCCGGCCTTGATCTCTTTCACCGCCGCGGCCACATCCTGGGTCACGGTGCCGGTCTTCGGGTTCGGCATCAGGCCTTTGGGTCCGAGCACCTTGCCCAGACGGCCGACTACTTTCATCATGTCCGGCGTGGCAATCAGCGCGTCGAAAGCGGTCCAGTTCTCTTTCTGGATCTTCTCGACCATCTCTTCGCCGCCCACGAAATCCGCGCCTGCGTCCTGCGCTTCCTTCTGGCGGTCACCGGTAGCGATCACGGCCACCGTCTTGGTCTTGCCCAAGCCGTGCGGCAAAACCACCGTCCCGCGGACCATCTGATCGGCGTGGCGCGTGTCGACGCCCAAACGCATGGTCAGGTCTACGGTCTCATCGAATTTGGCGTACTTGACCTGCTTGAGCAGCGTAACCGCTTCAGGCAGCGGATAGGCGGGCTTGGTAACGGCGGCGCGCGCCTTCGCAATATTCTTGCTGACTTTAGCCATTCATCCCTCGTCTCCCACCGCATTTGCCAGCCCCGCTTGCCGGGGAACTCCCTGCCGGAGGGACAACGTTTCCGTCGCCGCGTCTCTGATTCAGGAGCCCAAAAGCCGTGGTGCTATTGACAGTCCGGAGTCTTCCCCCGGACACATTTTTAGATCATAGCGAAATGGTGTAAGGATTGCAAACGTCGTTCGCGGCGACCCGTCAGAGAATCTTGACGCGAGCTCCTCCGCGGCTCCTCGGTCCTCTTCAGCTTCAAATCTGAAAGGTCCAAGGTCGGGATAAGTCCGATCGGGATAGTCCCGGTCGGCCGCCCCAGGCCCCGCTTCTGAAACCTGTGAAAGCGCGGGCAGGTGGCCCATGTCTCAAAAAGCTGACCAAGCATGAAAATGGGTGCCCCAGGTCTCGCTTCTGAGACCTGGGAAAGCGCGGCCCTCCACCGCAACCGACCCCTCTTCCCGTAGGGAAGAAACGAGAATAGCCCAGGGTGAGCCCAAGCGCAGCGAAGAGCGAACCCTGGGATAGCCGTGCCTTCTATATCCATCCGCGCCCCGGAGGGTCGCGACGAGGATCGCACCGGCCGGGTGCCCCAGGTCTCGCCTTTGAGACCTGGGAAAGCACGATGCGCACGGCCCGGTCAACGTCCCGCCCCTTGATTTGTGTACACATTTGTGTTCACATATTGGAGTGCGCAATGGCCGAGACTGAGCTCGAATTCGAGTGGGACAAAGTCAAGGCCGCAAGCAATCTGAAAAAGCGCGGGGTCTCGTTCCTGACCGCGGCCGCCATCTTTTCCCACGAGAGACTGGAACGCGTCGACGATCGTGAGGACTACGGCGAGGTGCGGTGGATTGCCCTGGGCCGAGTCGATATCGAGGTGTATCGTGTCGTCTACACGTGGCGTGCCGAAAACCTTATCCGCATCGTCAGCGCCCAGAGGGCGAGCCAAGATGAACAGGAAATCTACTACCGTGAAGTATTCTCTTAGCGAAATCGGGGCCCTGCGCGAGCGTGGCCTCGACAAAACCCGCCCTGACGCCCCGCGCGCTGAATCCCTGGGCGAGGACTTCTGGAAGTCGGCGCGGGTGGTCATGCCTGCCGGCAAAACATCGGTTCACCTGCGCCTCGATCGCGATGTGGTTGAGTGGTTCAAGGCCCGGGGCAAAGGCCACCTCACCCGGATGAACGCCGTCCTGCGCGCCTACGTCGATGCGCAAAAACGCAGCGCATAAGCGCGGAGAGCACGCCCGCGCAGCAGGCCGGATTGGACCGCCGCCTCGAATCGCCCGGGATCGCTGCGAAGGCCTTGCCTGGGCAGCTAGAGCATCGCTGACCACAGCCCCGCTTTCACCCCACCGAAACCCTCCGGCAAACACCGTGCGCGCTTCTCCCATCTTAGGAACGATGAAGGGAGAAGAGACGAATGCCGAATCAATCCACAGTGGAACGCGCCAAAGAGGATCTGCGGGAAGGTAAATCGCCTTCGACGGCGGCGGGCGAGTTTGTGCATGAGGAGATTGACCACGTGCGCGAGGGCAAGCATGGCGCGCGTTCTCCGCAGCAGGCGATTGCCATCGGCCTGAGCAAGGCGCGGCGCGCCGGCGTTCCCTTGAAGCCGCCGGCCGAGGGCAAGACCAAAGAGAGCACGCGCAAGAGCGCGGAGCGCGACTACGAGAAAGGCCAATCCGGCGACACGCAACCCACCTCCTCGCGCCGCTCGCAGGCCCGTGAGAAAGCGATGGAGCGGGAACCGCGCTCGACGGCGTCCCACCGCTCGCTTTCAACCCATGCACGCGCAGCCGCGCGGCGGCGCAGCCAACGGGACCGGCATTCCGCGGCGGTGAAAGCGGTTCACACCAAGGGAGAGAGCGGGCTCCGCCAAGCTGCCAGCAAGGCTGCGCATACGCGCGCGAAAAGTAGCTAGGGCCGCGTGAATCGGCGAATGGCGACCGATCTTGCAATGGGGTGGAGTTTTCCGGTCGGCGGCGCAGGCCGGCAGCGTGAGGGGACTTGAGCACCCGGCTCTCCGGTCCGGGGCATATACTGGGAGCGCCAATCGGTCGCAGGTGCACCGCTGGCCCACGCCAGGATTCACGCCAGGATTATGATCAGCCGACGCAGGTTTCTTTCAACCGCTGCCCTTTCACTTGCCGCAACCCGCCTCCGCGCGCAGAGCCAGCCCGGCATACAGGTCACGCTAGCCATTCCGGCCGAGGCTGCCGGCGCTCACATGCCTGCCGATTTCGTGGGGCTCTCCTACGAGGTGCAGCAACTCGCGGAGCCGAGCTTTTTCTCCGGCAGCAACGCCGGGCTCATCGCGCAGTTCAAGGCGCTCTGCTCGCATGGCGTGCTGCGCCTGGGCGGCAATACCAGCGAGTTTGCTTATTGGCGCGCCACGCCCGAGTCTCCCGAACCCCAGCATCCGCAGACCCGCGAAGTGGTGGGCGAGCCGAAGCCCGAGTACTATGCCGTAACCGGAGAAGCGGTGCGGAATCTTGCCGGGTTTTTGAAGGCCACCGGCTGGACCTGTCTCTATGGCATCGGCATGGGCACCAATACGCCCGAGCGCGCCGCGGAAGAGGCCGAATTTGCAGCAAAGACGCTTGGCCCCAGCCTGCAGTATTTTCAGATCGGCAATGAGGTGGACCTCTTCGACCGGCATTTGCGCGATCCCAAGACCTGGTCCGCCAAGACCTATCTGGAGGAGTGGCTCACCCTGGCCCGCGCCATCACGGCCCGCGTTCCGGAGGCAAAGTTCGGCATGCCGGACGTGGCTTCCAAGGTCGAGTGGCTGACCGAGATTGCCGGCCTGTGGCCCTCCATCGAAAACCCGCCGCACGTGACCACGCTGACGCATCACCACTACTTCGGCGGCCCGGCCACCAATCCTGAGGTCAATATCCCCAACCTGCTGCAGCCGGCGACCATGGCCAAGGTTCAACGGACTGCGGATACCGCGACCGCGGCGGCGGACAAGATGGGCGCCCGTGTGCGCATGACCGAGGGCAACACCTGCTACCGCGGCGGCAAACCCGGCGTCTCCGATGTCTTTGCCGCGGCGCTCTGGGCCGCTGACTACTCGCTGCTGCTGGCGAGCAACAATTACTCCGGCATCAATCTGCACGGCGGCACCGGAAAGTCCGTCGCCAACTCCGTGGGAGGGTTCCTGCCCGGTGATGTGATGCTCAAGGAAAAAGGCGAAACGCCGGAACAGATCGCCGCGCACCCGCACCCGTTCTATACGCCCATCGCCACATTCGACTCGAAGTACGAACTGGAGCCGGTCGGCTATGGCCTCAAGTTTGCCGGCTCGCTCAGCGGAGGCTCCTTCATCAAGGCGGATTTCGCCTCGACGCTCCAGGCGTCGGGGGTGGATGCGGCCGCTTACGCGGTCAAACTTCCCACCGGCGAGACATCCGTCATTGTCCTCAATAAAGATGCGGAAAAGGACCTGGACCTGGTTCTGGATTTTGGGAGCGGAAGAACCGGAAGGGTGGAAATCGAGACCTTGCATGCCCCTGCCCTCGACAGCCGGGAAGCGCACATCACGCGGTCGGCGAAGCATGGCCACGTCAAACAGGGCAAATGCACCGTGGCCGTTCCGCACGCTTCAGGCCTGCGCCTCACGCTCATCTGATGGCTTCATGGAACCCTAAACCCCAGGGTCAGAACCCTGAACCCAGCTCAGAGGGTTTCGCGCCCATGGGAGACGGCAGAGCCGCCCTTGCTCGTCCCGCGAATCTCGGGCCGGCGCAATGTGCCGATGATTCAATACATTCGCGCCATACGGCCTTAAGTCACCGCGGAGCGTTCGAGTTTTTGTTGCGTTTGAAATGGGTATGGCAGAAACTGTGCTTATGACTCGGATTATCCGCTGTTCCGCACTCATTCTGTTTTGTATCTATCTGCAGGGGACGTTTCTTTCCTGGGGGCAGTCTTCAAAAGACGCCGCGGAGCTGACCTACTCGAGCTTTCAGGGCCAGCCCGCGCCCTCAAAGGAATTGATCTCCGACCTGGTCCGCCAGATGAGATGGGATACGCGAGCCGCCTATCAGAACCCGCAGGGGCTGCGTTTGCGATTCGAAAAGATCGAGGACCCAGCCTCGCCGGCCGATGGCCTTGCACGATACCGGGTGTTCGCGGACGGCGCTCCTGAAAACAAGGTGTACACCTTGGGCATTTGGTCGGTGGGCAAAACCCTGTCGTACGGCACCCAGGAAATCTATGCAAACTCACAGGGCCTGTTGATGATCCACAGGCCGACTCCGGAGCAGGATACGCGTTTCAAAGTTCCTGGCGATGAGCTCGAACTGATGCCTCAAGTGGGCGCGGCGGAGCCGGTTCGCTATATTCTCTCCAGTAAAGACGGGGAGTTGTCGATGCTCGGCACTGTTGTTCCCCGCCCCGTTATCGCGCGCGATCAGGCCTGCACGCTTGAGGTGAGAATCGCGGAACCCGATGCGGCAGCGATGCTGATCGTAGCCAGTGGATTTCCCGGTCGCGCCAGGATTCCAGTGGTGCTGGAATCGGAGGGCGAGACCGCCACGCTCACCATGACCACCGATGCCGGCGGCCAGGCTGAAGTGGCAGATCTTCCCGAGGTGCTGGGCAAGGCGCAAGGAACTCTGAAGGCAACCGCGGAAGCTTCTGACTGCCTCCCCTCCGCTCTTCTGCCTTGGGGCGCGAGCACAATGGTCCAGAAAACCCCGTAAGCTGCATTCCGGCTGATCCCCATCCCTTTCCATCGAAATCGACTGGCGTTTTCGGAATTGCTCTACACCAACGGCAGACACTCAAGTGGCTTTTTTCAAGAAAAAGCCACCTTTCACCCATCTCAAAACGTCTACATGTATTCCGAGAATGCTCTAGCATAGCGAAGTAGCGCATTTTTCGGATGGGCCGGAATTCCGGGGAAAAATCAAGAAAACTGGAGATTTCACGTTGAAGAGCGAACGGATGTTGCCGCCATGGTCTCTGTTGTGGCCGCTCCTGGCGGGAGTGGCGATGCTTTCCTTGCACGCGCACGCTGCGCAGGCCCCTTCGGCTGCTGCAGAACCAGCGCCCGCCGAACTAGCGTCCACTGACCAAGCGCAGAATGTCACCCGCGCCACATTGCCCAACGGCGCGCGGGTGGTCATTATCCGCAACGCGCTCGCGCCCGTCACCACCGTCGAAGCGAACTTTATGGTCGGCGGCAATGAGACGCCGTCCGGCTTTCCCGGTATGGCCCACGCGCAGGAGCACATGGCCTTCCGTGGCTGCGCAGGCATGACGGCCGACCAGACCGCGGCCATCTACGCTCTGCTCGGCGGCGAGAATAATGCCGACACGCAGCAGAACATCACGCAGTATTTCGCCACCGTTCCGGCCGCGGATGTCGATGTGGCGCTCGAGGCTCAGGCCGCCTGCCTCAAAGGCGTGGACGACTCGCAGGCGGAGTGGGATCGGGAGCGCGGAGCCATTGAACAGGAAGTGCAGCGCGATCTTTCCAACCCCACTTACAAATTCATTGATCGCTTGAACAGCGCCATGTTCGCGGGCACGCCGTACGCGCATGATCCGCTGGGGACCAAAGCCTCATTCGATGCGACGACGGGCGCGATGCTGAAAGATTTCTATAGCAAGTGGTACTCGCCCTCAAACATGATTCTCATGGTGGTGGGCGACGTCGATCCGGCTGCGACCCTTGCGAAGATCAGGGACCTGTACGGCAATATTCCGAATCATCCGGCGCCGCCGCGGCCCGAGATTCAGTTGCAGCCGTTCCAATCGCAGGCCTTCTCGATCGACAGCAATCTGCCTTACGTGCTGGGCTTCATCGCCTATCGTTTCCCTGGTACTGACTCGCCGGATTACGCGGCGGCCGAGATCCTGGCAGACGTGCTGGCCAGCCAGCGGGCTGATGTGTATGGAATGGTGCCTGCGGGAAAGGCTCTCGATGCGGAGTTTGGCGTAGCGGAGAACTATCGCAAGGCCAGCGTAGGCTATGGCGCCGTGGCGCTGCCGGCGAGCGCCGACGCGACCGACGCACTCAACGAGATGCGGCAGATCCTGAACAAGTACGCAACCGGCGGCGTGCCCGCGGACTTGGTCGACGCCGCCAAGCGCAGCGAGATCGCGCAGGCCGAGTTTCAGCGGAACTCGATCCCCGGGCTGGCCGAGGTCTGGTCCGCCGCGCTCGCATCCGAGGGACGCAACTCACCCGAAGAGGATGTAGACGCGATTCGCAAAGTGACGCTCGCGGATGTGAACCGCGTAGCCAAGCAGTATCTGCTGAACGTGAGCACGATTACGGCGACGCTCAAGCCGGTGAACGGCGGCGGCCCCGTGGCCGAAAAGGGCTTTGGAGGAAGTGAGTCGGTGACCTCGTCGCCCACCAAGCCTGTCGAGCTTCCAGCCTGGGCCGCGGGGCCGCTCGATCAGCTCCAGGCGCCTGACAACACGCTTGCCATCTCCGATACAACCCTGGCGAACGGCATTCGCTTGATCGTCCGCACCGACAAGACCAGCCCGACCATCACCCTGCTTGGCTCCGTGAAGAATAACGCGGACCTCGAAACGCCGCCCACACAAGACGGCGTAGGCGGCGTGCTGGATGGGCTCTACTCCTACGGAACCCAGACGCTGGACCGGCTGGCCTTCCAGAAGGCGCTCGACGACATAGCGGCGAACGAGAGTGCAGGCTTCAACTTCTCGCTCTCCGTGCTCAAGGAGTACTTCTCGCGCGGCGTGCAGTTGCTGGCCGATAACGAACTGCATCCGGCCCTGCCGGAGAATGCCTTCCTCGTGACGCGGCAGCAGACGGCGCAGTTCGTCGCCGGCCGGCTGCGCAGCCCCGGCTACCAGACCACGCGCGCGCTCGACATGGCGCTTGTCCCCGCAGGCGACCCGGTGCTGCGTGAAACCACGCCAGGGACTGTGACCAAGCTGACGCTCGATGAAGTGAAGCAATATCACGACGCCACCGTGCGGCCGGACCTGACGACGATCGTGGTCATTGGCGACGTCACTGCCGATGAAGCGAAGAGCGTGGTCGAAAAATGGTTCGGCGACTGGAAGGCGACAGGACCCAAGCCCGAGACGACCCTGCCCCCGATCCCGGTGAATCAGGCCTCCGCATCCAGCGTGCCGGACCCCGAGGCGGTGCAGGACCAGGTGACGCTGGCTGAGCAGGTCAACCTCAATCGCTTCGATCCGGACTACTATCCGCTGCAGCTTGGCAACCACGTGCTCGGCGGAGGCTTTTACGCCACCCGCCTCTATCACGATCTGCGCCAGGTAAACGGCTACGTCTACAACGTGGACGTCAGCCTGAACGCCGCCAAGACGCGCGCCAGCTATTCGGTGGAGTATGGCTGCGACCCGCAGAATGTGTCGAAGGCGCGGGCGCTGATTGTGCGCGATCTGGACCAGATGCGGACCGAGGATGTCTCCGATAGCGAATTGCATTTAGCCAAGGCGCTGCTGCTGCGCCAGATTCCGCTGAGCACCGCGAGCGAAGAATCTGTGGCGAGGAGCCTGCTCGCGCGCGCCGGCATCGGTCTGCCGCTCGACGAGCCGGTAGAAGCGGCGAGAAAATACCTGCAGCTCACCGCCGGCGACGTGAAGCAGGCATTCGCCCGGCATCTCCGCACCGACAATCTGGTGCAAGTGGTGCGCGGTCCGGCGGCGCAGTGAGTCGGCGGTTCGTGCTATCCCACCCTGGGCACAAAGACAACTACGCGCCAAGGGTGGGGCACCCATTTTTTCACGGGAGCGGTTTTTTCGCGGCAGTTGGAGCGGCCAGCCAGGGGTTTGCTGATACGGAACCCCTGCGCCGGGAACGCGCCACTTGAGGCTTTCACCTCGCGGCTTTTTGTGTCATGCTTGCACGCATGGGAAACAAAGACAGAGGCAAGAAAGAAACCAAGAAGGCGCCTAAACCCAAACCGAAAGTGGAACCCGGCCGCAAGCGCGAAGTGTTCACGCCGGCGCCTCCGCCGAAGTAAAAACCGCTCCAGTTTTCGCCCGATTCCAGCGCGTCCTGCACGCAGAAAGGCCCTCCCTGCCCAGGGAGGGCCTTTCGTTTGACGCGCGAAAACTTATCCTTTTACGCGACGACTTCGATGCCCATGGAACGGGCCGTGCCCTTGATGCTCTTGATGGCCGACTCAACCGACGCGGCATTCAAGTCCGGCATCTTTTGCGTGGCGATCTCGCGCACCTGCTTCTCCGTCACCTTGCCGAGTTTTTCCTTGTTCGGCGTGCCGCTGCCTTTGGCGATACCAGCCGCCTTCTTGAGCAGAACGGCAGCCGGAGGCGTCTTGGTGATAAAGCTGAAGGTGCGGTCGCCGTAAACCGTGATGACAACCGGAATCGTGAGCCCGGCCATCTCCTTGTTCTGCGTGCGCGCGTTGAACTGCTTGCAGAACTCCATGATGTTGACCTGCGCCTGACCGAGCGCGGGACCCACGGGAGGCGCGGGCGTAGCCTTGCCCGCTTCGATCTGCAGCTTGACGTAGCCGTTAATTTTCTTCGGAGGTGCCATTTGGTTCCTTCGGAACTAGCTCCTAGCTTCTAGCCGCTAGCTTCTAGCTCGTTTCTTCCTGATTCGAATTTTGGTGTCGCAGCTCTCGCGTTTGCTCGCAACCGGAGGCTGCTAGATCGCCGGCCCGGCTAGAAGCTGAAAGCTAGTAGCTAGAAGCTGCTCTACTCAATCTTTTCTACTTTGCCGAACTCGAGTTCGACCGGCGTGGAACGTCCGAAGATGGTCACCATGACCTTGAGCGTCTCGCGATCTTCGTTGATGTCGTCCACTACGCCGTTGAAGTTGGCGAACGGCCCGTCGGTGATGCGCACCTGCTCGCCCTTTTCGAACTTGATCTTGAGCCGCGGCTTGTCTTTGGCGATCTCGGAGCGGAAGAGAATCGAGCTCACCTCTTCTTCGCTCAGTGCGACCGGCTTGTCGCCCGTGCCAAGAAAACCCGTCACCTTGGGCGTGTCCTTGAGGACGTGCCAGAGATTGTTGTCGAGATCCATCTCGACCAGCACATAGCCGGGGAGGAAGACACGCTCCACCGTCCGCTTTTTGCCGTTGATGATCTCCGTCACCGGCTCGGTGGGAATCATCACGCGGCCGACGCGGTCCTTGAGGCCGAAGGCCTGCACGCGGCTCTCGATGGACTCGCGCACCTTGCGCTCGAAGCCCGAATAGGCATGCAGAATGTACCACTTGAAATTCGGGTTGCGCTCCGGCTGCGGTTCCGGCTGCTGCCCCGCGACTTGTTCTAATTCTTCTGCCATTCTCAACTCTTTCCGAACTGCTCCTACTGCATCCCGCCCAGCTTGTTCAGCAAGCCGTTCACGCCGACCCTGAAGATCCAGTCCACTAGAAAAAAGAACAAACCAAAGATGAAGACGGTGACAATGACCACCGATGTCGTCACCTCCACTTCTTTGCGCGAAGGCGCAACCACCTTGCGCATCTCCGCGCGCACATCGCTGAGAAAGCGGGTGAACTCGGTCCACTTGCCCATGGCGTTGCCCCGGAACTCTGACAGGGCGCCTGGCTCCTGCCGCTTTGCGGAACGCTCGTCGCCTCGTTCGATTGCCGTCTTTGTTGCCATAACTTCCATTCCTTTACGCCCGCGCTAAGCGGACGTCTTTGCATCTGGCAGGGGCGGAGGGATTCGAACCCCCAAGTTCGGTTTTGGAGACCGACAGTTTAACCGTTGAGCTTACGCCCCTGAAAGCAGCTGTTAGCTATCAGCTATCAGCTTTCAGCCATTTTGGGGGAGCCCGATGGATCGATCTCCCGATGCAAAAGCTGAGAGCTGACGGCTGAGAGCTGAAAGCCGCTCTTCTACTTCGTTTCCTTATGCACCTGGTGCTTGCGGCAGCGGTTACAGAACTTCTTGAACTCGAGACGGCCGGTGGTCGTCTTCTTGTTCTTGGTCGTCGAGTAGTTCCGCTCCTTGCACTCCGTGCATTGCAACGTCACAATTTCCCGCATTTCATCCCTCTCAGCTGACAGCCAACAGTTGTCAGTTTCGAATTGCGCTACCGTACTGTTTGCTGTCAGCCGTCTGCTGCCAGCTGCTCTTACTTCACAATCTCCGAGATCGTGCCCGCGCCCACCGTGCGGCCGCCTTCGCGGATCGCAAAGCGCAAGCCCTTTTCCAAGGCCACCGGCGTGATCAGCTCGATCTGCAGAGCCACATTGTCGCCCGGCATCACCATCTCCACGCCTGCAGGCAGCTCCGCCACGCCCGTCACGTCCGTCGTGCGGAAGTAGAACTGCGGACGGTAGCCCTTGAAGAACGGCGTGTGACGGCCGCCCTCTTCCTTGCTCAATACGTAAACCTCGCCCTTGAAGACCGTGTGCGGCGTGATCGAGCCGGTCTTCGCGAGAACCATCCCGCGCTCGACATCTTCCTTGGGAATGCCGCGCAAGAGCAGTCCGGCATTGTCGCCGGCCAGGCCCTCGTCGAGCTGCTTCTTGAACATCTCGACGCCCGTGACGACCGTCTTCCGGGTTTCGCGGAAGCCGACAATCTCC
>DASXDX010000052.1:0-94922 GCA_036490385.1 Occallatibacter sp.
AGTACCACCCCAACTCTCCGGTCGCACATCATCAAGGGTTTCCGTGAAATCCCAAACATGGCCGTGGAAGTCCTCGGCGGCGTACTGACGTTCTCCATACACGTGATCCGTCGGCTCCGACAAAATGGTCGCGCCCGCGGCGCGTGCTCGCTCGCAGTGCCTCCGCGCATCTTCGATCCGCACCTGCACCATCACCGAACGGTTCGGCACAGCATCGCCCTCGGTGATGGTGAAGCATCCCTCATCCGCTCGCATCTGAATACGATGGTTCGCAATCCGCAGCCTGACCGTAAAACCAAACGCTCGCGCTAGCCATTCTGCCGCAGCGCTCGGGTCGGGATAACGAAGCACAGGAATCACCGGGCAAGGAGGAACGGAACGGTTGTATCGCATGAACACCTCGCGGACTCAGCATCAAACTAACATACGGTGAGACGAACCTCCGCATCCGGACCCATGCGAAACCGACAAGGGGTGGTCGGTCCTCATAAACGCGCTAGTGTTCAAAATCGAGGTTCTGCCCGGCTTGTCGCCGGGTGCCCCAGGTCTCGCTTCTGAGACCTGGGAAAGCGCGAACCTCACCCAGCCCTGCAGAAAATTACCCGTTCCCGGCGCATCATGAAACAAGCCCCATCTTCACCGGCGCCCGCTGTCACGTCGGCGCGGGGGAAAAATGAGGCTGTGAAACTGTGAAGCGGAGTCTTCGCTCCAAGCAATCAACTTAACGCTGGATATCCCACAGTCTCACGCATTCCGTGAAACTGTGGCGATCGAGTGCGCTGCCAGATGCGCTTCGAGCCCTTCAAGAAACCGCGCCAGCCATTGGCGACCCGGCACTCTGACCCAAGAGATACAGCCACTCTGGTTCTGCTCTAAAATTTATCTATGGCCGGTGCGAACTCCCTCGAAGCGCTCAACTCCAGTATCGTTGCCTGCAATCTCTGCGCGCGCCTCCGCGGCCATTGCACTGAGGTTGCGCGCGTGCGCCGCCGCGCTTACGCCGATTGGGAATACTGGGGCCGTCCCGTGCCCTCCTTCGGCGATCCAGCTGCGCGCGTGCTGGCGCTCGGCCTCGCGCCTGGAGCGCATGGCTCCAACCGCACCGGCCGTCCCTTCACCGGCGACGGCTCAGGCGACTTTCTTTTTCCCGTGCTGCACGAAGCAGGCTTCGCCTCGCAACCGGCGGCCACTTCACGCGAAGATGGCATGCAGCTCAACGGTCTGTGGATCAGCTCCGTCGCGCGCTGTGCGCCGCCGGGCAACAAGCCCACGCCCGAAGAGCTGCGCAACTGCGCGCCGTGGTTCGACCGCGAAATGAAACTGCTCAAGAACCTGCGCGTCGTGGTATGCCTGGGCCGCATCGCCTTCGACGGATTGCTGGCGCGCGAGGTGCGCATCGGAACATTGTCCGCCCGCTCCGGATTCGTCTTCGCCCACGGCGCCGAGCACACGCTGCCCAGCGGCCTGATCGCCATCGCCAGCTATCATCCATCGCTCCAGAACACCAACACCGGCAAGCTCACCCGGCCCATGTTGTTAGCGGTCTTCAAGCGTGCCCGCGCGCTGGCGGACAGCGTGCAGGGAGAAACCGTTTCGCGCACCACAAAGGCAACAGCGACACCATCTGACAAAATCTGGAAGAGCAAGCATGGAAATCGATAGAGTCTCCGCCGAAATTCTCCGCGCCGTCATTGGCGACGAGCCCGCGCCCAGGCCCGCGCCCAAGCCCACGCGGCCCAAATCGGCCGAGCCGGGCTCAGCCGATCACTGGACCCCGCCGGTGCTGCTGGAGCGCGCGGCTTATCTGCGCAAGCTGGCCCGCGCCGGTGACGGCCAGGCGAGCGAGACCCTCCGGGAGTACCCGCAGCATCGGGTGATGCTTTCCTTCCGCAGCCGCAACGGTGAGGCGGAGGTGCACGAGAAATGGGCCGATCTGTTTTACGTGTTGGCGGGCGCGGCCACGCTGGTCACGGGCGGAGCGGTTTGCGGCGCGCGTCTCATAGCCCCCGGAGAAACCCGCGGGGATTCGATCGACGGCGGTTCGCGCCAGGAACTGCGCACCGGTGAGTTCGTTCACGTTCCTGCCGGAACACCCCACCAGTTTCTCGTCTCCGCAGACAAGACCATCACTTGCTTCGTGCTCAAGATTCAAGAAGCCGCTTAACCCGATCCGCTGCTTCCCTCACATTTTTCGAAAGCAAAGATCGTTGACGGCCCTCCACGTATACCTGCCGCCGAGGAGCAAGTGCCGTGGTCCGAATCACAAGCTGTGTTTCAGAAGTGGAGCGGGAGACCGGGATCGAACCGGCGACATTCAGCTTGGGAAGCTGACGTTCTACCACTGAACTACTCCCGCCCTGGGAGAGCGCTGAATCTGCAGCGCATCGAATGCAAGACAGTGTGAATTTAGTATCGGCCAATCGAAGGCAAATGGCAATCCGCGCCGGGTGGGGCTGCGTTCCCGCAACAATTCGGCCGCGGTTATTGAACCGAATGGGAAGTTCGCCGGGCTTGCCCCTCCGCCGCGGTGAGGCCGGGCGCGTATTTCACCAGGTCGGCGAGGATGGGGATCGCGTTGATGTTTTCAATTGGATATCCGGCTGCGAGGAGCTTTTGCAGCAGGCCCAGCGCAATTTTGCGACGGCCCAGTTCCGCATAGGTCTCGGCCGCGTTGCATTGGACATGACCGTCATCCGGCGCGAGTGACTGGGCGCGTTTGATCAAGGTCTGCGCCTCCTCGCGGCCATCGGGCTGCGCGGCCAGGATTGCGGCCAGATCCGACATCAGGATGGGATCGTTAGGATGGGGTTGCAGCGCCTCTCTGCAAAGCCGGGCGGCGTGCGCAAATGCGTCTTTCGCTTTCTCTTTCTGTGCCGGAGTTCTGGCGTACGCGGCGCCGAGATCTGCCCAGATGTGATAGTCGGTGTTATTGAAATCCAGCGCCTTCGTGTAGTCCGCGGCGGCATCGGCGAAATGCTTCTGCTTGAGGTCGAGATCGCCCAGATTGTCCCACGCAGAGAATGACGGAGCGAGGTGTATGGATTGCTCGAGCACGCGGCGGCTTTCATCAAGCGAACCGGTATGCGAAAGCGCTGCGCCCAGATCGCTCAGGATGGCGGGGTCCTGGGGCGCAAGATTGAGCGCGGCGTGAAAATTAGATACCGCCGCCGCGGAGTTGCCGCGGTTCAGCTCGAATTTCGCCAACTGGTCGTAGGCATCGCTCGAACTCGGGTGCAGCGCGATATCGCTGCGCAGGGACTCTTCGGCCTTATCCGTAAGACCCATGGCAGCGTAGGCCTGGGCAAGCCCATGGTAGGCGTCCTCATCGGTTGGATCGATCGCCAGCGCCCGCTCAAACTCGTTGACGGCTTCAGGATAACGCTCCTGCAAGAGCCGCACGCGGCCCATAGCCAGCGGGACACCCGGCAACGGCGCCGGGCGCCGCAGGTGAAGCCATGCAAAGACGCCGCCAACAACCAGCAGCACCACGGCAAACGCCGCGAGAAGCCATCGGCCCTGAGCCGCAGATGGCTCCAGATCGGTTTGGGCCGGAGTCTGCTCATCCGTGCCCACCACCGTGCCCGTGGGCGCAGTTTTCTCCTCCGACCCAAACAGCAACCGGCTTCTTTGTTCGAGTTCGAGGTCGCGCACGAAGTCCCCTGCATTCTGGTAGCGCAGCTCAGGATTTCTTTCGAGCGCCTTCTCCACAATGCGATCGAGACCCGGAGGAAGGCCGGCCAGCGAAACCGGCTCGTCGGCAAGAATGGATGCCATGATCGCATTCGCGTCTGTGCCTTTGAAGAGGCGCCGCCCCTTCAACATCTCGTACAGGATCACGCCGGCGGACCATAGATCGGATCGGCGGTCGGCCGGAGCGCCGGCGGCGCGTTCCGGCGAAAAATAAGCTACGGTGCCTGGAATCGAACCGGGCGACAGGTCGGGGCTGCCATAAAATTTGGCCATTCCGAAATCGAGGATCTTGAGCACGCCCAGCGCATTGAAGATGAGATTTTCCGGCTTGAGGTCGCCGTGGACGATACCGCGGTTGTGGGCTTCGGCGAGTCCTTGCAGCAGTTGCAGGGCAATGGCGACGGCCTCGTTGACCGCAATCTTTCCCTGATCGATGCGCTTCGCCAGCGTGGGCCCTTCGTAGAAGGCCATCACCAGGAACAATCTTCCCTCGCCGGTCTCTTCCAGAGCGTGCAGAACGCCGATGTTCGGGTGTTCGAGCGTGGAGCAAGTCCTCATTTCGCGCACAAACCGCATCTTGGCTTCGTCCCCGGCGGTAAGCGAAGGAGAGAAGAACTTGAGCGCGACAGTGCGCTTGAGTTTCAGGTCAATGGCGCGCGACACCACCCCCAGGCCTCCGCCCCCAAGGCGCTCGGTCACCTGGTATTGCAGAAGCGTTTGACCGACAAAGTCATTTTTTTTGTTTGAAGCGTCCAATTTTCTTGCCCACTTTCACGGAAAATCGGGACGGCGAATCTGCGTCCTCCTGCCAGTCGCGCTCAGTTTACCGCACAGATAGCCAACACAGGTATATTCAGATCAATTCCCCCCTTACCTTGGAGTGGAGTAGCCGGGAGGAGCGAGCCATGTTTTCGGCGGGAATCGTATCGGTGAAATGACACGCCTTCAGCGCTTCCGCAGCCGAACCGATTCCCAGCTTCCGTCTGCCGCCCAGCCGCCGTCGACCGAGAGCGCGTGGCCGTTGATAAACCCGCTCTGCTCGTCGTCGGCCAGGAAAGCGATGGCTCGCGCGATGTCATCGGGAGTGGCGAAGCGGGCCATCGGCACCCGCCCGGTGATATCGATGTCCGTATAGCTTCCTCCCACCTGGTCGGCTTGGTCCATCTCCGTCTTGACCCAACCGGGGCACACGGCGTTCACCCGCACTCCGCGCCCGCCCCACTCGGCCGCGAGCGTGCGGGTGAGGCCAATGAGGCCATGTTTTGACGCGTTATAGGCTGCGCGATCCGCGATGCCGAGCAGACCGGCAACGGAAGCGACATTAATGATCGAGCCGCTGCGGCCTTCGAGCATCCAGCGCCCAAAGGCCTTCGACAGGAGGAACGGCGCTACCAGGTTCACGTCCAGCACATTGCGGAATTCCACCGCTCCGGTCGATTCGGCCGGGCAGATCAGGCTGATGCCCGCATTGTTCACCAGCACATCCACTCTCCCGAAACGGTGGAGCACCTGCTCCACGCAGCGCTGGACCACCGTTTCCTCGGCGACATTGCCGATACAGGTCATGGTTTCGCCGCCATTTTTTGTGATTGCGTCCGCGGTTTCGGCCGGATTGCGCAGGTCGATCAGGGCGATCCGATAGCCTCGCCCGGCCAGCAACTCCGCCGTCATGCGGCCGATTCCCTGGGCTCCGCCGGTGACGACGGCCACGCGCCCGATTCCGCTCATGGGTTGGGTCTCCTTTTCTATCTTCGCAAAGGAATTCAGTTATGCCGGCTCCGAAAACAGTATGGATGAGGCCGCGCGCCGGGGTTGCCGCCTGACGTAGAGCCGCCTGACGTAGAATGGCTCGGTCTCTGGAACGCGCTATGCCTGGCAGCGAAACGTTGCACCCGGCGCAGAGCCGTTCTCCGGCGAGAAAACGATTGCTGCCACAAGGAAAGATCGATATGAGAGATCCGCGTTCAAGTTTTGCTCCCAGCATTGCCGTGGCGGCCTTGCTGATTTCCTGGCTGGCTCCGGCTGCCGGGGCGCAAGCGCCCGGGATCAGCAGCATCGGCGGCGAAAAGATCGTCACCCTGAGCCGCAAAGCCGTGAGCACCACCGTGCCGGAGTTTACCGGAGTGACTCTCCTGCCCGGACGCGGGATGGAGATTCTCTACATTACCGCCAACTTCCCGGGAAAGGGCAATGTCGACGTGCTGGCGTCGCCGGACCTGCCCACGGCCGAGAACATGCTTGACCAGCAGGACACCGCGAATGGCGATCTTGGTTACCGGATGGGCGCGGCGTTTCTCTGCCCATATCCCAACCGCATCCGCGGAAAGCTGTCAGCCGACGGCAAGACCCTGACGACCTCGTGGGAGGGCCACAAGCTTATGCTGCCGGCCAACAATGTCGGCAAACTTCCGGGCGCCGAGCGCCATGCGATGCACGGCTTGATTCTCAAGGCCAAGACGGAAGACGTGCGCGTGAGCCAGATGCCGGGCGGGGAGCAGGTCACCGGCGTGATCCACGCAGGCAACTTCGGCGGCCACTGGTTGGCGAAGACCGACCTGGTGGTGACGATCACGCTCACCGCGCAGGCGGTAAACGTTTCGATTGTGGCGCACAACGTGGGCACGGAGGCGGAGCCGATCGCCATTGCCTGGCACCCCTACTTCAATTTGCCGTCTGGGAACCGCGCCCAGGTGCGGGTGCACATCCCCGGCTCCATGGCGGCGCAGGTCGACAACTACGATAACGTTTTTCCCACCGGCAAACTGTTGCCCGTTCAGGGTACGCGCTTCGATCTGCGCGCGCCCGGCGGCGTACCCCTGGCTAACAATTTCTTCGATGACAACTGGAGCCATCTGGAGTGGAAGAACGGCGGAGTGAGCGTGCAGGTGATTGATCCGGCGGCGCACTACGGCGTCGATATCGAGGGACTGTCGCCGGAGATCAGCAGCATTCAGATGTATGCGCCGCCGGACAAGAGCTTTGTGGCCATCGAGCACCAATACAACCTGGCTGATCCGTTTGGCAAAGAATGGGGTTCAACCGACACAAAGATGGTGACGCTGCAGCCTGGGCAGAGTACCCTCTGGCACGTGCGCCTGCACCTGTTTGTACCGTGAATCAAGGCGTCCGGCGGTTCCTTCGGCCAATTGGAAGCAGGGCCTTGTCAACTCACCCGTGAGTTAACAGAGTAAGTAGGCGGCATGAGTGCTTGAGTATCTCACAGGAGCGTCTTTCCTGGGATCTTTAAGTAAGTCATTTGGAACGTCCGGCTGGAACAATCTTCGGCGGTTGTGCCATGACTTGAATCTCGAATAACTCCGGCCATAACTTGCCTGTCACGAAAAGCCGGTTGTGCCGGGCATCATAGGCGATGCCGTTCAGCACAGCTTCCGGGTCGGAATGCTGATCCGCCGGAAGAATGCCCGCGAGATCGATCCAGCCCAGCACTTTGCCAGTCGCGGGAGAGATACGGGCGATGCGGTCGGTCTGCCAGACGTTCGCATAGATCTCGCCATGAATAGACTCGAGCTCATTCAATTCGGTCACAGGCGCGCCGTCATCCTTGACCACGACGCGGCGCACTTCGCGAAAGCTGCCCGGATCGAGGAACCGCAGCGTCGCGGTGCCATCGCTCAAGATCAGGTTCCTGCCGTCCTGGGTGAGGCCCCAGCCCTCGCCGCTGTAGTGAAGGGTGCGCAACAGGCGGAAACTGAAGCGGTCATAGACAAACGCGATGTGCGATTGCCACGTGAGCTGGATGAGTGTGCTGCCCCAGGAGGCGAGTCCTTCGGCAAAGTATTGGCTGGGCACCGGCACGGATTGCAGCACGCGTCCGGTTTCGAGATCGACCATGCGCAGCGAAGAGCGGCCGTTCAATCCGGTGCTCTCGTAAAGATACCCGTCCTGGTACAAGAGCCCCTGGGTGTAGGCCCGCGGGTCATGCGGGTAGGTGTGAATGATTTTGTAGGTGTCGGCTGCCCAACCGAAAGGGGCCCACGCACAACACAGGCGCAGAACGAGCAGAACCATCCAGCAGCGCCGCAGAGCGCGGAGGGTATGGCGCGAGCTCATTCGCCTCCGTGAAGCTTTCCGAAGCTGCGCGCCATCATCAGCGCGAGCACCAGCATGCCGGCTCCGGCGGGAAGGACGTGTGCGATGTTATAGAGGTCGAAGTGGCCAACGACCACGAGAAGTACATAGGCGATCAGGAGGTTGAAGAAGCCCCACGCAACGTTGACCACCGACGAGGACAAGCCCTTTCCCGGCGGTGAGGCGAATGGGGTCTGAAAGGGCCGTCCGGAGATTCCGTTGCCCAGATGAGGCAGACTATTGGCCAGAAATGCGCCGCCGAAGAAAAAGCTGATGTAGGTGTACCAGTGCATCGAGGTCACTTTCCGGATGTATTCTACGACCTTTTGACGGCATTTCGATTCGATGCTTTAGCTGGTGCCGAGATAGATGAAGCGCGCAAGAAAAAGTGCCGCGAGTAAATAGAGCAACCAATCCTGGCGGCGGAACTTGCCGGCGGCCAGGTGCAGCACCGCCCAGGCGATGATGCCGAAGCCCAGTCCGTTGGCGATGGAATAGGTGAACGGGATGAGCACCAGGGTGAGAAACGCGGGCACGGCCACCAGCGGATCCTGCCACTGAATCTCAGTGACCGCGCCGAGCATCAGCGAGCCCACCAGAATGAGCGCCGGCGCTGTCGCTGCCGGGGGTACGATGCCGATAAACGGCGCGGCCCCGATGGCGCCCAGAAACAGAAGTCCGGTGACGATGGCGGTTACGCCGGAGCGCCCGCCGGCAGCCACGCCTGCAGTGGACTCGACGTAGCTGGTTACGGTGGACGTGCCGAAGAGCGAGCCGAAGACGGTGGAAACTGCATCGGCAAACAGGATCCGGTTCAACCGGGGAATGGAATGATCGGCGGCGATCAACCCCGCGCGCTTGGTGACGGCGACGAGCGTGCCAAGGTTATCGAACAGGTCGACGAAGAAGAAGACGAAGATAATTTCCAGCAACCCCTTGCTGATGGCGGCGCGAATGTCGAGCTTGAGAGCAGTGCCGGCGAGGGATTGGAATCCGCCGGTCGCGGGCGTCCAGTGCATGAGGCCCAACGCCCACGCGGCCGCCGTCACGCTCAACACGCCGATAAGAATCGAGCCGCGCACTTTTTTCACTTCGAGCGCGACCATTAGGATGAGGCCGAAGAGCGCGAGATAGGTCGTGGGATTGCGGATATTGCCCATGCCGACCAGCGTGTTGGGATCGCGCACAACCAGTCCGGCGTGTTGAAAGCCGATGAAGGCGATGAAGAGTCCGATGCCGCTCGCGACGGCTGCATAAAGTTGGTGCGGAATGGCGTGCAGAATCATCTGCCGGATGCCGGCCGCGGTGAGCGCGAGGAAGATGACGCCGGAAAGAAATACCGCGCCGAGCGCCGTCTGCCAGGGCACGTGCATCTTGATGCAGACGGTGTAGGTGAAGTACGCGTTCAGGCCCATGCCCGGCGCGAGCGCAATGGGGTAGCGTGCGATGATGCCCATCAAAATGGAGCCGAAGGCCGCGGAGAGGCATGTTGCCGCGGTGACTGCGGGGAGTGGCAAGCCGGCGTCAGCCAAAATGGCGGGATTCACGAGCACGATGTAGGCCATCGTGAGGAAGGTCGTGATGCCGGCCAGGATTTCGGTGCGCCAGTTCGTCCCCAGACGGGCGAATTCAAAGTATTCTTCGAGTCGCTTCAGCATAGGCGGGTGTGTTTAGAAAAACACAGAGCAGCCTCAGCGCCAAGGGATTTGTTGGCAAGCCATTGCGCGGTCCCTCGCCGGCTGTGCGCTCACGGTTGCGCCGAGGCGACAAGCCGGACGCATTCAAGCGATGCGGAGGCGCTAACCCAGTAGCTTCGCGGCGTCCTTCGCGAAGTAGGTCACGATGAAGTCGGCGCCGGCGCGGCGGATGCCTACGAGCGATTCGAGCATGGCGCGGTCGCGGTCGAGCCAGCCCTTGGCGAAGGCAGCCTGCAGCATCGAATACTCGCCGGAGACCTGATAGGCGCCCATGGGCACATCGTAGCGCTCGCGCGCGGCGCGCACCACGTCGAGATAGGGCATGGCCGGCTTCATCAGGATCATATCCGCGCCTTCTTCGAGATCGAGATCGATCTCGCGCATGGCTTCGCGCAGATTGGCCCCATCCATCTGGTAGCTGCGGCGGTCGCCGAACTGCGGCGCGGAGTCGGCAGCTTCGCGGAATGGGCCGTAGAAAGCCGAAGCGAACTTCGAGGCATAGCTGAGAATCGGCGTCTGCGCGCGGCCTTCGCGGTCCAGAGCGCTTCGAATTGCGGCCACACGGCCATCCATCATGTCGCTGGGCGCCACCACATCGGCGCCTGCCTGGGCCAGGCTCACGGCTGTCTGCGCCAGCAGTTCGAGCGAAGGATCATTGTCGATTTCAAAGCTGTCGCCGGTTTTGACCACCACGCCGCAATGGCCGTGGCTGGTGTACTCGCAGAGGCAGACATCGGCGATCAGGACCAGACTCTTTGCCGCGCTCGATGCCTTGAGCGCGCGCAATCCCTGCTGCACGATGCCGTTGGCATCCCACGCCCCGGTTCCGGTTTCATCCTTGCTCTCCGGCAACCCGAAGAGAAGCAGCCCTCCCAGTCCCAGGCTCGCGGCTTCTTCCGCTTCCCGGAGAACTTCGTCGACGGAGAGGTTGAAGACGCCGGGCATGGAGCCGACCTCGCGGCGCACGCCTTCGCCGGGGCACAAGAACAGGGGATAGATCAGATCGCCCGGATCGAGGGTGGTCTCGCGTACCAGCGCCCGCAACGGATTAGTGCGCCGCAGCCGCCGCAGCCGGACTTCAGGGAAGGCCATGGGTCGATTGTAGTCGAGTGGCTGCTATCAGTTGACCGCTGACAGCTGCGACGGATTCACAGCTGTTCATAGAGCGTGGAGTTGCGGTAGCCGAGGAGCACCGCCAGCGTCCAGATGCCGAGCGCGGTGCCGAAGGGGAACTGGATGAGGCTCAGAATGGCTACCACGATGGCCAGGATGCGCCCCCACGGCGTGCGCTCCATCAGGCCCCAGGCCGCGGCCCCGACCAGCCCGATGCGCAGCATGAGAAACATCCAGGCGAGGTGAATAAACACAGGTCCTAAGAACATGGGCCCTAGAAAGGTCGGTGGCCTGGGACCATGCATCCACTGCCCCAAGCCCCCGGCCAGAAAGGCGCGGGCGAAGACCAGGCCTGCAAGTCCAAGCAGCAGCGAGAGGCCCGCATAGACAAACCAGAAGATGCTCAGCGTTCTCACCTTGCCGGCATAGCTTTCAATCTGGAACTGGAGGCCGGGAACCGGCGGCATCACCACCGCCGCCGGCCGGCCGCATTGCGCACAGAACGCCTGCCCTGGCACCAGAGCCTGACCACAGCCGCTGCAAAACATGCTCGCCTCCGCGCTGCCTTCCCAGCAGGATTACGCAAATTGCCCGCCGCAGGTTCCGCGCCCAGCCGGCCGACTAGCGGCGCAACGCCAGGACCGGGCGCGCGGCGCCGGAGGCAAGTTTCTCCCATCGCTCTTCGTGGCGGTCGTCGTGGAAGACCAGCGCGGTGACCCGGCCCTGGGAATCGTGCTCGATGAGCAGCCGGAGCAGGCTCGATCCGTTAGGGAAAAAGAGTGTCGTCGGCGATTCCGCAGCCAGCTCGATGGTTGAGCCGTACTGGTCTTTCTCGAACAACGCGTCCCCCTGGTGAAAGATCGTCATCACGCCGTGGCCATTGGGCTCGCGGTACTCTCCCATCAGGCTGTCGAGCGTGGCAAGAGTCAGTTTGATAGCCGGAGGGTGGTGCGGAATGACAAGCCGCTCGGCGGCTGCCGGGAGCAACTCCGGCTTGGCCGTAAGCCGATGCGACAGGAGCCACCGCGGCAGCTCCGGTTCGTTGTAGGCGCGCGTCCAGCAGTCGTGGCCGTAACCCTGGTAGATCCACAGCCGGATGTGACCGCCCGCCGTCTTGAAGGCGTCATAGAGCAACTCGCTCTGCCGGGGAGAGACCACATTGTCGTCGCTGCCGTGGAAGAGCCAAAGGGGCGTGCGCCCGATTGCCTGCGCGTATTCGGCCGGCAGAGAAGAGGATTCCTGCCAGCGTTCCGGATCGTAGCTCCAGAAGATGCCGCCCGCCGCGATCGCGACGGCAGCCCAGCGGCGGGAGTGCAGCCGCGCCAGTTCCCAGGCTCCGTAGCCGCCCATCGAGAGGCCGGTTAGATAGGTGCGTTCCGGGTCGCCGTGGAACTCGGCCGATTCCTGGTCGAGCGCAGCCATGGCCATATCCAGCATTCTGGGATCGGTCCAGTGGTCAGGGAGGGGACACTGCGGCATCACGATGACGAACGGCCAGCGCTCGGGGTGGTCGCGCACCTGGGCGGGAAGGCCGATCTGGGTCTGCCACATGCCTTCGGAACCGCGCTCGCCCCGGCCGTGGAGGAAGAGGATGATCGGCCAGAGCTTGCCGTCATCCCGCCGCCAATCTTCAGGCAGGTAGACCTGGTACCGGTACGGAGCTCCGTTGAGATCGATCCTGCGGTTGAGAAAACCCGTTTCCTGCGCCGGCTCCCGCTGCGCCTGGCGCGCTTTGCTCGCGGCGCAGGAGAGCGGAACCAGCGAGAGAACCACGAGGACCGGGACAAATCGAATCAATCGGAACATTCCTGGCATTCAAGCACAACACGGGGTGCGGGTGAGGCGCAATGCCCCGAAGGTGCCCAGTTTGAGTCTCAGGCCCGGCCGGGGTGCTTGGAAACCGCCGGTTCTCTATCCATACTAACGATTTCTATGCCGTTTCCTTGCGTTTTTCTTATAACTCGCATGTAACGATCAGATTTGTTATGCAATATGTAGTGACTACTCAATTGGAAGCCGGAGACATACTGGACCACTACCGCTTGGACGCCGTTGTCGCCCACGGCGGAATGTCGACGCTCTATCGGGCGACGGACCTGCGCGACGGCAAGCAGGTGGCCTTGAAGGTTCCGCGTGCGGAGTTGGAGACTGACCCGGTTCTCGTCGAGCGCTTCCAGCGCGAGCAGCAGATCGGCCAGGAGCTGGACCATCCCGGCATCGTGAAGACCTGCGACGGCGAAGCGCGCAGCCGGCTCTACATGGTGATCGAATGGGTGGATGGCAAGCTGCTCCGGACGATTTTGAATGAGGAGCGCCAGTTGCCGGTGGAGCGCGCGGTCGCGATCACGCTGGGCATCTGCGATGCGCTCGACTACATGCACAAGAATGGAGTGGTCCATCGCGACCTGAAACCGGAAAATGTCATGGTTGGCGAGGACGACAGCATCAAACTGATCGATTTCGGCATCGCCATGAAAGAGGACGCGCGGCGGCTCACCTTTACGGAGATCTCGCCCACGCTGGGCACGCCGGACTACATTGCGCCGGAGCAGGTGAAGGGACAGCGTGGCGACCAGCGCAGCGATATCTACGCCGTGGGCGTGATGCTCTACGAGATGCTGGCCGGCGAGCCGCCGTTTACCGGTCCCAATCCGCTGGCGGTAATGAACGAGCGCGTGCTCACCGATCCGAAGCCGGTGCGCGACCTCCGCCGCGAAGTCTCACCCCAGTTGCAGGAGATCCTTTACCGCGCCCTCGAGCGCGACCCGCGCCACCGCTATGCCACCGCAGCGGAGATGGCCTGGGAGCTTGAGCACCAGGAGGAGGTCGGCGTCGATGACGGCACGCGGCGCCCGGCTTTGCGTGGCCGCATGCAGCGAGGCGGACGCAGAATCATTCTCTACGCAGGCCTGGCCCTGGTGCCGGTCGTAGTCTTCGTGCTCATGCTGCTGCTCGCGCGCCGTTAGAGACGAGGCACGGGCGGCCGCGTCATTCGCGCAAAAACTCACGAAAAATCAGCCAAAGCAGGACCGAAAAAGCGTACCCTTGCTCGGGATGCCGGATTTTGGCTCCGCATGCGCGCTTCCCGGAGGTCGCCCATGAAACGTCATACGGTAATTGCCCTGATGATCGCTGTGGTTCCGGCGCTCGCGGTGCACGCCAAAGACAAGAAACCCAGCGTTTCTCCCGCTTTCGACCAGGCGCGTACTGTCTATGTCGAAGCCCAAAACGGACAGCAGTTCGACCGCAACCTGGATCCGGATGACCGGAAGGCGATTGCGGACGTGCAGGATCTGGTGCAGGCATGGAAACGCTACAAGCTTGTTACGCAGCGCGAAGATGCGGATATCGTGATCGTGGTGCGCAAGGGGAGAACGGCCGGCGCGGACGATGAATTCAATCCAAATGGCGGTCCAAGCCGGAGCACGAACCCGAATGGGGCACAAAATGGCATTCCCAACCGCAATATGGATCCAAGCAGCGCGCAAATGCCCGGCCAGCAGAGCCCGGGTGCGCCCATCGCCGCCTCCGGCGTGGAAACCAGCACCTCCCAGGATGTTTTTGAGGTTTGCCAGGTGAATGCGAATGGAAAGCTGACGCGGGCACTGTGGAGCCGGGCGATGGATGACGGGCTGAACGGCCCGCGAGTGATGCTCTTTCAGCAGTTCAAGGACGCGGTGGAGAAGGCATATCCAAGCCAGCCCGCGGCCCCGGAGAACAAGCCCTAGAAGCCGTCTCATAAATGCTCTGCACCGCGGAAAGCCTCCCTCAGGGGCTAAAGCCCAGCGATTTTTTGCGGCGTTTGCGGCACGACTAACGTCGTGCCCTTTCACAAAGCTATCTATGAGACCGGTTTTAGTTCCGGTATGCGCGCCGGTACGCCAACGCTGTACTAAACGCTGTTCCTACCGGTACGACTCGTCCCGGTGAATCACAAACTCGGGGTAGGCGCCGCCGCCGAGCTCGTGGAGATCCATCCCGATCCGCTCGCCATCAGGGTCGACACGGAAGGGAACTGCGCGGTTCAGGATCGCGAACAGTAGATAGCTCACAGGCAAGACCAGTCCCAGCAGCGTAGCGATGCCCACCAGTTGTGCGAGGAGCTGGCCGCGTTGCGGCGCGAAGAGACCCGCAGCCAAAAGGCCCCACAGCCCGGCGACGGCGTGAGCGGTGATCGCTCCCGAGGGATCGTCGATGGAGAGCGCGAGTTCCAGCACCTCGACGAGCAGCGGCGTGACGATGCCGGCGATCAGGCCGATGAAGATCGATTCGCCCGGCGTCACAATCGCGGCGCAGGCGCTGGAAGCGACCAATCCGGCCAGCCAGCCGTTGCCGCACAGGCTGGCATCGGGCTTGCCGAAGCGGATGCGGGTCACAATCAATGTGCCCAAAAGAGCCGCTGAGGCCGAAAGCGCCGTATTCACCGCCGTCATGGGCAGAGCAGCGAGCGGCGCATGCAGCCAGAGAATGGCTCCTGCCGCATTCCAGGCCAGCCAGCCGACCAGGCTCACGAGCGATCCAAATAGAACATAGACAACGTGATGCCCCGGCATCGCCGTCGATAGGCCCTCCCTGGGGAACTTGCCCCGTCGCGGACCGGCGATCCAGACCAGGGCCAGCGCGCTCAGCCCCCCGAGCGCATGGACAACCCCTGCGCCGCCGGGGTCGAGAAAGCCCGCACCGAGGGAGAAGTTGACGTTCAGTTGCGCCAGCCAGCCGCCGCCCCAGCTCCAGTAGGAGGCCAACGGGAAGAGAATCAGCGCGAGAACCGCGGCCGAGGCGCATCCGGCGGCGAGGCGCAAACGGTCCGCCCCCGAACCCCAGGGAATGATGGCCGCGAGCGCGACGGCTAGAAATTGAAACAGCAGCGCGAGCTGCGCCTGGCCGGGCGCGGTGCTCAAGCCACCCAGCAGCAACGGCGCGGAGCCGACCCAGTTCCAGGGCTTGCCGGCCAGATGAAAGGCGTGGCCGGTCCCGGTTAGGCTACCCGCAAGGGACGCGCCCGCAATCGCAAAAACGATGATCGCGACCGCGATGATGGCGACATTGCCGAGGAGGGCCTGGGCCGCGGAGCGTGACCGGCCGAGCCCGGTGTTGATCAGCGCCAGGCCGGCGATGGCCAGCGGCGCCAGCAGCAGGAGCACCAGCGTCAGAGCAAATACGGTCTCCGGCATGGGAAGAGCCTCTCCGGGAGCGATGGGCGCCATCGAAGTCATAGGCGGCTCTCTCTCCGCGCGAGCATGTGCCCGCGTATAGCCGCTCCCAGCCCCAGCCCTTCGACCGCCAGTCCACAAACCACGAAAATACCTCTCTGGGTGAGATCAGGGAATAGCACCAGCGCGGCCACAGTAAGGAAGAATCCGGCTGGCATTACCAGCAATCCAGCATTTTTCATGACCTTCTCTTTTCAGGTTGCGCTTGAATGGAGGGCCGCCCTCCGGACGCTCTTTTCGTCTGTTCGGGGTCCGCAGGGCGAGATAACTCGTCCGAGATCGCTTGTCGTTGAGAGCTGCCGGCCGCAAAGCCTTTATGAAATTCTAATGCATCGAGTTATCGGGGGCGCGCGGAGGCCGGCGCGATCGAACGTTCTCTATTTCGGCCTGCGGGGCCTTACGGTTTCTTTTCGACGGGCAATCCATAATGGCCTATGCCGTTCCGTTTTGACCGGGTACCGAGGGTTTCATCATTCGTTCTAGGCGCCGCCGCACTTGCGGGCGCCGGAGTTCTGTTCGTCTGGGATGTTTCTCCGGGGCTGTTTCCTTTTGGGACTCATGACGTTCTCGCGGCCTTTTCGCTGGCCGCGATCGCTTGCGCCTACCTTGTCCACCAGATCATGCGCCGCCCAGCGGGCATGGATTTCGCGAAGTCGGTCCTGCTGGCAGCGGCCTTCCTCTTTTGGGCCGCCAACCAGTTCTGGCCGAATCTGCCCCAGGCGACCCTTTTCAACGATATTGCGATCGGACTATTCGTCCTCGACATATTTCTGGTCATGACGGGGTGGCCGCCACCCCCCTCGCCGGAGAGCCCCGTTGCGAGCGCTTGCGTGGATTTCAGCAACGAAAAGCAGCGCTGAGCAGGCGCGATGCGCGGTTCATTCCATGCCGTTTTTCCAGCGGCCTTGAGAGCGCTATGCGGACCGTGAATATACCAGTTTCTGGTACGGGCGCGAAAGAGGAACACGCGGAGTTATTCTTGCTGAGCAGCGAGATCGGAATTTCCCGTTTTCAAGCGATTATGCGTACCATTTTTGCCGCAATTTTTTCCGCGCTGCGCGCCTCCGGCTCTTGCGTGTCGGGGTGAGGCTGATATAGTGAATTTTCAGGCTTCTCGGCCGCAAAAGTTCTTGTTTGTTCACGAGCAATTTTTGTACGTAACCTGTGTGGCCGCCGGCACAGCGGCCGCATCCAGACACGAAAATCAAGCAGGGTACAATAATGCCGCAAATCTTTGACCGCAGCTCCAATGCGCTGGCTCGCATGAGCCTGGTGCTGACGGGGCTGATCGTGATCGCCCTGGGAGTCACGCTGGATCAACTGCAACGTTCACCCTGGGTCACACGGCAGGGTCAGCGCCCGGATCAGCCGGTGCCTTTCAGTCACAAGCACCACGTCCAGGGCCTCGGGCTGCAGTGCCAGTACTGTCACACGACGGTCGAGAAATCGAGTTACGCGGGCATTCCTCCCACCCGCACCTGCATGAACTGCCACGCGCAGATCTGGACCAACGCGCAACTGCTTGAGCCGGTCCGCAACAGCTGGTACACCGGCCAATCCATCGTCTGGACCAAGGTGCACGATCTGCCCGATTTCGTTTACTTCAATCATGAAATCCATGTGAATAAAGGCATCGGCTGCGCGACCTGCCATGGCCAGGTAGATCAGATGCCGCTGATGTATGCGCAGAATACGCTGCAGATGGAGTGGTGCCTGGACTGCCATCGAAACCCTTCCAAGAATCTGCGGCCGACTGCCGAGATCTACAACATGGCGTGGGAGAAGCCGGCTGAGGAAAGGCCGGTGTGGTGCGCATCGGTCCCCGATCAGTACGGCGTGCCGACGGCGCAGACTGTGAGCTGTACGAGGACCGATCCCGCGGGGAATGCGAATGTCGCCGCAGCCTTGAAGCCGCTGGCGCTGCTGCGGCCCGCCGCTCTGGTGAATGGTTCCATGGCGGCTGGCGCGGCGAATGCGATGCCGGCCGAGATTCAATATCAGAAGTTCACCAGTCAGGACGAATTGGGTCATTTCCTGCTCGCGCACTACAACATTCGCACCCCGAAAGACCTGACCAGCTGCGAGGTATGCCACCGATGAGCGGAAAAGGAAAAAAGGCGGTGGAGATCGTGATGGGGAATGCCGTGGATGAGAGGACGCAGAACGGGGCCGGGCGCGGAGTTGCGAAGACGGCGAACCCGAATCCCGGGCCTTCCGCGCCGATGACCCTGGCCGCGGTTCGCCAGGAGCTCGAAGGCGTGAAGGGGAAGCGGTTCTGGCGGTCGCTCGACGAGCTCGCGGACACAGCGGAGTTCCAGGCGGCGGTTGCGAAAGAGTTTCCCGGTTCTGCGCAGGAGTGGATCGATCCCGTTTCGCGGCGCGGTTTTCTTAAGCTGATGGGCGCCTCGATGGCGCTGGCCGGGCTGGCCGGCTGCACCAAGCAGCCCGATGAGCCGATCTATCCCTACGTCAAGGCGCCGGAAGATCTGGTTCTGGGCAAGCCGATGTATTTTTCCACGGCGCATCCGTTTACTACCGGCGCGGTGCCGCTGCTGGTGAAGAGCAGCGAATTCCGGCCGATCAAGGTTGACGGCAATCCTGAGCACCCGTACAACCGCGGCGGATCCGACCCCTATTCGCAGGGGACGCTGCTGGCTCTCTATGATCCTGATCGCTCGCAGCATGTGACCTATCGCGGCGAGGGCCGCGGATGGGGCGAGTTTGCCGAAGCCTTCCGCGAGAAGGCGGCTGCGACGAAGGACGGCGCCGGCATTTATTTCCTGAGCGCGACCATCACTTCGCCGACTTTGGCGCGGCAATGGCAGGCGTTGCAGAGCGCATACCCCAAGGCGAAGCTGGCGCAGTACGATCCGGCGCTGGCCGGAACGTTTCTTGCCAGGGGCCTGAACGTGCAATATGCGCTTGACCAGGCCGACCTGATCGTTTCGCTGGATGCGGATTTTCTCTCCGGCGCGTCGTATCCCGGCTTTCATAAGCTTGTGCGCGACTACGCCGACCGCCGCAAGCAGCCGGAAAATGGCATGAACCGGCTGTATACGGTCGAGAGCACGCCGACGACGACCGGCTTCAAGGCGGAACACCGGCTCGGCCTTCGCGCAAGCGAGATTCCGGCCTTCGCTGCGGCGCTGGCTCAGGCTGTCGGCGTAAGCGGCGCACCGGCTGCCAATTATGCGTGGACCGATGCGCAACAAAAGTTCCTTGCCGCGCTGGCGAAGGACCTGAAGGCGAACGCGGGCAAGAGCGCGGTGATTCCGGGTCTTTATCAGGACCCGTCGGTAGCGGCGCTGGCGCTGGCCATCAATAATGCGCTCGGCAATATCGGGAAGACCGTCTTTGTCGCTTCCGATCCGCTGAATCCGGCTCCTTCCGACCAGTTTGCGGAGATCAAGGACCTGGTGGCGGATTTGAATGCCGGCAAGGTGGAGTGGCTGGTGATTCTCAATGCCAATCCTATGTATGACGCGCCTGCCGATCTCAACTTCGCTACCGCCTTCAATAAAGCGGAGATGGTGGTGCATCTGGGTACCCATCTCGACGAGACCGGTCAGATTTCGCACTGGCACATTCCCGCCGCGCACTATCTGGAGTATTGGTCGGATGCGCGCGCCTATGACGGCACCGTGTCGATTGTGCAGCCGCTGATCGATCCGCTCTACGGTGGCCGGAACGCGCATGACTTCCTGCAGGCGCTGCTCGACAACCCGATGCTCAGCTCCTACGACGCGGTGCGCGAGACGTGGAAGCCGACGATCGAAAAAGGCGCCGAGGGCGGCGATTTCGATACCGGCTGGCGCAAGGTGCTGCACGACGGCTGGATCGCCGATACGGCCTTCGATAAATCAAAGAGCGCGCCTGCGTTGAAGTTGGGCGCGATTCCAACACCGACGCCGAAGGATTCGATCGAGGTGATCTTCCGCCCCGATCCGACCGTGTATGACGGGCGCTGGTCGAACGTGGGCTGGCTGCAGGAGCTGCCCAAGCCGGTGACGAACCTGAGCTGGGACAATGCGGCCCTGGTCTCCGGCGCGACCCTGACGAAGCTTGGCCTCGAAGAAGACGACATCATCGAGATCAGCGTGGGCGGCGGCCGGGTGAAGGCGCCGGTGGTCGTGGCTCCCGGACATCCGGACAACTCGGTGACGGTCTTTCTCGGCTATGGGCGCGAGTATGCCGGACGGGTCGGCTCGGGCCAGGGGTACAGCGCGTATCTGATCCGCAACACATGGGCTCCGTTCTATGCCACCGGCGCGATCCGCAAGATGGACGGCAAGTGGGGCGTCGCCATCACCAAGAGCCACTATCAGGATCACCGCTCTCCACGCGTGAGCGGCGAGGGCAACGGGAACAACTCGCTCGAGGCCGATGAGGCGCTCGGCCCGCGCGGCATCATCCGCTACGCCACGCTGGACGATTTCAAGGCGAATCCGGGATTCGCACACGAAGGCATCAATCGCGACACGCCGGATCCGGACACGTCGCTGTTTCCCAACTGGACCTATAACGAAGCGTATGCCTGGGGTCTGTCAGTAGACATGAACAGCTGCACCGGCTGCAACGCCTGCATCGTGAGCTGTTATGCCGAGAACAACATCCCCGTAGTCGGCAAGCAGCAGGTGCGCATTGGCCGCGACATGCAGTGGCTGCGCATCGACACGTACTTTGAAGGCGATCTGTCGGCGCCGCGGGCGCACTTCCAGCCCATGGCCTGCCAGCATTGCGAGAATGCGCCCTGCGAGCAGGTGTGCCCGGTGGGCGCGACTGTGCACACGCCCGAAGGACTCAACATGATGATCTATAACCGCTGTGTGGGCACACGTTACTGCTCGAATAACTGCCCCTACAAGGTGCGGCGGTTCAATTTTCTGCTTTACTCCGATTATGAGACGCCCAGCCTTGCGCTGATGCGCAACCCGGATGTGACGGTGCGCTCGCGCGGCGTGATGGAGAAGTGCACTTACTGCGTGCAGCGCATCGAGGAGGCCAAGGTCGAGGCGGATAAGGAAAATCGCCTGGTCCGAGATGGCGAAATCGTGACCGCCTGCCAGCAGGCCTGCCCGGCCGCGGCCATCACCTTCGGCAACATCAACGACAAGCAGAGCCGGGTGGCGAAGCGGCGCGCGATGGAACGGAGCTATCAAGTGATTGCCGACCAGAATACCCGGCCGCGGACAACCTACGTGGCCGAGGTTCTGAACCTGAACCAGGAACTCGAAGAAGTGCCGGTGATGCATCTGCCGGCAAAGGGTTGAAGCAGCGATGGCAACCAGCGAACTGAAAACCAAAGACCCAGGCGTTGATCCGGCAACCGGAGAATTCCGGGTTGTCGGGCAGGGACAGACCTTCCGGTCGATTACCGAGAAGATCTCGAGCATCGTGCTCACGCCGCATACGCCGCTCGGCTGGTTTGCGCTCTTTGCCGTGGCCGGCTCGGGCGCGACGATGCTTCTGGTGGCCGTGACCTGGCTATTCCTTGTCGGCGTCGGCATCTGGGCGATCACCATCCCTGTGGCATGGGGATTCGCGATCATCAACTTCGTATGGTGGATCGGTATCGGCCACGCCGGCACGCTGATCTCCGCCATTCTTCTTCTCTTCAAGCAGCAGTGGCGGAACGCCATCAGCCGTTTTGCCGAGGCGATGACCATCTTCGCCGTGGTCTGCGCCGGCATGTTCCCGCTGATCCACGTAGGCCGCCCCTGGCTGGGGTACTGGCTCTTCCCGCTGCCGTTCACCATGACGGTCTGGCCGCAGTTCCGGTCGCCGCTCTTGTGGGACGTCTTTGCGGTTTCGACTTACGCCACGATCTCGGTGGTCTTCTGGTACGTGGGCATGATCCCCGATCTGGCCACGCTGCGCGACCGCTCGAAGTCTAAGATCGGACAGTATTTTTACGGCATGCTGAGCGTGGGCTGGCGCGGATCGGTGCGCCACTGGATGCGCTATGAGACGGCCTCGCTGCTGCTGGCTGGATTGGCGACGCCGCTGGTGCTCTCGGTGCATACGGTCATCAGCTTTGATTTTGCCGTGGCCGTGCTTCCCGGCTGGCACACCACCATCTTCCCGCCCTACTTCGTCGCCGGCGCCATCTACTCCGGTTTCGCCATGGTGCTCACGCTGGCCATTCCGCTGCGCAAGTTCTACGGGCTTGAGCAGCTCGTCACCGAGCGGCACATCGACAACATGGGCAAGGTGATGCTGGCCACCGGTTTCATCGTGGCGTACGGCTACGGCATGGAAGCCTTCATGGCGTGGTACTCGGCCTCGCATTGGGAAGCCTTCATGTTCTGGAATCGCGCCTTCGGGCCGATGGGCTGGTCGTACTGGGTCCTCGTTACGTGCAATCTGGCGATTCCCTTGACCACGCTGTGGGTCCGCAAGCTGCGCACCTCGATCGCGTACATGTTCTTCCTCTCGATTATTGTCAACACCGGCATGTGGTTCGAGCGCTTCGTTATCGTCGTGACCAGCCTTTATCGCGACTTCCTGCCCTCTTCGTGGGGCACGTATCGGGCGACCAAGTGGGATTACATGACCTATGTCGGGACGCTGGGACTGTTCACCTTCCTGTTCCTGCTGTTTGTGCGCCTGCTCCCGATGATTCCGATGAATGAAATTCGTCTGCTGCTGCCCCAGGCCAAGATCAAGCCGAAGGCGACGGCGCAGGCAGGTGACTAGCTATGCCCCCTCGCGAAGGAACATACGGCCTGCTGGCCGAATTCGAGACGCCCGGTGATCTGATACGGGCAGCGCGCCAGGCGCGCGAAGACGGCTGGCGGCGGCTGGACTGCTATACGCCCTATCCGGTGGAAGAGGCGGCAGAGGCCATCGGCTTTCATCGCGACAAGGTCCCGCTGCTCACGCTGATCGGCGGCCTGATAGGGTGCGCGGCCATGTTTTCGCTGGAGACCTGGATCTCTGTGCTGGCGTACCCGCTGAACATCGCGGGCCGGCCTACTTACTCCTGGCCGGCATTCCTCATTCCGGCCTATGAATGGACCATTCTCTGGGCCGGTTTGTCGGCGGCCTTCGGGATGCTGGCGTTGAACGGGCTGCCGTCTCTTTATCATCCGCTCTTCAATGCGCCGAACTTCCGCGATGGCGCAACCACGGACAAATTCTTTCTATGCCTCGAAGCGCTCGACCCCAAATTCGACCTGGCGGCCTCGAAGGCCTATCTCGAATCCTTCCAGCCGGTTTCCGTGGCGGAGGTGGAGTACTGATGCGTACGAAGCCTTCAGCTTTCAGCCTTCAGCTCTCAGTCCGGGCGCCCCATTCTTTTGCGGCGTTATCGCGACGGGGTGGGAGACCGCTCTCGCTCGCCGCAATGGCCTGCATTCTCCTCGTCGCCGGCTGCCGCCAGGATATGCACAACGAGCCGAAGATGATTCCGCAGCGGGGAACATCATTCTTCGCCGACCACCGCGGGGCTCGTCCGCAGGTAGCGGAGACGGTGGCGCGCGGCCAGTTGCACGAGGACAGCTACTTTTATACTGGTCTGGTGCAGGGTGCCAACGGCTATCGGGAAGAGCGGGACATGATGCCGTTTCCGGTCACGATGGAAGTGCTCAAGCGCGGCCAGGAGCGCTTCAATATCTACTGCACGCCGTGCCATTCACGCGTGGGTAACGGGCTGGGTGAGATTGTCGACCGCGGCTACAAGCCGGCCGCCAACCTCCACGACCAGGTGCGGATGTCGCAGCCGATCTCGCACTACTTTTTCGTGATGACGCATGGCTACGGCGCGATGCCCGATTACTCGGCGCAGCTCACGCCGGCGGACCGCTGGGCGGTCGCGGCTTACATCCGCGCCCTGCAGCTCAGCCAGGCGGCGAACGCGCAGGATGTGCCGGCGGGCGTGCAGATCAGGAGCCTGAAGAGCGTCGCGGAGGAAGAGGGGCATCCGGATTATGCGCAGCCCTGGACCCTGCCGACCACCGCAGTCTGGCCTTATAAGCCCATTGCCAGCGAAGGGACTCCGGCCATGGCTCCGGCTACCCCGGCAGACCCCACGATTTCGATTCCTACCAGCAAATCGGCCGCACCGGCCGCGAAGTAAGGACTCAACGGAATGGTTCACGCATCGCACAGCAAATCGCTCCCGGCGGATCTCGGCGCACCTGCCTTTGTTGACGGCTGGAAGATCCGCGCGCTGATGATTGGGGGAATCTTTTTGGTCGTCGCCGTGGTCCTGGCGTTCCTGGGCCAGGCGCAGGACGGTCTTGGCTGGGATCACTTTCTGCGCGCCTGGGTGCTGGGGTTGACGCTCACCTTCGGCTGGGCCGTGGGCGGCCTGGCGCTGCTGATGGTGCAGTATTGCTCGGGCGGCAAATGGGGTCTTCTGCTGCGCCGGCCTCTGGAGGCGATGAGCCGCACGCTGCCGCTGGTCTTCCTCTACTGGCTCGTGCCGGTTGTCTTCATGAAGCGGCTGTATCTTTGGGCCGCGATCAGCGATCCGCGGGGAGCGGCCGCACAAGGCCTCATCAGCGAGTTTCAGGCGCACTGTATCGAGTTCAAGCGGCCCATGCTGAATCCGGCGATGTTTATCTGGGTGGGCCTGGTCTGCTTCGCGATCTGGGCCTTTTACACCTGGCGCCTGAATCGGATGGCGCTGCAGCGCGAGGCCGATTCGCCGGCCAACACGCCCTACTGGATCAAGAAGTTCGAGAATCTTTCCGGACCCGGCATTGTGGTGTACGCGCTCACCATGACCGCGGCGGTGATCTATTGGGTCATGTCGATGGACGTGACCTGGTTTTCCTCCGTTTACGGCCTCCTGTTCCTGGTCGGCCAGGGCTACCAGGTGCTTGCGCTGGCCATTATCGTTGCGATTGCGCTCTCCCAGGCCGAGCCCTTCAAGACCATCCTGCGCCAGACCGAACAGCATGACCTGGGCAAGCTCACCTTTGCCTTCGTGATGCTGAACATCTATCTGGCCTTCGGACAGTTTCTGATTATCTGGTCGGGCAATCTCCCCGAGGAGATCCCGTGGTATCTCGACCGGATTCGCGGCCACTGGGGCATTATCATCACGCTTGATTTCATCTTCCACTGGCTCATCCCGTTCACGATGCTGTTGTCGCGCGATATCAAGCGCAACAAGAAGCGGCTTACCCGCGTGTGCCAATGGATCGTCTTCGCCAAGGCTTTCGACCTGTTCTGGCTGATCGAGCCGAACTATAAAGACGCCGCGCGCAATCTCCACTTCAGCTGGGGAATTCTCGAGTACGCCACGCTGCCCGTTGCGATGGTCGCTTTCTGGATAGCCTTCTACTGCACACGCCTCCAGTCGCGGCCGCTCGTGCAGGTTAACGATCCGCATCTCGTGGAGATCTTGGAGCCTGAGCATGCCCACGCCTAACAACCATTCACCGCACCTGCACAAAAACGACCAGGTGGATGCCTCTCTCGGTTACGAGCCGACCGACGTTAAGATGACGGGCATCCTGGTGTTTATCGTCGCCATGGCTATCTTTGTGGTGGTCACGGCGGTGCTCTGCTACGGCATCGGCAAGGTCTTCAATGCCCGCATGAACCGCGAAGACGGTCCCACCAACAAATGGACCAAGACCGTGGACGTGCGGCAGCTGGGCAATCTGCCCTCGAGTCCGGCGCTGCAGAACAAGATGGCCGAGATCACGCAGAGCTTTCCCACGCCGCGGGTGCAATTGGACGATGGCAACCAGGACGTAGCCGATCTTCACGCGCGGGAAAACATTCTGCTGGACAATTACACCTGGGTTGATCAATCGAAGGGCATGGTGCGGATCCCGATTGACAGGGCGATGGAGATCATTGCCCAGAAGGGCTTGCCGGTAGCTCCCGCGGCCCAGACAGAACCGCTGATGACCGGGGACAGCAGGCCGGTGGTCACCATGCCGCTGACCGATGGATTTGCGCCGACATCCTACGAGCAGGACCAGGCGGCAACACAGGCCACAACCGCCGTCCGCTCCGAGCCCCAGGGCACGCCGGTCACGCAGTGATTAGTGATTCAAACCAGCGCGCGGCGGCCAGAGACGGCGCGCAGAAGGGAACAGAGGAGATGCGGTACACGGGCACAATTCGGAGCAGTTGGCGAAGCGCGGCGGTGACCACCGCCGGCACGATTGCGCTGTGCCTCACCGCGGCTGTACCCGCTCTCCGGGCCCAGATTTCGACGTACGGCCCCAAGGGACTGCCGGCGATGAACACCCAAATGGGACCGCAGAACGCCACGCCGACGGTCTTGGACAAAGTGGGCATCGATCAGCGCCTCAATACGGAGCTGCCGCTCAACCTCACGTTCACCGACGATATGGGCCGGCCGGTTCCCCTGGGCAGCTATTTCGGCAAGCGCCCCGCCATCCTCGCGCTGGTGTATTACCAGTGCCCGATGCTCTGCTCGGAAGAGTTGAACGGCCTCGTCAGCGCCCTGCAAATGGTGAGATTCGTTCCCGGCAAGGACTTCGATATCATCGTCGTGAGCATCGATCCCTCAGAGGGCACCGATCTGGCCGCGGCCAAGAAGCGCACTTACCTGACGCGCTATGGGCATCCGGAGACGGCGGGCGGCTGGCACTTCCTCACCGGAACCCAGCCCAATATCGACGCGCTCACCCGCGCTGTGGGCTTCCGGTATGTGCGGATTCCGGGGCCCGACGGAAAGCTTACGCAGTTCGCCCATGCCAGCGCGATTCAGATTGTCACGCCGGAGGGCAAGCTGGCGCAGTACTACATGGGCGTCGAGTATTCGCCCAAGGACCTGTTGCTGGGCCTCGACGAGGCATCGTCGAACCGCATCGGCTCGCCGGTGGACAATATTCTCACCTACTGCTACCACTACGATCCCAAGACCAATACGCATTCACTGATCGTGTCGCGGGTGGTGCAGCTGGGCGGGCTTCTGACGATGGTGCTTCTTGGTGGATTTATGACAGTGATGTTCCGCCGCGATTACCGGCAGGATCACCCGGCAGGAACGGAAACGCATGGGACAGGAAAAAAGGTGAACGGATAAAGGAATGAGCCACATCAGCCCAATACTTTGGCAGTTTCTCGTCAAGTGGTTGACGAATTTTTCGCTGTTCCCGCCCGAGGCGTCGAAGATCGCGCCGGAGGCCGACGCGCTGTACTTCTTCATGGTCCTGGTCAGCCTCGTGGGCCTGACGATCGTGGTGTTGCTGGTTGTCGGTTTTTCCATTCTGTACAGCAAGAAGCGTCATCCCGAGGCGGTGCAGATCGAGGGGTCCACGCTGCTCGAGGCCACCTGGACCATCATCCCGCTCGGCCTGTTTCTGATCATGTTCGTGTGGGGCGCTTTGCTCTACTTCCGCATTTACACGCCGCCCGCGAACGCCATGAATATTTATGTGGTGGGCAAGCAGTGGATGTGGAAGGCCGAACATCCCGGCGGGCAGCACGAGATCGATTCGCTGCATGTTCCCACGGGGCGCGCGGTCCAGCTGACGCTGATCTCGCAGGACGTGTTCCACAGCTTCTCGATTCCGGCATTTCGCGTAAAGCGCGAGGCGATTCCGGGCCGCTATACCACGGTCTGGTTCGAGGCCACCACGCCCGGCACCTATCACCTCTTCTGCACACAATATTGCGGAACGAACCACTCGCAGATGATCGGCGAGGTGGTCGTGATGACGCCCGACGACTTCAGGAAATGGGAGCAAGGCTCAACCAGCGGTAATTCTCTGGCGCAGAATGGCGAGCGGCTCTTTGCCAGCCTGAGCTGCAATGCGTGCCACAATGCCCGGCCCGACGCCCGCGGTCCGAATCTCGTGGGTGTGTATGGTTCCCGGCTCGCGCTGGCGAGCGGCCAAACGGTTACGGTGGACGAGGCTTATTTGCGGCAGGCGATCCTGAACCCATCACAAACGATCACCCAGGGCTACGCTCCGATCATGCCCACCTATCAAGGCCAGATCAGCGAAGAGGGCGTCTTTGCGCTGGTTGAATATCTTAAGAATCTAGACTCGGATTACCGTGTCCAGCAGACGCTGAACACGACCGAATTGGCGCCCAGCGAGACGACCGCCGCGCCGGCAGGTAAAGCCCCCGCAGGAAAAGCATCCGGCGGACAAGGGGAGGTTAAACCATGAGTACCGCCACGATCATTACTCTTCCCAACCAGGCCACGGCCAGGATTCCGAAGGTGAACTTCCTGACCAAGGAGAATGGTCTGCTGAGCTGGCTGCTTACCGGCGACCACAAGCGGATTGCGACCCTTTACCTGGTCTCGATTACATTCTTCTTCTTTATTGGTGGTGCGCTGGCGGGCCTCATCCGGTTGGAATTGCTGACTCCGCAGAGCGATCTGGTGGCGGCGGATACCTATAACAAGCTGTTTACCATGCACGGCCTCATCATGGTGTTCTTTTTCCTGGTGCCGTCCGTGCCTGCGACCATCGGCAACTTTGTCATCCCGATGATGGTCGGGGCCAAGGATCTGGCGCTGCCCAAGATCAACCTGCTGAGCTGGTACCTCTATATCGTCGCCGGCGGAATGATGCTATATACGATGGCCAATGGCGGAGTGGATACGGGCTGGACCTTTACGACGCCGCTCTCCACGCATTATCTCAACACCAATGTGATCTCGGCGGGCCTGGCCGTCTTCGTGGCCGGCTTCAGCTCGATCTTTACCGGCCTGAACTTCATCGTGACCATCCACAAGATGCGCTGCCCGGGCATGACCTGGTTCCGGCTGCCGCTGTTTGTGTGGTCCAACTATGCTGCCTCCATCCTGATGGTGCTGGGCACTCCGGTGCTGGCCATCACGCTGGTGCTGGTCGTCCTTGAGCGCACGGTGCACATCGGCGTCTTCGATCCGGCCATGGGCGGCGATCCGCTTCTTTTCCAGCACCTGTTCTGGTTCTACTCCCACCCCGCCGTCTACATCATGATTCTGCCGGGCATGGGCGTCATCTCCGAGGTGGTGTCCACCTTCAGCCGCAAGCGGGTCTTCGGTTATACGGCGGTGGCGTTCTCTTCCGTGGCCATTGCGGTCTTCGGCTTCTTCGTATGGGCCCATCACATGTTCATCATGGGCATCTCGAATTACGCGGCGCTGGTCTTTTCGCTTCTCACCATGCTGGTCGCGGTGCCGTCGGCCATCAAGATATTCAATTGGGCCTTCACGCTCTATAAGGGGTCCATCACGTTTGAGACGCCGATGCTCTATGCCTTCGGCTTCATGGGCCTGTTTACCATCGGCGGCATGACCGGCGTCTTTCTCGGCGCAACCGGCACGGACATTCACCTGACCGAGACCTACTTCATCGTGGCGCACTTCCACTTCGTGATGGTGGGCGGTATGTTGATGGCCTTTCTTTCGGGCATCCACTTCTGGTGGCCCAAGTGGACAGGCCGGATGTACCCGGAAAAGATCTCGCAGCTGGCGGCGCTTATTACCTTCATCGGCTTCAATTTCACCTTCTTCCCGCAGTTCATTCTCGGCACGCTGGGCATGCCGCGGCGCTATGCGGCCTACCCGCCTGAGTTCCAGGTGCTGAACGTCTTCTCAACCGCGGGTGCAACGATTCTCGGTGTCGGTTATATGCTGCCGATCCTCTATCTGACCTGGTCGCTCAAGTACGGCGAGATTGCCGGAGACAATCCCTGGCAGGCTACGGGCCTCGAGTGGCAGGTCCAGTCGCCGCCCTTGACCGAGAACTTCCCCAAGATACCCATCATGGACCACGAAGCCTATGACTATGAGTGGCTGGCGAGCCAGCAGCAGAAAGAGGTAGCCAGTGTCGGATAGCACAGCCACCGGGCACGCTGTCGCGGCGGAACCTCATCACGAACATCCGCCGTACCAGCGCCACCATTTCGAAACCGTCGACCAGCAGTTCGACGCCACGAACTTCGCCATGTGGCTCTTCCTGCTCACGGAAGTCATGTTCTTCGGCGGCCTGTTCACCGCCTACCTGATCCTGCGCAACTGGTACTACCCGGCATTTGTCGAAGGCTCTCACCAGTTGAGCATCTTCTGGGGCACTGCCAATACCGCGGTGCTGATTACCTCCAGCTTCACGATGGCCATGGGCGTGTGGTGCGCCGAAACCCGGCGCAAGAGCGCCCTGCTTCTCTGCCTGGGGCTTACGTTTTTCCTGGGATTGATCTTCCTTGGAATCAAGAGCATTGAGTACCACGAAAAATGGGTGAAGCACCACGTTCCGGGCTTCCATTACAGCGAGCAGTCCTTCGTTAATCCGTCCACCGATCCGGAGGTGTACAAGGAGTATCACGACGCACCGCTGGCAGTGGATATGGCTAACAAGACAGAGCTCTATTTCTTTCTCTACTTCGCCATGACCGGCATGCACGCGTTGCACATGATCATTGGGATCGGCATTCTCGGATTCATGATCATGCGGGCCAAGGCCGGAGCATATACAACCGGCCACGTCACATTTGTCGAGAACTTCGGCCTTTACTGGCACTTTGTCGATATCATCTGGATATTCCTGTACCCGCTGCTTTATCTCATCAGCAGGCACACATAGGGGCACACTCCATGAACAACGAAGAAAAAGAAGTCGAGCATCATCATATTGTCAGCCCCAGGATCTACGTGGCCATCGGCTGCGCGCTGCTGATACTTACGGCGACCACCGCAGCGGTGTCCTACATTGACCTGGGAGTCTTCAATGCGGTCGTTGCACTCGCCATTGCGGTCTTCAAGGCTATGCTGGTTGTGCTTTTCTTCATGCACATCAAGTACAGCACCAAGCTGACCAAGCTGACGGTCATCTCCGGCGTCTTCATCTTCCTCGGCCTCATCAGCATGACGATGGCCGATTACATGAGCCGCGCGTGGGGACGCTGGTAGGATAGCGCGCAGATTTACGCGACAAGGGCCGCTCTCGGGCGGCCCTTTTTCATTGGTTGCGACACTAGCACGGCCGGCGCCCCAAAAAGTCCAACGGGGAAACGTACCTCCGCCAGCGGCAAGAACGGAGGACGAGACCCCTTGTCGACCGCGCGCCGGCGCCGTTCGAGAGATTTCTTCCGCTCGCGTGAACTCTGGCCTATAATGAGTCGCAATTCTTTCCCCCCAACTGGTGCTTGATTCAGCGCGACCCTGAGGGCTGAGCTAATTTTCCGTGTCTGTCGTCAAGAACGGGAAGGCCGGAACCCAGGATGCGAGGGCCCGTGGCGAAGTGTATCCATTTGCCGAAGCGCAGCCGGCGTTCTGGCAGCGGCAGGGTGGGGAAGCGCATCGCGCCGGGCGCGAACAGACCATGGAGTCGCGTGGCGCCGGGCGCCTGGATGCTCGCTCTCGCCCTCTCCAGCGCATGGACGCCGCTATGGGCGCAGCCGGCCATCTCTCTTGCGCCAGCCAAAGTGACCGCGCGGCAAGCCCATCTGCCTCCACGGGTAGCGGAAGCGCAGCGTTTCCTGGCGCAACGCGGCTGGAGGCCCGGCCAGCGCCTGGCCGCGCAGCACGGCGCTTACGCCGCGGGCGCGGCCACGTTGAGCCAGTCCGGAGGCCCGGCAACCTGGCAGCCCCTTGGCCCCACGGCTGTGCAGACGCAAAGCTTCGGCCTGGTTACCGGCCGTATCTCTGCCATCGCGCTCGACCCCTCCGACTCGACCGGCAATCGTGTGTATGTAGGCACCACGGGCGGCGGAGTATGGGCAGCCGGCAATGCGGATGCTTCCGATGTGCCGTCGATCGTGTTCACGCCGCTCACAGACGCGATCAACGCCCTGAATGGCGCGGTTGACGCTTCCATCAGCATCGGCGCGCTCACGGTGCAGCCAGGCGGCACGGGGGTGATCCTGGCCGGCACCGGCGATCCCAACGACGCGCTCGACTCCTACTATGGCGCGGGCATCTTGCGTTCGCCCGACAATGGAACCACATGGACCCTGATGCAGGAGACGCACGACGCGGAGGACGGCCTGAGCGGCCAGGACTTCAGCTTCGTGGGCGAGGGTTTTGCCGGATTTGCATGGAGCACGATCAATCCCCAGCTTGTGGTGGCCGCCGTCTCGCAGGCTTATGAAGGCGCGCTGGTCGATGCCGAGCGAGCTCAAGTGAGCTATGAAGGCCTCTATTACTCTTCAGACAGCGGGGCTACCTGGCACCTAGCGACGATTACCGATGGCAGCGGCAAGGATGTTCAAGGTCCGCTGGACGTGTTTGCGGCGCCGGACGGCAACGCGGCGACCGCGGTCGTGTGGAATCCCATGCGGCAGTTGTTCGTGGCCGCGGTGCGGTATCACGGTTACTACCAATCCTCCGACGGTGTGACGTGGAGCCGCATGGCTGCGCAGCCCGGCTCCGGCCTCACTGCGCAATCTTGCCCCAACAATCTGGGCGGCGTTGGATCGGTGAACTGCCCCATCTTTCGCGGCGTTCTGGCCGTCAATCCGGTGACCGGCGATACCTTTGCCTGGACCGTGGATAGCAACAATCAGGACCAAGGCCTCTGGCAGGACTCGTGTAATTGGACCGGCAGCGCGTGCGGCAACGGGGCAATCACTTTTGCGAAACAGTGGAGCACGGGTTCCCTTGAATCGAGCAGCGGCGAGGGCCGCGCGACGATTCCAGATGGAAATTACAATCTCGCCCTGGCAGCGGTTCCTTCAGGGCAGGACACACTGCTGCTGGCCGGCGACAACGATCTGTGGAGGTGCAGCCTGGCTGCGGGCTGCGCGTGGCGCAACGCGACAAACTCCAGCACATGCATGAGCGCGCAAGTGGGCGAGTTCCAGCACGCGCTGGCCTGGAACACGGCCAATCCGCCGGAAGTCTTCGTCGGGAACGATAGCGGGTTGTGGCGCTCGGCTGATGGGATTGGCGAATCGGGAGCGCCCTGTTCCTCGTCTGACGCGGCCCACTTTCAGAACCTGAATGGAAGCCTCGGTTCGCTGGCAGAAGTCGTGAGTTTGCCGCCAGTCCTCACTACCCCCTACGCCATGATGGCCGGCCTGGGCGTGAACGGAACCGCAGGCGTGAACGCCCCAACCGCGACCGCGGACTGGCCGCAGATCCTCGCCGGCTACGGCGGCCCGGTGGCGATCGACCCCAGCGACAGCGCCAACTGGTACGTAAACAATCAGCCCGGAGTGGCGATCTATCTTTGCTCACAGGCGTCGCCCTGTAGCGTTGCGGATTTCGGATCGAGCCCTCTGGTGACCGGCTCGGATGTGAACCTGCCCGCTGGAGCCATGCCCACGCCCGCGCCGTTTCTCGTCGATCCTCTCGATTCGGCGCAGCTGCTCATCGGCACATGCCAGTTGTGGCGCGGCCCGGCCAATGGCGCGGGTTGGAGTGCGGCGAACGCCCTTACGCCGATTCTCGACAGCGGCGCAACGAACGCTTCCTGCAACGGCGATGCGCTGATTCGATCGATGACGGCGCTTGCGCTGCCGGGCGGGGGCGAGATCATCTATCTCGGCATGTATGGGGCCGGGGACGGGGGCCTCAATCTCCCCGGTCACGTTCTGGGCGTAGCGATCAACCCCTCCTCGGGCAAGGCTCCAGTGGTCTCCGATCTCACGCTGAATCCGGTGGTCAATGATACCCAGGCGCTCAACGCGTATGGACTCGATGTTTCCAGCGTCTTCGCCGATCCGAGCGACGCAACCGGCAACACCGTTTACGTCACAGTCGCGGGCATCAACAGCACAACGGCAGACGTACAGGTGGTCTATCGCTCCACCGACGGCGGGAACCACTGGGCCGATCTCACCGCGAATCTTCCGGCCGCGCCCGCCAACAGTGTGGCCGTCGATCCGGAAGACGCTAACGTGGTGTATCTGGCTACCGATCAGGGCGTTTACTTCACAACCCAGGTGGCGAGCTGCGCGCAGGCTCCGTACGTATGCTGGTCGCCGTTTGGAGCCGGTCTTCCGGATGCGCCTGTCGTTGCGCTTCGCGCTACGCCAGCGACGGCTTCCGCCCAGGTGCTGGTTGCCGGAACCTATGGACGCGGCATCTGGCAAACGCCGCTGTGGAGCGCGGGCGCGGGGCTGACGACCGTTACGGCCTCGCCAGCTTCGGTCGCATTTGGCAATCAAGCCGTGGGGAGCGCGAGCGCTTCCCAGACCGTCACCCTCCAAAACACCGGCGCTCTCGCGTTGACGCCCACTTCCATTGCGGCCGGGGGCGCCTTCAGCGAGATTGATGGCTGTGTGAACGCGTCTGTCCCGCCGGCCGGAAGCTGCGCGATTCAGGTTGTCTTTGCGCCAACGGCCACTGGCGTGCAAAGCGGCCAGATGACGATCTACGCCAATGTCTATGGCGGACAGCTTGCCGTCACTCTCGATGGAACCGGAACCCCGGCGGAGGCGGTGAGCGTCACTCCCGATCTCGTCAGCTTCGGTCCAATCGGCGTGGGTTCCACTTCCGCGCCGCTTCCAATCGCGGTGGCGAATAGCGGTTCTTCGGCAGTTCCCATCGCCGGAATCGTGGTCACAGGCCCGTTTGCGCTGGCCAGCGACGCCTGCGGCACGGTTTCGCTCAGCGCCGACTCCGATTGCCAGATCGAGGTGAGCTTCACGCCGACACAATCCGGGACTGCCACCGGAACGCTCACGCTCAGCGACGGTGATGGAAGCCAGACCGTCGAACTGACCGGCGTCGGGCTCTCTGCGCCGACGGATGCGCTCAGTCCGGGCTCGCTCGCATTTCCGGCGACGGCCATTGGGGAATCCTCGCCGCCGCAGTTGATCATGCTCACCAACTCCGGCGGCCGGCCGCTTGAGTCCATCGCGGTCACGGTGACAAGCGGTTTCCAACTGACGAATGGCTGCAGCACGCAGCTTGCGGCGAACTCGTCTTGCACCATCGCCGTGCAGTTTGCTCCAACCCAGTTGGGCAGTGTTGCGGGGACGCTCGCGGTGACCGACGCATTGCGCTCCCAGGCGATCTCCCTCTCGGGCACGGGCGTCGCACCGGCGGCTCTCAGCGTGAGTCCGGCAAGTTTGACCTTCACGAACCAGCAGCCTGGGATCACGAGCGCGCCGCAAACAATCACAATTACCAACAGCGGCGGAGCGCCGATGGCCAATGTGGGCTTTGGCCTCACTGGCCCCGCGGCGGCAAGCTATGTCATTAGCGCCACCACTTGCGGAGCGGTCCTCAACAACGGCAGCAACTGCACCGCGCAGGTGACCTTCACGCCCGCGGCTACGGGGCCCATTGCGGCTGTGCTGGCTATCTCTTCGTCCACGCCGGGCGTGAAGGCCGTTGCGGTCCCGCTGAACGGCTCAGGTCTGCTCGGGGGCAGCCTGGGCGTGACTCCGGGGCTGCTGACCTTTCCGGCCGTGGGACTGGACGCGTCGAGCGCGGCACAAGCGGTGACGATCACGAACGGCAGCGGTTATTCCATTCCGTCGATCGCGCTCTTAGTCACCGGGTACTTCGCGATCAGCCAGAATGCCTGCACCGGCGGCCTGGCTGCGGGTGCAAGCTGCACTGCCGCAATCGTGTTTACGCCGTCCACGGCTGGCGCTGCTTCCGGGACATTGACCGTTTCCTCCACGGCTGTGGCTGCTCCGGTCACGGTATCGCTCTTCGGAACCGGCTTTGATTTTTCGGTTGCGGCCTCCGGAGCGAGCAGCATCACGGTTTCCAGCGGCCAGACGGCCAATTTTCCTCTTGTGATCACGCCCGGCGGAGCGCAGGGGACATTCAGCTTCGCCTGCGGCGCGATTCCCAAGAACGCTTCGTGCATCTTCAATCCCACCACCGAGAGCCTCAACCTGGGCGTGCAGGGGAATGTGACCGCCGAGATCCTCACCGGCCAATCCAGCCCGGCGGCGCTTGCCGTTCCTCTTGGATTGCGTGCTTTGCCGCTGGTGTCGGGGTTGCTTCTGCTTCCCCTTGCGCTGATCCGGCGGCGAAAGCTGTTGCTGTTTGCGCTTCTGATCGTGCTGCTTGCGGCCGGCGTAACCAGCTGCACCAGTTCGAGCGGCGGCGCCGGTGGCAGCCCATCCGGCAGCGGAAGCGGCGCCAGCACGCCTCCGGGAACCTACACGATCCCGGTCACCATCACTTCCACGGGCGTGTCGCATGCAGTGAATCTGACTCTGACCGTCGACTGAGCGGCGGCAACCGCGATGCGCGCACCGGCTATACTTGAACTTCGGAGTCTGGTGGAAGCTCAGGTGCGAAAATCGGGCCGGCGTGGGAACAGGAAACGCGAAGCATGAGCGCAAAAGTAACCGTCGAAGACGTCGAGCGCGTGGCCGAGTTGGCCCATCTCCAGCTAACGCCGGACGAGACCGCGCACATGTTGACGGACCTAAACGCTATCCTGAGCCAAGTGGCGGAGTTGAACGAGCTCGATACGGCCGGCATTGCGCCGCTGGCGCAGATCAGCGAGCTGAAAGATTTTGCGAACGCCCTGCGCCCTGACCAGATTCGGCCGTCACTTGATCGGGCTGCGGTGATGTCCCAGGCTCCTGAATCGGATCAAGTCTTCTTCAAGGTGCCCAAGGTGATTGAGCGATAACCTGCGCTCCCGCCCTTCCCGCCAAAATTGCCGAAGGGTTGGGGCGCCCAGTTTCATCGCTTTGATCCCGGATCAGCGAGACAGTCCAAAGAGAGGGAACCCCGATTGCCTAGCGAAACCAAAGCTGCGGAAAATTACGTTGAGACGCCGAAGACCCTGGCTGCGTTGCGCGCCGATCTTGCCGAGGGCCGCACCAGGGCCGCGGATCTTACGGCGAGCTATTACGAGCATATCGAGAAGAAGAATCCGCGGCTGAACGTGTATCTGAGCCTGACCAGGGAGCGCGCACTCGAGCAGGCTGCGCGCATGGATGCGCTGGCCGCCAAAGGCGATCCGCTGCCCGCCCTGGCCGGTGTTCCGCTCGGCATCAAGGACGTGCTGGTGATGAAGGGCGCTCCGGCCACTGCCGGGTCAAAGATTCTCAAGGATTACCGGCCTCCGTACGATGCGACTGTGGTGACGAAGCTCGAAGCGGCGGGCGCGGTGCTGCTGGGCAAGTTGAACTGCGATGAGTTCGCCATGGGCTCGTCGAACGAAAACTCGGCTTACGGGCCGGTGCGCAACCCGGTCGACCCTGAGCGGGTTCCAGGTGGATCGAGCGGCGGCTCGGCTGCGGCGGTTGCGGCCAATCTGGCTGTCGCGACGCTGGGCAGCGATACCGGCGGCTCGGTCCGCCAGCCAGCCAGCTTTTGCGGGGTGGTCGGCGTGCTGCCTACCTACGGACGCGTCTCGCGCTATGGGCTCATCGCGTTTGCTTCTTCGCTCGATCGCGTAGGACCGTTTGCCGCGAACGTTCGCGATGCGGCCACGGTGCTGGGCGTCATCGCAGGCCAGGACGCAAACGATGCCACCAGTTCTCCGGCTCCGGTGGAAGACTATGCAGCGGAGAGCGATAAACCGGTGGACGGCCTGCGGATCGGCGTGCCGGATGAGTACTTTGCCGAGGGACTTGATCCCGAGGTACGCGCGGCGATCGAGAAGGGAATTGACGCACTCAAAGCGGCAGGATGCTCTATCCAGAGGATCTCTCTGCCGCACACCAAGTACGCCGTTCCCGCCTATTACCTGGTGGCGACGGCCGAAGCCAGCGCGAACCTGGCGCGCTTTGACGGGGTGCGCTACGGTTACCGCTCGCCGAAGTCTGACACTCTCTCCGCGATGTACAGCCACTCCCGCGATGAGGGCTTCGGGGCCGAGGTCAAGCGGCGTATCCTGCTGGGCACCTACGCGCTCTCAGCCGGATACTACGATGCCTACTACCGAAAGGCGCAGCAGGTCCGACGGATTCTGGCGGAGGAGTTTCTGCGCGCGTTCTCCACCGTGGACGCGGTCGTAACGCCGACCTCGCCGGTTCCAGCCTTCAAATTGGGTGAGAAGAGCGGTGATCCGCTGGCCATGTATCTCGCCGACATCTACACGGTCACGGCCAGCCTGGCCGGTATCTGCGGCGTGACGGTGCCCTGCGGCGCAACCCGGGCCGGACTGCCGGTGGGCATGCAGGTGCTGGCCCGCCATTTTGGCGAGAGTACGGCATTCCGGGTGGCGCGGGCAGTGGAAGCGGCGCAGAGTCGGCCTGACGGTTATCGGGCCTGACCGTTGAAGTTTTTTTGAGTTACTATAGCTACACCTTCCAAGAGCGCAATCCCCGGCGTTCAGCTGTGCGGGGTCTTTCCCCCCCAGAAGCGAGAGAAGATGGGCCGAGTTATCGGGTTCTGGGCTGTCGTTTTGGTTCTGCTGGCGGTCTCTACTGCGGGGGGTTCGGCAGCCCCGCGCAAGGGCCACACCGTTGTTCTCGGCGCCGTCAAGCGCGTGCCTTATTCCAAACAGGGTGATCCGGCCGGCGCTGCGACCGGTGAGGACGCGCTTAAGATTCGGGCGCTGCTGGTGGATGGCGCGCTCAAGGAATGGACCGCCGGCGAGTCGCATGATGTGACCGACCGCAGCTTCGTCGTCCGCCGCGTCATTCGGCTGAATGACACGCTGCCGGGCGATAAGCAGGGCCAGTGGGTGTGGCAACGCGGGCCTTGGCTGCTGGTAGACCGGGTCACTGGCCGCGAGACCGCGCTCCGGCTGCCGGACTATGATCCGGGCGTGAGCCAGGTGGCCTGGTTCCGCGATTACGGCGCCTACTGCGGCATTACTGCGAGCGGCAAAAGCCTCTACGCGGTTGTGGCGCAGGTAGCCGCGCGCAAGCCGGTGCTGGCCAGGAAGCTTTCGGCCTTCGATGCCGAGAATCACGCTGATCCTGTCTGCGTGCAACCGGACTGGCAGCGCGAGCCGTTGCGCGTGATCTTTCATCCCGCAGGCCAGGATGCGGTAAGCTACGATATTGCTCCCGGCTCGGCGGTGCTGGTGGAGGACACGGAGGACGAACCGGAAACGCCGGATCCGGCTCCCGCATCTCAGGCAAAGTAGAAATGGCTTTATTTCGTGCTTTCCCACCCTTTCGCCAGGAACAAGGCGAAAGGATGGGGCACGGGCAGCGTAGCGAAATGGCAGGTCAGCGAGTCGGCGAAGAATGGAAACGTTCAACGAGTTGCTCGAGAAAGCGGGAACCGCTCACGGGCATCTGTGCGCGGGCCAGATCCTTGGCGTGCGCATGGCACTGTTCGGCCTTGAACGGCTGGGGAGCGAGACCGGACTTCAGGACCCGCGCGGAGCGGACCGCAAGCGCCTGGTGACCTTCGTCGAGATCGATCGCTGTGCGACGGACGCGATCGCGCTCGTCACCGGCTGCCGGCTGGGCAAGCGCGCTCTCAAATTCCGCGATTGGGGAAAGATGGCCGCGACCTTCGTCGATCTGGTCAGCGGATCCGGCCTTCGGGTGATCGCGCGGGAAGATTCGCGCGAGCTTGCGGGCCGGCTCTATCCGCACCTCGAAAATCGGAACCTGCAGCAGATGCAGGCCTACCGAGAGCTGCCCGACTCCGATCTCTTTCGTGAGCAATGGGTGCGGGTCACCGTCGATCCGGCCGATCTGCCGGGCTATAAGGCAAGCCGTATCGTCTGCTCGCGCTGCGGTGAGGGCGTGAACTTTGGCCGCTTTGTGCAGGTCGACGGCCAGCAGCTCTGTTTGAGCTGCGCGCATCCGGAGTTGCGCTACTGGGAGCCCGCCGATCCGCATCAATAGCCGATCGGCACGAATAGCGGATCAGCCCCTTCTTCTCTCCTCTTTCAACAAACTCCACAGCACCCACAGCATGAATGCTACCGAGAAGATGCAGGGAACCAACCAGAGCACTTCGGAGTTGAAAATCAATGTCACCATTGCGGTCTCCTCCTACCGCAAGTTCCTCCGGCGGGCGGCCCGATACGCATTCTTGGCGCCGTTTTCCGAAGGGCTTGCATCTCCAGGAGAATCCTCTGTCGATAAGCAAGGAGTATGCGATCCGTAAGTGCTTTATAAGGGGATTTGTGCGCTGTATCCGCTTCGGGGCGGCCAAGCAGGCCGGCAACCGGGGCGCGTACCGCTTCGTGCATCCTTGACACGCCACAGGCCGCGCGTATCTTATCTTTCTAGGCATTCTTCTGGTATCCGCAACGAGCAGGCCCGGGCTGAATCGGCTGGCCTGCCGGGACCGGAGACCGAAAGATTGCTGTGTCGAACAGGAAGCAGACGGTAGTAGGGTCTTGTAAGTTAAACGCGTGCAGGGAAGAAGCTGAGATCCCGGCGGCAATCAGACCCTCCTTCCAGAGCCTGGGCCAAACGCAAAGAACGTCCAGGATTGTTCCCGGAGACAAATTTTCTTGGATCGGGACGCCCGCGGTGTGGGTGTGCCCATGCACCGGATGGCGCCGCATGCGGCGTGTCCGGGCGAGCAAAGGATGAACGTGGTGACAAGTTTCGCATTCCTGGCGGGAACGCCCGCAGCGGCAGGCGGGGGCCTTACGATGCTGCTTCCCCTGCTGTTGATTCCCGTGCTTTATCTGCTCATGATCCGTCCGCAGCAGAAGCGGCAAAAACGGTGGCAAGCCATGCTGGCGGATATCAAGGCCGGCGATCGCGTGACGACCTCGGGGGGAATTCGCGGCATTATCCTGTCGATTAAGGATGACGCCATGATCCTTCGCGTGCCGCCGGACAATATCAAGATCGAGGTGGCCAAAAGCGCCATTGCCTCGGTGACCACGCAGGAGCCGTCATCCGGCTCGTGAATCTTTAGACAAGCTTCGATTTTTTGGGGACTAGAGAAACGGAACCATGAAGAAAAATCTCAAGACCAGGATTGCCATCATTATTGGAGTCCTGCTGATCTTTACCTACGGCATCTTCGGCGTACCGTCCGGGTTCAGCGGCACAGACCTGAAGCAGGCGCTGATCAAGCGGATTCATCTTGGCCTCGACCTCCAGGGTGGCGTGCATCTGATCCTTCAGGTCCAGGTAGCAGAGGCGGTCAGCGACGAAACCGACAGCACGGTGGCGCGCATCCAGCAGGATTTGAAGGCGGCCAATCTCAGCTACTCGCAGGTGTATAAGCCCGATCCTTCGAAGCCGGAACTGATGAAGGTGGAAGGCGTCTCGGCGGCGAACTCGAATGCCGTGCGTTCTCTGCTCGATTCGAAGTACTCGAACGAGTACGACCTGAACAGCACGGACAACGATACTGCCTTCACGCTGGTTATGAAGCCGCCTGTCGAGAAGGCGCTCGAAGAGAAGACTGTCGACCAGGCTATTGAAACCATCAACGACCGCGTCAATTCGCTGGGCGTGAGCGAGCCGAGGGTCGCACCGTACAGCCTGGGCTCCAACCAGATCCTGGTCGAGTTGCCGGGCATCAGCGATCTGGATCAGGTGAAGAATGCGATCCAATCCACGGCCCGGCTTGAGATCCACGCCGTAGTGGGCGGGCCTTACCAGGACGATCAGGCGGCCTTGGCCGCTAACGGCGGTGCGATACCGCCCGATCAGCTGATGGCGCACTACTCGGGGATGAGCGGTTCCGACGCCGACAGCATTTATGTTCTGCAGCGCGCGCCGATCGTCTCCGGCAGCGACTTCCGCTCCGCCGAGCCGAGCACGAATCAGAATACCGGTCAGAGAATCGTTCAGTTCACGCTGACCGACGAAGCCGGAAACCGGTTCTACGACTACACCAGCGCGAATGTGGGCAAGGCCATGGCCGTGGTGATGGGTGGCCGTGTTCGTGAGGTGGCCAACATTAAAGAGCCGATCCGCGATACAGGCGAGATCGAAGGCGCGTTCAGCCAGGACGAAGTTACGATGCTGTCCAAACTGCTTCGCACCGGCGCTCTGCCCGCATCACTCAACTTTCTTGAAGACCGCACGGTGGGTGCATCGCTGGGCGCAGACTCGATCCGCGAGGGTGTGACGGCGGCCATCGTAGGAGTGCTGGTGGTGATGGCCTTCATGCTCATCTACTACCGGAGCTCGGGTATCAACGCCGACCTGGCCCTGTTCCTCAACCTGGTAATCCTCCTAGGTTTCATGGGCTTTTCAGAGGCGACGCTCACATTGCCGGGCATCGCCGGAGTGATTCTCACCATCGGTATGGGCGTCGATTCGAACGTGCTGATCTTTGAGCGTATCCGCGAAGAGATCCGCGCCGGCAAGTCGGCTTCAGCGGCCGTGGATCAGGGCTTCGCCCACGCCTGGGTGACGATCGTCGATACCCACGTCACCACAATCGTCTCAGCGGCCATCCTGTTCCTGTTCGGCAGCGGCCCGGTGAAGGGATTCGCCGTTACCCTCACCTTTGGTCTCGCGGCCAATCTGTTTACCGCGGTGTATGTGTCACGGGTGATCTTCGAGGCCCATCTGAACAAGCTAAAAGCTGGAGAGATGGTCTCGATTTAAGAAGCAGCAATTAGCCGCTAGCTTCTAGCTGCTAGCTATGTCACCGGGGAGCCGGGGAGCGTGGCTTCCGCAAAGTTTGGCTAGCGGCTAGAAGCTGGGAGCTAGAAGCTCGGAGAAAAAACCAAGTGGAACTGTTTCATGATGTGAAGGTGGACTGGCTGGGGAAGAAATGGTACTTCCTCGCCTTTTCAATGATCTTCAGTGTTGCTGGCATTATTTCGATGGGCATTCATTGGGCCCACATCGGAAGCCCGGTTCCTCTTGGCGTCGATTTTCGCGGCGGAACAGAGGTCCAGGTGCAGTTCGCGCAACCGCCGGACATCAATGCGATTCGCAAAGCCACTGACGCGGCGGGAATCCAGGGCGCGACTATCGTGAACTATGATGTGCCCGCGAATCAGGAAGTATTAATCAGCCTGCCGGAACAGACCAACGAGAGTGCGCTCGACACCGGCCGGCAGAGGATCGAAGACGCCTTGCGCGCGCACTACAACAATGCGTTCACGGTCCGCAACGTGCAGGTGGTTGGACCCACCGTGGGTAAGCAACTGGAGCGGCAGGCCGGCTTGGCCACGCTCTACTCCATGCTCGGGATGCTGATCTATCTCTGGTTCCGGTTCCAGCTTATCTATGGCGTGGCCGCGGTGGTGGCTTGCTTTCATGACACGCTCATCACGGTAGGCGCATTTTCACTGGCCAGCACCTTCGGATTCGGCAATATGGAGATCAGCCTTACGGTAATCGCGGCCATCCTTACTTTGGTGGGTTACTCAATGAACGACACGATCGTGGTCTTTGACCGCATTCGTGAGAATCTGCGCATGAGCCGCCGCGAGCCTCTGCCCGTACTCGTCAACCGAAGCATCAACCAGACGCTGAGCCGGACTGTTCTCACCTCGGGTCTGACCTTCCTTACCGTGCTCTCCTTGTATGTTTTCGGCGGCGAGGTTCTGAAAGGCTTTTCATTCGCGCTGGTTGTGGGTATTCTGATTGGGACATACTCATCCATTGCGGTCGCCGCGCCCATGCTGGTCGCGTGGCAGGAATGGCGGGCAAAAAAAGGTAAGTCAGTTACGCTTCCTGCGGCAAAACGATCCAGAGTCTAAGCATCTAACTTTACTGGCGGGCGTGTGAAAAGCCGTCATCATCGGCTTATCCATCGGGTTTGTGGTTAGGATGCTGTGCGGCAGGGGCGGGCGCCGGGAGTTAAAGCAAGAAATTTGAGGCTTCGGGTGCTCGTAAAGTGCACCGATTTTGCAGCAATTTTTGCAACTGAAAGCGTGGTTCTGATAAGGTTGACACGCTTCTATCGGACGGTTTCCACGCGCGGGAACATTCGCTGTTCCTGCGGTGTCTAAATAGAGGTAAACCAACACCCGATTCCGAGGCTGCTATGTTTGAAGACTCCACATTCGAATCCAGCGGTAAGATCAAGACCAAGAGCGGACGTTGGATGCTGTTCACCGGCATCATCAACGGATCGATCTTGCTTCTGCTGATCCTTATCCCGTTGATCTATCCTGAAGCGCTCCCCAGAGCAGCGATGTTGACGATTCTCACCACCCCTCCACCGCCTCCTCCACCCCCGCCACCGCCTCCTCCGCCGGAAGTGATTCACGTCGTCCATGTGCAGTCGGAGATGATGAACAATCAGCTCACCGCGCCGACGAAGATTCCGCACAACATTCAGATCGTGAGTGAGAAGGAAGCGCCGCCGAGCAACTTCGGCGTAGCGGGCAGCATGGGAGACGGTAGCGGCGCCGGCGTGATGGGCAGCATCTTCGGCAGCGGAAGCGGGCCGCAGGTGAAAGCCGCACCTCCGAAGAAGGTGAACATTTCGGCCGGCGTGGCCGTAGGCATGCTCCTGCAGAAGACCCAGCCGATCTATCCGCCGATTGCGAAGGCTGCGCGCGTCTCCGGAACCGTGGTGCTGCAGGCAATGATCTCCAAGCAGGGAACGATCCAGGATTTGAAGGTTGTCGGTGGTCCGGCCATGCTGCAGCAGGCCGCGCTCGATGCGGTGAGAACCTGGCGCTACCGGCCTTATCTGTTGAACAACGACCCGGTGGAAGTTGAAACGACCATCAATGTAATCTTCACCCTCGGTGGGTGATTAACTTTATGGCTCCCTGCAGCGTCTATGGCAGGGAGCCTTGCTTTTGGCCTTGAATGCGAATTCCCCCAAAGAGCCGCATTCCCCAGAACGTCCGCGTGGACGGCTTCAGTTCATAAACAAAACTCCGTAGGAGGAACGATTCAGTGATTCTCGCTCATTTCTCGCACTTCGCTTCGCATGCGGCCAGCAGCCTGGCCATGTTCCAGGAGGAACAAACGGTCAGCTTCAGCCCCATGGGACTGTGGCAACACATGGGCAATCTCGCCCGTGCCGTCGCGGTCCTCCTCTTCATCGAGTCGATCTGGTCGCTGGCTGTGATGATCGACCGTTACCTGTACTTCTCCGCCGCCCGCAAGCAATCCCGCGAGTTTGCTCCGAAGGTTGCCGGCGCGCTGAAGGATAGCAAGCTGGAAGAAGCTATCAAGATCGCGGACCGCAACAAGAAGTCGCATCTTGCCGAAGTTGTCACCGCCGGGCTGCAGGAGTTTCGCTCCTCACAGGGCGTCGCAACCGAGGAGACCATCGCCAGCTCCGGCCGGGCTCTCGAGAGGGCTGAGGCCATTGTGCACGCGAAGCTGAAGAGAGGGCTCGCGGTTCTGGCGACCATCGGTTCAACCGCTCCGTTCGTCGGCCTGTTCGGTACCGTCGTCGGCATTCTGAACGCCTTCCAGCAGATCGCCACGCAGAAGACCTCCGGCATCGGCGCAGTCGCCGGCGGTATCTCCGAGGCCCTGGTCACCACGGCCTTCGGACTGCTGGTCGCCATCCCCGCCGTGATGGCATTCAACTACTTCACGGGACGCGTCGAGGCGTTCGATGTCGAGATGGACAACTCCTCGAGCGAGCTGATCGACTACTTCATCAAGCAGAGCCACAAGCGTTAAGCGAAACGGCTGTTGGCTTCGGGCGAGAGTCTTAGCGGAGCGGGAGGATTTGAGCCTCCTGCTCCGTGATTTGAATTTCGTTGCGAGCGGCTTGATCTAGGACAGGACCGGAACGGTTCCGGATCAAATTCAGATAATACGGAGCCCATACCATGGGAATCGCAGTTCGAAACGAAGGCGCCAAGGTCAATTCCAACATCAACGTTACCCCGATGGTCGACGTGATGCTGGTGTTGCTCATCATCTTCATGGTCATCACCCCCATGCTCCAGAACAAGGTGCAGATCGATATGGCGAAGGTGGATAACGCGATCGCCATGCCGGATGCCGACAAAGACGACTCGATCGTCGTCGCCGTCACGCGCGACGGCAGCATCTTTCTTGGGCAGAACCGGGTCGATCCCAGTCAACTTGGCGCAATGGTGCGCGACAAGCTCGTCGACAAGACAGATAAGACTATTTATGTCCGTGCGGATTCGCGCGCGCAGTACCGTGCCGTTGAAGATGCAATCGACGACGTGCGCACGGCCGGCGTGGAAGAAGTGGGTTTGCTGACCCAGCGGCGCGAGAATAACTTGTCGGGCGGTGAGTAGGTTCACCGCTGCGCCGGCTCTCAACCGAGTTAGTAAGACGAGGAGTTTAAGTCATGGCATTTTCAATGGGCGGCAGCGGCAGCATGGCCGACATCAATGTCACGCCGATGATCGACATTCTTCTGGTGCTCTTGATCATTTTTATGGTCATCGTGCCGGTTACTCCCAGGGGTCTGGATGCCCTGGTTCCCCAACCCCCCAAGAATCCGCAGCAGCAGCCGCCGCCGAACGACCGCACGATCGTGGTCCAGGTTCTCTATCGTCCCGGACAGGCTCCAACCTACAAGATCAACGAGACCGATGTGGCGCATGCCGAGCTGCAGGCTAAACTGACGGAGATTTACGCCAATCGCGCCGAACGGGTCATGTTCGTCAGGGGCGACGATGACGTGAACTTTGCCTACATCGCGGATGTCATCGACATCGGCAAGGCCGCCAACGTGGATCATATCGGCTTGATGACGCCCAAGATCCAGGCCGGGCAGTAGGCGAGTGGTTGCCGGCCGCGAGTGGCCGGTGACAGGAGTACAATTTTTCTACCCTGGTTTTCAGTTGCTCGCGTACACTGCGGTTTCGCAGAAATAGTGGGCGCGGCCATGAAGCCTCTGCCTGAAGGAGAAGAAGAGAGACATGAATCGACCCGCACGTTTTTGGGCGCTCGCGGTTACATTGGCCGGCATGGTGATCTCCATGAGCGGGTGCAGCCAGCTTGAGGCCCGTGATCAATTGAACAAGGGCGTGGATGCGTACAAAAACGCCCACTATGAAGAGGCGATCGACCACTTCCAGAAAGCCACCCAGCTTGATCCTTCCCTGCCGATGGCGAAGACCTACCTGGGGACGGCGCTCGCCCAGAATGTGGTACCGGGCCTCACCACTCCGGAAAACCTGAAGACCGCCGACCAGGCAATCTCGATCTTCAAGGATGTTCTGGCCAAGGACCCGAATGACGTAAACAGCATGAAACAGATCGCGGGCATCTACTTCAGCGTCAAGGATCTCGACAATGCCAAGGAGTGGCAGAAAAAGGTGCTCGATGTCGATCCGAAAGATCCTGAGGCGGCCTATACAGTTGGCGTGATCGACTGGACCAAAGCCCACGAGAACCTGTTGAAAGCATTGCAAGATGCGGGTCTTAACGACGACGGCAAGGGCAACGTGAAGGCGCCCAAGAAGGTGATGGATCCGGTTGCCAAGGCAAATGCGCCGCTCGTCGACGAGAGCCTGAAATATCTGCAGCAGGCCGTGGACAACCGGAGCAACTACGACGACGCCATGCAGTACCTGAACCTGATCTACCGCAGCAAGGCGGACGTGGACTTTGGCAATTCGCCTGCCGTGAACCAGGATCTGGCGAGCGCGCAGGACTGGACTTCCAAGGCGATGAGCACCCGTAAGGCGAACGAGGCGGCGAAGAATGCCGGCCCCGGCGGCATTACGATGGATTCCAACGGCAATTTGAAGTAGTTTGCACCGCGCTTATCACCACGCTTATTCTTGGATCGACCACGGCCTCTGCCATCGGCGGGGGCCGTTTTCTTGGTGCCGGTATTTTGAAATCCCTCTTCTCGCAGCAGGGAGGTTAGCCTTGTTCCGGATCGTCTGCAGCGCTTCCGCGCGCTTTCTGGTTTTTCCGCTCGCTCTTCTTCTTTCGCCCCTGCTCGGGGCGCAGAACCAGCTTGTCACAGGCGACGTTCCCCATCCCTCTGCCATGCAAGCCGGCCAAACGCCCGTCGGCTTGAGTGCGAGCAACGATACTGAATCTCTGGAAGTGACGGTCTGCGGCGACTCGGTTATTCATGTTGTGGCTCATCCGGTCGGCGAACTGGCATCGACTGCCGCCCAGCCCTGGATGCTCGCCTCCGCGCAGTCCTGCCCGGGGGCCAGCTTTCAGTTTGCCGAGACCGGAGACCAGGCCGCTCTGACCACCGCGAGCCTGACGATCTCACTCAATCTGCGCACCGGCAGCCTCACGTTCAAGACCCTTTCCGGCGACACACTGGCGCACGAGATCAGCAACTTGCCGCGCACGTATCTTCCTTCCGATGCTGACGGCCGGTTTCAGGTTGAAGACCGGTTCGGCCCCGATGCAACCGAGGCGATGTATGGCTTGGGCCAGCACCAGAGCGGGCTTTTCAACTATCGCGGCAGCACGGTTGAACTGGGCCAGAACAACACCGATATCGCCATTCCCTTGCTGGTTTCAAGCAAGGGCTACGCGATCCTGTGGAACACGGCATCGTTCAGCTATGTCGATAACCGCTTTCCTCTCGAACTGAACTTCGAGTCGATGGCCGCTCCGCAGATTGACTACTACCTTCTCTACGGGCCGCAGATGGACCGTCTCATGCATGAGTACCGCGCGATGACCGGCCATGTACCTCTGTTTCCGGAATGGGCCTACGGCTTCTGGCAGTCGAAGGACCGCTATCGCACCCAGGATGAGGTTCTTTCCATCGCCGCCGAGTACCGCGCTCGCCATATTCCGATGGATGCGATCGTCCAGGACTGGTACTGGTGGAAGGAAGGCGGCAAAGGCGATCCGGTCTTTAACTCCGGCTATACGGATGTTCCCGCGGAATTGAAGACCCTCCATGATGAGCACGTGCATGCCATGATTTCGGCCTGGGCCATGATGGATCCTACCGCCGAAAATTTCAAGACAATGCAGGAGAAGGGGTTCGAGGTCCCCGGTGCGCACGTCTACGACCCGACCAATCCCGCGGCTGGGGATTTCTTCTGGAACCAGTTTGTCGGCAAGCTCTTCGCGCAGGGCTGGGACGCCTTCTGGCTCGACAGTTCTGAGCCGGAGGAATACTGGCCGCATGGGGGAGACGCCATCCTGCGCTATAAGCAATTGCACATCGGCAGCGGCCTTGAGTATACGAACATTTTTTCTTTCGCCCACACCGCCAAGGTCCAGGAGCATTGGAAGCAGGCCGACCCGGACAAGCGCGTCTTTCTGCTTACGCGTTCTGCGTTTGCGGGGCAGCAGCGCAATGGCGCGGCGGTCTGGTCAGGAGATGTGTATAGCAGTTGGTGGGCGTTGCGCCATCAGGTTCCCGCCGGGCTGAATTTTGCGCTCTCCGGCTATCCCTACTGGACTACCGACATCGGCGGCTATCATCAGCCGTTTCCCAACGCGGCCAACCAGCCGGCTTACCAGGAACTTTATGCGCGCTGGTTTGAGTACGGCACCTTCTGCCCGATCTTCCGCACGCATGGGCACCGCGATCACAACGAGCTGTGGACATACGACCAGGTGTTTCCCACCTTGCTGGCCTTCGACCGCCTGCGTTACCGGCTTCTGCCTTACATCTATTCCCTGGCATGGAAGGTGACGAGCGAGGACTATACCATCCAGCGCCCGCTGGTGATGGACTTCCGCGAGGACCCGGCTACATGGGAGATTGGAGATGAGTTTCTCTTTGGGCCGGCAATTCTGGTGAGCCCGGTGCTCACCGAGCACGCTACCTCGCGCCCGGTGTATCTGCCTGTCGGCGCGGGATGGTATGACTTCTGGACCGGTGACCATGCCAACGGGGGCGTGACTATGACGGCTGCCGCGCCGCTTGACCGGATTCCGCTTGAAATCCGCGCCGGTTCCATTCTGCCGCTCGGTCCGGGGATCGAATATGCCGGACAAGCCAGCGATCCGATCGAACTGCGCGTGTATCCCGGCGCCAATGCGGAGTTCAACTTTTATGAAGACGAAGGCGACAGCTACCGCTATGAAAACGGATCTCACGCGATCATTCCGATCCACTGGGAGAACGCCACGCGCACTCTCACCCTCGGGGCGCGGCAGGGACACTATTCCGGAATGTCCTCAACGCATACCTTCAACGTGGTGATCGTCCGCGCGGGACATGGGACGGGCGGGGATGTAAGTGAAACTCCCGATCGCAAAATCGCATACAGCGGCGCAAAGCTGGACGCGCGATTCTGAGGGAACGCCTACTGCGGGCCTTGCTTCAGAATCTGCTCGGCCAGGTAATTCCGGACCGTCGCGTCATCCTGCAGCATCTCGTAGTACGCCTTCTCCAGCAACTGCTTTTGGCTATCATGCAGCAACTGGTGAATGCTTTGCTGCACGCGCGGATCGTTCAGCTCTCTCTGCCCGGCTGGTTCGCGCGAGATCAATTTATAAATGGCGTAGCCGACAATCTTGTGACTTGGTCCGCTGTTGTCGTAAACCTGCAGCACGTCGGTGATCTCATCCGGCTTCAGCTTGCCGATGGCGTCGTAGACTTCCGCATCGGTGCGCAACTGCGAATCGGGCACAAACCCCATGTCGCCGCCGCTTGAGGCGGTGTTCGGATCCTCAGAGTAATTTGCGGCGACGGTGCCAAAGTCATCCCCGCTTTGGAGCCGGTTGTGCGCCTCATCGATCTTCTTTTTGGCCTCCACTTCGCCTGAGGCTTTATTGTTCTGCAGGCTGCCTGCCTGCTGCGCCGGCGAGGTGGTCACTTCAATGGACGCAAGATGATCTTCCGGTTCGATCAGGTCGAAGTCCGATTTATGCGTCATGTAATAGTCGCGTATCTGCGCGTCGGTGATATTGATCTTGGATTCGATCTCTTTGTTGATCAGCTTGGTGGTGGTCAGTTGGCGGCGAATGAGGTGCTTGAAATCATCGAGCGACAGATTGCGCTGCTTGAGCTGATTATTGAATTCCTCCTGCGTGTACGGGGCCTTGATCTCTGTCAGCCGCGCGTTTACATCTTCATCCGTGGCCGTGAGATTCATCTTGGCTGCCCGTTGCTGCAGGATCTCGTCCTGGATCATCTGATGGAGAACCTGCAAACGGAGCATGTCGGCTTCGCCGGGTGACGGTTTCTGCGGGTTGTCACGGAAGTTGGCCTGGTAATAGCGATCCAGGTCCGCCCGCGAAATCTCCTTGCTGTTCACGGTCGCCACTACGTCGGCTGAGGGCGAGCGGTGGCAGCCTGCAGCCGCTGACAACAGAGCGCTGCTGAAAAGGATGAGAACCGGAAAGCGGAAATGCGCCCGGAAGGTCGATTTGACTTGCAACGTAATCACTCCTGTGGCTTCGGCATTCAAGGATAAATCCGCGCAGCGGGCGCAGAAAGCCTCCTCAGCTTCTATTTGCCGCCTCCGGCCGGGGGAGCCGGAGCCGCTGTGGATGGAGCCGCTGTGGATGGAACTGATGTGGCCGGGGCCGGCTGGGGGGCGGGAGCCGGCGGTTGTTCGCCCGCCGCGATCAGCGCGCGATCGATCGCCGGCCATAACTCATTCTCGGGCACGGCGCCATTCACGCGCTCGCCGTTCACATACAGCTCCGGAGTGCCTTCCAGGCCTAGATTCTCGGCTTCCTTGGCCGATGCGCGCACCTGGGTCTCATCCTGCTTCGTGATGCAGGCATTCAATCGGCTCTCGTCTAGCTTGCCCACGGTCGCCTCCTGGCGGGCGATGCGGTCGAGCGCGGCAAAACTCTTTTGGAGGTTCCGGTCTTCGCCGGTGATCTCGTCCCCATGGCCATGGAGGTAGTCGACGTAGGTCCAGTAGACGCTGCCGCTCTGAGCCGCAAGGCAGTTCGCATCCACAGAGGCATGCATCGCCCAAGGATGCAGCTCGCTGAGCGGATCGTCCTTATAGATGAACCGCACCTTATCGCCGTAGTGCGTCATGGTGGCAGGAAATAGCTCCTGGTGCATGCGGGCGCAATAGGGGCACTCCAGGTCATCGAAGTTGATGATGGTGACCTTGGCGGCAGGATTGCCGCGAATCGGGCGGCCGACAATATCGATCGCGTCAGCGGGACTTTTGGTCAGGTCCATCGTCGTGAGATGGACCAGCTTGGTGCCGTCGTCGGAGATCAGATAGTCGACCTCCTGAGTCTTGGCTCCGTGCGAAAGGGTGACGGGCTGGGTCTGATAGCCAGTGAACTGGCTGGGCTTGCGGGCGCCAACGGTCACCACAACGTCGCCCGGCAGTTCGAATTCGGAGCGAACCTGGAGCTCAATGCGCCGGCTGACGGCAGGGTCGCTCGCCGAAGTTGGGGTGGTCAGGGCCTTGCAGCCGATGGTGAGGCCGAAAACGAGCAGTCCGGCCAGTAAGCGAAGACGCGGCAAAATGATTTCCCTCTTGAGGAAAGGATACCCCAGCCGCCGGCCTCCGCGCGGGCCGCAGCAGCCGGTTTCCGGCCTCTCTGGATGGACGTGCGCGGCCTCTAAAGGCAAGCGGCGGGAAGGCCTGGAGCCCGCCTGTGCCTCAGTACGGGGCTGGCAGCGCGGGATCGCGGAAGATGGAAGTGGAGCGCCGGATATCGCCGACGGCTCCAAAATTCGCCAGCGTGAAGCTGTACAGCCACTCGTGCTCGTTGCGTCCGGTTCCCTGGATGGTTCCCAGCTCGAAACGCCTGTAGCCCACGGAAAGGCCGCAGCAGTTCCAGTTATAGACGCCCTGCACTCCGCCGTATTGCAGTTCATCGGCGACAAAGTCGTAGCTGCCGTTGGCGGCCAGGTTGAGCCCTTTCCCGCTGGGCTTGCCGAACTCAAGGAACGGCTGCACAATCTGACTTTTCAACGTGGGAGAGGGGGTGCCGGGGTTCTCGTCCACGGCATTGAGCATCGCGTGCCCGATGCCCAGCGTCGTTCGGCCGAAACTATAGCCGGCAAAGAGGTTGTCCGCATCCATGCGGCCGCCCTTGGGGTCGTAGTCAAGGTCCCACTGGATGCGCAGGTTGTTCACCGCGTCAAACCGCAGACGCGAAATGATGGGTGAGATGTTGCGGGGAGAGGTCAGAAACGTGGCTGCGCCCAGGTCGAGCGAAGATTCGAAGACATTCCGGCGGCCCGAGATCAGCGCGCCGCCGAAGTTCGGATCGATGAAGAACTGCTGGCCAATCTGCCAGCTTGCCCACTCCCGTCCCTGTGTCTGGCAATCGTCAGCATCTTTCCCAGCGTCGGGGGCGCACGCCTGCTCCTTCAAAGGGCGAAGATAGAACCGCTGGGTGAGTGAGAAGCCGGCCTGGTTCGTGTCCGTGACAATATCTGCCGTGTCAAAGAGCAGCACGTTTCGCTCCTGCGGTCCGATTCCGCCTACATATCGGTAGGTGAGCTCGGGCTCGATTACGTGGCGCAGCTCCCGGTTCCAGAAGGGCAGCTCAAAATCGCGCTCCACGGCCGGAGGCCGGATGTCTACCGAGGCTTCAAGATCTTTGCGGTTCAAAGGATCGTGGCTGATGGAGGGGACACCCCCATTCGTGCGGATGCGGCTGGGGATCTGACTGATCGTGTAGAAGGTATCCCGCAACCCGGCCTCGGGTACAAAGCTCCATCCTCCGGCCGAGAATGGCAGGGAAATATGGGGATAGAAATCCATGCGGCCGACATTCCGGACATGGAGGCCGGGCTCGGAACGATATAAGTAGCTCAATGACGAGCCCAATCCCCAATCAAGAGGAGATCTGCCGACCGGCCGGTCGATCACGTCATAGCGCACCGTGGGCAGGTGAAGAATCTTGGCTTCGTCGCCGTTGGCGGTGCTGGCGAAGGTCTGAAAACGATCTAACGAGAGAGAAGGAATCAGCCCGTTGTGCTCATGGATGATGCCGAGGTCACTCGATACCTCGGAGCTGGTGGCTTGGGAATAGTTGTCATCAAAGATCAACCGGTACACGTAGCTCGACAGATATTCCACCGTGCCGGCGACGCGGGTCTCCGGCGACAGATCCTTGCGCCCGGTGGCGACCACATCCACGCCGCCCTGGTTCACCAACTGCTCGGTCGGGGGATTTCCCGTCTCCTCCTCGATGCCGCGATCGAGTAGCGCATTCCATCGCGCGGTCAGATTGTTCTGTCCCGGCCCTTTGTAGCGGAAGTCTCCATTCGGCGCCCATCCCCGCTTGCTCCAGTACTCGGTGCCAAGCTCCATGTCCATGCTGCGGCTGATGGCCCAATACACCTGCTCGCCGATTACGTAGCCTTTGACGGAAGAGTTGCTGAGGACCGGAATCAGCAGGCCGCTCACACGCCCGGTTTCATTCGCCGGATGATGCAGATAAGGCAGATAGAAGATCGGTATGCCGAGAAACTCGAATCCGGCATTCTTCGTCGAGGCTTCGCCGTTTTCCAGCTTGATGGAGCGGGAGATGATCCGCCAGTCAGGATGAGGAAGCCGACAGTTGGTGATGGATCCGTCGACAATGCGGTAGTCGCCTTCGCCCTCCTGGAGCAGCACGCGGCCCGAAAACAGCAGCGGGTTCGTCGTCGAATACACCATGGTGCGGCCCACCCGGCGCATCCCCTGCGAACCGGTCACGTTGTAAAAGCGCGCAGTGTGCATGTTCAGCCGCATGTCGCCGTGCGAGGCATTGATCAGCACATCGTTCGGACCCCCGGCAACCTGCAGATGGCCGTCGGCCTCCAGCTCTGAGGTGGATTGGTTGTAGACGACTTGGTCTGCGCGAATGGTGTAGTCGCGATAGTGGCCCACCACATGACCCGCGAGCGTGGCCACCTTGCCGGCCCAGGTCTGCCGGTCCGCTGCCCAGTCGACCGGTTCAACCGCTTGCGGTACGGGCTGGGGCTGAGCCACCGGCACCATCTCCTGTCCCGGATCATCGGGCAGCGAGGAGAGCGTCGTGATCTCGGGCGTGCTCACCGTTGCAGCCTGAGCAGAGGGTAACCGATCAGATAACCCCTGCCCCTTAACTTGCAGGTGACTGGCGGCGAGCAGCGTGATAATTACTAAAGTACGAGGACGCATCCTTAGACCAAGGTCAGTAGGCTCAGCATAGCAAAAGCCATTGGCTACTTCTTGGGACGCGCGCCGCGTGGCTCTGGCAGCAATAAAAGTCGGGTCGGTTCCGCCGGTCTCCGGTTCACGAGGGGTGCACGTGGCTGGACCGCGCCTGTCTTGCTCCGCGACAATTCCGCCTCAAACAATGAGAGCAGCGTCCGCGTTGCCTGTTCCATCATGGGCCTCGGCGCGGACCCGAACAGCGGCAGTGATCTTCAACCCGAGTTGCTGCCCCGTCGAAGGGAAACAGGAGCCTTGAGCACATCCGCGAATCTCGCACCCTCTAATCTCGGACCGTCCAATCTCGGACCTTCCTGGAAGCAGGAAGTGAACCGGCGCCTGGCCGCGCACATGAACCGTAAGGCTCCGTCGGAGGCGGAAGGCCGTGAGGCCGAGCCAGATCACCGGCCGAGCCCCGGCAGCCGCGCCGCGCAAGCAGCCGCGCGGGTCGCCGCTCGTTACGCCCAGGCGCCCAGCTTCAGCGAGATGCTAGCCAACGAGGCCCGTGCCGCAGCGCTGGCAGCCGAGGTCGCGTCGAGAGCTGCATCCAGGGCCGCGCAAGAGGCGCATGCGGCTGCGCAATCCGTGCTGGATAGCCTCGAAGCGGCAGCGGGTGAGCCCGCGTCCGATTCGGCGCACCTCTACCACGAGTCCTTCCTTCATGCGCTTCCCGGCGAAGAGGCTCGCGAGCAAGGGACTGCCTCCATCGCCGATCGCCGGAGCGGCGCCGAAGGATACGAACCGTGGCCATCCTTCGCTGCGGATCAGCCCGTTTTCTCGCAATCGAGTGTGGCCGAGGGAGAATCGTCGTTTGCTATCCGATGGGAGCCGGATCTGCCCGTCCACCGGTCTGAGCCCATGACTGTTCGGGCGCGGCACGCTGCGGATCTTTTCGACTCTGGTATTCAGGATTGGCCGGAGGCCGGATCAGCGGCCGTCGAGGGGCGCGAATTCGAAATGATCGAACCTGCGCAGCCGATCCACGCGAATCTGATCGAATTTCCCCGCGAGCTCGTCGCCACGCGCAAGGTGCGGCCGCGGCTGGCCGAAGCTCCCTTTGCCACCGAGGAACCCGGTTCGCAGCTGAGCATCTTCGAGGTGGATCCCGGCGCCATTTCGATCGAACCTGAACCGGCCCATATTGCCCAGCAGACCGCTTCAGAGGCTTGGGTGGGGCCGGAGTGGTCCGGCATGCGGTTGGACGCGCAACCCGAGCCGGAAGCGATGCTCCAGACAGAATCGGAGGCTGGTAACGCGCCGCTGCTCCAGATGGCGTCCGCGAGCCGCCGCATGCTGGCTGCCGTTGTCGACTTTGCGCTTGTCGCCGGAGTGGTGTTGGGAACCGCGATGGCGGCCGCGACCAAATCTGCTGCGCTTCCCGGCGTACACATGATCGAGCTCGGCGCCGCTTTCCTGCTGCTGGCTGGCGGCGCGCTTTATCTGGCGGGCTTTCTTACCTTCGGCAAAGCCACGCCGGGCATGAAGTACGCCCATGTCCGGCTCTGCACGCTTGAAGGCGACGCGCCGACCCGCCGCCAGCGCAACGCGCGTCTCGTGGCGATGCTTCTCTCTGTGCTGCCCGTGGGCCTCGGCATTGCCTGGGCGATCTTCGACGAAGACCATCTCACCTGGCACGATCGCCTTTCGCAAACTTATCTGCGCCGGTACTGAGATGCGGTCAAGCTGGAACGGCTCTAGTCCACCGTTGCCGAGTCCTGCGCTGCGCCGTTCGTGAAGCTGACGGCCCGCTGGCCCTGCACCAGCGTATTCGCCTTCAGCTCGATCCCCGCTGAGTCTGCGCCGCTGACCTGGACCAGTACCTTGGCGCCGGCCGGTGCGCGCATGTCCGTGATGAGGACCTTGCGCGTGCTTCTCAGGTCGATTACGGGCGCTCCGCCGGCGGGCGCCATCAGATTCAGTCCATCGAACGTGGCGTCCTCCAAGTCATCGCAGACAATCGCCGGTCGCTCATCTGGCGACTCCGCCAGGCATTCGACGTTTTGCATCCGAATCCGGTCCGCATGCCGGATGTAGAAACCGTAAGCGGGCAGATGGCCCATCATCCAGGCTTCAGGATACTTGTCCACGGCTTCCGGAACATCACGCTGCGCCCAGTCGGCGCGGCCCTGCTCGGATGTGCGGAAGTGGCAGTTGGATATCGTGATGTCCGAAGGCCGCAGTCCCGGCACGCCGCTGATGGAGCTGGTCACAATCGCGCCACCCGCGTTTACGCCTTCAATTTGAACATTGCGTAGAAATGAGTTGTCGCTCCGGTTGCGCTGCTCCATCCGGATAAAGATCGGCGCACGCACGTTCTGCATGCGAATGTTCGACACCGACACACCATCGATGCTGCCGCCGTCCACCATCTCAATGCTCACTCCGCTGATGACGCGCTCATTCACCGGCCTCGTAGCGTCGCTCGAAATCACGGAATCTTTGAAGACGATGTTTTGAAATGCTCCGCGGGTCTCGGTCCCGATCTTGAAGCCGTTGCAGGAACTCCTCAGGGTGCAGTTGCTGACGGTGATGTCTTTTGTCGGCAGCGAATCGCCGTACGGACTGGGGCTCTTGAGGCAGATCGCATCGTCACCGGTTGCAATGTCGCAGTTCGACACCGATACACCGCGCGACGCCGTAATGTCGATTCCGTCGGTGTTTATTCCGAAGGGCGCGTTCCGGATAACGATGCGGTCGATGGTGACCGTTTCGCAGGCCAGCGACTGCAGCGTGCGGCCTGGGGAGTTCTTCAGCGTGATGTCCTCGATGCGCACGTTGCGGCACTGTTCGAAATGAATCATCGGCGAGGGCCTGCCGCCTTTTCTCACCTGCGTCGTATGGGTGGCGACATCCTTCCATTCGTTTTCCGGCGAGACGGACGGACGATTCGCGGGCTCCCAATACGCCGGTCCCTGCCCGTCGATCGTGCCCGGCCCGGAGAGCGTCACATCGTCCGCATGATCGGCAAAGATCACATGGCGTGCATTTTCGCCAGATTCCAGGCGGTAATCGTCGATGGATGCGCTGCCCAGCAGAATGCAGCCGGTGTCAAGATAAAGGGTCACACGGCTCTTTAGCTCAACCCCGGCAACGAGGAAGGTTCCCGGCGGTCCATACACCACGCCTCCGCCGGCTGCAAAGACATCGTCAATGGCCCGCTGGATCGCCTGCGTGCTCAGCGATTTTCCATTGGGTTTCGCTCCGTAGTCCAGAATGCTCTTTGCTCCCTGGGGCGGTGCAGCCCATCCCTTCCCGAAGGCAAACATTCCGACGATCCTGGACGAATCGGCGAGGAACTTTCTTCTCAGCATGGACGCCTTCTTTGCTGGAGCGGGAAATTTAGCAAACGGCCGTGCCTTGCGAAGCGATCACCCGGCCACGGCCCGCATCGCGCTCACGCCCGCGCCCAAAAGCGCGGTCTCGTCATCCGGAGGCAATACCTCCAGCGAGAAGCTTTGCAGCGGGCTCATCCGCACCATGGTTTCGAGATGGCTGCGCAGCAAAGGAAGCTCGAGGAAGCGGACATTGTGGCCGGTGAAGTAGAACTTTCCCGGTCCGGCCAGGTGAATGAACGAAGCTGTGGCCGCGGCGAGCGCGCGATGCCAGAGGTCAACAAAGTCGCGGCAGCGCTGATCGCCTTTCTTCGCATTGGCGAAGACCTCCTCCGGCTCCAGGTCCAGAAACCGCATCCGCATGGCGCGCGAGCCCATGATGCCCTCAAGATGACCGACACCGCCGCAGCCGCAGTAGCGTTCCTTGGGGTCGAGAGTCACGGTCACATGGCCGCCCTCCCAGACGCCTTCAACGTAGGGCCATCGCCCATAGCCGATGCCGTTGCCAATGGTCCACACGCGGGTCAGCTTGTTGAAGCGTCCATGCGTGGCGGCCACGCTGGCGGCGATCGCGTCAGCGTCATTGACCACGTAGACCGGTGACTTGATTCCGCGCGCAGACAATGCGCTCGCCAGTTCTTCAGCGAGGCGCATGCCCTTGATCTGAGGCAGGTTCGGCGAATCCTCCACCACGCCGTGACGCACGATGCCGGGCACGGCTACCCCGATGGCCTCCACTGGCGCGTCTCCGTCGCGGGCCAGCTCTTCCACATGCGCCGCCAGTATCTCCACCAGCTCGCTGCTGGGAATAGCCGTCAGCGCATCCATTGACTCCGGATCGTTCGGATACCGCAGCACCTTACCGGTCAACTGCTGCTCTTCAAGCCGTCCGGCCACGATATGGTCGGTGATCACGATTCCGATAGCGCGTGTCATGGAAGCCCCTCCTTGGGGATCGGAGAGATTTTCGGCGCAAGGTCAAACGGACCGGTGGGTTTCACGTTTCCGATGCCTGCGCCGTCTCCTTGCGCCCGCTCGTAGGCGAGCTCTATTCCAATCTAGCCCTGATACCGGTGCAGCCGTCCCAGTCCATTGAAGGCGGCTACTTTATAGCATTCGGCAAGCGTGGGGTAGTTGAACACGGCGTCGATGAAGTAGTCCACGGAGCCATTCAGCGTCATGACGGCCTGGCCGATGTGCACCAGCTCCGCCGCGCCTTCGCCGATGATGTGAACGCCCAGCACCTTGCGTGTATCGCGATGAAAGATCAGCTTGAGCCGCCCGGTGGTGTCTCCGCGTATCTGGCCGCGGGCTACCTCGCGATAATAGGCCATGCCCACTTCATAAGGAACGTCCTCGTCGGTCAACTGCTCTTCAGTTTTGCCGATAAAACTGATCTCGGGAATGGTGTAGATCCCGTAGGGGTAAAATCCGGGGTTCGTGCTGACAGCGCGGTCGTTAAACGCCCACGAGGCGGCGATCCGCCCCTGCTCCATCGAAACCGACGCCAGCGACGGAAAGCCCACCACATCGCCCACAGCAAAGATGTGGTCCGACTTGGTCTGGTAATGCTCGTCCACGGCGATGCGGCCACGGCTGTCTGCCTCAAGCCCGGCCGCAGCCAGGTTCAGATCGTCGACCGCACCCTGGCGGCCGATGGCATAAAGCAGCGCATCGCCGGAGACCTTTTTCTTGCTCATGAGGTTGGCGACCACGGTGCCCGGCGTGGGCTCTTCGACGCTCTCCAGTTCTTCTCCCAGGCGCATGGTGACGCGGCTGTCGCGCAGGTGATAGCTCAGAGCTTCAATGATCTCCCGGTCAGCGAACTCAAGCAGGCGATCGCGCTTCTCGATCAGCGTGACCCGCACGCCAAGCACTGCAAACATGCAGGTATATTCAACTCCGATGACGCCGCCGCCAACGACAATCAGGGTGCGTGGCAGTTCCGGAAGGTCCAGAACCTGGTCGCTGTTGATGATGGTGCGGCCGTTGATTGGCACTTTGGGCGAGGAGGCCGGCTTGGTGCCCACGGCGATGATGATGCGTTCGGCTTCGAGCGTGGTGTCCGCCTGGAGGCCCTCGACGCGCACCTTGTGGGGATCGATGAAGCTCGCGAGGCCATGTACCACGTCCACTCCATTCCGCGAGAGTTGCGCTTCGGTCACGTCTACTTCCGTTTTGATGACCGCCTGAACCCGGAAGGCCAGATCCGCCATGGTGATCTTTTCCTTCACGCGGTAGTTGATGCCATAGAGCGCACGATAGTTATAACCCGAAAGGTGCAGCACCGCCTCGCGCATCGTCTTGGAAGGAATGGTTCCGGTGTTGATGCACACGCCTCCCACAACGGACCGCGCCTCCACAACCGCCACGCGCTTGTTCATCTTGGAGGCGGCCACAGCGGCGCGCTGCCCGGCAGGTCCGGAGCCAATGACAACCAAGTCATATTTGACAGCGCTCATGCGTGTCTCTCCATAGGCTTTCAGGAACTCCGGCTTTGGCGACGGCAGTTCCCGAATGTCGCGCGTCGGGCCACGGTTCCCGGCGGCCAACCGGGAATCTCTCTAACGGGAGGCTACCATAGCCGCCGGTGGTCGGATACCGCGCCAGGACGCCGGCTTTCGATTGAGGAGACCGGAAGCGCAGGCGAAAGAATCTTCGAATTCCCGGCAAGGAACGCTCCTGCATTGGAACTGTCTGGGCCATGCCGCTCCTTCGAGCCGGGCTCTTGCCGACCTTTCTACTAAATCGATATACTTTGCGCGACTCTAGATTCTCATCCGGCGAACTTTCATGAAAGAGGTCCCTGATGTTGAACGCCACGCGCTCGTCGGCGTTGCTTGCCGCTTACCGGTCTGGAAAATGCGAAACCCTGGTGGGCTTATTCCTCTCGCTGTGCCTGCTTCCGCTTCATCTCGCAGGACAAACGGCAGCGGCGCCGGCTCGTCCTGCTCCTACCCCGGAGCAACTCGCTATTCAAGCTGCATCCGAGAGAGATCATCAGCGCATGATGGATCTGCTCGGCATCAAGGAGATTCGACCCGGCGTCAGCGGCACTCCCGGCGCCCCGGATGCCGCCAATTACGACGAATCGAAGGCCGATCTCTATCCCAATCTTCCCGACCCTCTGGTGCTGAACAACGGCAAGCGGGTGACGACGGCCAAGATGTGGTGGACCAAGCGCCGTCCCGAACTTGTCGAGATTTTTGATCGCGAGATCCTGGGCCGTGTACCTGCGCAGGTGCCGGGCGTGCGGTGGGAGGTCGTCAGCACCACCCCCGAAAAGAACGGCGAGATTCCGGTGATGACGAAAGAACTGATCGGGCACGTCGATAACTCCGGCGACCCGTCGATTACGGTCGATATCGGGCTGACGCTCACCACGCCCGCCAATGCCAAAGGTCCCGTGCCGGTGATGATGGAATTTGGCTTCAGCAAGGCGATGATGGAGGCCTTGGCCAAACGCTTTCCGCAGTTTGCGGCGGCAGCGGGGCAGGGGCCATCCTGGCAGCAGCAGGTGCTGGCGCGCGGCTGGGGCTACGCAGAGTACGTGCCCACGAGCGTGCAGCCGGATAACGGCGCAAGCTTGGCGGAAGGTATCATCGGCCTGGCCAACCATGGCCAGCCCCGGAAGCCGGATGATTGGGGCGCATTGCGCGCATGGGCATGGGGAGCCAGCCGGGCGCTCGATTATTTTGAGACAGACAAATCCGTCGATGCCAAGCAGGTGGGGATCGAGGGCCACTCCCGCTACGGCAAGGCCGCGCTGGTCGCCATGGCCTACGACCCGCGCTTTGCCATCGCCTACGTCAGCTCTTCCGGTGAGGCCGGCGCCAAGCTCTATCGCCACATCTATGGTGAGGGGATGGGCAACATTGCCGGAACCGGCGAGTATCACTGGATGGCCGGCAACTTCCTCAAGTACGACGGCCCGCTGACCGTCGCCGATCTTCCCATCGACGAACATGAACTGATTGCGCTGTGCGCGCCGCGCCCGGTCTTTATCTCCGGTGGGGCCACAAGCGCGGGCGACGGCTGGGTGGACGCGAAAGGTATGTTTCTGGCCGCCGTAGCCGCCGGTCCCGTCTACAAGCTCCTCGGCAAGAAAGATCTCGGCACCGCGGAATTTCCGCCGATCGAAACGCCGCTGATCCAGGGCGATATCGCCTTCCGCCAGCACAACGCCGGCCACACGCCGGCTCCCAACTGGCCTACGTTTCTTGAGTTCGCGAGCCGCTATTTGCAGGCTCCCGCAACAGATGCACGCTAGAAGCAGTCTCAAAAATGATGCCGCATCGTTCGAGCGTCCTTCAGGGGCTAAAGCCCGATCCATTTTTGGCTGTTTTTTCGGCACGACTAAAGTCGTGCCCTTTCACAAAACTATTTATGAGATCAGGTCAAAAACGCCGATTTTCTGATTAGTTTGCGGCCGCGGAGTGCTCGCTCAGGACCATCCGGTTGGAATCGCGGCGCCAACGGATCAATAGAATCGTGGCGATTACGATCAATGCGAGTGTCAAGCCGATCCAGAGCCCATAGATCCCGTGCCGCAAGCTGAAGCAAAGAATAAGACCGAGCGGCAATCCCAACACCCAGTAGCCCACCAGATTGGCCAGCATGGGAATGCGCGTCTCGCCCAGCCCGCGAAGAGCGCCCGTCGAGACCGACTGGACGCCATCGAAAACCTGGAACGCCGCCACGATGGCGAGCAATTCCGGCCCCAGGGCCAGCACGCGCGGGTCGGACGTGTAGAGCTTGATCAGCGGCGCGGGCACGGTGAGGAACACGAGAGCTGCGAGCAACATGAAGCCGGTTCCCAACGCGAGCGACAGCCAGCCGGCGCGGCGTGCGCGTTCGGCGTCTTTCGCTCCCACAGCGTGGCCCACGCTGACGGCCGCCGCCGACGAAATTCCGAGCGGCACCATGTAGGTCAGGCTCGCGTAATTGAGCACAATCTGGTGAGTGGCCAGCGCCACCGGATTCAGATAGCCGACCGCGAAGGTGGCCAGGCTCCATGCGCCCACTTCCAGCAGAATCTGGCCCGCTGCAGGCAATCCCAGCCGGACCAGATGCTTCAGCCGCGCGATCTGCGGAGCCGCCCAGTGGCGAAAGAGCGGATGGCCTCGCTGGCGTTCGTAGCGCCACGCAAATCCCAGCAGCGCCAGCGCCATGAGTACGCGCGAGGCCACTGTCGAAATCGCCGAACCGTTGACGCCCAGCGCCGGCATCCCGAGCTTGCCGTAGATCAGCACCCAGTTGCCGAACCAGTTCACCAGGTTCGCCAGCACATAGGTCACGGTAATGACACGCACCTGGCCCACACCCTGCAGATAGCGCCGCGTGCCGGCATAGAGCAGCAGCGGCAGCGTGCCCCAGTTCAAAATCCGCAGGTAGCCGCCGGCCGGCCCGGCCACCTCCGGCATAATGCCGAAGCGCGCAAAGCCAAAGCCCGCCAACCAGATCAGCACCATGATGAGAGGCGCGGCAATGCAGGCCACGTACACGCCCTGCGCCATCCAGCGGTGGCATTCATCGTGATCTTTGCGCCCATAGGCCTGCGCCACCAGCGTGTCGAGCCCCAGCATGAGTCCCACGCCGAAGAGCGAGGGCGTATAACAGGCGGCATTGCCCAGAGCCACGGCGCCAATCGCGGCCGGCCCCAGCCTGCCCACCATGATGGTGTCCACAATGCCCTGCGCCATCCAACCCAGCTCGCTCAAGACCACCGGAACCGCGAGCGCCACCAGGGCACGCAGTTCTCTCACCCATGCTGGACGCTCCGCAGGCAGGTTCGCCGGGGTGGGAAACGATGTCGTCATACTGCCACTTTATCGGGCTGCCACTCTATCGGGCGGCGAGAAACTCAGCCAGGTGCGGCTTGGGAGTGTGTGAATGAGAGCTGCTTCGACGATAAAGCCAAGCCGGAACGGGAAAGCCGCGCTTGCACACGGTGCATGAGCAAGGGCGGCGCACCGGCATTTACGCAAAAAGCCAGGGCCGCCCCTGCGGATCTTCTGGTTTGAGTGGCTCTTATTTCCCGGTATAAACCACGCGCCAGACGGTGCGTGAGCCATCGTCCGTCACATAAAGCGCGCCGTCATGCCCCACGGCCACGCCTACTGGCCGGCCCCACACCTGGCCCTGAGGCGTGACGAAGCCGGTGAGAAAGTCCTCGTAGGCTCCGGTGGCGTTGCCGCCTTTCATGGGGATCATGATCACTTCATAGCCGCCGCGCTTGGCGCGATTCCATGAACCGTGTTCGGCGGCGAATGCGTCTCCATCGAAGTCGGCCGGGAAACCGGAGCTATGATGCATCGGATAGAAGGTCAGGTCCAGCGAGGCCATATGCGGCTGCACCAGCACGTCCGGCGTAAGCACCTTCGACGCGAGATCCACGCGCTGGCAGCTCTTGGCCTGGTCTTCGGTCAACGGAGCGGTCAACTGCGGATTTGCCCCCGTGCCGTTGGCGCAAGGCTCGGGAAGACGCGGATCCTTGTGGCTGCCGATGTAATACCACGGCCAGCCGTAAAAGCCGCCTTCCTGGATATGGGTCACATAATCAGGCGGGAGATTGCTGCCCAAGGCATCGCGCTCATTCGTGGAACACCAGAGCTGGCCGGTCGTTGGGTTAATGGCCTCACCCACGCAGTTCCGGATACCGTGGGCGTAGACCTCGACGAATTTTCCCTCCGGCGTGTATTCGAGCACGTCGGCGCGATGGAACTCCCGCGGATGCGTGTCCGGATCGTCGATATTCGATCCGCTGCCCACCGAGACAAGCATGTATTTGCCGTCAGCCGAGAAGACCACATCCCGCGTCCAGTGGCCGCCGCCGCGCAACTGGGCATAGCCCGGAATGTCCGGCACGATGGTTTGCGGGGTATTGTTTTCCGCCTTCAACTCACCCAGCTTGAAGGGAAAGCGTACGATCTCCGTTGCCGTGCCGACGTAGATGTACTTCGGATTCGGGCCGGAGGGATAAAAGGCAATTCCGAAGGGATGATCGAGTCCAGTGGCAAACTCGCTGACCGTCGCCGCCTTGCCTTGCGGCGTCACGCCGCGCAAGACAAAGATCGATCCAGCCTGGGAGTCCGACACGAACAGATCGCCATTGGGCGCGGTATGAATCACGCGCGGCATGACGAAGGTGCCTGACGCGGGACCATGGGTGGCACGCTTGTCTTCTGAGCGCTGCATCGGAGTCGCGGCGTCGCCGCCGGCATAAAGCTCCACCCTGAATCCCTCAGGAGCGATCGGCCACGCGTCCGCAGGCCGATTGGCCAGGGTTGGGCCGTTATCGACGGATTCGGTCGCGAATGGCGCAGGCAAATCGGCAGAGGTGATCTTCCGCATCACGCCGGGCTTCTGTTGACTCCAATCAGCAAAAGCAGCAGGCCCGGTGATGGTTTGCTGGGCAAAAAGCGGCCCGGCGGAAAGCAAAGCGCCAGCCAACGCGGCGCTGGATACAAGCGAACCACAGAGTTTCATCACAGGTGCCTCGGGATCTTGGAGATTTGCAGTCAGACGGCGGGTATGCGGCCGCCAGAACAGATCATATCCGATAGGATTAGCCGGGCGCGGATTAGGATTCCTTCCACGCCGCGCGCGTCTTTCTATGTGAATTTAAGTTGGGAATTGATTGGCCTGCAGGCGAGCAGCCGCGGCAAAAGGATAGGTGGATCTGAACCCCTTTTAAGAATATATGGGTCAGATCCACCTTATAGTGGCCTCCCCCGAGGCCATCCGGAAAATGCAGCAGTAAGCACCCTTTCACCGCCGCCTATCTTCCGAACCGGTTAAATCGCCCGCTGGCGGGCACATTGAAGAGCCGCGCATTCGGCGTTAAAGAACTGTATCGATGCTAGCGCGCCGGCTCTGGGACGCCTATACCTACAAAGTGCAATTTATCTCCATAGGGCGCGCCTGAGCGTCTGCCGCGAAGGCGCTCATTTGCGCGCAAGGGTAACGTGAGGGAGGTAATGTGAGGCGAGGTTCGGCGCCGAACGATCGCGAAACGGCAAGCTTGCGAGCGCGCCCTGTATGCGTTTAGAATCAGCGGCTTTCGATTGTTCGAAGAAAGCGCTTCGCGGGATCAACTTATCCGCCGGATTTCTCATCAAAGAATGAAAGAGGTAGATCGACACTTTGGGCTACGTATTGGGATGCGGTATTGGCGAACGGGTTTGCCTTTGACTTCGTCTAAGAATCCGTCCAGGAATCTCAGACCGCATTCTGCTGAATCAAAGATGAAACAATGACTGATCCGTCCAAGGACTGATCAGTCCAAGGCGTTTGGGAACCCGAAAGGCACGGCCACCGAGTTCGTATGCCTACCCTAAAGACCGTCTCCATCCCTTCCGAGTCTCCGGAGATTCGGCTCGAAGAGCATGCGGAGGAGATTTCCATCCTCGATGTGCTCGTGATCCTGACTGCCCGGCGCTGGCTGATCTTGAAGGTGACGACGAGCTGCGCAATCCTCGCGCTGGTTGTCGCTTTCCTTCTTCCCCAGCGTTTCACTGCGCACACGACGATCATGCCGCCTCAGCAGAATTCATCAATTGCATCGGCCCTGACATCGCAGCTAGCCAGCCTCGGCGGCCTGGCGACGCTGGCCGAAGGCAGCCTGGGGCTCAAGAGTCCCAACGAGATGTACATCGCGATGCTGCACAGCCAAGCAGTTGAAGATGCGATGATCGATCGCTATGGCTTGTTGAGCGAATATCACTGCAAGTATCTCTCGAAGGCGCGCAAGGTTTTTGAGAAGCGTTTCGAGGTAGAAGGGAATGGAAAAGACGGACTGATCCACATTTCCGTCGAAGATCGAGATCCCAGACGCGCGGCCGAGATGGCGAGCGGCTATGTGGACCAGTTTCGGAAGCTCTCTGAGAGTCTGGCCATCACCGAGGCTTCGCAACGGAGGGTATTTTTCGAAAAACAACTTCTGCAGGCCAAAGACAAGCTCGCCGACGCGGAAGAGGCCCTCAAGTTAACCCAGGAAAAGACCGGAATGCTGCAACTCGACAGCCAGGCGCGCGCTCTGATCGAGTCCGCGGCAATGTTGCGGGCCCAGATCGAGGCCAAGGAAGTGCAGATCCAGACGATGCGCACGTATGCCGGCGATCAGAACGCAAATCTGGTGGAAGCTGAGGAGGGACTGAACGGCCTGCGTGCACAGCTCGCAAAGCTAGGTGGAAGCGAAGACGACGACACGGCGGGATTGATTCAGCCCAAGGGCATGGTGCCCCAGGCGGGACTGGAGTATGTTCGTAAATATCGCGACGTGAAGTATTACGAAACCATATTCGAGATACTTGCCCGCCAGTTTGAGCTGGCCAAACTGGACGAAGCGAAAGAAGGCGCGCTCATTCAAACTGTCGATCCTGCTATTATTCCGGATCGCAAGTCGTTTCCGCCTCGCGCCCTAATTGTGGCGGGCGGTGTTTTCTTCGGTCTCGTTCTCAGCATTTTCCTGGCGTTGATGCAAGTCGCGCTCGCTCGCCTGCAGAGGGACCCGGATGCCAATGCCAAGCTGAATTTCCTGCATCGAAGCTACAGCATCAAGCGACCGCGGAATGCGGCAAGACCATGAGCGCCGATGCACCCCAAGAGTAGACAAACCCACTCCGCATCTGCCAGGCGACAGGCGCCCTTAACTCTCGAATCAGGCTTAGGGCGGTCGAATGCGGCTCAAACCAAGGTCGCGCTTCTGGCCAAAAACTCCGTCGCGAACTTGTTGCGTTACGGCACGAGCTGGCTGATCGTTCTGATCGTCCCTCCGCTCCTGGTGCGCCTTCTGAATCACGCTTCTTACGCCACATGGATGCTGGTTTTGCAGATCGGCGCATACGCCACCCTCTTCGATGGCGGCCTGCAATTAGCGATTGGCAGGTTCGTAGCGCGCGCTGAACATGTGGAGAATTCGAATTATCTTGGCCAAGTTTTGAGCAGCGCCGCAGCCTTGCTCGCCGTATTCGCGGCGGTTGTGTGCATTGTCATTGGCTGGATTGCACTACATCTCGGGAATCTGTTCCAGTCCATTCCGAAGGAAATCGTGCCCCAGGCACGCATGGCGCTGCTCATGGTCGTCGGTTCGCTGGGGCTTGCGATGCCCACGTCGGCGTTCGCTGGTCTCTGTCTCGGTCTTGAACGGAATGAGATCAATGCCGGCGCGGTCAGCGGGTCAAAGCTGGTTGGCGCGGCGGGCACCCTGTGGGCCGCATTCCATCATCAGGGATTGGTGATGATGGCCCTGTGGACTGCGGCGGGCACGTTAATGCAGCCTCTTATTTACTTCGTGGCAACAAGAGTCACAGGGGCCGCTGTACATTTCAAGCTCCGGCTAGTGAGTCTTCGCATGGCAGAGCACCTTGGGAAGTTCTGCGCGGCGATGTTTGCATCGCAGTTCAGCAATTTGCTGATTTCGGGCCTCGATCTTCCGATCGTGGCCGCTTTCGATTTCCACAACGCGGGTTACTATGCGCTCGCAACCACGGCAAGCAACCTGCTCACGGTGCCGCATGGCGCCGTACTCTCAACCCTGGTCCCAATGATGTCGAGCATGAGCGCGGGCGAAAACGCCAGCCGGATGGGTCAGGTGCTGCTGCGCACCACGCGTCTGGCCACCACACTGCTCATGGTGGGCGCTGTTCCGTTGATGCTCGGAATGCCGGTTCTGCTGCGCCTGTGGGTGGGCAACGACTACGCGGGGCATACGCTTGTCTTTGCGGAAATCCTGATGGCGGCAAGCCTGGTGCGAATGACTCTGGCGCCGTACGCAGTCGTCGGATTCAGTGCCGGCGAGCAGAGCCGGATGTTGGTCTCGCCGACGATTGAAGCCCTCGTAAATCTACTCTGCAGTCTACTCTTGGTTCGCAAAATCGGCGCCGATGGAGTGGCAATTGGAACTCTGATCGGTGCATTCGTCGGCGTCGCGCTTCACTTCTCCGTCAGCATGCCGCGCACCCGCAGCATGACATTCTCCAGAAAGACTCTTCTTTGGCAGGGGATCGTCCGGCCCATCGGCTGGGCCCTGGCGCCTGCGATCGTGCTTGCAATCTGCATGCACTTCTTTACCGCGCTGATTGCGCAGATACTGCTCCTCTCCACGTCTGTTGTTGCGCTCGCCGCGATCTTCTGGTTCTCGCATTTCGAAGCCGACGAGCGGCTCTTGATTCGCGGCGCCGTGGCTCGCCTGCTTCCTCGACGTTTGCGCACTACCGCAATTGGAGCGTGAAATGAAGATCCTCGCAGTCATGGTCCGCTACCAGATGCCCCTGAATGAGTCGCAGACTTTCCGTGGCCTCTGCGCGGCATTCGAGTCGGACCCGGATCTGGCTGCGTCTTACGAGGTCATGATCTGGGATAACTCGCCGGCAGCGATTGACCCAGAGGAGATTGCGGCGCCGCATTTCCCGGCATCGTTTCTCTACCGCCGTTCCTCCGCAAACCTCGGGCCTTCGGGCGCATTTAACGAAGCGCGAAAGTATGCTTTGGAGCACGGACACGATTGGATGCTGCTCCTGGATCAGGATATGGAGATCCATGCGGACTTTCTTCGCGTCCTGCCACGTCATCGCGAATATGTGGCCGATCGCAGCGAGATTGCAGCGATTGCGCCCACCGTGTACGTGGGAAGCAAAGTACTCTCACCGCGGCAGCAATTGTTCAACCGCCATCGTACTTATCCGGCAAGAGAGTCCGGCGTGGCCTCAGGAGAAGCTTTCGCCATCAACAGCGGTTGTTTGGTCCGCGTTTCTGCTCTTGAGCAAATCGGCGGATTCAGCACCGATTTCTGGCTTGATTATTCTGATATGTACGTCTTTCATCAGTTCTTTCTTCACGGCATGCAAACCTGGCGCGCCGCGGATGCAGAATTGCAGCACGACATGACCATCATGGATTACGACCGCCTAATGTCGCCGTGGCGATACCGGAATTTTTCCGCCGCGGAAGGCGCATTCAATGACCTTTATAAAGGGCGACTGGAAAACGCCGTGCAGACCCTGCGGGTTTTTGTGCGTGCCCTTCGCCAGCGACGAAAATATCGCAATCCCGAATTCTCCCGCATCGCGTGGGCACAATTCGTTTACCGGCTTCGCGTGCCCAGGGCGCAACGCATTGCCCGGTGGCTCGCGGAGGGCAGGGAGCGTGCAGCGCAGCAGCAGACTGGCTTGGTTGGGAGGCCTGTGCTTCGATGAGCGCACTGGATTCGACCCTCGTGTATTTCCTGTTGCTCACCGGGCTCAACTATTGGGCGCACCGCTCGGTCCTGTATCCGCCATTTATCTTCAGCGCCATGTTCCTGCTCGATCTGGCAGTCTTTCGCACGGGATGGATTGAGGTCTATCCGCTTCACGGAAATACGCTCGCGATCGTGGCTGGCGGAGCAACGCTTTTCAGCGTCGGCGGAGCATTGGCTGGTCTCACGCCCGCTATGTTCCTCCGCATTCACCTGTTTCCCCGCATGCCAAAGCAGACGCCGGAACTGCTGCGACGAATACTCATGTTGATCGTGGTGGCCTGCCTGCCTATCCTATTCTATGAAGTGTTTCAGATCAGCCGGGGGCAACCCGGAACGGGGGGAATGCTTATGGCCGCCCGCCTAGCCGAGATTGAAGCGGCGGAAAATGGCGAGCCGATTCACGGAATTCTATTGGATTACTTTGTCTTGTTTGCCAGTTTCTCCTCTTTGCTATTAGCGACCGAGAAGAAAGACAGACAATTTTGGATCGTGACCACCGCCGCATTCTTCGGATGCATTCTTAGCACCGGGCGCACCAATCTTCTTCTACTTATCTCCGGCCTCAGCGCAATTCGCCTGCTGCAGTCGAAGCGTGAGAATCTTTGGGCCGCTCTGCGAATGCTCCGTTGGCCAATCCTGATGTTCGTCGTGCTTTACATCGGTCTGGTCTTCACCAATAAAGACGTCTCCAAAATGGCCGGAGGCGCCGTGGGCATAGCCGAGTATTTCGTTCTCAGTTATATTGTTGGCCCGCTGGCCGCATTTGACAGTGTCGTCCAGCATCCTTTGGACTTTGTCACAGGAACCAATCACACCTTCGAGTTTCCGTTGAAAGTTGCTTCGGCGCTGCACCTTACAAGCTACGCGCCGCCCCCCAAACTCGACAGCTATGTACTGGTGCCTTTTCCAACCAATGTTTACACGGCGTTCAAGTTTTACTTTCTAGACGTCGGCATTTCCGGAATGCTTTTCATCATGCTTGTCGTTGGACTAATTCATTCCCTGCTTTACCTGAAGGCGCGCCAAGGCGGCCGATTAAGCCTGGCCTTGTTCGGGTATTCATTTTATGCAGTCTTGATGGTTATTTTCGACGATGCCTATTACACCGTCGGGAGTTATTTAAGAGTATTTGTTTTCGGATTCCTCTATCTCATGCTCAGTTCATTACCGCTTCGCGTCTTCCCGTCAGTCAGCCAGAATCCGGAGAAAGATAGACTGTTCTCATCTTGAAAGGGGAGCGAACATCCCTGTGCCTCCGCAGCTCATAACCTGGGGGCAGGCGTGAGGGAAGGGTCTTGGCTCTTAGCCGAAGTCGGACTCCGGGAAGGATCGAGAAGAGACCTGAGGCGCCGATCCCAACGATCCAGCTGGACGACTCGCGAGAAGTTCTTACGATAGACTTCTGCGCAGCGCTGTTGCATGGCGGCCACCGACTGCGGGGACCGGATATATTCGATCAGTTGCAACGCCACCTCATCTGCGTTTTCCGCCGTTACCACCCATCCCACTTTATGTTCGTGGATCCACATGGCGATCGAACACTGAGAACTCCCGGAGAAGAGGACCGGCCGGCCAGCCGCCAGCGCACCGAAAAACTTCGACGGTAAAACCGCTCCTGTCCAGTCAGCCTGCAAACTGACGACATGGATATCCGCGCACGCGAGCCGGTCGAGCAGCTTGTTCTCATTGGTGAAAGGAACAAATTGGACCGGAATATTCTTTTGCCGCACCGCTTCGCGTAACTCGGTGACTCTATTTCCGCGCACACTGAAAACCAGCCGTCCTCCCGGGCCCACGAGACGCTCGGCAAGATTGAGGAGGTCGTGGTAGCCGTGTGCTCTTCCAAAGTTGCCTGAATAAAGCAGCGCCAGCGGTGCGTCTCCGAACAGCGAATTGCGTTCCGCCGCGGAGACCGGCAACGGGCTCCCTGGCTCTGCGATCGCCCAGGGAACAAAGGTCTCACGTTCAGCCTGCGATGGATATTTCAGAAGTAGCTGGCGCATGCAGGGACCCAGATCGGCAATGAGCGAACACGCCCGGTATGCAGCTCTGAGCCATCGGTTGAGGATCTTTATCAATGCGCCATTCGGCGCGACGAGCCCCTCGTAAATCGCGGCTTCCGGATACAGGTCAAAGCACCAGTGCGCAATTCGGGTATTCCGATGGATTCGCTTCCATATCGGCGCCACGAGCAGGCTCATCACCGGATCCGTTCCGACCAAAATGACGTCCGGCCTGGGCCGCGCGGTGAGGGCGAGCATCGACCATCGCGCAATCATCCACGCGGAGTTGCACAGCCGGCCGAAACTGGAGGACTGGCGGAGCCGTGGCCGCCACAGCCGTTTTATCTTCACACCGTCCCTGGTCTCGGCAGACGGGTAGCGGGCATTTTCGCGATGACAACTCCATAGGCATGGATATGCAGTTACGTCCCACCCGCGCTCAACGAGTCCCGCGCTCAGTTCGCCGAATTCCACGGCGCTTACAACGTCGTCTGGCGGAAAGAAATGATAGAAAATCGCGATGGTGGGACAGTTATTCGGCATAGAAGAGGCAGGGCCCGTTCACCGGAATGCGGGGGAACCTTTGCAATACTATTGGAGCTCGCGATAGGCAGCAAGCGTGTTCCGACTACAATTCTCCCACGTGTAGTCTCTCAAAAGACGAGTTGCCCGCTCAACCCGTACGGTTCGTTCCGACTCGTCTGTCACGGCCTTCCACAACATCCGGGAGAAGTCTTCCCGATCGGCAAGTTGGAAATAAAACACGCCATCGCGGCATATCTCCAGAGTCGCGGGATTGGCGGCCACGAGGGACACACACCCTGCAGAGGCTGCTTCCAACGGCGGCATTCCAAAGCCCTCATACAACGAGGGATACACGAGTAATTTTGATTGGGCGTAGGCTTCGGCGAGCAATGCATCCGAAGCTGCGGGAACAAACTTGATTTTTCCCGACAGATCAAGCTTTGAAATCAGATCGGTCTCCTTTGCGGTCGGGGAACCTCCGCCGAGAACCAGAAGGGAATAGGACTGCTTTAGCTCCGAACCGCTATACGTTCTCAGCAATCCGTCGAAATTCTTGTAGGAATACCGAGCGCCCACGTAGAGAAGGAAGTCTCCCGAAATCGCAGCGCGCAATTCGGCTTCGCCCTGCGGCTGGCGCCGCATTTGGGAGATGCCGTTGTGAACAACGACTGCTTTTTCCGGGATCACGTCATAAAAACGCAACAGATCGCTGCGGCTGGCCGCGGATACGCACAGGATCAGGTCTGCCTCGCGAAACATCCGCCTCTTGAACCTGATGATTCGACTGCTGTCGGGGAAGAGTTCGGGATGAACTTCGGGCACGCAGTCGTGATGGGTTGCCACCCGGAACTTGGCCCGGATGGTCGGGAGAAACCGATACAGAGTGCTGTGATAAATGTCATATTTTCCAAGGAAAGGGGCGATGGCGCCAGACAAAGCATCGTTTGCCAGATAATTCAAAGTCCTTTGCTGAACCAGTGCACGCCCTAGGTGAATCACGCGGCTGCGAGGCGAGATAATCTCTTCGAAGTTAGCAGAGGTCGAAGAAAAACCGAGACAAACATCCGTCGAGATATCGGGCTGCGCATTCAGATGCCGAATGAGTTCAAAGAAGACCGTCGTGATTCCCCCGCGGCTTTGCAGTGAAAAGGCCTGGTGGTCGACGAAAATGCGCATGTAGCTTGCTTGCCCTCTACGACGCTGCCGGTCGTTAGAACCGGCTGAGTGCCCTGAGAAGCCGCATTAGTTCCGGCTGCATCGCGAACCACTCATCTCAACGGCATTTGCAGTTCTGACCCGCTTTATTCTAGCAGCAAGCCATTTCACCAGGGCGGCACAACGATCGCGATCCTGCCGTCATCATGAATTGTGACGTGGGCATCCTGCTGAAGCGCCGACGTTCTTTCACGCCCGGGTTCCCCCAACCCTCGACTTTGCGCAGATTGAGAATCTGGCTGAGCCTCAGTACGCTTTGCGATGTGGTGCCGGCGACCGCGATTCCTGCCTCTGAAACCCGCCGCCTATTCCCTGTTTTCTCTTCCTGCTTTACCCTTACGATATGGAGTTCAAAATAAGCGAGCTCGAGCGGGAGCCGATTGAATTTGATCTGGAGTTGCCGCCGGGCGTGGTCAATTTCGGCGACGAAGCCGACCAGATTGGTTCAATGACCACAGCCGGGCGTGCTGAGGTCATCCATGAACACCGCGGCCCCAGAGAGATTGTCCCTGACATTCGCTTGAGGGGCGGCTTTGCCGGCAAGTTCCAGGTACCCTGCGCGCGCTGCGTGGAGCCGGTGGAAGTGCCTCTAACGGCGGAGTTTGACCTGATCTTCCGGCCCGTGGGCGTTGACTCGGACGCCGGCGAGCGGTCGATCTCAGCGCCTGAAACGGAAATCGGTTACTATCAGAAAGACAGTCTTGCGCTTGAAGATGTGCTGCGCGAGCAGGTACTTTTGGCCCTGCCGGTCAGAACGCTATGCAAGCCCGACTGCCAAGGACTTTGCCCGCGCTGCGGCGCAAATCGCAATAGCCATCCGTGTTCCTGCGATGCCGGGCCAAGCGATGTCCGGTGGGAGGCGCTGGCTGGGCTGCGCGGCCGGGTTAAGTCTTGAAGAATCAAAAGCTTCTCAGGTTGGGAAGCTTCGCCGCTCGCGGCCCAACAGCCAGTGTTTGAATGGACCGGGAAATTCGCGCTGGTTCGTTGCGAATCGGGTAGATTGCGAGTGGCAGACGAAAGGAATTGCCGCAATGCCGAATCCGAAAAGGCGCCACTCCACGCGCCGCACCGCCAACCGCCGCGCCCACGACTTCCTCACCGCCAGCGGGCTCTCCGAGTGCCCCAACTGCCATGAAAAGAAGCTGCCCCACCGCGCCTGCGCTAAATGCGGCGCCTACAAAGGCCGCGCCGTTCTGGACGTGAAAGAAGCCGCGAAGTAAGATCGAGAGCTATGCTCTACAACATCGCGCTTGACGCCGTCGGTTCCGACAAGGCTCCCGAGCCGGAGATCCGGGGAGCCATTCTTGCCTGCCGCGCGCTGCCCGTCCGGGTGCACCTGGTGGGGCCGGAGCCGGAGCTGCACGATCTGCTCGATGAGCACCTCGAGAATGAAGAGTTGCCTATCGTCATCCACCATGCCTCCGAGCGCATCGGCATGGATGAAAAAGCCGCCCATGCTGTCCGCACCAAGAAGGACAGCTCTATGCGCGTGGGTCTCAAGCTGGTGCGCGAGGGCAAGGCCGCGGGTTTTGTGACGGCTGGCAACACCGGGGCCGCCATGGCCACGGCCAAGATGGTACTGGGTGCGCTGCCGGGCGTCGACCGTCCCGCGCTGGCTACGCCCATGCCGACATCCAAGGGCAATCCCTGCGTTCTGCTGGATGTAGGCGCAAATGTCGACTGTAAAGCGCACAATCTTGAACAGTTCGCAGTAATGGGCGAGATGTATGCGCGCAGCGTTCTCAAAATTCATCAGCCGCGCGTCGGCCTGCTGTCCATTGGGGAAGAAGAGACTAAGGGAAACGATCTGACCCGCGAAGCTCTCCCGCTGCTCAAAGCGCTGCCGATTCATTTCATCGGCAACGTGGAGGGACGCGACATCTTCAACGGCCATGCGGACGTGATTGTTTGCGATGGCTTCGTCGGCAATGTGGCGCTCAAGACCAGCGAAGGCATCGGCCGCTTTGTCCGGGACGTGCTGCGCGAGTCGCTCACCCGCACGGTTACGGCGCAGGTGGGAGCGCTCCTCTCACGGCGCGCCTTCAACGACTTCCGCCGCCGGCTCGACTACACGGAATACGGCGGCGCGCCGCTGCTCGGCGTGCGCGGCGTTTGCATCATCGGCCACGGGTCGTCGAATGACAATGCGATTTACAACGGCATTCGCGTGGCTTATGAGTTTGCCCGCGCCGGCACTAACGAGCGCATTGAGCAGGAGTTTGCGAGCCGCCCCAAGCGCCCCTCCAACGCCGGTCATCCTGACGGGCCGGACGCCACGATTCAGTGAGTGGCGTTGCTCGGCGAGTGGCGTTGCCCGGCCCTCCTTTATTCAGCTATGCATACAATTCCTGCGCCGCGGTTGAACTTTGATGCGACCATAGTTGGCCAGCTAGCCTGTCCAGCCTGCCGGGGCGACCTGCGCCTCGAAAAGGCAGCGCTGCGTTGCGCCAGTTGCGGCCGTGTGTATCCGATCGTCAATGGTATTCCGGTGCTGATTGCCGAAAGAGCTGAGCCGGCGCTCGACCGAGATCGGCCTGCATAGCGGATGGAAATTACCGGATTTCTACCGGCGGTGGTAGAAGGGCAGCACGATCATCATCGCGAAACCGATGGCTGCAAGCAGGGCTAGCGCAATCAGGCTGTAGAGCAGCGTTAGACTCGGCCCTTGGGAGCGCTCTTCCAATGAATGGCTTCCTTCCCGGCGCTCAAAATCATTCATATTTCAATGCCTCGACAGGGTCCATCTGCGCGGCGCGGGTAGCGGGGACGGTGCCGAAGACGACTCCGACCGCGGTGGCCGCCGTGAGGGCGATCAGCACCGATAGCGGGGAAACCGGCAGCTTGTAATCAGTGAAAAACCGGATCGAGAGCGGAACCGAGAGCCCGGCGATTGTGCCCGCAACTCCGCCGGAGAGCGAGATAATGACCGCTTCCGTGAGAAACTGCAGCTTGATCTCGCGACGGGTTGCGCCCAGCGCCTTGCGGATGCCGATCTCGCGAATGCGGGCGCGCACGTTGGCCAGCATGATATTCATAATGCCTACGCCGCCCACGGCCAGCGTGACGGCGGCCACCAGAACCAACACGGCGGTGAGCGCGTCGGCGATCTCCGCCGCGGTGACGAGCAGAGCCTTCAAATCTTGCGGCTTATACACCGAGTTAGGCCGATGCCGCGACTTGACAACCCGCAGAATCTCCTTTTCCGCGTCCGTGACTTCGTTCATGTTGCCCATCGAGAAGTAGAGCTGATGAACGTTTTCGGTTCCGGTGAAGTAGCGGGCCACGGAAAACGGTATCAGGATGGTCTCGTCTGCAATCTCCGACTGACCGAAGTCGCTGACCGCTTCCTTGAAGACCCCAATGATCGTGAACGGGATGCCCTGGATCTCGAAGGTCTGCCCGACGGCCTCATCGTCGCTTCCATACCGTTCCCGGGCGAAGATCTGGGTGACGACGGCGCAATGAAGATGGGCTATGTCGTCGGTCTGATCCATGAAGCGCCCGCTGGTCACGATCAGGTTGCGGATCTGCTGGTAGTCAGGGCTCACGCCGAGCAAGAGCGTGTCTTTGGTGATGCCGCCTCCGAAGCTGATGCGCTCGTGCATCGCGACCACGGGCGACGAGTACTCTACGCCGGGCACCTGCTCGTCCACCGCTTTTTCATCATCGCGCGTGAGGTAGTCGTTGTAGAGCACGCGCTCCGATGGCGTAGTTCCCCCGCCGGCGTACTCGAGCTCGATCTCATTGGTGCCGATCTTCTGGATCAGCTCCTGGACGTATTGCTTGCCGGTCAACCCGATCGTCACCACCAGAATGACCGATGCCGTGCCGATGACCATGCCCAGAGCGGTGAGCGCAAAACGGGTCTTGCTGGCCCTGAAGCTGTCCATGGCCATTTTGAGAATCTCGCTCATCAGCATCGTCCGCCGCGCGGTGAGCAGAGTTTCTTCGAATTCGGTATGAGTGGCCAGCTCCGTCGGGTTCATATCATTCCTGCCTAACAAGATGCACGAGCGCGCCCCGCGGCTTCGCGGACGCGAGGCAAAGGCGCACGCCTGCCTCTTTCTAGCTTACGCGCTGGCCGCCGTTATTGGCTCCGCGGTGCGGCTTGGGGCGCGAGGCACGGGGAGATCAGGCGCTAAGCCGCCCGCTGCGCCCCCAGCAGGCGGAACAGGGCGGCGAACGCCTCAAGGGGCAATGTCTCCGCCCTGGCCCGCGGATCGATGCCGGCCTGCTCCAATGCCGCCGCTGCCGCCGCCGGGGGAATTCCCGCCGCGCGCAGATTGTTGGCCAGGGTCTTCCGCTTCTGCGCGAAGGCTTGCCGGACAAATGCCAGAAAGCTTCCCTCGGGAACCTCCAGCTCCGCAAACCGGGGCGCGAACCGCCAGCGGAAGACCGTCGAATGAACTTCAGGGGGCGGTGAAAACGACTCCGGCGACAAGGTGAAGAGCCGTTCCACAGCCCCGTACATCTGCACGGTTACCGAGAGAAGGCCGTAGTCGCGCGAGCCCGGCAGGGCGGTGACCCGGTCGGCTACCTCCCGCTGCACCATCAAAACTGCCACCTCGAGCGCCGCGTGGCTTGCGGCGAGTTTCAGAAGGATTTGCGAGGTAATGTAGTAGGGCAGATTGCCGGCCACGCGGAGCCGCTCCCCCGCGTGCGATCCAATCTCGGCAAAATCGGCGCGGGCCTTGTCAAAATCGAAGCCCAGCACGTCCTGCTGCAGGACGGTGACCCGCTCCGGCGCGAATTCTCCGCGCAATTCGGCGGCGAGGGCCGCGTCCAGCTCAACGGCGATCACGTGCCTGGCCCGCGCGGCCAGCGCCCCGGTGATGGCTCCGCGTCCAGGCCCAATCTCCACAACGGTTCGACCGGACACGTCTCCAAGTGCGGCGGCGATCCGCTCCGCGGCCTGCGGATCGACAAGAAAATTTTGTCCGAGCTTGGGTTTCACCGGCATGAGTTTGCCTGCGGCTTAAATTGGCTGCGCTGTTTCGATAGTAGTGGACGGATTGAGTAGTGGACGGGTTGGGTATCGCCCTTCCGGCAACAACCGGCAATGAAGGGAAAGAGCAAGTCCGCACGATCGGGCATAAGCCACCGGAATTGAACCCGATTGCGCATTTTATCGGCCTTTGTTACCATCATGGAGTCATGAGTAGCGCGTTTCAACTCTGTTGCTGTTGTCGCCTGTCGAACATTTTCGACGGGTGTATGCGCTAGTCTCTGATCTCCCAGCACAACCGATCCAGAAGACCCACCCGTCGCTGATGACCTGGGCTGTCTTTGTCTTCCGCCGGTCCTCAGCAGAAACCCCTGAACAAAGAGGATGCAATGCCGGTCGCAGAGAGCGAACTATCCGTTCCATCGCCGTCGAGGAAATTTGATGCCGCCGAGGCCGCGCGCCCTCCGCGCCTGAGCCATCTGCGCCTGCTTGAGGCAGAGAGCATTCACATCCTGCGCGAGGTCGCTTCGGAGTTTGAGCGGCCTGTGATGCTTTACTCCATCGGCAAGGACTCGTCCGTAATGCTGCGCCTGGCGCAGAAGGCCTTCTATCCCGCGCCGATTCCGTTTCCTTTGCTGCACATCGACACCGGCTTCAAATTTGCCGAGATGCTCAGTTTCCGGGATGAGATGGCGCGCTCCATCGGCGCGGAACTGCTGGTGTGGCGCAATGAGCCGGCCATCGCCGCGGGGACGAATCCGATTGCGCTCGATACCAAGCGCTGCTGCGGCCTGCTGAAGACGCAGGCGCTGCTCGACGCGCTGCGCCACTATAACTTCGACGCAGCCTTTGGCGGCGCACGGCGCGACGAAGAGAAATCCCGCGCCAAGGAACGCATTTATTCATTTCGCGACTCGGCTGGCCAGTGGGATCCGAAGAACCAGCGACCGGAACTCTGGAATCTCTACAACGCGCGCATCCATCCGGGTGAAAGCATTCGCGTCTTCCCGCTTTCGAACTGGACCGAAATGGACGTGTGGCAGTACATCCACGAAGAAAAAATTCCCGTCGTCGATCTGTACTTCGCCAAGGAGCGGCCCATGTACGTGCGCGGGGATGCGCTGCTGCCCATCGAGCAGGCTTTTGTTGCGCGGCCCGGCGAGAAGCCCCAGATGGTCAAGTCCCGGCTGCGCTCGCTCGGCTGCAGTCCCTGTACGGGAGCTATCCGTTCCGATGCCGCTACGATTCCGGCGATCATCGCGGAGCTGATCTCGTTCCGTTCTTCCGAGCGTGCCAATCGCGTGATCGATCACGACCAGGAAGGTTCCATGGAGATCAAGAAGCGGGAGGGTTATTTCTAAATGGCTGCGCTTGCTTCTCCCGCATTTTCAATTGACGAGTTTTTGCGCCAGGAGCGCGAAAAGGATCTGCTGCGCTTTTCGACGGCAGGCAGCGTGGACGACGGCAAATCGACGCTGATCGGCCGCCTGCTTTACGACACCCAATCCGTCTATGAAGATCAGGTGCGCTCGATTGAAGGGAAGGGAACGACGGCTCCCGGCCAGATCGACTTTGCGCTGCTCACCGACGGCCTGCGCGCCGAGCGCGAGCAGGGCATCACGATCGATGTAGCCTACCGGTACTTCTCCACCGCGCGCCGCAAGTTCATCATCGCGGATACGCCCGGCCATGAGCAGTACACGCGCAACATGGCCACGGGCGCATCGACAGCCGATGCGGCAATCGTATTGATTGACGCGAGCAAGGGCGTGCTCATCCAGTCGCGCCGCCATGCTTATATTGCTTCGCTGCTGCGCGTGCGTCACCTGCTGGTCGCGGTGAACAAAATGGATTTGATCGGTTACGATGAGCCTGCTTTCCGCGCGATCGAAGCCGATTTCATCTCTGTTCTCGATCAGATCGCGGCGGACACCGGCACTCCCGTCGAGCGCGCCTTTGTTCCGGTGAGCGCATTGGCCGGCGACAACATCGTACACCGCTCGCAGAACATGCCCTGGTACGACGGGCCATCGCTGCTGAATCTACTCGAGTCGCTTCCCGCCTCGCGCGATACGCGCAGCGCGTCCTTGCACCCTGCGGATGAAAGCCCGTCCGCCGGGACCTTGCCATTCCGTTTCCCCGTGCAGCGCGTGCTTCGTCCTGACCATACGTTCCGCGGCTTTGCCGGACAAATCTCTTCGGGAACCGTGCGCCGCGGGGACAAGATCACTGTGCTGCCTTCCAACCGCAGCGCACAGGTGGAACGTATTGTCACCTGGGATGGCGATCTGGAGGAGGCGGTTGCTCCTCTCTCCGTGACGTTGGTTCTGGACCGCGAGCTCGATATCAGCCGCGGCGACCTGATCGTCGCTGCGCAGGCGCAGGCAACGGTCGCGCGTAGCGTAAAGGCCGCGCTGGTGTGGATGGATCAGCGCCCGCTTGATCTGACTCGCCGTTATCTGCTTAAGCACACCAGCCAAACGGTGCCTGTGTTTCTTTCCTCCGTCGATCACCGCATGGATCTCGCGAGGCTTACGCGCGAGCCCGCGCTGAGGCTCAACATGAACGATATCGGCGCGGTCTCGCTCAATCTGCTGCGGCCCATTGCGCTCGACGTCTATAGCCAGAATCGCGGCACCGGCGCATTCATCCTCATCGATCCGGAAACGAATGCCACAGTCGCCGCCGGCATGGTGACCGCTGCATCTTCTGATGTGACGACCGGCGTTGAAGATGAGTCTGCTGCCTGGGGCCCGGTCACGACGGGCGAACGGGAATCGCGCTGGGGTCATCGCGGCGGCGTTCTCGAACTCTCCGGTCCGCTGGCGTTGATCAACGCCATTGAGCGCGCTTTGTTCGCGGTAGGGGTGATAAGCGCACGGATTGAAACCGGCGAGGAAGCATTCCTGCGTGACCCGAATCTGCTCGAAGTTGTGACCAGCCTGCAAACGCGCTCTGGCCTACTCACGCTTGTGGTTCACGCGAATGACGGCCCAAAACTGACCGCGTGCATTGAAGGCGAGCAGATCAAAGTCAATGCTGATGAGTCAATGCATGCCGTGTCCGCCGTTCACCAATTGCTGAACCGCGCAGGCATATTCATTTCTTCTGAAAAGGCAGGTCTCTAGATGAGCACAGTCGATATCTCCGCTGCGGTGAAGACAAAGCTCGACGCGGTGCGCGCCACGCTCGCGCGCGAGGTGACGGGCAAGGGCGACGTGTGCCTCACCTGCAGTTTCCAGGCAGAGGACGTTTTGCTCACCAAGCTTGCAATCGCGATCGATCCGGCAATTCCGGTTCTCTTTCTCGATACCGGCTATCATTTCGCGGAAACCTACGACTATCGCGACCGCATTGCGAGCGAGTGGAAGCTGAACCTCATCAACTTGCTTCCGGAGAAGACGGTCGCTGAACAGGAGGCGGAGTTCGGCCTGCTCTACAGATCGGCGCCGGATCGCTGTTGCGGTCTTCGAAAGGTCGAGCCGCTCTTCAAAGCAGTGGCCGGGTATCGGGCCTGGATTACCGGGCTACGCCGCGAGCAAGCCAGGAGCCGCACGGCGCTTGAAGAGTCCGCTCTCTTCTCGCTGCCCGGCGGAAAGCAGGTGCTGAAGCTCGCGCCGCTGGCCGAGTGGACCACGCGCGACGTCTGGTATGCGTGCGAGGAGCTTGCCATTCCGCTGCTGCCGCTCTATGAGCGCGGCTACTCCTCGATCGGCTGCGAGCCGTGTACCTCCCTTCCACTCGATCCCAATGATCCTCGCTCCGGGCGCTGGGCCGGCGCACAGGGCGCGAAGGTAGAGTGCGGGATTCACATTCAGGCGGCACCGGGGACGTAGGTTATCGGGACCCCTCCGCGCGTGGTTTTGGACTGCGAAGGGCGCACGATCGCTTCAACCCCAAGATCGCTTCAACGCATAGAACCGAGGGAACAGCGTGCAATATCTCATCGGCTTTGTTATCGCGCTCTTCATCGCGCTCACCGGCGTGGGCGCAGGCACCATCACGGTGCCCATTCTAGTGTTGTTTCTTCACGTTCCCGCGCCGGTCGCGGTTGGAATCGGGCTGATGTTTGCCACCGCCGTTAAACTCATCCTCGTGCCCGCGCAGATCGCGCGCCGCAACGTGGCGTGGCGGACACTCGGCTACATGCTGCTGGGCGGCGCCCCTGGCGTGCTTCTCGGGTCGCTCTTCCTGCAGCATCTGGTTACGGCCGGATCGGCGAATACACTCAACGCAATCCTCGGCGCTATTCTCGTGAGCATGGCAAGCTGGCAGATTTTTTATTCTTTTCGCCCCATGCGGCAAAATCCGGATGCCCGCGACCGTAGTCCCTGGCTCTCATGGCTCATGTTTCCGGTAGGCGCGGAGGTCGGCTTTTCCTCTGCAGGCGCGGGCGCATTGGGCAGCGCAGCCTTGCTCAGCCTTACCGCTCTTGCTCCCGCGCAAGTGGTCGGCACAGACATCGCCTTCGGCTTTGCCGTCTCGCTCATCGGCAGCGGGGCGCACTGGTTTTCGCACGCATCCAATCCGGAGTTGCTCATCCAGCTCATCACGGGCGGCGTCGCGGGAGCGATTGGCGGCACGCTTCTGAGTACACGCATCCCGCGCCGGCCGCTGCGTTTCGTGCTTTGGGTATGGTTGTTGATCCTGGGCGGGCAATTCCTCTTCAACAGCTTTCACGTCTGGGCTGCGACCCGCTGAAGATCGAAGAATTGGAATTACAACCAGAAGAGCCGAATCAACAATCGTTCTGAGAGATTCTGGTGCGGAAGGCGGGACTTGAACCCGCAAGCCTTTCGGCGCTAGCTCCTAAGGCTAGTGTGTACTTCCCGCATCCTTAAATAAATCATCTATTTGCGGATGACGGAATACTCAAATGGCGCTTTGAGTGGCACTTCTGTTTTCAGATCACAACTCACTCATCTCAACGCCAAGGCGACCATCTCTCTAGTCCACTTGTCTAGTATAGGCGTTTTCGACCTGAGTTCTGGTCCACTTTTAACGAAGGCTGGCACGAAGATGTTGTCACCGCGAACCTGCGACCATCTTGACTGCCATCATGCTTGCAGCCGAGATCGCTGGGGAAGCTGGCTAGAGATCGCGCACTGTAAAATGCATAGTTGTCCGGTTCTGCAGAATGCAGGAACCAACCGCCGAGAGGCATAGGTGCGCAGCGGCAGCTCCTGATCGGACCAGCAATGCGCTCTCCCGAACGCACAATAGAGATCTCGTGCTTTTCTCTTGACTATGCCTTACATGGATGACGGTAATGAGGCGCAACACCCAGGTGAGAATTACCGCTCCAATAACGGCAATCATAATGCTGATGATGAGACCGTGCTGTCCCACTCCCCCGAACCCGAGAAAACTGGACCGAAGGCCGCCAATGAGTGCGCCGATCAGGCCAACAATCATATCCATGGTTGCCGAAAGCATACGCCAAATGCTCATCGAGACGGCTTTCTCCGTCGGCGGGAACAATAAGATTCATATCACCGCCAGTATCGGCTTTGCTGCGTACGACGGTCATCCAGATTACAAAAGGATGATCTCGCGGGCAGATGCGGCGGTATACGAAGCGAAAGCTACCGGGCGAAATCAATGCATGCTTGCGAAGTAGAGCTGACTTAGATGTCTCCAAAAAACCGCAATCCAGTTCTCTGCAAGTACTGTCCTCAAGATGAGACAGTAGTTTACGACAAGAGAGAAAGCACGGCGGGGACCATAAAGGCGCCAGCGAAACGAGCAAAGAAGGCGGAAGCAGCCTGCTTGAGAATGGTCTGCTTTTGGAGCTTGTCACGGGCAGACTCTTTTGTGCCCGTCTTCTCAGCTCTCAGATGCCGGCATCCAGCCCCGCCCAACCCACGGGCAGTATTGCCAGTGGCACCTCCTGAGGATTTAGTCTGCGGCGCTACAAGTTTTTGGTCCTGTTGCCGGTAATGAGCCGAAGCAGCAATGTCAGAATCACGGCGCCGACGACCGCCACCAGAATGGTATAGATCAGGCCGCCCTGACCGGCAAAACCCAACGCGCGCATGATAAAGCCACCGACAATTGCTCCCACGATGCCGACGACGATATCCATGACGACGCCATATCCGCTTCCCTTCATCACTTTCCCGGTGATAAAGCCCGCGATGAGACCAACAATAATCCACTAGAGAATGTACATTTGTTTTCTCCTCTCCTTCTGATCGGGGTCTACAAGGCTGTCAGCCTATCCATCCCTATCTCGCTCTCGCGGGCAGGAGGGTGCACATGAGTGCTCAAACGTGGTGTCTACTGGCCGGATTGAGCGGCCCGGAAATATCTTCCTATTGTCGCTACAAAGGAGCGCGCAGCTACGGGAACTGGCACTCCGCCGTGCAGGATATGTTCGAAGCTTTCCGCACGGCCTCCATAAAAGGCATTCGTGTCGTCCGTGTTTTGCGCAATCACGGCTCCGTTCAGGTCAATTCCAGCGAACAAACCCTTGGATCTGGAGTAGGTCAAAAGTTCCGCATTCAGTTTCAAGTTAGTTGCGGCTGCTGCATTTCGGCCTACTGGCCCCGCCGCTGCCGCCGCGTCCGCTCCGATCTTGAACTTCGATTTGAGCAGGTCCTGAAAACCCCTGTCATTTACTGCAACAAGTACAAGATCGGTTGCCTGCCCGCCAATCTGAAACCCCACACTGCCTCCGGCCAGACGGATGAATACTGGCGCACTCCAACCCTTCGCCATGCGGCAGGTGACAACACCTTGACCATACGAACGCCTACGATGAAAGCTGCTTTTTCACGCTCGGAATAACTCCGACAGATGTCGCCTGGCGAGCGATGCCGTTCGGAATGGCCTTGTCCGGAGTCATCGTAATCTGCCTTATGACATCCCTGGCATCGCGAATCCGCTGGTTGAGGCTTGCGGTGTCGGCGGCAATCAGCTTCATGGATAAGCAAGCTGCACAAGCAATCAGGAGAGTGGATTTCGCCTTCATCGGAGTATTCCTCTCAAGCAGCAGAAAGCCAAAAAGCCTCCACCGGATAGACGCGCGGCGGAGAGACAGCCTTCATAAATGAGAGACATACTGGACCGGAACGCAACGGTTTGTCAAAACATAAGTCTTTCAATCATGGTTTGCGGGGCTCTTCGAAAACGTGACATTGGGGTTTCTGAGTATCCGATTCGTCGGAGCCGTATGGTTGCTCCGCTAGGGAACAACGGGAGCGTGGACGCAGCATCCCCGGGGCGGTTGGAAACCCCGCCCCCCTTGGATGGCGTGCGAATTTTACCTCTCTTTGCAAGCAACCGTAAAGCATAGGAAAGTCATCCCCGCCTTAGCGTGAGCTACGCACGCAGCTCAATCGACAGGAAAACAATCGATCCACGACGCCTGCAGGGGCCGCAGAAATGGTGGCGCATGGTTGGAAAAAATCACCGGGGCCTGCGGTCTCGGTGACACACACGTCAGCACTATTCCCGGAAATCACGATTGCGATCTGACCGCAATTTCAAATCAAACAAAAATGATTCAGGCAAAATTCCGCGCAAATGATGCCGACCAAGTTCGAGCCAATCTTCATGGAATTTATCAGGACGGGGAGGGGGCAAATCCTTTTCTCCCCAAACTACAACAGTACCGAACATTCGCACGCGGCTATGGGAGTCGAAGGATCACAGTTTGCGGGTCGTCTAATCCATTCTCGTGGCACTGGTCATCCCCTCAAGGCCACCTTTTCGCCCAAAAACCACATCAAACAAATCGTTATGGCAGCGGAGTTCCTTGACCATGAAGACTTGCTTCGCTATGTGCGCATGTCGAAAAAGTGTTGTGCGTTGACTCGCGCCACTAACGAGATTACCAGAGAGTCACTCCGCAATGTGAGGAACGCTATCGAGAAATCACGAGAACTGATCTCTCAGAGTGACGAAGTGATCCAGAGGCTAAAGACCCTGAATTACAGCTGACCTCTTGGCACGATCGGGCGTATAGCGGTTCCCAACATCCAGTTCCCATCATCACCGAATCCACGTAGACTCCCCTTCTGCCTTTCGGAGTCAATCAGCATCTCCACATTGTCTATAACAGGCCGACAACAGCTGGGAGGAATCCCGGCCCGCGATCCGCGGATACTCGCGATCTCTGCAACCACTTTGACCCGTGGCGGGCTACGAGCGGTCGTCCGTGATAGCGGGAGCCGAATCGATTTTTGCGTGTATGTTTATCGCGAGTGCTGTCTGAGGGAGATGGATTTTGAGGCTGCGGTGTCGATGGCGCTCCTCCCACGATTTGTTCTTCTAGCTCATGTGCCTTTCGATAGTGGGCAAGGGCAAGTTCGGCAGTTGCCAGTTCCATACCGAGAGCTTCCCGTTGGACCAGACTGAGATTTGGACGGGTCAACTCATCTCTCAATGATTGCACTGTCTGTTGAAGATAGACGATATGGTCGTGAAGGGTGCGTTTCATGGTGCGGTGTGTGTACTCCCGCTCTCGTGGGGTTAACTGCAATCACCATCTACGAGAATTTAGGAATTCTCATTCCAAATCATAACACTTGCCCACAAGCCTAACGATAATGGAAGTGGCTGCGGAATCTCGCCTCTACTCAGAACAAGTCCATCTCCGAGCAGACGAATCCTCGCTGTCCTAAGATAAGTCTCCGTTCCGCGTATCGGAGTCTGGCCCGCTCCAGTGTGGAGAAAGTTTCACTGTGCAGATTGTCCCAAACCAACTGTCCTGCGCACTCATCCCAACGTGTGTGCGATTCGACGACGCAATAACTGTTTACTGTAGCTCCGTCAAACTCATGCAGATGCAGATGGTAGTATTCCTGATCTCATAACGGGACATCGGGATCGGCAGATTTTGAGAGTAGTTCATCCATGGCGACCATCATTCACCGATGATAACTCCATCGTGCGGGAAGTGAGCCGGGAGGAATCCCGGCCCTTTCAACAAAGTGATTTCAAAGGTGTAATGTTGTATGCTATCGGCACGCCATGACTACAGATATCACGTCTAACCGCCCGTTGGTTTTGGTCGTCGATGACGACACGGTTATCGCGGACACTTTTGCTCAAATCTTGAATCAATTTGGATTTGCCGCGTATGCGGCCTATGACGGTGAAAGCGCGATTGAAGCAGCATTGCTTTCACCGCCACGGCTTGTAATTTCAGATGTGATGATGCCCGGTATGAATGGCATTGATCTTGGTATTTCGATCCGCCGAATTTTCCCCGATTGCAAAGTGATCCTATCGTCAGGTGTAGCGGTTTCGAGCGATCTGATTTCCGCTGCGCTCTCAGCCGGAAATCATTTTGTGTTCTTACAAAAGCCAGTGCATCCGAGTGTTTTACTGGAGCACGTGGCAGCTATCCTCAAGGAAAGCTAATCTACCCATGACGCAAAGATGCGACAAACACGACGAGTTTTTACATCATGCTCAAGATGTATTGCAAAGGATTCACGAGCTAACAGCGAAACAGAAGTTGACCGTAGCTGAGAGCGGCGTGAGTGAGCGATTCCTAAGCATGGATAGTGAATTGGAATTAGCCATGGGGGAAAAGAGCGGGCTATTGGTGCTTTGCGGGAGCACGATGAAGAGCACGGCTGTCAAGCTGATCCGACCGTGTGGAATCCTTGTGAGCCGAATTCAAATTAGGTGCCGGACAAGCGGAGCCTGCAAAGCGGCTGCGCGACTTGTTTAGGCTGTCCGCAGGAGCATGGCGTACAATTCCTTTCAACAGCCAGCCCCCTTCCCACAATCTACTCACGGAGTTCTGGGTATGACAGACGCCGTAATCCAGGAGATGCTGCCTGCTCAATTTGTTCTGGCAGGTATGAGCAGCAGCCCTGTGCGACGTCGAATGCTCGGGCCGTTCGCGCCTGCGGCATAATATCTCAAGCGTATGGTTGGGGATTTCAGCCAGGGCGAAATCCCCAAAATGAACCTAAGCGGCTTTCTCGGCGTATGGGTTGACGCGATCTGCAATCTCGCTGAGAAGGGCTTCTTCTTTGATCGTCTGATCGAGGAGTCCGGCCGCTTCCGATTCCCCGAGAATTCTCGCGAACCGGCGCACAGCGCCGTACGAGGCGATCTCGTAATACTTGACACGCCGCGCGGCGGCTGTCAAAGCTGCATCTCGAACGGAGTTTCGGAAGCATCTTTGATCAGTCCTTCTGCTTCTTCCACCAGTGCGGCGAGTGACCTTGCGTTGGACGGACCTTGGCTTTCCGGTCGCTCTCTCCAGACGATCTTCTAGGTGAGTGACCTGTACCGTCGTTTCCTGAAGGTGAGACTGAAATGCCTGCTTCAACTGGATATCTGTTGCCTTCTCAATCATCTTAGAAGGCCTCGGTGATTTGCCGTTCCGTCGGAAGCAAACTCTTGGAGTTGATTGATCTACAGCTTGCGAAGACCATCGACGTTTGCGGAAAAGAACTTCATCGAACAACTCCCATGGATTGCGGGTTACGCCGCTTTGCTCTTACGCGAAGCCGGCTCGAGTTTTACCTTGATCCATCCACGTTCGTGCTCCGCGAAAGAAAGGTAAGCATCGACGGCGGACTGCATTGGTTCTTTTTGGGTCAAGAATTGTTGGGTCAAGAATTGTTCGGGTCGAATGATGCCGTTGCGGACCAACTCGATCATTTCGGACATGTAGCGCCGATGATTGCAGTTTCCTGCCCTTAGAGTGAGATTCTTCTCAAGCACTTTCTCGATGGGAAAATTCTGAATCGGAGCTGAATAGACTCCGATTATCGAGATTGTGCCGGCTTTCGCCACTGACTCAATCGACCATTTCAACGCCTGAGAAGGTGCTCCTCCCGGATGAAAGGCGGTGTCGGACGCAATACCTTGTGGTGCAACTGCTTTCAGCTCTTTCTTGAAAGCACCAGCTGCCTCAGGCTCAACGCCCGGACCCTTTGTTGCCGTGGCGGCATCCACTCCAACAGCATCGATAACACGATCGGGGCCCGATCCCAGGCAGAGTTCCTTGAGCGCCTCTATGGGATCTTCCTTGTCGAAATGAATGACTTCCGCTCCGTGCGATCGTGCCATCTCAAGCCGGGAATCGACATTGTCAATCGCAAAGACTCTTCCTGCGCCCAGATGCTGGGCGCAGGTGATCGCAAAGAGTCCAACCGGCCCACAGCCGAAAACGGCGACCGTGTCGGACGGAGTGATCTCCGCCATGACGGCGGCCATGCAAGAGGTTGGAAGGATATCCGACATCAACACTGCCTGGTCGTCGGTGATCTCTTCTGGCAGCTTTACCAAGGTCGGTCCCGCGAACGGAACGCGAGCAAACTCGGCTTGCAAACCATCCAAGCCGCCAGCCGCCTCGGGTCCGCCAAAAAATACTGTTCCCGCACCCGGACCGTTTGGGTTTGCAACGTCGCATTGTGAGTGATAACCGGCCCGGCAGTAACCGCAGGCCCCACAGCCCACCGTGGACGGAACGACGACTCGGTCGCCCTTACGAAGGTTGCGAACGGATTTGCCCACTTCCTCAACGATTCCGACTGCTTCATGGCCCAGAATACGACCCTCTTTGATGCCTGGAAATGTGCCTCGTATGAAGTGAAGATCAGTTCCGCATATCGCGCTGGCAGTGATGCGGATGATGGCGTCAGTGGATTTCTGAATCTTAGGCTCAGGGACATTCTCGAGAGCAACACTTCCAACACCCCGGTAAACTATGGCTTTCATCGATTCCTCCTGAGCTGCGAGAAGCACGGCTCTACGTGCGACCAGTGCTCTGCCTGTAGTGCCATCCCAAGCAATGCGATGCACGTTTGTGCCCGAAGGGAAGCCTACTCGCAACCCCTGCGTCGGTGGAAAGAAAGCAGACCGCGAAGCCAACTAAAACGCTAACAAGATCATCGCAACAACCGTAAAAGGACAGCCCAGAGACTCGCAGGAGTTCATCCTGTGAATCTCCGCGGTCGAGGAGTGAGACTATGACAATTCTTTTGATCGTTCTCGTGATCTTGCTGATCGGAGTGATTCCGGCTTGGCCATACAGCCGCACTTGGGGACCCTACCCGAGCGGAGGGCTAGGTCTGATTCTCCTGATCTTAGTCGTATTGATGTTGTTGAAAGTATTTTGATGCGTGCCTGCACGCCCGCAGCATCGATTAGGCCGTGCGTCGGTCGAACCAGAGAAACCTCGATGGACGACGAAGCCCAACGAATAACCGTTCACAAAGGAGATGACAATGAATGTCGACACCATCGAGAAACTGTTCATCGACGAGCTTAAGGACTTATATTCCTCCGAAAATCAGATTACGAAGGCTCTACCTAAGCTTGCCAAAGCCTCCCGTTCCGAGGACCTCAGAACCGCTTTTGAAAGTCACCTTAAGGAGACCCAGGAGCAGATTGGTCGGCTGGAACAGATTTTCAAAAGTCTTGAAGTGAGTCCGAAAGGTAAGACATGCGTCGGTATGAAAGGCCTCCTGGAAGAGGGCTCGGAGCTTCTTGAGCAGGCCCAGGAAGGCGCAATTCGCGATGCCGCCATGATTTCGGCGGCCCAGCGAGTCGAACACTATGAAATGGCTGGCTACGGTTCGGTTCGCACCTACGCGCAACTTCTAGGAAAAGACAAAATTGTCACGTTGCTGGAAAAGACACTGGAAGAAGAAAAATCGGCTGACAGTAGACTGACGAAGATTGCGAAAAGCGTGAACGAGGAAGCTCTTCGCGCTGCGTAAACCACGATCCTCGCGGTCTGCGCAGTTTCGATCCGCAGACCGCTGAAGATCGCCATGAACCCGTCGGAACGGGTAAAGTAATAGCATTTTACCGATGACGTGGAAGTGAAGTGAGTTTTGTTTTTGACTTGTCGCTATATGAGTTGGATCCGTTGCCTTGCGTCTTGGCCAATCTCTCAACGAAGGGTCAGGATGTGCGTGGTGATTACACCATCGGATCTCCATTCGATTCGCCGACGCACGGACCCTTCGCAATGCACCTCACGCCTGACCCCACCAATGAGATTTTCGGCAGAGATGGATGCACGGTGACTCCATCGAGCATCCCGGTGCTGCCAGCGAGGGCTGCATCCATCATGCCGAGGCTGACATGAGAGCGAGTCTGGGAGTCGAAGGATCATCTGCTGCGGCCTTTTAGGCGTACAATTCTGTCCACAGCCTTTATCAGGCATCCGTAGTTGAATAGATGGAAATCGGGCCCCCTACGGCAAACTATCTATCCGGTCAAATGGATTCACCGAAACCGGGAAAAATACTCATCGTCGATGACGAAGTGAGCATCGCCGACACTCTGGGTGCGATCTTTTCGAATCAGGGCTATGAGACCCGTGTTGCCTATTCAGCGGAGCAGTCCATCGAGATCATAGCGCAGTGGAAGCCGGAACTGGCGATCACCGATGTAGTCCTTCCCGTGATGAGCGGTATCGAATCTTGCGATTCTGCTCAAGGCAAAATATCCGTCCATTCAAGTCCTTTTGATGTCGAGCCAGATCATCGCAGGCACGCTCGTGAGTAAGGCAGCTGAGCACGGGCATCAATTCGAAATCCTTGCCAAGCCGATGCCAGTGCCTGAACTGCTCGACAGCGCCGCCCGCCTTCTCGCTCCCCCTTCCGGAACCGGTCTGATCTGATAATCGCGCCACACGCTGACAGCGACATGCCAAGTCTGAAATCTCGCGCAAACAAATAGATATCCCGCATCCGATTCGGTTGGTGTAGCCTAGGAAACTACCAGGTGGCCGCTCGTTGAAAGCGGGCCTTTCAGATAGACGATCAAGGTGACGCGGCATAGTTGAATCGTTGGTTTGACAGCATAATTACAGCACGATCTGGAATGGGACAATGCGCTTACTGATCCTTGAAGATAATCCGAAGGATGTTGCTCTTGCGAAAGAAACAGCGCATGCGGAGGGATTTGGAGACATCGAGGCGTTTGCTTCCCTCACTCCCGCTATAGAAAGCATCGAACAGGGTCTCCAGGGTGAGAAACCGCTGCCTGATGCGTTTCTCGTCGATCTCGATCTTGGCTCCGACAGCGGTTATGAGTTCCTGCGTTTTTGGTATCGCAGACGGGCGACTTCAAAGGTTGGTGTGATCGTCTGGAGCCAGCTTGAGGAACGGAATTGAGAGTTTTCTGCGCTCTTCCAGGTGGATGCGTACATCTGCAAATGGGAAGGCAAAGACGCATTGCGCGAGGCTTTAAGAGAACTGAATCTCACTGGCCTTTCAGCCTGAACTCTGCCAGCAGATCGCAAATCTCGCCGATGCGCAAACGGCGCTCGTTATATGCGTCCGCTTCTTCTTTTGACATCCTGATATAAGACGACTTTTGCAGAGCTTCGTATTGCTGTCTGGATAGCGCGGCCATCTCCATTGACAATTCCTTGGCTTCATCTTTCGAGGGTTTCTTAACAGTCGCCATTGTCGGGTTTTTGATGCAGACTGGGATGATTCGGCTGGGTCCGCAGGAGCATGGAGTACAATTCCTTTCAACAGCCAGCCCCCACCGAATAATCCACGTAGGCTCCCCTCCTGCCCTCTGGAATCACATCAGCACATCCAATTGTTCGCAATGGCTGGCACGGGCCGGGAGGAATCCCGGTTCTTCTATCCATCACGAAAACCTTCCGGGAAGCTCGCGGTCGAGATCCTGAATCAACCTGTCAGTGCGCTGGATCATCTGTTGGGTTTCCAAAATCGTCGAGTGTGCCTCGCCGATCAATCTTCGTGATTCGCGGATACGCACGGAGCTTTCGAATAAACGCTTACGGGAGGAGGATAGGACCCCCCGCACGCTCTCACGATTACCAACCATGTTGGCTCCCCACACCCAGATGATTTAGTTGACCCGAGATTGTGATCCAATTTAACGCTCTCATTGCGAAGATGAAAACTAGGGAAATTCATAGGTGGAGCGAGAAAAACGCACAAGATTGTTCTGTTACGGATGTGATTTGGAGGCGAATTGAGAGTAGGCTCAGCGTGTCGCTTCTGAGAGAATGGGAGCGTGCAACGGGGACCCCAACGGCCAAACTTCTCTGTATGCGCCCGTTTTTTATTCATAGACATAACCCGGATGGAACACTAGATTCGATCTGTACTCGCTGCTTTGCTACCGTTGCCACCGAACATCAAGAGGACGCTCTCCAAGCAGCAGAAGAGGCGCATATCTGCCTTGGTTTGGACCTTGGTCGGGTCCTGCACCCGATGAATTGAAAGAGAGCTAATTTAAACGCCGGAGGAGACATTGAGATGCTCTACGAGAAAATCAATATTGAACTGATTGTCATCGCTGATGAGGCTGAAGCAGTCGTCGCGGAGTTGAACGCCTCGCTGGATAGATTGGAAGAGACGCACACGCTCTTCGGTGGTGGAATCGAGACTATCTCTGTCGAGCACGCGGGAGCGCGGAAGCGATCGGCCCTTGCGCATACAATAGCCGCCGGTGCAACAGCCGCTGTTGCTGTCAGAGCTGCGCGCGAGAGCATGGTAGTCGCCCTGCGTTCGGTCATCTGATCGGAATTTGCCGTGCGGTCACACAACTAACGCGGCACCACGGCATCCACGCAATCGACGCATGTTCGCAGTTTTGAATCGTAAGAAGCCGTATGCCAAAGGCCATCCTCGATGGTCACATCGAAGAGTTCAGCGATCTCGACGCATCTCCAGTTCTCTATCGAACCATCTGGCTGGATAAGACGGCTATTACTTTGCCCCCCGAACTGATAGCAAAGCGCACACTCCCTACCGTTCCGGGTTCCGATTAGGTGAGGGCACATTTCGCAATAAAGGCCTTGATATACGGCACGCACAGTTTTTTTCTCTAAGACTGCACGCCGGATCAACTCATAAGACATGATTAGCACTTCCCCTTTTTGGAGATCGTTAACCGGCAATGGGGGAGGGCGTGCAACGTACAAGCCGGGAGTCAGCACAGACCAGGGAGAGTGTCGGCTATATAAGGTTGGTTTCGATCAACAGTCACGGGCAGTATAAGCGAACAAGGCACGGACACGTAATGATTGTGGAAAAACGCATTAAATTCGACCACTTTTGCCGATCGAAGTGAAGGCATTCCGGAGTACTATTACGCCTAGAGACCATATTTAAGATTTCAGATGGCCCTTTTCGACTTCCCTGCGCGGGGAACTCTATGACCTCTTTAGTTGCCCTTGTTCACCGGAGCAATCCGGACACCGCACGAACCTCTTTCTCTCCGAAGTGTCT
>DASXDX010000001.1:0-2144 GCA_036490385.1 Occallatibacter sp.
TGTCCGTGTTGCCTCACGTAATTGTGTTACCGGTTGCCTCACCAGCGATGTTACCGGCAGACGTCTTCCCGATCTCCTTCCGATGTGATTGTACGCCGCAAAGCATAAGGTCAGTCTGACGCTGGAGGCGGCAGAGATCCGGGCGGCTTGAAGTTAGAACGGTAATGGTATGCAATCGTGGCGCAGTCTTGAGTCAGGTTCTTCATCTGGCACATTAATCGCTGTACAGCTTCGCGGCGCCACACCCGCACCCGCCGCTCCAACGTACACAGTTGCCGAAGGCTGTAGTGTTCCGGATAGCGCGCCCGGAACTCGATGAGCAGTTCCACAGCCGTCTGATCCGGCTGCGCCTCCAGAGATTGAAGCATCTCTGCCCAGTGGGCCTCAAAAGGATCGGGTCGGCGGCCACGAGGTTTGTGGTTGAGGTTGCGGTATTTGAGGTGGTCGATTTTTACACCCCGGGCACGGGCATCCTGGCGCCAGATCTTCACGCGTTTGCTTAATGTTTTCCGCTGGAAGGGATTGAAGCGACCGGGGAACTGCGCGCAGAGTTCCTCGAACAGCTGTGTTGAGTTGATGTTCGGGCATCCTTCGAGACGCCGACACACCAGCGGCCACACCATCGTGAGCGCATGGAAGCTGCCCTTGCCGCTCCCGGCGTAGATCAGCTGAGGCCGTTCCGGCGGCTTCGCAACGGGCACGGGGACCCGAACTGGCGAAGCGACATTCATCGCTGCTACATCCGGCTGAGCTACGCTTTGCAGGCTACGCAAGTAGCGAGGCTTCGCCGTTGGGGAGAAGGTCGGCCGGACCTCTCCAGCCCGCCAGGCACTCGAGAGGCCTGCCACGAACGCCGCCAGATCGGGCGGCTCGGCGGTAACGCTGGGAGGGATCTCGCCATCGGCCAGTGTCGTCAGATGTGCCTGCATGGCTCGCATCTCTTCCAGCAGTTTCAAGGGATCGAGGGCAGCCGCGATTTCCCGCAGCTTCATCTTTGCAGTTTCCGGCATGCCCTCATCCTGCAGTAGGCGCTCGCAGGGCGTTTGTGGTGGATGGTAGCGCTTGGAGACATGAGCGCCCTCGCGATGTTTGCCGCCAGCTTGAAGGAGGGCTGGAAGAAGTTCACGAAGAGCCGCGAGGCGCCATACAGACGTGTAATCGCCTTGGCGGCAGCAATACCCTCGAAGCGCTGATAGCCCAGAAGCTTGCGCACGACGGCGCCGTTCTTCTGCTCGATCCAAGCTTGGTCGTTCTTGCGATACGGGCGCGAGCGGGTAAGCTCGATCCCATGGCTCAGGCAGTATTCAATCAACCTATCGTTCACAAATTCGGTGCCGTTGTCGACGTCCAATGCGCGAAGGGCGAAGGGTAAGCCGACGCGGATACGCTCGAGCGTTTCAACGACGAGCACGCTTTCGCGCACGACAAGCGGTGCGGCTTCCGTCCAACCACTCGCAATGTCCGTCAAAACCAGACTATGGATGTAACTGCCCCGGTTCACTGGCCCGCAATGAGCAACCAGATCCATTTCCATGCCGCCAGGGGGCGGCTCATTCCAATCCGCAAAGGTGCGCAACGGTATGCGCCGCCGCGGCTCGGGCTCGATCCGCCGACGCTTCTTTGTGCGCGTCACGGAGCGTGGCGCACGCAGCGGCCGGTCTACTGTCGCCGCACTCATCGCGAGCACTTTCGCCCGGATCGTTGCATCCAGGTTCAGATGTCCATGGCGTTCCAAAGCAGGCAGCAAAATCGGCAACAATGCCTTCAGCCGCTTACCACAGACTCGATCGGATGCCTCCCATAGAACGATCAGCGCGCCGCGGGCGGCCTCGTCGTAAAGCGATGGACGGTTGCGCGTCTGGCGACCATTCTGAGCCGATTGACCGTTCAATACACGGATCGCCGACTTCTCGTGATAGCCGGTGCTGGCAACGAACTCGTCCAAAATCTTACGCTTCTGCTTGCCCGTAGCCGACCGATAACGCACGCGAATCGCCTGGGCGAGTTCGGCCCGCACGGTATGAGTCATCTTCCTGTCCATAGCGCCTCCCAAGTTGGAAGGTGACATGGTGACAGACAGTCATTGGTAACATTTCAGGTGAGGCAACCACCGTATCCGGTAACATTTTTATTGAGGCAATGCG
>DASXDX010000019.1:0-59861 GCA_036490385.1 Occallatibacter sp.
TGGATCACTCCGCAAGGCGCGACCCCGGCAGAGCGAGTACAACACTACCACGCAATTAAACGGTCTGAACATCAACGCGCCACTGTCCACCTTGCAAATCTACACGTCGGCAAGGTAAAACAATCACGTCTTCGGCCACTCCCTATGGCCGCTTTTAACCCGATCACGTATGGCCGGATTTAACCCGATCACCGAGGACGGGACCGATCTTTCCCCAATCCGCACTTTGGGACATCGGGACCGATCTTTGCTCAAACTGCATTTTGGGGTATCGGGAGCGAAGATTGCTCAACCGCACGGTGGGTCATTGGGACCGATCTAGACCCAAGCAGTCATTGCATCACCGGGAAGAACTATGCATCGTGGTCGCATCGAAGACGCGTTGCAAGGCAACTTCGACCGACGCAGGCGAGTGCTCAAGCCACATGCTCACCGCACACAAAAGTGCCCTGGCGCACAGGCCAGGGCCAAGAGATGAAGTGTGTGGTAGGCGGCAAACTACTGGGCCGTGGCGACTACCTTGTGAAGTTCGGAAGGACTTTGCTCGTGTTTGGTGAACACGATGTAGATCTTTGTGTCAGCAGGAACGGAGACGACCACGCGACTGTTGGCATTGACGCTCATGACTTCGGAATCACCCGCCGTGCCAATATTCTCGGCCAACCGCTCCCTAAGCATGTCGTCCTCGGAAAACGCGGCACTCGAATTGTTGCCCGCCACCTCGGCTAGAACCGAACCAATCCCGGAAGCAGCGCGCACCAGAAAGTTCTTGCCTGTGTTCTTCCCGTAGACATTCCCTTTGATTGGCCCTAGATCCAGCCCGGTTCCAATCGCGTCGATCTTCTCTCGCGCGCCATCGAGCAGTTCGATCTCGTCGAACTTCACACTGACGAGCCCGCTGCGATCGGCCTGCTGCAATTGGCCAAAGACGCGCGCACCGGCGGGAACGATGATTCTATCCCCAATGGCGTATGTGTACTCGACGACGGCTACCACGGGGGCCTGCACAGCGCTCGATATCTGGGTCTCGAGCTTGGCTTGAATGCGGGTTCCCGGCGTAAGTTCCAGTCTTGATGCGCCATCGTCCTCAGGATTGACCGTCGGTGCTGAGCTGGCCTGGTTCTGCACCAGACTCCGCACAAAGATGAGGGATGGCTCCTTCAAGGTGTTCTGCTGCGTTTGCGTTGTCTCTGCTGGCGGAGCGCCGCCATAGGGAGCCGGATCTTCCCACTTCTGTTGCGTGTCTGCGAAGGAAGGCACTGCTCCCAGAGAACTAGCGACAGGAGGCTTGCCAGCGAACGGCTTGGAGGTTTCGCCACTATTCAGTGCGCGTGTATGCCGAATGTCGCTTGGCCCGAGTTGGCCGCTGGTGTTGTCCGGCCCTGGTGTGCGTGGGGCGTCCATCAGCGGCGTCACGCTGCTTTTGAAGGGGGTCACTTGCTCTTGTTTTGCTTGCTGATACTGAGATCCCTGTTTCACTGGAGCCGGCTTCCTCGGCGATTTGCCGACGAAAGCCGTAAAGACAAAGAAGAGGACGGCAACGGCCAGTCCGCTGCCAAGAAGAATCAGCTTGCTCTTGCTGATTCCTTCGACTCCCTTGACGTCAGCTCGGGTCGCGAACTTCGGAGCGGGCTCCTGGTTGCTATTGAGACCCTGCGTCGAGGGATGTTCAAGTATCGGCCCTGCGGAATCCACCACTGACGTCGGCAAGCCGCCGTTTCCATTCCCGTTGTTGTCGGTGACGCTCATAACCTTTCACTTCTCCTCTCTATTTGCCATCGCCCGAGATGGGTGGGGTGAATGGCAGTCGGATCAGGACGGGACGATCTACCTGGTCTGCCTGCGCGATTTGCAAGAACAGCTTTTCCGTCGATTCCTTGAAATTCGGCCGATCGAACACAACCACGCCGTCAGCGCGCTCACCTGGTTCAAGGCGGGTCGTGCTCAATCTGTAGTCGCGGATCTCCAACTGGTCCGAGATGATGCCTTTGCCTTCCTTCTTTTTCTTCTTTGTCGCTTGGCGTCCGGTGATCTGAATCTGAGGCGGAACAATCTCGACCGGTTCATTCGAGCTGTTCAGGATGGAATAGGAGATCACCGATTCGTTGCTTAGCTGCCGCATGTCCCCAATCGATGTCTCAATCTGCTTGTCCTGCCACTTCGTCCATTTGGGAGCATTGATTTTTTGTTGCTGCCTGAACTCCTCGTCGAGACTCGAAAGTGGAACGAAACCTAAGCTCGCATCCCCGGCACCCGGGTCACGATCCGGTTGCTTGCTGGTTCGGCTTGGCATCGCCGGGGTGGGGGAATCATCAGCAATCAGGAAGCTCCGCGAGGCCCTGTACTCGATCAGGAAGTCAACCGGCTGGGATTGGTTCGTAACACCGGCGCCGTCGCTGACCAGTTCCAGCGTCACGTGCTGACCCGATCTCGTCGCAATGAGCAGATTCGACTGTGCGGCCTCTTTGGTGATGGGCTTCACGTAGACGTACTCCGGTTCTCCCTCGCTGTGCTCGGCCTTAAACTCGCCAGGGCTGCCGAGAATGACGGAGGTGATCTCTTCCGGCATGCGGATCGTCGACTCAAACTCCGGCCGCAGGTGAATGACCGTCACCTCGCGAGGATTGATAGTAACGGTGGCGACACGCGCCCCCACGGGCGTGTCGGCTGCGTTAATTCGCAGCGGAATCAGGACTGCAATCGGGATGAGCCAGCGAAGTTTCATGGGGTTGACCTCCTTGACGGCCTCACGGCCGGATACTTGCGAAGCAGGTAATGCCTTCGGACCGCCTCTACATAGGCCACAACATCCGAATTGCGATAATCCAGTTTCTCCCGTGCGATGCCTCGGTCGCCCGCATAGTAGGCTGCGGTCACCAGACGCAGATCGCCGTGGAACTCCCACATCAGAGCCGTCACGTAACGCGTGCCTGCCGCGATGTTCTGTTCGGTATTGAACGGGTCGAAGGCGCCGAATCGTTTGGCAGTCGCCGGCATGAGTTGCATTAGCCCCATCGCCCCCTTATCTGAAACTGCCCTTGGATTCCATCGCGACTCTACGTCGATTAACGCGGCGATTAACTCCGGAGGCACGCGATAGTGTGCCGCATATTGGCGAACCAAGGCCGCCGCCGGCGCAGGATCGGCCTGTCCAAAGCCGAACCGGGGAACCGCGAACAAAAGCAGGAGCAGCCATCGCCTCATGAACTTGTCCCTCCGTGAAGCGCAAGACCTTGCGCGAACCGTGCACCGTCGTCAAGCAGGCTCTTGAATCCTTCGCGGAGCAGGAGGTGCCTGCGGTCTTTTTCGGTCTTGGCAAGGAAGGGCAAAAGAACATCGCGCAACTCAGCGGTGACGTGGTCTGTTCCGAGCAACTGCAGAGCGTTGGCGAAATCGATCATCTCGGAGACGGATGGCGGTTTTTCGAGCGAGTAATTGCGGAACGAGAGCGCGATCCCCGCCATCTCTCGGTGAAACTCCCCGTCCGCTTTCGGAGTGCGGCTAGCGATAATCTCCGCTTCGCGCTCCGGAGTCGGGTGCTCGACACGCAGATAGAGGCTGCGCCGGCGTATCGGGTCTCCTAAGCGGCGCTCCTCGTTGCTGGTGAGCACGACAAACGGTATGCTCTTTGCCGCAACCGTGCCGAATTCCGGAATCGAAAGTTGCCATGCGGAAAGGATTTCCAGCAGCATGGCTTCAAAACCATCGTCGACCTTATCTAACTCGTCAATGAGCAGCACGCAGGGCCGTTCGCATTCGAGCGCCCGCATCAGGGGACCGGGACGGAAGAAGTCCCGCCCCTTGAGATTCGTCTGAACGCTCTGCCAGTCTTCGTGCTGGCCCTTTGAGAACTCCATGTAGAGACGCTGCAGGCCCTCGTCGAAACGGCCGATTGCTTTGTCCTCGGTCACACCGCGGAAACACTGAAGCCGCTCGACGGTTGTTCTGGCTGCCGCAGCAACGGCAATGGCAAGCTGAGTCTTCCCACTGCCGGCTGGCCCTTCGAGCAGAAGCGGCTTCTGAAGCTTGGCGGCGAGAAAGACCACCTGGGTCATTACCGGGTCGATGAAGTAGCCTGTGGCTGCAAGTTTGCTGGCCAAATCGGTGATTGAATCAAACATCTCCTTCTCCTAGCGGTCTGCCGCAGGGCTTCCCTCAACGCTGAGACAGGATGAGATGATCTTGAAACTCGGTCAAGTCCGGCTTCAGAACCGGCGGAGAAGGCACGGTCCTGCGCGCATTTGACCGATACGGGGATTTGACCCACGATTTCCTCACCTCGCGGGAGCACACAGGCTCGGACAGCACACCGATGGAGGAAAGAGGTTACGGGATCTCCCTTGTCATGCCAGAGTTCGACACGCTGTTTACTGCCGAGGAGGTCGCCCGCAATCTCAAGGTCGGCAAGGACCGGGTCTGGAATCACTCGTCGCGCGTCCGGAATCATCAGAAAAAGCAGCGCGGTCTTCCGCAGATGCTGTTCTGCGACAATGGCAGCGAGCTTATATCGCTTCTGTAGGGGAGACTAGTTCGTAGCGCAAGTTAGGTGAGAATTTTCAAAACTGAAGAGGGCGAGGCTATAACGATAGCCACGCCCTGTAATTACTGTAGCCAGAACTTGTTTGAATTGGTGCGGGAGAAGGGACTCGAACCCCCACGGATTTCTCCGCTTGGACCTAAACCAAGTGCGTCTGCCATTTCGCCACTCCCGCTAAGCGGTTTTCTGCGGAACTCGTTTGGCTGAACGACCTAAACTGGTTGCCTTGTCCAAGCGAGACACCGCCTCGAGTTTATGATCTGCCGCCAGATGAGCATACCGCATGGTCATCTGAAAGGTCCGATGACCGAGGAGCTCACCAACTGTGCGGAGATCGACGCCGTTCATGACCAGTCTACTGGCAAAAGTGTGCCTGTTGCAATGCCAGGTATAATCCGGGAGTTCTGTTGCTTCAAGAACCCGATCAAACCAGTCTCGTTGGCTTCTCAGCTGTCCACCTTCAGAATTCAGAAAAACCCAAGGTAGTTGAGTCCGCTTCTTATAGAGCGAGGTCACTGCGGCGAAGGCAGTTTGATTGAGAGGTATGTACCGAATGTCGCCGTTCTTCGTCTTTGGAATCGTCAGGATCCGCCGTTCGAAATCGATATCGTTCCATTGCATGCGAAACTGCTCCCCGGCTCGGATTCCGGTGTGAGCGCTAATGAGAAACGCGGGTACGTGCTCGGGGTAATGTTTTCCGATGTATTGAAGAAGGGTCTTCTCCTCGCTGTCGTTGAGAAAGCGAATACGGCCGTTATTCTCCGTTTTCTTCTTGATTTTTGATGCCGGATTCAGAGCAATCTTCTCGTTCTCGACTGCGACTCGAAAGACAAGAGAAATGGAAGTCTGCCAGCGATTGTAGCTGGCGGCAGACCATTCTCTTTCGTCTGCGAGATCCATCAGAAAGCGCACGATCTCTTGCTTATTGATGCTTTCCGCTTGGCGGTCGCCGAAGCGCTCGCGGAGCACTTCGAACTTGAGTCCATGGTTATAAGTCGTTTCAACCCCATTCTCTGCCCGGCTGACTTCGAGCGCATCATCGAGCAGTTCTTTAAATAGGACCGCTCCTCTCCGAAGGCTCTCTGGAAGCTTTTTCCCCTGGAGCTTTTCTGTTTTCCGCTTTGCGAGGAGCGTGATCGCGTCGGATCGGCGTCCAACTTTTTCTCGACGACGATTCCCGTTGATGTCGAAGTACTGGATATAGAAGATTCCCGAGTCCGGGGGCATCTCAAAGATGCCGCGGAGTCTTTTCTCATTGCGTGCCATACAGTTGTTCCTCATGTCGAACTTTGCCGCTGGTACGAATGCCTTCCGGGTGGTCCGCGCGAGCGAAGCGCTTGATGTCGCCGGCGGGGATGAGAATTTTTCTGCCGATCCTGCGCGTGGTCAGCTTTCCTTCCGCGATCAGGTAGTCAACGGATCGAATGCTGATGCTCAGCGTGGCGGCTGCATCTTCGCGCGAGTAGAGAAGCTTCTCAATCTGGTTATCCATAACCCTTCGCTCCAACAGTAGGAATCGGACCCGTCTGGCCGGTCTGGCGTCCAGATTCCGGAACTTCATCCGGAATGTCCCGGTAGGTATAGAGCGATTCCCGAATTCGGTCAATTCCGGGCCGGCGCGGTAGCGTCTTGGAACTCGATTCGAGGGGTTATAGATTGTTTGAGAGGCCTGCATCTCCTCTTCGGCGAGGACGCTTCAGCGGTCGTCACCCTCCCGAGGGACTTTGCTGACCAAGTTTGAGCTTCGCCACGAGGCGCTTGTTCGTCTTCCAGTCCAGCCGCCTGCATGCGCGGCAGCGAACGAGAAGATGATTGCCTCGGCGTTCGACTACTGCATTGCCGGCGTCGATGAGATGGCCCTTCGGACAGATGCGGCGAGCGAACTTGATCTCATTGAAGCTCTGCTCGACCTTCACGTGGGCGGGATTGCAGCACCGGCTCCCGATGCACTTATCGGACGGGAGAGTATGTTTGAGCCGGGCGCCTGCGGGGAGCAGACCGACGCAGACCTCGAAGTAGACTCTTGGAGCCTTTCTCTCCTTGCCGGAAAGGAAGACCCTTCCGTAGCCGTTCGCGTCGCAGGCTCCGGTGTACTCCCAGCATCCGGTCTTGGGATGAATGCGGACGCGGGCGCGCAATGCCTCTTGGGTGAGGTCCGTGGGGCTTATCGTACTATCGCGTACCATCCACCACTCGACCCCTTCCGAGTGGCAGTTTTGGTGGCAGTTGGGTTTGGAATCGGGTGCGCTCGGGTGCGTTTCGGTGCGAAGCATGATTCTCTCCTAAAACAACCATTTTGTGTGGTTAGGAGAGTCCGTGCGCCTCGGTGCGGGGCAGTGCGAAGGACCGAAATTGCGGTCCTAAGGCTAGTGTGTTTGCCATTTCACCACTTCCGCACTTCGATCGCCATCCGGCCGTGCGGGCTGTTCAAAAATTCGAGAACAGCCAAAATCAGTCTAGAGGCAAACCAATGCCGTTGCAATGTTCTAATGTTCCAATGGCGAACCTGGATAACTTCCGCCTCGTGGTTTTCCGTGCCGTGGCGGAGCAACGCAGCTTCCGCAAGGCGGCCGAAGAACTTTATCTCACGCAGCCGGCTGTGAGTCTCCAGATCAAGGCTCTCGAGGAAGATCTCGGCGTGCAGCTCTTCGACCGCACTGGCGCGCAGGCGCGGTTGACGGCGGCTGGAACAGTTCTGCTGGGATACGCGCGCCGCGCGCATGAATTGCTGATCTCGGCCGAGCATCAGATTGCTGCGCTGAACGGAAAGCTTGCGGGACGGCTGACATTGGGCGCATCGACGACGATCGCGCAATATGTTTTGCCGCGCCTGCTGGGCGAGTTCTCGAAGGAGCATCCGGGCGTCTCTCCTACGCTGATCAGCGGCAACACCGAGCAGATGGTTCAGGCGGTGAATGAGCAGAAGATCGCGCTGGGCTTTATCGAAGGTCCGGCACGAAGCCGGGATGTGAGCACTGAGCCGTTTTTGCGCGATGAACTCGTGTTGATCGTTCCAGCCGCGCATCCGTGGGCAGAGCGATCCGCGGTTGCTTCCTCGGAGATTGGCTCGATCCCCCTGCTGATGCGAGAGCGCGGTTCAGGAACGCGCCGCATTATCGAGCTGGCTCTTGAACGGAGTGGCGCCAAACGGCGCTCGCTCGATATTGTGATGGAGCTTGATTCCACCGAAGCCATCAAAACCGCCGTCGAAGCTGGGCTCGGCGCAGGCTTCGTCTCACGGTGGGCGATCGCTAAAGATCTGCGGCTTGGCAGCAGCTTCAAGATTGTCGAAATTCGAGGGCTGCGTATCCAGCGCGATTTTCTCATGGCTTCGGTCAAGGGGCCTGAGCTTCAAGGGCTGGCCCAGGCGTTTCGCAAATTCCTGTTGTCGCGCGCCGGGTCGAGCCGAAGTTCCGGCAAGGCAATTGGCCGTGGCCTCTGAGACCGGCCTCATAGACCATTCGCATCGGCTCGGGTAATGCATCAGCTCTGCATTGTTCGCTGGTCTCTTAGTCCGCGAGTTTAGCTCCCTGGCATTTATGCGACCGATTGTAGCTCCAGCCCTGCCATAAGCCTGCCTAATGACTCATGAATAGTTCTGCTTGGACGCGGCGTTGCGCCGGCCGCAGACTTGAGCTGTGTCGAGAAATCTTTTCTTTATCGGGATCATTCTTGCGGCCAGCGGCCTGGTCTCGCCGCCCGTTGCGCTCGCCGGCGGCCTCCTGTTCGGATTCTTCGTCGATCATCCGTTTCATTCTTCGGCAAAGCAGCTTTCGAAATTCCTGCTCCAGGCTTCCGTCGTCGGCCTCGGGTTCGGCATGGACCTGCGCCAGATTCTTCGCGTGGGAAGATCCGGGTTCGTTTATACGGCTGCCAGCATCTGCATTGCGCTGTTTGCCGGCTGGGCGCTGGGCAGACTTCTCAAGGTGCGACGGACGACCTCGTTTCTCATCTCCGCCGGGACCGCGATCTGCGGCGGCAGCGCGATTGCCGCGATCGCACCGATCACCGAAGCCAGCGAGGAGGAGATCGCCGTTTCACTCGGCACCATCTTTGTTCTCAACTCGGTTGCCTTGCTCGCGTTCCCGGTAATCGGCACTCTGCTGCACATGACGCAGTCGCAGTTTGGCCTCTGGGCGGCGCTCGCGATTCACGACACCAGTTCGGTGGTGGGCGCGACGGCCAAGTATGGCGCGTTGGCGCTCGCAATCGGCACTACCGTGAAGCTTGCACGCGCTCTGTGGATTGTCCCGCTGTCGGTGGGAACCGCAATCGCGAAGAAATCCAAAGCGCGCATTCACTGGCCCTGGTTCATTCTCTTCTTTTGCCTCGCCGCGGTGGCCAATACATATTTCAGGCCGTTCGATTCTGTATATCCCGTGCTCAAACATCTCGGCATCATCGGGCTCACAGTGACTCTTTACCTCATCGGAACCGGCCTCTCCAAGGCGACTCTCCGCCAGGTGGGGCTGCGCCCGCTGCTGCAGGGAATTCTGCTTTGGTTCATTGTTGCGATGGGATCGCTGGCGCTGATTCACCGGGGCTGGATCCATCTCTGATTCGCGTTGAATCTTTTTCGAGACCGGATTGTCGGGCTGTTTGGCGCGGGCGGTTCTGGGCCGTGTAGCATAGCTCCCCGGAAGGGATGAGACTTCGCTTGACAGGGGCGCGATTTGGTCTCTAGTGTTTCAATCTGAAACTTACTTAGCGCGCGAATCTTACCATCTCCTGCACACCGGGGCCTTGCCATGCGGTTTGAGTACGCCTCTCTTCTTGTTGTGACCGCGCTCGCCGCGCCTGCGGCCCGCGCTCAGTCACCGGCTCCGCCCGTGTCAAAATCGGCGCCTGCCGTGGTTGCCGGCATTCCGGTGAACTACGACGAGAGCAAAGTGGGCGAGTACACGCTACCTGATCCACTCAAGCTCAACAATGGCAAGCCGGTGCGCAACGCCAAAACCTGGTATGCGAAACGCCGGCCGGAGATTGAAGCGATCTTCGAGACGCAGCAGTACGGACGCGATCCCGGCCGACCGGCGGGCGAGAGCTTCGAGGTCACGGAGAACGGCACCCTGGCGCTCGACGGCAAGGCAACCCGCAGGCAGGTTACGATTTCATTCTCGAAAGATGAAACCTGGCCGAAGATTCATCTGCTCATTTACCTGCCTGCACATGCGCAAAAGCCGGTGCCGATGTTCTTCTCCATCAACTTCGGCGCGGTGCAAAATGCGGTCGACGATGCAGGCATTACACCCGAAGAGGTGTGGGACCCGAAGACCAATGCCAAAATTTCGCCGCCCAAGGGCCGCGGCTTCGGGCGTCTCGAAGTCGGGCCGCTTCTTGATGCCGGGTTTGGCGTGGCGACCTTCTATTACGGCGATGTCGATCCCGACTATGCTTCCGGATTTTCGAACGGCATCCGCGCGCATTATCTCAAACCCGGGCAGACCGAGCGCGCCCCGGACGATTGGGGCTCCATCGCCGCATGGGCATGGGGTATGAGCCGCGTCGAGGACTACTTCGAGACCGACAAGAGCATCGATGCGAAGCGCGTGGCCATCCACGGAATTTCGCGCCTGGGGAAAACGGTGATGTGGGCCGGCGCACATGACCAGCGGTTCGCCGCGGTCATTGCCAGTTGTTCCGGCGAAGGCGGCGCGGCGCTGAGCCATCGCAATTATGGCGAGACCATTGCGCTGCTGACCGCGCCCACGCGTTTTCCCTATCAGTTTGCACCGAACTACGCGCAGTATGGCGGATTTCCCGACAAGGCGCCGATGGATGCGAACATGCTGATCACGCTCATCGCGCCGCGGCCGCTGCTCTTGCAAACGGGCAGCACCGATTATTGGTCTGATCCTAAAGGAGAGTTTCTGGCTGAGGTGGCCGCCGGGCCGGTCTACAAGCTGCTCGGCAAAGGCCCGCTCGATACGGATGTTTGGCCGGCGCCGAAGCAGCCCATCCTGCACGATCTCGGCTATTACATGCATGAGGGCGCCCACGGAATGGTGTCGACTGACTGGGATGTCTATCTTGAGTTCCTCAAGATGCACCTGCATCCGGAGCAGTAGATCCAGGGCGACGAATAGCGGAGATCGGCGCCTGTCCGCGACATCCACGATCGCATTTACGGAATCAAAGCCAATGTGACGCCAGAGATCCATTGGCAGGCGATCGCCCTGCGCCTTGCGTTGACTCTCCTCGCGGGAGGGCTTCTTGGCGCGGAGCGCAGCAGGACCGGGCACTTTGCCGGACTGCGTACCACTCTTCTGGTAGCGCTGGCCGCATCGGTTTCCATGATCCAGATGAATCTGCTGATGCAGACGAATGGAAAGCCGCCCAATTCCTATGCGGTGATGGACGTGATGCGTCTGCCGCTCGGCATCCTAACCGGAGTCGGCTTCATCGGAGCGGGAGCGATCATTCGCAAGGGTCATCTGGTTGTGGGCCTTACCACGGCGGCGACCCTGTGGTTCGCGACCGTGGTTGGGCTCTGCCTGGGAGGCGGCCAACTGATTCTCGGTTCGGTTTCGGCGATTCTCGGCTTCGCTGTTTTGTGGGGGCTTCGCTGGTTCGAGAACCGGATTGAGCTCTATCAGACCGGCGAATTGAAGATCGTCATCACCGAAGATCATTTCTCGGCCGGTGATCTGCGCGACCGGCTGGAAAACGCGAACTTCCGAATCAAGTCGCTCTCCGTCGCACACTGCATAAGAGAACATCGCAAGACGATTAGCTGTGAGCTCCGCTGGCCCGCCGCTCGAGGGAGCGCGGACATACCACGCGCTGTCGGCGAGCTCGAAGAGTTACCGGGCATTGTCGAACTGGAATGGAAAGGAATCAGTGCCGGCCCGAATTAGAAGGGCGCCCGCTGCCTTCACGCTTACTGCACTTCATATACGCTCATCGACTCGGCCGGCTCTTCGATGTGCAGCTTTCCGCCGCTTACAACCAGCGCGGGACCCGTCGCGGGCGCTTCGGATGTGAACTGCGTGCAGCCAGCCAGGGCCGTATCTTCCATGGGCAGATCGATTGATTTGAATCGATCCGCTTTATTCATCACGATCAGCAATCGTACCTTTGCTCCATCGTTCATCTCGGAGTGCGAGCACCCATTTGCATCGAGAGCGCGCACAAATGCGAATCCATCGTCATCGGCGAACAGGGTCTGCTCGATGCCTGTTTTGAGCGCTGCGTGCGAGGCGCGCAGAGCCAGCATTCCCGAGGTCCAGGCGAAGATGTCCTGCTCCTCGGCAGTGCGGCCCGCTTTTGTAAACGCGTCGCGGCTATCGCCGGGAAATCCGCCGGGGAAATCGTGGCGGTTGTCGGGGTCCTTGCCGCCGGTCATGCCGATCTCGTCACCGGAGTAGATCTGCGGCATGCCGCGCACGGTCGCCAGCAGGCCCAGTGCGAGCTTCAACCGGGCCTCGGATCCATCCGCATCGGTGAGAAATCGGGTTGTGTCGTGATTTCCGATAAACGGAACCAGCCGCTCCGGGTGCGGATAGAGCGCGTCCTGGCGGAGCACGCTGCTGAGCTCGGTCATCGGCTTGCCGTGCGCCAGCACGTCGCGCAGCGCGAAGTACATCGGGAAATCAAAGGGCGTATCCAATCCGGTGTCGATGCCCCGGCGCGCGAGACCGCCGGCAAAATAGGAGGTAACCTCCGGGTCGCGATGGAAGATTTCACCGACGGTGGTCAGGTGCGGATACACGGAGTGCAGCGTGGCGTGGAAGTCATGCCAGAAATTGCGATCGACGTAAGGAAACGTATCAAGACGGATGCCATCAAGGTTCGCGGTCTCAACCCACCACAGCGCATTCTGAATCAGGTACTGCGCCACCAGCGGATTCTCCTGGTTCAGATCGGGCATAGAGTCGGTGAACCATCCCTGGGTGATGTCGCGCCATGCCGCGGGCGGGGCATGCGGATCGACGAGTTGATAGAAATCGTTTTGCACGGCGGTGTGATGCTCGAGCGTGCCGTGAAACCAGTCAGGCGTGGGAGGATCGTGAACCCATGGGTGCTCTACGCCCACATGATTCGGCACCAGGTCGATGACCAGCTTCATTCCACGGGCGTGCAGGGCGGCTGAGAGATGGCGGTAATCCTCGATGGTGCCGAAATGCTTGTCGACGGCGTATAGGTCAGTGGCGGCGTAGCCATGATAGGAGTCGGGCATTGCGCCGTTCGCGGCAACGGGGGTGGTCCACACCGTGGTGACGCCGAGCTGCTTAAGGTAACCGATGTGCTGCTCGATCCCTTTGAGATCGCCGCCATGCCAGCCGCGCGGCGCGGCGCGATTGTCGCCCGGCAGATCGTTGTGCACGTCGCCGTCGGCAAACCGATCGGTCATGATGAGATACATTATGTCCGCGGATGAGAAGCCCCTGTGCCCCTGCGGATCCTGCCTCCGCTGATCTCGGGAGCGCGCGGCCAGCACGTAGGCATGGCGCGTCTGGCCCTGGCTGTTTTTCGCGGTAATCTCTACCGTTTGCGGTGCGGATCCCTGGATGCTGAGCCACAAAAATGCCCAGTGCCCGTTCGGCGAGGTCTGGGTGCGCTCAAGCGTGACGCCGGCGCCGCTCAACTCAAACTGCGCGCCGTTCAGGCCCTCGCCGTTTAGCAGCAGCATGGGGTTAGGCAAGCCGGCCCACCAGCCGGGGGGATCGATCTTGTCGATGCGTGGCGCTTGCGCGAGCGATGCCACGGCCGTACAGCACGCCCAACCGGCAAAAAAAAGTGAGGCCCAAAATCGCATGAGGTTCTCCCAGGGAACTGCGCACAGGGGGGTCGGCAGAGGCAAAAAATCTAGGACGTATGTGTGCGGGCCCGCATGGCGGGATGCGCGAGACGAACCAGGAATCGAACGAACCAGGAATCAAACGAGCCAGGAATCAAACGAGCCAGGAATCAAACGAGCCAGGAATCAAACGAGCCAGGAATCTTCGAAAGGAGATTTGCCGCGGCAATCGCTCGACCACCGCGGCAAATCGTCAAAAGGTGAAGCGAGCCGCGAGTTGGATTTCGCGGTTGCTGTACACCTGGACTCCTTCGATCTGCCCGAAGTTTCCTCCGGTCACGTTGGCGTTCGGGTTGGCGAACTCCGCCGTGTTGAACAGATTAAATGCATCCCCGTGCAGTTCCAGCGTGTAGCCTTCCGCAAGGTGCAGGTTCTTCTGCGCGCTGAGATTCACTACGCGATATCCGGGGCCGAAGATCTGGTTGCGGCCCAGGGTGCCGAGACGTGTGTACACCGTGCCATTCGGCGTAGACGCGGTGGGCAGGTTCAACGTGCAATGTTCCAGACCGTCGGCGGGTGCATCGGGAACGAGCGTGCAGACGGAAGACCGGTCGAACCAATATCCGCTGATGCTCTTGGTGTAGGAGATGGGCTTCAGCAGGTCAGGGCGGTTGCCCGGCGCGAACTGCCCTGTGGAGAGATCGACTGGCGTGCCGGTCTGAACCAGCCCGATCAGGCTCGTCTGCCAGCCGCCGATGAGCCAGTCCATGGGCCGCGAAATGTTACCCGCAAAGCGCTGGCCGCGCCCGAAGGGTAGCTCATAGAGGATCGACGAACTGAATACCTGGCGCTGATCCTGGCTCGAGTTGCCGTAGCCCGCCATCGGATCGTAGTAGAGAGCGGCCGTCTGCCCCTGAAACGCTCCCGGCGAGTCGTCCAGCGTGTGCGACCACGCGTAGGAGAATGTGCCCACCAGCCCGTTGGTGGCACGGTGTTCCGCGTGCAGTTGCAGGGCGTTGTAATTGGAGATGCCGTTGTAGTTGTTGTAGTTGATCGAGCCGAGTCCGGGGAAGTTCTGCTTTCCCGTCCCGAACTGGTTGATGTTGTACGGATAGTACGTGGAGAGATTCGATCCCTTGGTGCCCACGTAAGCAACGTTCACCACGTTGTTTGTGCCGAACTGCTGCTCCACTTGCAGGTTCCACTCCTGCACCATGCTGTTAGGGTTGTGCGTGTTGACCGCGATCATGCTGGTGCCGGCCGGCGGAGCTGCGGGATTGAAGTTGACATACCCGCGTGCCGGAAGCGGGGTGACGGCCGTCGCCGGGCCGGCGTAGCCGGTGCAGTTGTAGTCGGTGCCCGTGGCGACCGGGGCCTGGTTCAGTTGGCCGGTGAAGGTGACGCAGTAGCCGTTGCTGGCCAGGTAATCATTGCTGCCGCCGAAGGGCGCCTGCTCGCCGAGCTGATTGTTGATGCCTCCGTAGTCGAGGTAATAGAAGATGCCGTAGCCGCCACGAATCACGGATTTTCCGTCTGGCGTGAGTCCATACGCAAACCCCAGGCGCGGGCCGAAATCGTGATAGTCCTGCGCGATGATGCTGGGCGAAATTCCGTTCTTGCCCGCTTCCATCACCTGGCCGGTCGTTACGTTGAAGGCCGATTGCTGGTTGTGCGCCTCATAAGGATGGGGCAGGAAATCCCAGCGCAGGCCCAGGTTCATCGTCAGGCGGCGGTTCACGCGCCAGTCGTCTTGCCCAAAGATGCCGTCCTCCTGGCCGATGTTGGCGAAGTAGCCGGCCTGCGAGCCGATCTCGTACTGATCCACGCCGCCCGCCAGCAGCTCAGAGACTTCATAGCCGGTAAAGTCGACGGTGCCCTGGTCGATCCAGAAGTAGCCTTTGCCCTCCTGCGGGTTGAAGAATTCCACCTGGCGGCGAATGAAAGTTCCGCCGAACTTGAAGGCATGTGTGCCCTTTTGCCAGCTCACCGAGTCGGTAACCTCCTCCATGTTTTGAGGCACCGCGTACAGGCCATAATCGCCCGTGTATTCGAGGTCGCCCTTCCATCCGCCGATCAATGCGCCACCGGAGGTCTCCTGGTTGATGTTCGCATTCACGATGCCCAGCTTCGCCGACACAGCATCACCATAGAACGGCGGGGCATACCCGTAGTTGTCGCGGTTGTAGGCGATATGCGCTTCGTTCACCATGTTGGCCGAGAAGATGTGCGTGTAGCCCAAATCCCAGCCACGCGCGTGGGTGGGATTGATGCCGGTTCCTCCGCCTGCGGGTAGATTCGGGAACTCGGAAGTCTTGGTGTTGACCGAATTGTCATAGCTGAATCGGATGAACGCCATGTTGTTGGGCGAGGGGTTCCAGTCGATGCGGCCATCGAAGGTGTTGTACTTGTTTTGCTCGCTCTGGGTGACCAGATAGTTGTTCAGATACCGATCGTTGCGCGAGGGCGCGGGAAACGCGTTGAGATAATTCACCGCCGCCGGGTTCAGGCGAGCGGTGGGAATTACGTTCGCCTGCCCGTTGTAACTGAACTGGGTCGGCGGACCGTTCGGCGAGCACGTGGTCGGGTCGAAGATCAGGCCGGGGCTGGTCTGGCTGGCGAGCGGATTACCGGTGGAATCCTTGCCGGGATAGCAGCGCGGATATTGCGTTTGATAACCGCTGCCGCCCGAACCTGCCTGGTTGAGAAGCTCACTAAAGTTGCCTGAACGCATCAAGGTTGTGGGAACCGTAACGTAATGCGGGGAGACGGCGAGAGTCTCGCGCAGGGCTTGGTAGTCTCCGAAGGCGAACAATTTGTTCTTGAGGATTGGACCGCCGATCGAGAATCCAGGCTGGTTGCGGAGAAAACCGCCGGCCGGCGTTTGCGGCGCGCCGTTGAACCGGTAGTTCGGATTGGAATCGAAGCTGCGGTCGCGGTAAAACTCAAAGACCGAGCCGTGGTAGTGGTTGGTTCCATTCTTGATCGAGCTCACCACAATGGCTCCGCCGGCGCGCCCGTACTCGGCCGGCGCAACGCTGGTGTTCACCTGGAACTCCTGCGTCGCGTCGATGTTCGGGAAAAAGAGGATCGTGTTCACCAGGCCGTCGTTGTTGTCCACCCCGTCCAGGATGTAGTTGTCCGCCTGGGGGCGCAGGCCGTTGACCGAGAGAGCTGCGTCGCCGCTCTCGTTGTTGCGAGCCGTCTCAGTAAAGTTGCTGCTCCCGCCGCCGGAGGCCTCGTCACCGTATGCGCCGCGGGTCACACCCGGCGTCAACAGGGCCAGGTTGGTGAAGTTGCGCCCATTCAATGGCAACTCCGTCACCTGCGGGCCCTCGATGGTTGCTCCAATGGTCGCGTTGGAGGTGTTGATCAACGGGGCCACATCGCTGACCTGTACGGTGGTCGACGTACCGGCAGGCTGGAGCTGGAAGTTCACATTTTGGGTGGTAGTCACCGTGACGGTCGCATTGACCAAAGCGTTCTGGAATCCCGAAGCCACGACCAAGACCTGATAATTCCCGCGCGGCACGGCCAGAATCGTAAATTCGCCGGCGTCGTTCGAGACGGCTCCAAGTTTCAGTCCATTGTCCTTATTGGTGGCCGTCACGGTTGCGCCGGGGACTACCGCGCCGGTCGCGTCCGTGACCGTCCCGGCGATGCCTCCCGTATCTGATTGAGCAAAGACGCTCGGCCCCATCAGAGCCATCAGCAGGATCACCAGCGCCATCGGTATCCGGCGCATTCGGTTGCACACAAAACCCGTTTCATTCGACATCACAATGTCCTCCTACAAATGTTGATTTCCTCGTTGATCGATGCAGACGTGCCAGGCGGGAAAGACGCAGTTACCGCTGCCACCGATGAGAAAACTCCCCGCGTGGCACGGCGGTCAATCCACAGCGTGCCAATTAGGGATCAATTGCACTTCATCGGATAATTTCTTTAGTTTTAATGAGCTACAAGAAATATTCTCCTGGAAGTTGACCTCCCTGGGCTCCGGCCGAGCATTTCTTTTCCCATTCTCGTACACTTTTATGCAGAGTTTTTCGCAGTATGACCACGGGATCACAGATCAGCGGCGCCAGCCGGGTGCAGTTCGGTGTATTTGAGGCCGACTTGAGTACAGGTGAATTGCGCCGCTCCGGAGTTCGTGTCCGGCTGCAAAGCCAACCCTTCCGGCTCCTGGCCATCCTGGTCGAGCACCCCGGTGAAGTGGTCTCTCGCGAGACGCTCCAGATCGAACTGTGGGGCGCCCACACGACGGTCGATTTCGACCACAGCCTCGGAATCGCCGTGAACAAGCTTCGCGACGCCCTGGGGGACTCGGCTGAAAATCCCCGCTTTATTGAGACGCTGGCCAAGCGAGGCTACCGATTCATTGCGCCGGTGAAAACCGTCGATCTACACCCCGCCGTCGCGGCGACGCCAGAGCCCCGGCCGGCGCCGGCAAAATGGCGGGCGATTCTTTGGCCCGCGGTTGCGGCCGGGCTCGCCGCGGCGTGTCTGTTCCTCGGAGTCCTTCTGCTGGCGCGCGCTCCGGTTCGCACGCCCTACCATGTGGCTCAGATCACCTTCTCCGGCCACGTGATGGCCAACGATCTGGATGTCGAAAGCTTTTCTAGTTCGGCCAGCGACGGCACGCGCATCTATTTTTCCCACATGGATAACGGCACTCCTGTTCTTGCGGTCGCACTGGCTGCAAACGGCGAGATCAGCCACTTCAATCTTCCCTCGGAGATCGGCGCACCGCTGATCGGCTCACTCTCCCCGGACGGCTCAAAGCTGGTGGTGCGGAGCCACCTGCAGGCCGAGCCCGAGCAGCCGCTGTGGATTGTGCCGACGCTGGGTGGAGACGCGCGGCGGGTGCCCAATGTTGTGGCCCACGACGCCACCTGGATGCCCGATGGCCGCCGCCTGCTCGTTGCCAGCGGCAATGACCTTACTGTTATCAGCACAGACGGCAGCGATCCCCACAAGTTCCTGACAACCGCCGGACTCGCGTTTTGGCTGCGTTGGTCGCCCGATGGCACGCGGCTGCGGTTTACTCTCCGCGATCCGAGACGCCAGACGGCGGAGATATGGGAGGTTGCGGCCGACGGTTCCAATGCCCATCCGCTTTTCCCCGGCTGGAGCCAGCCGGCCTCGGAGTGCTGTGGAAGCTGGACTTCCGACGGCGAGAACTTCGTCTTCCAGTCCAGCCACAGCGGCCACAGCGAGATCTGGGTGCGCCGCGAACGGCCCTGGTACCTGGCCGATCGCCAGCCGCGGCAGATCACGAATGGCCCACTCGACTATGAGGCGCCGAGCACGGCCCCCGGCACCGAGCGCGTCTACTTTATCGGCGCGAACTCGCAGTTTGAACTGCTGCGTGCCATGCCCCGCTCCTCGGCATTCACCGCTCTCGGCCAGAACCTGAGCGCTGCCTCGCTCGCGCAGTACTCACCGGATGGCAAGTGGATCGCATGGCTCAACGCCGCGGACAACTCGCTGTGGCGCAGCCGGAGTGACGGCACGGAGCGGATCGAGCTCACCACACCACCCCTGCGCATCTTCACGATGAAGTGGTCACCGGACGATCGCTTCCTCGCCGTCATGGGTCTCGAGCCGGGCAAACCCTGGAAGATTTACCTGATCGACACCGAGGGCGGCAGGCTGATGCCGGCGCTCAGCGAAGACCGCAATGAAGCAGATCCGGCGTGGTCGCCTGACGGCCAGACAATCGTCTTCGGCCGGCTTCCAGATCGCATGGACAACGGCAAGGATAAGGCCATTTATTCGCTCAACCTTGGCACGCATACGACAACCGAGATTCCAGGATCGGCCGGTCTCTTCAGCCCGCGCCTCTCGCCGGATGGGCGCTACATCGCCGCCATGCCTCTCGATCAGCGCGCGCTTATGCTGTTCGACCGCCTCACCGGGCGCTGGACCACGCTCACAACGCACGGAGTGGGCGATCCAACCTGGTCGCACGATGGAAAATACCTCTACTTCCAGGATTTTCTCGAGTCCGGCAAACCCATTTACCGGATCGCGGTCCCTGCCGGAAGGCCCGAGCAGGTGGCAACGATCGAAAGCCTGCGGCCCATCGCTGCCACCGATTACCGTCTGATCGGGCTCGCGCCCGGCGATCTGCCGATCGTGACAGCGCGCGCACCGGCGGTCAACTTGTACGCCGTGGATCTGAATGAACGCTGAAGTCTCTTCGGGGCCGCACCTCTTAAGGCCATACTTCGATGCGCATTGCCCGTCGCCATCCGGGGACGAGGTTTCAGCCGGCTTTCACGGTCCGGGCCGATTGCAGACGCTATGATCGTAGTGGTAATCGACCTTTTTAACTCCAAAGGACGGCGTAGAGCGCAGAGAAAATGCCCAATTATCCGCACGAGATGTTGCGCGAAATTTACGAACAGCCTCAGGCTCTCAGCCGCACGCTCTCCCTCTACCTGGGGGAACGAGGACTGAAACCCGAGGTTGGGGACAAGCTTTCCAGTTGGGTCAACCCTGCCGGAGAGATTCTGATCGCCGCAAGCGGTTCCAGCCGTCATAGCGGGCTCTATGCCGAAATCCTGCTCGAGGATTTGTGCGGCCTGGCTGTCGACGTCGAATATGCCAGCGAGTACAGCTATCGCGGAGGAAATGACCTGCGCCGTCCCAGCGTCCTTGTGCTCTCCCAGTCCGGCGAAACCAGCGATACCCTTGCGGCTCTTGAAGAGGCGCACCGGCAGGGCCACAGGACGCTTGCCATCACCAATGCCCCCGCCTCAACCATGGCCCACGAGGCCGACATCTCAATGCCGCTTGCCGCCGGCGTGGAACGAGCCATTCCCGCAACAAAGAGCTTTACCTGCCAACTGGCTGTGCTTTATTTACTGGCGCTTTACGAGGGCATGCACCTCGGGCGCCTGGATCCGGAGATACTCTCGCAAGCAATCGCAGCGCTCAAGGCCATACCGGCCGTACTCGAGTCGAGCCTGGACGACTGGCGCGAGCAGTGCGCCTCTCTGGCGCGCCGCTATGCAAAGGCGGCGACATTTCTTTATCTTGGCCGCGGCATTCACTTCGCGATCGCCCGCGAGGGCGCGCTCAAGTTGAAAGAAGCCTCCTACGTCCACGCAGAAGGCTACCCGGTGGGCGAGCTCAAGCACGGCCCGAATGCGCTGGTCAGCGACCGCGTGCCGCTGGTGGTGATTGCCACTGTCGACCGGAATCTGGAAGCATCAGTCCGGCGCTACGAGAAGACGGTCCAGCTTCTCCAGGATATGAAAGCCCAAGGCGCGCAGGTGATCGCCGTCGCCAATACCGAGGACGCGCAGATTGCCGCGCTGGTCACGGATTGCATCCGCGTTCCGGCTGCCTCGGAATATCTGCTGCCAATCCTGGAAGTGATCCCGCTGCAACTCTTCGCCTACTTCATGGCGCTCGAGCACGGGGTGGATGTGGACCGGCCCAGGAATCTGTCGAAGGCCGTCGTGGAGCGATAGCCGGGTCTTCCCATTCTTCGCCTGGGCCCGGGATTACGGTGACGCGGCGGATGCCGGTCTAGCTTGCGGCGCGTCTTTCGAAATAGGCTTCGATCTCCTCGAGCGTCTTGCCCTTGGTCTCCGGCAGGAACAGCGCCGCCACCAGGAAGTAGATCACCGTAAAGCCTGCGAAGAGGAAGAACATCGACGAGTAACCGTGCTTGCTCACGAATGGAAGAAAGATCGCGGCCAGGGTTGTGGAAACGAGCTGGTTGATCACCAGCGCGACGCTCATCCCGTTCGAGCGAATCCGCGTGGGCATCAGTTCGCTGAGCGCCAGCCACACGCATACCCCCGGCCCCACGGCATAGAAGGCCATGAAGGCATAGAGCCCGAGCGCCACGAGCCAGCCATATCCGGCATTGGGAACCCGGCCCACCAGCGCCTTTTGTATCCTGAGCGGGGCGGTCTGCGCAGCCTTCAGATCAGCGAAGGGATTCTTGAAGAGCGCCTCGATCCGGTTGGCTGGAACGCAGCTTGCCCGGGTGATCTCGATGGGTGCGGCCGCCGGGTCATCCGATCGGACGAAGCTCGTAGTTGCCGTGAAGTCGCCGTAGGAATAGATAATTGCGAGCGAAGCACGATGGCTGTCGATCTGGTTTCCGGTGTAGCCCTTGGACGCCAGCAGTTTTTCAGCTTCAGCCTTGTCGAAATGGAGCGTCAGCTCCTGGGTTGACGCGATCATTGCCTGCACGGCTTCGCGGCAATCCACCGCAGAAGCTTCCGTGGTCTTGAACAGAATGCCGACGCAGGACTGCGCGAGAATAATGCCGCTCGTGCCCAAAATCAGCAGGAATCTGCGCCCTTTGCGGTCGACGAGGGACATGCCCACGGCGGTCATCAGAAAATTCACGCAGGTGAAGATCACGTATCCCCAGTGCGCGTAGAGGTCGCTCAGCCCGCTCTGGAGCAGGATTCCCGTGTTGTATCCGATCACGGAGTTGACGCCGGTTGCCGTGTTGCAGGCAAGGATGGCGCACGCCAGCAGAAACGGGACCAGATATTTTCTGCGCAGCAGGGAATCCTTTACCTGCTGCCCTGCCGCTGCTCTGACGCTGTGAGCCGTTGCCTCCATCTCTTCGAGCTCGATTGTTGCCTGCTCCGGGCTGCGCGATTTGAGCAGCGCCGCGTAGGCGCGCTCTTTTTCTCCGCGCCGGAAAAGCCACCGCGGCGACTCGGAGACGAGCACGCTGCCCAGGAAAAACAGCACACCGGGTGGCAGCGAAACCCAGAAGATCTTGCGCCATACCTGGTCTTTGAAGTTGAGGAGCGCAGCCGCGCCGGCCATCCTGGCAACGGCCTCTACGCGGTAGCTATAGTAGATGCCCACCAGAGCGGCGGCGACGATTCCCAGGGTCAGCATCCACTGGAAGATCCCAGTGCCTTTGCCGCGGTTTGCGGCTCCGAGGCACTCAGCGAGATAGAGCGGCACCACCACGCCGACGAGTCCTGCGCTTACGCCTTGCAGCAGCCGGCCGAAAAACAGCGGCTCATAACCGTGTGAGAGCGCGATAACTGGAATGCTTAGCACAAACGTGAGCCCGCTCAGGATCATCAGACGCCGGCGCCCCATCCAGTCCGCGAGGAGCCCGGAAAAAAGTGTGGAGAAGACGCTGCCCAGCAGCACGGCCGCGACAATTACCGACAGTTGCGCAGGCGTCAATCCTGAGGTCGCTTCAAGATAAGGCAGCGCTCCGCCGATAATGCCGACGTCGATGCCGTAGAGCAATCCGCCCAGCCCCGCCACCAGCAGAAGAAACAGATTGTAGCGGCGCGTTGAGGCCGTTGCGGCCATCGCAGCCGCATACGAGGAACTGTTTGCGGTCATCGGGGCGAATTCCTCTCAGTGGTTCCGCTGCACCGTCATGGGCCGGCGTCTGGGCAAAAGGCACATTCAATCCCCCAGTCTACAATGAGGAGATTGAATTTAGGCGCTCATAATCTCTCCACGGAAGGTCACTGAAATGCCTCGCCTGTCCCGTCTCCTGGTTTTTTTTGTCTCCGCCGTATCCATTCTGGGCCTGCGCCTTCTGTCATTGCCTTTCGCCACGGCCCAGGTCCAAACCCAAGTCCACGTGCATCTGCTCCCGGCACCCCGCGAAGCCCATTTCGACGCCACAACGGAGCTTCCGGCCCGGATCACCGTGCTGGCGCCGGGGCGCGACCCACAAGACAAATCTGCCGCCGGCGACCTCGAGGAAGCCATCAAGCAGATGGCCGGGCCCGGGCATCCGGAACTCAGCCGCGCGGAAGTTGCGCGGCCAGCCTATCGCGTTCTGCTTATTCGCACCAATTCGGCTGAAGCCAAGCTCCTGCTTACCCGCCAGCACCTAACGTTCGACCCCGCCATGGAGCCGGAGGGCTACGCTCTTGTTCTCGAACCTCACGAGGCTTATATCGTAGGCGCCACGAGCACGGGCGTGTTTTACGGCGTGCAGACGTTCAAGCAGTTGCTGCCCTTGCCCGGCGCGCCGCGCGTTCTTCCTACCGGAACGGTACGCGACTGGCCGGCAATGCGGTATCGCGGCATCGACGACGATCTATCGCGCGGACCGTTTCCGACGCTCGATTTCCAGAAGCATCAGATCCGTGTCTTCGCCTCCTTCAAAGTGAATATCTATTCGCCTTATTTTGAGCACACGCTGCTCTATTCCGATCACCCGCTCCCGGCGCCCCCTGGGAGCGCGCTTACTCCCGCGGAAGCCGCCGAGCTGGTGGCCTACGCCCGCCAGTATCACGTCACCATAATTCCCGAGCAGGAGGCCTTCGGCCATCTCCATCATGTGCTGAAATACGATCTCTATCAGGATGTGGCTGAAACGCCGCACGGCCATGTCCTTGCGCCGGGCGCGCCAGGCACGCTGCCTCTGATCAAGGATTGGTTCACGCAGATCGCGCAGGAGTTTCCATCTCCCTTCATCCACATTGGCGCCGATGAAACCTTCGAGCTGGGCGCGGGCCGCACGCACGATCAGGTGCAGGCGCAGGGCTATGGCCCGGTCTACATGGCCTTCCTCAAGCAGATTCACGATGAGCTCGCCCCGCTCAATCGCCGCTTGCTTTTCTGGGGCGACATCGGCGACGAGAATCCTGACGCCGTCCCGAACCTGCCCAAGGACATGATCGCGGTTCCCTGGAACTACTCGCCCCACGCGGATTTCGACAAGCTGATCGCGCCCTTCGCGAAGGCCGGCATGGAGACGTGGGTCGCTCCCGGCGACGCGAACTGGAATGAGGTTTATCCAGTGGCCAAAAACGCGTTCTGGAATATTCAGGGCTTCATTCGCGAGGGCCAGCGGCTGGGCTCCACGGGCGCGCTCACCACAGTCTGGAACGACGACGGCGAAGGTCTCTTCAACATGGACTGGTATGGCGTACTCTTTGGCGCGGTAGCCGCGTGGCAGCCGGGCGAGAGCTCGATCGCCGATTATCAGGAGGCATACGGGCAGATCTTCCATCTCGATCCAACCGGAAAAATCAACATTGCCGAGAAAGAACTGATGGCCGCCGAAGAGGCGCTTGCGAATGCCAAGACCAACATGAACAGCGATGCTCTGTTCTGGCTGGATCCGTGGAGCGCGCAGGGGCAGGAGGTTTCGGCAAAACTGTTGCCGGAAACCCAGGAGCTCCGCCTGCACGCCGAGCAGGCCCTGATTCTTCTTGCGCAGGCGCGCCAGTCCGATCCCGGTTTGCTCGAGCCTGAAGCGCTTGCGGCCATGGATCTGGGGGCGCGGCGCCTCGATCTGATCGGAATGAAATTTGAGCTCAGTCAGGAGATCGCGTCGTCGTATGCGCAGGCGCTCGCCCAGCAACACGATCAAACGAAGAACTCCTCCACCAGTAACTTGCTGGAACAGATCAGCAGCAACAACGGGCGCTGCCAGGATCTACGCGACGCCTTCTCGGCGATCAAGGGCGAGTACACGCAGACCTGGCTCAATGAGAATCGCCCCTACTGGCTCGACAATGTAACCGTGCGCTATGACCTGGAGATCGAGAGATGGCAACGCCGCGGCGAACTCTTTCAGGAGGCGATGCACGACCGGCACAGCGGCCAAGGCCTGCCTGCGCCGGCATCTCTCGGCCTGCCCGATTTGACTGCGCACTGATCGGGTCCTCCTCTGCCCAACGGCGGGACGTTACCAAGAGATAACCGGGCGCGAGAATAATCGTCGAATTTCAGTGCCCGCCGATGCACACTAGAGCCATGCTCGACCTTGGTGTCCGGCGGGATCAGCTGGTGGTGCTGCTTATTGACGACGACCTGGTCAGCCGCGAGGTGACTGCGACCGTTCTTACCATGAACGGCTATATCGTCGAAACCGCAGAAAGCGGCGGAGCGGCGCTGGAGATGCTCGCCGCTGAAAAACTGGTGCCGGATCTCATTCTGATGGATGCGCAGATGCCCGGCCTCAGCGGGACGGCGCTCATCGCGGAGCTCCGGAAGCGCAGCCGGGCGCGCATTCTTGTCCTCAGCGGCAGCGATCCATCTCAACAGATCAAAGCAGCCGCAGACGGATTCCTGCTGAAACCCTTCGATGTAGAGGCGCTGCGCGAGCTGTTTGAACGCCAGCAGGCCCGGTCTACCGGCCAGGCTGCGTTCGCTGCGAATCCGGATGCACCGGCAATCAATCCCGCAGTTCTTGCCCAGCTCCGCCAATTGATGCCGGAACCTGCCGTCCGCGAGATTTACCAGGCTATTGTCGCGGATCTCGGCCGGCGCTCCGAGGAACTCGCAGCGGCAATTGCCAGAGAAGATCGGGCGGAGGTCCGCCGCATTGGGCATGCGATCAAAGGCGGCTGCTCCATGGCTGGAGCCCTGCAGGCTGCGCGCCTGGGAGCGCTTCTTGAAGCGGCTCCCCTCGATTCCGCAGGTAACCAGTTGGATAACAGCGCCAGTTTGCTCAATGATTTACATTCCGCCACCCAAGCCTTGCAGGGTATGCTGGATGCTGGATTGCCCGCCTGACCACAGCGCCTACGCCGTGGACCGGGCGCGACGGAGGCGAGCCGCTCTAATGGACCGAGCCATTCGAATCGTTCTTGCGGACGACCATCCAGTTGTCCGCATTGGTGTGCGCAACATGCTTGCGGAGGCGGAAGGTTTTGACGTGGTCGGCGAAGCCACCGATGGCGACGAAGCCATTACGCAGACGCTTGAACTCACGCCCGACATCCTTCTGCTCGATTTGCAGATGCCGCGCCTGCCTGGCCTTGAGGCCATGCGCGCGATTGTGAACGGGACCTCCACCGCCAAGATCCTGCTGCTGACTTCAACCATTACCACGCAGCAGATCATTGAAGCGCTGCATATTGGCGCGCGCGGAATCGTCCTCAAAGACGCTCTCGCCAGCCATCTCCAAACCGCTATTCGCACCGTCTACGCGGGAGACTACTGGATCGGCGGCAAGCGCGTCGTCAATCTGGTCTCGGCGCTCCACGATCTCATGCAGCAGGCCGCTACCCCGCAGCGGAAGACATACGGCCTCACCCCGCGCGAGCTCGAAGTGGTTGGATGCATCGTGGAAGGTTGCTCGAACCGCGACATCGCCAAGCAATTCTCGCTGAGCGAAGAGACGGTCAAGCGGCATTTATCGAATATCTTCGATAAAACCGGAGTCTCGACGCGCTTGGAACTGGCGCTCTTTGCGATCGCACATCACCTCGTCACACCGCAGTAAGCGACAGCCCGCTTCGGCTCACCCACCTGAGGACAACTTATCGGCGGACCTCTCTAAGCGAGACTAAGAGGCATCCGCCGTTTTTGCGTTGACCATATCGGATAGCGGCGTTCGTACCTGGCATCGAGCTTGCGCGGCCACTGGCCCTGCAGGGCACGCGCTACCGCGCGCGCGCCATCCGGCGTGCGGGAGCGGCCTTCTCCAGCGCCGGCAGTGTGCCGCGCGGAAACTCGGTTGACTTGCGCACCACCAAGCGAGTGGGAATCAGCCATTCTTTCTGCGCGGCCTTCGGATGATCCGGCTCAATCCCTGCGCGCAAGGCGTGTACGGCGGCCGTCGCCAGGTCCTTGCACGACATCTGCACCGTCGTAAGCGGGGGCAGCATGAACTGCGCAAGATGAATGTCGTCGAACCCCACCACCGAGATGTCTCTCGGAACCTTATGAGTGGTTGCGTAGAGGCCGTGCAAGACGCCGATCGCGGTCATGTCATTCGAGCAAAGCACTGCGGTGGGGAGTTCGGGAAGCGCCACGAGCTGTTCGATCGCCGTCATTCCCCCTTCCATGGTGTGATTCCCCTCGAGGAGGTGTTGGGGTGGCACCGTCAATCCCACCTCGCTCATCGACTTGCGAAATGCGTCGCGCCGGGCCAGCGCTGAGCGCAGGCGCAGCGGCCCGGTAATGAACGCAATCTGCCGGTGGCCAAGCGCGGCCAGATGCTGCACGGCTTCGCGAATCCCTTCGCTGTAGTTCACCTTCAGCACGCGGATGTTCGGCAGCTCGGGTCCGGCATCCACAAAGACGAGCGGAAACTCCCGCTCGACGAGCTTCTTCACCAGCTCTTCCTCGATGCCGAAGGTCATGATGGCCACGCCATCCACGCCGCGCTGCAGCATCCTCCGGATGAGAGACTCCGTGCGCGCGGGATCGTAGCTGGTGGATCCGATCATCACTTCGTAACCCTGCGCGACGGCCAGGCTCTCGAACTCCTGTACCAGTTCCGGGAAAAAGGGGTTTGTGATCTCGGAGACAATCAATCCCAGGATGCGGCTGCGCCCGGAGACCAGCGCGCGCGCCTGGGTATTGGGGACGTAGCCCACCTCGTCCACGACCTTCCATACCCGCTTGGCGAGCTCCGGGTCGACGGTTGAAATCCGGTTCACGGCGCGCGAGACGGTAGCGATCGACACGCGCGCGCGCCGCGCTACATCGCGGATGCTTACCGCTGCGCGCCGCCGGTTGGAAGAACCCTTTCTCGGTTTATTCATAAGCACTCCGATTGTACGCTTTTCCCGCTGTTTCTCAGTTTGCAAATTCCTGCCAAACCGAGGCCACAGGCGCCGCCAGATGCTTGGTTTATCGAGATGCGGTTCCAATCTGCCGCTCCGCAGATGCGTCCTTCGAGCCCATTTCTGGAAAGCGTTTCCTCGCGCGAATGCGAAAGATGCCCGAGTAATCCGATTTACGGATGATTCTGGCCGCCTCCGGCCACTTCAAGCCCGTGCCGCACCAGGGCCGCGATCGCCATCCAGCCCTCCTCGGCTCCACGCAGGCTGCCGGGCAGATTCACGATGAGGGTTTTTCCCCGCAGTCCCGCCACTCCGCGGGAAAGCCATGCATACGGGTAATGCTCCGCTCCCTTGGCGCGCATCGCCTCCGCCAATCCCGGCGCCTCGCGCTCGATCACCTTTCGCGTAGCCTCAGGCGTGCGGTCGCGGGGGCCCAGGCCGGTGCCGCCAACGGTCAGCACCAGGTCCGCGTCGTGCGCGCACAGTTCGCGCAGAGCGGCCGCAATGGCTTCCTCGTCGTCCATGAGCAGCCCGGTGCGGATCTCTGCGCCAGGCCACTTTTCCTTAAGACGGTCCACGACGGCCGGCCCTGCGGTGTCCGTCATCAGGCCCTGGGAGCAACGATCGGAGATCGTGAGAACTGCAAGGAGCATGGGATGATTGTAGGTCTTTACCGCGTAGGCAGAATCTTGATGGTATGCATTCATCCTGCAGCGGTGAAGTATCGGCGGAGGTGGGAAAGAGAGGAATGGAACTACGCGGTCAGATGCTCGAGCTTGTCCGGCTCGACGATCGTCAGGCTTGTCCCTTTGATCGTGATCCACTGGTCGCGACGGAACTGATTCAGGAGGCGCGTTACGGTCTCGCGCGAGGTGCCCGCCATGTTGGCGATCTCTTCATGCGTAAGAGCCATGGTGAACTTGATTTCAGGACGTCCGCAGGCTGCGGATTTGCCCCAGTCGAGCAACAATCGCGCCAAGCGGCCGGCTGCCGACCCCGAGAGCGCCAATCGCTTGGCGTCATGAAAGACAGTCATATACTCGCCTGAGAGCGACTGGGCGGCGTGCATCGAGGCAATTCCATGCCGGCCCAGAAAATCAACGAACTCCCGCTTGCGGACGGTTTTTACCTGGCACGGCTCAATGGCTTCGGCCGTCACCTCGTGCGGCACATTGGCGAGCACCGCGCTCAATCCCATCACATCGCCGGGACCGGCGATCTTGAGGATCATCGTCTTGCCATCGCGCGACGTGGATGAAATCTTGACCTGCCCAAAACAGATCACAAAGACATTGCGCGCCGTGTCACCCTCTGCGAACAGCTTGGCGCCGCGCGTGTGGGTCATCATGATCCCGATCCCGTCATAGTCCTGGAGCGCCTCGGGCGTGAGATTGCAGAACATCCGCAAGGGCCGATGCTCGCAGTTCAGGCAATCTTCCGGAGCGTGATGCGATTGGAAAGTCGCCATACGTGCACCTATGGGGTAGCTGCCCCGAGTATAGCGAGATTCCAATTGAGCGCTGTGACGGGCGTCACCCCGCAGGCTGGGGGTCGCGCCGTCTGCGGCGGCTTACCCGGGTGAGGCGACAGGCAAGATAGACCCGCGAGACCTCCCGCGCCAGTTCCTCGAGCAGATGCATGCGCAGCGGAGGATACACCGCGAATGCCCGCTGCAGCGCGGCAATGGGCAGCAGCAGCAACGATCCGGCCGAGAGCGCGGTCAAGGTATAGGTGTGGCGCCCATCTCCGAGTGCGGCAGCCAGTTCCACCAGATCCCCGGCGCGCGGCGCTCCGAGCGTGAGCCGGGCATTCATTCGCCGTGCTTTGCGGACAAAATCCCCGGAGACCACCAGGTAAAGGCCCTGGCAGATGCCCTGCTGGAAAAACACCACCTCGCCGTCGCTGCATTCGATCCATTGGGACGAGGCGGATAGCAGATTTTCGACCTCCTGAGGGCACGCCAGCAACTCTTCGAGCGGATGTACCGCGATGCCCGCACCCGGGCGGAATCTTGCTTCAGATTCCATCATCAACTCCCCTCATGACCTCGGGCGTTGCTTATCGGGCGGCCACGGCTTGCGCAACCGGCGGCACACATAGGACGGGTACGCGCGACTCAGCCAGCAGAGTGAATGCAGTTCCGTGGGTTACCCCGGATTCGCTCGACCGTTTCACGCCCGCCACCAGGATGCTGGGGTGGTAGAGCGCAATTGCGGCCGCAACGGCATCGGCTGGATTGCCATCCTTCACGATGTAACGCACCAGCACCTTGCCTCCGGGATGGATGCCGAACTCCTCAAGCTTGGCGCTGCCGGGATTCAGAAAGGCCGACGTCTCGGCGGCGGTCCGCGCGTGCAGCACGATCAGCGGCCGGCCAAAAATCTCAGCCAGCGAGTAGGCCGTGGCCGCCGCGGCCTGAGCCGCTTCATTGCGCTCGATCGCCAGCAGCACCGGGCCGCCCGGCATTGGCCGGTAGGGACCTGCGTTCCAATCGGCGGAAACCGCGAGCACCGGGCACGGCGCCAGCCTTACTAATTGTTCAGCGATGGACCCCACCAGCAGGGGACCCACGCCATCCATGCCTCTGGTACCGATCACGATCAGGCCGGCCTCATATTGGCGGGCCACATCGAGCAGCATTTGCGCCACGGCGCCCTGGCGCACCTCGGAGTGTGTCGGGATCGCTTCTTGCAGCAGCCGGCAGGCAAGGCTGTCAAGAGCCGCGCGCGCTTCCTCAGGCAGAGTCCTCAGGATGCGGCCCGGAATCCCGTCAGACCTAGCGTAGTCAACAGGGTCTATCGAATGCGCCAGCACGATTCGCGCGCCATAGTTCGCGGCCAGTTTGTGCGCATATTCGAGCGCCGGTTCTGACCGGCTTTCGAGGTCCGTTGCGACAACGATCGTCTTCAACCCGTTTTGAAAGCTCATACTCGCCTCCTTCTACACCGGAGCGGCGCCATGCCTGGCTGAACAAGCCCGCGGAAGCTGATCTGAATTCGAGTCTGCGCTCCCTTTCACCCCTCCGGCGGTGACTCCACTCACCCGTTGTCGTGATCTGGATCACATTCAGCAGGTGATTGGCTAATCTCTCCAGCACACCCCTTCACCGCGCCGACTGTGCCCGTTCTATACAGCGCGCGGTCGGATGCGCTACTCTTTTCGCGTGATGGAAAACGTGCACAAATCCCCTAAGCAATCGTTTTTTTTGAGGTTCGCGGCTCCTCTGTTGCCGCTCCTCCTAGGCGGCGCGCTTTTGCCCGCTGCGGCCCAGGCGCCAACGCCGGATTCCCCCGAGATCGAGGCCCAGGCACACGCCATGCTCGCCAAGCTCACTCTCCAGCAAAAGATCGAGCTGATTGGCGGCATCGACAACATGTACACGAACGCCATGCCCGCCGTCGGACTGCCGCGGTTCAAAATGTCCGATGCCTCGGTCGGCGTGCGCACCTGGGGGCCGACCACCGCCTATGCGGGCGGCGTGGCGCTCGCCGCCTCCTGGGATAGGAATCTGGCTCGTGCGATTGGCGAAGGCTTGGGCCGCGATGCCCGCGCCCGAAGCGTGAATTTTCTTCTCGGGCCGGGCGTCAACATCGCGCGCTCGCCGGTGGGCGGCCGCAACTTTGAATACCTCTCCGAGGACCCCTATCTCAACTCCGCTCTGGTCGTCCCCTTTATCGAGGGGGTGCAGTCCCAGGGAGTGATTGCAACCGTGAAGCACTATGCGCTGAACGACCAGGAGTTCAATCGCCACAATGCCAGCTCGGACGTGGATGAGCGCACCCTGCGCGAAATCTATCTTCCCGCTTTTGAGGCGGCCGTCACGAAAGGGCATGTCGACGCCGTGATGAACTCCTACAACCTCGTCAACGGCGTGCACGCGACGCAGAATGAGTTCCTCAACTTGAAGATCCTCAAGGGCGACTGGGGTTTCAAGGGGATTCTCATGTCCGATTGGGACGCTACCTACGACGGCCCGGCTGCGGCGAACAACGGCCTCGACCTTGAAATGCCCAGCCCGAAGTTCATGAATCTCCGGAATCTGGTTCCGGCGGTTCAGAACGGCGAGGTGAAAGAGGCCACGATCGACGATAAAGTGCTTCGCCTTCTCCGCACCGAGCTGCGTTACGGATTCACAAACCGGCCGCAGTTCGATCCCGCCGATTCGACGTACTCGCTCGCCGACCGGGCGGTTGCTCTTCAAGGGGCGCTTGAGAGCATCACTCTCCTCAAGAACGAGGGACACTTGCTCCCGCTCGATGCCGCAAAGATCAAGACCATCGCCATCATCGGGCCGGATGCGTGGCCCGCCGTCCCGGGAGGGGGCGGCTCGTCAGAGGCCAAGGCTTTCGATCCGGTCGACACGGTGACAGGCATCGGCAATCTTCTCGGGCCCGACGTGCACCTGCTCTATAGCCGCGGTCTGCCCGAAATGAATGACGTCTTCAAAAACACCCATTGGGATGGCGATGTGAAGGTGGAAACCTTCCCGAGCAAGGACTTTACGGGCACGCCCGAAACCGGCTCGCGCCGCAATGTGGCCGATTGGAGACAGGCCCAATGGGAAGCTGCCCAACCTTCAGCGCGCAGCATTCGTTACTCCGCGAGTTTTAAAACCGGCGACTCCGGCAAGTATCTTCTCATCGCCGCTGCCGCGGGTGAAGACGCATTTAAGGTTCTCGTGGACGGCAAGCAAATTCTCGATCAGGTCCACGCCGAAGGCCAGGTGCCGAAGTACACCTCGCTCGACCTCACCGCGGGCCAGACGGTGCACGTCGAAGCCGATTACATCCCTCACGCGGCCGGGTCCCGCTTCGGTTTCGGGTTGACGTATGAGCCGGACCTGATCTCAGCGGATGCCAAACAGTTCGCATCCCTTGCTGACGCGGTAGTTGTTTCGGTGGGCTTTGATGCGGCCAGCGAGGGCGAGGGCCACGATCGCACCTTTACATTGCCCTGGGGGCAGGATGCGCTCGTCGAAGCCATCGCTGCGGCCAATCCCCATACCATCGTCACGCTCACCGGCGGAGGCGGCATGAATGTGAGCCGCTGGGTAAGCAAAGTGCCCGTTCTTTTGCATACCTACTATCCCGGCCAGGAGGGCGGCACCGCTGTCGCCGAGGTCCTGTTCGGCAAGCACGATCCTGAAGGCAAGCTCCCGGTGAGCTTTGACCGCAGTTGGGAAGATAATCCCTCGTATCCCTGGTACTACGGTGCGCCCGGAGGCGACACGACTCTGCATACGACTGGCGAAAACGGCAAGCCGCTCGATTACACCATCCAGCACATCCAATACGGCGATAAGCTGATGGTCGGCTACCGTTATTGGACGACCAAGGGCAAGCACCCGTTGTTTCCCTTCGGCTTTGGCTTAAGCTACACGACGTTCCAATTCTCCAACCTTCACGCGCCTGCATCCGCAACCTCCGGCTCCGAGGTTCCGGTCAGCTTCGACGTGACCAATACCGGCAGCATCGAAGGCGCTGAGGTCGCGCAGCTTTACGTCTCTGACCCTTCAGCGAAAGTAGACCGGCCCGAACGCGAGCTGAAGGGATTTCAAAAGCTCCGCCTGAGTCCGGGCGAGACCAAGCATGTGACTCTGAATCTTGACGCCCGCTCCTTCAGCTACTGGGATGAATCGGCGCACAAATGGGCCATCGATCCCGGCAAGTTCGTGCTGCGCGTGGGCGACTCGAGCGAGAACACGCCGCTGGAGACGGCTATCACGCTGAATTAGCAATCGGCGCGATCGCGAAAATGCATCATTCGCTTTGCGCGAGCAACTTTTTCTCTGCCTCGGCGAAGGTGCTATCGTCCGGAAGCTGCTTGAACTTTGATTTAATGTCGTCTTCCACTTCGGAGATGCTCTTGAAGAGAAGCGCGTGCCCTTCAATGTGTACATGGGTTTCAGTGATCTGCCATTCGCTCTTGCCAGTCTGTCTGCGCTCCACGTCGAAGGAGCCCCCTGCCTTCAGGTCCCCGAAAAAACCTCCGCCAAATTTTACGTCGTGAATCAGCCGTCCTTTCAGGCTGACGATCCGATGCTGCCCGTTGTCCACTGCCATTTCGCCTTCCATGGCGGCAAAGACTCGCGACTCCCAGGTTGGCGGATGAAAATTCGGGTCGGGCCTGAAGTGCAACACGGTCAAGTCTCCCCGCACACCTGTTTTTGTCCAAATGAACGCGTGCGGCAGCATGTTGAGCATCTCGGTAGCCTGCCGGTCGTCATGCTGTCCATTCTTGCGCTGCCTCGCCTGCGCAGACTGATTGTGGATGAAGGTATCCATCCTGTTTTGCTGTTCCGCTTTTGTCAGCTTCTGCCCGTCATTTTGAATTACCCGCTGCAGGTCTCCGCCGCGCGTCTGCGCCACCCACTGTTCCAGATAAACACTTGGCTTGCGATCGACTTCATAGTAGAGCCAATGTGTGTGATCTGCGGCATCCGCAGCGAGCTCGGTTTGCACCGCCTGCCCTACAAGGCTCCGCGCATCCTGCCCGTTGGCCGCTCCACATAATCCAATCAGCAGCGCCCAAGCAAGAATCCGCACCCGAGTGCGTGTCATCCATCCTCCGCCATAGCTTCCGAATTGGCATCAAGGCCAGCTCGGACTACGTCAATGGCGTTAGATGCGCCTTCGGAGCGGCGCGAAGGGAAAGGGAAGACGGCGGCCCGACCTGCCGGTGTTTAAATCTATAACCTCTAATCCAATAAAAGGCGTTCTCCTCGCCTGGATTTTTAAATAGAGACGCGCTAATTTGATGACTCGCTCACTGGCGAAGCTGCGCGGCGGCGCGCCAAGCTGCCGTGCTAATACGTTCCCCGCCCGCCGCTCACGTCATAACATTGTCCCGTGACGAAGGAGCAATCGCGGCTCGCGAGGAAGTGCACAACCGCCGCAACTTCTTCCGCGTTGCCAGTCCGCCTCATCGGGATCTTCTGGATCATGTATTCCACCTGCGCCTGCGTTAGCTGATCCAGAATCTTTGTCCGGATCACTGCGGGCGCCACGGCATTAATGCAGATTCCTTCCGTTGCCACTTCCTTGGCGATCGACTTAGTAAGTCCGATAATTGCGGCCTTTGAGGCCGAATACGCGGCCATGTTCGGATTGCCTTCTTTGCCGGCGATCGAGGCCACGTTCACGATCCGGCCATAGCCTTTTGCCCGCATCTGCGGCAACACCGCCCGGCATAGATAGAAGGGGCCATGGATATTGACGCTCAACACGCGATGCCAGTCCTCGTCCGTCTGCTCCCAGATGGGCGCGGACTTCCCGGCGAGCCCGGCATTGTTCACCAGGATTTCGAGCGACCCCGTTGTCGCCAGCACCTTCGCGATGGCCGCCGATACCTGCTCTGTCCGGGTGACATCGAGCCCCACGGGAAACGCGCTGCCGCCGATACGCTTGGCCGCGGCTTGAGCCGCTTCCAGATCGATATCGGCCACTGCTACACGTGCGCCTGCTTCCGTGAGCCTGCACGCAATCGCTTCGCCGATTCCCGTGGCAGCTCCCGTCACCAGGGCCGCTTGTCCGGTCAGCTCGAACATTGCCAAACCTCCGCTTGTCAGCCATAGCCATCCTCACGCACTCCGGCGCATTTACGCAACTGGCAAAGCGGGCGTCCACGCCGGACGTCCGCTCTTTCGTCTGCTTGATTCCAATTTTGATGTTCGAGAGCTGGTTGTACAAATGGCCTGAGCAAGCAAGCAACGTCCCTCAGGGGCTAAAGCCCAATGTTTTTGCGGCTTTCACGGCACGGCTAAAGCCGTGCCCTTTCAAAGCCGGATTTGTGCAACGAGTTCTAGGCGCGCAACGCTCTCAGGGCTGGATAGACTTTTCTCCACTTCTGGTAGCCAGTTTGGTATGCAGCCAGATCCCCCGCTTCGGGCTCGATCCGTTCCGCCACTTCGATGGCGACGGAACAGGCCTGGTCCAGATTGCGCCAGTGGCCCGCGCCCACCCCGGCCATCAGCGCGCTTCCAAATGCGCCGCCTTCTTCAGCCGTGAGTATCTCGACCGGATGCCCGTAGATCCCGGCTTGAATCCTGCGCCACAATGCGCCGCGCGCGCCGCCGCCACCGAGCCGGATGCCGCTGACCGGGATTTTCAGCTCCCGGAAGAGCGCGAATGTATCTTCGAGCGAGTACGCTACGCCTTCGAGAACCGCGCGGACAAAATGCGCGGCCGAGTGCTGCACGCCAATGTTCACAAAACCGGCGCGCACCTCCGGATCGAGATGGGGCGTGCGCTCGCCCAGCAGATACGGCGCCCATTCCAGGCCCTCGCATCCGGCGGGAATCTTCGCCGCGGCCGCGTTCAGCGTCTCGTAACTCTGCCCCGCGAAAAATGTTTCCTTGAGCCAGCTCAGGCTTAATCCCGCGCTCTGCGTTACGCCCATCACGTGCCACAGGCCGGGTACCGCATGGCAGAAGGTGTGCAGCCGGCCTTTCGGGTCTTTGGTGGGTTCGGCCGTTGCGGCAAACACCACGCCCGAGGTTCCGATGGTCGCCGAGACGCTTCCGGGCTGCAGAATCCCCATGCCCACCGCGCCCGCGCCCTGGTCGCCGGCTCCGGCTGCAACCGGCGTACCGGCCTTCAATCCCGTCAGGCTCGCTGCCTGTTCGCTGATGCGCGCACAAATCTCCGGCGACTCGAAGACGCGCGGCAGCCAGCGTTCGTCGATTCCAGCGGCCTCGGCAACCTCGCGCGACCAGCGCCGGTGCGTTACATCCAACAGCAGCGTGCCCGAGGCCTCCTGCACGTCGATCGCGAACTCGCCCGTCAGCCGGTAACGCACGTAATCCTTGGGACACATGACGTGGCGAATCTTCGCAAAGATCGCCGGCTCGTGAGTTTTCACCCACAGCAGCTTGGTCAGCGTGAAGTTCGGCAGCGCGGGATTGCAGGTGAGGTCGATCAGCCGCTCGTAACCGATCTTCTCCGTCAGCCAATCGCATTCCGGTTGCGTGCGCGTGTCGCACCAGATGAGCGACGGCCTGAGCACTGCGCCGTTCTCATCGAGCATCACGGCGCCGTGCATCTGTCCGGTGAGCGCAATGGCCGCTATCGGCTGGCGCGGCTCCGGCGTGCCGGCGAGCGCCTTGCGAATCGCGTCCTGGGCCGCCCGCCACCAGTCTTCGGGGTCCTGCTCCGCCCATCCCGGATGTTCGGCGCGAAACGGCGCATGTTCGCTTGAAGCGCCGGCAATCAGCTTGCCGTCTGCGTCCACTACAACTGCGCGCGTGCCGCCCGTGCCCACGTCGATGCCCAGGAACCACATGCCGTTCCCTCCAGCGTTCTAAATCGCTTTTCTACGCGTCCGCAGCATAGCAGCTTCAGGGCTTGAGCGAAAAGAGTTCGAGTCTTAGGAGGACGAACCGCCGCGATCCGCTTTGCCTGTCGAGCGGCCATGGTAAAGCCCATCGTCCATCGGATGCGCCATTATCTACCGGTGAAGAACGCCAGAATCTCGTGCATCACCTGCGGCCCTTGATCGGAGGTGAACAGAAATTGCGCGTGAGCCGAGCCATCGACGATGACCAGTTTCTTGGGCTCGGGAACTCTTGCAAAGTGATCTTTGATTCCCGGCAGGCGCGGGCCGGATCCCGATTCATCGTTATGGGCCACAATAAAGAGCTTGCGGCCTTTGAGCTTTTCCGGGTAATCGCCGCCCTCGGAGCCGAGAAAGACCACGCGCTCCATCTCCCCAGGATTCGACTGCACGTCGGCTTCGCCCACTGCATCGCCGCCGAGACTCCCGCCGATGGCGTAAACATGCATCACGCCGATTCGATGCAAATACCGGACGGCCGCGAGCACATCGGCTGCGTTGTCAGCATTCGAGCCTTCGGCACTGGGTGAGCCGTCGGGATTGAGTCGATCGCCTCTGAAATCGATCGCCAGCACCGTGAAGCCCGCATCGGAGAAGACGTGTGCCTGCGCGGCCCAGCTCTGCTTGTTGAAGCGGCCTCCATGCGCCAGCACGATACCACGGGTTCCGCTGCCATACAGATCAGCGCGAATCTGGTCAGCGCGAATCTGGCCAGCGCGAATCTGGCCGCCCTGATTTGGTAACGGAATTGTTACAGCGCGTTGCGCAAGCATAACGTTCGATAGCAGCGCGAGCACAACTCCGATGCAGCCAATTCTCATCACACGCCTCTCGATCTCGGCTTCTTCTCCTCAATCTGCGCGCTGAACGCAAGCATCAGCAACGCCGAGAGCCCCATCATCGCGCCGACCACATAGAGGCCGCCGGAATAACTTCCCGAACGTCCTTTGATCCATCCGATCAGCCACGGGCCGATGAGCCCGCCGATGTTGCCCATCGAATTGATCCATGCAATGCCCGCGGCAGCGCTGGCGCCGGAGAGAAACACACCCGGCAATGCCCACAACGGTCCCTTCGGCGCGTTACTGCCAAAGCTGATGACCGTGAGCGCAAGAACCACGGCCAGTGCGGTGTGCGCATTGCCGGCCCACACCAATCCCAGGCAACCCAAGAGGCAGGGAATCGCCACGTGCAGCGTGCGTTCGAGCCGGCGGTCCGAGTGGCGCGCCCAGAAGATCATTCCCACGGCCGCCACCACGCTCGGCACTGCGTTGATCCACCCGATGGTCAGCGCCGAATAACCGAACTGGTGGATGATGAGAGGCGACCACAGCCCCACGGCATACAACCCCGCCGAGGTGCCCGAATAGATGGCCGCCAGCGCCAGAACGCGCGGGTCGCGCAAGGCGGCCCATGCGGCGCGTGCACCGGGCTTTTGCGGCTGACTTGCGGCGCGCTCGCGCGCGAGAGTCTCGATGAGCCAAGCGCGCTCGTCGGCATCGAGCCACGTGGCCTGCTCGGGCCGATCGGTGAGCACCTTCAGCGCCAGAAATCCCAGCATGACAGCGGGCAGTCCTTCCAGAATGAAAAGCCACTGCCAGTTCGCGAGCCCCAGGAAGTTCGGCAATTCCATCAGTGCTCCCGAAATGGGCGAGCCGACGGCCGTCGACAACGGCGCCGCGGCCATGAATGCCGCGATGGCCGCGGCTCGTTGACGGGCAGGGAACCACAGGCTCAGATAGAGCAAGGTGCCCGGAAAGAATCCTGCCTCCGCAACTCCCAGCAAGAACCGCATCGCGTAGAAGCTATGTGGTCCGGTGACAAACGCCGATGCTGCCGAGACAAGTCCCCAGGCCACCACCACGCGCGCAATCCACACCCGCACACCCACGCGCAACATGGCCAGGTTCGACGGCACCTGCACAACAATGTAACCGACAAAGAAGATGCCGCCGCCGAAACCGAGCATGGCCGGCGTGAGGCCGATGGCCGTGCTCATGCTCAACGCAGCGAAGCCCACATTCACGCGGTCAAGAAAGCTGACGAAATAAAGCAGAATCACGAACGGGAGAATGCGCGTTTGCAGCTTGCGCGCGACGCGCGTCTCCAGTGCACCGGTTATGCCGGGACTGTTCACGCACTCGCCAGCGGTTTTCTCGTGGCGGCTGCAATCTCGGCGCAAACCGCGTCCGTGACTTCGGCGGTCGTCGCCGTCCCGCCCAGATCCCGTGTATGCAGCTTCGGATTCGCCGTCACGTGCTCGATTGCCTGCATCACGCGCTGTGCCGCATTTGGCTCGCCCAGATGCTCAAGCATCATCACCACGGTCCAGAAGGTTCCCACCGGATTGGCGATGCCTTTGCCCATGATGTCGAAGGCCGAGCCGTGAATCGGCTCGAACATCGATGGATAGTTGCGCTCGGGATTGATATTTGCCGTCGGCCCAATCCCCAGGCTGCCGGCGAGCGCGGCGGCCAGATCGCTCAAGATGTCGGCGTGCAGATTCGTGGCGACAATCGTATCCAGCGAAGCCGGCCGGTTCACCATCCGCGCGGTCATCGCGTCCACCATCTCCTTGTCCCACTTCACATCGGGAAAATCGCGAGCCACTTCGTGCGCGATCTCATCCCACATCACCATCGCGTGCCGCTGCGCATTGCTCTTCGTCACTACGGTGAGCAGCTTGCGCGGCCGCGATTGCGCGAGCCGGAACGCGTAGCGCTGAATCCGTTCCGCGCCCGCGCGTGTCATCACGCTAAGGTCCGTCGCCACTTCGATGGGAAATCCCTGGTGGACGCGCCCGCCCGCGCCCGAGTACTCGCCCTCGGTGTTCTCGCGCACGATCACCCAGTCCAGGTCCTCCGCGCGGCAGCGTTTGAGCGGAGCGTCGATTCCCGGCAAAATCCGTGTGGGCCGCACGTTCGCATACTGATCCATGCCCTGGCAGATCTTCAGCCGTAAGCCCCAGAGCGTAATGTGATCCGGAATATCGGGATCGCCCGCCGAACCAAACAGAATGGCATCCTTGTCCTTGAGCGCGTCCAGGCCGTCGGCCGGCATCATTGCGCCGTGCCGGCGATAAAAATCCCCGCCCCAGCCGAAGGTTTCGAATTCGAAGGCAAACTCGCTTTCGCCGCGGGCGAGTGCCTCAAGCACCTGCCGGCCCGCCGGTATAACTTCCTTGCCGATGCCGTCGCCCGGCACCAGAGCGATCCTGTAGCGGTTCATGGTGACGCACCTCGTCAAACACGGCAATTCTATCCGCATGACAATCCATGCCCGCCGCGGAGCTGTCCCGGAACGGCCATAAGGTACCGCAAAGCGAGACATGCATTCAGAGTGTGACGGCGGACACGTGCTCTTCTACGCGGCTGCGGGACAATTGGTTCGTCGGGCTCGCCAGCATATTCGCTGGAAGCAAAGGAGAAGATGCAGATGAGCGATCTTGCCATGCTGGCTGAAGCTGGTGCGGTTGACCCTCTGGTCGGCCATCCCGCGGATTACCATGTCTTTCATCAGTTCATTGAGCGCTGCAAGAATCTGCCGGCCATCACGACGGTTGTGGTCTGGCCGCTCACAGACGTGGCTCTGCGCGGCGCAGTGGAGGCGGCGTCCGCCGGCCTCATCGAGCCCACGCTCATCGGCCCGGGGGATGCGATGAAGAGTCTGGCCGCGAAGATCGGCGTCGACATCGGCGCCTTCCCGATTGTCCACGCGGAATCCGAGGAAAAAGCTGCCGAACTGGGAGTCGCCATCTGCCGGGCCGGCAATGCCCAGGCCATGATGAAAGGCAGCCTGCATACTGACGAGCTGATGAAGGCCGCAATGCAGCGCGATACCGGCTTGCGCACGGCCCGCCGCATCTCCCATGTCTTCATCATGGATACGCCGGCCTATGCGCGGACGTTGCTCATCACCGACGCGGCCATCAACATTACGCCCGAGCTCGAAGACAAGGTTCACATTGTGCAGAATGCGATCGATCTGGCGCACGCGCTGGGCATCGCCGAGCCCAAGGTTGCCTTGCTCTCCGCGGTCGAAACCGTGAATCCCAAGATCAAGTCCACGCTCGATGCCGCCGCGCTTTGCAAGATGGCCGACCGCGGCCAGATTACCGGCGGCATTCTCGATGGGCCGCTGGCCTTCGACACTGCGGTGAGTCAAAAAGCTGCGGCGATCAAAAAACTGGTCTCGCCGGTCACCGGCCAGGCCGACATCCTCGTGGTTCCCGACCTCGAAAGCGGCAACATGCTCGCTAAGCAGCTTGAGTACCTGGGCGGCGCGCAGCTTGCCGGGATCGTGCTCGGCGCACGCGTGCCGACCATCCTGACCAGCCGCGCCGACTCGGCCGAGACGCGACTCACCAGTTGCGCGGTGGCCGTGCTGCTGCATTATGCGACCCACCCGGCGGTAAAAGTCTAATCGCGAGCAAACATAGATCCAGGAAATAGGAGCCGCATATGCAGTGCGGGCGTCATGGACGGACAGACGCCGGCCTTGCGGTTTTCAGCGTGCGCCGGGCTGCGCGAACCGGGTATAGTCGTGAGCATGAGAAGAGCGCTTCTAGGAATAGCGATTGCCGGCGTGCTGCTGGCCGGCGTTGCGTATGCAGATGCTCAGGCTTCCGGCGCCATGCCGCCGATGGACGGAATGGCGACCATTCCCCCGCCCGAGCAACTGCCTGCACCGGTGCACATGACCGGGATCGGCAACTCGCATATCGCGATCGATGCCGGCGCCGAGACGCAGGCATGGTTCGACCAGGGGCTCACCCTGCTCCACGACTTCTGGGACAACGAATCGGCAAAGGCGTTTGAGCAAGCCATCCGTACCGATCCCAACTGTGCGATTTGCTATTGGGGCCTGGCCCAGGCCGAAGAGTTTCGTGGCGAAGACCAGAAGGCCTACGCCGATAAGGCGCTCGAACAGGCAGCGCGGCTCGAAGGCAAAGCAGGGAAAACGAATCGCCTCTATATCGAAGCGGCGGTTGCTGATTCGAAAGAAACAGAAGGAGACCACTCAGCTTCGATTGCGATCTATCGAAAGCTGGTAAAGAAAGAGCCGAAGGATTTCGAAGCGCGGATCTTTCTCGCCAATGCCGTGGGTGACGGCTTTGATGACAACGGCGAGCCGAAGCCGGGCGAGAAGGAGAAGATCGCCATTCTCGAAGAGGTGCTGAAAGACGCTCCCAACGATTCCGCTGCCAACCATTATTGGATTCACGCGATGGAACCCAGCAATCATCCGGAGCGGGCTATTGCGAGCGCGGCGCTGCTGGCGAGCCTGGCGCCGACAAGCGGACACATGGTCCATATGCCCGGCCACATCTATTACCGCGTGGGCGATTACGCGAGCGCGGAGCGCTGGTTCGCGGCCTCTACCGAGGCGGATGAGAAGTACATGCGCGAGCAGCACGTGGGCGTGGATGAGGACTGGAACTACGTGCACAACCTGATGTACGCAATCGCGAACTCGATGGAGCAGGGCCGTCTCGACGAGGCGAACAAATTATCCGACCGGCTGGCCGGAGCGCGGGGGCAGCTTTCGGCGTCGCTGTATATATGGAGCGCGCGCGACCAGGTGTCGCGTGTAAGCCGGCGCCTTCCGGTGGCCTTGCGCATCGGGGATTGGGACGGCGTGCTCGCCATGCTGGACGACGCGAAGCTCACGGATAGCGATAAGACAACAAATCTGCGTTTCCTCAAAGACCAGCTCCGTGATTTCGCGACGGGCATGCGCGCGCTGGAGCAAAACGATCTTGCTTCGGCAGACGCTGCCTCGGCGCAGATGGATGCAGGCCTGTGGCGGCGGACCCAGGAGCTAAAGGCCGCAGCGGACAAGACAAAGGCCGATGCCGAGAAGGCCAAGGCTGATACTGGGAAAGCCAAATCAAGCGCGAACGCCGCCAAGGCCAATACAACCACGCAACCACCTACGTCTCCGGTGAACCCCGACGCGCTGGCAGAGCCTCTGATGAGTTCGCTGAGCGTTGCCTCACAGGAATTGCGCGCGGGTGTGTTGCTGCTCAATGGAAAACTCGATCCGGCGAAGAAGATGTACGCGCAGGCAGTGCTGGCAGAGAAGAAGCTTGGCTATCACGAACCGCCGTTCTATATTCGCCCGGTAGCCGAGACGGAGGCAGAAGCGCTCTTGCGCGCCAAAGACTACGCGGACGCGAAGACAGCCTATCAGGCGGCCCTGGTCGAGCGCCCTTCCTCCGGATTCGAGCTTTACGGAATCGCCCGGGCGGACGAACTCGCCGGTAATGCGGCCGACGCGAAGGCGGAGTATCGCGCATTCGTCAAGGCATGGCCCTCTGCGGATCCCGGACTGCCACAGATGAATCACGCTCGCGAGGTACTGGGCGAAACGGGAGCGATGGCGACGAAATAAGGCGAGGTGCGCCTGGCCGCGGTGAGCCCCGCGAGGCATTTGGAGCTTTGCGCAGATCTCTGCGAAACTCAACCCATGTCCCATAGCTTCCCGGCGCTGATCCCGGCGCTTATCTTCGATCTCGACGGCACCCTCACCGACTCGAAAGCAGGCATTCTCGGCTGCCTGCGCAAGGTGCTCCATGCGCGCGGCATGGAGAATCCCGGTTCGCTCGAACATTTCATCGGCCCTCCCGTCGAAGAGTGGGTTGCATACCTGTTGCCGAACGGCACCAAGGACGAGCATGCTGCGCTGGCCCGCGAGTATCGCGCCTGTTACGACCGCGAGGGTTGGTCGGACAACGCGGTCTTTCCAGGCGTTCGGGAGATGATTGCCGACCTCCTCCGCGCCGGCAGCGCTCTCTACGTCTGCACCTCAAAGCAGGAGCATTTTGCCGTGCGCATTCTCGATGCGTTTGAGCTCTCGCCTTTCTTCGCTGCCATCTATGGCGACAAAGCCGAATATCCGAGCCACAGCAAAGTCGATCTGCTGGCGCGCATCCTGCGAGAGCGTTCTCTTGGCCGCGAGTCTGCGTGGATGGTGGGTGATCGCAGCTTTGATTTCGAGGCCGCTCGCGCCAACAACCTGCGCAGCATCGCCGCGGGCTGGGGTTACGGCTCGCGCGAGGAGTGCGCGCAGGCTGACGCCCTCGCACTGACACCTGCCGACGTCTTCGCCCTCATCATGCATCAAGCCGGCGCGGCCGACGTTTCCATCCCGCGTACAATCTGAGTGTGACTGCAGGATTAACGGCGAGATTCATTCTGCACCTCACTCGCTTTGTTCCCGCCTGGCCCGCATCTTCGCCTTTGCGCCGGCATCTAAAAAAGAGTGGAGGTCCGCTTGCGGGCTTCGTCGAAAGGAGACAGCAATGTCCACGCACACGAGTCACGAATCGAAAGCAGCCAAGACCAATAACCCGGATGGCTTTAGCCCGGAAGCGGTGAGAGATCTATCCAGCGTGCTGAACGCCCTTGTCGCGGATGTCTTCGCCCTCTATCTCAAAACCAAGAACTTTCACTGGCACATGACCGGACCGCACTTCCGCGATTATCATCTCCTGCTTGACGACCAGGGAGATCAGATCTTCGCGATCACCGATGCCATTGCCGAGCGCGTGCGCAAAATCGGCGGCACAACGCTGCGCTCCATTGGGCACATCGCCAAGCTTCAGCGCATCGCCGATAACGACCAGGAGTTTGTTCCCGCGCGTGACATGCTGCTCGAACTACATGCGGATAACAGGGCGCTGGTGGAGAGCCTTCGCGCAGCTCACGAAGTATCCAGCCAGGCCAACGACTACGCAACCACGAGCCTGATCGAAGTATGGATCGATGAAGCCGAGCGGCGCGCGTGGTTCCTCTTCGAAGCCACGCGTTAATCTCAGTCGAATTTATTCCTGCTCTGCACGACATCGAATCCGCGGCGCCATGAGGGCTGCCGCGGATTCTTTGGATTACGCCGCAATCATTCAGTCCTTCCTCCGGCTCAGCGGGCCGTCTCTCCCAAAAACCTGCACATCTTTTCGCGAATACTCAATCCCACTCACCGCAGGCATAGCTCTGCTGGAGCGACGGTGACTTGTGTTGGGGCCTGGAGTAAAAGCTGGGGCGCCCATTTAAAGGGCTGGAAGAATTCCCGAGAATGCGATGAAGTAAGTAGCTGACAAATAAGCGCGCAAAATAAATTGTTGACAAACGTATCTTTCTTCAACTATTCTGGTGTCGGTAACAACCGACATAAAGGAGGTTTCATCATGCGTCATATCGTCGCAGGTAGCATTCTTCTATCTTCCTTGTTCCTCCCCGCAGCGGCTCGTGCCAGCCAGCCATTGGACGATGTCACTGCCTCAACCCAGGCTCCTCGCATCAGCACCGGCGTCACCGCTCCGGTTCTTCTTCAGTCCATTGGCCTCGCCATTCCGGCAGGCCTTCCCAAAGACGCCATTCCAGTCGATGCTCAAGTCGGCCTCACCCTTACGGTTGACGACAAGGGCGAGCCTCAGGACATCCATGTAGTCAAAGGAATCAACCCGTTCTGGGATGCCCGTATCGTGGCTGCAGTCAGCAAGTTCCATTACCGCCCCGGCAGCATCGACGCCAAGGCGATTCCCGTCAACCTGAACCTCACCATCAACATCGCACGGTAAATCCAGTGTCGTTGCGCTTCAGTAAAAACGCCCTCCCGCAAACTCCAATCCGATCTTCCGGTCTCTTACCCTCGATGCTCTTCGTGTAAGCATTTCGCATCGAGGGTGGGAGACGGAACTTCCGCCCAACTGCGCTTACTGCTTTACGAACGCGATCACTGTGGGCGCCAGTCTGCCGGTGCATTCGAGCGGCGCAAGATGGCCGCACCCCGCAACAACGTCCAGTTCCGACTGCGGTATCAGCCGGTGCATCTTCTCGGCCTGGGCGACAGGCACGATCCGGTCCTCTTGGCCCCACACAATCAGAACAGGCATCTTGAGCTGCGGAAGCAGATTGTCCGTCACGTCCCGGCCCGTGAGCATGGAAGCCATGGCGCGGCTCATCACCCATCGGTGCTCTCGCGAGATGCGCAGAAGGTCGTGCGAGACGAAACCGGGAATCGCCTCCGGGTGAGGCGTCAACAGGGCCTCGAGTCCTGCCAGTTGCCTTGCCGTCGTCGGCGTAAACAGACGCGTGTCCCAATCGGGTGCGGCGTACAGGCCGGCTGCGTCGAACAGCATCAGCCGATTCACGCGCTCCGGAGCTTCGCTCGCGACAATCTGCACAATCCAGCCACCCATTGACCAGCCGCCGAGATCCACCTGCTTCAATCCCAGCGCATCCAGGAAGCCGATCACGATTCCCGCCTCGTCGCGCACCGAATAAGAAAACTCCGCCGGCCGCTGGCTGCGGCCATACCCCGGCAGATCAGGCATCAGCACGCGAAATCCGGCCTTTGCAAGATAAGGCGCAAGATTTCGCCAGTCCTCGGCGCGGCCGCCCAACCCGTGAATGAGAACGACTGCCGGTCCGTTCTCCGGACCGTCCGAAAGATAGTGGACGCGGCATCCATTCACCGAGATTGTGTCGCTCTTCATCCCAGCGAGTGCATCGTGCAGAAAGAGCATTCCGTCGAAGTAGCTGACCGGGCGCAGCAGAAACCCGATACCTGCCACAAAGATCAGCGGGGCCACGACCCAAAGTGTGATCTTCGCCAATCTCATCGGCCCTCCGTTTCTCCACCTTGCAGTGCTCGGGCCTGCTGCCAGCCCTTTTCGATCACCTGCACAGTCAGCGGATCCAGCGCCAGCGCGCTGTGGCTGTTCCATTCCGCCCGTTCTACCCAGCGCACCGCGTCTGCATCCGAGGCCGCCTGCAGCGCGCCGCCTCTCACCCGGCATAGGTAATCGGCGATCACATAGTGATAGCGAACCCGCTCGCCATCGCGGTGAATCCTGTCTACGAGCTCGACGAGCTCCACCGCTTCGACCTCCAGGCCGGTTTCTTCCAGCACTTCGCGTGCAACCCCCGCGGTGAGCGACTCACCCACCTCCAGCACGCCTCCCGGCAACGTCCAATGCCCTTTAAGCGGCTCACGCCCGCGCCGCACAAGCAGCACCCGGCCGTTCTCCACTATGACCGCACCCACACCTACGATCGGCGCCGATGGAAACTCTCTCCGCATGATCTCCTACGATAACGCCCCATGCGGCTTCTGCGGCCCCTAACCTGCAGGCAAGGGCCCGAAGAGGTGGGAATTGCCCCAGCCCGTGCCAGCCCAGGCACGCTAAACTAGCCTCAGAGCCCGCTGTGCGCATCCTCACCCGCTACATCCTCGGCGAAATTCTCTCCCATGCGCTCATTGGATGCGCTGTCTTCACCTTCATTCTCTTCATGCCCAAGCTTCCGCACATTCTGGAGGCTGTGGTCCGCAACAGTTCTACGCTCTCCAATTTATTTGAGATCTTCCTGTTCACGCTGCCCGATCTCTTCCGGGTTACCATTCCGATGGCCGTGCTGGTGGGCATACTGCTGGGCTATAGCCGCATGGCCGCGGACAGCGAAGTGATTGCGATGCGCGCGTCGGGACTCGGCATCGGCTACTTTGTCCGGGTGGCCTCGATCGTGGCCGTGGGCGGCACGCTTCTCGGCCTTGCGAATTCGCTCTATGTGGCGCCGCGCGCCAATCAGGCCATCCTGGACATGCAGCAGTCGCTCGAGACTTCGCAGGCCTCTTACGAGATTCAACCGCGCGTCTTTTATGAGGACTTCAAAAATTTCGTTCTCTATGTGCAGGATGTCCGCGCGGGCACAGGCGCGTCGAACTGGCGCCAGGTCTTCATGGCGGATGTCTCCGATCCTTCGAATCCCATCATCACTACGGCCGCATCAGCCACCGTGGTGAGCGGCAGCGCGCAGGAACTGCTCATGCGCCTGCGCGATGGTTCGCACCATGAGACGGTAGCCGGCCAGCCGCAGCAATACAACATCTCCACCTTCACCACCACCGATATGCCGCTTGGGCTTAGTCAGCAGAGCGACGTTCATCTGAGCAGGCTGGACACCGCCATCTATGCCCTGCCTATGGATGCCTTGCTGCAGCGCGTTCACGGTCCCGACGCCAGGCATTTTCTTATCGAGCTACACAATCGGTTTGCATTTCCGGCCGCCTGCCTGGTGCTGATGCTGGTGGGCGTGCCGTTGGGCGTCTCTTCGCGCCGGGGCGGCAAAAGCTCGGGATTCGTCTTCACCATCCTGCTGGTCTTCGTCTACTACTTTCTCTCCGCAACCGGCACCGCCCTGGGCCGGCAGAACAAGCTCCCGGTCTTCTTCGCCGTCTGGTCGGCCAATCTGGTCTTTGCGGCTGCAGGCATCTTTCTGCTTTGGCAGATGGCCACCGGAGGCCGTGTGCTCGGTGCGATCGGGAACCGGTTCTCGCGCTCGCCGAAGTCGGCGCTGCAGACCAAGCTGAACGGAGCCTCGCTGACCGGCCTGTTCGACCGGTTCCAGAAGCGGCCGCCGCGGAAGCACGCGCGCAATACCTTTCCGCGCATTCTCGACGAGTATGTGATCCGCGAGTTTGGCACCATGTTTCTCCTCGTCCAGACCGGCTTCGTGCTGCTGATGATCGTCTTCACCTTCTTTGACCTTGTAGGCGACATCCTGCGCAATCACATCCCGCTCACCACGGTGGGCGATTACCTGGTGAACCTGACGCCGAGCATGATCTACCAGATCGCGCCGCTCGCCGTGTTGATCGCCACGCTGGTCACCTTCGGTCTGCTCAATCGCAACAGCGAGATCGTGGCCATGAAGGCCACCGGCATCAGCCTCTATCGTCTCGTGACACCCATTGTCTCCATCGCCGCGGGGCTCGCGATTTGCCTGTTTCTCTTCGACCAGTACTACCTGCCGCAGGCGAACCGCAAACAGGAGGCGCTGCGGGCCACCATCAAAGGCCGTCCGCCGCAGACCTATCTGCACCCCGAGCAGAAGTGGATCTTCGGGCAGCCCCGCGCGGGTGAGCCGGGCCGCATCTTCTATTACCAGTTCTTCGATCCGGACCGTCAGGAGTTCGCCAACCTCTCCGTCTTCGAATTCGATCCGCACAGCTTCCAGCTCACCCGGCGCATCTTTGCGGCCCGCGCCGCGTGGGATGCCGATTCCCAAACCTGGCGCTTCGAGAACGGATGGGTGCGCGACATCGAGGGCGCCGATGTGAAAACCGATCGCGATTTCACAACCAGCGTCTTCGCGGAGATTCACGAGCCCCCGGACTACTTCACCAAGGAAGACCTCGAAGCCCAGGAGATGAACTTCGGCCAACTTGACCGTTACATCCGCGACCTGCGCCAGAGCGGATTTGATACCATGCGCCTCCGCGTGGCGCTCTGGCACAAGCTCGCCTATCCACTGGTCGCTGTAGAGATGGTCATTCTCGCCATACCCTTCGCGCTTTCCATGGGACGCCGCGGCTCGCTCAGCGGAATCGCCGTGGCGATCGCCGTTGCGCTCATCTACTTTGTCGTAAATGGGCTGTTCGAAGCGCTCGGCAACGTCAATTACCTGCCTTCAGTGGTCGCCGCGTGGTCGTCGGATATTCTCTTCGGGCTGGTGGGCGGGTACCTGCTGCTGCGGACGCCCACTTAGAGGGGTTCCAGAGTTCACCTGCCCTCAGCAGGCCGGCGAAAGGCAGCGTTTTCTCGAGAAAAACGCCACTCTGCGTTCCTGTTCCTGGGTGCGGCAATTCTAGAGCGCTGTAGCGGGGAATCCGCCGCCTGTCGATGGCTGACCGCGGAACCCGTACAATAGACCTATGCTTCGCGAACTGCGCCCACTCTTCGGGTATATGCGCCGCTACCGGAGCGGATACGTGCGGGGCACATTGGCTTGCGTCTGCACGAATCTGGTCGCTGTCCAGTTTCCCAGCATCCTCGGCAAAGCGGTGGATGCGCTTGGGAAAGAAGTTACGCGGGAAAAGATCTTTTTCTTCGCTGCGCTGCTGGTCGCCATCGCTCTCGTCAAAGGCATCTTCCTTTACGCACAGCGTTGGATCCTCATTGGGATCTCCCGCGATATCGAGTTCGATATTCGCAACGACCTGTTCCGCAAACTGGAGAAGCAGGATACGGGCTTCTATCAGCGCTACCGCACCGGCGACATCATGGCGCGCATGACCAATGACCTGAACGCCGTGCGCATGTTGCTTGGTCCGGCGCTCATGTATAGCGCCAACACGATCTTTCTTACCATCTTCGCGCTGGTCTTCATGCTGCGCTATAGTCCCTATCTGACGCTGGTGGCGCTGGCGCCCATGCCCGTGGCCAGCATCCTGGTGCAGTACTTCGGCAGCCGGATTCACACCCGGTTCGAGCGCATCCAGGCCAGCTTCTCCGATATCTCCGCGCAGGCGCAGGAAAACTACTCCGGCGTGCGGCTCATCCGCGCTTTTGCGCGTGAGGAGTCGGAGATCGGCCTCTTTGAGCGCCTCAACCGCGAATACATTGCCCGCGCTCTGCGCCTCGTTCAACTCATGGGCATGCTCTGGCCCACGCTCGAATTCGTCCTCGGCGTGTCGATGATCATCACGCTGCTGGTCGGCGGGCACCAGGTGCTCGCGCATCGCATCACGGTGGGCGATTTCGTGGCCTTCAACACCTACATGATTCTGCTCATCTGGCCTATCATCGCCGTGGGCTGGGTCATCAACATCTTCCAGCGTGGCACCGCCTCCGTGAAGCGCATCGAAGAACTGCTCCGCGCCGAACCTGCTATCGACGACCGCCACTCCGTGGATTTTCCTTTTGGACCGGACTTTGTGATGAAGGGGGAGATCGAATTCTGCAACCTCAACTTCAGCTATGGCGGCGCGCCTGTGCTTCAGGAGATTTCGCTGCGCATTCCGGCCGGCTCCAGTTTGGCTATTGTCGGGCCCACCGGCTCGGGCAAATCCACGCTGGTCAATCTCATCTCCCGGCTCTATGAAGCGCCGGAGGGAGCCCTCCTGATCGATGGCCGCCCGGTGCGCGAATATCCGCTTGCCATTCTACGGCGCAATATCGGCATGGTCCCGCAGGAGACCTTTCTCTTCAGTGAGACAATTCGCGAGAATCTGGCCTTCGGCGCACCGCGGGCGAGCGCTGAGGAACTGCTCGAAGCAGCGGAAGCCGCGCACATTCGCCAGGAGTTTGAGGAGTTCCCGCAGGGCTTTGAAACCATGGTGGGCGAACGCGGCGTTACGCTCTCCGGCGGACAAAAGCAGCGTTCTGCGATTACGCGAGCCCTGCTGCGCCGTCCCGCTATTCTCATTCTCGATGATGCGCTGGCCAGCGTCGATACCTATACGGAGGAACGCATCCTCGGCGGCTTGCGCGCCTATACGGCCAATTCCACGACCATCCTCATCTCGCATCGCGTCTCCACGGTGCGCAATGCCGACCGGATTGCCGTGCTCGATCGGGGCAGAATTGTGGAGTTGGGCGGGCACGAGGAGCTGCTGGCGCGCGACGGCTATTACGCCAGCCTCTATCAAAAACAGCAGCTCGAAGAAGAGCTCACCGTGGCCGGCTGAAGCCTCAGGCTGTCCAGCTTGTGATGGCAGGCTCATCCTCATCCGTGGCAGCGTTGGATGCGCCGCGCGCCGGCATGGCGATCACGCGTCCGGAGCCTGGGTTGGCATGGGGATCCTTTGCCACCTCGCGCCATGCGTCGCGCACATTCTTCACGCAATCGATCGCGTGCTCGAACTTTGCCGTCGATGCCGACTGCGAGGCCTGCAGAATCTGTGCAAAGATGGATGCGTAAAACTCGCTCAGCACCTGCGCCGGCCGGCCCCCCACGTCCATGCGCAGCCGTGCCTGCAGGTGAATGATGATGTCCAGCGCCCGCTTCACGGCTCCCCGGCGCTCGTCCGCTTCGCCGCGCTCCACGGCCGCGATTGCCCCGTGAAGAAAGCGGATGATCCCGTCATACAGCGCCACCACAAGATCGACGGCCGAAGCCCCTTCCAATGCGTGTTCCCGATAGTTTCCCATGAAAATTGCGGCTCCTTAGCCATTCAGATTCTGGTCAAATCCGGTGATCGCCGAATAAAGCTCGTTGATGCCCTGCAACTGTGACGGGAGCTCCTGCAGGATCTGGTTAGCCTGGTTCAGCTCCGCCGTCAAGCTTGCCTGCTGGGTCGAGATAAAGGTCTGCTCCTTCGAGAGCTCCGCATTCAGCGTGGACTCCGTGGTGCTGTTCGCGCTGGAGGCCAGCGCGAGGATGCCGGTCGACGAGCTGGAGCCGGCATTCGTCAGCATGGTCGCAAAGTTCTCCCCCCAGCCGTTGGCATTCTGGAAGAAGCCCACCACGCCGTTGTAATCGGAGTTGAGCAGCGAATCGAGCGAGGTCGCGTCGAAGGTGAGCGAACCATTGTTGTTCACGCTGATGCCCAGGCTGGTCAGATTATTGATGTCCGACGAAGAATTGTAGTTGAGGGCCGCGCTCGTCGTATTCGTGGTGTCGAAGATGTTCGAGGTCACGGTCAGCGCGCCGGCCGCCCCGTTGGCTCCCGAGGTGAGCGTGAGCGCGGTGCCGTTGGTGTTGAGCGCGGCGGTCACTCCGATATTGGCGGTGTTGATGGCGTTCGCCAAACCGGAGAGGGTGTTGTCGGAGGAGTCGAGCGCGATATTCTGTACGACGCCGTTGCCGGCCTGGAGGGTCAGCGATCCGCTCAGCGTGTCGGATGCATTGGCCACCGTGCCGAAGGTTCCGCTGTCCGGAGTGGTGCTCGTAAAGCCCGCGTCGGCGTAGCTGAGCGCCGTGGGGGTAGCAGCCGTGAGCGCCGAGGTGACCGTCAGCGCTCCATTTGTGCCCGCGGTCTGCGAAGTCAGGGTGAGCGTCGACTGCCCATTGCTTGTTGCGACGCCGGCGTTGACGCCGATTCCAGCCGCATTGATGGCCGCCGCAATCCCGGCGAGCGTATTGACACCGCTGCCGGTGTAGATGGTGTTGGCCGCGGGAGTGCCGGGCGCGGCGCCGACGACCACAGTTTCCGTGGTTTTGCTGCCCACCTGGATCGACAGGGAGCCGGAGAGCGTTGCGCCCGCAGTGGAGGATACTGAATCCAGATAGCCGTTCGGGCTCTGCACGTTGAGGCCGTTCAACAACTGCTGTTGTAGCAGCGAGAGTGTCGGCGAACCGAACAGCGGCTCGGGAGTGCCCGAGCTGGTGTTGCCTTCCTGCGTATTCAGAGCGCTGATCGCCGAGTTGTAATCGCTCACGAACTGGTTCACCGTGCTCTCGACGCCCGTATTGTCGTTGCCGATGACCACCTGCACCGGAGTGGCGGATGAAGACAGAAGCTGAAAGGTGACGCCGGGAATCAGATTCGCGACCGTGTTCGAGGCGCTGGTCAGGTTCACGCCGTCTACATTCAGGCTGGCGTTCGATCCGGTCACCGCGGTGTTGTAATTCAAGGCCGTAATGCTGTCGCTGATGCTCGAGTTTATGGTCAGCGTTCCGGCCGAACCGGCAGTCTGTGAGGTGAGTGCCAGGCTCGACGTTCCATCGCTGTTGGTGACGATCGACGCGGTCACTCCGATGCCGGCCGTGCCGTTGATGGCATTCGCCAGGCCGGTGAGCGTGGCAGCCGATTGCGGAACGGAGACGGTCTGCACAGTTCCATTGCCCACCTGGATGGCGATCGAGCCGGAGAGCGCATCGCTGAGGCTCGAAACCGGAGAGAGCGCGCCCGTGGAATTCGCGGCGTTCGTGCCTGCGGTTCCGGTATAGCTCAATGTGTTCGCCGCCGCGGCGGTCAGCGAGTTGTTGCTGACGGCGATGTTGCCGCTCGCACCCGAGGTGCTGGACACTAAGGTGAGGCGCGATCCCGAGGCGTCCGTCAGCACGCTTGCGGTAAGACCCGCGTCGGAAGCGTTAATGGCCGACGCAAGACCGGAGAGTGTGTCGTCAGAAGAATTGAGCGTAATAGTCTGTGCTGTACCGCTTCCCGCCTGCACAGTAATCGAGCCCGACAATGTATCCGCGGCGTTCGAGAGCTCGGCCAGATAGCCGCTGGAGGTCTGCGCCAGGCTGTTCACCACGATCGTGTGCGTGCCCGCCGTCGCCGACGAGGATGCCGCCGTCAACTCCAGCACGTTAGTATCGGAGCTCGAGCCCGTCTTCTGCGCCAGAATGCCCTGAAAATCGGTGAGCTGGCTCATGTCATTCGACAGGTTCGAGAACAGCGTACCGAGGCTTGAGATCGTTGCATCCTGACTTTCCAATGTGGCCAGTTGCGTCTTCCATGGCGTCTCGACATTCTGGAGATTAGCCACGATCTGCGACACGGTTGAACTTACATCGAATCCCGCGCCGCTGGTCGGCGACCCGAAACTCAACCCTACTGTGCCCATCCAACCCTCCGTCGAACATCCAAGCAGCCGGCCATCCAAGACAGTTTGTGCCGGATTGGAAAAACCTCACGACCGCCTTAAAATGCCTGAGCGCAAAGGAGGGCGTCCGGTTTTGGACGCCCCCTCGCTGTTTATCGGCGGATCTCCGGGCTTGTTTATCCCAGAGCTCACATCCTTGCTCGAAACCCCGCGTTACTGCAGCAGCTTGGTCACTTCCTGCTGCATGCTGTTGGCCTGCGCCAGGGCCGAGATGCCGGTCTGGCTCAGGATTTCGTACTTCGACATGTTCGAGGTTGCCGAAGCGTAGTCGGTGGCCTGCACTGCATTTTGCGCCGCCTGCACGTTCTCTTGCTGCGTGGCGAGGACCTGGCTCACGGAGTTCAGGGTGTTGATCTGGGCTCCGATGTAGCCGTCCTGGGCCGCCACGTCGCTGATTGCCCCGTTCAGGGCAGTCAAAGCCGCTTCCGCGCCGGACTGCGAGGTCAAATTATTGGTGCTCAGGTTGGCGCCGGCGCTATCGGTATAGCTGATGGTGGCGATACCGCCGCTGTTGTCGGCCGTAAGGGCAGCTGCTGCGGCAGCGGTCGCACTGACCGATGTGTCGTAGCCGCCGGTGGTGATGGCGACCTTTTGCGCGCCGGCAGTGCTCGCGGCTGTGGTGTTGAGGTTGCCGGAGATCATGATGCCGGTATCGGTACCGGTCACCGTGCCACCTGCACCAGCTTGCGTTGCCGTGGTGAATGTAGCCGTCAGTCCGCGGCCGGAGGCATTGATAGCGCTGATCAGCCCCCCAACCGTGGTCGCGGCGGTGGTCACAACTGTGCCGGTGGAACCATCGGGGTTGTCGTAGGTGAGCGTCAGCGTGGTCGAGGCCAGCGTGTCGGTGGTCTGCGCATTTCCAGTGCCGGCGGTGCCGTTGGAAAGATCGAGGAACACGTTCTTGCCGCCGTTGTACGCCATGGTGCCGCTGGTGTCGCCCACGTTGGTGGAGGACAGGCTGGAGATGGTGATGTTGTCAAGCGATGCGCCGGTGCTCGAAGAGTCGCCGGAATAGATGCCTACGGCGGAGTGACCGAAGACCTGGTTCTGGTTGTAGGTGGTCGTCGATCCGATGTTCGTGATTTCGGAAAGGATCGACTGGTATTCCTGGTTCGCCGCCGACTGCTGCGAAGTGTTGAGGGTGCCGTTCGAGACCTCGGTGGCCAGCGTAACGGCACGGTTGAGCAGGCTTGTCACTTGCGAAAGGGCGCCATCGGCCACTTGCAGAAGGCCTACGCCTTCCTGTGCGTTGGTCTGTGACTGCGTGAGCGCCTGTTGGTTGGCCTGGAGGCCGTTGACCAGCGAAAGTCCGGCGGCATCGTCGGCGCCGGAGTTGATCCTCGAACCGGAGGACAACTGTTGCAGCGTCTTCGACAGGCTATCGTTGGTGTTGTTTAGATTATTCTCCGCATACACTGCGGACAGATTATTTAAGACACCCAGGGACATGGGGTTCTCCTTGTAAATGCGTGGATTTGCAACCCTCTGCGTTTGAGCGCTTCCCTTTTTCTTACCCTGGGTAGCTGCTTTTCGGCTTGATGGCTGCCGCATCTGGCCCCTTCTTCGGCGGGTGCGTTGCGGGGTTTATCTCGCGGCTCGATCTGTCCTGTGCGGGACAGTTCGTCACGTTACTTTCCGGTTACTTAACTCTTTGTCGCGTCTCAGCCGATAAACGCTGCGAGGAGTTTTCCGGCCATGATCGAACTCACGCGGCTCAACGGCCACTCGATGATGCTCAACAGCGATCTGATCAAATCCGCCGAAGCGTCTCCCGATACCATGCTGACGCTCGTCAACGGAGAAAAACTGATCGTGCGCGAGTCACTGGATGAGGTCGCGGCGCGCGTGCTCGACTATCGTGCGCGGCTGCTCGCAGTCGTGGCCCGGCGACTGCCCGACTACAGCGAATATCTGCGCGTAGTCAGCCTTTCAAGCATGGATGTCGCCGGCCAGCGTAGCGCAGGAGCTGGAATGAATTCGCAGAAAGACGGGTAGTGCCGATCAGCTTTTCGAAAGGTCGGGAATCTGAGTCACCGGAGAGCCATTCATGGATAAAGCGAGCGTAGGCGGAGTTGTTCTGGCCCTCGCCGGCATTCTGGGCGGCCTGCTGATCGAAGGCGGCAATCTGGGCCAGATCCTGCAGCCTACCGCGGCGTTGATCGTCTTCGGCGGCACCATGGGCGCGGTCCTGCTCCAGTTTCCGCTGGGGACGGTGATTGCCGCATTTCGCGGCCTTCTTCAGGTCTTTACCGCGCCGCGCAAGCACGATAATCAATTGATCGACCTGCTGGTTACATTCGCCAACAAAGCTCGGCGTCTGGGTGTAGTCTCGCTCGATGACGATCTCCAGACCATTCAGGAGCCGTTTCTCAAGCAAACCTTGATGCTCGCCGTGGACGGCACCGAGCCCGCCGAACTGCGCAAGATCATGCACGTGACTCTCGACTCGGCAATCGAGCACGAGGATCGTCTACCGGCCGTCTTCGAATCCGCCGGTGGCTTCTCGCCCACCATCGGCATTCTCGGCGCCGTGCTCGGCCTCATTCAAGTCATGCAGCATCTTGACAACATCCACGAGGTTGGCCGCGGCATCGCGGTCGCCTTCGTCGCAACCATCTATGGAGTGGGTGCTGCCAATCTCTTCCTGCTGCCTCTCGCCGGCAAGATGCGCATCCGCATCCGCGACGAGCATCGCCGGCGCGAGATGATGCTCGATGGCGTGATCTCCATTCTTGAAGGGATGAACCCGCGCATGCTCGAGACGAAACTGGCCGGATTCCTCGACGATTCTTATCGGGAAGAGAGCGAACGGAAGGAGCGTGCCGCATGAGCCCGCGCCCGCACAAGACCCACGTTGCGCATGAGCGCTGGCTGGTCTCTTACGCCGACTTCATCACTCTCCTGTTTGCGTTCTTTGTGGTGTTGTATGCCTCTGCAACGGCCGACCAGAAGAAGCAGGCGGAAATGTCGGATTCGATCAACTCGGCTTTTCGCGCGCTTGGGATCTTTCCCAGCGCCGCCCGCAAACCTTCCCACGCTGCCGCTGTCCCCGTCAGCGGCACCGACAAGCCGGTGGTGCCGGTGAATATCATCATGGGCGAAGACGTGCTCGCCCCGGCGCGGGCGCGCAGCGATCTCGATCGCATGCGCCGCGAGCTCACGCAGACGCTTTCGAACCAGATTGCGAGTCACACCGTCTCCATTCAGATGGGCCATGACGGCCTGGTCATCAGCCTGCGCGAGGCCGGTTTCTTTGCCTCCGGCTCGGCCACGCCTCAGGCCGAAACCCTCCCCACTCTACGGCAGATCGCCACCTGCCTCGCGGGCAGCCCCTATGAAGTCCGGATCGAGGGTCACACGGATAATCTTCCCATTCATACCCCGGAATTCGATTCCAACTGGGAGCTTTCCACGACACGCGCGGCGCGCATCGCGCGGATCTTTCTCGATCAGCAGCTCATTGTTCCCGATCGCCTCTCCGCCGCCGGTTACGCCGAGTTTCACCCGGTGGCGAGCAATGACACGGCTGAAGGCCGCTCCCAAAACCGCCGTGTCGATATTGTGGTGCTGCCTCATACCCGAATCGACTTTGCCGCACCGGATCCGAGTTCGGCAAAGGGCGGCTGGCGGCGGATCACAGACGAGTGAATGAAACGCTCCCGGCTTGCTCTGACCCATTGCGGACAGATGCGATGATGGCTGCACCCGCGCTGCGGCGCACGCACGCTTGGCTTCGCTACTCCACTCCGAGGACCTTGACGATTACCCGTTTGCGCCGCTGGCCATCGAATTCGGCGTAGAAGACCCGTTGCCAGGTTCCCAGGTCCAGTTGGCCGTTGGTTACCGGCAGCGTCGTCTCGTGATGGAGAAGCAGCGCCTTCAGATGGGCGTCTGCATTATCTTCGCCGGTCTGGTGATGCTTGTAATCCGGACGGGCCGGCGCCAGTTCCTCCAGCCACTTGCCGATATCCTCGATCAATCCGCCTTCAAGGTCGTTTACATAAATTGCCGCCGTGATGTGCATGGGCGAAACAAAACACAATCCGTCCTTTACGCCGCTACGCCCGACAATCTGTTCCACCTGGTCGGTGATGTGCACCATCTCCCGCCGCTTGCGCGTTTCAAAAACCAGATATTCGGTGTGACTCTTCATCGGCGCCTCCTCAACGCTTATCCTAAAGACATCTGTGCCGATGACCAACGCCCAGGCCGATGCACTTTCGCAGCGCGGAGTGGAACTGCTCGCTGCCGGACGGCCCGACGAAGCGGCGCAGGCCTTTCGCGCGGCGATCGAGGCTGATCCCGCCCACAGCGAAGCCCATCACGGCCTGGTCCGCGCCCTGCGCGATGCCGGTCGGCTCGAAGCCTCCATCGCTGCGGCCCGCGCGCTCACCATGCTCACGCCCGCTGACCCGCTCGCCCACACCGCGCTCTCCATCGCCCTGCAGCACGCCGGCCACATCCCCGAAGCCGAAGCCGCGGCAGGCCGCGCCCGCATCCTGGAGTGGAAGATCCAGCTCCAGTCTCCACCGCCCGATTCGCTGCCCGGTCAGGACCCGCCAGAATGAAGCGCCGGCCATCCACCCCCGCCCGGCGTCTGCGCCGCATGCACGACCGCCTCGCCGCCGCCTATGGCCCGCAGCATTGGTGGCCCGCCGAGACGCCTTTCGAAGTCATCCTCGGCGCTTACCTCACGCAAAACACCTCGTGGAAAGCCGTCGAGCGCTCCCTCGCCAACCTGCGCGCCGCCGGAGCGCTCACCCTCAACGGTCTGCGCGCCCTCCCGCTCGACCGGCTCCGCCGCCTCATCCAACCCTCCGGCTTCTTCACCCGCAAGGCGCCCGCGCTCAAAGCCTTCGTCGCCATGCTCGACGAGGAGTTCTCCGGATCGCTCGAAAATCTGGCCGCCACGCCCACCCCGGCGCTCCGAAGCCGTCTTCTCGCCTTGCCCGGAGTCGGCCCCGAAACCGCGGACGCCATCCTGCTTTACGCCCTCGGCCATCCAGTCCCCGTGGCCGACGAGTATCTGCGCCGCATCGCCGAACGCCACCAGCTTCTCGCGCCTTCTACCGGTCCCATCCGCTACGACGCCCTCGCCGATCTCACCCGCGCAGCCTTCGCCGCCGACCCGCCCGCCGGCCGCGCCCGGCTCTACAACGAGTTCCACGCCCTCATCGTCGCCGTAGGCAAAGCCCACTGCAGCAGCAGCCCGCAGTGCACAGGCTGCCCCCTCGCCGCCGATCCTCACCTGACCGCCTCGTCGAATCCACTGTGAGCAAGAATTGGGAAGACGGGCAGCCATCCATTCAATGCCAATTCTTGTCTGTGGTGAAGAAACGGGGCAGGCGGCACGTTCCCTGGGGCATCTCCTGACCACGGAGAGGGTGCCCCGCCTTTGGAGACCGGAGATAGCACGGCTCTCCGCAT
>DASXDX010000033.1:0-196148 GCA_036490385.1 Occallatibacter sp.
AATAGAGCGCGAGCGCGGTGTAGCCGCCCAGATTTCCGTAAAGCCGGCGCGTGACCCACCAGATGCATCCGCCCAGCACGCACCCGGCGAGAAGAAACGGCAACCGCAGCAGCAGCAGGATGTGCGTCATCTGGTGGCGCAGCTCCCAGGTGCTCACCTCGCCGCCCGCTTGCACCACTTTATTTTCAGGCGTGCGGAACCAGTCCAGACCGCGCTCGACGAGCAGGTTCACCGTGAGCGGCAGGCCAGCGAGCCGGTAGGCCAGAATGCCGTCGTGAATGTTGCCGCAACTGGTGTAGTACCCGGCGAGGGCAGACGGCCGCTCCCAGGTTTCGCGGCCGCACCGCGCGTACTGGTAGTCGCGGTCGGTGAGCGTCTGGCGCGCCGTAATCCAAAGCCCCTGGAGAAGAAAGAGCGCGAGCATTCCAGCCGCGATGCGCTGCGGCCGATTAAAGCGAAAGCGGCGAAGGATTCCGAACCGGTGGGTCATCACGTCCAGACAGACTTTACCAGTCTAAATGCCTGGAATCGGCAGACGCGGATTCGCGATGAGAACGCCGGCCGGTGTGCGGACAGACCTGTTCAGCCTGTGGCCATAGCGGCGAGCCGACTCAATGCGAACCAGGCAGAGAGCTGTCACGCGATGAGAAAAATGACCGGCGCGATGGCGCGATGGGTTGTCCGGCTGCAGCAAGCATCGCCGGCCCGCTCGTCATAGGGCCGTGACGGCGCCTGTCGAGCCCTACTGGGTGACGTTGACTGTCATGGTGCCGGAGATCAGGCCATTGAACCCAGGCGCGCTGGCAGTGACAAGGATGTTGCTGCAGATATTGCCGCCTGTCGTGATGAAACCGGTGCTCGTGACCGTTACGCACTGGGTGGCAGAGCTCTCCCATGTAACTTCGTCGGTGATGTCCCTGGTGATCGGCGGGTGGTCAGGATGCGTATAGGATCCCGTGGCGATCAACTGACCCGTGAGGCCCGCACCGCCAAAATTCATGGTGTTGGGACTGACCGTGATCGAAGTCAAGGAAGGACTTGAAGTGCAGCTCGTGAGCGGCACCATAAGGCACGTGACCAACATCGCGCCCAAGAAAAGACGATAACGCATTTAGGTCTCCCGGCGAATTCGCCTGGCTGGTTTACCGGATCGATAAGCCAACCCTGGTACAAAGGGACCAGAGCTCAGCGGCGCAGATCGGCTGCTTCGCCTTGTCCCGCGTATGCGACATCGCGAACTGCCGTACCCTGTCTATGCGTGAGCTGTCATCCCATCATCGAGGATGAGCTTCAGAGCGGGGGGAGCGGTTCTGCGCTTGAAGTCTGTCGAGTCGCGTTACCCAATGAACTGCAGTATCTGAGTTAGCGCCATGCTACTGGAGCCAAATTGGCCAGTCAATGACCATTTCGCGTTAAGGAAATGGGCAAGTATCTGAATTGACACGCGTGTGGATCGAAGACCGATCTGCCTTCCCGGATCGGTCCAAATGGTGCGGCCGCGGTTCGCAATCCTCTAAAAACAAAATATCTTGCGGCAGTTTCTCCGCCCTCCGGCCCTGCCGGTTTTGCCCCTCCCGACCGGAACCGCTACACTTCTGGTGAGCATGGCCATCGCCCGCGACAATACGCCGGAACGGCTGGTGAGCGCCGCGCGCGCTGACGAGGAGCAGGGATTTGAGCTCAAGCTGCGCCCGCGCTGGCTGCGCGAGTTCATCGGCCAGTCGAAGGCAAAAGAGCAACTCGCCATTGCGCTCGAAGCCGCCAAGTCCCGCGGCGAGGCGCTCGATCATGTTTTGCTCTTCGGCCCTCCGGGGTTGGGCAAGACCACGCTGGCCACGATTATCGCCAATGAGCTCGACGTCGGTTTCCAGCAGACCTCAGGGCCCGCGTTGCAGATTCAGGGCGACCTTACGGCCATTCTCACGAATCTGCGCGAGCGGCAGGTGTTGTTTCTCGACGAGATTCACCGCATGCAGCCGGTGCTCGAAGAAAAACTCTACACGGCGCTCGAAGATTACAAACTCGACATCATCATCGGGCAGGGACCGGCGGCCCGCACGCATGTAATGGAGATCCGCCCGTTCACCTTCATCGGCGCCACCACGCGGCCCGGCCTGCTCTCGTCGCCGCTGCGCTCCCGGTTCGGCATTCTGCTGCGGCTCGAGTTTTATACCGAGGACGAGTTGCGCGTCATCGTCGAACGCTCCGCAGAGGTGCTGCAGATTCCCATCGATCCCGACGGTGCGGCCGAGATCGCGCTGCGCTCTCGCGGTACGCCGCGCATTGCGAACCGGCTCCTGCGGCGCGTGCGCGACTACGCGCAGGTGCGCGGCTCCGGCATTATCGATCGGCCTACGGCCAACGCGGCGCTTACGATGCTCGAAGTGGACGCGCACGGCTTCGACGAGATCGATCGCCGGCTGCTGCTCACCATTATTCAGAAGTACGATGGCGGCCCGGTTGGATTGGGAACGCTGGCCGCAACTCTTGCCGAGGAGGTCGACGCGCTTGAAGAAGTCTACGAGCCATTTCTTCTGCAGATCGGCTTTCTCGACCGCACGCCGCGCGGCCGCGTGGCCACGCGCCTGGCTTACGAGCACTTTGGCATTGCCGTTCCAGGCCGGCAGCCAGGATTGTTCTGACGGCGCCGAACGCGCGCTTTGAGCAGACTTGCTAACCCGCTAACCCGCTAACTCGCTGATGGAGGAGAATCATGGCACTCACTGAATCCACCATGCTCGAACTGGGCACGACTGCTCCAGATTACGCGCTCACCGATGTGATCTCCGGTAAAACGGTTCGGCGTGATGATTTCCGCGGCAAAGACGCATTGCTTGTGATGTTTATCTGCGCGCATTGTCCTTATGTGAAGCACATTGAGAAGACGCTGGGCGCGCTGGGCAAAGATTACGCGAGCAAGCCGCTGGCGATTGTCGCCATCAGCTCCAACGACGTAGCCTCACATCCCGCCGATAGCCCAGACGGCCTGAAGGGACAAGCACAGGCGAACGGGTTTGCTTTTCCCTACCTATATGACGAGTCGCAGGCCGTCGCCCGCGCCTACGATGCCGCCTGCACGCCGGACTTCTTCCTCTTCGATAAAGATTTCCGCCTTGCCTATCGCGGACAGTACGATTCAAGCCGCCCGAACAGCGGCGTTCCTGTCACGGGCGAGGACCTGCGCGCCGCGATCGATACAGTGCTAGCTGGGAAGAAAGTGCCGGCGGAGCAGCGCCCGTCCGTCGGCTGCAATATCAAGTGGAAGGCGTGAGGAAGAATTGGCAAGTTAGCAAGTCAGCCAAGGAGCGATCGAATCCGCTGACTTGCCAACTCGCTGGGTGCCCCATCCTTTCCGCGCTTTTTTGCGGAAAGGGTGGGAAAGCACTTCATCCCCTCTACAGATCCAATCCTTTTAGATACGCGCGAAACTTCTCCGCAAACTCCGGCCGCTTCAAAGCAAATTCCACCGTCGCCTGCAACATGCCGAACTTGTCGCCCGCATCGAAGCGCTTGCCTTCAAACGTATAGCCGAAGACTTTTTCTTCCTTGAGCAACGCTTTGATGCCGTCTGTGAGTTGAATCTCGCCGACGGCGCCTGGCTGTGTGCGCTCCAACAGCTCGAATACACGCGGCGTCAAAATGTAGCGGCCGATGATGGCCTGCGTCGACGGCGCCTCTTCGAACTTCGGCTTCTCCACCATCCCGGTGCAGTTGTAGATACGCGGATTGGTCTTGTCCTGCGAGCCGGCCAGCACGCCATACGCGCTGATGCCCGGTCCCTCAATGGTCATGGTAGCCAGCACCGAGCCGCCCTTCTCGTCGAAGACATCGATCATCTGCTTCAGGCACGGCGAACTGGCATCGATCACATCGTCCGGCAGGATCACTGCGAACGGCTCGTCACCCACGAGCTCTTTAGCGCAAAGCACGGCGTGGCCCAAGCCGAGCGGTTCCTTCTGCCGGACGGAACTGATGCGGGCCATCGAAGATATCTTGCGCGAAAGCTCGAGCAGCTCCTTTTTGCCTTTGCGCTCGAGCGTCGCGTCCAGCTCGTAGCTGATGTCGAAATGGTCTTCCATGGCGCCTTTGCCGCGGCCGGTCACGAGGATGATGTGCTCGATTCCCGAGGCGATCGCCTCTTCCACGCCGTATTGGAGAATCGGCTTGTCGACCAGCGCCAGCATCTCCTTGGGGATCACCTTGGTGGCCGGCAAAAAACGCGTTCCCAATCCGGCTGCGGGGAAAACAGCTTTGCGTACCTTCTTGCTCATTCCGTCTCCTTAAGCGGGAATCTTTAGAGCGTAGGCGAGTTATCGCCCAGCATTGCCTCTCGCACGATCTTGACGGGCGGGAATCCCTGGCGCAGAAAATCATCGTGAAATTGTTCGAGCGAGAAAGCTGCGCCTTCCTTCTTCTTCATGTCTTCGCGCAGCTTCATGATCTGCAGTTTGCCGAGCGTGTAGTAAAGATAGGTGGGATCACCGGCGCCGCGCTTGGTCTCGACCACAGCCGTCTCCTTCGACTGATAACCCTCTTTCTGGAAGAACTCCTCGGCCTGTTCGATGCTCATCTTGCCGGTATGCATTTCGATGCCGACGATGAAGCGCGCGTTGCGCAGCAGCGCATCCTGCAGCTGGCCAAGGCGCAGCAGCTTCGATTCGCGCTCGTCTTTGGCGCCCGCGCCCGGCTGTCCATAGCCTTCGTCGAGCATCATCTGCTCGCAATAGTGCGCCCATCCTTCTACATCGGTGTTCGCGCCCAGAATCTTGCGCACCTTGCTCGGCGCCTGCGGCAACCAGAGGAACTGAACATAGTGTCCCGGATAGGCCTCGTGCACGGCGGTCGAGATCACGGTGCCCACATTGAAGGAGTGCATGTAGCCTTCGACCTCAGCCGGCGTCATCTTCGGGTCAGGCAGCGTAACGTTGAAATACGCTTCGGTGGCGTGCTTCTCGTAGGGACCGGGCGTATCCATGCTGGCGAAGGTGGTGGCGCGCATGAAGGGAGGCGTCTCTTCGACGATCGGCCTGACATCGGACGGAACAGTCACGATGTGATGCGCGCGAATGAAGCTGATCAGGCTATCGAACGTGGCACGGAAGGAATTGAGCAGTTGATCCGGCGCGGGATGATCTGCCCCCAGCTCTTCGAGCACAGCGCGCGGATCCTTGTCCGGCTCAAGCTCGTGTGCCACTTCCTTGAAGTGCTCCTGATTCTTGCGCAGATCGGCCCAGCCAATTGCGAGCAGCTTGTCGAGAGGCAGATCGACCATCTCGTCGTATTCGAGCTTCTTGTGGAAGGCATCCGCGCCGATGCGGAAATCGCCGTTTGAGCGCGGAAGCAGATCGGTCTTGAGCCAGCCAAGATAATCGTTGAGCGCAGCGATCACGGCGGTATTGGTCTTGGCGAATTCCGCCTTCAGTGACGGGTCCTGCGCGTCTGTGAAGGCCTGCGGCACGTCGTGCTCGAAGAAGCTGATGATGTCCGGCAATTGTTCGATTGCGATCTCGGTAAAGATGTGCGGCGGATTCTGGAGATTGGCGCGCGCCGCAGCGAGCAGGGCGGGCATCTGCTGCTCGCGCGCAATCAACGAGCGGAGCCTTTCATCGGTCGGAGCGAATTTACGTTCCATCAGCACGAACGCGCCGTTGGCGCAGGTGCTCGAATAGTTGTCCGCGTTCTTCTCCCAGGGGCGAATGGTTTCGAGCGTCAACAGTTGCGAGCGGATGTTGCTCAGAACAATCTCACGGTCGCTGCGCGGAACAAAATCAGCCGGGGAGTCGTCGGGTTGGATCGCCTCGATGCGCTTCTCGAAGCCTTTGAGCCCAGCAATCTCAGCGTCGATCGCGGGGCGTGAGTAGTCCTCGAGCTGGGCGTCGTACTGGTGAAAGCCGGTCTGTGTTCCGGCTGACGGAGCATAGTGGAAGTACACCTGGTCAAAGTACTGATCGGTAATTCGCTGAAGTTGCTCTTTCCAGGTCTCCTGCGCGGCGTGCGCGGCAATCGCGGTAGACATACAGGCTCCTATCGTGAGCAGGGCTGCGGTTTTTCTCATGGTGCTTTCCTCAAGCGAACGCGGGTTTCAGGCATTGACCGGGGCTGGAGCAAGACTGGCCAGCAATTCATGGATTTCAAGCAGCACTTCATCGGGCCGCGAGGCGGCGAGCGGGTACTTGAGCACCCCTTGCGGCGTGAACTGCGCGCCGCGCTTGGCATTCTTTGCCACCAGCCGCATCAGGTGCTGCGGGTCAAGGGCCGCAGTCTGGGCCGCATTTTCGGTGAACCGTATCTGCAACTCGCCGCGCTTGCGATCGATCTGCGCCACGCCCATCCGCTCGCATTCGAGGCGCACCAACGCGGCCTCCAGCAGGTAAACCGTGGCATCGGGAGGCGTCCCGTACCGGTCTTCCATTTCCGCGCGAACTTCATTCACGGCTTCAGCAGTTGCAGCTCCCGCGATCTTCTTGTAGAGCCGCAGCCGCTGATTCTCTTCGGGCACATAGCTTTCGTCGATGCGCAGCGCGATACCGAGATTGAGCTGCGTGGCCGCGCGCTCTTCGCTGCTCTCGCCCTTCATCTCCTTCACCGCGGCTTCGAGCATCGAGGTGTAGAGCTCGAAGCCAACCGCTTCGATGTGGCCGCTCTGCTCGCCGCCGAGCATGTTGCCGGCGCCGCGCAGTTCGAGATCGAGTGCAGCGATCTTGAATCCCGCTCCGAGATCGCTGAACTCCTTGAGCGCGGCCAGCCTGCGCCGTGCAATCGGCGTCAACTCCTGCTCAGGGGGAATGAGCAAATAAGCATAGGCGCGGCGGTTGGAGCGGCCCACGCGGCCGCGCAACTGGTAAAGCTCGCTCAGCCCGTGCCGGTCGGCGCGGTTGATCAGAATAGTATTGGCCAGCGGAATGTCGAGGCCGTTCTCGATGATGGTCGTCGCCACCAGCACGTCGAATTCGTGGCGCATGAACGCGAGCATCACCCTTTCGAGATCGTTCTCGCTCATTTGGCCGTGACCCACGGCCACGCGCGCCGCAGGTACAAGCTCCTGGATCCGCGAGGCGATCTCGTAGATCGACTCCACGCGATTGTGCACAAAATAAATCTGGCCGCCGCGCTCCAGCTCCACTTCGACGGCCGAGCGCACGATCTTCTCATCGAACTTCGCAACGACAGTCTGAATCGCCATGCGGTCCTTGGGCGGCGTCTCAATGACGCTCATATCGCGCAGGCCCACCAGCGACATGTGCAGCGTGCGGGGAATGGGAGTCGCGCTCATGGCCAGCACGTCAATCTCCTTGCGCATCTGCTTCAGCCGCTCCTTATGGCGCACGCCGAAACGCTGCTCCTCATCGACAACGAGCAGGCCGAGATCCTGGAACTTGATGTCTTTCGAGAGCAGGCGGTGCGTGCCGATCAGAATGTCGACCTTGCCCGTCTCCACACGTTCGACGATATCCTTCTGTTCTTTGGCGGTGCGGAAGCGCGAGATCATCTCGATGTGAATGGGAAACTGCGCGAAGCGCTTCTTGAAGGTCTCGAAATGCTGGAAGCTCAGCACGGTTGTCGGCGTGAGCACGGCAACCTGCTTGCCGTCTTGCACGGCCTTGAATGCGGCGCGCATGGCCACTTCGGTTTTGCCGTAGCCCACGTCGCCGCAGAGCAGCCGGTCCATCGGCGTTGGAGATTCCATGTCGTACTTGATGGCGCGGATCGCCGACAGCTGGTCGTCGGTCTCGCTGTAGTCGAAGGCGTCTTCGAACTCGCGCTGAAAGTCGTTGTCCTTCGAGAAAGCGGTGCCCTGCGCGGTGTGGCGCTGGGCATAGAGCTTGAGCAGTTCGCCGGCCATATCCTGCATGGCCTTGCGCACGCGCGCCTTGGTCTTGGTCCACTGTTGTGAGCCGAGCCTGTTGAGCGCCGGAGCGGGGCCTGTGTCGGTGGAGCGGTATTTCTGAATCAAGTCAAGACGCGTGAGCGGGACATAGAGCTTGGCCTGCTCGGCGAATTCGAGAATCATGAACTCGACCGAGAGTCCATCCTGCACGATCTCTTTCAGGCCTTGATACTGCGCGATACCGTGCTCGACGTGCACGACGTAATCGCCGATAGTGAGATCGCGAAAATCCGAAACGAATGCGGCGGTCTTGGAGCGCTTCGGTTCCGGACGAGCCGCTACGTCGGCCTCATCGGAGAGGTCATTGGCGCCGAAAAGAATCAGATGCGCGTCGGCAAAGCTGACGCCCGCGGACAGCGGCGTGCGCACGATGACCGGCACGCGCAGGTCGCCGGCCATGTAGCTCGCTTCTTCAAGCAGCGTCTCGCCGGCGTGCATCAAGCGGCTGCCGAGCCGGTAAGGAATCTGATACTCGCGCAGCACGGTCGCGAGCCGCTCCACGTCGCCCTGGTTGAGCGCGGCGAGCACGATGCGCGATTCCGCCTGCATCAGCTTCTTCAGTTGCTCGGTAAGCGCGGGGATCGACCCGTGAAAGCGCAGAGTAGGCCGCGTGTTCAACTCGATCTCGCCCAGCGTCGCATCTTCGTCGAGCACGTCAACGGCGCCGAGCTGATCGAGATCGAGGCCCATGTGCGATTCGAGCGAGGCCTGCAAGATTTCAGGGCGCAGATAAATATCTTCCGGCCGGATCAGCGAGCCTATGCCTGAGCGCTCGTGGCGCTGCTCGACCTTGTTCCACCAGCGATCAATCTGGTTGCGCACCATGGCCGGCTCGTCGACAAAGAGCGCGCAACGGGGCACCAGCGACAACAACGATTTCTCCGCTCCGGCCACCGCCGCAAAAAGCTCCCAGCCGGGAAAGACGCTGACGCCGCCGGCAGCAGCGGCTTCGGCGGCCATTTCCTCATCGTCGGCGTTGCCTTCCAACTCAATGCGCTGCCTGCTCAACCGGCCATTGACCGCGGCCAGCAGACGCTCCGTTACCGGGGTTTCGGTGAGCGGCAGCAACTCAGTCTCGTCCAGGCCGCTCTGCGAGCGCTGCGTCTCGGGATCGAACTTGCGGATGCTCTCAATCTCGTCGCCGAAGAACTCGATGCGCACCGGACGGTCGGCCTCGGGGGAATACACGTCGAGGATTCCGCCGCGGCGGGTGAACTGGCCCGGCATTTCCACAAGATCCATCTGCGTATAACCAACGCCGGCCAGATGTGCGGTGAGCACTTCGAGATCGACCTCTTCGCCGCGCCGCAGCGTGACGGCCAACCCGGCGTAGTATTCGCGATCGAAGAGCTTGAGCGCCGCAGACTCGACCGGCGCGATGAGAATATCGACTGTGCCGGTGGAGAGCTTCCAGAGTGCGGAGGCGCGCTGCTCCTGCACGTCGGGGTGCGGAGAAAGATTCTCGAAGGGCAGCACATCGTGAGCGGGCAGGCGCACCACGCGCGCCGGATCGACGGCGCCGGTAAGCTCGCAACCGGCCCTGAGCATGGGCTCAAGCGCCTCCGCGGCCTTGTTGTCAGCCACCACCACGATCACCGGCTGCTTGGCCGCTCTGGCCATCAGCGGTATATAGAGAGCGCGCGCCGTGGCGGTCAATCCGGAGACACGCCGCCGCCCCGTACCCAGGCTCAGGTGCCTCCGTACGCGTTCAAATCCCGGGGAGTGCTCCAGCTCCGCGAAAATCTCGCGGACAAACGGGAGAATCATCAGATTCCAGTTTAGCAGCGGAGGCGCTGGCTCAGTCCCCGCCCAGCGCCTTGACGAACGAGTAGAAGAAATCCAGCGATTTCCAATATGAATCCACCGGCAGCCGCTCGTCTTTGCCATGCGCGCGAATGTCGTCCCGCTCGAGGGCGATGGCGGAGTAGCCGTAGCTGGGGATGCCGGCCTGCGCGAAGTAGATGGAGTCGCTGGCGCCATTTTCCATTACGGGCGTGATGGGCGTTCCCGGCCAAAGAGCGTCCGTGATGCGGGTGAGCGATTCGAAAACCTCAGGGATGGGCGCCGGCGGCGCAATCGCCTTGCGCTCCGGCGCCGTATCGGAGGCCGCGCCCGCGTCCGAAACGTATTTCACGCTCAGCTTCGCGTCATCGAGGATTCCGATGAGCTGCTGCCGGATCTCCTCGGGCGAGTGGCCAGGAAAGATGCGGCAATTTACGATCGCCTGCGCCGTCTGCGGCAGCGCATTATTGGCGTGGCCGGCGCTCAGCCGCGTGGCCACGCAGGTGGTGCGGAAATTCGCGTTGTAGGTTGGCTCCTCGCTCAAGCGCGCGGCAGCGGCCTTATCCGGCGGCGTGGCCAGAATGGCCCGCATGTCATCGGCGGTTTCGCCGGTCTCCTGCGCAATCAGGTTCTTGAAGTAGGTCCGGGTCACTTCATTCAGCTCGAAAGGGAACGCGTAGACGGCCAGTTTGTTGAGCGCTGTCGTCAGTTCATAGATGGCGTTGTCCGGCCGCGGCAGGGAGCTGTGCCCGCCGCGGTTGGTGGCCGTGATCTGGAAATCGGAGTAGATCTTTTCGGTGGCTTCGACGGCGGCTATCATGGGCCGGCCATGGTCCAGCTCCACGCCGCCGGAGTCGGGGTTGATCACATAGGCGGCATCGACAAGCTCGCGGTGTTGATTCACGAGCCACGATGCGCCGTTGAATCGGCCGCCCTCTTCGTCCGCGGTGAGCGCGAGAATCAGGTCGCGCTTGGGCTTGTAGCCTTCGCGGTGCAGGCGGAGAAATGTGGCCACCAGCGCGGCGTCCGATTCCTTCATGTCCTGCGTGCCGCGACCGTAGTAGAAGCCGTCTTTCACTACAAATTCAAATGGATCGGTGGACCAGTCGGAGCGCAGCGCCTGCACGACGTCCATGTGGCAGAGAAACAGCACCGGCTTCTCAGCCGGCGCGCCGGCCGCGCGATAGCGGACGACGAGGTTTTGCTTGCGCGGATCGGGGCCCAGCAGATGCACATCCCCGGGCGGAAAACCCGCATCGAGAAAGCGCCGCTGCATGGCCGCGGTAGCGGTGGTCACGTTGCCTTGCGGCGTATCGGTGGTGTTGATCTCGATCAGTTGCTTGAAGAGGCCAAGAGCTTCGGCGCGATCCGCCTCCGACGCGTGGGGCAAGGGACTTTGAGCGATGGCAGCTGAGCCGGAGCAGATCGCTGCAAGCGAGAGGGCAAGCAGGGCGCGAGCTTGAAGAGACAGAGCCGGATTTCTACGCATGGAGGCATTCTACGGTGTTTGTCGCACAGAAAACCGAAAAGCCGGGAATGCAATAGTCATAGACCGCAGGAATTGCCAGCGACTTTCTACCAGTTCGTGATCGAGCCATCCGGCCGGAAGTAGGTCTGCGCGCGGGCAGTCACCGGCTCGGTGACCTCGGCGATTTGCGTGAGCTGCTTGAAATCAACTTCAACACCCAACCCCGGGCGGTCATTCGGGTACAACTTGCCGTCTTTGAAATCGAGGCAGACGGGCAGGTGCGGCAGTGAGCGGCCCTGGTAGTTGTATTCCATTAGCACCGGCCCGGAGAAAGTGCCCAGGCTGTTGACCAGCGCTGCGGTCGCAATCGGTCCGGTGAAGTGTGGAACGATGCCGACAAAGTGGGTTTCGCAGATGGCGGCGATCTTCATCATCTCCGTAATACCGCCCACGTTCGGCAGCGTCGCGCGGACGTAGTCAATGTCGTGATGTTCCACGAGCGCGTTGAAGTCCCAGCGGTTGCCCCACTCCTCACCGGCGGCGAGCGGGACGTTGACCTTGCTGCGCAAGATCGGCAGGTCCTGCTGGAAGGCCTCGGTGCGCACCGGGTCTTCGACAAAGAAGGGCGCGAGATCTTCGATCTCGTTGCAGCCGCGGATCGCGTCGGAGAGATCGAAGCGCTGATGAAAGTCGACCACCCACTCGCCATCTTTGCCCACCCCCTCGCGCGCCGCGGCGCACTCTTCGCGCAGATGGGTGATGCGCTCTCTTGTGTTGAAGGTGGTGTTGGCGGGCAGGTCCATGGCTCCGAAGCGATAGGCACGATAGCCGGCCTCCATGGTCGCGCGGGCTTTCTCCTGCGTGGTCGAGTGGGGGCCGATTCCGGGAATGATGCCGGCCGTGTTGTAGCACTCGCAATAGTTGCGCACCATGCCGCCGAGCAGCTCGTGCACGGGAAGATTGAGCACTTTGCCCCGGATGTCCCAGAGCGCGAGGTCGAGCGCGCCGATGGCGTCGGTCTTCTCGCGGCCGGCGGGATAGAAGAAGGCGCGGTTCATGTCTTGCCACAGCCGTTCGATGTACTGCGGATCGCGGCCGATCAGTCTGCCCGCGGATTGCGAGAGCGTGTCCTTCGATCCGCCTTCACCGATGCCGGTGATTCCGGCGTCGGTCTCAATAGTCACCACGACATCGCTCTGGTTGAAGAGCGGATTGGGATTCGGCGGAAGATAGGCGCGCACGCGCGTGATCTTCATTTTAGGAAGTGCGGCGAAAGCGGGGGCATTGCGAAGCGCCACGGCAGCAGCCGCTGCGGACAAGGAGCGGAGAAACGTTCGTCTCTGCATGATTCAGCCCTTTTTTCTGGAAATCATTCTTCGAGGAGAAAGATTAATGTGGCCGGCCGGGCAGCACAAAATGCTCTGCACAGCGCGGCTCGTACGAGTCGCCGGGCATTTTGATCGGGCTGTCGTAGCGCGCCGGTTCGCCTTCGATCAACCGTTGCGAATAGAGCGCCCGCGCGCCGCAGGCGCAGTAGGCCATGCACTCTGTGATGCTGCCGCCGTAGGCGTTTACGAGCCAGGTCAGGTTCAGCATCTCGCCAAAGGGCAGGGCACGAAAATCCAGGTCCAGCCCCGCCACCAGCACGTCATGATTTTCATCGAGCAAGTGTTTCGTAAACAGGAAAAGATCATTCACGAACTGGCCTTCGTCGATCGCGATGCATTCCACGCGTTTGCCAATCTGCTGTTCCGTGGCGGCGATAACCTCGAGCACTTCCCACGGGTTGGCGGAGTTGAACTCTTGCGCGTGCATCTTGCAGTGGCCGTTCGGATTCCGGCTCTCGACCACGCCGGGGCCGCCTTTGATGTCGTCGCTCGGCTTCAGCACCAGCACGCACTGTTTTGCATACTGACGGCGCATCTCGGCGCGCCGCAGCAACTCCGCGGTCTTGTTGCTGCGCATCGGCCCAAGCAACAACTCCAGCTTTCCCTGCACGCTGCCGCCCCCCTGCTCCCGATGGTAATTTTTCGCTTCCGGATTTCCATGATACCGCGGCGAAACGGGAGGCATGGGAGCTAATGGACCGCGGAAACGCCGCTCAGATCAGGCCGGATGGCTGCGTCCACTACCACCTTCATTACACCGCAGTTTTCAAAAAAGTGGATGAGGTCATTCGAGAGCGGTTCCATGCCGCGGGAGCTGGAGATTGCAGCGCTCAGTTGCGCTTGTCCCAACTTCGCGCCGGCATTCCACCCTCCGGACGAAGTTCCGCGGGCGAACGCCGCGTTCCGGCGCAAGAAGCGGTCGTCATAGCTCGCCGCTGTGGATTGCGCCATGCGCATTTCGCCCGTGCCCTGCGCATCGAGAATCAGCGCGGTGAGCTTGCGCGCCAGATCGAGCGGGAAGCTCTCGGCGACAAAGACCAGCTTGCCGCGCGTGGTGATCAGTACCGGTCCCTCGTTGGTCGAGTACACCGTCTCTTCGGTTCCATCATTGGCACTGGCGGGCGTTTCAGGAGCTTCAGTCCGGTGAACGCTCGAATACTTCCGCGCCAGGCTGTTGGCATAGAGCTTGGCAAAATTCGTAGCGGAGGCATCGTTCTTCCACACCGAAAGGTACAAAAGCGCGAGAGATTTGGTGCTGTCCTGTTCAGCGAGGGTCGTAGCGCTGCGCAACTGGCCCGCCCAGTAGAGACCGCCGTTCCAGGCCGGCGTCAGATCGCTTGCGGCGCCGTCGCCGCCAAAGAGCTCGGAAAGAATGTGCAGATCGAGCTGGCCCACCTGGCCGATATCGTAGGGGCGGTAAAGCTTGTCCACCAGCGGATGAATATCCGGCAGCAGCGGCACGGCGGGTATGTGCTTCATCTCATATTCGCGGGGATTGATGATCTCCCAGCTTGAGGAGGGCGGGCGGTCGAGCGCGCCGGCGAAGGCTGCCGTCTGGCCCTGATCCATCCACACATCCTGCTCGAAGCTCAACCCCTCGCGATAGGGAAACAGCATGGATTCGGAGAGGAGCAGGGGCGCGCGGGCCATCACCGGTGAATTTTCAGAACCGGTCATCTGCTCTTTCAACACATCCAGAACCTCGGGATCCTTCACCAGGCTCTTGCCGAGCGGCTTCAGCATGTAATCCATCATCACCGCGGTTGCCTGGCCCTCGGCGACGGCGTCGCGCGCGGTGTCCATTTCGTCTTTGGCCAGGTGCTGCTGGTCGCCCGGCCCATCGGTCGAGACATCGTCGGGCGTCTGGTCGTCCCATTTTTCCAGATCGCTGTGCTGGTCCTGCAGCGCGTGGGTGAGTTCGTGGGCCAGCACCGGCTTCTGCTCGTCGGCATCCACCCAGTCCAGCAGGTTCACGGTCTTGGTCTTCGAGTCGTAATAGGCTTCGATCTGCTCTTTGAGGAGCGCCAGAAGAAATGGCTTGAGCTCAAAGTCGTGATCCAGAAGGCCGAACTTTTTCAGCACGATCTCGTCGCGCTGCAGGCGCTTGGCGCCCTCGTCCTCATCGAATTTCTCATCGAGATAGCCCTCTACGGAGGCGCGCGTGATCAACTGGCGCTTCACCTGGCTCTTGATCGGGAGCCCGGTTTCGTCGGAAGAGAACTTCATCAGCTCGTCTACAAGCGCGAACAACTGCTTGCCCTGTTCGGGCGTGATGTGCGACGCGCCTGAAGTGCTGTCAGCCGGTGGTGTGGATGGAGCGGGAACCGGAGCGGGCGGGTTGGCCGGCGCTTTTTGGGGCGCGGCGGCCGCGCTGCCCGCGGCCAGGCAAAAGAGCACAACCGCCATCCACGACGGCAGCCGGGCCGGCAGCCACGCCGGCCTCGTCCCTGGTGATATTCGGTGCGGCTTCATCATTGGTTCCCCTTCGGCTGATTTGAGGATCGAAGCGTCAAAGCCAGGGTCCCGACCCATCCCCTGCGCATCTTCCAAGGCTATAATCAGGATGCGGTCCGGCGCCAAGTTCGACCGTGAAAATCCGCTGCGGCGGACGGAATCCACTCCTCATGACCGAGACCGATCTTACCTCGAATCTGCAGGCCACCGCGCTGGCCGCCATGCTTGAATCTGCACATACGCCCCGTGAGCTTGCCGTCTATCGCGGCGCGCTTACCCCGCGGGAGTTGGACGCGCCAGAGCTGGAAATAGCGGCGCTGGCCACCGGAGCGGCCATCCACGACCTGGGCTGGATCCGGCGCATCGCCGTGCGCGGGGCAGACCGCTTCCGCTGGTTGAGCGGCATGGTCACCAATACCGTGAATGACCTCTTCCCGAATACCGGGGCATGGAATCTGGTCCTGAATGCGCAGGGAAGGATTCAGGGCGATCTGATGGTGTGGCGCGGAGACGAGGAGCTTTCGCCGCAGCGGCGCCGTCCCGAACCGGCCGGCGCAAAGAAGGACAATACTCTCTCCGGTACCCCGTTTGCCGGGGAGTCCGGGCTGGAACTGGAGATCGCAGCCGACCAGTACGACAGATTGATGGCTCACCTGAATCACTTCATCATTATGGATGATGTGGAACTGGTTCCGGTTGGCGAAGAGCAGATGGGCGAGGCTGGGTCGGAGACGGCTATGGGGATTACCGGGCCGCTGGCGCACGAGGTACTGTCGCGGCTGGGGCTGCCGGTCTTTGCGCATCCCATGACGGGCGCCCGGGTGGAGTGGAACGGGCTCGACCTGAGGGTATTACGCGGCTATGGCGTATTGGCGCAGCATTACGAGTTCTGGTTGCCCTCGGCCGGTTTGGGGAAGTTGTGGTCGTGCCTGCGTACGGCCGGAGCCACGCCCGCGGGCTGCGCCTCTCTGGAAGCCTTCCGCATCGCGGAGGGAATTCCGGTATACGGGATTGACATGGCGGAACGCGATCTACCGCAGGAGACCTCGCAGATGCGCGCGCTGCACTTCAGCAAGGGCTGCTACCTGGGCCAGGAGATCGTCGAGCGCATCCGCTCGCGGGGCAATGTGCACCGGCACCTGCGGCCGCTCGAGCTCTCAGGACCTGCGCCGGCCGCCGGCACGGAGCTGAAGACCGAAGAAGGGAAGCCAGCCGGCCAGATCACCAGCGCCGCGGCTCTTCCGCTGGCTTCCGGGGCCCGCGTCTTCGCACTGGGCATGATTCCCGCGGAGACCGAAGCTCTTGACCAGGCATTCGTTTACACGGCCGGACCGGCGAGCGGTACAGCCCGTATTCTGGCGGCGCCACCGGTGTTGAGTTGATCAAACTGGGCCAGATGAGAAAATTAGAATCATGAGCGACACGCCAAAATTCGAAGTGATTGACCGCCGCAAGATCAAGGCGGAGGAAGAACGCGAAGGCCCTTCGGCCGCGGCGTCGGAGACTCCGGCTGCGCCTGCTCCGAAGCCCAGCACGGAGCCGGCTCCTGATGCCGGCCTGGGACCACGCCTGGTGGTCAGCGAGGACCGCGGGACCGCCGCCGAACCGGCGCCCTCCGATGTGCCGGCTGAGGACGCGGAAGCGGAGTTCACGCAAGACCTGCCCCCCGCGCCGACCGCCCAGGAGAGCCATGAACAGAAGGCCGCCTATGATGTGTCGGCCGAACGGATCGAGGACCTGATCCGGGCGCAGAATCCCGGGGTGGGCAAGCAGCCGCCGGTGAGCTTTGAGCACCTCGTCCAGCAGTTTTATGTCTCCGCCATGATCCAGATGGGCGCTGGGACCCAGGATGGTCAGCGTCCCAGGGTCGACATCCTGGGCGCGCGCAACACCATCGACCTGCTCGGTATTCTGGCTGAAAAGACCCGCGGCAATCTCACTGAGACCGAGGATCACATGTTGCAGTCGGTGCTGTTCGAGGCGCGCATGGCGTTCCTGGAGCTGAGCAGCATGATCAACATGCAAGGCGTCCAGCCTCCGCCGCCCAAGCCGGTTAAGCATTAGCGGCAGATGAAAGGCCTGCTCACCTTTCTGGGGACGGGAACCTCGATGGGGGTTCCGTCGCTTGGCTGCGGGTGCAGGGTCTGCACCTCGGCCGATCCGCATGACAAGCGGCTGCGGCCTTCTGTGCTGGTGCGCTGGACTGACCCCGTGCCCGGTATCGAACGGAATGTCGTCATCGACACCGGCCCCGACTTTCGCGAACAGGCGCTGCGCATGGGCCTCAATCGCGTGGATGCTGTCTTCTACACGCACGGCCACGCCGATCACATCCTGGGCATGGACGACCTGCGCCCGCTCAGCTTCAAAGCCGCCCGGGAAGCCGGCCCCATTCCGCTCTATGCCGCGCCGGAGGCGATCGCGATTCTCGAAAGGATCTTCGATTACACTTTCTCGCCGGACACGACCTACACCAACCGCGCCCGCGTGCAACTGGTGCCGCTGGCCGCGCGCACCCCGGTGCACGGCGTGGATTTTCTGCGCATTCCCGTCCGCCATGGACAGCAGGCGATTGACGGCTTTCGCTTTGGCCGCGCGGCCTATCTGACGGATGTGAGCGCCATTCCGGAGGAGAGCTTTACGCTGCTCGAAGGCGTGGAGGTGCTGGTGCTCTCGGCACTGCGCCACGCGCCGCATCCCAGCCATGCGACGGTGGAGCAGGCGCTCGGCTGGGCGCAGCGCATCGGCGCGCGGCAGACGTGGCTCACCCATATCGCCCACGACCTGGGCCACGATGAAACCAATCGGGCACTGCCGGAAAACGTAAAGCTGGCGTATGACGGGCTGAGCGTGCCCATAGAGCTATGAAAGAGCTCGCGGGTATGCAGCCGGGGTCCGTGCGCGTCTTCCGCACGCTCGCGGAGGTCCCGGCAGGCTTCGGGCCCACGGTGGCGGCGATCGGCAACTTTGACGGGGTACACCGGGGGCATCAGGAGATTCTTTCCGCCGTTTCCAAGGCCGCGCGAAAACGGAACGCGCGCGCCGTGGCCATCACCTTCGATCCCCATCCCGAGCACGTGTTGCGGCCTGCCCGCGCGCCCAGATTGATCACACCGCTCGCCGAACGCCTGCGGCTGCTGGCCGGTACCGGCATCGATGCGGTTCTGGTGCTGCCTTTTGATGCGGCGCTTGCGGCGCTTTCCGCGCGGGATTTCGTCCAGCGGATTCTGGCCGGCGTGCTGGGCGTGTGCAGCATTCACGAAGGCGAGAACTTCCGATTCGGCCACGGCGCCAGGGCGGGGATGCGCGAGCTGCGCGAGTTCGGCGCGGAGTTCGGCTTTGCCGTGCATGTGCATGGACCGGTGCAGGTGCGCGGCCTCGAAGTTTCAAGCTCCGCGATTCGCGCCCTGATCGCTGCAGGCGATCTGCGCCGCGCCCGCTGGATGCTGGGCCGTCCGTTTGCCGTGCTCTCCACGCCGGCGCGGGGCCGCGGCATTGGCTCGCGGCTGCTGGTGCCCACGGTGAACCTTGCGCCCTACGACAATCTGCTGCCGGCGATGGGCGTTTATGTGACCCGGCTCAAGATCAACAACCGCGCCTTCGAGTCGGTCACCAACGTGGGCAACCGGCCCACATTCGGCGAAGCATCCTTCGCGGTCGAGTCGCACATTCTCGACTTCGAACCGCTGGAGATGGACGAACAAACGCCGCTCGAACTTGAATTCCTGCTCCGCCTGCGCGGCGAAATCAAGTTCCCTTCACCCGAGGAACTCAGGGCCCAGATATTCAAGGATGTCGCGCGGGCGAAGCGCTATTTCCGGCTTTGCCGCGGCTGAAGGCAATCCGGTCGAGCGGTCTGCGCCTTCCCACCCTGTCGCCAGAAAGAAGGCGACAGGATGGGGCACGGAGCTGATTGCGAATCGCAGGTTCTGTATAAGGACCACGCACTAACATCCCGTGCCCCATCCTTTCCGTTTTTTTCTGCGGAAAGGGTGGGAGAGCGCTACCGCCCGTTCACCCCGGGCCGCGTTCGCTAGAAATTCAATCACCCTAAAACACAGGAACAGGCATCATGGGCGCTCTACGGATGCGGAGGACCGGCAGTCTTCGCAGGCACCACGGAGGCAGGCTGAGCTTTGGCCTTTGCTTCGACGGAAAGAAGGTGTGCGGAGGACGCGTGGAACCCGCCTGCCTGGGCTGTGGAGGGTCCATGCGCAACGACAAGATGAGCGGACGGCGCAGCTATTGGCTGCACGCTCGCGCGATCCATCGGCGACTGGGGCAGAGTCTCTTGATCGCCGGGGAACTGCTCATCATCTTTGCCGGCGATGGCGGACTTCATAAACGTGATCCAGATGGGCAGCGCGGCTACGGCGCCGGTTTCCTTGTTGCCCAACGATTCGCGGCTGTCATAGCCCACCCAGACGCCGCAGGTCACCGAAGGCGAGAAGCCCAGGAACCATGCGTCGGTGAAGTCGCTGGTGGTGCCCGTTTTGCCGCCCAGGGGATGCTTCAACTGCGCGGCGGTTTGCCCGGTGCCGTGCTCCGTCACGTCTTTGAGCATCGACATCATGGTGCGCGCCGTCTGCTGATCGATGACCTCGCTCACGGTGGGCTTGTCTTCCCACAGCGTGATGCCGTCGGCATTCGAGACCTTGCGGATCAGCCGCGGCGAAACGCGCACGCCGTCATTGGGAAAGACCGAGTAGGACGCGACCTGCTCTTCAAGCGTGATCTCGACCGCGCCCAGCGCGACGGGCAGGTACGCGGGGATGTTCGCCGTCACGCCGAACTTGTGCGCCACATCGATGACCTTGTGGATGCCCACGCGCGCGGCCAATTTGAGGGCGGGAATGTTGCGCGATTCGGCGAAGGCATTGGCCACCGTCATCGCGCCCTTGAAGTCGTTCTCGTAGTTGTGCGGGCGGTAGCTGCCGAAGCTCACCGGCGTATCCATCACAATGTCAGTGGGCCTGACGCCATCTTCGATGGCCGCCGTGTAGACATACGGTTTGAAGCTCGAACCCACCTGGCGCTGCGCCTGGGTGGCGCGATTGAAGACGGAGAGCGCATAGTCGCGGCCGCCAACCATCGCCAGCACATCGCCGCTGGTGTTGTCCATGGCCATCAGGGCGCCTTCGGTGCCGGAGTCCTGCTCGAGCGTGGCCCGCTGGGCTGCGCCCTCGGCTGCCGGCGAGAGATGCACGTAGATAAGGTCGCCCGGCTTGACCAGCGCATCGCCGTAACGCTGGCCGGTCCACTGCCAATCGGCAGGAAGAAGCAGAACCTCCTGCGCGCCGATGCGGGCATGAATTTCAATCGGCAGGGCGCGCGTTACCAGGGCATGCACGTAGTCGCCGGGGCCGGTGGCCAGCGCCCAGTCGGGGTGTTTGTAGTCGTCGAGCGACGAGCCGGACGCGAGCACATTTTCGAGATGGCCCTTCCATCCGCGCCGGCGCTCGTAGGTGGCAAGTCCATCGAGGACCGCCTGGTTTGCCGTCTTCTGCAGATCGAGGTCGAGCGTGGTGTCGATGCGCAGACCCGCTTCGTGCACCTCTTCGCTGCCGAAGCGCTTCTCCAGCTCGCGACGCACCTCTTCCTGGAACCATGGCGCAACAGAGCCTTCCGGCTGGGTGATGTGCAGGCCGAGCGGGGCGTTGCGCGCCTCCTCGGCTTGAACGTGGGTGATGATGCCGTCCGATTCCATCTCGCTCAGGACCAGATTGCGCCGGCGGAGCGCTCGTTCCGGATAGAGGATCGGCGAAAAGGCGACGGGGCCTTTCGGCAGCCCGGCGAGCAGAGCTGCTTCCGTCAGATTCAGATCCTTCGCATGCTTCGAGAAGTAAAACTCCGACGCGGCCTCAAACCCATACATGCCGCTGCCCAGGTAGATCTGATTGCCATAGAGGGTAAAAATCTGCTGCTTGGTAAAGGCGCGCTCGATCTGGATGGCGAGATACGCCTCCTGAACCTTGCGCGCGGCGGTGCGGTCGGAGGAGAGAAACAGATCGCGCGCCAGTTGCATGGTGAGCGTGGAGGCGCCTTGCGCGCGTCCGTGGCTGCGAATGTCATGCCAGGCGGCGCCGGCGACGCGGAAAACGTTGATGCCCCAGTGCGATTCGAAGTTCTTATCCTCGATCGAGATCACGGCCTCGCGCAGGATGGGCGCGAAACCGTCGTAACCCACTAAGACCCGGCGCTGCAGCGCAAAGGAGCCGATGAGGCGTCCCTTGCGATCGTAGAGGTCGGTCGTGGTCGACGGACGGTAGCTCTCAAGATCGTTGATCTGCGGAAGGTCAGACGAGTAGACCAGCGTCAGCCCGGCCAGCGAGCCGGTGACAGCGGCGAGAAGGATCAGCACGACCAACGCAGAGCGGCTGGCAAGCTTGTGCTGCGAATGCGCCCGCGCGGGCAGAGCGATGGGACGGCGGCTCCGATCCGGGTCGAGCGACTTCGGACCACGCAGAATGGGGCCGCGGGGTTCCACAGGCCGTAGGGGGGTGGCAGCCAAGTGTTCCTCTCGGGGCATCTCCGGGGGATTTGGAAAAGATGCGTCCCCTTAAGGCTAGCACTTTCGCAGTGTGAAGGCGCACGCCTGAAGCTAAAGTTGTACCTCGGAATGCGAGAGCAGAATTGTGCACAGGAACTGCGAACAGGCCTCGAGTTCCGGGCCCCTCTGCCGGCGATTCAGACGGAAAATCCGCCAAGTATTTTGGCCGTAAGGAATTAGAGCGGTTCCCCAATTCACGTGCACTGTCCGGCGGTGTGCAAGGCGGCTTTTTCTTGAGAAAAAAGCCACACGACATCGTGCCTTCGGTGTACAGCGATTGGAGAACCGCTATACGACCGCAATACAGCGCAGGCAGGGATTTTGACGGGTCTACGCGCCCTTGGCCTTGAGCAGATCCAGGGCTTTATTCAGCATCTCGTCGCCGTTCGGAGGCGCGATCCCCTCATCCTCATCCTCTTGCGGCGAGGAGACGGCCGCGGTCGGCGTTACGGCGTCGTCCTGAATCTTTTTGCCGTCGGGGCCCTCGTACTTCGCCACGGTCAGCATCAGCGCTCCGCCGTCGGGCAGGTCGATCGTCTTTTGAACCGAGCCCTCGCCGAAGGTGCGCTCACCCACCACATCGCCGCGCTTCAGGTCTTCGATCGCGGCGGCAGCCAGTTCCGCGCCGCCGTAGGTTCCGCGGTTCACGATCACGGCGAGCGGTGCATCGGTGAGGGACTTGGACGGATCAGCGGTAAAGGTCTGCTCCGGATACTGCTGGCCCGCGAGCGTGGCCAGCGTACCTTGCTTGATGAAGAGGTTGGCCATCCGCAATCCCTGCTGTGCGTCGTCGCCTGTGCAATCGCGGAGGTCGAGCAGAATCTTGCGATTTTTGCCGGCTGCCTTGATCCGGGACGCAATCTCATCGACCCGCGCGGCGGTGAGCACGCCCGGTTTCAGGTAAAGGATGGACGAGTTCTCATAGTCCTGCTGGCTCAGCGCAGGAGCGGCGACAACAGCCCGTGTGAGGGTGACTTTTTCCGGGTCTGGCTTGAGCGGGCGAATCACCGTGACGTCTATCGTGGTTCCCGGCTTGCCCTCAAGCATCATGCGAATGACGGCCAGCGAAAGATCGTGCGTGGATTTGCCGGAGATCGACTCGATCACGTCGCCGTCTGCGAGATGACTCTGCTGGGCGGGGGAATTCGGCGCCACGTTGACGACCGTCGCATAGCCGAAGCGCTTCGAGATCGTCATGCCTTCCTGCGCGCTGCCGCTGGTCGGACGGTCCTTGTAGATCTTGTACTCGGCCGCTGTCAGATAGCTTGAGTCGGCGTCCAGCGATTCGAGCAGTCCGTGCAGGGCGCCGGTGGTCACTTCGTTGATATTCGGATCGGTGACGTAATCGCTCTGGATCTTCTGCAGCACCTCGGCATACACGTGCATCTGGCGGTACGCGCCATCCTGATCGTCGCCGGCATGAACGCCGAACCAATTGAACTCGCCCAGGGCAAATCCCAGGCCGAGGGCAACGAAGATGCCCACGGAAAGCACGAAGACAAAACGCTGGAAGAATCGAGACACACACACCACCGGAAAGAGGCCGCAGGAGGATGGCCGGCCGCTCACATCTTATAGACGTAATGATAACGCAAGTTGTTTTTAGAGCGGCGGATCGAATTTTCCAGGGGCCAGTTCAGTTGCATCTGGAATGCGGCGATCTGGTGTGGATTGTGAGATTTGCGAGCTGGTGGCGGAGGAAAAACCCGAGCCGGCGCCTCCGGGTCACGAAGACGGCGGCTTGGGCTGCGCATGGTTCATTTTCCGGTTTGCTCGCGCGTTCGCTGAATGGCCCGTAACCTGCATCCGAACAATCGAACTTGAGCTCCTCACCAACCTCGCGCGTGTCCTGTGATTTAAATCACATCCGCCTTTCGGCACCTGCCCCAAGCTTGAATAGCGCAAAGGAGCGGGTCTCGAAATGGGTTCTGTAACAGTAGTCACGAAACTGGCGGGTACAGAGAGTTCGTTCGCAACCAAAGACGCCGAATCGCTGCAAAGGCTGTTTCGGTTAATGCAGGCCGAAAAGCTTCGCACTCCCGCCAAGGCGAATCATCGCCTTTTTATTCGCGTCTATGACCTATCCTCTCGAAAAAGGCAACCCACATTAGAACAGCAGTAGCGGCGCCCCATAACACGCCGGATTTGTGCGAGGAGATTTGGGACTAATTACTCTTTGAAGCCGATTTGCGATTCCATGAATTTGGAATCCTAAAAACCTGTCCGGGAACGATGTCTATCGGAGCTTCCACACGAACCGTTACGCCCTTATTCAATCGCCACTGATGAATCTTATTTGAACCCTCGGGCCAAATTTCGTCCCCATATTGAGACTCTACGGACAATCCTCCTGGATATTTCGCAGTGAGGTCGTATTCGTATTCGCTCATCTGCGGCAGTCGCGCAAACTTATACAGTCGGGCTCCTGTGGCGAGATGTCCCGCCTTTAATCCGAGGCTCATTTCCAGCTGCTCTGGTGTCTGCATTTGAATATAGTTACAGAGCGTGAAATATCCGCTCACCGTGGCGTACGCCATCTTTTCGATCTGCATGACCTTTACCGGACACCGCCCATCCCGTAGGTTCCAGTTTTCACTTCGCAGTGATTCCCACACGTCGAGCTGCCAATCCGCCGGCCGCGTCATGTAAAAACCTCCAGGTTGGATAAGGGGAGTGTCGCAATTGTACACTCATTGGAAATAGAAAGTTATCACCACCCCTCCCCTTGCGCTTTTCCTTCATTGCGCTTTCATGAAGATGCCCTGAAGAATGGCGACCGGATTCCCAGCATCGAACTACGAACCTTTTGATCGCTGCTTAAGGGGATCAACCTCTCTTTGGGCTCCGGTCAAAGGTTTTTTGGTTTTCCAAATTTCCGGCGGAATATAGCAATCAAATATCGAGGGAGATGGCGCGACCATCATTCCTAGCGAAAGGCGTCAATCCCACGCCACACGAAAAAGGGGGGGCGAGAAATTCTTATTTCTCGGAATCGAGGAAGGGGATTCATTGAAATGCAAATGCAGAGGAAATTAGAACTTCAATGCCAGGGTTCTGCCTTTTTAAGAAAAATCGGCGGCACATCAAAATAGGGAAACTATTTCAAATTTCTGAGCGCCGGAACATCGAAGACGAATCGATTCGGCCATTTAGGGTTTTTATTCAAATCAGGTAATCCGAGCTTTGTGCCATGTGGCAACTTACTTTCGAGTAAAACGGCCATGAGGTCAACTATCGTATTCCATGCCGCTTCAAAGAGTGATTCGATGTGGTTGAGGTTATAGAATTTTGTGAAGTGTGCTGGATCGTTATCCTGATGTTCAAGAAACGTGTTACGGAACTGACCGAGTTCATTCTGCCAATTTTCTCTTGTCGCTTGTAATAATTTTCCTAGTTCGGGACGAACATCCGGATGCTTTTCCTGAAATTCCTTAAGTCCCTTTTGAAAGTTGTCATCTGTAGCAAAAAGAAATCCGATATTGAACCCAGCCTCGTTTGCTGCGCGTTGAGTGAGATCTTTGTATGCCTTCCAAAGCTTCCGGCAAAAATCGTGGTACAGCTCTCTACGATCCAGAATAGGAATCAGCTCTTGTTCAGCGGCGAGACCGAAACGAAGAACATCTCATTGAACAGAGCCACGATCAACGGCTTGGTGGATGCATTCGGCGAACGGAGTCACTCAACGGCGACGAGCTCTCCGACACCGAATAGGCGACCGGCAAGCGCAAGCGTCCAACCGAAGATATATAAGCCATAACTCGCAAGAGTGTAGTGGTCGTATCGTGCCTGCAGGCGATTAGCCTCTTTTTCGGCATTCGACACAATCTGGTCGGAGATCCTTGTGACATCCTGTGTAATCTTCATTGAATCTACGACCGCGTGTTCTACCTCTGAATATCTAGCTTCGAATTCATCCGTGGAGTTTTCACTTGGCATCTGTTTCTGAATCGACCTGTCTTCTGAATGGATGTCTTTGCGTTCTTCATACTGACGCACATCTTGAAGCTTCGCTTTTGTACTCTCCAATCGCGTCTTCATTTCTAGGATTGTCTTTCTTTCGGCAATTGCTGAAGGAATTCGATCGGCAAGTTCCGAAGCGAGTCCAATATTTCGTTCCGCGTGCTGAATGAATTGATCCGATGAATCGAGGAAGAATTGGAGACTACGATCACTCACGAAGTCGTGTTTGCGAGGGTCGCTCCTATTGAGAATCGCCTCGATGAGCAAATCGACGTTCTTGGCGGAATCTGTCATCCCGCTCACGACAGCAGTGCGAATTTCTTCAGCATTGTGGCGCGACACATAGTTGACTCTCGCAGATTCGAAAGAGTCTCTCGCCTCCCTTGCACTTTCTTTGAGCGCATCCTTGATGAGGAAGGTTCCAAAGACAATGAGCGCACCGAACATGGATAGCCATTTGTCGTGACGCTTTAAGAAAGATCGGCCCTTCTCGATCCGCCCGATCAGATGTGCTTCGCTCATGGTCCCTCCCGATTTGACGATTGTTGCCAGAATTCTATCCTTAAATCATCTAGCTATGCCCCGCGAGTCATTCTTTGAAGACATCCGTTCCGATCACATCTCAACCGAGTGCAAGGAGCGCCGCCACGCCGACTGCGACGGCTGGGTGCAGCGCAAGGAGTTCTACGAGCATGACAAGCCGTGCGATTGCCATTGCCATCTCAGCATGGCGCAGCGGATGCGGCTCAAGGCGAGGAAAGAAATTGATAAACGGAGGATATGAGGCGCGGTACTTGGCGAAAGCGCCCGCAGAACGAACACCAGAAGGCCGTCCGGCTAACCAAAGCGCGCATCAATTGCAGAGATCTAATTTACAGCGGGAAACTTGCGAACTTCCCGAGTCAGGAAATCCAACATCAAATCCAACAGATGATAGTTCCTTGGCCTTTCACAGGAGTTGCAGTAATGCATATTTCCGGGGACGTCTTCACCGTAGGATCAATTTGGTTTTTGGTACTACTAAAACGTGAGCGGAAAACGTATCCAGCCCATCGAAGTCGCTTATCCACCCGAACGTGAAAGTATTTAAGAGATCGTTCTTGTGACTTTTGAATCGGTCGATGCTTCGTCCTCTATTTTCGACGATCGCTTCGGAGACCTCATGCGCGTCTCAATGGAAAACCCAAATAAGCGGCAAAAGAAACTTGTCTTTTGATATTCCGCACGATTTGCAAGGCGCCAGATTACCAAAAGCACCGCGAGCGCAATGATCAGAAAAATCACGGATGCGCCATTGAAGAAGGAGACCAACGAATTGAGCGCAGTCATTTCTTCACCGCCTTCGGATCAGGAACGCTTGAGAGAACCTCGGCCAGAACGTCGGCCGAGCTGAGATTAGTCTTTATTTTTATAGTGAGCGAATCCGCAGCGTTCGCGAGCGCTAAGAAGAGATTCTGAAGCTCACCGGCTGCCCAAACTCGCGTTTCGCGTGGAGAGGCAAGTAGGAATGAATCGTCATACCCTACAACATCACCGCCGCCATCATATTGATAATTTCTGACGACGAGTCCCCAGCGTCCCTGAAGCTTCGCATAGCCAAGAGATTGTGTGGAATCGCCATTTTCAGAGGACGATAGTGGTACCCATGCGGAGACACCAAGGTTGAGCCTTTGGAGACCCTCTTCAATATCTTCAATGGTCTTCGCTAGGCTCTTAGTTACAGCATTGAGTTCGGCGGCTTTTGCGATGAGCGTCTTTGACGCTGGTATCAGCCGAAAGGCAGGGGAATCCTGCGGGATGGAATGGGCCATAGTTCCTCCACCGGATAGGTGAAATCTCTTCGACTTCCGTCGAAGGCCGCGTCGGTGTCAACCGACAAACTCAGACTATCACGGTTCCGATGCCAGAATGCTAGAAAACTCTACGTTTACGCCCACGTCCCCCTTACAGCCGCATTGAGCGCATCAGCTCGCGTCTGGCACCAGTGAGAATAATGTTTCTCGATCACTCTCGGAGAATTGCCGGCGACCGCCGCGACCTCTGAAACGGGAACCCCGCACGACAGCAGCGTGATAATGAACGTGTTCCCACTCACGAACGACCTTCTGCGCGGCTTCCCATGATCGGACATCGAGCGCTTTCCGGATCATCGCGCCGTGCAAACGGCCCTCGACCGCAAGCGGGCAATTGCAGTGCCGATGCTTACGCCCCTTCGCCGCAAACTTGCACGATCTGAGGTGACGCCGGAACAACGTGAGCATGATTCGAGTATCACGCGTATTGCACACGCAGACAATTAAATTGTTGGAAGCGTTTTATGTTTAACGACTTATCTTGGTGGCGGAGGACGGGATCGAACCGTCGACCTTGGGGTTATGAATCCCACGCTCTAACCATCTGAGCTACTCCGCCGGTATGGCTGGATGGCGCAGGCCAAAACCGCCTGCCCGGGATGGGCGAAGTGATATCCGCACACGGCTCCCGATACTTGATGATACGGTCGGGTGAATCGAAGGTCAAACGGAGCGCCGGAGGCGAATGTCTCCGCAAGACCGGCTCCTGTAAACTCGCCCTGTATGAGCAGCTTCCGCATCGCGGGCGTGATTCCGGCCCGGCTCCATTCCACGCGGCTGAGCCGCAAGGTGCTGCGCATGATTGCGGGACGGCCGATGGTCGAGTGGGTGTGGCGCGCGGCGCAATCGAGCGGGTTGATGGACCCGGTGGTGGTGGCGACCGATTCCGAAGAGGTGGCAGGGGTCTGCCGTGAGCGGTCGATTCCGGTGGCCATGACCTCGCCTGCGTGTCCCAGCGGCTCAGATCGGGTCCGCGAAGTGGCGCGGCAGATCGAGTCCGAGATTTACGTCAACATCCAGGGCGACGAGCCTACGCTGGGACCGGATTTCTTTGCGCCGCTGCTTGGCCTGTTCACCCGGCCAGAGGTCGAGGTCGCAACGCTCGCGGTCCGCTGCCCGCCCGAAGAGTTTGACAATCCGAATGCCGTCAAGGTGGTGACGGCGCTGGATGGACGAGCGCTCTATTTTTCGCGCGCGGTCATTCCTTTTGACCGCGACCAGACCGGCTTTGCGGGCTACCGCAAGCATCTCGGCATTTACGCCTATCGCAAGGCGGCGCTGGAGCGGTTTGCCGCCTTGCCGCCTTCGCCGCTCGAAAAGCTGGAGCGGCTGGAGCAGTTGCGGCTGCTTGAAAACGGCATGGGTATCTATGTGGCCGATGCGCCCAGAGATACGATCGGGGTAGACACGGAAGACGATCTGGCGCGGGCTGAGGCCGTTCTACGAAAAACTACTACTGGAGTCTGATCGTCATCAACTAGGTCTCTGACCGCATGATTTTGTGTTTCCCACCCTAGCGACAAAAACAAAAGCGTCGCGAGGGTGGGGCACCCATCATTGGTACAACTTCAAGCGGTCAGAGACCTAGTCCCCAGGGGAAACTGATTCTGGAGCTTGCGAATTTGCCCTGCCACGTAGTCTAACAATCCCGAATTGCGCGCAAGATCCGGATAGCGCGGCGCCTGCGGTTTGGGCGACGATGGTTGCATGAAGAGCAATACGACGATTCGAGAGGTCAGCCGGCCCGCTCAGAGCCTCGATGAACAATCTCTGTGGAAGCAGCTTCTCGCGCGCGATCCGCGGGCGGAGTTTTTCTATGCGGTGAGGACGACCGGCGTCTTTTGCCGACCGAGCTGCGCAAGCCGCCGTCCGCTGCGCGCGAATGTGCGCTTCTTTCGCTCAGCGGACGAGGCGCGGGCGGCGGGCTTCCGGCCCTGCCGGAGATGCAAGCCGACCAACACTGCGTGGAGCAATCCTCTGGAAAAGATTCGCACGCACCTCGAAGCGAATCTCGACCGCGCCGTTCCGCTCGCCGAGTTGGCGCGCCTGGTCAAGCTCAGCCCGTTCACTGTGCAGCGGCTGTTCAAGCGCGCGATGGGCGCGAGCCCGCTCCAATATCAGCGGGCCCTGCGGGCTGGGGCGTTGCGCGCATCACTCAAGGAAGGAGCCTCTGTGACCACTGCGATCTACAATGCCGGATTCAACTCCTCGAGCCGCGCCTATGAAGGGGCGCCGCTCGGCATGACGCCGGCCCGCTTCGCTCGGGGCGGGCATGGCGAGCGCATCGGATTCACCACGGCGCGGACGCCGTTTGGGTGGATCGTTGTGGGCGCAACGGAGCGCGGGCTCTGCTGGCTGGCCCTGGGCGCAACTTCCGCCGAAGCCGAAGCCAGCCTGCGCGAGGAGTTTCCTGCGGCTGCGATACGGCGCGATCCGTCGCTCGCTCATTGGATTGAGAAAGCCGTCGAGAGCGTTCGCAACGGCGCACCGCTCCTCCAAAATCAGACCGGAACGGAGTTCGACCTGCGCGGAACGGCATTTCAACTGCGCGTCTGGCAGGCGCTCAGGCAGATTCCACGCGGGGAGACGCGGACCTACAGCCAACTCGCGCGGGAGATGGGCATCCCGGACTCGACGCGCGCTGTGGCCCGGGCGTGCGCTGTGAATCGCGTGTCGCTGATGGTGCCGTGCCATCGCGTGGTGGGCGCTAGCGGTTCGCTTACCGGATACCGGTGGGGAGTGGACCGCAAGCGCCGATTGCTGGAAGCGGAACAGGCTGGTTAGGTCATTCCCGGGCTGAGAGTGTTGCTTTCCCAGGTCTCAGAAGCGAGACCTGGGGCACCCATTTCGGTGCAGGAACAAACACATTTCGGTGCAGGAACAGACATCCTCAGGCGTGTGTTACAGGCGGTAGCCGCCGGCGGCCTGAATGGCCTGGCCGTTGACCCAGGCGGATTCATCCGAGGCCAGGAAAGCGGCGACGGAGGCGATGTCCTGCGGCTGGCCGATGCGGCCGAGAGGCGTGCGCACAACCGCTTCCTTCTCGAAGTCGCTGCCCACGAAGCCGGCGGCGTGAACGCCCTCGGTGACCACCATTCCGGGATTCAACGCGTTGACGCGGATCTTGCGCGGCCCAAGCTCCTGCGCGAGCGCAGCGCTCACGGAGTCCACGGCGCCCTTGGTGGCGCTGTAGACAGAGCCGCCGCCAATGCCATCGGCTGCGACTGACCCAATGTTGATGATGCTGCCGCCGGTGGGATCAAAGTGCTGCAGCGCGGCCTGCGTCGTGAGCAGGAGGCCGAGCACATTCAGGTCGAACATCTTGTGATAGTGCGCGGGCGTGATGGCGTCAATGGGGCCGAACTCGTAGACGCCAGCGTTGTTGACGAGAATCTGGATGGGACCGAGCTTTTCGGCGACGGTCTTCACCAGCGGGCCTATGGAATCAGGATCGGTGAGGTTGGCTTGCACGGCGATGGCCTTGCCGCCCGCCTTTACGATCTCCGCGACCACTTGGTCTGCTCCAGCCTTGCTGCCTGAATAATTGACCGCGACCGCCGCGCCGCGGCTGCCAAGCTCCTTGGCGATGGCCGCTCCAATGCCCTTCGATGCGCCGGTAACCAGCGCGACTTTTCCCTGCAGACTGCCCATGATGCACTCCTTCGTCCGAAACGTCATCGTTTCGACATTTCGATAACTGTCGAATTGATTAGCGGACCATGGAATTGGATTCAGGGAATTGGATTCAGGACGATTGTGGAAATCTTTCAGGCGCAGGAGGGCTGTTCGAGAGCGGCCAGCCCGGCAGCGAGAGATTGCAGTACACCGGGACGCAGGCTGAGGAAGTGGAACTTGCCTTCGCGGCGTACTTCAATCAGTCCAGCCGTCTGGAGCTCCTTGATATGGTGCGAGAGCGTGGCGGCGGAGATGGGCAGCGCGGCGCGGGCCTGTGCGCAGCCCAGCGGGCAGTTGGCCTTGGCGATCTTCTCGAGAAGCTCGAAGCGGCGCGGATCGGCAAGCGCTTTGAGCAGGGCGGTGCGGCGGGCGCGGGTGAGGCGGGTGGGCCTGGCCGCGTTTGCCGGCGTTATGGCTTCTGCAATTCGTTCCGCGAGCGGATTCATCGGTGGCACCCGGACATTGGATGCAATGGTAACGCAGCTGGCATTTGCTGCCCAAAAAGCGCCTTAGCCGGTTCGCGAAGAGCGCGAACCGGCGAAGATGGGGCACCCATTTTTTGTGCGGAGTTGAAAGGGTGGCGCTATTGGGTTTTGGTGGCAACCGCCAATAGGGTTTGGAATTGCGGCTGCTCGGACTCTTTATCTACGATTGTGGCTTCGATGGCTGTGAAGCCGGCTTTCTGGAGCATGGATTCTAATTCCGATTCGGTGAAGCCCAGCCACTCGTCGACGTACATCTCTCTTGCTTCTTCGAAGCGATGCTTGGCTAGATCCAGAATCACGATGCGGCCGTTGGGGGTGAGGATGCGGGCGGCTTCTTCGAGGGCGCGCTGGGGATGGAGCGCGTGATGCAGCGATTGCGAGAAGAAGACGAGATCGACTTCAGCATCGGCGAGGGGCAGCTCCTCCATGTCGCCGAGGCGGAAATCGATGTTCGGGACGCCGTTGCGGCGGGCCTCTTCGCGGCCGACTTCGATCATCTTGGCGGAGGAGTCGACGGCGATGACGCGCACGGCTCTTTGGGCGAGCAAGAGAGCGAAGCTGCCTTCGCCGGCGCCAAGGTCGGCGATGGTGACGGGCGGCAGCAGGCGTAGCAGGGCTTCGGCGAGGCTCTTCCAGGATTTGCCGGGGACGTAGTTCTTGGCGAGGCGGCCGGCGACGGAATCGAAGAAGGCGCGCATCTTGTCTTGTCTTTTTTTGAGGACGCGGCGGCGGGAGGCCTGGTCGGCGGCGGCTTCGGGGATCTCCTTTTCGGCTTCGGCGAGGAGCCTGGAGAGAAGATCGTCGAGGCCGGAAGGGCTTTCGGGGTCTAAAGAATTCACCGGGGCGAGCCGATAAAGATTGTTCTTGCCGGTGCGGCGGTCTTCGACAAGGCCGGCCTGCTTCAACTGGGAGAGATGGGTGGAGATGGTGCTCTGGCCCATGGTGAGGATTTCCTGAAGCTCGGCCACGGAGAGCTCTTCTCCCTTTAAAAGCAAGAGGATACGGAGCCGGTTGGGGTCGGCGGCGACACGGAGGATTTTGACGATGGATGGCATGGGTTTGTTTTTGCAGGGGCTAAAGCCCGGCATTCATAAGCGGCGGTCTCGGCACGGCTAAAGCCGTGCCCTGTTACAAAGCCAGCAAGAAAGCAGCTTGCGGCGCGAGTGCATCTTGTGGCCACAAAGCTGCGGGCTGATTGCTTTTCATCAGATTACTTTTCATCGGATTACTTTTCATCGATCGTGGCGTTCTTTCCAGTTGACGGGGCGGGGTGAATCTGCTACATATCATTGTATCACGATAGGTCGATAACAAATTTGAAGGAGACTCCCTCACGATGGCAAGCTCGACGTTGGAAGTAGCGGAACTGGGATACAAAGTGGCCGATATGGCCTTGGCCGATTGGGGCCGCAAGGAGATCACCATCGCCGAGCAGGAGATGCCGGGGCTGATGTCGATCCGCAACAAATACGCGCCGCAGAAGCCGCTGGCCGGTGTGCGCGTGACGGGCTCGCTGCACATGACGATCCAGACCGCGGTGCTGATTGAAACGCTGGTGAGTCTGGGCGCCGAAGTGCGCTGGGCGAGCTGCAACATTTTTTCTACGCAAGATCACGCTGCCGCCGCCATCGCCGCCACCGGCGTTCCGGTCTTTGCTTGGAAGGGCGAATCGCTGGAAGAGTACTGGTGGTGCACGTACCAGGCGCTGAACCACAAGGGCGGCCTGGGGCCGCAACTGGTTGTCGATGACGGCGGCGACGTGACGCTGTTGATCCACAAGGGCTATGAGCTGGAAGAGGGCGACAAGTGGGTGGAGACGCCGAGCGGCAACCATGAAGAGCAGGTGATCAAGGATCTGCTCAAGAAGGTGTATGCGGAAGACAAGCAGCATTGGCACAAGGTGGCCAAGGAGTGGCGCGGCGTTTCAGAAGAGACGACGACGGGCGTGCACCGGCTCTACAAGATGATGGAAGCGGGCAAGCTGCTGATTCCGGCGATCAACGTGAATGATTCGGTGACGAAATCGAAGTTCGATAATTTGTACGGCTGCCGCGAGTCGTTGGCGGACGGCATCAAGCGCGCGACGGATGTGATGGTGGCGGGCAAGGTGGCGGTTATCTGCGGCTACGGCGACGTGGGCAAGGGCTCGGCGCACTCGCTGCGCGGCATGGGCGCGCGCGTGATTGTGACCGAGATTGACCCGATCAATGCGCTGCAGGCGGCGATGGAAGGCTTCGAAGTAACGACGATCGAAGACACGCTGGGCCGCGGCGACATCTATGTGACCTGCACGGGCAACGTGGACATCATCACGCTCGAGCACATGAAGAAGATGAAGGACCAGGCGATCGTATGCAACATCGGACACTTCGATAACGAGATCCAGATGGACCTACTCAACACGGAGAAGGGTGTGGACCGGCTGAACATCAAGCCGCAGGTGGACTTCTACAAGTTTCCCGATGGGCATGGGATCTTTGTTCTGGCCGAGGGGCGGCTGGTGAACCTCGGGTGCGCGACGGGGCACCCGAGCTTTGTGATGTCGAACAGCTTCGCGAACCAGACGCTGGCGCAGCTCGACCTGTGGCGGAACAAGGACATCTACAAGGTGGCCGTGTACACGCTGCCCAAGAAGCTGGACGAGGAAGTGGCGCGGCTGCATCTGGAAAAGATCGGCGTGAAGCTGACGACGCTTTCCGGGAAGCAGGCGGACTATCTCGGCGTGGCGGTGGAAGGGCCGTACAAGGCGGAGCATTACAGATACTAGCCGTCAGCGGACAGCGATCGGTTGTGGTTTCCCAGGTCTCAGAAGCGAGACCTGGGGCACCCAGTAGTTCACAGTTCGTAGTTCACAGTGAACAGCAGAAAGTAAAACGGGTGCCGCATACTTGCCACGTTTTTGTTTTGTGGCTGGGGCGGGATACCGCAAAACTAGATTTACTTAGATCGGAATCATTGCCTATGAGCTCGTTGCCTAGTTTTTCTTTCGAGTTGTTCCCGCCGCGCACGCCGGAGGCGCTGGCGAAACTGCCTGCGGTCATCAAGCAGCTGGCGGCGCTGCGGCCCGAATATTTTTCTGTGACGCATGGCGCGGGGGGGTCAAACCAGGATGGGACGTATGAGACGCTGCTGACGGTTGTCGAACACACGGGCGTGGAGGTTGCGCCGCACCTTACGTGCATCGCGTCGACGCGGGCCAATGTCGCGGGGCAGCTTGAGCGCTACCGGGCGGCGGGCGTGAAGCGGATTGTGGCGCTGCGCGGGGACCTGCCGGCAACCGCGATGAGCGCTGAGGCGCCGGGCGAGTTTCATTATGCGAGCGAGCTGGTGGCTTTCATCCGCGAGACGCACGGCGACGCGTTCACGATCGAAGTGGCTGCGTATCCTGAGATGCATCCGCAGGCGGCGAACCCTGCCGCGGACTTCGACAACTTCCGGCGCAAGGTGGAGGCGGGCGCGGACTCGGCGCTGACGCAGCTTTTCTACAACGCCGACGCGTACTTCGACTTCATGGAGCGGTGCGCGAAGGCGGGCATCACGATTCCGATTGTGCCGGGCATCATGCCGATCACGAGCTGCGCGAACACGCTGCGCTTCTGCTCGGGATGCGGCGCGGATTTGCCGCGCTGGGTGCGGCTGCGGCTGGAAGAGCTGCAGGATGACAAGCCGGCGCTGCTCGACTTCGGGCTTGCCGTGGTCACGCGGCTTTGCGAGACGCTGCTGCGCAATGGCGCGCCGGGGCTGCACTTCTACACGATCAATCAGGCCGACCCGACGCTGCGGTTGTGGAGCAATCTGGTGGCGTTGCCGGCGTGATTTTTCTGGCTTCGTTGGGTTCGTGCTCTCCCACCCTGTCGACAGAAAGAAGTCGACAGGATGGGGCACGGGACATTGTGCGGAGCTGAGATTGGCTGGTTGAGCGGCTTGCTTTCCCCGGTCTGAAAATCCAGACCGGGGGCACCCATTTTCTTGCTGAATCGAGAATCCCCAAAAACATCTCATCTAGAAATTGCGTATGAATCGAGTCGTGCGCGTGGATTATTCACCTAGTTTTGTGAGATGGATGGTGCGGCCTTCGCGGGCTGACTGCCTTGCGGCGTCGAGGATTTGCATGACTACGACGTTGGTGTCGAGGGCGCTCAGGTCGCCTTGGTCTTTGACGCTGCCGCTGAGCACGGCGGCTAGATAGTCGAGCGAATTGTTCTCAGGGCCGTCGAGGCGCGGAGCGGTGGTCTGGCGCTCATCGTGGTCGTGCTCGTGGCGCAGGCGGAGCTGGTCAGGGCCTACGGTGATGGCGTAGCCGGTTGCGCCATAGACTTCCATATCTTTGCGGGCAAAGGGCCAGTTCCAGGAGGCCTGGATGACGGCTTGCGCGTGCGGATACTGGATGACGATGGTGGCGTCGTCGTCGACATGTGGATAGATCTGCGGCTTGTCGTGATTCGCGACCGCGGTGACGGTGAGCGGGGTTTCGCCGTGCATGAGCCAGGTCATGAGATCGACGCCGTAGCAGCCAAAGTCGTAGAGTGCGCCGGCGCCGTTTTGCGCGGGGTCAGTGAGCCAGTTAAGGAACTCGGGCGGAACGCCGATTTCTTTCGGGCCCTGGTGGCCGTCATGGACCACGACACGGCGCACTTCGCCGAGCCGGCCGTCGCGCAGCTCGTCGTACGCAGCCTTGTTGCTCGCATACCAGGTAGTCTCGTAGTTCACCAGCACATGAATCTTGTGGGCGCGCGCGATCTCGCGGATGGCGAGTGCGTCTTCGAGGGAGAGCGTGAGCGGCTTTTCGACCATCACGGAGACGCCGTACTGCGCGGCGATGCCGATGGCGTGGCGGTGCTCGCCAATCGAGGTATAGACGAGGACGGCTTGCGGGTGCACGCGCTCGATCATGTTGGCTTCGCTCTTGTAGAAGAGCGTCGGGGCGAGCGCGTATTTCTGCTGGTACTTGGCTGCGAGCGAAGAGTCGGCGTCGGCGATGCCCACGAGTTCGACGTCCTGGTGCTGCGGCAGGGCCTTGAGGAAGCCTTCGACGTGGCCGTGTTCGAGGCCGACGATTGCGACGCGGAGGGGCGCGGGGGGGCCGGGCTGGGCGGCGGCCGAGTAGGTGAAGACGAGTCCGGCAACGATCGCAATGAGGGAAAGATGAATGGGCCTAGGAGGCATGCGTACTCCTGATTTGAACTGCGTTCCGATTTTACGGTGGTGGGGTGCGGGTGGTTGGGGATTGAGGCTTCCCACCTTAGGCGCAAAAACAAGTACGCGCCGAAGGTGGGGCACCCGGGTTCTTGCTGGGTGGAGAGTGGCTGGTTGGGGATTGAGGTTTCCCACCTTAGGCGTAAGGACAAAGACGCGCCGAAGGTGGGGCACCCAGGTTCGTGCTGGGTTGAGGGTGTTCCTGACTGTGTCCGATTGAGGAAGTAAACCGCGTGGCTGGAGTTGTCGTCCATTTCATGTGGCGACTACAACTGAGACACGCTTCCGCTGCCCGTGCTGCGGATACAAGACGCTGGAGGCTCCTGCCGCGCTTGCGCTGTGCCCGGTCTGCTGGTGGGAGGATGACGGCCAGGAGGATAAGGACGCCTCCGAAGTGTGGCTGACCGTGAACGGCCAGCTCAGCCTGACCCAGGCGCGGGCGCATTATGCGGCCTGCGGAGCCGCCGATCCGCGGTTTCTTCCTTACGTCCGCAAGCCCGCGGCCCCAGAATTCTAGAGCGACTCCCCAATTCACGTGCCGGGATTACTCCCTGGCGCCAAGTCACCGTGAGGACACCAGGCAGTAACGTGCCATTCGCGGTGCTTTGGTGCGCAGTTCCACAGCCTCCGGTTTGACCCTGTTCGCAAACCCTCTTACCATGGAATGAGTGATTTCCCCGGCCGCGGCGTGCTGAGATTGGTTTTGGAGCGGCAACGAGCGGCGGATTTAGAGAAGTTAGGCGGCAGGCCGGCCGAGAACGGCAGGCCCAGGCTGCCGGAACCGGCCTCAAACGGCCATTTTGAAGGCGCCAGCGAGCGCCCGGAAGGCAAAACAGTTGAGTTCTCTCGGCACCCTCGAAAACAATCCCCAACCTGACGCGGCTGGCTCGGCACCTCACGATTCCACCCACGAAGGCGACAGCCACGAACACCATGAACACGAATCCCATGAACATGAAGCCCATGCGCATGAAGGACATGAGCACGAAGGACATGAAGGTCACCAGCACGGCCCGGTTCTGAACCCGGAATGCACGCGCGAGCTGGTGATCGACGTGCCGGCTGAAGACGTATCCAAGGCCTACCGGCGGGTGGCCGCGAACTACCGCAAATATGCGAAGTTTCCAGGGTTCCGGCCGGGCAAGGCGCCGGAATCGGTGGTGCGGCGCCGGTTTGCCGGCGAGATTCGCAAAGAGGTGATCGATTCGTTGCTGCCGGAGCGGTTCAACCAGGCGGTGAACGAGCTGGGTGTGCGGCCGGTGGGGCAGCCGCAGGTGACCGAGCTCACGGTGGAAGAAGGCGCGCCGCTGCATGTGAAGGCGGCGTTCGAGTACCTGCCCGACTTTTCGATTGAGGGTTACGAGAGCGTGGCGGTTCCCAAGCCTGCGGTCGATGTGACTGAGGAAGAGTTTCAGCAGGAGATCGACCGGATGCGCGACTCGCGGGCGACGATTGAGCCGGTGGAAGAGGACCGCGCGCTGGTGGACGGCGACTGGGCGCAGATCAGCTACAAGGGCCAAGTCGAGGGGGAAGATACGCCCCCGATCGAGGGCGAGGATTCGCTGGTGGAGATTGGCGGCAAGGAGACGGTGCAGGCCTTCTCCGATGCGCTGCGCGGCGCCAAGCCCGGCCAGGAGCTGAAGGCCGAGGTGGTTTATCCGGCCGACTACGATCCCAAGCTGGCGGGCAAGACCGTTTCCTATGAAGTGACGGTGAAGGCGATCAAGAAGCGGACGGTTCCCGAATTGAACGACGAGTTCGCGAAGGAGATCGGCGAGTATGAGAATTACGCCGAGCTCGAAACCAGCGTGCGGGATCATTTGCAAAACCGCAAACGGCGCGGGGTGGAGAACGAGACCAAGGAGCGGCTGTTTGGGGCGCTCGCGGAACGGTTCCAGTTCCCGGTTCCCGAGTCGCTGGTGCAGGACCAGATTGACGCGCGGCTGGAACGGGGGTTGCGGGCCCTGGCTGCCCAGGGGATGAATCCGGAGCAGATGCGGAAGATGGATTTTGGCCGTTTGCGCGGGGCGCAGCGGGAGAGCGCGCTGGGCGAGGTGAAGGCCTCGATTCTGCTGGACCGGATCGCGCAGGCTGAAAATATCACGGTCAGCGATGAGGAAATGGATCACGAGCTGCAAATGGCGGCGCTGCAATCGCGTGAGCCGCTGGATACCCTGAAAGTGCGATTGACGCAGGATGGCGGGCTGGCTAGAATCCGGGAACAGTTAAGGCGCGAGAAGACCGCGAATCTGCTCTACGAACGGCTGCCTGCTTAGGGCCAGGAAGATACGGCGCGGCAGAGGAATTTCCCTTACCGCACAGCGACTTAAACGGGAGCAGAACCCCCCAATTCGGGAGAGCGGGACGAAGACTCAATGGCATTAGTTCCCATGGTGGTTGAGCAGACGAGCCGGGGCGAGCGCGCCTACGACATTTACTCACGTCTGCTGCGCGATAACATCATCTTTCTTGGCACGCCCATCGACGACCAGATTGCGAACCTCGTGGTCGCGCAGATGCTGTTTCTGCAGGGCGAGGACCCGGAAAAAGACATCTCACTCTATATCAACTCGCCGGGCGGCTCGATTACGGCCGGGCTGGCGATCTATGACACGATGCAGTTCATCAAGAATTCGGTGGTGACCTACTGCATCGGGCAGGCGGCCAGCATGGGGGCGTTTCTGCTGTTGGCCGGCAACAAGGGCAAGCGGTTCGCGCTGCCCAACTCGCGGATCCTGATTCACCAGCCTTCGATGGGCGGGTTGAGCGGCCAGGCTACCGATATCGACATTCATGCGCGGGAGATTTTGCGCATTCGCGAGATTACGAATACACTCATGGCTAAGCACACCGGCCAACCTCTTGAACGGATTGAACGCGACGTCGAGCGCGATTTCATCATGAACGCCGAACAGGCGAAAGAGTACGGGATTGTCGACGAAATTATCGACCGGCCGCCCGTATAAGCGGCCGGAACCCCGCAGAGTGCGGAATTCAATGAGCTCGTCCAAAGGGAGTTAAACCTATGAAAACGCGCACGGGACCTGAAGAAGCGCTGCGCTGCTCGTTCTGCCATAAATCGCAGGATGCGGTTGCGAAGCTGATCTCGTCGCCCAGCGACTATCCTCGCGCCTACATCTGCGATGAGTGCGTCGCTGTCTGCAACTCAATCCTTGAGGACGACCGCGGTGAAGCGGCTCCGGCCACCCTGGCCGGGCACCTGCCCAAGCCGCAAGAGGTAAAGAGTTTTCTCGATGACTACGTCATCGGCCAGGACCAGACCAAGAAGAAGCTCGCTGTGGCGGTCTATAACCACTACAAGCGCGTACAGATGAACCGGCTGCGCAACAATGAGGTGGAGCTGGCCAAGTCGAACATTCTGCTGGTCGGACCGACCGGCTCAGGCAAGACGCTGCTGGCGCACACGCTGGCCAAGATGCTGGACGTTCCATTCGCGATTGTCGATGCGACCACGCTGACCGAAGCCGGCTATGTGGGCGAGGACGTCGAGAACATTATCCTTAAGCTGCTGCAGGCCGCCGACGGCGATGTGACGCGCGCGCAGCAGGGCATTATCTATATCGACGAGATCGACAAGATCGGCCGCAAGGACGAGAACCCCTCGATCACCCGTGACGTTTCGGGCGAGGGCGTGCAGCAGGCGCTCTTGAAGATTCTCGAAGGCACGGTGGCGAACGTTCCGCCGCAGGGCGGGCGCAAGCATCCTCACCAGGAATTTACTGCCGTTGACACGACGAACATTCTGTTCATCTGCGGCGGCGCGTTTGTGGGCCTGGAGCGGGTAGTGGGCCGGCGCGTGGGCAAGAAGGCGCTGGGCTTCAGGACGGCGGAGACGGAGGCCGAGGCGGCGACGACCCGGTCGCATCGCGACACGGAGCTGCTGCGCCGGACCGAACCGCAAGACCTGATCAAGTACGGGCTGATTCCTGAGTTTGTGGGCCGGCTGCCGGTGATGGGCATCCTGGACGAGCTGGACGAGCCGGCGCTGATCGAAATCTTGACCAAGCCGCGCAACGCGATTCTCAAGCAGTACCAGCGGCTGTTCGAGTACGAGAATGTCCGGCTGCACTTTACGCAGGAAGCGACCTGCGCCGTGGCCCGCGAGGCCCTGGCGCGCAAGGTGGGCGCCCGCGGATTGCGGATGATCCTCGAAGAACTGATGCTCGACCTGATGTACCACCTGCCATCGAACAAGCGGGTGCGGGATCTCGAAATTACACGCGAGATGGTGGAGCGAAGGGATCTTTCGCTGTGCCTGCTGGAGAAGGCTGGATAACGGCCCTCCAACTGAGTTTGAAAGCGATACCCCAAGCTGATTAGCTTGGGGTATCGCTTTTCGCAGGCAATTTGTCTCGGACGGTTGCATTACAACAATCTTTCGGCCGTATCGAGTTTCCCCCTTGTACTTTGTTGGGTGCTTCGCGATCTCGCCTTTCCCCGACGGCTCTCTATCAAGATGGAACCTAAAGCAGGTCAGGCCATCGCTCCGGTACTCTTCCCTCTTGCAATTGCGGTTGGATGAGGTCCCTGCGCTGCGTAAGGGCTTCGTGTTTGGGTAAGGTATTTTCGAATTTCGCCGCAGTTGCGGACGCTGGCGGCGTGGACCCCGCCAGGACAGCCGGCCTGGAGGCCGGCGCTACAAAAAGGCAACCGATTGTTTATGAGGTTTTTGCTTGACGCGCCGTGGCCTGCTCTGGCTGAATGTTGGAGTTGCGCGGCGGCTCTAGCTGCGTGCTGCTAAGGCGAAACGAGACGAAATGAAGAAGACTGCGCTGACTGTCTGGGTTCTGCTTGCGATTGCGCTTCCCCTCCGGGCGGCGTCCTACTATCCTGTACGGCTCCAGGATGCTAAGGCTGTTTATCTGACGCCGGATAGCTTTCCTGTGCATGGCGATGGGGTGGCTGATGACAGCGGGGCGATTCAGGCGGCGATTGATCGCGCGGCGGCGCATGGCGAGGGGATTCTCTTTGTGCCCCAGGGACGCTACCGGATCACGCGCACGATTTATGTGTGGCCTTCGGTGCGGGTGATTGGGTACGGCGCGACGCGGCCGGTGTTTGTGCTGGCTGACAATACGCCTGGTTATCAGACGGGGTTGGGCTACATGTTTTTGTTTGCGGGCGGGCGGCCGAGGGCCGGGACGCGGATCGACTTTGCTACCGGGCGGCCGGCTGAGCCGATCGACGGGACGGTACCGCCGGATGCGTCGATTCCGGATGCGAATCCGGGCACGTTCTACTCGGCGATGAGCAATGTGGACTTCGAGATGGGGCAGGGCAATCCTGCGGCGGTGGGCATCCGGTTTCATGTGGCGCAGCACTGCTATCTGGCGCACATGGACTTCTGGATTGGGTCGGGGCTGGCGGCGCTCAAGGACATTGGCAATGAGGCCGAAGACCTGCACTTTCACGGCGGGCAGTATGGGATTGTGACGGTGAAGCCGTCGCCGGGATGGCAGTTCACGCTGATCGATTCGAGCTTTGACGGGCAAAGTGCGGCCGCGATCCAGGAGCACGAGGCGGGACTGACGCTGATTCACGATACGTTCAGCCATGTGCCGCACGCGGTGTCGATTGATCCCGAGTATGCAGAGGAACTGTGGGTGGAGCGGTCGCGGTTCGAGAACATTGCGGTCGCGGCGATTGTGTTTGGCAATGAGAACAACGCGCGGACGGAGATCAATCTTGAAGACATCGCGTGCAGGAACGTAAAGACATTTGCGCAGATGCGCGAGAGCGGTAAGACGTTCAATGGGCCGGCAGAGAGCTACGTGGTGAAGACGTTCTCGCATGGGCTCACGCTGAATGGCGTAGCGGACTGGGGGACGATTGAGACGAAGTTCGATGCACGTGCTGTGAGGGAGTTGCCGGCGGAGAAGGATGCGATTGCCGCCCTGCCGCCGATCGAGTCGTGGGTGAATTTGCTGACGCTGGGCGTGAAGGGCGACGGCGTGACCGACGATACGGCGGCGATTCAGAAGGCGATCGACGAGCATCCGACGCTCTACATCCCGACGGGACGCTATCTCGTAACCGACACGATTCATCTGCGGCCGGATACGGTGCTGATCGGGCTGCATCCGAGCATGACGCAGTTTGATCTGAAGGATGAATCGCCGGGCTTCCAGGGCGTGGGCGCGCCGCGTGCGCTGCTGGAGGCGCCGCAGGGCGGGCACAATATCGTCAGCGGCATCGGCCTGTTTACGGGCGGCATCAACGACCGCGCGGTGGGCGCGCTATGGAGGGCCGGCGCGGACTCGCTGATGGACGATGTGCGTTTTCTCGGCGGGCATGGGACCAATGCAGCCGATGGGACGCGCATGAATCCGTATAACAACACGCACTCGGGCGATCCGAATCCGAAGTATCGATGGGATGCGCAGTATCCGAGCCTGTGGATTGCCGATGGCGGCGGTGGGACATTTGCCGATATCTGGACGCCGGACACCTTTGCGCAGGCGGGGCTGTTTATTTCGAACACGTCCACGCCGGGCCATGTGTATGAGCTTTCGAGCGAGCATCACGTGCGCAATGAGATTCGGCTTGACCGCGTGGAGAACTGGGAGCTGGATGCGCTGCAGACTGAAGAAGAGCGCGGCGAGAGCGGGTTTGCGCTGCCGATCGAGATCGACCGGTCGAAGAACATCACCATCGCCAACTATCACGGCTACCGCGTGATCAGCAGCTATCAGCCGTTCCCGGAGGCGGTGCGGGTCTCCGAGTCGAGCGGGATCGAGTTTCGCAATATGCATGTGGACAGCAACAGCAAGGTGTCGTTCGACAACTCTGTGCTGGATTCGAGCGATCATGCCGAGGTGCGCGCGCGGGAGTTTGCTGTGCTGGAGGCGCCGGGTGAGATGTCGACGGCCGCGGCGCCAGCCGCTGCATCGGTTGTGCTCGCTCCGCATGCGGAGGTGGGGAAGCTTGCGGATGGATTCTTCTCGATCTCCGGCGGGGCGGTGGATGCGGCAGGTACGCTCTACTTCGTCGATACGCACTGGCAGCGGATCTACAGGTGGAACGCGGAGAGGCGTGAGGCAGAAATGGTGAGCAGCGGTTCGCTGGAACCGGAAAATCTTGCCTTCGACAGGGCGGGTGATCTGCTGGTGGTGTCGCGGAGCGGGGCGGGCACGGTGTACACGGTGCGGCCGGATGGGCCGGCGGGGGAGATCAAGATGATGGAACAGCAGCCGGCGGCAGAGCGCAGTGGGGCCAATGAGTATTTGCCGGCGGGAGTGTTCGAGCTGCATCAGTTTTCGAGTCCGCGGGCGTGGCAGTATGTGGCGACGGATGGAAGCGCGTACATCTCCGCGGGCGACGAGTTTGTGCAGGGACACATGGAGTGGGGCACGAAGATGGCCGACCTGCTGCGGACGTTTGGGCTGCAGAGAGCGGTGCCGCGCAAGCCGTTTTATGTAACCACGGAGAATGCGGAGCGAACGTTCAAGGGAAAGGTGACGGCGACAGGGTCGGTGACGGACCTGACGTTGTTTACGGAGACCGGTGGCGAGAGCGTGGCGCAGGACGAGCGCGGGCGCGTGTATGTGGCCGCGGGGCAGATTCTTGTTTATTCGCCGGAGGGGAAGATGCTGGAGAAGATCGATGTTCCGGAGCGGCCGCTCGATCTGGTGTTCGGAGGGGCCGATCGCCGCACGCTTTATATTCTGACGCATCACGCGCTGTATGCGGTGAGTGTGCAGTCGGCGGGGTTGTGAGGAGGGTGGCGCGCATTTGCCCAAGCCACTCTTTGCGCTTATGCTGAACGGCATGCGGCGCTTCATCGCGGGATGCGTTCTTCTGGCTGCGGCCCCGCTGGCATGGTGCCAGGCGGCGCGGCCGGTCTTCGACGTCGCGTCGGTCAAGGCCAGCGCGCGCACGGTCGGCCCGGACTATAACAACCAGATCAGCTGGACTTCCGTGGGCTTCACCGGCAAAAACGCTACGCTCAGGCGGCTGGTTGCGGATGCCTGGAATCTTCAACTCGATCAGGTCATCGGCCCGCCGTGGCTCGACCGCAACGAGTACGAGATTGAGGCGCACTCGGCCGAAGGCGCAACGGGAGAGCAGAAGAGGCTGATGCTCCAGAGCCTGTTGGCTGACCGGTTCAATCTGAAGCAGCATAGCGAAACCCGTGCGATGCGTGTGTACGAATTAACGGTCGGGAAGGATGGCGCCAAAATCAAGCCGGTCGCGGGCGGCGAGTCTCACGCCGGCGCAGGCTTTCATTTCCACGGCACCATGCGGCAGTTTGCCGATCTACTCGCGTTGCAGTTTTCCATTCCGGCTGCCGAAAACCCAAGTGAGCCTGTGAAGGCCGGCGGCCCGGCAATTCCGGTGCTCGACAGGACGGGACTGGACGGCATCTACGACTTCAGCGCCGAGATTCATCCGGAGCTTGGCACGGATGCCTTCACTGCCTGGCAGCGGGTTCTCGATGAGCAGTTGGGACTGAGAATTGAAAGCCGCAAGGCGGATGTTGAGGTGCGGGTCATCGACGCCGCCGCAAAGATTCCAAGCGCGGATTGAGAATGCCGGTGTCAGGGGATGCGTATCGTCAGGGAATGCGTATCGTCGATCCGCTGCTGATTGCTCCACGGCGCCCAAGTTTGTCTTTCGGGGCGCCGCGTGCAAGCAACTCGATGCCGGGTGATGGATTGCCATCGCCGAGATCCCGCCATATCGCCAGCGGCTTCTCGTCAACAAACCGCAGTATCGCCTGGAGCAGGACGCCTTCGTTGCCCGGGGCTTTGGGTATGAACTCGTTCCGGCTCGGATGGATCAATCGATCGCCGCTATATTCCCTGAGGGCTCTGCCTATGACTTTGCCGGTCGCGTCTTTAACGTCTTCATTGACCGCGCGATACCCGCCATCGGATATCATGACCACTTCGCGTCCCTCATTATTCGTTACGTCGTGTTTCTGGGTGATATGACCAAACTCCCCGGTCGAGGGTTTAAAGAAGTAAACGGTAGGAAAATCATCGAGTTTGCCCGTGTAACCAATGAGGTTTTCGGCACAGTAAAAATCGGACCTGTAGGGCATGGGTGACGCTCCTCCGTTTTGCCTGGATTTTCATGACGGATCCCGCAGCGCAGTTGATTATATATCCAGCCGCCCGGACGCCATGGGGTGGTACGCGCTGCCGGGAGTGCTGCGGAAACGGGAAGTTTACCGGCATCCACTCCCAGTTATTAACAGGCCCCATTCACGTGCACAGGGCGAAACTTCGCGATAGCTGAATTCCGCTGTACAATCCCAACATGAGCCCTGGAACCAGTGGGTTGAAGCCGGAGCCGGTCTCACGCGTCTAATCTCCAAGGTGTCTTCCGATGACTGCTCAACGAGAAAAATCCGAACCGCGCAAGCTGCCCATGATGCCCATCCGCGATATGGTCATCTTTCCCTACATGATGACCCCGTTCGTGGTGGGGCGCGAATCGAGTGTGCGTGCCCTGGAGGAAGCGCTTACCGGCGACCGCAAGATCTTTCTCGCCACGCAGCACGACGCTTCCATCGACGAGCCGAAGGCCAAGGACATCTACCAGGTGGGCTCGATCTGCAACATTGTGCAGAGCGTGAAGATGCCGGACGGCAATATCAAAGTGCTGGTGGAAGGCGTGGAGCGCGCGAAGTCGATCGAGGTGAGCGACCGCGACGGATTTTTTGTGGCTACGGTGCGCACCGGCAAATCGCAGTTCGAGATGACCTCAACCGTGGAACAGCTCATGCAGCGGGTGACGTCGCTCTTCGAGCAGTATGTGAAGCTGCAGCAGTCGCTCAACTACGAGACCATCATCGCCACGGTGCGGATGGATGAGGCGGCGAAGCTTTCGGACACGATTGCCGCGAATCTGCAGATTGGGATTGAAGAAAAGCAGGAGCTGCTGGCGATCTTCGATCCGTCGGCGCGGCTGACGCGCATTGCCGACGTGCTGGATGTGGAGATCGAAAAACTCGATCTCGACCGCAATATCCAGTCGCGCGTGAAGCGGCAGATGGAGCGGGCGCAGAAGGAGTATTACCTCAACGAAAAGATCAAGGCGATCCAGAAGGAGCTGGGCCGCGGCGAGAAGAGCGAATTCGACGAGCTGCGCAAGAAGATCGAGTCCGCGGGCATGCCGAAGGATGTGCTCGACAAGGCGGTACAGGAGCTGAAGAAGCTGGAAGCGATGCCGCCCATGTCGGCCGAGTCGACGGTGAGCCGCAACTACATTGACTGGCTGCTGGCGGTGCCGTGGAAGAAGAAGTCGAAGGAGACGCGCTCGATTGACTACGCGGAGAAGGTGCTCAACGAAGACCATTATGGTCTGGAAAAAATCAAGGAGCGCATTCTCGAGTTTTTGGCCGTGCGGCAGCTGGTGAAGAATCCGAAGGGATCGATTCTTTGCTTTGTCGGACCTCCGGGGGTGGGCAAGACCTCGCTGGGCATGTCGATTGCGAAGGCGACCGGACGCAAGTTTGTGCGGCTTTCGCTGGGCGGCGTGCGCGACGAGGCGGAGATCCGCGGGCACCGGCGCACCTACATCGGCGCAATGCCGGGGCAGATCATCCAGCACATGAAGCGCGCGGGGACGAAGAATCCGGTGTTCCTGCTGGATGAAGTGGACAAGATTTCTTCGGACTTCCGCGGCGATCCGGCATCGGCGCTGCTCGAAGTGCTCGATCCGGAGCAGAACACGAGCTTCCAGGATCATTATCTCGACGTGGACTACGATCTTTCGCAGGTGTTGTTTGTCGCCACGGCCAACGTTTTGCATACGATTCCACCGGCGTTGCAGGACCGCATGGAGATTCTGCGGCTGCAGGGCTACACCGAGCAGGAGAAGCTGGAAATTGCGCGGCAATATCTGGTGAAGAAGCAGCGCGAGCAGACCGGGTTGAGCGAGAAGAACGTAACGTTCAAGGACGATGCGATTCTTGAGATCATCCGCAACTACACGCGCGAGGCGGGCGTGCGGAACCTGGAGCGCGAGCTGGGCAATGTGTGCCGCAAGGTGGCGCGCAAGGTGGTGAGGGCGGGCGCGAAGCACAAGGAAGAGGTCACGGCCGCCAATGTCGTCGAGTTCCTGGGCGTGGCGAAGTACCGCGATTCGGAGGCTCACGAGAAGAGCGAGGTGGGGCTGGTCACCGGGTTGGCATGGACGGAGGTGGGGGGCAGCATTCTCACCACGGAGGTGCAGGTGCTCGATGGCAAGGGCAAGCTCACCATCACGGGCCAGCTGGGCGACGTGATGCAGGAGTCGGCGCAGGCCGCATTGAGTTATATCCGCGGCAAGGCGCACGCGCTGGGGCTCTCGCGCGAGTTCTACCGCAACATGGACCTGCACCTGCATGTGCCGGAGGGGGCGATTCCAAAGGATGGCCCTTCGGCAGGCATCACGATGGCGACCGCCCTGGCGAGCGCGCTGGCGAAGATTCCGGTGCGGCGCGATATCGCGATGACCGGCGAGATCACGCTGCGGGGCAAGGTGCTGCCTATCGGCGGATTGAAGGAGAAGCTGCTGGCCGCGTTGCGGGCGGGGATTTTTGAGGCGATTCTGCCCAAAGGCAACGAAAAGGACCTGTCGGAGCTGCCGGACAACATCAAGAACTCGATGAAGCTGCGTTTTGTGGACTCGATGGACGAGGTGCTGGCGCTGGCTCTTGAAAGTCCTCTGCCGACGCCTCTGCCGACGGAGACCGAGGTGCTGGCTGCGGTGCCCCCGGCGGAGCGGACGGGCAATCTGCCGGCGCGTCAGTAGACGGGCTGGCACCTTTCGCGGCCCTTGAGGTCGCGCTGTCTGACTCCTTGGTGCAAAAACCTGCTTGGGGTGTCGACCCTATTTTGGTTTTAAGTTGCACGGGGAGCTATGGCCGTCAACCAGCGATTGAGCATCTCAAATAAAATAGGCCTTTCGGTCCACCGCGGAGTTGGGTTCCGGAGGAGCTTGGCCGGCACTTCGGTAATTTCAGAGGCTTTATCCCGTTCAAGAAACATGCTGCTGCGCCGATTTCCTGAGCGTAGAGGCGCTGAAAGCCGGCGGGATAGCGCCAAAGTGGAATTCCCCAGAGAAGGCGCGAGGCGCACAATTTCTGCGAAGTGCAGACGGGTTGGGAAATCGCAGCAGATTTCGGCGCGGCTTTCAAGACGGGTGGGCGCGCGGAAAGAAGTGATTGCTATGAAGTCCTCAAATTGGTTTTTCGTTCTGGCGGCAGCCGGCGCATTGGCAGCGACCGCGCCAGGCGCCATTGGACAAAGCGCGCAGGAAAACGCGAGTGCAGCGGCGGCGCGCATGACGGCCGCCTGCCAGGTGGTGGCCGAGGCCACGCTGGTGCAGGAGACGCTGGACCGGTTCGATTCCGCGCTGGCGGCGCACGATGTGGATCAGCTGCAGGCCGCGGGCATTGAGCCGGTGAGCGCCAAGGGCTGGCAGCGCTTCTTCAAGAGCAATCCCGAGGCTAGAGTGACGGATAGCTGCCCGGTGACGGACCTGTTCATTGGCGGCAATACGGCGATCTGGAATTGTACGGAAACCTCGACGATCACCTCTTCAGGCAAGCCGATGCAGTATGCGCATGTGATCCGCTTCACGTTCACCAAGAAGAGCGGGGAGTGGATGATCTCGGAACGCAAATAAGCCGGCGCGCCGACAGTTCTTGAAAAACAGGCAACACAGGCTCCAGGCGACACAGGCTCCGGGCAGGCCGGATGAGGGGCGGTTGTCTTCCGGGACTAGTGTGGCGTTCCCGAAGTTCAGAGCATAGATTAAGCATCCCGAACCGCAGATCCTTCGACTCCGTTTGGCCAAAATACGGCCAAACTGCGCTCAGGAAGACATCGCATTTATGATGCGAACTTTAGAAACAGGACACCAGAACGGTTCCCCAATTCACGTGCGCTTCTCGTGTCCGGTTTATCTCCTACGATGAAGCGGCGGGACGGCTGAAGGAGCGCGACGAGGCGGTCCAAGGTGCGTGCCCGTTTCCAAGCATGGGTGAAGCGTATGCGCCCGCATCATTGCTGCCCTGCCCGACGTTGAACGAGCCCACCAGAGTGGTAAGTTCGTTGGCAAGCCTGGAGAGCTGCTGACAGGCGTCGACGGATTCCATCGAGCTGGCCGCGGTGTGCTGGATGATGGCCGCGATTTCGCTCACATTGGCAGAGACCGATTGCGTGGATTGAGTTTGCTGGGTAGCGGCGGCGGCAATCTGGGTGACCATCCTCTGCACCGATTCCGAGCCGTGGATGATGCTGCTGAGCGCATCGCCGGCGGAGTTGGCCGAGTCTACGCTGCTTTGCACCTGGCTCATACTGGAACGCATGGCCGCAACGGCCTCCGCCGTGCCGAGTTGGATGGCGTGGACGGCCTCATGGACCTGCTTGGTAGCAGCCGTGGTGCGGGCGGCCAGCGCGCGCACCTCTCCGGCAACCACCGCGAAGCCGCGTCCATGCTGACCGGCGTGCGCGGCCTCGATGACGGCGTTCAGAGCCAGCAGATTGGTTTGGGAGGCGATGTTGTTGATCACGTCGATGACGCGACCGATGGCGTCGCTGGAGCGGCCCAGGTTTTCGATGCGGGATGAGGTTTCCTGGTTCGATTTGAGCACTTCTCCAATGATCCGGACGGTGGCGTGCACGGTCTGGCCGCCCGCGTGTGCGCTTTCTTCCGCCTCACGGGCGTGCACGGCGGCGTCCTGCGTGGTTTGGCTGATCTCCTGAATGGCCGAGGTCATTTCGCTCATGGTGGTGGTGATGTGGGCAGCCTCCTGCTGTTGCTTGGTGGCTTCAGCCGCGGTTGAGCGCGCGGATTGAGCCAGGTCGCCCGCGGCGTTGTCGAGCAGGCGCGCCCCTCCAATCACGCGCTGGACGATCTTTTCAACGTGCTCGGTGAACCGGTTGAACCATGCGCCAACTTCGTCGATCTCATTGTTGCCGCCGACGTCGACTCTGCGGGTAAGGTCGCCTTCAACCGTGTCCTGCATGCATTGCCCGAGCAGGCGCAGCGGCTGCACGACCATGGTCTGCACCACCCACCAGGCGACGCGGCAGCTCAGGCCGGCGAAGAGGAGCATCACCAGCCCGGCGACGCCGCTGAACACCGACCAGAGATCCACCGCCTTCAGCTGTTTCCGGAAGGCGACGGCGATAGCCTTGTCGAGCGAGCTCATCGTGTCGGTGAGCGCCTTGTTGTCTTTGCCGAGCGCGCCGATCTCCGCCATCTGATCGTCGCTGGGACCGCCGGTAGCGGCAAGAACGGCCTTATAGGTTTCGCGATCCCTGGAGCGGATCGAGGAGAACTGGTCCGTCAGGTCATCGGCCTGCTTGCCCAGCTCAGGCGAAGCGCGCAACGCGTCCCTGACCGCACCCAGCGCGGTTGAGGCGGTTTCGGCGTCGATTTCAGCGCCTTTCAAGGCGCCGGCATCCTGCAGCACGACCGCGTCGCTATAGTGCTTCTTCATGCGCTCGAAGGCGGCCTCCGCATCCTGCATGCGCAAGGCGGCCGGGAACAGCGACCCGGAGATCTGCGACATGCGGATATGGGTGACGACGGCTGCGAGCCCCACAATCATGACGAGCACCAGGTACCCGCCGGCCAGAACTCCCAGAATGCGCAGAATGATTTGCCTGACCATCATCTGCCGCAGTGCGACCTTCATCCGTGCGATCATGCCTGTCACCTTATGGCGAGGACTTTGACGCCCTCGTGCGGGGATTCCTTGCCGATGTAGCCAACAGCGCCTGCAGTGTGCGCCACATAATCCACGACCGCCGTGTCCGAATCAAAGGATTTGGGCATCGTGGCCTGGCCCGAAAACACCAGGCTTCGCCAGCCGGCGCGGAATGCGGTGTCATTCTTGCCCACGTAGGTGCGCAGAAACTCATCGTTCGCCGCCCCCGACTTGAGCAGGACCGGGGTCACCTGCGAGCCGCCGATGCTGGTGGATGCTCCCGTGAAGACGTCGCGCAGGTCGGATTTCGAAACGTCGGAGGCCTTCACTCCGGAGTTTGCAATCACGATCGCCTGTGCCCCCGCGTTGCCCGCGAGAACCAGAACGCCGAAGGCAAAGAAGAGAGAGATGAACCGCTTTTTCATGATGATCCTCATTTCCTTGTGCGTTCTAGAAGCTCACGCCGATCCTCAGCGCGGTGAGATTGGAGGTGGGCTGCAGGTTCGTGTTGTTGCTGTCTTCGAAGTTGAGCGAGGTGCCCTTGATGAAATGCTCCTCGAACTTGAGATAGATGAACTGGCTCACGTCATAGCGGCCGGAGATGGTCCAATCCTTGCTGTACCGATCCGGGCCCAGGGATTCCTGATGGTCGATGACCTGGCTGTCATAGGCTCCGGCGGTCAGCTTGCCCGTCAGCTTATAAGTGGCCATCAGGTACCAGGCTCGCGGGTCGCTGCCCACCGAAGATACGGGAAGACCGGTGAGGTTGAGAGTGCCCGGACTGACCTGCCGGTTGAACTCGCCGGCGAACATGACCTTGTCCTTTTCGTATTTGGCAAAGTACGAGACGTTGTTCCAGGGTGCGAAGGATTCCGACCCCCCGGTGAGGGCCACGGTGGCTTGATTGGCATGACCGTCCGAGGCGCCGATCATCAGGCCGGGGAGCGGGGTTTGCCAGTGGAGAGCGCCGCCGTAGGTGACATAGGTGAAGGGATCGAGCGGGCCGTTTCCAGCGGAGATCAGGTCGGCAAACTGCCCGTCATTGGTGGGGATGACCTCTTCGCCACCCCATATCCGGTAATCCAGTTTTCCGAGCTTAGGCGCGAGCTTGAAGGTGCCATAGGCGACGCCGCCATAGTGGGCCAGGTCGGCGTTGCGGGTTGTCACATCGTAAACGCTTTGCGGCAGCAGGGCCCACATGTACGACGGATCGATATCCTGAATCTCGTTGAAGAGGCCCCACGGGGTCTTGACCTTGCCGAAGCGCAGGCCAAAGCGCTCATTGAATTTGTAGTCCCCGGCGGCCCAATCCAGAACCAGGGCATCGCCGGAGTTGCCGAGCAGGTAATACCGGGCCTGAACGGCGACTCGCAGCTTGGGGGTGGGGACGGCGCCGACATTGAGAACCGCCTCGGTCCATGCCGGGCTGCCGTCAGTCGAGTCGGCGTAGAAGATGTTGTTGTGCGTTGTGTACAGAAATCCTTGCGCCGCATATCCGTGGACCTGGATGTTCAGGTCGTCCAGGCTTTGCGCGACTGCCGGAACCGCCCCCAAAACCAGCGCAAGCGCGCCTGCCAAAATCCGGTTCCCTGCCAAAGTTCGGTTCATTGTTCGTCTCCTTCGCTCGATTGCCGACTGCAGCTCGCTTTGTGCGCAGCGCCTACCGATTTCTCAGCAGGTGCGCGCATGCATCGCAAGCGTTGAGAAATGACATCAGGTGAATTACTTCATGGGGATGCGAACCGCCCAGGGGGGTTATCGGCGGCGGATTATTGGATCATGACACCGGAAGTGACCGGCGAGGCTTCGATTGTCATTGAGAGGACCGTATGACCGGTCCATGGCGGAACTAGAACCATTTAGGGAATTTAGAGCGGAAGGGATTCGCGAGCTTGAGCTGGTGAGCGGGTGGGGAGTTTGCGCAGATTGCCTGGGCGATGGGGTGAGGCCGTTCCGGCCCTGATGGCGGGTTAGGCGAGCAGGTTCAGGGAGGACAGGGGGCTCGAAGAGCTGTTGCTGTTCAGGCTGTCGAGCAGCTGGCCGATTGAGCCCGAAGAGGACGAGCTCGATGAGGAGCTTCCGGCGCTGGAGCCGAAGCTCGCGCTGTCTGACGAGAGGTAGCTGGCGCCTTCGGAACTGGAAGAGATCGAAGCCAATTGCGACATGGCCGCGCTGACGGAGGAGTCGTCGCCGGCGTCCAATGCGTCGATGATCGAATGGATCAGCTCCGAGGTTTGGGCCTGATGTGATGGGGCGATGGCGCTCGCGCTCGATGCGCCGGCAGAAGGCGCGGCGTTGAGGGCCGTCGAATCCAGTGAAAGCAGATCGTTCTGGGCGGTGCCGAGGCTGCCGTTTTGGAGGTCGGAGCCGAGCTGATTGAGCTCGCTCACGAAGGAGTTTGTGCTGCTGGAGGAGCCCGCGATGCTGGAGAGCAGGCTGGTGGTGATGCCGCTGTCGGACGTGGTGGCGGTGGACGAGGTAGCGCCGTTCAGGGCGTCCTGAGAGAGCGTGACGAAGTCCTGCTGCGCGGCCGAGAGGTTGTTGCTCTTGAGGTCTTTGGCGAGCTGATTCAGATCGGTAACGAACTGGTTTGCAGAGGAGGGAGAACCCGCGATTCCGGTGAGCAGGCTGCTGGTGATTCCACTGGTCGACAAGGTCTGCGTTCCTCCACCGGCCGTGAATGCGCCGCCGTCACCATCGCTTATCGGCAGAAGTTGGAGAAATTTCAGTGGTTTCGCGGCGAAATCGGGATCTTCGGCGCAGTTTTGCCCGTTCCCGGTCCAAATTCACTCCATGGCCAATCGGGCGCTGCGGCGCCACTCTGGACGCAGGCTGGGGGGCGCAGGCTGGAGGGGCGCGGGCTGGGGGGGCGCCGTGGGGCGGCGGGCGCTACTTCTGCAGGTCCTGGTAGGCGTGGACCCAGGCGTTCATCACATCGTCGAGACTGACGCCGGGCTCCATTTTGCAATTGGAAAAGATATCCTGATTGCCCTCGCAGCGGGCTACGATATCGCCCTTCGAGTTATAAAGCGTCAGCCCGCCGGGGGTCTTCGGAAGCTCGACGAAGACGGGCTGGGTGGCGGCATTCAGGGGCCGGGCAACCTGGACGGGCGGCAGAGTGCCGGCTGCGGCCAACAAGGCAAGCGCAAGGAAAGGGCTCACGTTGACTCCAATAGTATGTGAAGTACGCCCATTATAGGGCGATTGCGAGTGTGTGCCATGCCACTTATTGGGCAGGCGCCCATCCGCTTTTGGCGCGGTGTAAATGGTTTTCGAAGCGTCAACGCCCCGGTCTACGCAGATTGCTGCGCAGTGCACGATGCCGCGCCGTGCAAAGTGCGACGCTGTGGAGAGTCGGCGCTCTACTGTGCGAGCTCGACTGGCCCGTTGCGGTGATCCGGCGCTTGCGGGCCGGCCTGTATTCTCAGGAAGAGCCGGTCGGCTGGCGAATTTTTCTTCCGGCGGCGAACTTTAAGGGACGACAGGGAAAAGCCAATTGATGCGCTATCACTCGCAGTTCCTGCTTTCGGCGTTGTCGGCGGCGCAGTTTCCTGCGCCGAGCGGGCCGGAGATTGCGTTTCTGGGACGGTCCAATGTGGGCAAATCGAGCCTGTTGAATGCGCTGCTGGGCGAGAAGGCGGCCAAGGTTTCGCAGACGCCGGGGCGCACGCGGGCCATCAATTTTTTTCAGATTCTGGACGAGCGGGAAAAGCGGAGATTCGTGTTTGCCGACCTGCCTGGGTACGGCTACGCGAAGATCTCGAAGTCGATCTCGGCGGAGTGGCCCAAGTTTATCGAGCCCTATCTCGAGAGCCGCGAGACGCTCGGGCTGTGCGTGTGTCTGGTGGACTCGAACATTCCTCCGCAGGCGAGCGATGGGCAGTTGTTCGAATGGCTGCGCGCGGCGGGGCGGCGCTTTGTTGTGGCGGCGACCAAGGTGGACCGGCTGAGCGGCAATGTGCGGACGAAGAATCTCGATGCGCTTAAAAAGGAGTGGGAGCTGGATGAGATTCTGCCGGTCTCGGCGAAGACCGGGTATGGGATCAGGGAGTTGTGGGCGCGGGTTGAGACGGGCTTTTGAAGAATCGGGTGGGAGCTGGTGTGGTGTTCCCGAAGTTCATGGCATTGGCCGAGATCCCGAACCGCAGATCCTTCGACCTCGCTCAGGATGACGGCTCTTTGACTACACTCTTTTTTGATAGGAACTTTAGGGACGAGCCTTAATAGGTCGAAGGGTCGCGCCAGTTATGCGCCCGGACATAAAAGATGAATTCGCCGGGCTTGACGGCGATGCGCGGCCGCTCGTATTTGCCCTTGAAACACTCGTTGGGCGCGATGATGCCGGTGGCCAGGATCTCTGAGATTGCGTACCAGTGCAGCTTGGCCGCGTCCTTCTCCATGCCGGCATCGCAGTTGAAATAGATATCCATGGAGTTGTCGAAGGTGCCCTGCACGGAGAGGAAAGCGGCGTCAGCGGGAACGGCGACCTGGCCGGTTCCGTCATCGTCAATGTGCAGGGACTCGTTATGCAGATCGTCCTGGTGATTGAAGCGCACCAGGAAGTTCGACGGCGTGAGCTGGCGGCCGGTTCTTGCGTCGTACATGCGGATCGTGACGGTCCTGGCGGCCGGCTCGGTTTGGGCGCGGAGCGGGCCGCTCAGCGTGGCGCAGGCGCAAAGAACGAGAGCGGCGACGAGCCTGGGCGTAGCAATTTTGGACGTTCTAGAGCGGTTCCCCAATTCACGCGCACTGTCGGGTGGCGTGCAAGGTGGCTTTTTCTTGAGGAAAAAGCCACTCGACATTGTGCCTTCGGTGTACAGCAATTGGAGAACCGCTATAAGGGGGAACATGTCTCTACTTTGCCACGGAGGGCGCGGCATTTGCCAGAAAGAACGCAGCCGGAAAGTTAGTAAGAGTATGCCGCGCGCGGTCAACTGAGTCTGAACGGCCGGTCACCAGGAGGAATAGGGCTGGCCGTCGGAACTGGTTTCCTCAGAGCCGGAATGCACATCGGTGATGCCCGGCTCGGTTTCATCGATCGAGTACATGGCGTCGCTGGTGTCGGTGACCCAGCTCTTGTCATGGGTCATCGGGTCCTCGGGGATGGCGCGGAGATAGCCGTTCTGGACCAGGTCATCGAGCGACTGGGGGGCCTTCTGCTTGTCCATGGTGTAGGAGTCGATGGCGTTGCGCAACACGGACAGGTCTTCCTTGAGGACGGCCTCGCGGGCATGTTTCATGGCGCCGATGTAGCTGGGCACGACCATGGTCGTGAGGATGAGGATGATGGCCATGACGATCATCAGCTCGATGAGCGTGAAGCCTGCGTCGTTTTTGCGAATGCCTTTCACGAGTTCCTTTTGAAGGCTACCTCAGGGGCTAAAGCCCCGCGTTTAGGTTGCCGCATTTGTGCCGGGACTAAAGTCCCGGCCTACCACCCCGGCCTGCCAGCCCGTCCTACCACCCTGGCCTGCCAGCCCCGGGCCTACCAGGTGTTGTACTTGGTGCCGTCGAGGCCGGTGCCGTCGGACTTCGAGTAGACGTCGAAGACGCTTTGGCCGCCGTAGGAGTCTGAATCCGGATCGTCCTGCATGGAGCGGAGGCCCCATTCGGGTTTGCCGGTCATGGGGTCTACGGGGATGCGGCGCAGAAACTTCAGCTTCTTGCCCTGCACATCCACTCCGTCGACCAGGGTTTGCAGATCGGGCGGATAGTTCTGGCTGTCCACCTTGGTCTGGAAAGCGCCTTTGTCGGCGGCATCCTTGTATTTGTCGATGGCGTCGCGCATCATCCACAGGTCGCGGTGCAGTTCGCGCTCGTTCTGGCGCTTCACGGCAAAACGAGCGACCGGAAACGCGGCGGAGGCGAGAATGGAGAGGATCGCCACGGTGACGATCAGCTCGATGAGAGAAAGCCCTCTCTCTCCTTCGCTGCGCATCGCACCCCGAATTGGCGGTTGCCCGATCAAGCTTCTGGTTCCTTACCTGATTACGACGTTGGCTTGGGCCTGGCCCTGCGCCGGCACCGTCTGTTGCGTGCTGGTGGTGACCGAGGCTCTGCTCATGCTAATCGTACTCTGGCCGGCGGATTTGGCCTGAAATGTAAGGACGCAGACGACGCCTCCACCGCTCACGCCGGTTGTTCCCGGCGGACGGGAGGCGACGATCGTTAGATTGCCCTGGCCATCGTCGCGGTGAATCACCGCGGCGGCCTGCCCATCCGCGTTCAAAAACGTGCCGGAGTCCACATTGATGAGCGAAAGCCTGGCCGGGTCGAAGTGAAGGACCATGGGCACCGCGGAAACATCGGCGCCTCCATTCAAGACCACCGGCACCTGGAAGCTGGTTCCCGTCGCCAGGGGCGTGGTGGGCGCATTGAAGGCGAAGACCGGGCTGCTGGCTGGCGGAGCGCCCGGAGCACGGGCTGCCTGATCGGGCGCGGTATTCGGCTGCGGCGCGCCTTGAGCGCCCGGCGGCGCCGGCGGCGGGCCGAAGTTCGACTGCTGGGAGGCGCGCATCTGCGCGAGGGCCTGCGGGGCCGCAGTGTCAGCGCTCTGCCCAGGAACCGAGTCCAGGCCGCCCTGACCCGGAACGGGCTGGGTCTGCTGCTCAAGTGCGGCGGGCCGCATGCCGGGAACGAAGGCAGGCGGCTCGCCGTCGTCGAGATGGCGGAGATCGATCGACTGGCCGGAGCCGGTGTCAATGGCGCGCAGGTTTTGCCGGTTCAGCTCCTGTGAACGGACGATGTGCGGCACCACGACGAAGACGATCTCGTCGGTCTGGATGGTGTGATCCTTGGAGCCGAAGATGTACTTGAGGATGGGAATGGAGCTCAGGCCGGGAATGCCGGTCCAGGACTGCTGGTCCTGGTTGTCCTGAATACCGCCCAGGATGCTGGCTTCGCCCTCTTTGAGGCGGATGACCTGATCGACGACACGCTGGCTGATGATGGGCTCGGTGACGCCGCTGATGGTGACGGAGCTGCTGTCCGCGCTGACCGTGATTTTGATCTTGAGAGTGACGTCGTGATCGTAGTGGACGCTGGGAGTGACTTCGATCTCGACGCCGACATCCTCATATTGAAACTGGGTGTTGACGAGCGAGCTGACCAGAGCGGTTGCGGCGCCGGTCTGGTAAGAACCGGTGGCGATCGGGATCTTGGAGCCGATCTTCATGTCGGCTTTCTGGCCATCCGTGGCGCGGATGCGCGGATCCTGGAGGATCTGGGTGTTGGTGTCACTGAGGAGCAGATTGAGCGTGGCCGAGCCCACCGTGACGGCGAAATCACTGGCTTTGAGGTGGGACAGGCTGTAGAGAGTGGGGGTGGTGGAGTTCGTGGTGGTGCCTGTAGTTCCGGTCGTCCCGGTGCCGGAGGTCGACGTGGAGCAGTCGGACGTGGTGCAGGGCGGCTGCAGCGCGATGCCGAAGCTGCTGGGCCAGGCGATGCCGAGGGTCCGCTCCCAGTTCCTGCTCACTTCAAGCACGGCCGTATCGACGACCACTTCGGCGCGCGGCTTGTCGAGATCGCTGATCAGCTTCTGGGCCAGCAGCAACTCGTCGGGCGTGCCGCGCATGACGATCGCGTTCTGGCTCTGTACGCCGTAGACCTTGGTGTTGGGCAGCACGTTGCGCAGCGCGGTCTGCACGTCATTGAGGTCGTTCTGCTGCCAGGCGTTGGCCAGGTAGAAGGTCTGCACGGCCTGCTCGTCGAGCTCGGTGCGCTTGATGCGGGTGTTCTGGGCTACGAATACGGTATTGTCGGTGACGGGACGCCAGAAGGTGTTCGACAGGGTGCCCACAATGCGGAGAGCGTCCATCAGCGAGACGTTGTTGAGGTCAACCTGGATGCGCTTCGAGTTGTAATCGGGATCGAAGAGGACATTGATGCCCGCAGCCTTGCCGATGGCCTGATAGACCACTTTGGCGTCTTCGGTCATGTGCAGGGTGAGCGGCTCGGAGGAGACCGGCTTGAGCTGCGCAGGTCCGCCAATGTCGGCGAGTTCCTGCTGCTCGCCGGCCAGCTCGGGGATGGCCATCTCGGTGGGCGGAGTGGCCTGACCCTGCTTCTGGCGCACCTGACTGATCTCCTGCTGCGCTTCTTCGTTGCCGGGGTCGAGCTCCGCGGCATGAAGGAACTCCGCCAGCGCGCCCTGCAGATCGCCGGCCTGGAGCAGCTTGCGGCCCTTGCTGATGTGCCCGGCGGAGGCAGAGATGCGGACGCGATACATGGCGGTCTGGTAGCGCAGGTCCTTGGAATTCCGCTGGTAGGCCTTCTGGTAGTCGTCGAAGGCGGTGTCGAAGTCCTCGCGGGCCTCGGCGGCCTGCCCGCGCTTGAAGAGGGTGGTGGCCGAGTCGGTGCGCGCGTAGAGCGGCACGCTGGAGAGGCCGAGCAGAACGACGACGGCGAACGAAGCGACTCCGAAGAGGGCGCCGAAGACGGCCCTGAATGCGGGTGCCGATCCAGGTGTCAATCCAGATGTCGATCCAGATGTCGATGTGGGTTTGGATGCGGATCTTGATGCGGGTCTTGATCCGACGCTGGGCGGCACGGAGCCGGGGACGGCAGAGGGTTCGGTGCGGTGATTCATTCCACTCCCAGGTGTTTGACCCGCCCTGCGGTCTGCGGCGGGCTCGTGCGGGCGGGCTTGGCGGCCCGTTGCGCAGTTCGATTCGCAGTTCGATTCGCTGATCGTGCTCAGCCCAAGATGCTTCATTCTAGCAAAGCCCCGCTGGCCGCCACACCGCCGGCAGTTTTGCATTAGGATGAAGAATCGAGGACTGTGCCGGATGGCCCGCCAGACCAGTCATGTCGTGGTTCCGAAGGACGCGCCGAGCGCCAAAAAGCCGGTGCGCCCGCGCGATCCCGTGGCCAGCGGCGAGCGGGATGCGGCCCACAACCGGGCGGCCGGGCACAACTATTTTCTGCTTGAAAAGTTCGAGGCCGGCGTGGCGCTGCGCGGGACCGAGGTGAAGTCGATCCGCCAGGGCAAGGCCAATCTCAAGGATGCCTACGGGTTGATCAAGGACGGCGAGGCCTTCCTTTTGAACATGCATATCGGTCCTTATTCCCATGGCAACATCGCCAACCATGACGAAACCCGGACGCGCAAACTGCTCCTGCACCGGGAAGAGGTACGCAAACTACTCTCGAAGACGCAGATCAAAGGGCATACGCTCATTCCGACGCGGCTTTATTTCCGCAACGGGCGGGTGAAGTGCGAACTGGCCGTCGCCAAGGGGAAACAGGACTGGGACAAGCGGGAGACGGAGCGGCGGCGCGAGGCGGACCGCGAGGCGCGGGCGGCGGTGAATGCGAGCAAGCATAGGGGCAGCCGGTAGGCGGCGAGTCGGCAAGTTAGCGAGTTAGCAAGTTAGCGTCCGCTGCGCGGACGTTCGCGGGTCAGCGGATCAGTTCGACTTCAATTCCTAGATTGAGATTCTTCCAGGCGCGCTCGGTGGTGTAGACCGTGGCATTGCGTTCGATGGCGAGGGCGAGGCAGGCGCGGTCGCCGAGAGAGAGGCCGTAAGGGTGCGTTTGTGCGACCAGTGCTCCGGCGAGATGCGCCTGTTCCTCGCCGAAGAGACAAACCTCACATCCCATCTCATCGAGGCGGCGTCTGATCAGATCCGGCGGTATCCCGCGCAGCATCAGGACCGTGTGAGCCTCAGCGAGATTGACTGAGCTTAACAGTCCGCCGTCGAGCAGGTCTGAGACCGTTTGGGTGCCGGGTTCCTGAAAGATGACCGCCAAAATTGCGGAGGAGTCCAGCACCACCGGGCTAGCCAAGAGCTTCCTCCATCTCGCGGCGGGCCTCTTCACGGCGCGCGGCGATCAACTCATCGGAGGCAAGTAATCCCGGCTTGGCGTATTTCTTGAACTCCTCCTGAATCCTGCGGATACGGGCGCGGTGCGATTCGATTTTGAGGATGCCGTCCTCGAGACTCATCAGAATCGTTTCACCCGGCTTGATGTCCATTTTGCGGCGTATTTCGGCAGGAATTACGATCCGGCCCTGCTCATTGATTCGTGTTTTGACAACCGCGGATGTCATGTCACTTCTCCATCGATGACACTTATTTATGATATGTCAAAACTCCATTAGTGTCAATTATGATTGCGATTGACAATGTGTTCGTATCTTGTCATGTCAACCTTCCAGTCGATGCTGCGATGGGACATTTGCCAGAAAACACGGATAGGGTGGGAGAATGAAGATCATGCGGACCGTACTGGTTTTTGATGCTTTGACGGGGATTGAGACAGAGTTGCTGGCGGTGCTTGCCGCCGACGGCCAGACGGGCAAAGGGCCTGACGCCAAGCCGAGCCCGGTGCTGCTGACGGACGACGAGGCGGTAAAGAAGGCTGCCGCGGCGGTGCTCGCGAGCGGGGAGTTCAAGGGCGGCGCGAACGAGACGCTGCTGCTGCATGCACCGGCGGGATTGAAAGCAAAACGGCTCCTGGCGGTCGGGGTGGGCAAGCTGGCCAAGGCGACGATCCACAGCGTGCGGAATGCGGCGGGGACAGCGCTGCGGTTCGCCAAGCCGCGGGGGATTGGGGAGATCACACTGGCTTTGCCGGAGTTGGAACTGCTGGATCCGGAGCGTTCTGCGCGGGCCGCGGCGGAGGGTGCAGTGCTGGGCGATTTCGATGCCGACACCTATCGCAGCGAGCGCAAGGACCTGAGCTTGCAGCGGTTCACGCTGGCCGTGCCGGGGACGGCAGGCGGGAAGGCTGTTGACAGGAAAGCGCTGGAGGCGGCGTTTGCCGAGGGCGCGATCGTTGGCGAGAGCCAGAACTTTGCGCGCACGCTGGTGAATGAGCCGGGCAACAAGCTGACGCCGACGGTGCTGGGCCAGCGCGCGGCGGAGATGGCCGCGGAGACCGGCCTGCAGTGGGAGGTGCACTCGACCGAGAAGCTGCACGAGCTGAAGATGGGCGCGTTCTGGAGCGTGGCGCAGGGGTCGCCCGAGCCGCCGGCGCTGATCGTGCTGCGCTATGAGCCGGAAGGCGCCGGGAAAGACGGGCCCGTGCTGGGCCTGGTCGGCAAGGGGATTACGTTCGATACGGGCGGCATCTCGATCAAGCCCGCGGACGGCATGGAGAAGATGAAGTACGACATGGCGGGCGGCGCGGCGATGCTGGGCGCAATGCGCGCGATTGCGCTGCTGAAGCCGAAGGTGCGGGTGATCGGGATTGTGTGCGCGGCAGAGAATATGCCGTCGGGCACGGCGCAGAAGCCGGGCGATGTGCAGACGGCCATGCCGATCTCGCCTGACAAGCCGGGCAAGACCATCGAGATCATCAACACCGATGCCGAGGGCCGGCTGGTGCTGGCTGACGGGTTGAGCTACGCGCGGCAACTGGGCGCGACGCACCTGATCGACGCGGCTACGCTTACCGGCGCGTGCGTGGTGGCGCTGGGCACGGTGAATGCGGGCGCGTTCTCGAACGATGACGCGACTTTCGCGAAATTCGATGCGGCGCTGGCGGTTTCCGGAGAGAAGTTCTGGCGGCTGCCGCTGGGCGAGGAATATGCCGAGATGATCAAGTCCGATATCGGGGATATTAAAAATACCGGCGGCCGTCATGGCGGCGCGATTACGGCTGCGGAGTTTCTGCACGTGTTCGCTGAGGACGTGCCGTGGATTCATCTGGATATTGCCGGAGCGGCGTGGATAGAGGATTCGCGGCCGTATATCGCGAAGGGGCCGAGCGGGGTCGCGGTGCGGTCGATTCTGGAGTGGGTGCGGAGCTATTAGGTCTCTGACTGGGCGGCTCTAAGGGCGTGAATCGTCTGCCGCGATTGAGGTTGGTGCTCTCCCACCCTTTCGCAAAAAACGCGAAGGGATGGGGCACCCGGCTTTCTTCAAGGTGGACCTCTTAGAGGCAGGGATGCGCTGTGTGCTGCCGATTGCGGCGGGGTTTCAAATTGCATCTGACCTGAGCAGGATGGGTTGCGATTTGAGGGCCTTTCGTTTTCTGCTTTTCTTTCTGCTCACTGCGGTGTCCTGGCGGCTTGCTGCCGGCCAGATCGATGTACCGGCCGATGCACAGATGCTTACGCACCCGAACGGCGCGACGACTCAGTATGTGCAGCTGACGCAGACGGAGAAGCTGCACAACTACCTGTTTGAGGCCTTCGGGCCGTATCCGCTGGCGTGGACGACGATCGTGGCCGGCTACCATCAGGCGAAGCGGAACCCGCCCGACTGGCGCGAGGGATTTCCAGGATTCGGAGAGCGCTACGCGTCGGACTTCGGCAACTCGGCCGTAAACATCACCACCCGGTTTACAGTGGCAGAGGCTCTGCATGAGGACACGCTCTATTACCGGTGCACGTGCTCAGGCGTAGGAGCGCGGCTGAGACATGCGCTCTACTGGACTGTTTTCGCGCATCGCGGCGCGGATGGGCATGCGGCCTTCGCGCTGCCGGTATTTGTGGCCCCGTACGCGGCGAACATGACGGCGGTGTATGGATGGTATCCGCGGCGTTATGGGGCCGAGGATGCATTCCGGATGGGGAACTACGGGTTGCTGTCGTACGCAATCGGCAACATCAGCCTGGAGTTTCTGGCGCCGGTGCTGCATGCGAAGCGAAACTCGATTCTTGCGCGGCTGCACTTCGACAACCGGCATCTGGCGCCGGAGCCACAACCGTAGCCGATCCCGAATGGACGGCCAAGAGCCCGTCGGCCGCGACTTCCAAGAAGATCCAATTTTGAATTTCCTCCTTCTCAGCGACTGGGAATGAAGTTGCGCCGCTTTGCGCCGATTGAACAGTTAAGGCGTAATCCGCCAGAGCGCGTGCCGGTGAGGTCCGCCTGGGGGCGGATCGGGCCGGACGTGCGGCTGAATTCAAGGGCTTGAGAGGGATTTCAATGACCGAACGCACGGAGCTGCTGGAGGCCGCGCTCGAGGGTCTGCGGGAGGGCGTGGCGGTGTTTGATGCGCAGGACCGGGTGGCTTGGTGGAACCATGCCGCGGAGGCGATTACCGGGTACGCCGGGATGGACCTGCTGGCGCGGCCGGTTCCCGAGGAGCTGGAGGGGCTGCTGCTCGAAGGGGCGCGGATGGTGGAGTTGCGGCCCGGTTCATGGGCGCGCGCGGGGCACGGAACGCTGGCGCGGGTGAAGCACAGGCTGGGGGATGAAGTGGTGGTGATGGCCCGGACTCTGGTTCTGCGCAACGGCCTGGGCAGCCGCATTGGCACGGCGGCGCTGTTTCGTCCCGCGGAGACCCTGGATGCGCTGCCGCGCGGCGAGGCGGGAGACGATGCGGATGTGGCGGCGAGCCAGGTGGAGCTGGAAGAACGGCTGGAGACGGAGTTTGGGGATTTCCTGCGCGGCGGGCCGCCGCTTGGGCTGTTGTGGATAAGCGTAGACCAGGCGCGCGAGCTACGCAGGACGCACGGCACGGGCGCCTGCCAGGCGATGCTCGAAAAAGTGCATCGCGCGCTGTCAGGAGGGTTGCGGCCTTCGGAGCAGATCGGACGCTGGGGCGAGGATGAGTTCCTGGTGATTGCGCATGAGCGCACGCCGGAGATGCTGGCGTTGCACGCGCAGACGCTGGCGGGGGTGGCGAGGACGACCGATTTCCGCTGGTGGGGCGACCGGGTTTCACTCACCGTGAGCATTGGCGCCGGGCAGGCCGAGAGCGACTGCGATGAAACGCTGGCGCAATTGCTGGAGCGCACGAAACAGGCGATGACCGCGAGCATGCGCGACGGGGGCAACCGCATTGCATCCGCGGGAGGGGGAAAGAAATGTTTGCCATTGTAGGGATCCTGGTTGTCTTTGGAGCGGTGATCGGCGGCTTCCTGATGGAGAAAGGCCATCTGGCGGTGCTGGTTCAACCGGCGGAGCTGGTCATTCTGGCCGGTGCGGCGATGGGCACGTTGCTGGTGGCCAATCCGCTGCGCATTTTGAAGGCCGTGATGGCAGGGCTGCTGGGCACGCTCAAAGGCTCGCCGTTCACGAAGGAGCGTTACCTGAGCACGCTCAAGATGATGTACGAGTTCCTCAACAGGGTGCGCAAGGAGGGACTGCTGGCCGTCGAGACGGACGTGGAGAAGCCGAAGGAGAGCGCGCTCTTCAAGAGCTATCCGCAGTTTCTCGCCGACCATCACGCGCTGCACTTTCTCTGCGACACGCTGCGGATGGCGATCACCGGCGGCGTGGAGCCTTTCGACATGGACCAGATGATGGAGTTGGATATGGAGGTGCATCACCATGCTGCGATTCAGCCGGTGGATGCGTTGACGACGGTGGCCGATGCGCTCCCGGGGCTGGGGATTGTGGCCGCGGTGCTGGGAGTGGTGATCACGATGGGAGCGCTGGGCGGCCCGCCAGAAGAGATTGGCGCACACGTGGCCGCGGCGCTGGTGGGACGTTTCTGGGCATCCTGCTCTGCTATGGGGTGGTGGGGCCGTTGACCGCAAATATGCGCAAGGCCGCGGATGAGCACAACGAGTATCTGCACGTGCTGCGCGTGCTGTTGCTGTCGTTTCTCAAGGGCGGGGCGCCGATCATCGCCATCGAGATGGGACGGCGCGCGATTCCCGGCTATGCGCGGCCCAGCTTTGAAGAGATGGAGAAGAACTGCAAGGGCCAGGCTGGGGCGCCGGAAGCGGCTGCTGCATAAAGATCGGATGGAGAAAAGATGCCGGCGAGGGCGCGAACGATCATCGTCGTAAAGAAAAAGGGCGGACACGGCGCGCATCACGGCGGCGCGTGGAAGGTGGCGTATGCCGATTTCGTCACCGCGATGATGGCGCTGTTTATCGTGCTGTGGCTGATGAGTTCGAGCGAGAAGGTGAAGAAGGCGGTGGCCGGCTACTTCAACGATCCCAAGGGAACCGCGCAACTGCTGGGCACCAACATGTCGAGCAACGGCGTGGAGACGATCCAGGACCCGAGTGCGATGCAGCACCTGAAAGAAAAGCTGGAAGCCGAGATCAAGGCCAAGAAGGAGCTGGAAAAACTGGCCAAGCAGATCGAGATCACGATCACGCCCGAGGGGCTGCGGATCGAGCTGATCGAATCGAAAGCGGGTACGTTCTATCAGAGCGGGAGCGCGCGGCTGAGCGAGAGTGGACAGGAACTGCTGGCGCTGCTGGCCGGAGAGTTGAAGACGCTGCCGAACAATTTGCTGATCGAGGGCCATACGGATGCGACGCCTTACTCGACCAATACGGATTATGGCAACTGGGAGCTCTCGGCGGATCGCGCCAATTCGGCGCGGCGGCTGCTGCAGCAAGACGGAGTACGCCTCGACCAGGTGACGCAGGTGCGCGGCTATGCGGACCAACTCCTGCGCGTGAAGGACAATCCGTACGATCCATCGAACCGCAGGATTTCGATTCTCGTCAAAAATCAAACTACCGGCCCAGCGCCGCAGATTGCGCAGGCGCAGGTTGTGAGTGGGGCGTCGGCTGCAGCGGGAGGCAAGACGGCTGCGGCTGAACCGCAAAGCGGAGGTCCGGCCGCTGTGGCGAAGCCGGGCGCGGCGGCTGCGGCGGTGGGGAGCGCGGCAACGGGTTCTGACAAAACGCAAACGGGCACGGCGGGCCTGGTGGGCAAATTGACGGCGATGCTGCCGGGCAAGAAGAAATAGCGGCCTGATGCGGGCCGCCGCTTCGCGCCGTGACTTCAGAAAATGAGACCGGGCGGTTTCTTTCGAGCGCTCTTTTTTATATTTGCTTGCGCAGCGCCAGTTCCACGACGCGCGCCATCTCGGCTTCGGGCGCGGGTTTGCCGGTCCATATCTCGAATTGCCTTGCGCCCTGCTGCACAAACATCTCGAGACCGCTGATGACGGCCAGGCCGCGCGCGCGCGCCAGCTTGAGGAGAGGCGTCTCGATCGGGTTATAGACCATATCGAAGACGAGCTTGGCGTTCAGCTCGTTCTCGGCGAGAGGCAATAACTGAGTGACGCCGCTCATGCCGCAGGGGGTGGTATTGATGATCGCATCGAACTGGTTTTTTGCGAGCTGATCGCGCTTGATGGTCTTGGCTTTCGCTTTGCGGGCCAGGGCGACGGCGGTGTCATGGGTGCGGTTGGTGATGAAGACTTCGACCCCTTGCTCGACCAGGCCGAAGACCGCGGCCCGCGCGGCTCCGCCGGCGCCCAGGACGAGAATGCGCGCACCTTTCAGGCGCATACGCCTTTCGAGGGGGCGCACGACGCCGGCTACGTCCGTATTGAAGCCGACGATCTTGCCGTCGCCGCCGACGCGCAGGGTGTTGCAGGCGCCGATGCGCGCGGTGAGCGGGTCCATGTTGGCAAGGTGAGGCAGAATCTCCCGCTTGAGCGGCATGGTGACGGCGACGCCCGCCAGCGGCAACTCGCGGGTAAGGGTGAGCAGGTCATTGAGCAGCTTGACTTTCAGCGGCAGCATGACTGCGTTGACGCTCTCGCGGCGAAACGCGGTGTTGTGCATGAGCGGGGAAAGCGAGTGGCCGATGGGATTGCCGGCGACGCCGAAGATGCGCGTGGCCTGGTCAAGATGCTCCATGCGATAGAGATCAACCAGGGTGCGGACGGTGGCCTGGCCGGGAGCGGTTCCGGCGCCATCGGCTGAAGAGGCGAAGGTAAAGGTTGCGCCGGCGCGCGGGCCGAGGACCCGGCTGAGCAGGCCCTCCTCGCCCATGGCGATGCCGACGACCTGGGCGTGCAGGGACTGGTCTTCAATGAGACGCAGCACGGCGAGGTTGTCTGCCAGGGTGCGGGCGGTGGAGACGATCTTCACGAAATCCGGGGTGAAGGCGTTGATGCGCTGCGCGGCGTGGGCGAGACCCTTGGTCCGGGTGAAGTCATGAAAGCTGATCAGCAGCGCGGCGCCGGCGGCGCGCAGGCCGGCGCGGAACTTCGCCAGTTGCGATTTCGTGGCCTGCTCTGCCGACTCCACTTCGAGGTCGACGAGATGGCAGCCGGCCTCCGCAGCGTGCAGCAGGATGTCCAGTTCGGCATTCAAAGACCCGGAGAAGCGGCCGCCGAAGTCCTTGCGGCGGCAGGTGGCGATGGCGGTCACGTCGCGGTGCTGGGCGAGGAACTCCTTGAGCTGCGGCAGCCCGGTTGCGGGCTTGGCGAGCGCGTCGAGCCGGAACTCAAGGAAGCGGGCGTCTTTGAGCGCCTCTTCCCCGTGCGCGAACAGCTCTGCCGGCGTGCCGCCCTGCACGGCAACGCACAACTTGGCCAAGCGCAGCCGTGGGCCGGAGGGTCCGGGCGCGGGCAGAGGGGTGACGGCGATGGGCACGGCGTGGAGCATGATGATCGATTGACGCATCTTAATGCGGCTGCGCGAAGGATGCAACTGAGCCTTCGGGGGAGGGATCAAGAGCGGACGTGCTTGGAGGCGCGCGAGGAACTGGACGGGTGGAAGGGAAAAGGACGAAGGGAGCGGTCCGGTACAACAGCAAAAGGGCGGATTCTCACTTCGAGATTCCGCCCCCTGCTTTCCGTGTTTTGAAGATCCGGTTCGGCTACCGGATCACATCTCCTGGGATGCCGCGTCTAGGCGGCAAATTCGAGCTCAGCCCGAGTTTCCCTGCCTTTCCCGCAGTCACAGGTGATGTACGAGCTTCCCTGCTGCCATTCTTGAGTTTCGTTGCCGATTCTCTTGAAGGCCATAGGCTACTCTCTCCTTCTGGAAGATTTCTCTTCCGTTGCCAACTTAGAGTCGGGGCCTTCCGGATCGGTTGCCGAGGAAAAGGCGGTCCTGTGTGTGGATCGCGCGGCCGTTGTGTGGAAAGCTTGCGTGAAATCGGAAAAGGTTTGAGCTGATGAGAAAGGGTTGAGACCGGGCGAGACGATGGGAGCGGAATGGGGCGGGCGGGGCCGTGCGGCGAGGGCCGTGTGGTACAGTTGCGCCATGAACCGGAAGGGCTTAGTGAGATTTGCCCTGCTGCTGGCCATTTCCCAAGGGGCCGGGGCCGCCGTGGGCCATGCAACTCAAGATCCCGGAGGCGCCGGCCAGGCTACGCCATCGACCACCGCGCGTCCTTCAACCACACCCAAGCCATTCGCCAACCGGTCCGCTTCCAGCTCCGCGTTGCCGAAGACTGCAGGCAGCCCGGCTGCCGGGGTTATCGAGACCGGTCCGCCGAATTACCCGGCGCCGCAGATTACCATTGCCACGCCCGCGCCGGCGCCCGCGCCGTGGCCCTGGCAGGACCGCATCGCGTGGGCGGCGAACCTGGTGCTGGTGGTGCTGGGCTATGCGGGGATTCTGCTGGCGCTCTCCATTCTCAAGAAGATCGAAGGGCAGATGCAGTATGCGGAGACGGCCGCGCTGGCGGCGCAGGAGAGCGCGCAGACCGCGCTGCATCATGCGCAGGCGATCGAACGCGCGGAGCGGCCGTGGATCCTGGTCACGATTGAGCCGTCGCGCCGGGTGGAGAACCGGTTCATGATCGCGGCCACCAACCGCGGGCGCGGCCCAGCCCGGATTCTTTCGTCGGTGGACAAGATTACGATCGAACCGGACCAGAGCTCGCTGCCGGACGACCCCTCCTATGAGCGGGCGGAACCGAACCTGTCGCTGGCCTCGGTGATTTTACTGCCTGGCGAGTCGACGGCGATCAAGATCTTCGGCCGCGAGGACGTGAGGGAACTCTGCCGCACCGAAGAGCGGCTCAAACGGGTGGAACGCTGGGAGGAAGTGATCCTGCTCTATGGCCAGATTGTCTACGAGGACCTGATCGGCGCGGGCGGTTCGCAGCACGAAACCTCATGGTGCTGCTGGTACATTCACGGGCAGCAGGAAAGCGGCATGGAGATGGCGGGACCGCCGAGTTACCACCGGCATACATAGGGAGGGCTGTGCTCTCCCACCCTTTCGTCAAGTGCAAGAACGTCGCAAGGATGGGGCACCCGGCATACGTAAACGAGAGGATGGGTGAGGGCTGTGCTTTCCCACCCTTGCGCCAGAAAGAAGGCGCAAGGATGGGGCACGGTGAGTTGGTTAGGCGGTTGCGGTTTCGCGCAGCGGCTGATCGGCGAAGGCCGGGTCGGCCTCGGCAAGCCGGATCAGGCGGTGAAGATAGGCACGCGAGATGCAGAGGCTGCGGGCGGCAAGCGTTTTGTTGCCGTTGTTCTCACGCACGGCTGCCACGGCGAGCTTGATCTTGTAGTCGCGAAGCTGGCGTTCAAACGAGCCGGCCGGCTGGTAATCGCCGATATCGACGACGCCATCGAAGCCGGCGACATCCTCTTCGTGAAGGTGAAGGTTCAGGTCTTCGGCGCGCACGGTGCGGCCGGGGGCCAGGATGATGGCCCTCTGCATCACGTTCTCGAGCTCGCGCACGTTGCCGGGCCAGGGGTAACCCTGCAGCATCTCCATGGCCGCGGAGTCGATGCCTTCCATCGGCTTCTGGAAGAGCTGCGCGTAGTGGCGCAGGAAGTGTTCGGCGATCGGCGGAATGTCTTCCGGGCGATCCTGGAGCGGCGGCGCTTCGATGCGCATGACGTTGATGCGGTAATAGAGGTCCTGGCGGAATTTACCCTCGGCCACCAGCTTGGCCAGATCCTGGTGGGTGGCAAAGATAAGGCGGGCGCGCAGCGGGACAAGGCGGTTCGAACCCAGCCGGCTGAACTCCATCTGCTGCAGCACGCGCAACAGCTTGACCTGCGTGTAGAGGCTCAGATCGCCAATTTCATCGAGGAAGAGGGTGCCGTCGCCGGCCTGTTCGAAGTAGCCTTCGCGCGCGCCCACGGTGCCGGTGAAGGCGCCTTTCTCATGGCCGAACAGCTCAGCCTCAATGAGGGTTTCAGGAATCGCGCCGCAGGAGACAGCCACAAACGGCTTGTTCGCGCGGGAGCCGAGATTGTGAATCGCGCGGGCGACGAGCTCCTTGCCGGTTCCGCTTTCGCCGGTGATGAGCACCGAGGCATTGAGATTGGTCACGCTGCGGACGAGCTGAAAGACGCGCTGCATGCTCGAGCTCGATCCAAGTATCTGATCGCAGCTTCCGGGCTCCTCCATCTGCCTCTGCGCGCTGTGCAGCTGCTGCTTGAGCGAGGAGTTTTCATAGGCCCGGCTCAGCATGGTCTTCAGGTCGCGCACGGAGGGCGGACGGCGGCAGTAGCCGAAGGCTCCGGTGCGAACGAGTTCGAAGGCCGTGGAGCGGAGGGTATCGTCGGCCATCAGAATAGCCGGAACGTTGGAGGCGATCAGGAGCCGGGAGCGCTCGATGCGCTCTTGAAGGGAATCGCGATGCGAAAAAAGATCGAGGATCAGGACGTCGCATCCTCCCGACGAGACCAGGCTGTCAATGCCGTCGCCGTCGGACTGGAGAAGAACCTGGAAGTCCTTTCCGAGTGCTGAGGAAAGCAGGGGTTGGAGGGTGCGGTCTTCCGAGTAGAGTCCGATCTTGATCATGTGCGCGGGCTTCCTTGTGCTGGATTACGCGAGCTATCCGGGGGGCGATGTATACCTATCATGATGAATCGTCACTAGATTGCCAATCCCTGAATAGTGCTAAAGATCGGCACATTGGTAACCGGCCGGATTTGAGGTCGTCAGGGCGGCCAGGGAAGGAAACGGGGAGTAGTGGTGACCGGCTATAAACAATTAGATTTGAATTAGTTAACGTGGAGGTGCCGGATGAGCGAGGCGATTGCCCCCTCCAAAGTCGAGGATTTTTGAGGGTGTATGGGCTTAAGTGGCTCATGAATAATAACTTGCTTTTCTTATCATTCACAGATGCGAGCATGAGAGAGGTGGGCAGTTAGGCGTATCGCCGTGCGACTTCTGACCCACGCGTAACACTTTTGTGTTATTCCGGCGAGTTTCCGGTTATTACCTCGGATTCATATTTTCATGCTGCCGAGGGGAGCCGCGAACGAACGGAATGGGGATTGCATTTTGAAAAGGAACCGTGAAAGCATGTTGTGCGACGGGATTTCCGGGGCATCGATTGAGCGACTGGATAGGTTCCGGCTGGAACCAAATCGGGATGAGGGTATCCGCGGAGTCACTGCGGAAGAACACTGGGACGGCATTTTAAGATTGATATAAGCCTTTTATTTATCTAAGTTTGAATGCAACCGAGCCAGGGATGACGTTGGGGATGAGGGCTGCCGTTGAGATGGACGGGCTGCCGGCGTGACCGGGGCTGGCGAAGGTTCACAGCTAGAAGGGTTTTGTCTCACATCGGCTTGCCGGCAACCGTGTATACGGCCCGTTCCACCGGCTCATAGCCCGCGTATACAGCCGTCTACACCTGGTTACCCTTACGCCGGTAACCAATTGAATCCAAGGGGTTCCGAGGCCTTGGCGGTTTGGTTGGCCAATTGCTCCAACCTGACTGCCATCCGAAGACGGAGAGGAAAAAGGAGTATGGGGATGCACTCGTTTGCCTGGTGGCCGACGCTGATCGTCGTAGCGGTGGCGACCGTTACGGATCTTCGCAGCCGGCGCATCCCGAATTGGCTGGTGCTTCCTTTTCTTCCGGTGGGAGTTGCAGTTTCCGGCTGGCTTCATGGCTGGCATGGGGTTGAGCAGAGCCTCGCGGGGGCGGGGTTGGGGATTTTGATCTACGGGATTCTTTATTGGAAGTTCGGCATGGGGGCGGGCGACGTGAAGCTATGTGCGGCGATCGGCGCCTGGATCGGTCCCAGCCAATTTCTGGTCGCTGCGGTGCTGACCGCTCTAGCCGGGGGGCTGGTGATTCTGGTCTGGGCGGCATGCCGGGGAATTCAGCGGTTGATGAACCCGGAAAGGCGCGAAGAGCTGGCATTGAGCAGCCTTCTCGCGAGCAAGATGCCGTACGCGCCGGCGATCGCTATCGGAACGATGATGTCGTTTTTTGCACGGTAGATAAAGGAACGTGGAGCGGACCATGGATAGCTATCATTCAAACGATCGGGGCTCAAACGACTCTCAGGGAAAGCAGCTTGAGACGAGGAGCGACCGCGCAGTGACCACAGATTCTTCCCCGTACTTCAGTCCGCAATATCCAGAGTCGATCGGCGCGACGGCGCTCTCGATTGCGCTGATCGGACCGACTGAAGAGCTGCGCTCCGCCGCGATGCGGGCCATCGCCGGACCGGGCGGGAACGATGTGCGCGAGTTCACCTCTTATCCCGCCAGCCTCGATGAAGTGCCCAAGATGCTGTCCCACCGCTACGACATCGTCCTGATGGACCTGGACGCGGATCCGGAGTATGCGCTGGAGCTGGTGGAGAATATCAGCGCCGGCGGCACGATCACGGTGATGGTGTACTCGGAAAAGGCGGATCCCGAACTGCTGGTGCGATGCATGCGCGCCGGAGCCCGCGAGTTCATGACGCTGCCCTTCGATTCGAACCTGGTGGCGGAGTCGCTGGTGCGCGCGGCGGCGCGGCGGCCGGTGACGAGATCTACCAAGAAGGCCGCGGGAAGGCTGCTGACGTTTATCGGCGCGAAGGGCGGATCGGGAGTCACGACACTGGCCTGCAACTTTGCGGTCGCGCTGGCGCAGGATCCCAACCAGAAGACGCTGCTGATTGATCTGGATTTGCCGCTGGGCGATGCGGCGCTGAACCTGGGGATTGCGGCCGAGTATTCGACGATCAATGCTCTGCAATCGACGAGCCGGCTGGATGCGAGCTTTCTTTCGCAGTTGCTGGTCAAGCACAGCTCCGGCGTTTCGGTGCTGGCGGCGCCGGGAAAGTTTATTCCCTATGAGACCAGTGACGAGGCCATCGACCGGCTGTTCGAAGTGGCGCGGCAGGACTTCGACAACGTGGTGGTCGATTGGGGATCGAGGGTGGACTTCTCGGGAACCAGCCTGCTCAAGCAGTCGACGACGATCTATCTGGTCACGCAGGCGGGTATTCCTGAATTGCGCAATTCGAACCGCCTGATCTCGCAGTTCTTCACGGGCCCCGGCCCGCGGCTGGAGATAGTGGTCAACCGGTTCGAGCCGCGCTCGCTGGGCGTGGCCGAGGAGCACATCACGAAGGCGCTGACGCGGCCGGCGCAGTGGAAGATTCCGAACGATTATCCTTCGGTGCGCAAGATGCAGATCAACGCGACGCCGCTGGTGCTGGCCGATTCGCCCATTGCGCGGCTGATCAAGCAGATGGCGCGGGCGGCGACCGGGCAGGTCGAGACGCAGACCAAGAAAAAGGGTTTCAGCCTCTTTGGATGAGAGCGCAGCAGCGAAGCGGCAACGAATTTTAACGATTTTTGGAATTGCAGGGACGGGACAACGTGGAATTGCTGAATCTGGAAAAGTACAAAGCGGAGATACACCGGACGCTGATCTCCAAGCTCGACCTGGAGAAATTGTCACGCGTCAATTCCAGCCAGGCGCGCCAGGCTGTATCGAGCATTGTGAAAGAGATCATCGCGGACCAGCGTGTACCGCTCAACTACGACGAGCAGGAGAAGATCCAGGCCGATCTGCTGGACGAGGTCTTCGGCCTCGGACCGCTGGAGCCGCTGCTGCGCGACCCCAAGATATCCGACATCCTGGTCAACGACAAAGATCACGTCTTCGTGGAAAAAGGCGGACTGCTGCAGAGGGTGAACACGGCGTTTCGCGACGACCGCCATCTGCTGCAGATCATCGACCGCATTGTGTCGCGTGTGGGCCGGCGCGTGGACGAGTCTTCGCCGATGGTGGATGCGCGCTTGCCGGATGGCTCGCGTGTGAACGCGATCATTCCGCCGCTGGCGCTGGATGGGCCGTCGCTCTCGATCCGCCGCTTTGGAACCGGACCGCTGGCTGCCAATCAGCTGGTGCAGTTGAAGAGCATTTCGGCGGAGATGATGGAAGTGCTGTCGGCGGCTGTGAAGGCGCGCATCAGCATCGTGATCGCGGGCGGCACCGGCGCCGGTAAAACCACCTTCCTGAACATTCTTTCGCAGTATATTCCGAACAACGAGCGGCTGGTGACGATTGAAGACGCGGCCGAATTGCGGCTGGCGCAGGAAAATATTGTGCGTCTCGAGACGCGGCCTCCGAACATTGAAGGGCAGGGGGCGATCCGGCAGCGGCAGCTGCTGATCAACTGCCTGCGTATGCGGCCTGACCGCATCATCATGGGCGAGGTGCGCGGCGAAGAGGCGTTCGACATGCTGCAGGCGATGAATACGGGCCACGAAGGCTCGATGACGACCGTTCACGCCAACACCCCGCGCGATGCGATTTCGAGACTTGAGTCGATGGTGGCGATGGGCAACATGAACCTGCCGGAGAAATCCGTGCGGCAGCAGATTTCTTCGGCAATCACGATTGTGGTGCAGGCCACGCGCATGAGCGACGGCAGCCGCAAGGTGACGAGCGTGGCGGAGATCACGGGCATGGAAGAGAACGTGATCAGCATGCAGGAGATCTTCAGCTTTCAGAAAAAGGGAATCGGTCCGGACGGCAGGGTGATTGGTGTGTTTCAGCCCAGCCGCATCCGTCCCAAGTTCCTGGAGCGGCTCCGGATTTCAGGCATTGTGCTGCCGCCCACCATCTTCGAACGGGAGACGCTGGTTAATTAGCGGAGCAGGAGTTGGATATGCAACTGGTTATCATTCTCACGTTCATCGGAGTGTTCACGGTCATTGCGGTGCCGATCATCGCAATCGGATCGTCGCGGAAGTCCAAGCAGGTGCTGGCTACGCTCGATTCCGCGCTCGCGACGGAGAGCCCATCCGCGCGGGAACAGATCGTGAACCTTCGGAAAGACGCCTCGCTCAGCAGCATCCCGTGGCTCAACGCCAAGCTGTTGCGGTTTCAACTGGCGCCCTATCTGCATGGGTTGCTGAAGCAGGCGAATGTGAAGTGGAGCGCGGGCAGGCTGCTGGTGGTGACGGCGGCGTGCTTCGTGATTCCAGCGTTCGCCATTTACAACCAGTTCGGGACAATCCTCGGCGCGCTGGCCGCCGGGTTGCTGGTCGCCGTCATGCCGTTCTGCTGGATCTTCTTCATGCGCACCCGGCGCTTCGACCGGTTTCAACAGAACTTGCCCGAGGCTCTCGATCTGATGGTGAGCGCGCTGCGCGCGGGGCACAGCCTGATTGCGGCGATGGGGTTGGTGGCGCGGGAGTGCGCCGATCCGGTAGGCGGAGAGTTCCGCGCCTGTTTCGACGAACAGAACTACGGGCTCGAGCTGAAGGCGGCGCTCGATAACATGCTGAACCGCATGCCCCTGCAAGACCTGAAGATTACGGCGACGGCGATCATGATCCAGAAGGAGAGCGGCGGCAACCTTGCCGAGGTGCTAGACAAGACGGCGCACGTGATCCGCGAGCGCTTTCGGCTGAAGCGGGAGGTACAGGTGCGTACGGCCCAGGGGCGGCTCACGGGGTGGATCTTGAGCCTTCTGCCGGTTGCGCTGGGCACGGCGCTCTACTTCGTGAATCCGGACATGATGAGCATTCTCTGGCACAAACCGATCGGCATCAAGCTGATTTGGACGGCAGTCGGTATGACGATCCTGGGCGGACTTGTGATCCGCCACATCGTCAACATCGACATGTAAAGGCGAGCCATGGCTATTACGATTTTCACATTTGCGGTGATCTTTCTTCTGTTTGCGAGCGGCGGACTTCTGCTGTTCTATCGCGAGGCCATGCTCAAGCGGATTTCGGACGCGATCGATCCGCATACCAAGCCGGCTAAGCGCTCGCTGCTCGACACGATTCAGCAGACCGGCTCATCGCTGGGCGGGGTGGTGGAGCACTTCGAGCACATATTGCCGAGGAGCCAGGCGGAGATCTCGGTGGTCTCGCAGCGTTTGACCCGCGCCGGGAATCGGAGCGAGTCCGCGGTGAAGGTCTTCTACGGCATGAAGGTTCTGGTCCCGCTGCTGCTCTGCGTTTTGGCCCTGGTGACGGGTTTGGCGCACATGCTGAGCTCATTCTTCGTGTATGCGACGGCCTTGGGCGGAGGATTTCTGGCGCCGGATTTCTGGTTGGGCAGGCAGATTAAGAAGCGGCAGAAGGCGATTGAGAAGGGCCTTCCTGATGTGCTCGATCTGCTGGTGATCTGCATCGAGGCCGGCCTGAGTCTGGACCAGGCGACTTCGCGCACAGCCGAGGAATTGAAAGGCTCCCAGCCGGAGTTAAGCGATGAGCTGACGGTGGTGGTGCTCGAGCAGCGCGCCGGCCGGCCGCGCGCCGATGCCTGGAGGCATCTGGCTGAACGGACCGGAGTGGAGAGTTTACGCAATATGGTTTCGATGCTGGTGCAATCAGAACAACTGGGCACGAGCATCGCCAAGACGCTGCGCATTCACGCGGATACGCTCAGAACGCAGCGCATGCAGAAGATCGAAGAGCAGGCGGCGAAGACCTCGGTCAAGCTGGTTTTCCCGCTGGTATTTTTCATTTTCCCCGCGCTGTTCCTGGTCGTACTCGGTCCGGCAGTGCTCATCATGATCGATTCATTCAAAGCGCTTACGAACCAATAAGGGAAGGAGGATAAGCAATGGATAGTACGACGATTGTCCGGGCTGTTGCCGGCGTGCTGTTTGTGATCGTGTTAGTGCTCTTGATTCAGCGCCGCCGCACCCGGGTGAAGTAGATGGAAGCCGCGGGTCATTCCGCAGCTGAGGTAAAGAGAAAAGGGCGCCGCAAGCAGACGTCGCATACTTGAGTTCCGGTGCATGGTTAATGGAAGTTCGGTCCTGTCTATGGCCGATCGAAAACAGTTGAGAGGAGAAAAAGGATTATGGATACCACTATGTTGATCCGGCTGGTTGCCGGCGCGATGTTTGTGCTTATTCTTGGGCTTCTGGTTCAGCGCCGCCGCACGCGGGTGAAGTAAAAGCGCGAGCGCGGAGAACCAGCGGCGCCTGCAATTCGGGGAGTGCCGCGAGCTTCCAGTGTTCCGCCGATGGGTCAATGCCGTGGAGGAAGAGGAGCGTCCCGGCATGCTGATTCAGCGGCGGAAAGGGTGATGTGTTCCCCTTTTCGTTTCCCTGGGACGCAGTTATCCAAGAAGGGGTTGGTTACATGTACGGGACGCAAGAGGCAGAACAGATTTTCGGGAGATCGGAAGCAGGCGCGTCGATTGACGCACCGCTTCCCAGGGGGACTATGGAATCACGGACACATTGCGCCTACAACCAGACCCGGGAGTGTTTCCTGGGGTTGGAGGTAACGGCGGCCGATCTGTCGTATGCGGGCATCGTGGAATTGATGTCGACGATGACCTTGAGATCGGGCGAGGGTTTGTGGATCGTGCCGTTTCGCGGTATCCCTACCTCCGGGCTTCCAGCTCCTCTGGATCTGATTTATCTCGATGAAGACTGCCGGGTGATTGACCTGGTGGAGTCGTTTCCCACATTCCGCATCAGTTCTTCGCGGCCCCGGGCAGCGAGTGTTCTGGTTCTGCCGGTGCATTCAATTTACTCGTCGCAGAGCCAGGCCGGGGATCAGCTTGTGCTGTGCATGGCCGATGAGATGGAACAGCGGCTGGAGCAGTTCAGCAACTTGCGCGGCGATGCGGCAACGGTGCAAAGCGCGGTCCTGCTGCGGGAGAAGCCGCTGTGGAGCGGTGGGCCGGGACTGCTGGAGTTGGAGAACAGGTCGCAGCAGGAGCTCACGCTGCAGCGGCGCACGCATGAGATGTCGCTGGTGCAGCCGGGAGAAAACACGTCGCGGCCGCCGCGGAGCTGGCTGGAACGGTGGTGGTCTCCAGACCCGCGCCGGGCGCCCAGAGAGACTTTGCCAGGATTGGCGGCCTATTACTGGAATGGCGCAGCGCCGCAGGCGCACGGGATTCGCGACATCAGCTCATCGGGGCTCTACCTGGTGACGGAGGAGCGCTGGTATCCGGGAACGCTGGTCCTGATGACGCTGCAAAGGACGGACGGCGGCGAGGAGCTCGAGGAGCGCTCGATCGCGGTGCAATCGCGGGCGGTGCGCTGGGGCAATGACGGGGTGGGCCTGAAATTCGTGATGCGCGATGCTCCGGAGATCAAGCGCGCGCAACCGGTGCTCACCGAAGGAGCAGACAAGAAAGCGCTGGACAGATTTTTGCAGGGATTGAAAAAGATGTAGCTTTTGAGCGCGCCGGTGCGCCGAGATATGGGAAGAGCAGTGCCGTTGATTCGATCAGAAAAGTCAACGAGCGTGGAGAAAGAACGATGAAGAGAGCAATTAGCTGTAGCGAGACAGCGGCATCGAGCGCTCGCGGCTTGAAATCGGCAAAAGCGGCAATGGAAATACAGGACGAGCAGCGCGCTAATGGTAGCATGCGCGCATCGTTTGGCAGGGACGAAGAGGGGCAGACGCTGGTGGAGTTCGCGTTTGTTGTTCCCGTGCTGCTTGCGGTTTTGCTCGGGATTTTTCAGTCCGCTATTCTCTTCGGAGATAATCTGCAGCTGACAAACGCCCTAGGTACGGGAGCGCAGTATCTTCAGGAGATCCGCACAACCACCTCCGACCCCTGCGCCGATACGTTTACCGCGATCAAAAATGCGGCCCCGTCTCTCGCCCCTCCGAGCATTGGGCTGAAATTCAGTTTCACATCATCTACAGGCACTGTGACTACGGTGTCCGGCACTTCATGCTCTGGAGACGAAGCAGACATGGGGGGGGGACAACCGGTATCGGTCACTGCGACTTATCCAGGGAGTCTCACCATTGTGGGCATCCACTTTCTGCCCAACGGCTTTTTACTTTCACAAACGATTACGCAATATGAGTACTAACTGCAAGAAACGAGGTAAAACCGGTATGAAATATGGATGTATGTCTTATCTGCAAAGGGCACTTACCGACGAACGCGGGCAGGTGTTGCCGTGGGTGGCATTCCTCTTGGTCTCCCTGTTGGGAGCTGCCGGATTAACGGTAGACGCGGGGCGTGCCTATGTTCTCCATAGCCAGCTCCAGAACTCTTCCAATGCGGCAGCACTGGCGGCGGCGGGGAACGTGTACAATTCCGGCTCCACTAACAATGCAACCACCGTTGCGACTCAATACAGCAGTGGTGCGAAGGCGGATGAAAACTACAACGCAACCATGGGCACGGTGAAAACGACGGTGACAACGGTCTGCCTCAACGTGCTGATGAACGGGGCGACTTGCGGCAGCGGCAGTCAGGCAAACGCGGTCAAAGTGAAGCAGGTAGCCGCTATGCCGACAATGTTCATGCGGTTGTTCGGCATTAACACGCTGAATATCGCGGCTTCGGCGACTGCATCCATGGAGGGCATGGCGCAACCGTGGAGCGTGGCCGTCATCGTCGACTCAACCGGATCGATGAACACTGCAGACAGCAACTGTGGCGGCGTCACGGAGTTTCAATGCGCATTGAGCGGCGTACAGGCTATGCTGAAAGGCACAAACCCGACCTGCGTCACGGGCTCGGTGAATTGTCCGGGCGGCTACGATTTCCGTGTTGCTCTCTTTACGTTTCCAAACGTGCTGACGTCCGTGAACGGCGCTTTGCCAACTGTCAAATATGGATCTAGCAGTTACACATATTCAAAGAGTTCGCAGGATCTTGATATCAGCTGTGGCGGCAGTCCTGGGTCGTATACCAGTTGGAAGACTCAGCCTCTGGCCGCGCCGTACACCTTGCCGAAGCCCGGGGCGACCCTGCCTACGGACTCCGCGGGCCGAGTGTATATGACCTATACGCAGACGGTGTCCCCCAAGGCGACGTGGACGGCAAGCTACCAGATCACTCCATTTTTGAGCGATTACTACGATCCTTCCAATACGAGCGCGGGAGGTTTGAACCCCAATTCCCAACTTGTGCAGACAGTCGGATATGGAAGCACTCTTGGTTGCCTCACCTACACGTTCGGCGTCGATGGCGCGAGTGGCACCGGCAGCAATTTCGGCAATACCTACTTTGCCAGCTCGATCTATGAGGCGCAGGCTGCGCTGGCGATTGAAAAGGCCGCAAATCCCAACTCTCAGACTGCGATCATCTTCCTTTCCGACGGCCAGGCAAACGCCAGCTATTTCTCGAAGAACTCCAGCGCTTACGGTGGCTCCAGCCCTTACTACAACAGCACGAATCAATTCAATGAGGCTACGGAATTTCCGGAAGCTCTGGCCGGCAGCGAAGTAGGGCCGACCAGCACCAGCTATCCGGTACCGGCGTATTACACTCCGGCCACGGCTGTGTCTACGCTCGGATATTCAACTCTCGGTGTAAACGGTACTGGGATTTACCCAGATTGGAACGACCAGTGCCAGCAGGCGATTGCGGCGGGACAGTACGCCCTCAGTGCCACGGGGAACTTCAAGGTTGACCGGGTGTACGCGGTGGCCTATGGTTCGGAGTCGTCGGGATGCTCCAATGGATGGTCCGTCGGCGCGACAGACACGAAGGATGTCACCACGGGCACACTCAATCAATCTTTCTCCGGCAGTTCAATCTTGCCATGCACCACGATGGAGGATATCGCCTCAAGTTGGGACTATTTCTACTCCGATAATCAACAGTCCGGCAACGTCAACCTGGGGTGCACGGATAATAACCACTCGGTCGTATCTCTCCAGCAGATTTTCTCCGCGATCGCAGCGACGTTCACAAGCCCAAGGTTGATTTCCAACAGCGCTACATAATGTGGGCTTCAAAGTGGCACGAAGAATAGGGAGTTGTTCTTAAGGGGTACGGGCAGTTAGCCCGTACCCTTTTTGATTGCGGAAGACTGTTCCCGAATCACTCTTGCCAGCCGATTCTGATGAATCGCGGTGAGGTCGAATCAAAAGACGGAAGCGCACCTCAGTGGCTAAACCACTCACGAATTTTGTGGCACCTGAGGCGCGACTAGAGACCACCTCCACAAGCAAGGATCGCTGGTCCTGATCCCGGTGAAGTCGCGCCCTGATACGAAACTAGCCTACTCAAGGATTCATCAGGCTCTAGTGTGGAGTTCCCGAAGTTCAGAGCATAAATTAAGCATCCCGAACCGCAGATCCCCTTCGACTCCGCTCAGGGCAGGCTTTCGACTCCGTTTGGCCAAAATGCGGCCAAGCTGCGCTCAGGAAGACATCGCATTTATGATGCGAACTTTAGACTCAGGACACTAGAAGCCGTCCGTGAGGGGAGCGGCACTGGGGCGCGGCGGATTGGACGCTGTGGCGACGCACACAGCTTCACTGAAGTGCGATGAGGAAGATGGATTTCGAGAACTGCGGACGCTTACTCGAATTGCTCGGGGATGATGAGGAGCACTTCGACCTTGGCGATCTGGCCGTTCTGGGAGGCGGGGCGGAACTGCCAGCGCTCGAGCGAGTCGAGAACGAACTGCGCCTCAGGATACTGCGCCGGGAAGACCACGCTGAGCGTCTCGAACCTGCCGGCGTTGTTGACGTAGCCGTGGATCATGAGGGCATCGGCGTCAACAGAGCCGGGGGAGAGATTGGGACGCACGATGCTGTAGGGCCAGGGCGCGTCGAGGTGAACCACGGCGCCGGCGCTTCTTGCGTCCATTGCGCGGGGCAGCGAGTATTGCAGGATCCAGCTCTTCGCAGTGCCGACGTGCAGGTAGACGGTATAGGCCATCCTGCCTTGCCACACATCGGTGATCTCCGGGTACTGGTCTTCGAGGGATGATCCCACGATCACGGCGCCGAACTGGCCCGTGGTGGGCAGCGAGATCACGGTGGCCGAAAGCTGATTTCCCTGACCGGGACCGGCGATCGCGTTCTTGCTTCCCGCGCCGGTATCGTCCTGGGCGCTGGCCGGCTCTGCCGGACCTTCTCCGGCGTGCGCTCCCGAGGACTTGCCGGTTCCGGCGCCGCTGCCCGCGGATTGGGTTTCGACCTTGCCATCTCCGGGCGCTGCCGAGGCCTTGGTTGCCACAACCTCATTCACGGGAGGAAGCGCGACGGTTCCCTTCTTCATCTGGACGTCAGAGAGCGAAACGACCGCGGCGGGAGTGGGAATGGCGGAGGTCTGCGAAACGGTTGCCGGCGTTGTGGCGGGTTTGGGCGGTCCCTGCACGACGACCGGCGTGGTGGTGCCGGGAACGATGAGCTGCTTGAGCGACGGCTGGATCGTCGAGGCGATGGCCACATCGCTGATAGTGGGTTCAGGAACGGGAGCGGCGAGCGAGGGCCGGACCATGGCGGTGGGAGGCTTCTGCGGCAGGGGCGCGACGATTTTGACCACGGGAGTCTTGACCGGCGACCAGAGCATGACTTGCGGTAATGGAGTTTCCTGCGCGAGCGTCAGGTTGGTGTGCAGGTCAGGCTGTATGAGGGTTTGAGGACCGATCTTGGCCTTGGGGACAGGAGGCGACATGAGCGCGGACTGTTTTCCGCCGGCGGGGGATGGGTGAGACGCATGATGCGGACTGGGGTGGGGGATGGCGTCCGCAACGGCGCGGCGACCCTCCAGATCCGGCATCTTCAGGTCGAGACGGCGGAGCGAATAGCGGTCCAACGGTGCATGGGTGATGACCGGAGGGTTGTAAAGAACTCCGAAGGAGACCAGGCTGACTGCGCCGAGGTGCACCAGGGCCGAAGCCATAATCGAGACCGGCGGCCGGCGGAGATCAGAGTTCTGGGTGAAGAGAGTGATCGTGCGGGGAGACGTCATGAACGATACCATTCCCTCTGTTGCCGCGCTGGCTTCGCATTCAGGAGATTACTGACTTCAACTTTGACCGGACGACCGCAGCAAAAGGGAAACCGTTGGAACGCATTTCTGCGGTTCCAGAGTTGCGGCGCGCTCGTTGAGTTACTTCGGCCCGCCGCTCGTTTAGACCAGCGGCCATGAACGGACGCTGGAACCCTCGTGATGGAAGCTGTTTGTTCCGAGGGATGATTACTTTGGAGTTGCAGTTGAACTCAATTCTACGGTGTATTGCGCAATCCCGCATTCCCGAGATTGTGGTGCACCGATTGAAGTATGCCATTTCGGGAACGATTTGCGTTGGATTCTACATCGCCCATTCGGGTCATTGGTCGTAGCACTTTAGATACCTTTGGAAGATAAAAAAAGTGAATTCAGTCGGTTATGAAAATGCACGAACGGATATACTGAAGTAACACGACCCCTCTTCAAGGCTCGATGGTGATGCGTTCTCCTGGTGTAGGTGTTTTACTGGGTACGTTCATCCGGATGGGGCATAGAAAGGCGGAGTTGGCGGCTGCCGAGCCAGCTCAGAGCATGTTGAATGAACCGAAGACTGCTTACGATCCTTCTCGTCGCATTCGTGATAGCCAGTGGCTGTACTTTTCTGGTCTATCGAATTCTGGGTCACATGGTCGTGGCATCGAAGCCGATTTCCACCACGCACGTGGTGGCGGCGGCTACCGACATCAAGTTGGGAACGGTGCTGACCGCCTCCGATCTGACCACAACCGAGATGGCCGGGTCGACGCCGAAGGGCGCCATCCTGAAGCCGGAGAACGCGATCGGCCGCGGAGTGATCTCGGACATCTATCAGGGCGAGCCGATCGTGGAGAGCCGTTTGGCTCCCGCGGGTTCGGGCGGCGGCCTGGCGGCGACGATACCCGACGGTATGCGAGCTTGCGCGGTCAAAGTGGATGAGGTGGTGGGCGTGGCCGGCTTCGTAACCCCCGGTATGCGGGTGGACGTTCTGGTTTCGGGCAATCCTCCCACGACCTCGCCGACCCAGCAAGGCACGGTCACGAAGACAATTCTGCAGAATATTCAAGTGCTGTCGGCTGGAACCGACATTCAGAAGGATGCGGAAGGCAAGCCGCAGCAGGTTCAGGTAGTGAATCTGCTGGTGACGCCGGAGCAGGCGGAGACCTTGAGCCTGGCCAGCAACCAGTTGAAGATCCAGCTGGTGCTGCGCAACCCGCTGGACACGAAGGTGACGCCGGTGGCCAGCACAGCGATGGCCGCGCTGTTTGCCGATCAGAATGCGCCGCAGCCGCAAGCGCACCGCGTGGTGGCAAGAGCCCCACGCAAGCCGGCACCTCCGCAATATTCGATCCAGGTGATCAACGGATCGAGCACTACCGAAGAAAAATTCAGCTCGCCGGAGGGACAGCATTGAGGGCGAAGATTGTAATCGCGATCGCATGTTTCAGCGCACTGGGGTTGGTGTTTTGCGCCGGGCAGAGCGTTCAAGCTCAAGGTGCGCCGTCTCTCGCCGCCGGACCTCTTTCCCAGGATTCGACGAATGACCTCTCGGTGACGGTGGGCAAGACGGTGCTGGTGGATTGCGCGCAGCCGATCGCGCGCGTGGCGCTGGGGCTGGGCGAAGTGGCGCAGGCCAGCGCAGTGAGTCCCACTGAAATCATGGTGAATGGCAAGGCCCCCGGAGAGACGAGCCTGATTATCTGGGATATTCATGGGGGACGGCAGTTTTTCAACGTGACAGTGCGGCCGATGGCGACCGCGACGAACGAAAGCCTTGATGCGGTGCGGCGCGAGTTGAGAACGGAGTTGCCGGGTGAGCCGATCAAGGTGAGCTACGACAACAACAGCGTCTTCCTGCGTGGGGACGTGAAGGATCTGATCAGCTCACAGCGCGCGGTGGAGATTGCCGCAACGGCCGGCAAGGTGGTGAACCTGCTGGACGTGGATGTGCCGTCGTCGGACCCGCAGATTTTGCTGAAGGTTCGTTTTTGCGCCGTGGATCGCACTTTGGAAAAGAGCCTTGGCATCAATGTGTTCAACCTGGGCGCGGCCAACACGATTGGTGGGGTTTCGACCGGACAGTTTAGCCCGCCGACACTCTCGTCCACCGCGGGAGGCGCTGGGGCCTTGGGAGGCGCGGCTGCTTCGGCGTTGATCTCGAACGATCTGAATATTCTCGCTTTTTATCCTGGCCTCGGAATTGGCGCGACGATCGAGGCGATGGAGAGCAGGGGTCTGGTGGAGACGCTAGCGGAACCCAATTTACTGGCGACGAATGGAAAAGAGGCGAGCTTCCTGGCTGGCGGCGAGTATCCGTATCCGGTGGTGCAGGGCACGTCCGCAGGCGGTTCGACGGCGGTGACGATCGAGTTCAAGGAATATGGAATCCGCCTCAACTTTATTCCAACCATCACGCCGCGCGGATCGATCCGGCTGCAGGTGGCTCCCGAAGTCAGCGCGCTCGACTTTGCGCATGCGGTGACGCTTTCAGGATTCGAAGTGCCCGCGATCACCTCGCGTAAGGTGAACACCGAAGTGGAACTGAAAGACGGGCAAAGCTTCCTGCTCGGCGGCCTGCTCGATAACGAAGAATCGGAGACTTTCCAGAAGGTTCCTTTCCTGGGTGACATTCCGATTCTGGGCAAATTCTTTCAGTCCATGACAAGATCCAAATCAAACACCGAGCTGATTGTGATTGTCACCCCCGAGATTGTGGCGCCTATTCCAGCGGGCCAGCCGATACCGCAATTGAAGTATCCGGTTGCGTTCATACCTCCGAATTCAAACATTCCTATGCATACTCCCGATGCCAAGACGGCTGAGAACACACCGGCGTCCGCGCCGACGAGCGTACCGGTCGAGACATTGCTCCAGAGCATGAGACCGGAGAGGCCGCTGATCATCGAAACCGGTACGGGTGGCTTTGGCACGAGCGGCCAGACGATCAATGCGCCGATGCCATCTGCCCCGGCATCTACCGGTGCGCCACAGTGAGCTGCGCAATCACGGGCAATCTGAGGCGAACGGATGAATCCGCTTCGATGGATTGCTAAAGGATTGCGGGACTTCGTCATGCCGGATACTTCGAAGGTTCCGGAGGGTCGCCTGAAGGTAGTGAACGCGACCCGCGGAACCGTGATCGCTACCCGCCTTGAAGTTGCTGCCAGCGGGAAGACGCGCAGGAAAGGCTTGCTGGGCCGCGATGGCCTTGATACCGGCGAGGGGTTGTGGATCATTCCCTGCGAATCGGTGCACACGTTTTTCATGCGCTTTCCGATCGATCTTGTTTACCTGGACCGCGAAAACCGTATCCGGAAAGTAAGAGAGCGCGTGGGGCCGTGGCGGCTCTCGGCGTGCCTCTCCGCGCGCTCGGTGCTGGAGCTGCCGGCGGGCACGATTCGCGCAACAGAGACGCAGCGCGGGGATACGTTGGAATTGACTCCACAGCCAGCAAACGAAAGCGAAGCGGAGAAAACTCTTTAGAGCGGTTCCCCAATTCACGTGCACTGTCCAGTGGTGTGCAAGGGGGCTTTTTCTTGAGGAAAAAGCCACTCGACCTCGTGCCTTCGGTGTACAGCAATTGGAGAACCGCTATAGCCAAGGCGTGGGCTTACGCGCCGCGGTTCCCTTACCCGGCCTCGATGGATCGCTTCTTCCGCGATTGAGCGGCATAAATCCATAGGTAGAACCAGCCGATTGCGAGCAGTGTCAATGGAATTGGAAAGATGCGCACTGTCAGGGGCAAAGGCAGCTTGAGAACAACGTCCAGGACGATCCACAGAAAATCCCCGGTCAAAATAATGCCCGCCACAGTCAAAGAGAGCGCGAGCCATTTTGTCATCAAACCGCCGCTGCTCCAAAGCATGACACAGGCGGGAACCATCAGCAGCAGGAGCTTGGTATCCTGCTGGCGATGATAGACGGGCAACATGGTGAGAGCGGCAGTGGATGCCACTGCCAACCAGGTTTCCCGCTCGTGCGAACGATAGCGGAGAGCCACGAAGATCAAAAGAAGAAACGAGAGCGCCACTATCAGATAGCTGGCTGGATTGTAGAAATGCGGGTCGTCTTTGAAGTAGCTGAGGATCACCGGCAGATTGACCATCATGCCAAATCCGTATCGGCCTGTTGAAGCAGGACCAGGATCGCTCAATCCGCCCCGCGCTGAAAATGCATTCACGTTCGAATGCCATTCCTGAAGCCAGTTGGGCGCGACATGACTCGTCCACAAGAGGCCCGGCGCGCTGATCACCAGCGCCGCAAGGAGAGTTTGTAGCGCATATTTGCGGTAATGGTTTCCAGAGAACAGGAAATGGAGCCAGACCAATCCTGCATCTTGAGGCTTGAGGGCGAGGCTGACGGCGAGACAAATTACGCCGACCGCGATGAACCTTCTTCGTGTGAAGCACCAGACAGCCACTACACAGAGGCTTATGGCAATTCCCGCGGCATTGCTGAGGGCTACAAGGTCTCCGCTATTGATCAGAAACAGGCCGACGAGAAAGCCGGAGAGGACGGGCGCATAGCTTGCTCCGATCTTCCAGATCAGGAAGGAAGCGAAGATGAGGCTGCCGATGGTAAACGCCATCCAAAGCAGATGCGCAGGGCCCCAGGGCAACAAGGCGAAGGGCGCCGCGATCGAAAAGGCGGAGGGTAGATAGACGCACCGCGAGACGATCTGAAGGATCTTGGGTGTGTCTAACTGGTGATAGGCTCCTTCAGCCTGATAGAGGCGCAGCACTGCACTTTCCTGGTATGGATCCTGGTGTTCGAGGAGCGAGCGGGTGGGGTAATAAAGGACTTTGAAATCGACCATCGGCGTGGAAGAGGCATTTTCCATGCCGATGCCCAGAAAGAGAAAGACCGCGCACCCCATCAACAATAGATAGAGGCCGTCGCGATATCTCTGATTCATCTGAAGCACGTATCCCCAAATCCTGAGAAACAGACTGCGAGAATGGCTCAACTCAAGGTACGAGAACTTCTGACTCGATGGCGCGAACCGGCACTGGCGCTGACCGGGCGCCCCAATCTATGAATACCTCAAGAGCGGCAAGGATGACGGTGACAACAGCGCAGCCTTTTATCGCGATGGGTTTGGCGATCAGGAACAAGTATGCGAACCGGACGGCTAGAGACCAGCAACATACGAGCCCGAGAAACGCGAGGGCGCGCCGGCGCCGGCCAAATCCGATGCTCGCCGCAAATGATCCAAAGGCCAAGCCTGGAATTAAGTCAATCACGTAGTGTTCGCCGGTCGAGAGCGTCGCCAGACAGGTGACGGCGAGAAAGGCGAGCGCTATCGCGCGCCAGAGCTTGCTCGGAGCAAAAGATACGAGTACCAGGGCTGTGGCCACATGCAAGGACGGAAAAGCGTTGGGCATCCCGCTGAGGCGGATGGGGGCCGGGGAGACGAGGGACGGGGGATCGAGCCATTTTGCTCCGAATGCGTAAATTGGCCCGCAGGCGGGCAGCAGGGCATACATGAGAGGCCCGACAGCTAATTCGGCGGCATAGGCAATGAGCACGGATCCGCGCTGATTGCGGTAACGGGTGGTCAAGAACCAGCAGATCATCATCGGGATCATGGCCTGGTAAGCGATCCAAAGCGGAATTCGGGCTACCTGCAGCGAGCGGGCGATCGTGGTTGCCTGCAACCCCAATGCTGCATCCATCCGAAAAAGAACGTGATCAAATTTCCATGGGAAGAGGCTGCTCTCCGTCCTCATGAAGAGAGAGAGAAGAAGCCCGTAAAAGAGATTCAAGACGAGAGCAAATACCAGGAGGGGACGGTTCTTGTCCTCCGGGTCTCTCACCATCCAAATGGCCGACAGGAACAGCGCGAGCGTGCCGATGAGCGCGGGGTTAAGGGCAAGGTCTGTCAAGCGCATTTGGGGTCCGGTCCGTGGTCAATTCGAGTCGCTCGGGGGTTATGAGCCTTCCGGTGCCGATATCAGGCACACGGTTCGAGAGTTCTGCAGACTGCGCGCCAGCAGGTACCAGGCAAGCCAAACAGGGGCAGTCCATAAATAATAAGGCGAAGTGATGCGGACGCGGAGCGCTTGCAGCTCAATGATGGCGATGATGCCAACCAGGACGATGATCAGGGAGCGATTCCGCGCGGTGTACGCACCGTGAAGCACGGCCGGCATGGCGATGCTCTGGTCGTAAAGGAAGGAGTAAGGCGCCGCAATCAGCGAGACGAGGATGAGCGGGCTGCCGTTCTCGAGCCAGTTCCAGGAGTGGCGGCGCTGCCAAAAATACCAGAGAGCCCAGAGGCAGGCGACGGCGGCAGGCAGGTATTGGAGCCAGACGGCGTTCCGATTTATGGCAAACCGCATGGCATCGCTGAGGCAGGGAACGAACTCCAGCACGACGGAGGGAGAACGCATCAGGTGAAGATAGCTAGCGAATGCGGAAGGGTCGATCCAGTATGTGATGGCGCAGCTTGCGGCCATGGCAACCACGGCGCCGGCCAGCAGCCTATAGCTGCGGGTGACGAGGATCCAGGCTATGAGCGCGGCGGCGAAGGGCAGAAAGAGGTGCGGCTTGAGCGTGCACAGCCAGAGCGCGGCGCCGGCGGCGAAGGGGCGCGTGCGGTGGTAATAAAGGAAGAGAGTCAGGCCGAGCAGCGCGAAAAGGGAGGTCTGGCCCATGGTGAGGCACATGAGAGCCGGCGCGAAGGACAGGCTGAGCCAGTGAATATAATTGGGCGGCGACCCGTGCAGGATGCGGAGCAGCCGCACGGGAATGAGCAGGCAGGCGAGCAAGATCAGGGACCAGAAGGCGGCCGCGACACGTATGCCGAGAAAGCCGAGGGGATAGGCGAGAGGCAATGCCCATGGCGGATTGCGCATGAGGAGAACGCCGTTGGCCGAGAGGCCGGCGGAGCGCTCGATGCGGCGAATCGCGTCCGGGTCATAGGGATCGGCGTGGTTGACGAGCTGATGCCCGGTGGCGAAGTAGGCCACGAAGTCACGGGAGCCGGCCATTTTGCCCGCCAGCGGAACGGCGCAAAGAAACAACGTTGTTATGGCGAGCGCGACACCAGCGAGGACTGCTATCGATATATCCGCGGCATCGTACCGGGGCCTTGTTGCCGGCGGATTTGTGGTAGCAGCCATGCACGATATTGTACTTACGGGCCGGTTGGCGATGGATTGCACGGGCGTCTTACCGCATGACACTTTGGGGGCATACACCTTTAGGTCATGTATACCGTGCCGCTCGGAGCAAGTGGGCAAGTGTAAACGAGCGTATACAGCCCGGGCGGGTAGAGAGTCGCGAGCGGTTTGTCTAAGTATTTTGTTTTAAGCTATATCGTGTGGCTTGCTCGATTGGCATGCAAGGTGCAGTAGGGAGGGTGCCCCGGCTGAGGCTGGGAAATCAACATACTGGAGAGAATACACATGAACAACCTTTTTCTGAAGATGTACGTTAAGGTCCAGGACCTGATGAGCCGTGAAGAAGGCCAGGATCTGGTTGAGTACGCGCTGCTGATTACCCTGGTCGCTTTGGCTGCGGTTTCCGGCATCCGGAACGTAGCTTCCGCAATCAACACGGTGTTCAGCAACATCAGCAACACACTCGCCTAAGCACTGGCAGAAGATTGTCAGGAAGCCGCACCCAGTACCTCAGCTCCTTCGCGGGAGAGCATCGAATCCGGCATATCGGGGAGATGCTCTCTCTGCAAGGTCATATTGTTAGATATCGCGCAAATATATCGATCCAAACCGATTTTTTCAGGGAGGTTTGCGCGAATCGACGCCCGTGGACTAGAACTGAAAGCGCACACCATAGCCGGGTAAAGACCTGGCCGTAATGGAGAAGCTGGACATGCACGATCAGTTCTTAAGACTACGCCTCAAGCTCTGGGAGTTCCTGGAGGGCGAAGAGGGTCAGGATCTGATTGAATATGGCCTGATCGTCACAGCAATCGCCCTGGCAGCGATCAGCGGCATCCAGCACTTTGCTTCGGCAGTCGCTACCCTCTTTAACAACATTGATAACTCCATCTCCTAAATTTCCAGCATTTCCAGCGGCCCTCCCTCTCATGTCAAGACAAGTAAGCGCAAAACGAGCAAGCATGGGCTGGCCCGTCGGCGTACACTTGCAACGACTCCTCAATTAAGTCGACATGCTTCCGCCCTCTGCATCTGAAAGCAACGGCTCGCTGCTGGCAATCGAATGCGGCTTGACGGCTATTGCGGCCGCGGCTGCGTTTACATGGCCTGGACTCGCGGCCGGCTGGTTGGCGCGCATCGAGCGGCCTTTCGCGCGATTGGCGCGACGGAAGGGGCTTTCCGTCCTGGTGGTCGGGGTGAGCGTACTGGTGCTGCGCCTGGCGTTGTTGCCTCTTTATCCAATTCCGATTCCCTTTGTTACGGATGATTTCAGCTTCCTGCTGGCCGGCGACACATTCGCGCTCGGACGGCTGACGAACCCCACGCCGAAGATGTGGATACATTTTGAGAGCATCCACATCACCATGAAGCCGACCTATATATCGATGTATTTCCCTGGTCAGGGGCTGATTCTGGCGGCGGGGAAGGTCCTGCTGGGGAATCCCTGGTATGGGTTGCTGATTGTAAGCGCGCTGATGTGTGCGGCATTGTGCTGGATGCTGCAGGCGTGGCTGCCTCCCAACTGGGCGCTGCTGGGCGGGCTAATGGCAGTGCTGCGGCTGGGAGTTTTCAGCTGCTGGACGAATACGTATCACGCCGCCGGCTCCCTTGCTGCGCTGGGAGGAGCGCTGGTGCTCGGCGCCTTGCCGCGCCTGACGAAGACAGCGCGCATGCGCTATGGCATTTTGCTGGCTCTGGGCGCTGCGATTCTGGCGTTGACGCGGGCCTATGAGGGGCTCTTGCTCTGTTTGCCCGCGGCCGTGCTGCTGGTGCGCTGGATCATCCAGGGAAAGAACCGGCCGCGGCCGGCCGTGCTGATGCGCCGCGCCATCTTGCCGCTGGTGATTCTGATTGCGGCTGGCTCGTGGCTGGCTCTTTATGACTACCGGGCGTTCGGAAGCCCGACAACCCTGCCCTACACGGTCGACCGGAATACCTATGCCATTACTCCCTACTTCGTGTGGCAGCATGAGCGGCCCACCCCGGCATACCGGCACGCGGTGATGCGGAAGTTTTACACGGATACGGAGTACGCATTCTTCAAAAAGCTTCACAGCTGGGCGGGATTTATTCCGCAGACGCTGGTCAAGATCCAGTTTACCGCACAGTTTTATATCAGCTTCGCACTGCTGCCGCCGCTGATTATGCTGCGACGGGCGTTCCTCGATAAGCGCATCCGATTCCTCACAAATACCATCATCGTGATGGTTGCGGGGTTACTCATCGAGATTTACCTGCTGCCGCATTACGTCGCGCCCTTTACCGCGGCGTTCTACGCCATCGGATTGCAAGCCATGCGCCATCTGCGCGTTTGGAAGCCGGAGGGAAAGCCGGTGGGGCTCGCGTTGACGCGGATGACGATTGCCGTGTGCGTCGTTATGGCAGGGGTGCGGGTCTTTGCCAGGCCGCTCCGCATCGCTCCTCCAGAGCTGCCGGTGAACAACTGGAACTGTACCTGGTTCGGCCCGGAGCACTATGGGGTGGAGCGGGCGCAGATCGAGTCGGAGTTTGAAAAGATGCCGGGCGGGCAGTTGGCCATTGTCCGGTATGGAGCGGCCCACAACACCTTGAATGAGTGGGTCTATAACGCCCCCGATATCGATGGTTCGAAAGTCGTATGGGCAAGGGAGATGGATTCCAAGGATAATATGGAGTTAATCCACTACTATGCTGGCCGAAAGGTGTGGCTGGTTGAGCCGGACGCGATTCCGGCGCGCATTTCACCCTATCCCGTGCCCGACCAGGGGCAAGCCGGGGCGCATTGAGCCGATGGTTTGAAGGGTGCGAGCGCGAGGGTTGAGGAGTCTGAGACATGATCAACGGAAAGCGCATCGCGGTGGTGATGCCGGCGTATAACGCCGAGAAGACCTTGGAAAGAACCGTCCAGGAACTCTCCGACGTAGTCGACATCAAGATCCTGGTCGACGATTCGAGCAGGGACCAGACGGCCCAGCTATCGCGGGATCTCGGCGTACAGACATTCATCCATGACGCCAACTATGGCTACGGACGGAACCAGCAGACCTGCTATCGTGAGGCGCTGGCTGCCGGCGCGGACATCGTGGTGATGGTGCATCCCGATTACCAGTACACGCCGCTGCTGGTGCCGGCCATGGCGGGCATGATCGCGAGCGGCGTCTACGACATGGTGCTGGCTTCACGCATTCTGGGCAGGGGCGCATTGAAGGGCGGAATGCCGCTCTACAAATATGTCTTCAACCGGCTGCTCACAGCGTTCCAAAATCTCTGTCTCGGGGTAAAGCTTTCGGAGTACCACACCGGCTTCAGGGCTTTCTCGCGGGAACTGCTCGAGAAACTGCCGCTGCTCGAGAACTCCGATGATTTTGTGTTCGATAACCAGATGATTGCGCAGGCGGTGATGTTCGGCTTCGAGATCGGCGAAATTTCCTGCCCGACGAAGTACTTCGAAGAGGCTTCCTCGATCAACTTCGGGCGCAGCGTGAAATACGGCTTGGGTGTGCTCGCTACGACGGCAGGATTTGTTGCGCATAAGCTGGGAATCTATCGGGCGCCGCGGTACGGCGCCACCGGACGCAAGATCACGGAGAAGTACTATTCGCAGGTTGCGCAGGGGCAATGAAGGAGAGCGGCTCCCATGAAAACTTTCCGGCGACCATCGAGGGTCGATCAAGCGACCATCCGCGCTGTGCGCGTGACGTTCGCAAGGACGGGTTTCCCACCGGCGCTGGCGATTGCCACCGACGGCGACGCGGACCGCTTTGGGATCGCTGATGGAGACGGAACGTTTATCCAGCTGAATTAAGTGATCGCGCTGCTCTATGCGCGACGGGATCGGGTCGTTCCGTGAGATCTTTGATACGCGTTGCGAGCTTGCGTACGAAATCTGGAGAGAGACCTCCGAGCCTGGTTGTAATGGCGGGCTTCAGTGTCGCTGTCAAGGGCGGAGCAAAGCCAGGCCAGTATTTCGGCTACAATGTGAAGATAACTGACATGCACGCTGCGATTGGGTTTTCGCAATTAGCACAATTCATCGCTGTTGATGCGTGCGTTCTTTATGGCGTACGAGAATAGGACCATTCTCTTATGCTTACGGTTTCCGTTGTGATTCCTGTGTATCGTGCCGAGCAAACGCTGCTCGATCTGCACGGCCAGCTTTCCGCTGCGATGTCGAAAATAACGTCGGTTTTTGAGATCATCTTCGTTGAAGATGGAGGTGGCGATGGTTCTTGGCCGATCATTGCACGCCTGGCACGTATGGATCACCGGGTGCGCGGCATCCGCATGAGCCGGAATTACGGGCAGCACAACGCTCTCCTTTGCGGCATCCGGGCGGCAAAGCACGGAATTATCCTTACGATGGACGACGATCTGCAGCATCCGGTCAGTGAGATTGCGCCGATGCTGGCGGCACTGAAGCCTGAGTACGATGTCGTCTACGGCGCTCCGCAAGAGGAACAACATGGCTTGCTACGCAATCTCGCTTCGCGCTTGACAAAGATGGCGCTTGCCAGCACCATGGGCGCCGAGACCGCCCGCAATGTGAGCGCCTTCCGCGTTTTCCGTACACGTTTGCGCGAAGGCTTCCAGGAATATCGCAGTCCCTCTGTGTCAATCGACGTGCTGCTGACCTGGACCACCACGCGCTTTACCGCCATCAAGGTTCGCAATGTACCGCGTGCCAAAGGCGTATCGGGCTATACCACTGGTAAACTCATGCGCCACGCGGTCAACCTGATGACGGGCTTCAGTACGCTACCGCTCCAGATCGCCAGCGTAGTTGGCTTTGTCTTTGTCTTGTTCGGCTTCTCCGTGCTGGCTTATGTCTTAGCCAACTATGTGATCCGAGGTGGCTCGGTTCCAGGATTCACGTTCCTCGCTTCAGTCATTGCTATATTCTCAGGAGCGCAGCTTTTCGCTCTCGGTGTTTTCGGCGAATATCTCGCTCGCATGCATTTCCGCAGCATGGACCGCCCACCCTATCTGATCGGAGAGGAAGCCGCTTTATCCGAGTCGGACGCAATGGTCGCAGAATCTGTTTCGCGTCCCACGCAGGAGAATGGAATTGTTTAGCTATATCGAGGAGCGAACGGACACTTCTGCGCTGGACATGACCTACCACTTGACGCCTTGGGACGAACCGGTTTTCCAGGGCAATACAGCCTCCATCGCCTCGATACATGTGCGCATGGAGAGAGAAGCGGCACCTGCATTCGAGGTTTTCCGGGATTGGTGCTTTCAGCACCGCACCAAACTGGTTAGCTGCCGGTTGCCTCAGGATCAGTTGGCCGAATGCGGGTTTCTGGAAAAGCAAGGTTTCCGATTCATCGAGTTGAACTATCGCCCCGTTTTGGCCGGGCTTGGCGGTTTCTCGGAGGATGCGGAGATTACAATCTGTTCAGCTCTCCCCGAAGACGCAGAAGAAATCTCCGGATTCGCGGCGCAGATATTTGCGACCGGGCGACTTCATGTTGACCCGCTGGTCGGACCCGAGATCGGCAATCGTCGCTATGGCGCTTGGGCAGCAAATGCCTTCCATCACCCGGATCAGCGTGTGCTGAAATGTCAGATGGGCGGCCGCATCGTTGCCTTCATGGTGGTGGAGCAGCCGACCCCAGCTAGCCGGTTCTGGTCCTTACTAGGACTGGCCCCCGGCTTGGCTGGAAAGGGGCTCGGGCGGCGCGTATGGAAGGCGGTGCTCGCCTTCCATCACCGCGAAGGCGTGGATGAGGTTTCCACGAGCATCTCTTCTCACAATGTCGTCGTACACAACTTCTACGTGGGGCTCGGTTTTCGATTTCCCGCCCCCACAATTACCCTCCATTGGTGTCCATTCGGTTCGCTGCGGTCGTCGGCTCCATGATCACTCAAGAATTCATCCCTTCGCCGTTGTTGCTTTTTGATCACTCAGACGCATGAAGATCCACATCCCATTCAACAAGCCAAGCATCGTCGGCTCCGAGCTTATCTATGTCGGCCAGGCCGTTGCAGGCGGTCATGCCAGCGGCGACGGCCCGTTCACTCGCCGTGCGCAGCAGCTGATGGAGGAGCGCTTCAACGCGCAGCGCATACTGCTGACCACTTCTTGCACTGCGGCGTTGGAGTTGGCGGCGCTGCTATGCGACTTCGGTGACGGCGACGAGGTGATCCTTCCATCCTTTACCTTCGTCTCCACCGCCAACGCGGTTGTGCTGCGGGGCGCCACGCCGGTGTTCGTCGATATCCGGCCGGACACGCTGAATATCGACGAGCGGCTAATCGAAGCCGCGATCACACCGCGCACGCGCGCAATCTTCCCGATCCATTACGCCGGTGTCGCCTGCGAGATGGACGAGATTATGGCGATCGCCCGGCGTCATCAGTTACTGGTCGTCGAGGATGCGGCACAGGGTGTCTTCGCCAAATACAAGGGCCAGTGGCTCGGCACCATCGGCCAAATGGGCTGCTATAGTTTTCATGAAACCAAGAACTTCTCGTGCGGAGAAGGCGGAGCGCTGACGATCAATGACCCTACTCTGCAGAAGCGTGCTGAGATCCTCCGCGAGAAGGGCACCAACCGCAGCCAGTTCATGCGTGGACAGGTGGACAAGTACACCTGGGTAGATATCGGCTCGTCATACGTGCTGTCCGACATGTTGGCCGCCTTCCTGCTTGGCCAGCTCGAAAACATGGAGAAGATCACCGCACGGCGCCGAGAAATCTACCTCCGCTATGCCAGCATGCTCGCCCCCCTGGTCGAAAGCGGCCTGATACATACCCCGTTCATACCGCAGCACTGCACCACGAATTACCATATGTTCTACCTGCTGGCAGCGGACCTCGCGGAACGTACAGCGCTTATCGAGCATCTACACCGAGCCGGCATCCTTGCGGTCTTTCATTATGTGCCGCTCCATTCCTCGCCCTTCGCCAAATCTCTCGGCGCACCAGAATCGGATCTGCCGGTAACGGACGATACGAGCAGCCGGCTGCTCCGGCTGCCGATGTACTATGATTTGAGCGATCGAGACGTGGCTGAAGTTGCCGAGACTGTGCTCGATTTCTACAAGAACAGGAGCACTCCATAGTTATGCAGTTCGATCTCGCATCTCTGGCGCCAGCCCTGGAGCAGCGGGAGCCGGGGCTTTGGTTCGCCCGGGAAAGGCAGGAGCCAATATCCTATCCGGCGCACGGCAATGCGGCGTGCCTTGCCGTTGAGGATCGCTCGTTCTGGTTCAGGCACCGAAATCGGGTGATTGTCGAGTTCGTAAGCCACTTCCACCGCCGGGGGATGTTTCTTGATGTTGGCGGCGGCAATGGCTATGTTGCAAAGGCTCTTATCGCTGCAGACGTTGACTGCGTTCTAATCGAACCCGGTGTCGATGGCGCCTTGGCCGCTCGTGCGCGTGCGGTTGCCCCCGTTATCTGTGCGCGGCTGGAGGACGTAGACTTGCCTTCCGGGTGCGCTGCTTCAGTCGGCCTTTTCGATGTGCTGGAACATGTCGAGGATGAAGCCGCTTCCTTGAAGCTCATCCATTCGCTTCTGGAACCATCCGGACGCTTGTTCCTCACCGTACCGTCCTATCAATTCCTCTATTCTTCCGAAGACCAAGCGGCGGGTCATTTTCGTCGCTATTCAATCCCTCGCCTACGTCGTGTTCTGGCCAAGAACAACTTCCGGATCGAATTTTCCTCCTACTTCTTTACTCCACTTCCGCCTTTGATCTTTCTCCGCAGGACAATCCCGACATGGCTTAGCATGCGTTACGCGGAGAAACCTGAGATTGCTTGCTCGGAACATACGCCGGGTGGCCCTCCCGCCCGGGTGATGGATTGTATGCTCGACCTCGAACTGCGCCGCCTACGCGCCGGTAAGCGCTGCCCTGTCGGAGGCAGCTGTCTGTGCGTCGCCATCAAGGATTAAATCAGCATGGCCTGTCACTACCTCGGATTTCGCGGGCGCGTCTGGTTTTTGAGAGGATCTATACACAGTGATGTCTTCGAGCGCGAAGATAGGCTGGTCCCGAACTGGAGTGCCAAAATGGAAATTCCCGCGACAACGCAAGTCACGATGGATCGCGAGGCACCCAAGACGGTTTCGGCAGTCGCTGTGCTGGCCTGCGCGTGGCCTGCGTTATTTCTGGCAACCGTTTGCCTTCTCCCATTCCTGAACAAGCCGTTCAACATCGACGATCCGTGGTTCCTCACAATGGCGCAGCAGATCGTCAAGCACCCGGCGCATCCCATGGATTTCGGAATGTGCTGGAACGTAGGGCCCTCTGGCGAGTGCAGGAAAGCCTACGAATTCGCGTCTGGAAATGCCCTGATAGGACAAGTAGCGCAAGGTTATGTACTCGTGCCCACTGTTCTGGGTGGCGCCCGCGAATGGGCGGCACACTTAACGCAACTGGTGCTCGTCTGGATTGCAGTCGCAGCGATGACTTCGCTGATCTTTCGGCTGGGGTGGGACCGGCGACATGCAATGGCTGGCGGTCTGCTTCTGGTGGCTATCCCCCCTTTTCTCCCCATGGCCAGCACCGCTATGCCCGATATCCTGGCGACGGCTCTCGCGCTGGTGGCAATGGAACGTCTGGTGGCGTGGAAGGCCGAGGAGAAGTGGAGCCAGGGAGTGGCGGCCGCAATCGGGCTGGGCCTCGCGGGCTTTGCGCGCCCACACCTCGCGCTTCTTCTGCCTCTTGCGGCATTCTTTCTGCTTGAAAGCATCGGTCCGAGGGAGGTTCTGGCACAGATTCGCCGGAAATTTCGGCTTTGGACTCCGGTTTTGGCAGGCTTTGCTCTACTGTTGGCAATCACCTTTGGTATGCGAGAGCATCGCTTCATCCCTCCAGCGATTGTTATGGGGCCGCAATATATTGAGCACAATCTCATTTCATATCTGCTGTACTTCGCGTTTCCTCTACCGCTGGTCGCCGGTTGGGTGGTGAACCGTTTGAAGGTCGGTCGGCTACCGTTTGTTGCGATTGTCTCCGCGGTGTTAGTCGCTCCTTGGTTCTTGCTTTGGAACCAGCCGATTGCTCAATTCTTAGCTTCACTTGGGTTGGCGCTTGCTGGGTGCAGTGCGCTGTCCGGCGTACTTTTCGAGGCGTTGAAGAGGCGCGACCATATAGGGATTTTTCTAGTGCTCTGGGTTCTGATTCCTCTTCCTATCGTCTACTACAATATCCTTCCCATGAAGTACTTGCTTCCCTGCATGCCGGCCGTCATTCTGCTGTGCTTCCGGTTGATCGAAGGCGTTTCGATCCGGATTCTCCGAGTCGCAGCCGTTGTGTTGATCGTTGCCAGCACGGGATATTCTCTTCTGATTCTTCGCTCGGACGCGGAGTTTGCGGAATTTGGCCGGGACGCCTTGTATCAATTGATTACGCCACATGTTGCAGCCGGAGAAAAAGTCTGGTTCGGTGGACAGTACTGGTCTTATTGGTATGCACCCCTGGCTGGGGCAACACTTACATACCCAGGTGGCCCTCAACCAAAGCCGGGAGATCTGTTGGTATCAGACGCGTTTGCGTGGGAGGCCCATCCGCCGCAGATGCGTTTCCCGCACCGGACATTGGTGGAAACGATAACCCACAAATATCGGTTCGGAAGAACCATGGGAGCTGGAATGGGCCTCTATTCGAATGGATCTGGTCTTTGGCTATGGGGATTTGGGGACAGCGGCAAAGACCGATTTGAACTCTGGAGAATTGACTGAGAATCAGTTCGCAGTGATCTGGTAGAGATAGCCGTTATGGACATAACGATCGTCTTCGCTTTTCACGTTTTTTGAATGAGTCATCCCTCCGCACGCTGAATCGTATCAGTTGCCGGATCCGAAACGTTGTGATTGGCACCTCGTCCAAGACATGCCTGCTCCAGATCTAATGAGAAGAGCACGACTGTTCGAGCGTGGCGGAACTCTCTCCATACCCATTTGTTTCGGTCATCTTCGCATCATATATTGAGATTCTCGCGAGCGTATACTGACGGCGATGCGGGACGCACGATGCCGATTGCGAAACGCCCACATGGCGCCTCTTAGAAACGTGAAGAAAGTCACTTCCGGATGGATTCTGCTTTTGTTTGCGCTTGCTGTGGCCGGTCAGCAAGTGAAGCCACACAATGAAGAAGTAGCGATTATTGTGGTCGATGAAATCGGCAATCCAGTTGTTGGGGTGCAGGTGACGATTCTCGAGCCGGGCGGGGAACCAGTCCGGCTGTGGACGGATTATGCGGGTCACTGTTCATTTACCCCGCGGCAAAGCGAGCCGTATGAAGTTCGCGCTGAGAAGCCCGGATTCTACGAAGTGGAGCAGAGCGGAATCGATGCTCACCAGGACAGCGTAAAGATCGTGCTGGCTTACGAGCAGATCGTGCAGGAGCAGGTGAGTGTGACCGCCTCGGTTTCGGGAATCGATACCGAGCAGACATCGGACGAGATGACGATGAACACGCCGCAGATCGTCAACATCCCCTACCAGACCTCGCGCGACATCCGCTATCTGCTGCCGTTCAATCCCGGCGTGGTGCAGGATGCATCGGAGCAGATTCATGTAGCGGGATCGGAGACGTGGGAGACGCTGGACACGCTGGACGGTTTCGACATCCGCTCGCCCGCCGAAGGCACGCTGGATATGCGGGTGAGCGCGGATGCGGTGCGCTCGATCGATGCGGAGACGACGCGGTATCCGGTGGAATTCGGGCGGACGACGGGCGGCGTTATCGCTTTTTACACCGGGATGGGTGATAACAGGTTTCGGTTCAACGCGACGAATTTCATTCCCTCGTTCCGCGACCTGAATGGAATTCGGTTCGACAAGTTTGTGCCGCGCTTTACGTTTTCCGGTCCGCTGAAGCGCAACCGGAGCTGGTTTTACGACGGGCTTGAGACGGAATACGACAATATCTATATTTCTGAGCTGCCGGCGAATGCCGATACCGATACGCTGGTGCGGGGCAGCAATCTTTTGAAGGTTCAGACGAACCTGACGCCGGCCGACATTCTCACTGCGGGGCTGCTAGCGAACGACTACCATTCGCCGTATGACGGGATCTCCTCCCTCGTGCCACAGGAAAGCACGACCAATCGCGACATTCTTGCATGGCTCCCGTATGTGCGGAATCAATGGAGCTTTGGCGGCGCGTTGCTGGATGTGGGGGTGGGCGTGATGCGCTTCCGCGATGGCCACGAGCCGCGTGGAGACGCACCCTACGACCTTACGCCGGAGCTTGCGCAGGGCAGCTACTTTGAAAATCTTACGGGGCGGTCGCAGCGCGTGGAGGGCGTTGCAACTTTGTATTTGCCGGCGCGGCAGTGGGAGGGGAAGCACGATCTGAAAGCCGGGTTGGATCTTGATCACATCCGCTATGACCAGGATCAGGCGCGGGCGCCGGTGAGTTATCTGCGCGAGGACAGAACGCTCGACCGGCAGAGCGTTTTTGCGCCGGCAGCGCCTTTCAGCCTTCACAACGACGAGATAGGCGCTTATCTGGAGGATCGGTGGCAGATGAAGAAGGATCTGCTCATCGAGCCGGGATTGCGCTTCGATTGGGATACGATCCTGCGGCGGCCGCTTGTTGCACCCCGCATCGCGGCGGTGTATGCGCCTTCGGGTGGAGACAGCCCAACAGGTAGCTCAACCAAAATCTCAGCCGGAGTGGGGCTCTACTACGAGCACACGCAGCTCGAGTATCTGGCACAGACATTTGCGGGCGTTCGCTACGACACATACTACGAGGCGGATGGACTGAGTCCCACGGGGCCGGCGCAGCTTACCAGCTTCACCGCGAGCGATGGATTGCTTCGCGCGCCGCGCGCATTGAACTGGAGCGTGGGCGTGGAACGGAAACTGCCATGGGGCGTCTTTGCCGGCGCGAATTTTCTCGAAAAACGCACGAGCGATGTTTTTTCGTTTGCGAACCAGAGCGGACTGGCTGCTTTATCAGGCCGCTATCAGTTGACGAATGAGCGGCAGGATCACGACCGTTCGTTCGAGGTGGACGCGCGGCGGCTGTTCGCGCATGAGTATACGATCTACATCGCGTACACGCATTCTTCAGCGCACACCAACGCCGCGCTCGATTATTTGCCGACGCCTTCGCCGTTGGGTCCGCAGCAGAGCGGGCCATTGCCGTGGGACACGCCGAACCGCATTCTTTCCTGGGGCTGGCTGCCGGCGCCGCTGCCGAGGCTGCGAAAGCGATGGGACTTTGTGTACGCGTTCGACCGGCATACGGGATTTCCGTACACGTCTGTGAATGCGGCGCAAGAGGTGGTGGGCGCAGCGGGATCGAGACGGTTTCCCGATTACCTGAATTTCAGCCCAGGGCTGGAGTGGAAGTTTCATTTTCACGGCGCCTATTATGGATTGCGGGGCGTGATGGAAAACGGAACCGGCAGCAGCAATCCCGCCGTGGTGAATGACGTAGTGGACTCGCCGGAGTATGGAACGTTCAGCGAACCGCAGGGGCGCGCGTTTACGGCACGCATACGGCTGATTGGATCGAAATAGTTGAAGAAGGCCGTTCGAGAGAGCAGCGGCTTGGGTAAATTGGCGTTGCGGATTACGAGAGAATGCAATGAATGAGCTGGGCAAGGCGCTACTGGGGCTCGGGCTGCTGCTCGCCTTGATCGGCGCCCTGGTGCTGATTGCGGGCCGCGTGGGCCTGCCGCTGGGAAGATTGCCGGGCGATTTCGCGTACCGAGGCAGGCGGGTCTCGGTTTACTTCCCGCTCGGCACATCGATTCTGATCAGCGTGTTGCTGACGGCCCTGTTCTACCTGATCTCGCGCTTCCGCCGCTAACTCAGAACCGGTAATCGGGCTTGAGCTCACATTGATACACCGTGGATCGATCTGTGTCAGAGTTGGTTCTCACGGTGCAATTCGCCCAGCTTAAATAGAGATCCGGACCGAGAGGAAAGACCATTGGCGTGCCGTTGATATCGGCCTCGACGCTGACGCCCTCCTGCGTGGGCGGGAGGGTGAAGTGGAGGGTGCGGCCATAGATGACGGGATAGGATTCGCGTTCGCTCGATCCGATGCTATCCCGGAAGACCTCGGCTTCGACCAGGAAGGTCGCAGTGCCGGACCAGGCGAGAGCGGTTGCAGTCACAAGGCGGCCTCCCTCGGCAGAGCTATTGGTGGTGATGCGCGTGAAGGGGCAAGGGCCGGCGATGCACGAGGCGCGGATGTTGCGAAAAACATTGTCGGGTCCGGCATCGAGGGTGACTGAACCCTCAGATGCCTTCCAATGACCGCTTGGCGAGCACGGCGAGCGTTGGTTACAAGGAATATCGGCCTGGTTGCTGACCTGGAAGGGCCTTACCGCGCTGCCGATATTCGTGTCCGTTTGAATATTCGCGGTGTACCGTACGCGAATGTTCTGGATGGTGGAGGCGGGATGGGCGGCTACGAGGCTTACTTGCTGCGCGGTCGGTTCGAGTTCTGCAACAAAGAGCTTCATGGGCGAGCGGGGGAGCCCGAGCTGAAAGCTGAGCGTGAGGGGATGATAATCGGGATGTTGGAAGTTGAGGCTGACGATGCCTTTCGGCCAGACGCCGGCGCCTAACACAATCTCGAAGTATCCCGATGCGTCGGAGTATGCGGTAGCGGTGGTAATGCTATCGGTCGCAGTCACGAGAACGCGGTCGATCGGCAGCTGCTTTCGGGTGTCAGGGTCGCGGCGGATAACGGCGCCTTGTATCGTAACGGACCGCGGTCTCCAGTGATGGGTTCGGAGCCAGACGAGGGTCGCAGCTGCGACAGCGGCCGCAATGGCGAGGATCCAGATGACGACCGTTCTCGATTTCATTCCAGTTCCATGCACCCTCTGGACATTAGATGCGTTTACGGAGGGTATCGCTGTCTGAATATGGCTATCGCGAGGGCATGTTCCTGCATCTAATCAACGTGCAATGGCCGCCAGATCTCTGGGGGCTTGTCAGGTTTTATTGAGGATTTCACCCAGCAAATCGAGCGGAACGGTTCATTCGGGATGCGCATTGACAGAATTGCCGGGCCGCAGAGCAGGCCCCATTCGCGGCGGGAGCTGTTGCGCCAGATGGCGTATCTCTCGCTGACGCTTCCAGTTTTGGGCACCGGCGGCTTTGGCCTGGCAGGCGGAGCCCTCCCGCAGCAGCAGAAGCCGGGTCAGGGGGCGAATGCGGGTCCGCAACCGGCCCAGCTTCCCCCGCTTACTACCCTTTCTCCGGAGGACGAGCAACTGCTCGACACGCTCGAGCGCGCCAACTTTCTTTTCTTCTGGGAACAGGCCAATCCGCAGACGGGGCTGATCAAAGATCGCTGCAACGTGCGCACGAAAGATACGAGCGTGGCGGCCAGCATCGCATCGAGCGGCTTTGGACTGACGGCCATCTGCATTGCGGAGAAGCGCGGCTTTGTCTCGCGGGCTGAAGCGCGGCTGCGCGTGGTGCAATCGCTTTCGTTCCTGTGGCACAAGCTGCCTACGCATCGCGGCTTCTACTTCCATTTCGCGAATATCAACACCGGGGAAAGATTGTGGGATTCCGAGGTTTCGTCGGTGGATACGGCCATTCTGCTTTGCGGCGTGCTCACCTGCCGCCAGCATTTCATCGAAGACCACGACATCGCGACTCTGGCGCATGCGATCTTTGACCGCGTGGACTGGACGTGGCTTTCCGAAGACACATCTTTGCTGTCGCATGGGTGGACTCCGGAACTCGGGTTCATCCCGTCACGATGGGATTTTTACAGCGAACTGATGATGATGTACCTGCTGGGCATGGGGTCGTCCTCGCATCCGTTGAACAGCGATGCGTGGTTCGCGTGGAAGCGGACGACCTTCGAATATGACGGCCTGCGCTATATCGGCTCATTCGCGCCGCTGTTCGTTCACCAATATTCCCAGGCATGGTTCGACTTCCGCAACAAGCGCGACCGCTACGCAGACTATTTTGAAAACTCGGCGATCGCCACCGATGTGCATCGCCGGTTTTGCCTGGAGCTGAACGAGCAGTTTTCCGACTACAGCAATGCGCTGTGGGGGATCACGGCCTCGGATTCAGTGCGCGGCTACGTGATCTGGGGAGGGCCGCCGGCGATGGGGCCGATCGACGGGACAGTCGTGCCCTGCGCGGCCGGAGGGTCTTTGCCGTTTCTTCCCGACGCCACCATGCGGGTGCTGAAGACGATCCGGGAGCATTACCCGCAGGCGTGGTGCCGCTATGGCTTTGTGGATGCCTTCAATCCGCTGACCGACTGGTACGATACCGACGTAATCGGGATCGATACGGGTATCATGATGGTAATGGCGGAAAATGCGCGGACCGGTTTCGTGTGGGACACGTTCATGAAGAATCCGGAGGCGCAACGCGGAATGGAAGTGGCCGGCTTCAAACCCTACGATGCGGCGCCATACACTTCGAGCGCCCCGCAACCGCCGCAGCCTGAATGATGCCGGCGCATGCGCCCAGGGCGCCGCACTGCATACTTTGTGCGTCGGGTCGAAGGACTGCGGCGTAAAGCGCGAAACAAGAGCCTCGGCAACCGGAGAAACCGCTCAAAAAACAACGCCTCATCTCAAAAAACAACGCCTCAACAAGGACCTGCATCGCATTAGCAATAGAGCTAAAGACGCCGACCCTGGCAGAGCGTCCTAGAATCTTGGCAGAAATCTAACGCACTGCGCCTTTGCCGATTTCCAGCCTTAACGCAGAAGGCTCGGAAGGAAACCTATGTCCTCGACGACCAATCGGGCGAAGTCCACCGGCGAAGCTCACGGAGGAACCGCCGAGCCGTCGCATACGCCTGGAAGCGCCTGGGCAGACCGCGTGCGCGCTCTCAAGAATGTGCCGCCGGTGTTGAAGATTCTGTGGGAGTCGGGTCCGCAGGTGGTGACCTGGGGCTTGGTGCTGCGGGTCATCTACGCGGCGATTCCGTGGGGCATCGCGAAGGTGGCAGCGTGGATCGTGCAGGGCGTGGAACAGGTGATCCGCCATCAAGGAATGCGCCCGCACTTCTGGGCGATGGTCGGCGTGGAGATCGGGCTGGCGGTGTTGACGTCGGCGGTGGGGCGGCTGATCGACTACTGCGATTCGCTGCTGGCGGACCGTTACACCCACCACGTGAGCATCAAGGTGATGCGCCAGGCGGCGCAGCTCGATCTAACGACCTATGAGGACCCCGCGTATTACGACCGGCTGGAGCGGGCGCGGGTGCAGGCGACAGACCGGCTGGCCATGATCCAGCAGATGGGCCGGCTCTTCCAGCAGGCGCTGACCACCCTGATCTTTACCGCCACGCTGCTCTATTATTCGCCGTGGCTGGTGCTGCTGCTGTGCCTGGGCGTGCTGCCGTCGTTTGTGGGCGAGACCCACTTCGCATTCCTTGGATACGCGAAGAACTTCCGCCAGACGCCCGCCAAGCGGCAGATGGACTATCTGCGCCAGGTGGGAGGCAGCAAGGATGCGGCCAAGGAGCTGAAGCTTTTCAACCTGAGCGAGTACCTGTCGAACCGTTTCGCCGTGCTTTCGCAAGGAATCTACGATGAGAACGTAGAGCTCTCGCGGCGGAAGCTCTTCTGGGGCGGCCTGCTTTCCACATTGGGCATTCTCGGCTATTACGGCGCGTACGCCTACGTGATCTGGCGGGCGGTGCAAGGCCAATATGCCCTCGAAACCTTCGTCTTCATTACGACGGCCATCCAGCAAGCCAGCTCGAATCTGCAGCAGGTGTTCTCGACGGCGTCAGGCATTGCGGACCAGGCGCTGTTTCTCACCGATCTGCTGGCGTTTTTTGAGATGCAGCCGACGGTCCGCTCCAAACCAGGCGCGCCGCCCGCGCCGCGCCCGATCAGCCGCGGGTTTGTATTCAAGAATGTGTCGTTCCGGTATCCGGGAACGAGCCGAATGGTCTTGCGCGATTTCAATTTCACGCTGTCGCCCGGAGAACGGGTGGCGCTGATTGGCGAGAACGGTCAGGGCAAGACGACGATCGTAAAACTCATCACGCGCCTTTACGACCCGAGCGAGGGACAGATCCTGCTCGATGGCGTGGATCTTCGAGAGTACGACCTGGAGAGCCTGCATGCGGAGATCGGCGTGATCTTCCAGGATTTTATGCGCTACGAGATGACGGCGCGGGAGAACATCGCCGTGGGCCGCATCGAGATGGATCACGCGCCGGAAGAAATTGAATACGCGGCCGAGAAGAGCCTGGCCAGCAGCGTGATCGCCAAGCTTCCGCAGAGATACGACCAGATGCTGGGCCGGCGTTTCGAGGGCGGCGTGGACCTTTCCGGAGGCGAATGGCAGAAGCTTGCGCTGGCTCGCGCCTATCTGCGCGACGCGCAACTGCTGATTCTCGATGAGCCAACGGCATCGCTCGACGCGCGCAGTGAACTCGAGGTCTTTGAGAGATTCGCAGAGCTGACCTCTGACAAGATGGCGCTGCTGATCTCGCATCGTTTCTCCACTGTCCGCATGGCCGATCGCATCGTAGTGCTTGAAGCTGGGCGGCTGGTGGAAGAGGGCAATCACACGCAGCTTATGGCGCTCGGTGGCCGCTACGCGGCAATGTTTGAAATGCAAGCCGCCAGTTACCGGTGAGGCAAAATGAACGATACAATTCCGATTCTGGACCCGCAGCAACAAGTCGACGGGGACGTGCTCGAACGAATCTACAGCGCCGCGCGGGAATCCAGCTCGTGGGAGGTGATGTTGCGGCCTGCGGGCCCTGCCGTTTTTCCCGCGCGTGTGCGGGCTGCGCGTCTCGCGCTCGAGCGGCTGGAGAGGGATCTTGCCCGGCGGCCGAAGAGGGAGGCGGGCAGCGGCTCGAAGGAATCGGCTTCGGAGCGCGCCGTGCATGAGTTCGAACTGAATCCGCGCCTGATTCGTTCGGCTGTACTGGCGGTCTCGGAGCGACCTAAGATTGTGGCCAAGCTGCCGCGGGTCACAATCGGCGGCCGGTCTATGGAGCCGCGTGTCGCGGCGGTAGCGGCCGTTTATCTGCGCGCTGTGAACGGAGATTTTTCAGCACAGACATTTCGCACGTTTGTGCGAGCGTTCCAGGCGCAGGAGCCTTTTACGGTAGACGAGCTCTGGAACGTAGCGGCCTTTCTGCGATTTGTGCTGCTTGAATCGCTGCTCGAGGGCGCGCGGACCTTGCTGCAATCACCAGATTCTGAGTTGGCGGCCACTGTATCGGTGCGCTTGAAAAGCCTGCGGGCGATTTCAAATGCCGATCTGGTCTTCCTGATTGAGCCGCTCATCGTTTTTGACGCGACTCTCAACCAGGATCCTGCGGCGACATACCCGCGCATGGACTTCGAGAGCCGGGAACTTTATCGCGAGCGGGTTGCATTCGTCGCGCGCTACTCGGACTATACGGAAGGCCAGGTGGCGCAGGCGGCTCTCGACCTTGCGCGGCTGGGCGGCACAGCGCCCTCCAGCGACCCGCGAATTCAGCTTTGCCGCATCCACGTGGGTTATTACCTCGTCGGCAAGGGATTTCCGCAGCTTGCCGAGCGGGTGGGTTTTCATGCGCCGGTCGCTTACCGAGCGCGCCGGTTTGTTCAGAGGCACGGCGAAGATTTTTACATCACCGGCATCCAGCTTTTCACGATTCTTTTTCTCGCGGCCGTGCTGTTCCCGGTCCTTCCCAGGATCTCAGGGTTTATGAGCCTGGCGGCTTCGGTGCTCCTGCTGTTGTTTCCGGTTACGCAGGCTGCCGTCGATCTGATCAACAACATGACCACGGCGTTCTTCGAGCCGAGTGCTCTGCCCAAGCTCGATTTCAGCAAGGCCATCCCGCCGGAGTGCACGACCCTGGTGACGGTTCCGACGCTGCTTTTGAACGAGAAGCAGGTGCGCAATCTGGTGACCGATCTCGAGGTGAGGTATCTCGCCAATCGCGATTCCAATCTTCATTTTGCGCTGCTGACGGATCTGCCGGATGCGGTGAGCACGCCGCACCAGAGGGATGCGCATCCCCTGGTCGACCTTGCTGTGCGGCTGATCGACGAGTTGAATGCGCGGTACTGCAACGGTCAGAACGGCTGCTTCATTCTGCTCCACCGCCATCGCGTCTTCAACACGCGCCAGGGCGTGTGGATGGGCTGGGAGCGCAAGCGCGGCAAGCTTCTGGATCTGAACAAGCTTCTGACGGGCGAGTTTGACGCATTTCCGATCAAGTCAGGCCGCGTGGACGCGCTCAGGCAGGTGCGCTATATCATCACCGTCGATTCCGATACCGAGCTTCCGCGCGGCACGGCGGCGCGGCTCGTCGGGGCGATTGCGCATCCTCTCAACCAGGCGGTCATTGATCCGAAGCTGCGGATCGTGACCATGGGATATGGAATCCTGCAGCCGCGCGTGGGCATTACCGTGCGGTCTACGGCGCGGTCGCGCCTCGCCGCGATCTACTCCGGCCAGAACGGATTCGATATTTATACGCGCGCCATCTCCGACGCGTACCAGGACCTGTTTGGCGAAGGCATCTTTACGGGCAAGGGCATTTATGAAGTGGCGACACTTCATGCGGTGCTCAATCGCCGCTTTCCACGCAACTCCCTGCTCAGTCACGACCTGATCGAGGGCGCCTATGGGCGCGCGGGTTTGGCCACCGACATTGAGATCATCGACGACTATCCCTCTCACTACAGCGCCTACAGCCGGCGCAAACATCGCTGGGTGCGCGGCGACTGGCAGATTGCGCAATGGATGTTCGGGCGGGTGCCGGATGAAGCGGGCGGTTCGGGGCGCAACCCGATCTCGGAGATTTCGCGCTGGAAGATCTTTGACAACCTGCGCCGCTCGCTCGTAGATCCGTTCCTGTTCATTCTGTTTGTGGCCGGCTGGTTCGGGTTGCCGGGTGGTCCATTGTACTGGACGATCGTTCCGCTGATCCTCATGATCTTTCCTACGCTGGTTCAGTTCGCATTCGGCGTAGGCCGGGCGATGACCAGTGGCTACAAGGGACAGGTTGCGGAGGCTTTCTCGGCGCTGGGCCACGGATTGCTGCTGGAGCTGTTCCATCTCATCTTTTTGCCGCATCAGATGCTGCTCGCCTTCGACGCGATTATCCGCTCGCTGGTGCGCGGGTTCATCACCGGCGAACGGCTGCTCGAATGGGAGACAGCGGCCCAGGCTGAGCTGCAGCGCGGGAATCAGACTCCAGTGGATCGCTATCTGGCGGTGATGCCTCTGGTGGCGGTAAGCCTGGCCGCGCTGGCGTGGTTGTGCGCGCCGCGGAGAGAAGCGATTCTTTGTGCCGCGCCGATTCTTCTGCTGTGGGCCATGGCCAACGGCGTTACAGCATGGCTTGACCGGCCGCCGCTCGAACGGGAGCCGCTTGCTTCAGCAGACGAAGCATTTCTGCTCGGACACGCTTTGCGCATCTGGCGCTACTTCCATCAGTTCAGCAGCGAGCGGCACAATTACCTGATCCCCGACAACGTTGAGGAAAAGGAATTATTCGAGGCCGCGCGGGTCTCTCCCACCAACATCGGTTTGTTATTGAACGCGCGGCAGGCGGCCTGCGAGCTGGGCTTTTTGACGGCGCCGGAGTTTGTGGCTCTCACGCGGCTGAGCCTTGCCAGCATCGCGCGGCTGGAGAAGTATCGCGGCCATCTTTACAACTGGTACAACACGGAGACACTCGCGCCCTTGAACGCCGCGCCGTTCGTTTCCTCGGTCGATAGCGGAAACTTTGTCGCGTCGCTTTATACACTCCATATCGGCGCGCGCGATCTGCTGCGGAGGCCGTTGCTTTCACCGCGCCTGTTTACGGGACTGCATGCGCACTGGCTGCTGATGAAGGCCGTGAACCATTTGCCGACTCCGCTGTCAAAATTGCGGATTCCCGCGTCCTCGGCGCCGCTTCAGGCTTGGATTGACTGGATGCCCGAGGCTGAGGCGGCGCTCGCGAAGGTGTCGGCGTCTGCGCCGGAAGAGCCGGCAGATACCTGGTGGATCGCGGAGACATTGCACCGCATCGAGGCGATTCGCACGGTGCTGCATGACTATCTGCCGTGGATGCTGCCCGAATATGGTCCGCTGCACGGGTTGCCGCAATTGGCGCTTGACGACAATGCCGCAACATTGTCGGTGAAGGACGCGATCGTGTTTGCCGAAGCGATGAACGTGCGGCTGTCTGGGGCGTGGGGAGCGTTGAGCGGTGACTCCCCCCTATTGGAACTTGCGGAGAGATTCCGCGCTCCTCTCGCGTCCGCGGTTGAGAATCTGCGCGCATTATCCGCGGGGCTGCGCAAGATTGCGGAAGACGCCGAGCATCTGGCGGAAGAGACGGAGTTTGCATTTCTCGTGGATCCAGGCCGCCAGATTCTTTCGATCGGCTATGACATGGGCATCCAGAAGCTGCACGAGGCCTGCTACGACATGATCGCTTCGGAGGCGCGCATTGCCACATTGCTCGCGATCGCGCGCGGGGATCTTGCCCAACAAAGCTGGTTCAAGCTGGGGCGCGATCATGCCTATGCCTATGGACGCTTTCTGCTGCTTTCCTGGTCCGGCACGATGTTTGAATACCTGATGCCGGCGTTGTGGATGCGCAGTTATCCAGGCACGCTGATTGCGCGCACGCAGGACGCGGTGGTGTACGTGCAGCGGGCATTCGCACGAGGGCTGGGCATTCCGTGGGGCATCTCCGAATCCGGCTCCGCGCACAAGGATGACGCGGGCCACTTTGGGTACCATGCCTTTGGAGTTCCGCGCATCGCGCTGTGGTTCGAGGCGACGCCTGGTCCTGTCATCTCACCCTATTCCACTTTCCTGGCGCTGACGATCAGTCCGGGCGAGGCGTTGCACAACCTGCGGCGGATGGAGTCTTCGCGCTGGGTGGGCGCGTTCGGCTATTACGAGGCGGCCGACTACACCGGCTCGCTGCGCACGCCTGAGCTGGTGCGCGAATGGATGGCGCATCACCAGGGAATGTCGCTGCTGGCGATCACGAATCTGCTCCACGATAACGTGGTGCAGCGCTGGTTCCACGAGAACCCGCTGGTGCAGGCGACGGAACTGCTGCTGCACGAGATGCCGGTGAGCAAAGCCGTTCTCAAGGCGAAGTTGAGCGAGTTCGCTCCCATTCACGCCGCGTGATGGACGCGGCTGCCTCGACCGGTGAAAAAGTCTACGGACGAATCTTGATTAGAGCCAGCTCGTTGGGCGTCAGTTCCAAATCCAACTTCTCACCAATGAGCGTTGATTCCTGCGGAGGCGGCAATGCCGTCTCCCGGTTCAACTGGTCCACTTGCGCGGCCGTGGGATCGAGAGGCTCGCCCATGGCTGCGTACTTCGGCAGCACGTTGCCGTGCTCGGAATCGACTCGCTCGATGCTTACATGAGAGCCTGCGGGAAGATGAGCGAAGACGAAGTGAATGGTTGTGCTGGCGCCATGCTGATCGGGATCGACGAGGTTCCACGCAACGATGGCCAAGGCGCCGTCCGCTGTTTTGGTGATGATTGCATCGTTCGAGTTGTTGGCGATGCGCTGATCGCCGAGCTGGTGGAGCAAGCCATAGGCATAGTAGGAAGGCTTGTTGATGCCGCCTTTGGCGCGAAGACCGAACATGCCGACGAAGGGCTTGGCGATGGGACCGCCCTCTTCAAACACGTCGGAAAAGGTCCAGAAGGACATCATGTTCACCAGGCCATCACACTGGCGCACGGTGTTGGCAAGCGCGGGGCCGACGAAGATGGTGTCGCGCGACTCCATCATGCCTTGCACGTTCCATTCCGTAAGGAAGAAGGGAAGATCGGGCGTGGAGGAGGACTTGATCTCGTTTCTGACTTTGGCGACAGCGCGGCAGACGCGCTGGTCCATAGGAATCTGTTCGGGCATCCGTTCGGGAATCTCTTCGTTGGTGCCGAAGAGATCGAGCACCGTGTCGTCCGCGTAGGCGTGGGAAGAGACGAAGTCGACGGGAACATGATTGTCTGAAGTGAACTTGAGGAAGTCGCCGACCCAGGCAGCGGCAGCGGTCGCGGGTCCACCCACGCGCAGGCGGGGACTTACGCTCTTGAGCGTGCGCGCGGTGTGCGCGTAGAGATCGAAGTACGAGCGCTCGCGGGGAATGCCATTCCAGAAGTCGATGTTGGGTTCGTTCCACACTTCGAAGTACCACTGCGAGACTTCGTCGATTCCATAATGGTCGACGAGATGCTGTGCGAAGTGGCGGATGAGGTCGTCCCACTGGTCCATGCTTTTGGGCGGCGAGACGTTCTGCTTGTACCAGAAGGGATGGAGAGCGTCTGGGTTGAAGGCCAGCTTTTTGGGCATGAAGCTGATTTCGACAAAAGGGCGAACGCCGTTTTTCAAGAGGCCGTCGTAGATCTGGTCGACGTAGGCGAAGTTGTAGATGGGATTGCCGTGATCGTCGACGTTGTACACGCCGACCTCATCGTGAAAGATGGCGTGGAAACGGACGTACTTGAAGTCCGCGACGCGCTCCACCGCGCGCAGGTCACTGCGATAGCTTTCGCGCAGCGAGAGAATGGCGCGTCCGGAGCCAAACATCTGCTCCCAGAAGTGCGGAAAGGGAGTGGTTTGCGCCTGCGCATCGATTCTGATTTCTTGCTGCGCCGGCTCGACCTGCTGCTGCGCAGGGCTGGCGGGCGCCGGAAGCAGGGCAAACCCGAAGACGAGTAGAAGGAATCGGCGGAGCATGAGGGGCTCTCCCGTGGAACCGGTAGCAAGACAAAGAAGAGCGCGGCGAGGAGAATACCGCTCGCCGCGCGCGGAAAAGGGAAGCCTTAGAAATTGAAGCTGGTTTGAAGTGTTACGGTGCGAGCGCCCAGCGCTGCCGTGTCCTGGCCGAAGTTGGGGCTGGTGATATTGTTTGAAATGCCTCCGCCGCTGCTCTGGCTTCCCGGTTTGAAGTTCAGGTTGTTGAAGAGGTTGAACGCGTCGGCGCGGAACTCAAGCCCTGAGCCCTCGCGAAGCTTGGGCATGCCGAAGGTCTTGCTGATGGTTGCGTCGAAGTCGCGGTAATGCGGGCCGGGCAGGGAATTGCGGCCGATGCCCGGGCCTTGCGGGATGGCTCCGCCGGTGGCCGGAAAGGTTGGTCCCGGCGTGAAGGCGGGAACTGCAAAATAGGCTGTTCCCGTTTGCGCGGCCGCGAGCGGAAAATTGGTGTTGGCGCCGTTGCCCACGCCTGGCCCCGATCTGAAGGCTGCATTGCTGGTATTGCGGCCTGCCCCGCCAAGATAGGCTCCCGGCAATAGCTGGGAATAGCCGCAGACGCTGCAATAGAGGCTTCCCGACGGTGTCCCATCTGATCCCGTGTTGAAGACCGGCGTCCACGGGAATCCGGTATGCCAGTTGAAGATGCCGCTAAGGCTCCAGCCGCCTGCGATCTTTTCGACCCAACTATGGCTGCCGTGGAAGAAGACCGGCTGCCACATGCCGAAGGCTTTGAATGAATTGCCTACGTTGTAGTCGGAAGGCCCATAGTTGAGCTGCGGATTGTAGGGATAATCCTGCTCTTCGTACGGAGCCGAGCTGGTGTCCATGCTTTTGGCCCAGTTGTAATCCATTTCGGCGCTGAACTGGTGCGACATCTGGTGGCGCAATGTGGCGATCATCGAGTTGTAGTTCGCGTGGCCATTGCTGTCAAAAAAGTTGACGCTGTTGGCCGATGGGTTGAGCGCGACTCCATGCACCGAGGCCACCGCATTCTCGTCGTAATGGAAATAAGTGTGCCGCGACTGGCTGCCGGAGTAGCCCAGCGTAAACACGTTGCGGAATCCTATGTCGTACTCCATGTCGAGCGAGTAATGCTCCACGTAGAGGGTGGGCATGTTGGTGGGGAAAGCGTTCACCGCCGTGGCTCCGGTGGTGGGCAGGCCGTTGGCGCCGAAGGCATTTGCGGATGTGGAGACAACATTGGGGTTGGGCGGATAGCCGTAAAGCGAGTGGATGCTGGTTGCGGTCGCGTAGACGATTCCAGGATTGGGCGAGGAAGGCGTGCTCATCACGAAGTTAGGAGAAACCGTGATGCCGGGGTTGTAATACACCTGCGTTGTGATTGCCATTTCGTTCTGGTTGTAATTGATTCCGTAGCCGCCACGAAATACCAGCTTGCCGTTGTTGGCAGCCGGAGTCCAGGCGAAGCCGAACTCGGGGCCGAAGTTCCAATCCTGCGGGCTCCACAGGTTGGTGCCATGCTGCAGGTAGAGGCCGGTTAGCAGCGCGCTTCCGGTTCCCAGGCGGACCGAGAACATATTGTTCTGCTTGGCATAGAGCGAACCGAAGTAGTTGTAGCGAAGTCCGAGGTTCACCGTGAGATTGGGCGAGACCTTGAAGTCATCCTGCGCGAATGCGCCCCACAGATTCTCGCGGTCGTCCTGACGCGCCAGGGATGGAGTTCCGGTGGCCGGGTTAAACGTGCCGCTCTCCGACTGCGGCGCATCGTTCAGGAAATCCCACAGATTGAAGAATGCGTAGATGGGCCGCGCGCCGGAGGGATTGTTGTTCAGATAATAGAGCCGTGTCAGCTCCGCACCGAACTTGAGATTGTGCCGACCGGCGGTCTTGGTCACGATGTCGCGATAGCCGTAGGTCCATTGATCCAGGATGCTGGGTCCCGGTGAGCCGAAGTACTGCGGAGTGTTATTGCTGCCGAGCGCGCCCAAATTATCCTGGGGCAGGCCGAAAGGGGCCTGAGGATTGGTGGAAACCTCGTCCCAGCGCCAGCCGGCTGCATTGGCGCGCGCTTCGTTGAGCAGATTGGCGTTGAAGACGTGATTCCACAGCCCGGTAAAAGCGTCGTTGATCGCGTCGTGGTGCCAGAAATTCATGGGCCGCACCGGGCCGTTGTAGTCGGTAGTCTCGGAAGGGACCCAATAGATGGTTCCCGTGAGCCGGTCCTTGCTGGTTATATCAGCGTCTACGCGTCCGTTGTACTGATCGTCGGTGATGGTGGTTGGATCCAGGCTGGTGTAGAAGGCAAGATCCGGAGTGGTGGCGTTCAGGCCGCCTCCCACGCCCGGCGAAGTCGGACTGCTCCAGGTGGGGTCCTGCGCTCCGCGGGCAACGCCGGTCATAGGCGACCCTACATTCAGTCCTTGTCCGGGAACATAGATGCAGTTCGCGGGCCCCAGCCCCAGGTCTGAGCAGCTCTGATCCACATAGGTGCCGCTCACGCCTGCGCCGGGAAAGGTGAGATAGCTCGACGAGATGTAGCCGGAGGGGGCCAGCTTGTCAAAGGCCGGCGTGTCGTACCATCCGGTCGCGGTGTTCTGGATGACGCCGCTACGCTCGCCCTCATAGGCAAAAAAGGCGAAGATCCTGTTTCTCCATAAGGGGCCGCCCATGCTGCCGCCGAACTGGTTGAATTGCTCTTCGTCCCGCTGCAGGCCACGCTGCGCCGGCGTGCAGGGAATCACCGCGCCTGAAGAATTCTTACAGGTGGCATAGAATCCGGTGCCGTTATAGCGCTGGTATGCGTTCATCCCGGCGCTCCAGCGCTGGAAAAATGCGCTGCCATGCAACTGGTTGGTGCCGCTCTTGGTGGTCACCTGGGTTTGCGCACCGGAAAAGCGGCCATACTCGGCGTCGTAGTCGTTGGTCGTCACCCGCACGTCGTCCACCGATTGCTCAGTGGGCGTAATTACCGTGGAGCCACCCCAGACCGCGCTGGCCGTGCTGATGCCGTCGATCTGGATGCCATTGTTCTGGAATTGATTGCCGTTGGCCATCACCTGCGGACCGTTCTCGGTGGAAAAGATGCCCCCGTTATTCGACGGCCCGACGGCCCCCGACTGCACGCCCGGAAGCGTGAACGTGCCACCGTTGGCTCCTTGCGACATGTCGCTGATCGTTCCGGGCGCAAATTGGGCGAGCTGGAAGACGTCGCGGCCGAAGGTGGGCATGTGCTCGACTTCATTCGAGTTGATGGTGGCGCCGACGGATGCGTTCTCGGTATCGATTAGCGGAATCGTGGCCGCGTTCACGGTGACGGTTTCCTGAGCGGTGCTCACCGCGAGCTGAATATTCAAGGCATTGCTCTGCTCGGGGATGATCTGCACGTTTTTCAGCGTCTTGGTCGTGAATCCGCTCCGCTCAGCCTCGAGCGTGAACGTGCCGGGGGGCAACGCGTTGAAGTTGTACACGCCGGCGCCGTTGCTGGTGCTGGACTGTTTTTCATTGGTGCCATTATTGGTGAGCGTGAGCGTAGCGCCGGGAATGACTGCGCCGCTTTGATCAGTCACCACGCCTTGAATCGAGGCGCGGTACTGGGCTTGTGCGCGCGGCGTGAGAAGCAGCACCGCGACCGCGAAGAGAAGTGAAACTGAGATTGGAAATTTGAGCCGCGAAAGATTGAAACGCACCCTGGCCGGGACGTTGAGGGGGGGGAACATACGCATTCTCCTTATTGCTTGCCGTGAGCTGCTTGTTCGTAACTTCGGGGCCCACTTAGGCACGAACCGGGACGCGTTTTGCCACACAACCACACTCGTGGACTACGCCACCTGCCAGAGCCAACGTGCTCTGCCAGTTCGCTGGCCTCTCACATCACAGTTACAACTGCTGCTTGCCGGCGAGACGATCTGCAAACACCGCCGCGGTTGCTTGGATGCAGATTTCGTCCATGAGGTGACCGGACCAGGGGATACTTTCACGGAATCTTTTCACCTGGATTCACCAACAATTGAGATAGCTGGATATTTAACGTCGAAGCGGCTGAGCGAGCGCGAGTAAAGCTATCAGTTGCAATGAAATGATGAGGCAAAACGCGCTAATCATCGGCCGAAAACTTTGCTTCGCCTTCCAAGCCGATCCATAGAACACGGGCTACCCGCGCTCTCAAAAGTGCATCTTCACACATAGCTCGGCATGAGCCATCTATTCAGACCCTGATGAGAATCTCTCGCTAGAACAAGTAGCAGGAATATGCCATCTCGATGGGGCATAAGACTGCCACACAAAAAGGCAGACCCGCACGATGCCAGTCCCTAAGAATCTGGGTTATTCATGGTGATGAACGCTTGTCGACAGACTTAAGGTGACGCGAACGAACCCTGGCAGCAGGACGCTTTCGCTGTCCGCGCTGCTCAAACATACTTCCCTCGTTAAGTAGGAAAGCATCCCGGAGCTTATGCAAAGTCTTCCAGGCAACGCGGCAATACAAGACAGTGGTTCTTTGCGATCAGCCGTCGAGGCGGCTTTTCGATACCGGCGGCTGTGGTTCGTCATCGCATTCGGCGTGATCGCGCTCGCGCTTATCTACTCCTTGCTGGCTCCGAGAGAATACCGGTCAGAGATGGAGATACTGGTCCAAAACAGGCGCGGCGCGGAGCAAATCACACCCGATCGCGACACGGGAAGTGTAGTGATCAATGACGTTACCGAAGAGCAGATCAACTCAGAGATCGAGTTGCTGCGTAGCCCCGGGCTGGCGAACGTGGTTGTTGATCCGCAGTGGAACAGCCGGCAGATCTCCACGTTGAGCAGAGCTCAGCTCAAGGCCCACGACAAAGCGGTGACGGAGTTCGAAAAGCATTTCTCGACCGAACTGGTGAGGAAGTCCAACGTCATTCATCTCACTTACTCCGCATCCGATCCTCATGTGGCTACGGACTATATGAACCGGCTGCTCGCCGCGTTTTTGGCGAAGCAGCAGGAGATGGCGCAACCGCCGGGCACGGCCGACTTCTTCACCGCGCAGGCGGCCCGCTACAAGCAGGACCTCGACGAGGCGCAACAGAATCTCGCCGCATTCCAGCAAAAGCAGCAGATTGTGTCTCTTCCCGATACGGAGCAGTCCATCGATAGCCAGATCAACGCGGCGGAGGCCGAGCTTCGCGGCACGGACGCCCAGGTGAGCGAGCTGACACAAAAACTCGGCACGCAAACACACCAGCTCAAGGGCGTCTCGACGAGGCAAGCGACTCTCGAGCGCACCGTTCCCAACGAATATTCGGTGGAGCAGTTGAACACGATGCTCGCCGAACTGGAGAACAAGCGAACGGCGCTGCTGACCAAGTTCACTTCGAACGACCGGCTGGTGCAGGAGATCAACAAGCAAATCGCGGACACGCAAGCGGCCCTGGCGAATTCGCAGAAGATGACCTCGCGGGAGCAGTCGACCGACGTGAATCCCGTTTGGCAGGCCTTGACAGCTTCAATTGTTCAGAACGAAGACGACCGGCAGGCGCTGCGTGCGCGGCACGACGCGCTGGTTCAGCAGGTTGCGGCCCTGCGCGGGAACTTGTCGAACGTGGAAGGATCGACGGTTGAATTCTCAACGCTGCGCCAGAAGGTGACGGATCTCGAGAACAATTATCAGCTCTACACGCAAAAGCGCGACGAGGCGCGCATCGCCGATCAGATGAACGCGAATCGGCTCCTGAATGTAGCGGTTGCGCAGAGTCCGACATTTTCGATCTCTCCCTTCCGGCCAAGACCGATGGTGGACATGGCGCTGGGAGGGTTTACGGCTGTGATCCTGGCCAGCTTCGTGGTCTTCTTCGCTGAGATGGGTCGAAGCACGGTCGCCAGTTCCGATGAGCTTGAAAGAGTATCGCGCTTCCCGGTGCTGGCGGTGGTTCCACTGGACCGGGGCCACGGAGGGCCGATGGATCAGCCTGCGGACGGCGCGCCGATCTTTGTCGGGCTCACTCCTTTGACCGGCATGAGAAGCGAAGCTGCCGCCGCCCCAGCTTTGATGCAATACCGGAGGGAGCCGCAGGCTTTATGAACTCTTTGCTCAGCCCAGCTACTGTCGAGAACCAGACGGAGCGCGACGGGCCCTCGTATGGGTCGGTCTACGACACGCTGCTTTACACCGTGTTTCAGAAACCGCGCGAACTTGACTCGGCGGGAACGGTCGTCGCGTTAAGCTCACCGAATCGCGGGGCCGGCGTGAGCTATGCGGCGCGGGCTCTGGTGCGTGAATTGACCAAGAGCGAGCTTGCCTCAGTAGCGGGAGTGAATGTGGGCTTTCTTCGCAGGCTGCATGAGCCCACGATGGAGGCGATTCACAAATCGTTCGCCAAGTTTCAGGCCCGCACCGGCGGCGGTGCTTGGGATACCTCGCCGAGCAAAAGACCGTTGGCTCTTCCGGAGCGGCGCGGACCATGGGAGGGAAGCTGGCAATATCGCCGTGACTGCATCGAGTTATTGCGATTTGAGTTCGACCACACGATCATCGACTGCCCATCGCTCGAAGAATCGGGCGACGTGTTGAGCGTGGCCCCCTTTGTGGATGGGGTAATTCTGGTGGTGGAGGCGAACAAGACCCGGCGCGAGCAGCCGCGTCAAGCAGAGCAGGTAATCGCTGCGGCAGGGGGCAAGCTTCTGGGTTACATCCTGAACAAGAGGGCCCAGGAAGTTCCGGACTGGTTGTACCGGAAGCTCTAGACACCTTGCGTTGAATGGAATGCCCTGGGGAGGGATTATGAAAAAAGTACTTGCCCTGATGTTCTTCATGGTGCTCGCGCTTGCAGCGACGGCCAGAGCGGATGAGCAGCTCCATAGCCGGCCGGAGTACATGCTGCACACGGGCGACGTGATCGAACTGAGCTACCGGTACACTCCCGAGTTCAATCAGACTGTGACCGTGCAGCCGGATGGCTGTGTGGATCTGAATGTGGCCGGCTACATCAAGGTGACCGAACTGACGGTTGGCCAAGTGCACGACCGGATCGTGGAGCTGGCCTCAAAGGAGCTGAATCATCCGGATTTGACCATCACGTTGAAACAGTTTCAACAGCCTTATGTGGTCGTGGCCGGCGAAGTGGATCGCCCAGGAAAGATTGAGTTACACCAGACTACGACCGCTCTGCAGGCGGTGTTGCTGGCCGGAGGGTTCAAGGATTCGGCAAAAGATACAAAGGTTATTCTTTTCCGGCGCATTAACGGAGATATGGCCGAAGTAAGAAAGTTAGATCTGCATAACATCAAAAAGACCGGAGATCTGGAGCGAGATACAGAGCTTGAACCTGGTGACATGTTGCTTGTAACACGCAACAAGATGGAGCATTTATCGCGCTTCATGAAAGCCACCAATCTGGGAGTGTACTTCAATCCCTTTCCTGTGGTTCCGTAGCGAGCGAGTGGGATGACCGGATATAACACCGTGTGCTCAAAACGGCAAAGGTGAACTGCGCTCCAAAGGCGCTATCAATGGGAGTCCATATGCAGCCGAAGTTGCAGGTCGAAGATGAAATAACAGCGGGAATGGAGATGGATCTGACCGCTCCGCCGTTCGTGCTGGCGATGCCGGATCCGGCGGAGCGCCTGCAGCCCGCGGTGGCGCGCGGAATTGCCGGCAGCACGGCCGGCGCTGTGGACCTGCTTCTGCTCAGCATCACGCTGATCTGCTTTGCGCTCGGCGCGAGCGGCAATGCGACCGCCGATCATATGTTTCAACTGCTGTCGATGAAGATCACAGTGGGGCACTTCGTGGTGCTTGCGCTGTGCTGGATTGCGTGGCGGCTGTGCTATTCCTACTGCGGCCTGTACACCTGGCAGCACGTGCAAACGGCAAAGGGCGTGCTGGGGCGCGTGATTGCAGCCTCGGGGCTTTCCGCGCTGATAGGCGGCGAGGTGATTGCGTACGTGTGGCATGACGGCCACTCTGCCCGTTTCATTCTTTCCTTCTGGATGGTCGCGGCGTGCTCCACGTTGATGGGACGCGCGGGCCTGGGCGTCTTTCATATGTATGTGCGGCCGCATCTGCGGCGCTGCAGAAATGCCGTGATTGTGGGCAGCGGCGCGCGGGGCGCCGCCGTGCGGGAGGAACTGCGAACTCATCCGGAGTGGGACTACAACTTCCTCGGCTTTGTCGACTCGAATCCGCGCGACGTGCTCGGAACCGCCGAGGGGCTGCTGGGAAGAATCAACGACCTCGAATCGATTCTCATGCAGCAGGTTGTGGATGAGGTCATCATCGCGGTCCCAGCGAAAACCCAATACGCCGCGATCGAACGGGTGATCTCGATCTGCGAGCGCGTGGGCGTCCAGGTGCAGTATTGGGAGGAATTGTTTGAAAAATCGCAGCGCATCCACTGGCATCGCGAGAAACATGATCACCGGCGCATCGTTCTGAAGATGGTCCATGACGACTATCGGCAGCGCATCAAGCGTGCCATCGATATCGGCGGCGCTCTCTTTGGGCTGGTCGTCGGCGCGCCGCTGTTCCTGGTTGTCGCCATCCTGATCAAAATTACGAGCAAAGGGCCGGTGCTGTTCAGACAGGAACGCTACGGGCTTGGAAAACGCACATTCCGCATCGTCAAGTTTCGCACCATGGTGGAGAACGCCGAAGCTGCCCAGGCGACGCTCGAGCACATGAATCAAAATAGCGGTCCGGTCTTCAAGATATTCAAAGACCCGCGGGTCACGAAGGTGGGCGCGTTTCTGCGCAAGACCTCAATTGATGAGCTGCCGCAATTGATCAATGTACTCAAGGGCGAGATGTCACTGGTGGGACCGCGGCCCTTGAACAAGCGCGATGTGAGCCGGTTCTCCGCGGCGTGGCTGATGCGGCGGTTCAGCGTGAAACCGGGATTGACATGCCTGTGGCAGATCAGCGGACGGAGCAACGTGAGCTTCGATCGCTGGATTGCGCTCGATTTGCATTACATCGATCACTGGTCGTTGCAGATGGATCTGAAGATTCTTGCCTTGACGCTCCCGGCCGTCATCAAGGGCACGGGGGCTGCATGACCCGGAATGCGAAAACGCGCATCGCGTTTACAAGCCATACAGGAAAGGTGAGCGGCGCGGAACGCGTGCTGTTGGATATTTTGCGCGGGCTAGACCGGGACCGATACGAACCAATAGTGCTATGCCCCGCAGACGGAGACCTGCACGCTGCGGTTGCGGCTGCGGATGTTCCCTGCATCGAGGTTCGGCCGTTGAGCGCGCGGTTTACGCTGCACCCGGTGCGGCTGGTTCGCTACGCGGTGTCGATTCTCAGATCGGTTTACGAGGTTCGAAGGAAAATCCACGATCTTGATCCCGATCTCATCCATGCCAATTCTCCGCGCGCTGGAATCGTTGCGACTCTTGCAACAGCGGGCACGTCACGGACCGTGATCTGGCATGTGCACGACATCCTGCCGCGGCATCCGGTGAGCGTTGCGGTGCGGCTGCTCGGATACCTGTCGCGCCGGACGAGAATGATTGCAGTCTCCGATGCGACGGCGAATGCCTTCCGCGGCCGGCTGCGCTTGAAGGACCGGATGCGGACGATTCATAACGGCATCGAGCTCAGCCGTTTTCCCAGGAAGGAGCCTGGCGACGCCTGGCTCAAGAGGAAGCTGGGGATTCCGGAGGAATCGTTTCTGGTTTGCGCGGTGGGACAAATCTGCGCGCGCAAGGGGCTCATGGACCTGCTGCAGGCCTTCGCGCAAAGCTGTGCGAGCGCCCCTTCCATCCACCTTGCGATTGTTGGAAGAGTGGTCTTTGAGCACGAGAAGAAGTATGAGGAGCAATTGCGGCACTATGTGGCCGCCGCGAAGATCGGAGACCACGTGCACTTCACGGGCGAGGCGCATGATGCCGCCGCAGTTCTGCGGGGAGCCGATCTTCTTGTTCTCAATTCGCTCGAGGAGCCTTTCGGACTGGTGCTGGTTGAGGCCATGGCTAGCGGCACGCCGGTGCTTGCGGCGAAGGTGGGCGGCATTCCCGAGATTGTCACGGACGCGGTGAATGGGTGGTTGGTCGAGAAGGGCGATATCGCCGGGCTATCCAGGAGGCTCGTGGAATTGTCGCAGAGCCGCGGTGAGCTGGAACGAGCCGCGGAATCCGCATACCGCGTTACCTGTCCGCAATTTTCGCTGGAGCGATTTCATCACAATTTGCACGGGTTCTATGCCGAATTTGATTCCCGAGCCACCGTTGACTGGAACGCAGGCAGCCAGACGGCGCTTGCCAGAAATGGAAGCAAATAAGGAGGAACTTAGTGGCCAGGATTGCGCTGTTTCATGATTATCTTGCGCAGAATGGGGGCGCCGAGCGAGTCACCGAGGCGATCCATCAGGCGCTGCCGGAAGCGGAGCTGTGCACCACGCTTGCGGTGCCCGAGAAAATTTCGCCTTACCTGCGTGAAGCGCGGCCGAAGACGACCTGGATGCAGGCGCTTCCTGCCAAGTCGAAGCTTTACAGGCACTACTTTTTGCTTTATCCGCTCGCGATCGAGTCGATGCGGATGGATGCGTATGACCTCATCGTCAGCAGTTGCTGCGGCTACTCCAAGGGAGTGAAGCGCGGGCCCGAGGCAGTCCATGTGTGCTATTGCCACAACCCGATGCGCTGGGTATGGCGATTTCAGGAGTACATGGCGCGCGAAAAATTCAACGGGCCGACGAAGCAAGCGCTGCAGCTTCTGGTGCAGCGGCTGAAGCGGTGGGAGATGCGGGCAGCGACCAGGCCCGATCATTACATCGCCAATTCTTATATTGTGGCGAACCGCTTGAAGGAAGCATTTGGCGTGCAGGCCACGGTGATCGAGCCGCCGATTGCGACCTCGCGGTTCCGCATCAGCCGAGAGACAGAAGATTACTACCTCATTCTCGCGCGGCTGGTTCCGTACAAGCGGATCGATCTCGCGATTGAAGCATGCACCAAGACGAACCGCCGCCTGTACGTGATTGGCGACGGGCCGGACCGCGCGCGGCTCCAGGCCCTCGCCGGGCCAACCGTTTCGTTTTTAGGCCGTCAACCGGATGAGGCGGTGAACCGCTACGCAAGCCGCTGCCGCGCATTGATCTTTCCCGGAGAAGAGGATTTCGGCATGGCGCCGCTCGAGGTGAATGCGGCGGGAAGGCCGGCAGTGGCTTACGGCGCTGGAGGCGCGACGGAGACGATTCGCGAAGGCTTGAATGGAGTGCTTTTCAAGGACCAGACGGTCGAATCATTGATTGAAGGACTCGAGAAACTGGAAAGGCAGAGCTGGAATCCGGCGGCGATCAGAAAAAATGCGCAGCGCTATGACGTGCAGGTTTTTCAGGAGCGGTTCCTCGGATTTCTGCGTCAAGTGTCTCCCGCGATGCAAGAGGCGGAAGTGCTTCACCGGAGGGCTGGATGAGTTCGATCCCCGTTCAGACGGTGGCCCGGCCCGCCGGGAAGACACAGATGCAGGGCTCGTTTGCCGTGATCCAGTCGATTGCGAGCAAGGTGGTCATCCTCGGATTGCAGGCGGGCACCGGCATTTTGACGGCGCGAGCGTTGCGCCCGGCGGGACGGGGCGAACTGGCCGCGATGATCCTCTGGCCGCTGTTCGCAGCGAGCGTGACGACGCTGGGTGTGCCGAGCTCGCTGATTTATCATCTGCGCCGCTATCCAGAGGAACGCGACCGGCTGGTTGCCAATGGATTCCTGATCTCGGGGATCATGGGAGTGTTCGCTGCGCTGGGGATGTCTCTCGCACTGCCCTGGTGGCTGCGGCAATATTCTCCTTCGATCGTTCACGCGGCGGAGTGGTTCCTGCTCACCGTGCCGCTGTGCTCGGTAACGCTTGCGGGGCGCGCGGTGCTCGAAGCCTCGCACGACTTCTCAGCTTCCAACGCGATCCAGACCCTGACGCCTTTTGCGACCCTGGTCGGATTGCTTTTGTTTCTGAGCTTCCATCACATCAACCCCTTCACCGCCGCTCTCTCTTACATCATTGCGTCCATTCCGGCTTTTTGGCTGATGGCCGTGCGTCTGCGCCGCATCGGGTTGAGGTCCGCCAGCGTCAAAGCGCCGATGATGAAGCGGATTCTCGGTTACGGCGTCCGCTCGTATGGAATCGATGTGCTTGGAACACTGGCGCTGCAGGTGGACCAGGTGCTGGTCGTCAGCATGCTCAGTCCCAGCGCGATGGGCTCCTATGTCGTGGTCCTGAGCCTGTCGCGGATGTTGAATCTCTTCCAGAACTCCGTGGTCATGGTGCTGTTCCCGAAGGCCGCGGGCCGCTCTGCGACCGAAGTTGTGGGGATGACTGGAGACGCAGCACGGATCAGCAGCATGGTCACTGCGGTTTGCGGAATCTTCGTGGTGCTGACCGGGCCCACGCTGCTGCGCATCCTCTACGGGTCTGAATACGTGGCGGCGGCGGGCGCGCTGCGCATCCTGGTGATCGAGGTTGTGCTCTCCGGAGCGACGTTTGTGCTGGCTCAGGCATTCATGGCGCTCGACCATCCTGGCGTGGTCACGATTCTGCAGGCGGTCGGGCTTTCCCTGAGCATTCCGATGATGTTGTGGCTGATTCCACGCTACGGGATCTACGGGGCTGCGATTGCGTTGCTGACATCGACCAGCGCGCGGCTGATCTTTGTCTGCGCAGGTTTCAAGGTGTTCTTGAAGACCAAACCTCCCAACCTGTTGCCGCAGCCGGGTGACATTCGCTTTTTGATTGGAACCGTCGCCCGGCTGCGAGGGGAGCGCGCCTTATGACCACGGCGAGCCAGATTATCGGCTCAAGCATGCCGGCTGTTCCGATCGTCTCGAAGCACAAAGCGCAGGTGTACAGCGCGGTGCTGGTCATGATCGGCATCCCTGTCCTCTGCATTGCGGGCGGCGAGGCCGGCCTGCTGCGGATTGTGCTTCCGTTGCTCAGCGCGCTGGTGGGCGCTTTTCTTCTTTGGCGTTCGAAACCGGTATACGTGGGTCTTGTGTTCTGGCTCTGGTTTTTGACGCCGTTTCTGCGCCGCGTGGCCGATTATCAGGGCGGTTGGACGCAATCGAGCGCAGTGCTTCTTGCTCCCTATATCACCGCGGGCCTTGCCGGATTCTCGCTTCTGACCTCGTTCCAGATCTTTCACAGCCGCCGGTCGGTCCCGTATGTCTGCGCGCTTGTTGCTATCGGCTATGGGCTCATTATCGGATTACTGCAGTATCCCCTGTTCAACGTGATGCAGGCGTTGCTGAATTGGGCCGTCCCGGTCGTCTTCGGATTGTTTATCTACGAGAACCGCGAACTCTATCCGGAGATGCGCAAGGTCATCGAGAGCTGTTTTCTGTATGGCGTTCTGCTTACCGGCGCATACGGCATCTATCAATTCTTTACGCTGCCGGACTGGGACAAGATGTGGCTCTTGAACGTGCAAACCAACTCCTTTGGCGCGATCGAACCGATGGAAATCCGCGCGTTCAGCACAATGAATGCGCCGGTGATCTTTGCAGCCGTCATGGCGAGCGGATTGCTGGTGCTGTTCAACCTGAAGGGGAAACTACGCCTGATCGCGGCTGCGTGCGGATTTGTGGGCTTGATTTTGACGATCAGCCGCGCGTCGTGGCTGAGCCTGGTGGCGGGCGGCATCTTCCTGATGGCGCGCATGGAGATGCGTCAGCGCTTTCGCCTGGCGATGGGCGTTGTGGCTTGCGCCGTGGTGACGCTCTGTTTGACCGCGGTCCCGGTCGTCCATGACCTGCTGTGGCAGCGCATCCAAACGTTCTCAGATCCGAGCCAGGACGTGAGCTACTCCGCACGCGTGGAAGGCCACGAGGCAGCGTTCAGCGAACTCTCTCAGGAGCCGTTCGGCGAGGGGCTGGGCAGTACGGACACAAAGCATGCCACCGAAGGCGATGACGACATGATCGGCCCGCACGATAGCACGATCCTGGAAAGTCTTTACTCTCTGGGTTGGATTGGAACTGTGATCTTCATCGCGGGATTAGTGACGCTTGGGCTCCAGTTGGCGCGCACGGGCCGCAGCCGAGATCCCTTCGTGCTCTCCGCACAGGCCGTTCTGGTGGGATTTCTGGCGCAATGCCTGCTGAACAGCGTGTTGCTCGGCGTGTTGGGCTTTATGGTCTGGACGTTTGCCTCATTGTGTCTCGCGGAAGCCGATCGGGAGGTCGAGATCAGCGCTCAAGCAGACCAGGAAAGTGATGAGGAAACGAATCAGGGAACGGATGCCGCGGTTGATTACGCAACCATATAGAGGCTCGAGATGAGGGTTCTTCACATCCTGAACGACGTGACCGATCGCGGCAACGGCATCGTCAACGCCGCCGTGGACCTGGCGATGGAACAAGCGCGCCAGGGAATGGTGGTGGCTGTAGCGTCGGCGGGCGGCGGATACAAGCCGGTGCTGGAGCGGGCCGGCGTGACGCATCTTACGCTTGACCAATCGCGACGGCCGAACCGGATTGTGCGCGCCGCTTTCCTGCTGCGCAAACAGATTGTCGGTTTTCATCCCGATGTTGTGCACGCTCACATGCGCACGGGGCTGCTGCTCGCGCGCCTTTGGAAACGCTTTTATGGATTTGCGCTGATTGGTCACGTGCACAATGTGCACGATCGAGAATCGATCATGATGGGCATGGCGGACGCGGTGATTGCGGTGAGCCAATCGGTGGCCGACACGATGGCGAAGCAGGGAATCCGAAAGAGCAAGATAAGGGTGGTCCTCAACCGAACTCTTGGAAGCAAGCGTCAGCCGGAGCTGGCTGAAGTGGAGCCGGCACATCTGAAGAGGCCGTCGATTGTGACGGTTTGCGGAATGACGGCGCGCAAGGGGATTGAAGAGTTGATCTCCGCATTCGAGTTGGCCGGCGAGACAGTCGAGGACGCGCATCTCTACATTGTGGGCGACGGGCCGGAGCGGGAGAGATTTGAGCAGCGGGCACGCCGGACGAAGTTGAGCGATCGGATCCACTTTGAAGGCTTCCAGGCGGTGCCGCAGGCTTACATGCTGAGCGCGGATGTATTTGTACTGGCCTCGCGGCGTGAATCGTTCGGCTTGGTGCTGACTGAAGCGCGCGAGGCGGGGTGCGCCATCGTGGCGACCGACGTGGATGGAATTGCCGAGGCGCTCGACGGTGGCCGCGCCGGAATGCTTGTGCCGCCCCAAAATGCTGAAGCGCTTGCCGGCGCGCTCTGCGCGATGCTCGAAGATCATGACGTGCGCAGTTTGTGGAAGAGCCGGGGGCGTGAAGGCCTGGCCGAGTATCGCGTGAACGCGATGGCCTATGAGGTGCGGCGCGTCTATGAGCAACTTACGCCGAAAGAGAAGTGGCAGGGATCTTCCGACGTAGCCTGGCTCAAGTAGAGCGCGCGGCGATTCATGCCGCTCCGGTTTGATGGGAATATTTTGATGGGAAGGCGTTGCCGAGCGCAGCTCCGCGCTACTGGAGCAGAATCCTGATCACCAGCGGATGGTCGGGAATTTCCAGCGCGACCTGAGACACTTTGGCGTAGGTTTGCACCGGGTCAGCTTGAATCACCGGTTCGTAGAGCGCAATGCTGCGCGCTTTGCGGCCGAGCGTGAGGACGGTGGGCCGGCGCGGATTGGCCATGTCGGCTTGCGCCTTTTCGTTGTAGCTCGGGATCTCCTGCCAGAGAACCAGATCGAACTCCCCAGTCGATTTTTGTAGCAGCACATGATGAATATGAGGGTCATTGGCATTGATCGACCAAGCCAATGAGCCAGGATGTTGCGGCTCGGCGGCATCGTTCAACTCGGCGATCAGATTTTTGAGCGCGACGAAGGCGGGCTTTTCAGAGCCATCAGAGCGGATCAGGCCCCAATGCAACTGGAAGCTCTTGAGCCCGGCGTCGGCGGACTCGTCGAGAAATTCGTAAAGGTAGGTCCGCGCAATGCTGTTCGCGAAATCTTCAAGATAAAGACGGGGGATGTATTTGGCGGCGGCCGACTCGGAAACGCCGGGCTGGTCACTGTGATCATTGAGACCATTGTGATAGCCGGTTTCAGTAATCACGATCGGCTTGGTCCCGGACATGATCCTGGCCAGATCAGTCTGCTCGGGGAATAAAATCGACGGCGTCTTTCCCGCCGGATAAGGATGGAGATTTCCTTCGTCGATGTATTCGCTGATATCGCCAAGGTCAGGCGCGTGGCGCGCAAAGGCCAGCGACGGCGCGACGAGCTTGATGGCTTGTCGGTCGGGAAGAGATTGCGCTGCCCGGAAGATTGTTTGCTGATAGTCGCGGTCGACCGAAGGCCAGTCGGGCGTGTTGCTGATGTCGAGCTCGTTCGGTCCTTCGAAGGATTCGATGGTGTGACCGGAGAGCTGGTCTGCGTTTGCGAGCAGAGCCGGCGTGATGGGGCCGAGCTTGCTTCTTGGATCGAGCACGGCGTCGAAGCGAACGCCGAGCTTCCCCAGATCGATCCACCGGCCGTAGAGGACACGGTTGTAATCGGCGTTCTGGAAATGTATCCCATCGCGCAGATGGTGAATGCCAATGGTCTGCAACTCGCGCGAGATGAAGGGAAAATTTCCGTATTGCGTATCGAAATAATTCAGGTGCGTGTTCACGCCAATGCTGTTGACGAAGTCGAATGCGCTGCGTGCCGCCTCCGGCGCGAGCACCGGGGATGCGCCGCTGTGCGCCGCCGGCGCAGTGGATTCATCACCATAGGGACGGGTGGCGAGCACAATGACCAGCAACAGCGTCATCACAAGCGAAGCGAGAAATGAGCCGGTCGGTGATACGAACAATGTTTTCATTTTATGAAGCCAACCAATCAAGTCCGGAGTGCGTCCAATTGAGAACCGAGCAGTTGTGTGCCTGGTGATGAACCCCAAGCCAGCTACCAACATTTAGATGCACGTGAACCGGCGCCACACTACAAGGCCGGCCGGGAAAAAGGGCGCCGGGCCGGATGCGCTCTACGGGATCTAAAACCGAAACGCTACAACGTGGCTAACTGCGTTCACAGGTTGGGACCAGAAGCCGCGAGGTGAGGTTTATGGGTGACATTCAGGTTGTACTTGCGGATAATCAACCGCTTACCCTCTCTGGTTTGCGTAGTGCCGTGGCGGATCATGCGGACATTCAGGTGCTTGCCGAGTGCCAAAATCGCGAGCGGCTCATGGATGCGGTGCGACATCATGCGCCGGATGTACTGCTGGTGAGCACAGAGATTCTGCAGGAGGAGCTCGATGGGCTCGAGCGCCTGGTCATGGAGATGGAATCGACGCGCGTGATCGTTCTAACGAGCCGCAAAGACCCTGATTTTCTTGAAGGTGCGCTTCGCTGCGGAGCCAAGGGGATCTTTCAGCGCGAGTGGCCCATTCAACAGATTCCGGTGGCGATTCGCAAGGTGACGAACGGCGGGGTGTGGCTCGAACAGGCTGTGGCAGAGAAGGTGCTTGAAGAAATCCTATGCCGGCGCAAGGCTCCGGATCAGGACGAGCGAAAGATTGCGAGCCTGACGGCGCGTGAGCGGGAAGTGATCGGCCTGATCTGCCAGGGAATGCGCAACAAGGAGATTGCCAGCGAGCTGCACATCAGCGGCGCCACGGTGTCGCACCATCTGACTTCGATTTTCCGCAAGCTCGAAGTCGACGACAGGACGTCGCTCGTTATCTACTCTGCGAAGCAGGGGCTGGCGACGTTCTAAGGCCTTTAGGAAAAAGTGTGAGGTTTTTGACGGAGTGCATGGTCGTCGCTGCCTGCTGTCGCGCCGACTTTGCAACACTGCTTCACCCTGCATTCCTCAGGGGCTAAAGCCCGGCCTTTCATTTCAGCCGTTTTCGGCACGACTGAAGTCGTGCCCTGTTACAAAACACCGTCCACTCGGGGTTTTTCCGCAACGTGTGAAGTCGTGCCCTGATACAAAACACCATCACTCTGAGTTTTTCCGTAGCCTCTGAAGCCGTGCTCTTTCAAAGCATCATTTATGCAACCGCTTCTAAGGCTGCAATCGTGATGGGAGCCCGCGCGGCGTCTCACGATGCGACGGCGACTTTGCTCCTGAAAAAATCGAGTGAACGGGTCAGGCCTTCCTTCAACTGAACTTGCGGCTCCCATCCGAGCAGTTTGCGGGCGCGGGTAATATCCGGCCGGCGGCGAATGGGATCGTCTTCGGGCAGCGGCTCAAAGCACAGCTCGCTTTTCGAGCCCGTGATTTCCAAGATCGTCTGGGCGCATTCGAGAATTGTGAACTCGTTGGGGTTGCCGATGTTGACGGGCAGATGCACGCCGGAGCGCCCCAGGCGCACAATGCCTTCGATGAGATCGTCGACATAACAGAAGCTGCGCGTCTGATTTCCATCGCCGTAGATGGTGAGCGGCTCGCCGCGCAGGGCCTGCATCATGAAATTCGAAACCACGCGCCCATCGCTTGGGTGCAGGCGCGGCCCGTAGGTGTTGAAGATGCGGACCAGATGAGTATTGACGCCGCGGCTGCGGTGATAAGCCATGACGAGTGCCTCGGCGTAACGTTTGGCTTCGTCATACACCGAGCGCGGACCAATCGGATTCACATTGCCCCAGTATTCTTCGGTCTGCGGATGCTCGAGCGGGTCGCCGTAGCACTCTGACGTGGAGGCATGCAGGAAGCCGGCTTCGTGCCGGGCGGCGAGCTCCAGCATGTTCTGCGTGCCGGCCGAGCCGACGGACAGCGTCTCGATGGCCAATCGCATGTACTCGGGCGGGCTTGCCGGCGAAGCGAAATTGAAGATGTAATCGAGATGCCCGGTTTCGAAATCCGAGGGGAGCGGGCGGCAGATATCCCACGCGAAGAAGCGGAAGCGAGGCTCGTCGGCAAGGTGGGCCAGATTGTCCTTGTCGCCAGTGCAAAGATTATCGACGCCGATAACAGAATGCCCGTCCCGCAACAGACGATCGGACAGATGCGAACCCAGAAATCCGGCGGCGCCGGTGACAAGAACTTGCATACTCAAAGGTCGCGCTCCCAAGCTGACATGGCTTATGTGTTCTCTTGCGTGCGGCCCAAATCGGCTACGATACGACGCTCCGGGGCTTGCCTTGTTGCGCGTGATAATAGGCGGGGCGGCCCACGCTCACGTAAGTAAAGCCATGCTCCTCCATCACCTCGGGCGCATATAGATTCCGGCCGTCGATGATGATCGGGAAGTGAACTTCCTGGTTGAGCCGGACAAGATCGAGCTTGCCAAACTCTTTCCAATCGGTGAGGATCAGCACGGCATCGGCGTTCTTGGCGGCTTCATAGGCGCTGGCGGCGTAACGCATTTTGTCGGTTGCGGGCAGCACCTCTTTGGCGCGATCCATCGCGGCCGGATCATAGGCCGTAACGCTAGCCCCAGCCGCAAGCAGCTTCTTGATCACTTCGAAGGCGGGAGACTCGCGGATATCATCCGTGTCGCCTTTGAAGGCGAGCCCGAGCGCCGCAAGCCGCTTGCCGCGCAGAGTCCAAAGCGCGGAGAGCACCTTGTTGTAGAAGATCTCTTTTTGTGTCTCGTTGATCTTGCGGATCTCGGTGAGCAGTTGAAAATCGACGCCGCGCTGCTGCGCCACCCAGTGAAACGCGGCCACATCCTTGGGGAAGCAGGAGCCCCCATAGCCGAGGCCCGCGCGCAGGAACTTCGGCCCGATGCGGCTGTCGAGGCCCATGCCCGCGGCAATGTCTTCAATATCCGCGTCGACAACCTCAGCCAGATTCGCCACCGCATTGATGAAGGAAATCTTCAGCGCCAGGAAGGCATTGGAAGCGTGCTTGATGATCTCCGCGCTTTGTGCCGAGGTGACCAGAAGCGGCGCGGGACGCGAGGGATTGCAGACCCCCTCGACAGCATCCGGCTGCGCGTAGTAGCTTCCGCCGGTGAGTGGGGCATAGATGCGCCGCAACACGTCGGCGGCGCGTTCGGAGTTGGCGCCCACTACGATGCGATCGGGGTGCAGAAAATCCATCACCGCGGTTCCTTCGCGGAGGAACTCAGGATTGGAGACGACATCAAAGTTTGCCGGAGGAACACCGTGGCGCTGCAGCACGCGGCTGATCCATTCATTGGTGTACACCGGGACGGTGCTCTTCTCGACAATGACCTTGTAACCGCGAATGGAGCGGGCAATCTCAGAAACTACGGCTTCTACAAACGAGAGATCCGCAGCGCCGCTGTCACCCTGCGGCGTGCCGACGGCGATGAAGACTGCCTCGCTCTGCTCAACCGCCGCAGGCAGATCGACGGTAAACGACACGTTCCGATTTCTGTGCCGGGCCAGCAGTTCGGGCAGGTGCCGCTCGAAGATCGGCACGCCGCCCTCGCACAAGGTCTTCACCTTGGCTTCATCGTTGTCCACGCAAAGAACCTGGTGGCCCATCTCAGCAAAGCAGGTTGCCGCTACAAGGCCGACGTATCCTGACCCGATCACACAGATGGAAACAGGCTTTGACATGGGCGGATCATCCTCTCTTTCCCACGATGCGAAGGGCGGGGTTACCCTTGATTTTCAAATAGTAAAACCATTCAGATATTGAACAAGATAAGTTCTTCAAACAGGAGTAAATGGACTCGACTTTAAGGGCCTAAACTTTGGGGCTTAATCGCCCTTATAGTAAACGATCGCAGCGAATTCCAGCAACCAGATAGAGGGCGCTCGGAGCGATTCCAAGTGCCCGGTCGTAACTCCATCGGTAACCTTGACCATTTGCCTTGATTCCAAAAATTGTTTTACCCGCAAACCGGGATGCAGAGTGGCGTCTTTCTCATGAAAACGCCACCTTTCGCCCGTCAACCAGGTCACGTGAATTCCGGAACCGCTCTGATATGGAGTGACCCTGTCAACCTCTGCACATCAGTGGGGTTCCTTTTGCTGTTGTGGTTGCAGTTGCCGTTGTACGAGAACATGGCCAGCAGCAGCCGGGGCAGGTTTGAGCGACGATTGATCAGTCTGATATTCGCGGGTCGGAACCGCATGATCTTGATCCGTCGGGAGCTGCCTCTGACTAAAGTCGCGAGTCCGGCTGAGCCTGTCGCATAGAGCGGTCGAGGATTCTCCTTCGTGCTTGCTCCGGCTGCGGCTGGCGCTGTTCTCCACCATCCCACGGACGAAGGCCTGTCCGTGGGAACCCTGGTCGAAATGGGCGATGCTGTTCATTGGTGAGGTTTTTGTTTTTTCATTTCTGGGAAAGTTTTTGCTTTTGCCTTTGTTCTTCCTCAGGCCGCCATCCGCAGCTTGCCAGCGGCTTCCGCCTTGGTCCCGATGGCCCAGATGAAGCCCAGCAACTCGCGTCCCACCGCAGTGATGATCTTTCTCTGCTCCTTGCCTGCCGCCGTCAGCTTCATGTAACGCTTGTGCAATCGGTGTTGCGCCTTTCAGGCGATCTCTTTGATCTCCTCTGCCACGCCCTCTTGTCGCTTGCGCAACGCCGGTCCGACGCCTGGCCGCAGCCGATAGCTCCAAGCTGCTTCGATGGCGATTCGTCTGAGGTGTGCGTTGCCGGTTTTGGTGATGCTTCCGCGTTGGGTTCGCTGGCCGCTGGAGTCCTCGCGGGGAACCGCGCCGCTGTAGCCCATCAACTGTCGCGCGCTTGCAAAGCGGATGATGTTGCCTAACCCGGCAGCAATCGTCACCGCTGAAATCTGCGCGATACCGCGCAATGCCTGTAAGTCCCTGACCACTTCCTGCAGTTCCGGCGAGGCCAGCTTGACCGCTTCCGCGATAGCCTGCTCCAACCGCACAACCCGCTCGGCCATGTGCTCCACCTCGTGAAGATAGTCCCACCGCGTCGACTCCTGAGCCACTTGATCGAAGCGCAGCTGCCGCACCCACGCCATGTACCCCAGCGTCCACGGCTTCACCCCTGGAGTAGGACGCTGGCCCGCGCGCAGCAGAAACTTGCTCAGCCGGTGACGCGCCCGCAACTGATCCTGCTTGGCCGCCTCGCGCGCACGAACCAGATCCCGTAGCGCCTCTGAACCCGCATCCGGAACCCATACTGCGGTCAGATCGCCGGCACGATGGCAGCGCGCCAGCTTCTCGGCATCCCGACTATCCGTCTTCACCCGATCGCCTGCCTTCACCGGAACCAGTGTCGGCGCGATCACATCGCATCGGATGCCGAGTTCAGACAGCTGCCAGTAGAGTACATAGCCCGTCGGGCCAGCTTCATAGCAAGCCTTCAACTCCTCCACCGGTCCCAGCTTCTTCAAAAGCTTGCGGATCGACTCGATGCGGTTGGCGATCGTTCCCAGGCTCCGCACCGACCCGTCCGGCTCTGCGACCGCGACGACAATCGTCTCGGCATGGACATCCAAACCCAAAAATCGTACCTTTTCCTTCATGACCGGTTCCTCTCCGCTTGTGGCTCTGAACTGTGACTCTTCCCAGAATCACAGCCTAACCCACGGTCAGCGCAGTGGACCGGTCACTCCATGATCACTAATCGACGAGCGAATCTTTGGCAAGGTCGATGATCTCGTCCCCAATCGCGAGACTGGCGGTTGCGCCGGGGCTGGGCGCGTTCAGCACATGGAGCGCGCGGGCCTGGAGAACGAGATGAAAATCCTGCAACAACTCGCCCGCAGGCGAAAGAGCCTGTGCGCGGACACCAGCCCCGCCGTGGCTAAGGTCGTCCACCTGGATGTCGGGAACCAGGCGCTGCAGCGAGCGGCAGAAGAGCGCTTTGCTGAGCGAGCGATGAAACTCCTGCCAGCACATGGAGGGATAACGCGCGAGAAATTTCCAGAATCCACGAAAGGTCGCCGTCTCAATCGAGTCGCGCAAGGAGATATCCGAGTATCGATACCCCTCACGCGCAAAGGCCAAAACCGCATTGGGTCCAGCCTCCACGCCGCCGTGAATCAACCGCGTGAAGTGGACGCCGAGAAATGGGAATTTTGGATCGGGCACGGGGTAGATCAGGTTTCGGACCAGACTCTGCCGCTCCGGTTTCAGCTTGTAATATTCTCCCCGGAAAGGCACGATCTTGGTTCCATCGCGATTTCCCGCCATTCTGCCGATCCGGTCGCAGTACAGCCCGGCGCAGTTGATCAAATAGTCTGCTTCATACTCGCCGCTCGTTGACTCGATTCGCCAACCCCCGCCGTTTTTGAGGCCCGTGACCTTCGAGGAGAACTGAATCTCGCCGCCCCGGGCGCGAATCTCCGTTACCATGGCCGCGGTAACCGCCGGATAATCGACAATCCCCTCCTGGGGAACGCGAATTCCCGCGATCCCCGCGGCATGCGGCTCATATTCGCGGATCTGTTCCGGGCCGAGCAGCTCCAGGCCTTCCAGGCCATTCGCTTTGCCACGCGCAAGCAGGTCGTTAAGGCGGGGAATTTCCTCCTTCTCAGTCGCTATCACGATTTTTCCGCAGCGCTCGTAAGGAATCTTGTGCCGCTCGCAAAATTCGACCATCTTGCGGAGGCCCTGCACGGCCATCACGGCCTTTTTCGACCCGGGTTTGTAATACAGCCCGCAGTGCAGGACACCGCTGTTATGGCCGCTCTGATGGCGGCCGGGGCCGCTTTCTTTCTCGAGAAGAAGCACTTGATGCCTGGGAAATCTCTCGAGCAACTGCAGCGCCGTTGCCAAGCCGACAATTCCCCCGCCAATCACCGCGATTTTCATTCTGCTCTTCCAGTTGATCAATCACCGGCCATAGGTGACCGACTCCCAATTTATACAGTTACAATCATTCGAAAGGCTAGCACTTAATGATATTGGCGGCGTCTATGCCGCGAGTGGCATTACGAGTATCCACGACCAGTTGAGCTTCCGATACGATCCGATGATAGTCATACCGCGAGTGATCGGTTGCGATCACTACGCAATCGAACTCGGGAATTCGATCCAGCGGAGTGCTGGTCATATTCAATGCATATTTGCGCCCGTGTCCTACCGAGGGGAAGAAGGGATCGTTGTACTCAACGATTGCGCCGCGCTTCTGCAATAACTCAATGATTGTTAGAGACGGCGATTCGCGCAGGTCGTCTATATCGCGCTTGTAGGCAACGCCCAATATCAAAATGCGTGAACCGCACAGTGACTTCCGGCGCTGGTTCAGGGCCTCGACGATGTTCTCGACCACGAAATAAGGCATCGCGCTATTTACTTCGCCGGCTAACTCAATAAAGCGCGTGTGAAAGTCGAATTGTTTCGCCTTCCAGGCGAGATAGAACGGATCGATGGGAATGCAGTGGCCGCCGAGACCAGGGCCGGGATAGAAAGCTTGAAATCCGAACGGCTTGGTCTTGGCCGCATTGATCACCTCAAACAAATCGATCCCCATTCGCATGCAAAGCTGCTTGAGCTCGTTGACCAGCGCAATGTTGACGGAGCGATAGATGTTTTCGAGCAGCTTGGTCATCTCGGCAGCCGCCGGTGAAGAGACGGGAACCGCACGATTGAAGATGGAAGTGTACACGGCGCATGCCAGCTCAAGCGCGGCCGGGCCGCACCCTCCTACGACCTTTGGAATATCGCGCCGGGCAACGGAGTCGTTGCCGGGGTCTTCCCGTTCCGGCGAGAATGCCACGTAGAAGCCGCGGCTGGCAGCATCTCTTGCGGCGCAGAGGCCGGCTGGATTTCCCTCCTCCAGAAGGGGAACAACGATCTCTTCCGTCGTCCCTGGGTACGTCGTGCTTTCCAGCACCACTAACTGCCCTTCGTGAAGATGAGGAGCAATGCTGCGGACCGTATTGGAAACATAACTGAGATCCGGCTCGTGATATTCACCAAGCGGAGTGGGGACACAGATGAGGACCACGTCCATTCGAGCAATCTCGCTGTAGTCCGCGGTTGCTCTGAAGCCGTTCTGCTGCGCCACCTGAATCTCGGTGTCGGCAATGCGAACGATGTAGGATCCCCCCTGATTCAATTCATTTACTTTGCGGACGTCGATATCGAAGCCCGTCACCCTGAACCGCTGCTCGCTGAACAGCAGGGCTAACGGCAGTCCAACGTAGCCCATCCCAATGACGCCTATGCGCGCCTCGCGGGTCTCAATGCGATGCTTGAGCTCCGTCGTCCGATCGAAAGAAGTCAATGCCACAAGTCCTCCAGCAGGCCCAGATCATCGTAGTGCTGTCTCTATCAAGAGCAAGCGCGAAAGATCACTGAGATGGCGACAGAACGCCTTCTCCTACCTTAATAGTCGCACGAGCAGTTGCGGGCCGGCGTAACCGGTGCCCATCCTTGGAATTCATACGTGAGGATGCGAAATGGGCGAGAAGAATGAACGAACTGGACTGAACAATTCCAGTGCTGCCGTGAGGAAGATCGACTTTCTCTGGTTAGACGCTGGAACTTCAACCGCGGGGAAGAGGAGAGCGCCAGAAATTCAGACCGGCGTCTCTAATGCCAGACCTGACCGTAGCCCGCTGCGAGCCTGTGCGGCGCATCCGAGGGAATGCGGCACAGGACGGAAGCGGGCAACGGGCGAACGCACGTTCTGCGCAAGCCAGGACTAGGGAATCGAGACGGTCGCGGTGTTCGAGGCAACGCTGTCCACTCCAGATGCGTCCACGCTTTCCACGATATAGTCGTAAGTCTGGCCGTTCTGGATGCTGTTGGTGTCTGAATAGATCAGTTCGGTGCTGCTGACCGAGCCCATCAGTTGATAACTGGAGCCGCCGCTGGGCGACCGATAGATGTTATAGCCGGCTACTGGGTCAGGAGAACTGGTGGGTGCACTCCAGCTAAGTGAGACCGAATAAGATGCCGCCACGCCCATGCCGCTCAAGGCGACCGTCGCGGTTGGATTGGTGGACGAGGTGCTGTTGACGGTCAATTGTCCTGTGACAGAGCCGGCCGTGGTGGGATCGAACTGGATGCTCAGCGTTACGCTTCCAGGCGAAGTCAGGGTCAGCGGGAAAGTGGCTCCGGAGAAAGTAAAGCCGGTTCCGCTAATCGTGACGGAATTGATGGTTACGGACGCGCCTCCGCTGGAACTCAAGGTCACGGTCTGCGTAGTCGGCGTGTTCAGATTCACGTTGCCGAAGCTGATGCTGGACGCGTTGAGGGTAAGAGTGGGCGAGGGCGCGGACAGCTGCAGGGTAAAGGTTTTGGTTACCGTGCCCGCGCTGGCGGTCAACGTGACGGTCTGCGCGCTTGAGACGGCCGCAACAGTTGCCGTAAAACCGGCGGTGGTTGCGCCGGCCGCGACGGTGACAGAGGCTGGCACCGTCACGGCGGTATTGTTGCTGGCCAGGCCCACGGCAAGTCCGCCGGTTGCAGCGGCCGCATTCAGCGTGACTGTGCAACTGTCGGTGCCGGCTCCGCTCATGGATGAGTTCGTGCAGGAAACAGCGGTCAGCACCGGCACGCCCGTTCCGCTCAAAGCGATGGCTGTGGACGCTCCGGTGGATGAGTTGCTGGCCAGCGTCAGTTGGCCGGTGGCCGCGCCCGCGGCCGTAGGATCGAACTGCACGGTCAGACTGGCGGTTGAATTCGGATTCAACGTCAAGGGGAACGTGACTCCGGAGATCGAGAAGCCGGAGCCGGTGACCGTGGCCGCAGTGACGGTCACGGGACCCGTGCCCGACGAACCCAAAGTCACTGTCTGCGTGGTCGCCGTGTTGACCGAGACATTCCCGAAGCTCACCGTGGAGGTGCTGACGGTTAGCGTGGGTACCGTGGCGTTTAATTGCAACGCGAAGGTTTGCGAGACGCCGGCGACGCTCGCCGTCAGCGTCGCGGTTTGGGCCGTCACTACGGCAGTGACGATCGCCGAGAAAGCGGCGCTGGTTGCACCAGCCGCGACCGTAACAGACGCGGGCACGGTCACGGCTTTGTTGTTGCTGGCCAAGCTGACCGCGAAGCCGCCGGTTCCGGCCGCCGCATTCATGGTGATTGTGCACGCGTCGGTCGCTGCCCCGGTGATGGATGCGTTTGTGCACGAAAGCCCGGTCAAGGTTGGCACGCCTGTGCCGGTTAAAGCGACGGAAGTGGAAGTTCCGGACGAAGAATTGCTGGTGAGCGTCAGTTGGCCGGTTGCTGCGCCTGTCGCTGTGGGATCGAACTGGACAGTCAGACTGGCGGTTTGAGTTGAGTTCAGGGTGAGCGGGAAGGTGACGCCGGAGATCGAGAAGCCCGTCCCCGAGACGGTCGCCGCACTGATGGTCACCGGTTGGGCGCCGGTCGATGACAGGGTGAGTGTCTGCGTAGTCGGAGTATTGACCGTGACATTCCCAAAGGCGACGCTCGCGGAGCTGACGGTCAGCGTGGGGTTGGCCGATTCCACTTGAAGGATGAAGGTCTGGGAAGTTCCCCCGGCAGTGGCCGTCAAGGTGACCGATTGGGAGGAAGGCACGGCGGCGGGGACGGTGGCCGTGAAGGTTGCCGTCGTGGCCGCGGCGGCGACGGTTACAGACGCCGGCACCGTGACGGCGGCACTGTTGCTGGCCAAAGTCACCGCGGTGCCCCCTGTAGGAGCTGCCGTGCCGAGCGTTACGGTGCAGGAAGCGGTTCCTGGTCCGACGATCGAACCGGGCGTGCAGGTAAGTGCGGTCGGCGTGGGCGTAACAACCGCGGCGCCGGTACCGCTTAAGCTGACGACTGCGGTGCCATTGTCTGGCGAGTTGCTGGTGATGGTCAACTGCCCGGTGGCTGCTCCAGCCGCTGTCGGAGCAAATTGCACCGTCAGGCTGGAAGTTCCGCCACCCGAAGCCACCGTGATAGGCATGCCGCTCTGGCTCACGGAGAAGGAGCTTCCGCTGACAGTGAGGGCGGAAATTTGGACAGGAGAGGAGCCCAGGTTGACGAGCGAGATGCTGGCAGTGGCGGTGCCGCCCACATTCACCGATCCGAAGCTGACGCTGCTCGGGGAGACCCCGAGTGAGCCGACTATGGTGCCGGTGGTTGCCGCAGTCGATCCCCCGCAGCCCGCAAGGACGAGGGGCAGCGCCGACGCGATGAGAAGCAGCGCAGTAAAGCGCCAGCCGCTGATAGGCCGAATCTTCGACCCGCTGAGCGGACCAGAAGATGTTCGGCGTGACCGCTCCTTACAGGAGCACGCACCATGAGCTAAAGACTCAGGGCCCAAAGGAGGAAAATCGAAAACGAGCATCTCGTACGCCTCTAAAAGCATTCAGGGCAACTGAGAATTCTGCAGGCTTAAAACTTCTTTTTGTTGTACTAACGGGAGTATAGCATGGGCTCTGGAGACCGAATTACCGAGGCTGGTTACCTGGGTGCAACTTTCATGTTATATGATCTATTTTCCATGAAATAGGATGGTTACGTTCAGGAACGAAGCGATTTCTTTGATGAAATCAGACCTATCCCTGGGGCTAATGCATGGTCAAACGGGAAGTAAAGCACAAATTGGTAACCTAGCACCTTGTTACCCTAGTGCGACGAGCGGCCAGGCCTTAGCCAAGCTTCGCGTTGGCGAGCCGTTCGCGAGTAAGCGGGGCGATGGCGCGGGCCGATCAGGGTGCGACGTGGGGTGGGCGAGAATCTGAACAAAAAAGGATCTCAACGAAACCCGCGGCGATGAAGCGGCTGGTCGGGCTGCGGTCTCTAGAAGCCGTTTCATAAATGCTCTGCAGCGCGAAAAGCGTCCCTCAGGGGCTAAAGCCCAGTGATTTTTTGCGGCGTTTGCGGCACGACTAAAGTCGTGCCCTTTCACAAAGCTATTTATGAGACTGGTTCTAAATCGAAACCATTCAGGCGTGATCATCGGTCCGCTTTTTGCGGCGAAGAAAGAAGCGTGTGTATGCGCGAAGTGGCTCATGATGGATTACTTATATGTATTACTGAAGTTCCATTGACACTTGCGCTTCTTGCAATGATGATAAATCCACTATAGGAAAGTTAGGCGGTTCACAATATCCAAAGGCTGCGAAGGGGTCACCCGCGGCGCACGGATTGGACTGGATGTGTGGATCGCTGGATGGGACATTGCTATCTGCTCCACCGACGCGGAGTAGTTTAGGTGCTCATACACTACGAATGCAGAACTTGTTCCACGGGTGGCATGAGAAGCCGCTTATTGGCTGCCCCCGCATGCAGGGATTGGGCTATGAGATCTCGTTAACGAGATCTACTGAAAAGCTGAGTTGAATTCCGTTCCCTGAAATTGCACAGTCCAACTAGAAATGCGGAGTGGACGTGATCCTCATCCCTAGCGGATAGGACGTGCATTCGTCGATTGGCGGAGCTATCCCAACGGACCCGGAAAGCAGATCTTGTCCGAAGGTAGGCCTGCTGAAGACCTTTACTGAGGGTGCATTGTGAGTCAATTGCTGCTTGTGCTAGCCGTGGTTCAAAGATCCGAGACGCGCTCGTTCGTAAAGGAAGTGCTCGAGGGCGCCGGTCATCGCGTGGTCGAGGCGGAGGGATATAGCCAGGCTCAATTGCTCTTGAGCAATGGCTTTTCTCCCGACCTGCTTCTGCTCGCGTGCTCCCCTGCCAACCCGGTCGAGATGTCTGAGTGCCAAAAGCTGCTGAGGGGCGCTCCAGCTGATCGAACCTGCATTGTTGCAGGAATCGGCGAGGAGAAGCTGCGCGAGGAAGCCCGCGCGCTGGGCATCCGGCAGGTTCTGTCGAATCCAATTACGCGCGGCGACCTTGAAGCGATGCTGGAAGCGATGGCGGAGACGTTGAATCGGGCTGCCGCGGGGCCGCAGAACCTCGAGAAGATGTGCGCCTCTTCCACGGCTTCGCGCAAGCTGGACGCGCCGATGGGGATGCCCGCATTGCCCTATATCGAGGAGCTAGGCGGGGATAATTTCTTCCTGGCTGCTTCCCCGAAGATGCTGGAGATTCATCGCCAGGTGAAACTGCTCGCGGAGACCGATGTCAACGTGCTGATCCTCGGCGAGAGCGGCACCGGCAAAGAAGTCATCGCGCAACTGATTCACCGGAATTCGCAGCGGGCGGGCGAGAAGTTCTTGAAAGTGAATTGTGCGGCGCTGCCGGCCGATCTGCTGGAAAGCGAACTCTTCGGCCATCGCCAGGGAGCCTTTACGGGCGCCATCAAAGACCATCCGGGGAAGTTTGAGCAGGCGAACGGCGGCACACTGCTTCTGGATGAGATCGGCGAAATTGGGGTGCAGATACAGGCCAAGCTTCTGCATGTACTGCAGGACGGGCAGTTCACGCGCCTCGGCGGACAAACCTGCACCAAAGTCAATGTGCGGGTGCTGGCCGCCACCAATATCCAAATGGACAGCGCTCTGATCGACAAAACCTTCCGGGAGGACCTGTATTACCGCTTGAGCGTGTTCACGATTCAGGTGCCTCCGCTTCGCGAGCGGCGCGAAGAGATTCCTTATGTGATGGAAGAGACGATCCGCCGCGCTCCGGCCGCGATGAAGAGCGGCGCGGCGAATCTACTCTCTTCGCGGCTGGTCGACGCAGCGCTGCTCTACGACTGGCCGGGGAATCTGCGCGAGCTGCGGAACTTTGTCACGCGCACGATCATCATGCGCGATCTGGAGGCCGCGGCGCGGGAGCTGGAGACGAAGCTTGACGGAGCGGGCGGAGCTTTTCGCGCGGGCCGCGCCAATGGCAAGCTGCTTGAGGGCTCGGGAATGAGGTCAGTGGTGCGCGACCTGAAAGAGCGGACTGAAATGCAGATGATTCTGGATGCGCTGGAAGTGTCGCGCTGGAATCGCCGCCAGGCCGCACAATCTCTCAACATCAGTTACCGGGCGCTGCTTTATAAGATTCAGCAGCATCGTCTGACGCCTCGAGCGGGCAGAAATTTCAACGAAGCATCTGAGGCTGGCTATCCTGTCGAGAACAGCACGAGATAGCCGGGCAGTTTCTTTTTACGAATTGGGAATGCTAGTTAGTAACTTAGGGTAACTTAGTCCGCATGTGCGTCGTGAGCGGTAGCAGCAGGTTTGTCTATTCGCAGTGTTCACTCCCGATCGTTCCTGCATTCAAGTCAATTCCTCGCGCACAGACCGCTCAGTAGATGCGCGGAGCACCCGCAGTGTGGGCCCCCATAGTGAGAGACCGAGATGCAGCAATATGCAAACGTTCGGCACAAAGTATGCAAAGAATTGCAGACTTAGTTATCCAATACGGAGTAGATGTCAGTATGTGGACGGCAATTCTGTGAGAAACGGGCATAAACCCAGTAAATCAGTTCGAAGTAAGTTCGTGTTGAATTTACCTGCAATCCATATTTTGGCGAGACACGTGCACTAAGGTTAGTAGAGAACACTTTTCATTTTCATGGAGAACCATGCCCGCTGAATTACACCAGGGCTTTCAGGTAGATCCCGCGGATTTGCCAAGCGAAGCGGTCATCTTCGGCGGCACGGCCGCGATGCGTGAGGTGCGGGAGAAGATCGACTGTGCGCGGGAGGGCGATTTCCCTGTGCTTCTGCAGGGGGAGAGCGGAACGGGCAAGGATCTGATTGCGCGCTTTCTCCATGTGCACTCGACCCGGCGGGAAGGGCCGTTTGTGAAGCTGAGCTGCGCCGCAATTGCCCCCGCGTTGCTGGAAGGCGAGTTGTTGGGGCACGAAGAGGGAACGGGGCCTGGAGCCGGCGAGGCAACATGCGGGTCAGTTGAAGCGGCCGAGGGCGGCACGCTGTTTCTGGACGAGATCGGACAGATGAGTTGGACGTTGCAGAGGAAGCTCCTGCTCCTTCTCCAGAATGGCCGTTATTTCCGAGTAGGAGGCCGCGAGGAGCGGCAGGCGCGGGTCCGCGTGGTTTGCGCGACGGACGTCAATCTGGCCGGGGCCATCGAGAAGGGAGGCTTTCGGCGGGACCTGTTTCATCAGATGGACGCCATGTGCCTTCGTCTTTCGCCGTTGCGGGAGCGGAAAGAGGATATTCCTCAACTGTGGGATTTCTTTGCGGAGAAGCTTGGGAGAAAATTCGGAAAGCAGACCCCTCAATTAACGCCCGAAGTGCTGCGGGTGCTGGAGGAATGGAACTGGCCCGGGAATCTGTGCGAGCTGGAAAGCTGCATTGCGCGGGTCACCATTTTGGGGGATGAAGAGGGAATTGGCGAAGAGCTGAGGCGCCAGGCAGCATTCACGAACGCGATGGAGGGCCAGCCAGAGAGGAGCGGGCGCCCCAAGAGCGTCTCGCGGCAGGCAGCGGCGGATGCGTTGATTCTGCGGGTTCTGCAGGCCAACCACTGGAACCAGCGAAAAACCGCGGGAGAGCTGAAACGGAGCTACCGGTCGCTGCTCTATAGGTTGAGGAATGCGGGCGTACTGCCGCGGCCGAGGAGCCGGCGGGGATTTCCACGTCCCGAGTGACGTGTGCAGGATCGAACCGCCGATCATTTTTATGCAAGTGGGCCCGAACCGGCGCAGGAAAAGGCGCTCGATGTGGAAAAGGTTGCGAGGCAGGTCAGCGCGAGGGTAACCCCACCAGGAGTTACCGGCGCGAGGGCGAAGAAGAAGAGGGCAGTGGCTTTGCCGGGAAGAGCTGAACTTAAAGCCACAAAATGCCGAAAGCTTGCATTCGGAAGCTGTTACCAGTGCATGGGGAAAGATGTTACCAGGGGTTCGACCCCCTAGCACAAACCGGGAATTGCCACTCCCCGGTCGGGTCTAAGATTTTAGAAAAGGGAAAATGTGCTCCAGTATTGATGGCCTAGGTCGGCCGATACCGGCGCGTTAGAGCGCGAGGCGCTCCACGTGTCAGGAGCTTAAGAAGAAAATGGGTCTGTGACTCACAGGGCGAAGCTATGTCCAACTGGCTTCACTTGCGAGAGACCGCATTATCGCGGGGAAGGTAAAGACGGAATGCCGATGCCACCGAAAATCGACAGCAGCTCGTGCGAGGAATCCCCCTGGTGGGCACTTTACACGCGACATCAGCACGAAAAGACGGTAGCGGATATGCTCATTACGAAGGGCTTCGATGTCTTTCTTCCGCTTTATGAGTCGATGCGCCGCTGGAAAGACAGGAAGAAGATGCTGTCGTTGCCTCTGTTTCCCTGCTATGTCTTTGTGAGAGGCAGCCTCGACCGGAAATTGCAGGTTGTGACCACTCCCGGGGTTCACATGATTCTCTACCACGGCGAACAACTTGCCGTGATTCCGGACGATGAAATCCAGGCGATCCGATCGGTGATCGACGGGAACCTCCACGCGGAGCCCCATCCATTTCTCAAGTGTGGAGATCGGGTTCGCGTGATTCGCGGCTCGCTTCAGGGCGTCGAGGGTCTTCTGACGCGCAAGAAGAATCTCTTTCGGCTCGTTCTTTCGGTCAGCATGCTGGCGCAGTCGGTTTCGGTGGAGATCGACGCTTCGGATGTGGAGCCCGTAAAGCCGGCAGCTTCCAACGGTGTAAATACGGTTGGAGAACTCACTGGCATTCCGAGCGTCTATCAGCCGCTGAGTCACGATGTGCGAGACGGTCTCGCTCTCGTGGCCGGCTAAGTGGTCGATGTGCACTTAAAGGCAGTCCCCCGGATTATCTCAGCCTCCGCGATTTCAAGACCACTGCTGCTGCTTTGTGTGTTCCGCAGGGCGATGAGCGACGAGAGGCGACCGCTTCGTAGAAATTCGGGGCACCTTATGCGAAATAATATGAAAAGCAAAGTAAATCGGGCACTGCTGTTCGTAGTTTTCCTGGCGGCTGCAGGGTGCACTCTATCGGCGCAAGCGCCAGCTTCTCAGCCGGACGGCAGCGAGCCGATGGTTTCGTCGGCGAATTCCCCAGCGAATCCGTCGCCCGCAGCGCCTGCGCAACCGGCGACACCGCTGGCAGGCAAGCCGCACGACGACAGCTTTGTGATCGGCGCCGATGACGTTCTCGCAATCAACGTGTGGAAAGAGACCGACGTTTCCCGGTCAGTTCCGGTTCGCTCGGACGGAAAAATCTCCCTGCCACTCGTGGGAGAAATCGTGGCGGCGGGAAAGACCCCTTTACAGCTAGAACAGGACATTACGGCCAGACTGCGGAGTTACATCACGGAGCCGGAAGTTACCGTGATGGTCCAGCAGATTAATAGCGAAAAATACAACATTCTTGGACAGGTAACTAAGCCTGGGTCATACCCGCTCGTCGCAACAACGACGATCGTGGATGCAATTGCGACTGCCGGCGGGTTCAGGGATTTCGCCAAGAAGAAGGGCATCTATGTCCTTCGGCAGAACCCCGAAGGCGGTGAATCCCGGATTGGATTTAGCTATCCGGATTACATCAAGGGGAAAAGCACGAGTCAGAACATCGCGCTTAAGCCGCATGACACGGTCATTGTGCCTTGAAGGCAGCATTTATGTTGGTTCGACGCCATTTGTGGCTTGCACTGCTGCTGACGACTCTTCCCATGTGGTCTCAGGTGGCGCCGAGCGCCACGGGAGATGAGAACACCTCCGACGGCGACACGCAAATGTCCATTCCACCCCCGGTGAGCGATGCCTCTTATCCTACCGAGGTCGCGGATGAGGCGAGATCGAACTATATGCGAGTCGGCGTGGCTTTCCAAACGGCGTATATCGATAATTTGTATGCTGGGAACGGAGCGACCGCAATTGGCGAGACGACATATTCGATTTTCCCGACCATTTCTATCGACCAAACTACAACACGGCAACACCGCATGTTCACCTATAGCCCGGGGTTCACGTTTTATCAGCCCACGACCGGCCTCAACGAAACAGACCAGAACGGAATGGCGGATTTCACATATCGCGTGACTCAGCATTTGGCGGCTACCATTCACGATACTTTTATAAGAAGTTCGACCGCATACGGACTTTCAGATTTTGCTACCGGTGGAGCAATATCCGGCTCTCCCTCACTGTTGCCTCCAGGAATCATCGCGCCCTTCGCGGAACGCCTCACCAACACGACTACCGGGCAGGTTTCATATCAGTTCAGCGAGGCAGGGATGGTAGGCGCGTCAGGAACGTTCATGATGTTGCGGTATCCGAACCAGGCCGAAGCGTCCGGTCTCTACAATTCCGATGAGCGCGGCGCCTCGGCTTTTCTGAACCGCCGCATCTCTGCCAGACAGTATGTCGGAATGAACTACCAGTTTTCGCGCTCGCTTACCTATCCGGCGAACGCAACAAGTGTAACTCAGACGCAGACTGTGTACGGCTTTTATACGATTTATCCAAAGCGGAATCTCTCCTTGTCGATATCGGGCGGCCCTCAGCATTATGGGATCTCTCAAACGTCTCAGCCGAACTCAGGCGGATGGGGACCTCTCGTGATGGCCAGTGTCGGCTGGCAAGGTCTTCGCACCTCGATTGCCGGCAGTTATTCTCGAGAAGTTACCGGCGGCGGGGGCCTGCTGGGAGCTTTTGTTTCGACTAGCGCCGAGGGGTCCGGACGATGGCAGCTATCCCGCAGGTGGACCGCGGGAGTAAGCGCAAGCTACGCGATCAACAAACCCGTAGGCTCTGTTTTGGATTTTGCTTCGGAGGAAGGCCACTCGATTTCAGGGTTTGCGACGGTTCAGCATCCCCTCAGCAGTCGGATTGGTTTGGAGTTCGAATACGATCGTCTACACCAAAGCTACAGCGGCATCACCGTAGTTTCCAGCAACCCCAACAGCAATCGCGAGAAGATTTCTCTTAACTGGGAATTCTCGCGTCCGCTAGGTAGATGAATATGCCCCAAGAGTTTGAGGAACAGACAAGTCGGCCGTTCGACCTCGGGAGCTATTTAGATGTAGTTCGCCGTCGTCATCTTCAGTTTTTGATTCCTCTGTTTGTCGCTTGGTTGGCGATCTGGGGATCCAGCTGGTTTTTGGCGCCACGTTACAAGTCGAGTACGCTGATCCTTGTGGAACAGCCTACGATGCCCAGAAACTACGTTGTTCCGAATGTTAATGACGATCTACAGGAACGGCTTCAAAGCATCGAGCAGCAGATCCTAAGCCGGACACGCCTGCTTCTCATTATCAATAAGTTGAATTTATATACAGACAAACGTCACGCACTTAGTCCGGACGAAAGGGTCCAGCGGATGAGAAAGGACGTTGACATTGAGCTAGTCCGCGAACCTCAGAACGACGCGATTACTGCGTTTAGAGTTTCCTTTTCCGCGCCAGATTCTCGCATTGCCCAACAGGTAGTAGGCGAACTTACGAGCCTGTTCATCGATGAGAATTCGCGGGTCCGCGAGCAGGAATCCGAAGACACGACGCAATTCATCCAGAACCAGCTGGCAAGCGCGCGTTCGAGCCTCGCGGATCAGGAAGCGAAAGTTCGCGCGTTCCAGGCGGTACACGAGGGGGCGCTGCCATCACAGGAGGCAAGCAACCTGCAAATTCTTAGTGGATTGCAGGCGCAGCTGCAAAACGAACAAGACGCTTTGAGTACCGCAAGGCAACATTCCGTCTACACGCAATCGCTGATTGACCAGTACCGAAGCGTTCAGGCAACCGGTGGGACGGCTACCGGGACGCCAACAGGTTTAGCGGCGGTTAATCAACAGCTTGATACGTTAGAAACGAAGCTTGCGGACCTCAAAACGCGCTATACAGATGAATTTCCAGAAGTTCGAGCCGTCAAGCAAGAGATCGCCAGCAAGGAAAAGGAGAAGCAACAACTGCTCATCAAGCTGAAGAGCGAGGCGGACGACCCAGGACACCAAGCGGACAGCGAAGGGGCAGCATCGATAAATTCGGTGCAAAGCGCGCCGACTCTTCAGCTCCAAGGCCAACTCAAGTCAGACGCAATCGAGATTGCCAATCGAGAGCAGGCGATTACCACCCTGAAATCCAGGATCAACGATTATCAGGCGCGTCTGGGGGCAGAACCTGCGGTAGAGCAGCAGTTGGCGGATTTAACTCGCGGCTATGAGCAATCCCAGGTAAATTACAATGATCTACTGAAAAAGGAAAACGATTCTCAAATGGCCACCAGCATGGAGCAGATGCAGGAGGGCGAACGCTTCACGATGTTGGATCCACCCAGCCTTCCAGTGAAGCCCGACTTCCCTAATCGGCTGAAAATGTGTGGAACCGGATTGGGAGTTGGGTTTGTGTTGGGGCTTCTTGTGGTGGTGGGGCTGGAGTTTCTAGACGATCGAATGCACAGCGAAGTGGAAATTCAAAAGCTCTTGCCGGTTGCGGTCATTTCCGAAATTCCAGAGGTCGTTACCCAGTCAGATCTGCGAAGCAACAAAATTAGAATGACTGCAGGATGGGCAACGGCTGCTATCGTTCTTTTGACCATTCTGGCCGGTTCCGCGGTCAGCTATCTGCACAACTAGGTCGCACTCACGATGTACAAGACCTTCTTCAAGCTCAGCCGCGACCCGTTCGAACTCACGCCGGACCCCAACTGCTTTGTGCCAACCCGACGCCACGATGAAGCGCTCGCGTCGCTTTACTACGGGGTTCGGCGGCACAAGGGATTGGTTGTGGTCACCGGCGAGGTTGGGACTGGGAAGACATTGCTCCTGCGCTGCCTGCTGCGCTTGCTGGAGCAAAGCAAGGACATTGCTTACGCGTATCTGTTTAACAGCACGCTTTGCCCGTTGGAGTTCTTGCAATATACCGTGTCCGATTTCGGTTTGGATGCTTCTGGGAAAAACAAGTGCGAGCTGCTGACTGAGTTGGGCAAGTTCTTGATTGCGCGCGGCGCGCGGCAAATGACGACTGTGCTTATCGTGGATGAAGCTCACCAATTGTCCGCGGAGACTCTCGAGGAAATTCGTCTCCTCTCGAATCTGGAGACGACGAAGGAAAAACTGCTTCAAATCATGCTCGTGGGACAGCCGGAGCTAGACGAAAAACTGGATTCGGTGGGGTTACGGCAACTTAAGCAGAGAATTGCATTTCGAACGCAACTTTGCCCCTTGAGTCTCGAGGAGACTAAAACTTACATCGAGCGCCGATTGCGGATCGCCGGAGCCGATCCGAATTCTGCCCCCTTATTTTCACAGCCGGTCCTCGCGAAAGTGCATCGTTATTCTCAGGGTCTTCCGCGGCTGATTAACACGATTTGCGAGAATGCGCTGATTACTGCCTACGCGCGGCGGCTACCGAGCACGACGGTGGAGATTATCGAAGAAGTGGCGAGGGAGTTCCGTCTCGACACCTCCGGATCGACGGCAGCTCGTGGAGTAAATAACCCCAACGGCATAGACACTGGGAAAGCGGCGGTCGCGGAAGATGATTTTGCGCTTCCCGTCGAACGCCGGTTATGAGCAGTATTCGGTTTAAATCCACCGATTGCTGCTGAAGAGAATACATATGAGCCAGATATTTGACGCACTGCTAAGATCACAGACGGAGAGCGCCGGACGTGGCCAGGTGACAGAGACCGAGGCGACCGGGCTCCTGCAGAGCGTCGAGCAGGAGCTGGCGTCGAAATGGGCCTCGGCCGATTTGTTTGACGAAGGGGACGCTGCGAGTGGCATTGCGCCGCGCGTTCTATTCGAACCGAGGGCGACGTCTTCCGGGATAGACGGTTTTAGCGCATCAGGATCGGCGCAGAGCGAACCGCGCGACCAACTTTCAGGCCTTTTCAGCCAGTTCCGAACGCTTTCGGTCTCGCTTCCTCGGGAGACCCGGCTGGTGAGCCTTACCGACAAGAAGAATCCGACGGCAGAGGCGTTTCGCCTATTGGGCGTACGCTTGAGAGATCTTCGACGGAAGCGGCGTTTACAGAAAGTGCTTATTAGCAGTACTGTTCCGCGAGAAGGCAAGAGCAATGTGGCCGCCAATCTTGCCTGTACTCTTGCGCACAATACCGAGGAGAAGACCTTGCTGATCGATGGAGACGTGCGGCGGCCTTCTCAATCGCAGAATTTTAATTTGGGCAACGTTCCAGGCCTCTGTGAATGGCTGCAGGGAAATCGCAGCCTGGCCGAAAGCATTTATCGGCTCGAAGGGACGGGCCTGTGGATGCTGCCTGCCGGCCGCGCGCCGAATAGTCCCCTGGAACTGCTCCAATCAGCGAATCTTCCGCTGCTGATGGATCAGCTCTCTTCCTGGTTTGATTGGATTATTTTGGATTCCCCGCCGATACTACCGCTGGCCGACACCAGTGTCTGGGCGAGAATGGTGGACGGGATACTGCTGGTTACACGCAAGGGAATTACGGAGAAGCAGCAGTTAGAAAGAGGATTGAAAGCAGTCGATTCCTCCAAGTTCCTTGGCGCAATTCAGAACTGCTCACAAGCTTCTTCATATAGCAGCTACTATTATTCTTCCTCTTCCGAATCCTAACCATTTCTACCCACAACAGAAGATCAACAACTACAAGCCGGTGCTGCGCCGAAATGGGCCAAAGCGCATGCCGAGAGAGGATCAGTGTTGAAGATGCGAAGCGAGAACAATGTCACGCCTGCAGCTGATTTTTCTGTGGATTCAATACCCGCCGGCGACCGCATACCCCTGGACGAGCAGGCGTTCAAGCGAATGATCGCCATCGAGCGCAAACGGACGGAACGTAGCGAGACGCCGTTCCTACTTATGCTGCTCGAGCTTACGGCCGGCGACAATCCACAGAAGGACAAACGGGCTCTCGACATCATAGTGTCCGCCCTGATGGCCACGAGCCGAGACACGGACATCGTGGGTTGGTATCAAGATCAGGTTCTGATCGGCGAAGTGTTCACGGGCGTGGTCGGCGATGACAGGCATTCCATTGCCACAATGATCGGCAATCGAGTGAGTGCAACCCTGCGGGAGGAGCTTGCGGTCGAACAGTTCGAGCAAGTTCGCCTTTCCTTTCACTTTTTCCCCGACGACTGGGATCACGACAAACCGGGGCGTCTCAACAATCCAGCGCTCTATCCCGATCTCGTGAACCACAAGAAAGGCAAACGGCCTTTGCTTCTGGTCAAGCGAATGATCGATATCCTTGGGAGCGCACTCATGCTCATCCTGTGCGCGCCCGTGTTTCTTGCAATCGCAGCCGCTGTGAAGCTCACTTCGGCCGGGCCGGTGTTTTTCAGACAGAAGCGGGTTGGACAATATGGCAGGAGCTTTACCTTTCTGAAGTTCCGATCGATGTACGTAAATAACGACCATACGGTTCACAAAGAATTTGTGACGCAATTGATCGCCAACAGGAGCGGGTCCGAACCGCTGAACGGAAATGACAAAGGCGTATACAAGCTCACCAACGACAAGAGGGTTACCTCGATTGGGAAAATTCTGCGCAGGACGAGCCTGGACGAGTTGCCGCAGTTTCTCAATGTTGTTTGGGGAGATATGTCGCTGGTTGGCCCTCGTCCCCCAATCCCCTATGAGCTGGCAGCCTATCAAACCTGGCACCGCAGGCGGCTGCTGGATGTGAAACCCGGTATCACCGGTTTGTGGCAGGTTATGGGCCGCAGCAGGGTGAAGTTCGATGAAATGGTCCGTCTGGATCTTCGGTACGCTACGTCGTGGACGCCATGGCTTGATCTAAGAATTCTTCTCATGACGCCCATTGCAGTGATTCGTGGCAGCGGGGCGTACTAAGCACCAGATCCTAAACTCGCATGGAATGTCGGCCACCGGGATGCAAGACCGATCAGAAATCGGATTCGCATCTCATTTCGTGCGCTTCAACTAGAACGGTAGCCATGAAAGCGGCAGCATTATGAACTTCGGCGTAATTGGATATGGATATTGGGGCCCCAATATAGTCCGGAATTTAGTGGGCATTGAAGGATCGCACGTGCGGGCAATCGCGGAGATCAGTCCCGCCGCGCGCGCGCGCGCCCAGAAGGCGTACCCCAATATGACGGTGACGGCGAGTGCCTCCGAACTCATCACCTCACCGGATATTGATGCGATTGCCGTTATCTCGCCGGTTTGGACGCATTACGAATTGACGAAGGCCGCTCTCCAGAATGGCAAACATGTCTTTGTCGAGAAGCCTTTTACGAGCACTACTGCTCAGGGCGAGGAACTGGTCAACCTGGCGCTACAAAAAAACCTGACCATTATGGTCGACCATACTTTCCTGTTCACGGGAGCAGTGAAGAGAATCGCCCAACTCATCGACGAAGGCGCTTTGGGAAATCTCTACTATTACGATTCCACGCGTGTAAACCTGGGGCTGTTTCAGCACGACATCAACGTTTTGTGGGACCTTGCACCGCACGACTTGTCGATCATGGATTACCTCATCAAGGATAGCCCCGAGGCGGTCGTCGCAACCGGAGAGGGGCACTTGAACGGCCATGAGGACGTGGCCTACATGACCCTTTATTTTCCGAACAAAGTGATCGCCCATATCAACGTTAACTGGCTTTCTCCAGTGAAGGTAAGGACGACGCTGATCGGCGGTGAAAAGCGGATGCTTGTCTGGAACGATCTCGAGGCCGATGAAAAAGTAAAGGTGTATGACAAGGGAGTGCAGATCACAAGCCGCGAAGGCGTCTACGATCTCCTGGTGAGTTATCGGTCGGGCGATATGTGGTCGCCGCAACTGGATCAAGTTGAAGCGCTGCGCGAGGAGCTATCGTATTTTGTGGAATGCGCTTCGACAGGGAAAGAGCCTTTTAATGGCGGTGTGGCAGGGTTGCGAGTGGTTAAGATGCTCGAGGCGGCAAGCCAGTCACTCAGCAAGAAGGGTTCACTCGTCTATCTATGAACTCTTATAACTGCATTGCAATCGACGTAAAGCTGGGGAAAGACGTACGACTCTCCAACTTTATTAACCTGTACGGATGCGAGATCGGCGACGAGACCAAAATTGGCGCATTCGTGGAGATTCAGAAGAATGCGAATGTGGGAAAGCGCTGCAAAATTTCGAGCCACACGTTTATCTGCGAAGGCGTGATCATCGAGGACAACGTCTTTATCGGGCACGGCGTGACGTTTACCAATGATACGTATCCCCGCGCCACGAAGGGCAACGGGGACCTTCAGACGGAGACTGACTGGAAGGTTGAACCAACGGTCATTCGAAAGGGAGCCTCTGTTGGCTCCGGGGCCACGATTCTTTGCAATATCAGTGTGGGCGAAAACGCGATTGTCGGCGCAGGCAGCGTAGTTACCAAGGATGTGCCGCCGAATTCGATCGTCGCGGGCAATCCCGCTAAAGTTTTGCGCTATATCGAACCACGTACGGAGGTTTAGATGTCGATTTCTAACAACATTCCTTTCCTCGATCTGGTGACGCCGCATGTGGAGCTCGAAGAGGAGCTTACGGCTGTATTCCGCAAGGCCCTGCGCACGGCCGGATTTATCGGCGGCCCGATGGTAGAAGAATTTGAAGAGTCTTTCGCCCGCTTCTGCGGCACGCGGCATTCAGTCGCTATCAGCAGCGGCACAGACGCACTCCGCTTCGCCCTGATGGCGTGCGACGTCCGGAGCGGCGACGTCGTACTCACCGTACCGCACACCTTCATCGCGACAACGGAGGCGATCTCACAGGCTGGAGCCCAGCCGGAGTTTGTCGACATCGACGAGCGGACCTACAACCTGTCAGCCGACAGGCTGCAGGAGTATCTGGAAGAACAGTGCATGCGGAACGAATCCGGCGCGCTGATCAGCCGCCGGAGCAATCGGCCGGTAACCGCGGTAGTGCCCGTGCACCTGTACGGCCAGATGGCCGACATGGATGCGATTCTTGAGCTTGCCGGCAAGTATGGCCTTACCGTGATCGAGGATGCCTGCCAGGCGCACGGCGCCGAGTACTTCTCCCGGAAACTCAACCGCTGGATGACAGCGGGCTCGATGGGACGCGCGGCTGCTTTCAGCTTCTATCCGGGTAAAAACCTGGGTGCGTGTGGGGAGGCTGGCGCCGCTACCACGAACGATAGTGAAGTTGCTTCCAGAATCCGAATGCTGCGTGATCACGGTCAGGCGCAAAAGTATTATCACGACATCGAGGGGTATAACGGGCGGCTGGACGCAATCCAAGCCGGCCTACTGCAGGTGAAGCTCGCCCACTTGGCGAAATGGAACGAGCTGCGCCGTGAACGGGCGACGGAGTATACCCGTCTTCTCGCGGACAATGAAGCTGTTACATGCCCCCACGAACCTTCCTGGTCGCGTGCCGTATATCACCTCTATGTAATCCGCACCGGAGACCGGAATGGGGTGATGCAACATCTGAAGAGCGCAGGAATTGGCACTGGAATTCACTATCCTGTTCCATTGCATATGCAGAAGGCCTATGCGTGGTTTGAGTACACTGCGGCGGATTTTCCAGTAACGTGCCAAATCGCGTCCGAAATCGTTTCACTGCCGATGTTCCCCCAACTAACGGCAGAGCAACAGGCAGCGGTAGCGGAGGAGATACTGGTTTTTACCTCCGGCATTTCGAATAAGCAAGCGGAAGTTGCAACGGCCTGACGCTGATCGAATCGTTCCATCGGGCGGAGCCGCGGTGCGAAAGCATCGAGAACGAGTTTGAGCGAAGCCTACTGTTGGGCCGACTAATTCGCGGCTTCGCATGCTTGCTCCACAGATTTGATACACCATCAGCAGATGACCGCACCTCTCAAATACGTCCTGATAACGCCTGCGCGAAACGAGGCTGATTTCATCGAATTGACGCTGAAGTCTGTCGTATGCCAGACAGTGCGGCCGGAAAAGTGGGTCATCGTCAATGACGGTTCCACTGATGCCACGGCGCAAATTGTAGCGCAATACGCGTACGCAAATCCCTGGATCGAAATAGTTCATCTGCCCGAGCGCCGGGAACGGAACTTCGCGGGTAAAGCATATGCCGTTAGCGCAGGCCGTGCGCAATTGGGCACGCTGCATTATGACGTCATCGGCAATTTGGATGCGGATGTATCTTTCGACTCAGACTATTTTGGATTCTTGATGGAGCGGTTTGCCGAGCGCCCCAGGCTGGGTTGCGCAGGTACCGCTTTCCGCGAAAAGGGGATGAGTTACAACTACGAGTTCGTCGGCACCGAACACGTTTCCGGCATGTGCCAAATGTTTCGCCGCGAATGCTTCGAAGAAATCGGAGGCTACGCGGCCATAAAGTCGGGCGGCATCGATCTCATTGCGGTGCTCAGCGCGCGGGTCAAAGGATGGGAGACTCAAACGTTTACTGAGAGAACGTTCGAACACCATCGAATCCAGGGAGGCGCGCTCCATGGCGGCTTGAGAGAGAGAGTCTATACCGGAAGGAAAGACTATCTTTTGGGAAATCACCCGCTATGGGAATTGTCGCGAAGCGTTTACCAAATGCGACGTAAACCTTATGTCATTGGCGGCTTGCTTGTTTTGGGATCTTACATGTGGAATATGGTTCACGGGGTTGACAGAACGATCCCGAAAGAACTGATGCTTCTGCGGCGCGACGACCAGATGAAGCGGTTGAAAAGGGTTTTTCAACACAGATTTCCCGTGTGGGGCTCTACGCCCTCAGGCAATTAAGTTCGCATCGCTTCTAGCTCAGGCACTTCGATGCACCGGCCTGGCACAACTGTTTGCAAAAATGAATCCGCAATCGCGGAAGGCCTTTGAAGGTCGTGCATCTGTGGAAAACGAATACATCATCAATAAGAGTGACCCGGTGCTCGTGACAGGGGCGAACGGGTTCATTGGTTCTCGGGTCGTTGAGCGTCTGTTGGAACTTGGTTTTCAGCATGTGCGTTGTTTTGCACGATCATCGAAGGGCAAAAGCCGCTTAGAAACGCTCGCCGCAATCGATGGGATTGGTTCGAGAATCGAAATTGTCACCGGGAATCTCCTATCACCGCAAGACTGTGCAGGCGCCGTAAGGAATGCAAAGGTCATATTCCATTTGGCGGCAGGCCGGGGTGAAAAGTCCTTTCCCGACGCATTTATGAACTCGGTCGTTACTACTAGAAACCTGCTCGAGGCAACTGCGAGCCATGGTGGCTTGAAGCGTTTCGTCAACATCAGTTCGTTTTCCGTTTACTCCAACCAGCAGAAGAGCCACGGCAAATTGCTTGATGAATCCTGTCCGGTTGAACAGGCGCCGGCGCGACGGGGCGAAGCTTACTGTTTTGCAAAAGTGGAGCAAGATCAGATCGTCACCGAGTACGGCGAAAAACACGAAATCCCCTATGCGATTGTCAGGCCGGGGCAGGTGTACGGGCCCGGGAACGAAGGGATCACGGGGCGTGTTGGAATTGGAACCTTCGGACTTTTTCTGCACTTGGGCGGTTCCAACACATTACCGCTGACGTACGTTGATAACTGCGTTGAAGCGATCATTCTCATCGGGCTCCGGCACGGAACTGACGGGCAGATATTTAACGTTGTCGATGACGACCTTCCAACCAGCCGCAAGTTTCTGGGGCTATACAAGAAAAATGTCGGCAGGTTTTCTTCTCTTTATGTTCCACATGCGGTCAGCTACGCGATCTGTTACCTGTGGGAGAAGTATTCACTGTGGTCAGAGGAGCAGTTACCCCCCGTATTCAATCGCAGAAGATGGCATTCGTATTGGAAGAGCACGACCTATAGCAATGAGAAGTTAAAGAAGCAACTCGGTTGGAAACCTCATGTTTCTACTGAGGATGGATTGAAACTATTTTTTGAAAGCTGTCGAGCCAGGAGAGCAAGTGCTTAAGGTTGCCATTGTCGGCTGTGGGAAAATCGCAGACTCGCATGCCTCTCAGATCGGCAGAATCAAGGGATGCGAAATCGTCGGCGTATGCGATCGAGAACCCCTGATGGCCCTGCAACTCGCCAAAAGATTTCCTATCAAGCGAGCGTATAGCAGCTTGCCCGAACTTCTCGATGAGGCCAAACCTGATGTCGTCCACATCACTACACCCCCTCAAGGTCATTTTGATCTGGCAAAGACCTGTTTAGACCAAGGATGCCACGTTTACATAGAAAAGCCGTTCACTGTATGGGCGGACGAAGCTGAAAAGCTGATCACAATTGCTAATGAGAAGCGGTTGAAGGTGACGGCGGGTCATGATGACCAGTTCAGTCACGTGTCGCGACGGCTGCGCTCGATGGTGCGCAGTGGTTTTCTGGGGGGCGCGCCCGTTCATATGGAGAGCTATTACTGCTATGAAATCGCGAAGACCGGCTACGCAGGAGCGCTTTTAGGAGACAAGCAGCACTGGGTAAGACGGCTGCCTGGGAAGCTGCTGCAGAATATTATTAGTCACGGCATCGCCCGGATTGCGGAATTCCTGACAAGCGATTCGCCGGAAGTGATTGTTTACGGCTTCACGAGCCCTCTTCTTCGGGCCCTGGGTGAAACCGAAATTGTCGATGAGCTTCGGGTGATCATCCACGATGCGGGTAAGACCACTGCGTACTTCACGTTTTCTTCCCAAATGCGTCCGGGGCTCCATGGCTTTCGGATATTCGGCCCCAAGAACGGCCTCATCCTCGATCAGGATCAAGAGACGCTGGTGAAATTGCGCGGGGCGCGCTATAAGAGCTACGCCGAGAAATTCGTACCGCCGCTTGCCTTCGCGGGACAGTACCTGCGGAACGCAAGCGCCAATTTGCGAACCTTCTTGCGTAACGACTTCCACATGAAAGCCGGTATGAAGTTTCTGATCGAGTCCTTCTATGGTTCCATTATCGATGGGACCCCTGAGCCGATCCCTTATCGCGAAATTCTTTTGACTGCAAGAATCATGGAAAAGATTTTCGGCCAACTCGAGGAACAACGCTTGGATGCCTCGGATGAATGCAGATTGACCGCCAATATGGGGACCAGCAATTAGCGGCGCCGGTCGCGCAACGGAGACAATTCATGGAAGTCAGCGGTAAAGATGTTCGAATACAAGGGAAGCTTCTTCGCATCGGATACATCGACGGCGATAAGTACAATGTTCCCGAGGATCCCGAGGCATTTGTAGCGGCTCTACGGAAGTGCGGCGAACGAATCGATCTATTTACTTTTTTGCAAAAGCTGCCCGATACCTCGCCGAAGTACTCGTATCCGATGGAGTGGGACAACCTCGCTGTTCTGCGGGTTAGTACGTTCGATCATTGGTGGAACCATCAGATTCGATCGTATCCCCGGAATCGGGCCAGGCAAGCTGAAAAAAGAGGAGCCGTGCTACGTGAAGTGCCATGCAACGAAGCGCTGTTTGCGGGCATTTGTGGGATCTATAACGAGTCGCCGGTCCGGCAAGGAAAGCCCTTCCCTCACTATGGGATGACGATCGAGACGGCCCGCGACTACGCCTCAACGTTTCCGGATCGCAGCATTTATGTAGGCGCTTTCGTCGACGGCACGATGATTGGTTTCATCAAGATGGTGATGGACGAATCTCGAACGCAGGCATGCCTGGTCCACATACTCTCGATGTTGCAGCACAAGGACAAAGCTCCAACGAACGCTTTAATTGCGCAGGCGGTGCGCGTTTGCGCTGATCGGGGAGTCAAATACTTGGTGTATGAAAAATTCTCCTACGGGAAAAAACAGGGCGACAGCCTCAGTCATTTTAAGGAAGTCAATGGTTTTGAGCGTGTAAACTTGCCGCGATATTACATTCCGCTGACCCCTCTTGGGCAGATCGCATTTCGGTTTGGATTACACCGCAAGATTGTTGAGCACATGCCGGAATCCATTGCTGCGAAGCTTCGCGATTTCCGGCGCATGTGGCACGGCCATAAATTCCAGCAAGTGTCAGAGGCGTAGCCCAGATGCCGGGAATTGTCGGTTTGATATCAAGAATGCCTCGCGAGCGCGCCGTCGCACAGCTCGATCGCATGGTGCGATCTTTGCAGCACGAGTCTTTCTACGAGTTGGGAACCTGGATCGACGAGTCGCTCGGAATCTACGTCGGGTGGGCAATTCGACAAGGGTCCTTCTGTGGAGGACTTCCGATCACGAACGAGAAGCAGAATGTGACGTTGTTTCTTTCCGGGAACGTGTATTCGGAGCCCCAAACGATTCGCGCTCTAAGAGACAAAGGCCATTCCATCGACGGGCGGCCGGCTGCCTACCTTGTGCACTCGTACGAGGAAGATCCCAAGTTCTTCGCGGATCTAAACGGATTGTTTCATGGCGTTGTTATCGATCAAACGCGCAAGACCGCGACATTATTCAATGATCGCTATGGTATGCACCGGTTGTGTTACTACCAGTCGGACGATGCCTTTTATTTTGCCGCCGAGGCCAAAGCGATTTTGGCCGTGTTTCCGGAATTGCGTTGCGCGGATGAAAGAAGCCTCGGTGAATTCGTGGCTTGCAGCTGCGTTTTAGAAAACCGAACGATTTTTAAGAACGTATATAACGTGCCCGGCGGATCGGCATGGACTTTCCGCAACGCAGCTCTCGACGAAAAGACCACTTATTTTCAACCGAAGGAGTGGGAGGAGCAGACTCCATTCAATCAGGAAGACTACTATCGGGAGTTGCGAGAAGTCTTCGCCAAAAATCTTCCTCTCTATTTCTCAGGGACAGAGCGCGTTGGCATGACGCTCACCGGTGGACTGGATACGCGCCTGATTATGGCTTGGCACAAAGCCGAGCCAGGATCGTTGCCTTGCTATACATTTGGCGGAATGCTGCGCGATTGCGAAGATGTGCGAGTCGCGCGCCGCATAGCGAACATGTACGGGCAACCGTATGAAGTCATCCCAATCGCAAAGGAATTTTTGTCGCGCTTCCCGCATTACGCCGAACGAAGCGTCTACATGACGGAAGGCGGCGTGGATGTCTACCGAGCTTCCGACCTGTACGTGAGCGAAAAGGCCCGTGAGATTGCTCCGGCGAAGGTTGTCGGTACATATGGCAGTGAAATAATCCGCCATGCGGTGATGTTCAAGGCGACATCGCCGGCCGACGGACTATTTCGTCCGGAATTCACGGATCACATCCACCAGGGCGCGGAAACGTACAAGCAGTTACGCCGGCAGCATCCGTTGACATTCGCGGCTTTCACCCAGTCTCCCTGGTATCACCAGGGAATTCTCGCGCTGGAGAGCAGCCAGCTCACTGTCCGATCTCCCTATCTTGATAGAGACTTTGTTCGCACCGTTTTTCGTGGTCCGCAATCCAACGGGTCAAGCGATGACATTCGCCTGCGGTTAATAGAGGATGGGGATCGAGCGCTTGCGAAGTTTCCCTCGGACCGCGGAGTCGGAGGCACTTCCGGACGCGCTTTCCCAATCTCCCGCGGAGTGCTCGAATTCACATTTAAAGCTGAGTATGCATACGACTACGGCATGCCCCAATGGGCGTCCCGCATAGATTCTCTGCTCTCTCCATTGCACGTCGAACGCCTATTTTTGGGCAGGCACAAAGCCTCTCATTTTCGCGTCTGGTATCGAGACGCTCTTTCTGAGTACGTGCGAGAGATACTGCTCGACAGGCGAACTCTTGCACGCACGTATATTGAACCGAAGGCAGTACAAGCGATAGTTGACGGTCACACGAGACGAGGACAGAATCACACGACGGCGATTCACAAGCTTCTTACTCTGGAGCTGATCCATCGCCTCTTCTTTGACGCACGGTAATGGCGTTGTAACTGTGATCTCTGAGACCAGTGCAGAATGAACCCTTCGGTTGCCAATCTTATCTATGCCATCGGGATCGCCGGACTTTTCTATCTTAATCGCGACAATTCCGCTCGGACCTCGAGAGCACTGTGGCTGCCCGTAATCTATCTATGGATTCTCGGGTCAAGACCAGTGTCATTCTGGCTGGGCGCAGCGCCTCCTAGCCCAGGCGAGGCTGCACCTGATAGTCCGATTGACGCGGTCTTCTTCGGGATATTGTTGATCGTGGGTCTCTGCGTCCTAGTTCGTCGGGGACAGCGGGTACGCAACTTCTTGCGCGCAAATGGGCCGATCCTGATCTATTTCCTCTATTGTCTTTTGAGTGTCCTTTGGTCCGATTATCCGGGCGTGGCCTGCAAGCGATGGATTAAGGCGATCGGGGATCTGGTGATGATCCTCATCGTTCTCACGGATAAGCAACCGGTCGCCGCACTCAGTCGCCTATTCTCTCGTACCGGGTTCATTCTGCTGCCTCTTTCTGCGTTAGCGATCAAGTATTATCCATATTTTGGCCGCCAATATGACCCATGGACGGGGCGGCAGATGTTCAACGGCCTGGCACTCAACAAAAATATGCTGGGCGTCATCACCTATCTTCTGCTGCTAGGAGCAATTTGGCGCGTTCTTGGGCTGCTTCGATCTGGCGAGCCCCGGCGCCACCGCGGCAAAAAACTGCTGGCACAAGCAACGCTGCTTACCGTTGGAATTTATCTACTATCCGTTTCGAATTCAGTTACCTCTACCGTTTCCTTTGCTGTGGGAACTGGACTATTGCTGGCGACCAACCTGCGGTTTATAAGGCGTCACACCGCCGCGGTCCACGCACTTGTCTTGCTGCTCGTAGTCGGGTTTAGCTCGATCATGTTACTCGGCAATTCAGCGAGCGCGGTTCGCGCGTTGGGGCGGGCACCGACAATGAGCGGACGTACGGATATCTGGGCGGCTCTGATCCCGATGGCGTCCAACCCCCTGGTCGGCGCGGGGTTCGAGAGCTTCTGGCTCAACCGAAGTGTCGTCGAGAGACTTGCCGACGCGACGGGTGGTCAACATCTCAACGAGGCTCACGACGGATATTTAGAGGTTTATCTTGAGCTTGGCTGGGTAGGAGTCGCCCTCATCGCATTCATATTGATTGACGGTTATCGCCGCTCTGTCGCGGCTTTTCGACGTGATCCCGGATGGGGCGGCTTGCTCGTCGCTTATGTTGTGTCCGCGATAATCTATAACGTAAGTGAGGCCGGCTTTCGAATGATGGATCCGCTATGGATATTCCTCCTCCTGGCGGTCGTTGCCTCGGGCGGTATCGCATCCGGTGTCGTTGCCGAATCGTCCAAGCCCCACAATGCGGGTGCGAAGCCGGTCCGCAGGCTGGCGCCAAATGAATGGGTAGCTGCCCGAGAGGGCGTAAGGAACAATTGAAACTGTTTGAAAGCAGAAGTGAGTTTCATTCGATCACCCACCGCGACGGGCCACGCGGAGTTGCAGCTCAGAGCGCCGGCCGTTTCTCCATAGCACCGAGAGCTCACGTCACGAGCGAATCCTGCGGCCTTCCAGGGTGATACTGAATCCGCAGCCTGAAGACTTCAGGTGAGCATTGCGACGAATTAGAACGTTTACAGGAAGAGACTTGTTCCTGCAAGGTATCCCGTTCCAATACCCAACGGAAACAACTGCGGCACTGGAGGTGTCAAAGATTCATGTCTACGACTAGATGGTATAGCACTCTCCGGCATCGGCTAGAATCGTCCGTGATTCGCCGTACATACTGGGCCATGGCCAAAAGGAAGACTCTCGTGTCAAGCCAGCGCGAGGAGGAGTTCTATCGCAAGCTCCTCGTCGGGCTGCAGCGCGATGACATGATATTTGACGTGGGCGCAAATGTAGGAACAAAGACGGACTTGTTCCTGAGGCTTGGAGCGCGCGTTGTAGCTGTTGAACCTGACGATGCGTGTCAGCAACTCTTGCGGGATCGATTTCTACGATACAGGCTGAAATCGTGCCCGGTTACTCTGATCGACAAAGCAGCCAGCGACAAAGTCGGGATCGAGAAAATGTGGATCGACGGTCCTGGCTCAGCTGTAAATACGATTAGTCGCAAATGGGCGGACCATCTGAAAGATGGAAAGGACGACTTCAAGTACGGGCACTTCGGATTGGAGTTCTCCCGTAGCAAGTCGGTCGAGACGACAACGGTTGAGCGCCTGGTCACTCAGCACGGCATGCCTTTTTTTTTAAAGATTGATGTGGAGGGCCACGAGTTGAGCGTCTTGCTTGGAATGCGCCAGCCCGTTCCGTTCCTATCGTTCGAAGTTAATCTAAGTACCTTTAGAAAAGAGGGCATAGAATGCGTCCGGGTGCTGTGCGGATTGGCACCGAACGGTCTCTTCAACTACACGCCTGATTGTTGCTCCGGGCTTGTGCTTGGAAAATGGCTTGGATCCGAAGAGTTTTGTACAGTACTCGAGTCATGTAGTGATGAGACTGTCGAAGTGTTTTGGAAGAGTGGCTGCGGTTTGAGCCGTCCTTCAATGCGAGTTTGAAAAAGAGTCTTTCCGAAGGGGATCACACGTGAGTCGGTTGCGGATCTTGGTATTGGCGCCTGATGCCAACCCAGAGTCTATCAGCGTTAATCTGGTTTGTTATCTCCATGCTGAAGCCTTGGCCAGACTTCACACGGTGACGCTGGTGGGTCGCACGTTGCATGAAGGGGCCCTCCGCCGCGCGGAGGCGCCTTTTGATGCCATTGAGGCGATTAGCATGCCGTGGCTCGATCGCATCTTTGCGTGGACTTTACGCCGGATCTTCAAACATAACTTCCACAGTCGAGCCTTGACTGCCTTCAGCTATCCTTTTTTAATTGCCTTTGAATGGTATGCTTGGCGGCGCATGCGGACTCGAATCATGGCGGGGGAGTTCGACATTGTTTTGCGGCTTTCGCCGATCGTTTCAGTCATACCGAGCGCCTTCCCGTTTTTTTTGCGGAACTGTTCCATACCATTCATCATTGGGCCCATCAATGGCGGCTTGCCCTGGCCTCAAGGCTTCAGCCAGGCCGATAAGCAAAAGGCATGGTTCGACAACCTGAGAAATGTATATCGATTTCTGCCCTTTGCCCGATCGACTTATCGCAGAGCAGCCGCGATCATTGCAGGTTCATCCCAGACCTATGCAGAGTTTGCCACCTATCGAGACAAGCTTTTCTTTGTCCCGGAGAATGGCCTCAGCCCCTCGCTTTGTTCCGGTGGCATGCGGCCTCGCGAGCGCGAAGGCAAACTTGGATTGATTTTCGTCGGTAACCTGGTTCCCTATAAAGCTTGCGATCTCGCTTTGCGCGCTGCGGCCCCTTTTTTGCGAAACGACTTGGCCCAATTTTCCGTAGTCGGCGATGGTCCGGAGCGGGGCCGTCTCGAGGAACTCACGAGATCTCTTGGAATCGATAAAGCTGTTTTATTCTGCGGAATGCTCACGCATGCCGAAGCCATGCAGAAGTTACGGTCGGCGGATGTGCTAGTGTTTCCGTCCGTTCGTGAATTCGGTGGGGGCGTGGTTTTTGAGGCTTTAGCGGTCGGTGTAGTACCTCTTGTCGCCGACTTCGGCGGACCTGGTGATATTGTCCATCCGGAAATCGGGTGCAAGGTCTCTCTTACTAATGAGAGCGATATGGTGTCACAGATGGAAACGGTGCTGGCCGAACTTGTCCACAATCGGAAGCTTCTTGACCGATTGCAACAGCAAGGCATGTCCTACGCACGGGATTACTTGACTTGGGAGGCGAAGGCGCAAATCGTTACCCGGGTTATAAATTGGGTTATGGCGCGCGGTCCCAAGCCGGATCTTCCGCCGCCAAAGGCGTTACCTGCGGGCACCGGCTCCTCCTGGTAAGAGCTGTGCCGAACACCAACAGTCCGGTGTTCGGGTCGGCTCCGCCTGGGAAACCCCTTCCCTGACAGAAAGTGCTTAATTTGGCTGCGGCGTTCCTTTCAGGTTCGTAGGAGGATTAGGATTCGGACCGCCTCCCGAAGCACCCCCGGTAGTGAGAGGATGCGGGTAGGTGTACGGCTGATACATCATCGACCACTGATTTGTCGCGGTGCAGATAAAAAGCTGGCCCTGGCCGAAGCTGTTGCCGCTCTGATTCCAACTTCCTTGATCGGTGGCGAAGTAACCAACACGGGGTGTGCAGGTCGCGGGCCGGTTGGCCAACGTCCCGAAACCCACGCCGCTGGCGCCGTTGAAAGGTGATGTGGGCGACGTTTGAACTTTTGGGCTGCCGTTAGAGTTGTCTGTGTACCAATCGCGGTTAGAGATGGTTCTTGCTGTATTCGTAGCAAAATTACCGTGATTCAGATTCGCAACTGTGTCGTCCCATTCATAGATCGGGTCGAGCGCTTCGTTAAGCGGGGAAGACGGCGAAGGCGCGGTGCCTGATACGTAAATCCCCTGCCCACGTCCTGCTTGGTCTGCGCAGACTGTTGAACGAATCACTTGGTAACTGTCGCCATTGCTGAATCCGGACCAACCCGATTCCGAAATTGGGCCCTGCACGGTGATTGTCGTGGCCGTGTTGGATGCGACTTCGGAAACAAATCCCCGCGTTGTGTCATAGATGGAGTAGGGAGCGCCGTTCGGCACAAGCTGATTGGTCGTCCAGGTTTTTGTGGAATCCGTCATCGTCAGGGTACTGGCCGAGGTTACGGTACCGCTGTAATAAACGGTGTTGTCGTTTGTGTCCCATGGATCGAGCGAGTTCAGTCCACCGCAATAACTCCAAGGCGTCGGCGCGAAAACCGTGCGGTACACAGTAATGTCGTCGATTTGATTGTAGAAGCCACCGGTCGCCGTGTAATTTGCGTTCGCCACGTTGCCAAAAGTGATACCGGTTCCCCCCCGATGGGCAACCATAGCGTCTCCACAGCCACCGTTGGTTGTAGTCAGCACATTGCCATAGGCCTCTGTCTCCCTCCCGGAACGGTTTCTCCCGCCTGTATCGAGGCCGTGCGTTCCAAACGCAGCCCAGCATCCGGCAGTCGCATAAAGCTGGTTGAATCTCCCTACGATTCGGCCTCCGCCGATGCCACCGCCATTCGGAGCATATTCTTGATCCGTTACCTCCTGAGTAAAGTAATCGATGTTATTTTCGAGAAAGAAGTTGTTCATTGCTCCAAGTGAATCAGGCTGCGCCCAAGAATTATCGCCAAAGCCACCAGCGCCGAGATAAGCTGAAAGGCTGGCATTCAAAAACTCGACTTGGCTTCCATTCGGAAGAGTGTTGTGATCTGCTACGCCAAAAATATTATCCACACGAACCATTGTGCCGGCACTAGAGCTATTGCCGTTCTCGGTCCATTGTGTCGTCTTGCCGAAGATCAAATTATCAATCCGGACCTGTGGGCAACCGCTCGATGAGCATGTGCCCGCTACGCTGACGGGTGACCAAAGAGACGTGCTGCCCGAATTCGGCTCAATATCGAGAAGGGACAGAGCAAAGGTCTGCCCATAGGGTATGTTCGAAACTCCGATCAGCGGATTACCGCTTCCGGCGTTGTCAACAATGATCGTAGTTGGCGTTCCGGCTCCGAATGTGGTTGGGCTCGAGTTCGGGGTACCACTGCCAGTCAAGGTGATGCCGACCTGAATCGATAATTGGCTCGTCCAGGTGCAAGTGCCAGCCGGAATGACGATCGTGTCGCCATTCGCCGCGGTATGCGTTGGGCCGTTAATCACGGCATTCACCGCAGACTCCTGGCAAGAGGCCGCGGTGACCGTCGAGCCGCTAGACTGCGCGTAGGCTGCCATGGTCATCGTCATGAGCAGCAAAAGCAGGAGTGAAAGTGATCGAGCGCGTTTCATGATAGGTACAACTCCTTTATTAGCACGATAATGCTTGTCTGACGCTACCATGGGAGCTTTTGAAGTCTCAGATGAATCATGGGGATCAAAAGGGGCAGGTATGCTCATTTTGAATCTAGTTCTGATGAAACAAGGGGACAACACAAGCGAGATGGCGCACTGGTTACTAAAGTCACCCACGAACGGGGGCGTACGATGCTCCGAGCAGGGGCCCTCTGCAGAATGGATTGACCGATGAATGCCTCGGTATCCCATTGCTTGCACTGCAAAGAGGGTTTGTGGGTCTCGATTCGCAGTTCCTGTTCGGATTGAGGAAGCAGAAGACGGTCCACGCGAGACAGCGAATCGATTACTAAAGTTACCAATACAATGGGTAAGCGCAGATGCTCCCAACGGGTGTTGGTCTGCCGCAAAGCTAACCTTGCCAAAGTCTTGCTCCAGATTTCGTTGCCAAGGCGCTGCTGAATCAGATCTCAATCGGAAACAAATCGTACATTACAACAGACCGAGTCTGCGGCCAGGAATGCTTGGTTTCTCGCGATTTCTCGCTCCCTGGCGTCCCAGCATACTGGTGAGAGTAGCACAAAATCCGAAAGATCCTAAAACGTGCGTTTTGAGACTGCTTCGATGAATTGCAGGCTTTCGGCCGGGCAACGGCACTGAACCAGGGGGTCATCCTTCCCTCTGCCAAGGAGCGACCGAGAAGTAACGATCAGTACCTACTTAGCTTGAGGCATTATCGCGTTGCTGGATTACACAACACCTGCTTGCAGTTCGATATCCGGCAAAAACTCTAAACGTCGAGGCACATCCTGAGGACAAACCTCAATGGAGATCAAAAAATGTACATCGTACAACGAACGCTGACCTTTGCCCGTGGATTTCTCTTAAGCTACGGTCCGATGAAGGTGAAGCAGGCTGTATGGAACAAGGAGTTCTCTGGCGACAAATGGAACTTCATCGACGACACAGCTGGGGACTGTGTTTATCCGCACTTGGAAAAGCACGCGCGCGGCGGAGACATTTTGGACCTTGGCTGCGGGCCCGGCAACACGGCGAATGAGCTCGCCGAGAATACATACGCAACTTACATTGGAGTCGATATATCCGAATCGGCCCTGGCTAAAGGAGCGAAGCGGACGAATGAGAGCGGCCGATCAGGCAAGAACAGCTTCGTCTGTTCGGACTTTCTGAGCTATATGCCCGCGCGCGAATTCGACGTAATTCTTTTCAGAGAGTCCATGTACCATGTTCCATATGGCCAGGTTCTAGAATTGCTGGGCAAATACTCAAAGCATCTCAAAAAGACTGGCGTCTTTATTGTCAGACTTTATCTTGGAGACAGGCAGACTGGAAAGATCAAGTTTCGCGTGAAAAGAAAGATAGATCTGATGAAGCGCGAATTTGAGGTTGTGGATGAGTGCCTGTATGACAAGCCCGGAACACCGATGGTTCTGGTCTTTCGACCCCAGCGCTAAGGTTCGTTAGAAGATAAGGCCGGCATTTGGATCAGCCGGCGGCGATATCGGGGCACAGCTTGCCTGGTACGTGTCTTGGCGTGTGTGTGTAGAAGGCCGCCTCCATCTCCATTGAGATGGACCGGTGCCTCAACCGAAGGCAACCGTGAACGAAATACGCAGGCGACCAGAACTCGAAAAGGAGCGTCCTTTGAAAATCAGTATTTTCGGCATGGGTTACGTGGGAACGGTGTCTGCGGGGTGTCTCGCACGCGATGGCCATGAAATCGTCGGTATCGACCCTATAAGCACAAAGGTAGAATTGATTAACGCTGGCCGCTCTCCGATAATTGAGGCGGATATCGGCGAGATCGTTGCCGACGCGGTCAAGACGAGGCGGTTGCGGGCTACGAGCGATCAGGACCAAGCGGTACGCGATACAGACCTATCCTTCGTGTGCGTTGGAACTCCGAGCCAGATCAATGGGAACTTGGACTTGACTTACATCCGGCGCGTCTGCGAGCAGATTGGTCAAGCAATCAAGCATAAAGCTGCCCGGCACACAATAGTGATCCGCAGCACGATCCTACCTGGTAGCATGCGCCGGCTGATTATCCCGGTTCTGGAGGAGCATTCAGGCAAGAAGGCTGGGGTTGACTTCGGAGTCTGCAATAATCCAGAGTTTCTACGCGAAGGGTCGGCCGTAAAGGATTTTTATAACCCTCCCAAGACGATAATCGGAGAGTTGGACCAAGCAAGTGGCGATACGCTGGCCGAACTCTATGGGAAACTGGATGCGCCTCTGATTCGGACAGACATAGAAACTGCCGAAATGGTGAAGTATGTAGATAACGGCTGGCATGCGCTCAAGATAGGGTTTGCAAATGAAATCGGGAATCTATGCAAAGCCTTTTCGATTGATGCGCACACGGTAATGAAAATTTTCTGTCAGGACAAGAAACTCAATATTTCCTCCGCGTATCTTGAGCCCGGCTTCGCCTTCGGCGGATCTTGCTTGCCCAAGGACCTTCGCGCCCTTGCGTATTCAGCCAAGATGCACGACCTGGACCTTCCGATCGTGACCTCGATTCTCCCCAGCAATGAGATGCAGGTGGGCCGGGGCCTACAACTCATTATGGAGAAAGGGCACCGTCGAGTCGGAGTTCTGGGCTTCAGTTTCAAGGCAGGAACCGACGATCTTCGGGAGAGTCCGGTGATCGAAGTGATCGAGCGGTTATTGGGCAAGGGATATGACTTGCGCATCTATGATAAGAACGTCAAGATTGCGAGTCTCGTGGGTGGAAATCGCGATTTCATTCTCAATCGCATCCCGCACATCTCGAGGCTTATGGTGGACCATGTCGATGCTGTTCTCGAGCATGCGCAGACCATCGTAATCGGAAACAAAGATCCGGATTTCCGTCAGGTACCGAGCCAACTGCGCGAAGGTCAAACTATCGTGGACTTTGTCCGCATCACGGATGGCAGGAGCGAAAATGGCAAGTACGACGGCATTTGCTGGTAACCAACTCGAACAACATACAGGCAAACGTGAACCGTACAAAACCTTGTACGACTCCACAATTCGCCTGGCGACTTGGCTCGACAAGAACCACTATGCGGGCTACGACACGTTCGATGGCCTGAATGCGCGGCTTCTGCGCCCATTCACGTTTGAGAACAAGTTTCTCCGCACAGTTCTGCAGCAAGGCGTGCGGAGGTTCCCGTTCAATCTGCGCCCGCTGCTAGGGGTCCGCAAGAGCCACTCGAGCAAGGCCATGGGATTCCTCGCGCGCGGCTTCATTCGCCTCCACACGCTGACTCACGATCAGGCTTGGGATGATCTGGCCCACTCGTCGCTGCAGTGGCTCATCGATAACCAATCTGGGGGATACAGCGGCGCATGCTGGGGCAACCATTTCGATTACCAGTCCAGAAGCTTTTACCTGCCCAAAGGAGTGCCAACGGTCGTATGGACATCGCTCATCGGCCATGCTTTTTTGGATGGGTATGAGCATTTTCGGAAAGAGGAATACCTGCAGGTTGCCTTGAACGCCTGCAAGCATATCCTGAGCGACCTTGCACAATATCCTGATGGTGATGGCGCATGTATTACTTACGTCCCAGGGCTTAACAGCCAGGTACATAATGCGAACACACTTGGGGGAAGCCTGCTGGCGCGGACCTATCCGTACACGAGGAGCGAAGAATATCTGAGAGTAGCAAGAAGGGCAATCCAATATACGGCTCAGTATCAGCGCGCGGACGGCTCTTGGTGGTACGGAGAAAAAGAGAACCTGCACTGGGTCGATAACTTCCACACCGCTTATGTGCTCGACTGCTTCAAGTATTATGCCAAAGGCACTGGCGATGATCATTTTAACTCGATCATGATGCGGGGCTACGACTATTGGAAGAAGACGTTCTTCTTGTCGGACGGAACTCCCAAATATTACGACCGGAAGGTATTGCCGATCGATATCCAGTGTTGTTCGCAGGCTATTGATACCCTGGTGTTTTTCCGCGACAAGGATCCAGAGAGCCTTGCGCTCGCCTGCAAGGTCGCCGGCTGGACCATCGCGAATATGCAAGATGACGATGGCCATTTCTACTATCGCCGCTACAATTCAGGGCTGGTGAACAAGACTCCTACGCTGCATTGGGGACAGGCGACGATGCTCTCGGCACTGGCCGCACTCTGCGAACAAGTCTCTCAGGATGATGCGAGGTTGGCGTGACAAAGAAAGTCTTAATCATCGTCGAGAACCTGCCGGTTCCGTTCGACGGACGCGTGTGGAAGGAAGCGACCTGCCTGCGCGACGCCAACTATCACGTCACGGTATTGTGTCCGAAAGGCAAAGGGTGTACGAAAGGGTACGAAAATATCGAGGGAGTCCACGTCTATCGACACCCAATGCCCAAAGAGGGGAACACGCCGCTGGGGTATCTATGGGAGTACGGATGCGCTCTCTTTTGGGAATTCATCTATGCGTGGTGGATATTTTTACGCAGAGGGTTCCACGTTATTCAAGGGTGCAATCCGCCGGATGACATTTTCCTCGTCGCGCTGCCATTCAAACTTTTCGGCGTGAGATATATATTTGACCACCACGACGTCAATCCCGAGCTTTACTTTTCGAAATACGGGAGGATGGACTTTTTTTACAAAGCACAGGTGTGGCTCGAGAAGCTTACGTTTCGCAGCAGCACGGTGGTGATCGCTACGAACAATAGCTACAAGGAAATCGCGGTGAGGCGGGGAGGCAAGGATCCCGAGGATGTGTTTGTTGTGCGCAATGGGCCGGATCTGACAACGTTCAAGCTGGTTGCTTCCAATCCCGCCTTAAAATATGGCAAGCGCTATCTCATTGGTTATGTCGGCACGATGAGTATTCAGGAAGGCCTGGACATTCTCATTGATGCGGCGGAGCACATTCGCAAAACGGACCGCGACGATGTCCATTTCACGTGTGTCGGCGGGGGGCCGGGACTGGCCAGCCTGCGAAAAATGGTTTTGGACAAACATCTTGACGAAATGTTCAATTTCACGGGACGAATCTCGGACGCGGATTTGCTGGAGGTGCTTTCAACCGCGGATGTTTGCGTCAATCCAGACCGACCTTGTGAAATGAATGATCTTTCGACGATGATCAAGATCATGGAGTACATGGCGCTTAGCAAGCCGATCGTCCAGTTCGATTTGAAAGAAGGACGGTTTAGCGCACAGGAGGCCTCACTTTATTGCAGCGGCGAAGATCGCGTGGCCGACTTCGGGGAAAAGATTCTCTGGCTTCTTGACCATCCTGAGGAGCGACAGAGGATGGGGGAATTCGGGCGCGGCCGGGTACAGAAGGAACTGGCGTGGGAATATTCGATGGGCAACTTACTCGCTACATATGAGCGCGCTTTCAACAAAGGCAGCGGCAAGCGGGCGCTGCAAACAGATATAGCGAGACCATAACATGAAACCCCTGGTATCAATCCTGATTCCGGCCTACAACGCGGAGAACTGGATCTCTGACACGCTTAGGTCCGTCTTGGCGCAAACCTATCCGCATCGTGAAATCGTGGTCGTCGACGATGGTTCGACAGACGGCACGCTTCACGTTGCACAGCAGTTCGAAGCGGATGGCGTCCGGGTGGTCACGCAAAAGAACCAAGGGGCAGCAGCCACGCGCAATGCGGCATACAAGCTGTGTAGCGGCGATTACATTCAGTGGCTCGATGCCGATGATCTGCTCTCCCCGAACAAGATAGAGAGCCAACTGGCGATTGCTGAGCAGATAGGGGACAAGCGCACCCTGATCTCGTGCGGATGGGGCAGCTTTCTCTATCGCTACCACCGTGCGCGGTTTGTTCCAACGCCGCTGTGGTGCGATCTGACCACTGCCGAATGGCTGCTTCGCAAGATGAGCCAGAATCTTCATATGCAAACGGGCACCTGGCTGGTTAGTCGGGCATTGACGGAAGCGGCGGGACCTTGGAACACAAGTCTTCTTGGTGACGATGATGGGGAGTATTTCTGCAGGGTCCTTCTCGCAAGCAATGGAGTGCGATTTGCACCACAAGCCAGGGTTTATTATCGGGCCTCCGGGGCGGGAAGTTTGAGTTACATTGGAAACTCGAACCGCAAAAGAGATGCGCAATGGCATTCCATGAAGCTGCATATGGGCTATCTGCGATCATTGGAGGACACACCCCGCACGCGCCAGGCTTGCGTCACCTACATGCAGAATTGGCTGGTTTTCTTCTATCCGGAAAGATCCGATCTGATTGACGAAATGCAATCTGTCGCTCAGGAATTGGGAGGCAAGCTTCAGATGCCACGCCTATCCTGGAAGTATTCTTGGATAGGCGCTCTGCTTGGACAACAAATGGGCCGTCGCGCGCAGATATTTCTGCCGGGCCTAAAGTGGTCGATCCTGAGGTCTTGCGATAAGTTGCTTCTGCGCCTCTCCGGCCGAGAGTCATCGGTTCTGCGGCCCGGATGAATCGGGCGCAACGTACGAGAGAGGCGCCCTCAGAAGTTATATCCTTAATTGTGAGCGCATGGTTCTGCCGCTCTCTAGAAATCCCCACATCAGCCTCGGAGAAATGAATGGCGAAGACTGCGATTGTTACCGGATCAGAAGGATTTATTGGTTCGCACCTAATGAAGTTTCTATATAACAAAGGCTGGAACGTCATAGGGACCTCTCGGCTGCACAGATCGGAGCACCTTCAGAGTCAACCGCGTCTGCAGTTTGAACAATGTGACTTGCGCAATGGTCAGCGGGTTGAGCAGCTGTTCAGGAGGTATGAGCCCGCGTATGTTTTTCATCTGGGCGCACAAAGTCTGCCGACATTGTCGTGGATGGACCCGGTAGACACATTCGAATCGAACATTATGGGGTCGCTTCACCTCTTCGAGGCGATGCGCCGGCAAAAGCGCCCTCCGGTCGTGGTTTCCGCTTGTTCGAGCGCGGAGTACGGGCATGTGCCCGCATCCGCGATTCCCGTGAAAGAGGAACAACCGCTCCATCCGCTGCACCCGTATGGCATCAGTAAGGTATGCCTGGATCTGCTTGCGCGGGAGTACTTTCTTGATTACAAGATCCCTGCTGTCAATCTCCGGCTTTTCAATACCACGGGTCCGGGAAAAACAAGCGATGCACCATCCGATTTTGTCCGTCAGCTTGTTCGGATAAAAAAAGGTCTACAAGAGCCGGTGATCGAAGTTGGCAATCTGAAGCCCCGCCGGGCATTTCTGGATGTGAAGGATACGGTCAATGGGTTTTATCTGGCAGCCTTGAAAGCGCGGCGCGGAGAGGCATATAACCTTTGCGCAACCGGCACCCATACGGTCCAGACGATCTTGTTGACGGCGATGCGGCTCTCCGGCGTGAAAGCGAAAGTGCGCCAGGTTGAGCGGCTTATGCGTCCCTCCGACGAGAAAATCATATTTGGGAATACCGCAAAAATTCGTCGAGACACTGGCTGGAAACCGCAGCAGACACTGGAGCAGACTCTGTCTTCTATGATCGAGCACTGGGAGCGTGTTTTGTGAGACGAACGTCAACTTATCCAGTCGCCAGCGCGCGTAGATAGACAGTGATGCCCACTCATATTCCCATTTTTGATTCTGGCACACGCATGGCCGCCGATATAGATTTGACGACAACAGAACGTGAAGCGGGCGCTCCATCATCGGAAGTCGGAGTTACGCTTCTGACCGGTGGGTTTGATCGGCCATACGCTTTTGGCCTTATCATGTCGTTGGCCTCAGAAAGCGTCAAGATGGACGTGGTTGGCGCAGACGAACTGGACGAGCCGGCCGTACGCGCGGTTCCGGCATTGAAATTTTTCAATCTGTATGGAGATCAGCGCAAAAAGATTGCAAAAAGAAGAAGGATACTGCGACATTTCGCCGTATACGCGAGAATCCTCCGCTACGCGGCGAAGGCGCAGCCGAAGATCTTTCACATCCTATGGAACAATAGACTTTATCTATTCGACAGAACGCTGCTGATGCTCTACTACAAGGCACTCGGCAAGCGTATTGTTCTCACGGCGCATAATGTGAATGCAGGCGAGAGAGACGGTAACGATGTTTGGCTGAATCGGCTGTCGCTTAAAGCCCAGTACCGTCTTGTTGACCATATCTTTGTGCACACGGAGAAGATGAAGGTTGATTTAGAGCAAACGTATGGCGTCAGAAAGAGCGCGGTCAGCGTAATTCCCTTCGGTATCAACAATTCAGTGCCGGACACCGACCTGACCTGCTCTGAAGCTAAACGAAAGATAGGTGTGTCTGACGCAGAGAGAACAATACTCTTCTTCGGCGGCATCCGGCCCTATAAGGGAGTTGAACATCTGGTACGCGCTTTCCAGCGAGTCGCTCGGCAGGACAGGCGTTACAGGCTGGTGATCGCCGGCGAACCAAAGAAAGAGGCTGCGCGATACTGGAGTGAGATTCAGGTGGCAATCGAGAGCGAGGCGAGCGGAGCGCAGGTCATTCAAGAGATTCGCTACGTCTCCGACGAGGAGACGGAGATTTTCTTTAAGGCTGCCGACGTGCTAGTCCTGCCGTATACCTACGTGTATCAGAGTGGCGTTCTCTTTCTCGCATACAACTTTGGGCTACCTGTGATTGCAACCGATGTAGGAGCTCTCCGCGATGACATCATCGAAGGGAAAACCGGTTACATATGCCGGCCATGTGATGACCTTGGTCTCGCGCAGAAGATCCAACTTTATTTTGAGAGCGATCTGTTTGCCAGGCTCCAACAAAACAGGGAAAGTATCAAGGCTTACGCGCAACAGCGAAGCTCCTGGGCAATTGTGAGCGCGACGACGTGCGCCGTTTATAAGACTCTTCTCGGAAAGAGCCGCTGAGATGGGCCGCGCTGGGTCTGTGGGCCTTCGTAGCCGCGTGGCAACGCGAGGTTCCCACTAAAATTACACGTAGCTAGCGAATATTTGTTGCTGCTATCATCTGAAGGTAGCGTTGAATCAGAAGGTCACGTTAACGATTCGGCATAACGGCCTTGAGCGGCTTATCGGAAGGCCCAAGGCCTATACCGGAGTTAATTGGCAAAGCAGGTAAGGTGCATGGTTATAACCAAGACTCCACTTCGCATTTCGTTTTTCGGTGGTGGTACCGACTATCCCGTGTGGTACCGAGAGCACGGAGGGTCGGTTCTGTCGACCACTATTGACAAATGCTGCTACATCACATGCAGGGCTCTCCCGCCCTTCTTCGATTACCATAGCCGCATCTCTTACTCCACGGTTGAGAACGTAGATAGGAATGATGACATCCGGCACCCGGCGGTACGTGGATGCCTTCAGTTCATGGGGATCAGCGCGGGGATGGAGGTACACCACGTAGCGGACCTGCCGGCGCGAACGGGCCTTGGCACGAGTTCTGCCTTTACAGTCGGATTGCTCCTTGCCCTTCACGCATTCAAGAACGAGATGCGAGACAAACAGTCGCTCGCCGCAGAGGCAATCCATGTGGAGCAGGACCTGATTGGCGAAGCAGTTGGCGCACAGGATCAGGTGAGTGCGGCATTCGGTGGCTTTAACCGCATCAATTTCGACCGCGATGGGGCAATTCAAGTAAAGCGGATGCTGTTGCAGCGCGAAAGGCTAGAGGAACTTGAGGGGCACCTGGCGCTCTACTTCACCGGTTTTTCCAGGACTGCTTCTGAGATCGCGCAAGAACAGTTGAGATTGACTCCTCATAAGACTCAAGAATTGCGGTCGATGCTGGAGTTGGTCGACGAGGGCGAAGCAATTATCGCCGACCCGCACCGACCCTTACCGGAGTTTGGCAGGCTTCTGCATGAAGGCTGGCAAATTAAAAGAACGTTGACCCAAAAGATCTCGAATCCGGCGATCGATGAAATTTATGAGGCCGGCCGCAGCGCCGGCGCCATCGGCGGCAAGCTTCTCGGAGCGGGTGGAGGAGGCTTCATGCTATTTTTTGTTTCTCCGGAGCGCCGGGAAGAGCTGCGAACCCGTCTGAAGAAGCTGTTGTGTGTGCCGTTCAGGTTTTCGCATACGGGCAGTAGCGTTGTCGTCTATGAGCCGGAAGACCGCTACGACCAGGTGCTTACTGCGGAACGCGAATTGATCTACGCTCGCAACGAGCAGTGAGCGAGAGACGAGGAATCAGGCGAGTTCATGCCTGGCGTTTCGACGGAACGGGATTGCCATTTTCATTTGCTGAGCGAGACTCTCGCATTCGGGACGGGGCGGGATGATTTTTGAAGAAACCAAGATTGGCGGAGTGGTCGAAATTCGTCTGGATCGTAAAGCCGATGAACGCGGATTTTTCGCACGGTCCTGGTGCCGGAAGGAATTTGAAGGGGCGGGATTGGATGCCCGGCTTGTGCAGTGCAGCATTTCTTACAACGCGCAGAGAGGAACGCTGCGGGGCATGCATTATCAAACAGCCCCTTTTGCCGAGGTCAAACTTGTTCGTTGCACGCAGGGAGCAATCTGCGATGTAATCCTTGACCTTCGCGCGGACTCGCGCACCTTCAAGCAATGGGTCGCAGTTACACTCTCCGCCGAAAACCGGGATATGGTTTATATCCCCGCGGGCTGCGCACACGGTTTTCTGACGCTCGCTGACGACACGGAGGTCTTCTACCAGATGTCGGAGTATTATCATCCGGAAGCCGCGCGCGGAGTGCGCTGGAACGACCCGGCGTTTGGAATTGAGTGGCCGGAGAAGGTGGCAGTGATCTCCGAGCGTGACCGGATGCTGCCGGACTTTCAATGAACCCCGGGCTGCTCAACGAGTTTTGCCGAGGAGATCTGGAGCGAGCGGGGCGAGAGATGCACCACTTCGCATCCGAACTGTACCCAATCTGCCGCAGCATTACGGGAGATGGCATTCGGCAAACCCTGACGAAGATACAGGAGAAAATTCCGCTTGCAATGACCGAAGTCGCGTCGGGCACAGCGGTCTTTGACTGGACGGTGCCGAAAGAATGGAACATCCGCGATGCCTATGTGAAAGACGCGTGCGGAAACCGGGTGATTGACTTTCAGCAACACAATCTTCACGTCGTCAACTACAGCGTCCCTGTCTCTGGAACCTATTCGCTCGATGAGCTGAGACCGCACCTGCATACGGTTCCCGAACATCCAGACTGGATTCCATACCGAACCACCTACTACAAGCAGGATTGGGGATTCTGTCTCTCGCAGAACCAGCTGGATGCGCTTGGCGAGGGGAAATATGAAGTTTGTATTGACTCCACTCTCGAAGGTGGAAATCTCACTTATGGAGAGGCATATTTACCTGGACGAGTTAAGGAAGAGGTAATCATCTCCTGTCATTCCTGCCACCCCTCGCTTGCGAATGACAATCTCTCCGGGATCGTAGTCGCTGCGGCTCTGGCGGAGTTCCTTAGTGAGCAGGACCGGTATTATTCGTGGCGATTTCTCTTTGCTCCTGGAACCATTGGAGCGATCACGTGGCTGGCGCGAAATCGCGAAAGAGCCAAAGATATCCGCCATGGCCTGGTTTTGGCCGGGATTGGCGACCGGGGCTCCTTTCACTATAAGAAGAGCCGCCGCGGCGATGCGGAGATCGACCACGCGGTTGCGCACGTGTTGAAACACTGCGGTGAAGGCTCCGAGGTTCTGGAGTTCACGCCCTATGGATACGATGAACGGCAGTATGGCTCGCCGGGATTCAACCTTCCCGTCGGCTGCCTGATGCGGAGCGTCTGGGGGACGTTTCCGGAGTATCACACTTCTGCCGACGATCTCAGCTTCATTCAACCGGCGCAACTGGCCAACTCGCTTCGCGTGTGCGTTGGGATTGCAGATGTCCTCGAAAATAATCGAAGCTATCGCAACCTGAGCCCGTACTGCGAGCCCCAGCTGGGCAAGCGAAACTTGTATCGGTCGATCGGCGGCGAATCGATCGGAACAGAGATCAACGCGCGTTTATGGGTACTCAACCTATCCGATGGCGAGAATACATTGCTGGACATTGCGGAGCGGTCCGGCCTGCCATTCACGACCATCTACAATGCAGCAGATCTGCTATGCGAAAGCGGCCTGCTGGCGCCGCACAACTTGTAGTCAGTCGATAGCCGATCCTGGATTGCCCGGCTCATTCCAGCAGCTTGGCCCATCAGACACTCGATAGGTTGACTGAGAATTCGGCACGCAAGCATTCAGACAGTTAGGGAGGGAGCGAAATGAAAGTTCTACTTACAGGTCATAAAGGTTATATTGGTGCCGTCGCAACGCCGTTGCTTCAAGCGGCCGGACACGAAGTTACCGGCCTTGACATCGGCCTCTTTGATGGCTGCGATTTCGGAAGCGAGTTACAAGCAATTCCGGAAGTGCACAGAGATCTTCGCGATGTTACCCCCGGGGATCTGGAGGGATTCAACGCCGTCGTACATCTCGCGGCGCTCTCGAATGACCCTTTGGGAAATCTGGACTCGCACCTTACCTATGACATCAATCATCTCGCTTCGGTGAATCTGGCGCGGGCAGCAAAGGCTGCGGGCGTGGAGCGGTTTGTCTTTTCCTCTTCGTGCAGCACCTACGGCGCGGCCGGCGACGACTTTCTGGATGAAGATGCATCCTTGAATCCGGTCACGCCTTATGGCGAGTCAAAGGTTCTGGTCGAGCGCGACATCCGGCCTATGGCGGACGACAACTTCAGCCCGACCTATATGAGGAACGCGACGGCCTATGGCGCGTCTCCGCGTCTGCGGCTCGACATCGTTCTGAACGACCTGGTAGCTTCCGCCTTTACTAGTGGACGAATCCTGATCAAGAGCGACGGTACGCCCTGGCGCCCGATCACGCATATTCGCGACATCATTGCCGCGGCCGTGGCGGTGCTTGAGGCGCCGCGCGAGTTGATTCACAATGAGACTTTCAATGTTGGCCGCACGGAAGAGAACTACCGGATTCGCGAATTGGCCGATATCGTGGCGGAAGTCGTTCCTGATTGTCACGTGGAATACGCTCCCGGCGGGGGTCCTGACAAGCGCTGCTATCGCGTGACCTGCGACAAGATCAAGCGCGTGCTCCCGAATTTCCGCCCCGCATGGACGGCTCGCAAGGGAGCGCAGGAACTTTACTATGCCTATCGCGCCGTGGGCCTCGCGCCTCGCGAAATGGAGACGGGCCGCTATGTGCGGATCAATCAAATCCAACGGCTGCAGAAGGCCGGACAGCTCGACAACTCTCTGCGCTGGAGCCACCAGTCTGCCGCTGCTCCAGTGCTTGCTTGAACCGATTTCATCTTGAAGGGGAACTATGACGACTACAATGCCTTATTTGGAAACGCAGCAAGGAACCGGAGTGAGTTCCTGCCGCTTCTGCGGCAGCGATCTGCATCGGACCTTTGTTGATCTGGGATTGTCGCCGCTCTGCGAGACGTATCCTGCGCCTGCCGAGCTGAACCGTGGTGAAACCTATTACCCTCTTCATGTTCTGGTATGCGAGAAGTGCTGGCTCGTGCAACTGGGCGAGTATGAATCCCGAGAGAATATCTTTAGCGACTATCCTTATTTCTCGTCCTTCTCTGATTCGTGGCTGAAGCACTGCGACAAGTATTGCGAGGCCATGAAGAGCCGCCTGGACCTCGGCCAGAACAGCTTCGTCGTTGAGGTTGCAAGCAACGACGGGTATCTGCTGCAGTATTTCGTCAAGCGCGACGTGCCGGTACTGGGGATTGAACCTGCGGCGAACGTTGCCAAAGTCGCCGTCGAGAAGGGCGTTCCTACACTGGTGCGCTTCTTCGGAACCCAGCTTGCCAACGAACTTACCGCCGAGGGCCGCAACGCCGACCTCATTCTCGGCAATAATGTTCTGGCGCAGGTTCCGGATCTGAACGATTTCGTCGAAGGGCTGAAGATCATGCTGAAGCCTGAAGGCGTCCTGACGCTCGAGGTTCCGCACCTGCTGCAGCTTATCGAGCTGCGCGAGTTCGACACCATTTACCACGAGCATTTCTCCTATTTCTCACTCCTGAATACGAGCAAGATCCTCGAGGCGCATGGTCTCAGAGTTTTCGACGTCGACGAATTGAAATCACACGGTGGATCGCTGCGCATTTACGCGTGCAGGGCCGAAAGCACGACGCACGGCGTGGAGCCGAACGTGCGCAAGGTGCTGGATGACGAGATCCGCGCGGGCCTCGATACGGTGAGCGGCTATAGTACCTTTGCGCAGCAGGTGAAGGAAACGAAATTTGCGCTGCTCAACTTTCTGCTGTCTGCGGCCGCGGAGGGGAAGAAGGTGGCCGGATACGGCGCGCCGGGAAAGAGCGCCACATTGCTGCACTATTGCGGCATCGGCAAGGATCTGATCGAGTTCACGGTGGATCGCAGCCCTTACAAGCAGGGCCGGTTCCTGCCCGGCAGCCGGATCCCGATCTATCATCCTGACCGGATTCGCGAAAGCAAGCCGGATTATGTCGTGATCCTGCCCTGGAATCTGAAAGACGAAATCATGCAACAGCTTCAGTTCATTCGCGAGTGGGGCGGCAAATTTGTTGTTCCGATTCCTACGGTCGCTGTGTATTAAGGAGGGGGATAGCCATGAAGGTAGTTCTTTTCTGCGGGGGAGCCGGGATGCGGCTGCGGGGCTATGCGGATGACGTTCCGAAGCCCATGGTGCAAATCGGAACGCGGCCGATTCTCTGGCACTTGATGAAGTATTATGCGCATTTCGGTCATAAGGATTTCATTCTGTGCCTTGGGTACAAGGGCAACGTCATCAAGGATTACTTCCTCAACTACGACGAATCGGTCTCCAACGATTTCGTCTGGTCAAACGGCGGGAAGAGTGTCCAATACTTGAACCGGGACATTGACGACTGGACGATCACGTTTGTCGAGACTGGACCGGCGGCGAATATCGGCCAGCGTCTGAAGGCGGTCGAGCCTCACGTCCAGGGCGAGGAGATGTTCCTTGCAAATTACGGTGACGGTCTGAGCGACGTGCCGCTCCCCGCGATGCTTGGGAAATTCCGCGAGAGTGGAGCTGTGGCTTCGCTTCTGCTCGTCCAGCCCACGTCAAGTTTCGACATTGTCTATGCCGGATCGGAAGGCGTCGTCAAGGAAATTCGCCCCATGACCCGCACCGATATCTGGATCAATGGCGGCTTTTTTGCCATGCGCAACGAAATCTTCAGCTGCATTCAGCCTGGCGAAGAGTTGGTGCGCGAGCCGTTCCAGCGCCTGATCGATCGGCAGGCTTTGCTGGCGCAGCGCTACAACGGTTTTTGGCAGTGTATGGATACTTTCAAAGACAAGCAGCACCTGGAAGAGTTGAATCACGGCGCGGCGCCGTGGAAGGTTTGGAATCAAGCCGCGAACCACGATTCAAATCACCGGGAGCTGGTTTCGGCCACACTATGATCCATCTCAATCTGGACGCCGGGAAAAAAGGCCCGCTGCAAATTCTTTGCCTGGGCTGCCATTCCGATGACATTGAAATTGGCTGCGGTGGCGCGGTTCTTCGGCTCGCCGAGCAATACCCGGACTGCGAGTTTCACTGGGTGGTGTTCAGCGCTCAAGGGCCGCGACGAGCTGAAGCAGAACGGGCGGCCGAGCTGTTTGCCGGCACGCGGCTAAAGAACCGGATGCTCAAAGAATTTCCCGACGCCTTTATGCCGTTTGTGGGCGCCGAAGTGAAGGCCTTTTTTGAAGAGCTGAAGCGGAGCGTTTCACCGGATCTGATCTTTACTCACAGCCGCAAAGATGCTCATCAGGACCACAGGCTCATCGCCGAATTAACGTGGAATAGTTTTCGGAATCATTTCATCCTCGAGTATGAGATTCCGAAATACGATGGGGATATGGGGCAACCCAGCGTATTCGTCCCGCTGCGGAAAGAACAGTACGAAAAGAAGATCGCCTTCCTGATGGAGGCGTTCAAGACGCAGCAGGGAAAGGGCTGGTTTGAGCCGGAGACATTTCTGTCTCTTATGCGGTTGCGCGGGATGGAATGCAACGCGGAAAGCGGCTACGCCGAAGCTTTTTATTGCCGCAAACTCATGATTTGACCTGGAACCGGAATGCGTATGTGGCCAAGGCCGCGCGTGCACTGCGAAGGATGAATGAAAGATCTAAAGGAAAAAGCGATACGCGGCGGCTTTGTACGGCTTGGCACTCAGGGAGCGAATTTTGGCATTCGCATTGTTTCTCTCATGGTCTTGGCCCGGCTGCTTACGCCGAAGGATTTCGGCCTGGTGGGCATGGTTACGGCTTTTACCGGAGTGCTAGCGCTGTTTCGCGATTTCGGGCTTTCGTCTGCCGCGATTCAGTCCGAGACGGTTACGGAAGAGCAGCTTTCCACGTTGTTTTGGATCAACCTGCTGGTGGGCGTGGTTCTGGCGGCTTTGGGCCTTGCCGTCGCCCCGCTTATTGTGGCGTTTTATCACGAGCAGAGACTCCTGGGCATTACATCTGCCTTAGCCATGGGTTTCCTTTTCAATGCGGCCGGAGTGCAACACTCGGCGCTGCTGCAGCGCGAGATGCGGTTCACCGCTTTGTCAGTGATCAACACCGTCGCCTTGGTGGTCGGAACAGCGGCAGCGATAGCGGGCGCGCGGGCAGGCTATGGATATTGGGCTCTCGTCGTCATGGGGCTCACGGCGCCCCTCGTCGGTACGATCGGTTTTTGGCTGGCCACAGGCTGGATTCCGGGAAAGCCCCGCAGGCGGGTTGGCATCCGCTCCATGGTGCACTTTGGCGGCACCGTCACGCTCAACGGTCTCATTGCCTATATCGCGAGTAACTTCGAGAAGATTCTGTTGGGCCGATTCTGGGGCGTCGACGCGCTGGGGTTTTATGGCCGCTCGTACCAACTCATCAATATCCCAACGGATAACCTGAATCAGGCAGCCGGCGAAGTTGCATTTTCCGCGCTGTCCCGCATTCAGAACGATCCACCTCGCCTGAAGAACTACTTCCTGAAGGGTTATTCGTTGATCCTGGCATTGACCTTGCCGATCACGATAGCCTGTGCTCTTTTCGCGAACGATATTACTCTTGTCCTTCTCGGGCCCAAATGGATGGCGTCAGCGCCGATCCTACGCCTGCTCGCCCCAACCATCCTGTTCTTCGCCATCGCCAATCCTCTGTTCTGGCTGCTATCGTCGCTGGGGCTGGTCAAGCGTAGCCTGAAGATGAGCTTTGTCATCGCGCCGGTCATGATCGGGAGTTACCTGATCGGATTGCCTCACGGACCTCAAGGCGTCGCACTCGCCTACTCCACAGGCATGATGCTTTGGGTTCTTCCGCTGATTGTGTGGGCTGTTCACGATACGGTGGTTTCGGTCCGCGATATTTTGGAGGCCGTGGCCAGGCCGCTCGCCGCCAGCCTATTGGCGGCAGTGTTCGCTTTTGCGGTCCGGTACTTATATGGCCAGTTCTTGCCTCCATTGGCCCGCCTCGTCCTGGAGACGGCCGTTCTACTCTTTGCATTTGCTGGAATATTGCTGTTCGTTACCGGTCAACGGTCGCTCTACCTGGATGTGCTCCGGGGTCTGAGAAAGCCGTCACCGGCCCCTTCGATTCCGCAACTCGGAAAATCAGAAGCGTCCTGATTCAGTGAGCCTCATCCGAATTAGACAGGAAGTAATCGCACCGATCTGGAGCTGCAGCGAAATTGCCATGAACATAGGCTTGCTCGATCATATGGGGTACGGTAATTTGGGCGACGCCGCCACCCAGGAGGCGCTGATTGCGAATATCAGGGCGCGTGTGCCGGACGCTCGAATCATTGGATTCTCATTGAATCCAGTCGATACTGAAAAGCGGCACGGCATTCCGAGTTACTCAATTACTAACTGGCATCCGGGACTCGACAGGCCGGCGGCGGCGGCGGGCTCCAGCAACAATGGACGCCAGACGTGGCGACTGAAGTCCTTCTTGAAGAAGATTCCTGTCCTTTCGCCAATGCTTCTTTGGGGCCAGAATCTGTTGCGCGAGTTGCGGCATCTGGCGCGCTCGTTTTTTCGGGTCAAATCTCTCGACGCCCTCATCATCGCCGGCGGCGGTCAACTGTGCGAGTTGTGGCACGGACCGTGGTCGCATCCCTACAACGTCTTTAAGTTTTCGCTGCTTACCAAGTTGGCGCGGAAGAAGCTGCTGATTGTCAACGTAGGTGCGGGCCCGCTCGAGAGCCCCTTGGCTAAAGCATTCATCAAGTGGTCAGTTCGGCTGGCTGATTACGTCTCCTTCCGCGATGTTGAATCTCAGGCGCTGGTCTGCGCCCTTGGCATTCGACGGCAGACTTGGATATGTCCGGATTCCGCCTACGCTCTTGATGTCTCCTGCTATGGAATGCGTGACGCGGCAACCGGGCACAAGCCTTTGGTGGGCATCAACCCGATCGGGTTTTGCGATCCTCGTATCTGGCCGAAACAGGATGCATCGGCCTATTCGCGCTATCTGGACGCCCTGGCTGAGTCCCTGCAATGGCTATGGGAGCAGGGCTACAGGCTGAAAGTATTTTCTGGTGAACGGAGCGTCGATATGTATGCTCTCGAAGATCTGAAAGCCCGTATGGAGACCGGACTCCCAAAATCCGATGTCGCGAGGATCTTCATGCCGCCAGACGAAAATGTAAAGGATCTGCTGACCGCGATGTCGGAGTTCGATTATGTGATTACTTCGAAATTCCACGGCGTCGTATTTTCCCATTTGCTGGAGAAACCGGTGGTGGCAATCAGCTATCACCGCAAGATTAACGATCTGATGCGGACGGTGGGGGACAGCGAGCGCTGCCTGAATATCGAAAGCTTCGACGGCAAATCTTTCCAACAAGCGTTCGAGACGATGGTTGAAAACGCCGGGACCCTCCAGGGAAAATATAGACAGACCGTGGCATCCAACGCCCGCCAGTTGGATATGCAGTTTGATCATCTCTTTACACCGAAAGGCCTCGAGCCGCGGTCGAGATTGCTGAATCCGGCGACAAACGAGATCGTGGACCGGAAGTCCGCTTAAGGCAATCGGTCTCAGGCGTTCGCAGAAGGAAAATGATGACAACTTCGGTGCAGCCATTGGTCAGCGTCGTCACTCCGGTCTACAACGAGGAGCGGCATCTCGCGGAATGTATTGAGAGCGTCTTAAGTCAGACGTATTCCAATTGGGACTACACCATCATCGATAACTGCAGCACGGATGGAACGTTCGAAATTGCCCAGCGATACGCAGCCAAAGACCGGCGCATACGTGTTCATCGCAACGAGCGGACGGCAGCAGTTATTCCAAACCACAATATTGCCTTGCGTCAAATATCGCCTGAGAGCAAGTATTGCAAAGTGGTTTTTGGAGATGACTGGATCTTTCCCAATTGTCTTGAGCAAATGGTAGGACTCGCCGAGGCGCATCCGTCCGTCGGAATCGTCGGCGCCTACGCTCTCGAAGGAGATCGAATAGCTTGCGCTGGACTATCCCACCCGAGTCATCTCGTCTCTGGTCGTGAGATTTGCCGCCGTCATCTTCTGGAAGGACTGTACGTTTTTGGATCGGCAAATGCGGTTCTCTATTGTGCAGACCTGGTGAGGAATCGCGATCCATTTTACAACGAATCCAATATTCATGCGGACACGGAGGTGTGTTTTGCCCTTCTCAAAGCTTGTGATTTTGGGTTCGTGCACCAGATTCTCACGTTCACGCGGGTGCGACCGGTATCGCTTAGCGCGGTGACCGGAGATCTTGAAACGTCATTTGCTGGCATGTCGCGGATACTGGTTGAACATGCCCGGGACTACCTGAGCCGCCAGGAGTATGACGCCTATCTCGGCCGACACATCTCCGAATATTACAAGTTTCTTGGCGAAAGCCTGTTTTTGGCGCGCGATAAGAAGTTTTGGGACTATCACAAGCGTGAGCTGATCAATTCGGGGGCCGGATTCAGCCGCGTGCGTGTCGTTCGAGGCGCTTTGCAAACATTATGGCGCGCCGTGTTGCATCCGGGAAATATCGCGCAGAAGTTATTCAAGAACAAACACCGGCTACGATTACGAGCCCGCTTGGATGGCCAACAAGATGATTCCGGAAGAGTCGCAGCGGGCGAGTCATGAAGGGTATGATAATGCCGGTCTCAAGACGAAATGTCCATGCGGTTGCTCAATGCAACTGGGGCAACACATCGGCGCACGCCGCATCAACTGATTGTTCTCGAGGAGATTCTCGATAATGCCTTACGTATATTCACTTCCTAAATCGGTCTCCTTCACGAGCAAAGGGCTATTGGGGTATACATTTGGGCCGTTGCGCCAAAAAGATCTCGAGATCTATTACATCGAAGTGGAAAAAGGACACGATGTATTCATGATCAGTAAAAAAATTACACGCACTTACTATGTACTTGCCGGGAGCGGATATTTCACTATTGATAAGCAGAGATACGACGTTGGTACCGGTGTGCTGGTCGAAGTGCCGCCCGGGGTGGAGTACTGTTATTCCGGCAAGATGACGCTTATCGGCATCTCGAAGCCTCGGTGGTCTAGCCGCAACGATAGGTTTACGCGGCGGAATCCTGATGTCTTTCACGAGCCTCCGTACGCCATCGAGCGCGAATCGTGGTTTACGAGACTCGCGCGAGCGGAGTTGTTTGGGAAATCTCCGGTGCGCCGCTGGCTGGGCCTGAGCCAATCAATGTGGGACAAGCTTCCCGCCTCCGTTACCGGCCTCGCTCCCATCCGGCGATACGGTGATTTTCTCCACGTGCTTGCCCGCAGGCAGGGACGCGCGCAGGCCCTTGCGACGCTGTTCCTTCGCAACCGGCCCGAACTTGAATTGATTGGCCGCCTGGTGAAGGGGGCGCGTCCGAATGGCACCCTGAAAGTGACCTTGCTAGCCTGCAGCGCCGGCGCCGAGGCATACTCGGTGGCGTGGAAGATACGCTCTGTCCGGCCCGATCTTAAGCTCATCTTCAACGCGGTCGATATTTCCCCCGAGGCAGTGGAATTTGCGAAGGCGGGAGCGTATCCGCTGGCCACCTCTGAACTGACCAATACCAGGATCTGTGAGGGACTGAGCGCAGGTGAGATCGACGAGTTGTTTGACCGCGAAGGCGATATCCTGACCGTGAAGCCGTGGATTCGAGAAGGCATTCAGTGGCGAGTTGGGGACGCCGGGGACGCGGAGATTGTCGATGCGTTCGGTCCGCAGGACATTGTGGTCGCGAATAATTTCTTATGCCATATGGATCCTCCGGATGCGGAGAGATGCCTGCGCAATATTAGTCGATTAGTGAGCCCGAGGGGCCATCTCCTGGTTGGTGGAATTGACCTGGATGTCCGCACCAAGATCGCGCGTGATCTAGGGTGGGAGCCGGTGCAGGAGTTACTCGAAGAAATTCACGACGGCGATACCTATTTGAGAAGATACTGGCCGTCCTTGTACGCCGGGCTGGAGCCTTTGAACAAGAGGCGGAAGGACTGGAGGATTCGCTATGCCGCGGCTTTCAACATTGCCGGCGGCGAGTCGAATGCGCAGCCCACGGAACTTGAAGCGGTGACCGGCAGCGCGCAAGGTTGACCTGAGCCCGTAGAACTTACGCTGGAATTCGATCGTTACGCCGATTATGGAAGAGACACGGGCAATTGTTGAACAGATGCCGATAACGGATGATTTCTCCGAGCAACTTGCAGGCAAATCGGTTCTCGTAACAGGCGCTAGCGGCTTCATCGGGTCGCATCTCTGCCAGCGGCTTTCGGAGTGCGGCGCTCGCATCCATGCTGTGTCGCGGAAAGCTCATTTGCAGCGGGATGGCGGGCCGCAATGGTGGCAGGCCGATTGCGCGGATTTCGAGGCGATGCAGCGGATTGTCCAGTCCGCACAGCCTCAGTTGGTTTTTCATCTGGCCAGCTACGTGGCAGGCGCCCGGTCGCTGCAGGCAGTTCTGCCCACCTTTCATGACAACCTGGCGAGCACAGTTCACCTGCTGACCGCGGTCGCGGAGGCAGGATGCCAGCGCGTCGTTTTAGCCAGCTCTTCCGAAGAGCCGCAAACTTTCGATGGGGCATCGATAGCCTGCTCGCCCTACGCCGCGGCGAAGTGGGCTAGTAATGTCTACGGGCGCATGTTTCATCAGCTGTTTCAGGTGCCGGTGGTCATGCCCCGCATCTTTATGACCTACGGTCCTGATCAGAAGGACACGGACAAGTTGGTGCCGTCTGTCGTTTTGCAACTGCTGCGCGGGCAGGCCCCGAAGCTGAGCAGCGGTCGACGGCGCGCCGACTGGATTTACGTCGATGATGTTGTGGAGGGCTTGCTGCGAGCGGCGCTCGTCCCTGGCATCGAAGGGTCCTCATTCGACTTGGGCACTGGCTTGCTGCTTTCCGTCCGCCAGATTGTGGAGCGCATCGCCGCGATCATCGGCCCGTCGATAGAGCCGGCATTCGGCGCTCTGCCGGATCGTCCATTCGAGCAGGAGCGGCCCGCGGACACCGATTTCCTGTTGAACCGCCTGGGATACAAGCCAAGCACGGCCGTCGCAGAGGGTCTCGAATCGACGGTGGCCTGGTATCGCCGGCACTTAAGCATAGGTTGAATGATTCAGAGACGGGTAACCACCGTGCGTAACTGGATGAACTTCAACCGAACCTGATAAAGTCTGTATCTGAAATCAATAAGTACTGAGTTTCCTTTAAGTTGAATATCTAAGGCAGGAATTACTCCGGGTGAAAGCATTCGCTTAGCACCGGGTCCAGGGCTACTCTTTTGCAAATCCTCATTCCCCAAATGCAGTTAGGTGAAACGACCGGATCTTCAAAGACACCAATGGTCGTGAACTGGAGCAAGCAAGATGAAGACGTACAAGATGAGCATGGCCAGTACTGGCCTCCTGATTTTTACCCTGTTCTGCGCAACGTTCGCTACCGGGCAAGTCTCGGTTCTCACCCAGCACAATGACAACGCGCGCACCGGCCAAAATCTGGATGAGACCACGCTCAGCACCTCAAACGTAAACCAGAATAGTTTCGGAAAACTTTTCTGGCGCACGGTTGACGGTTTCATGTATGCCCAGCCGCTGTATGTTCCGGGGCTCACCATTCAAGGGGAAACGCACAACGTTGTGTTCGTCGCCACCGAGCACAATAGCGTCTATGCGTTCGATGCCGATAACGCAAATAGTCCGGCTCCCTTATGGCAAGTGAATCTGGGCACGCCGGTTCCCAGTCAGGATATTTGCTTTCTGTCGGGCGACACCAATCCAGCGGATTGCCCCTACTACGACATCAGCCCGGAGATTGGCATCACGAGCACGCCCGTCATCGACCCAGCGGCAGGAATTATCTATGTGGTCAACAGGACGAAGAACACCACAAACAGCACTTATCACGATTATCTTCACGCGTTGAATCTGACAACCGGAGCCGAGGAACTTGGCGGCCCAGTAGAGATTGTCGGCCAGGTAAACGGGACTGGTACAGGAAGTTCTGGTGGTGTCGTCGCATTTCAACCGGCCTATCAGCACCAGCGTCCGTCATTACTGCTTGAGAACGGAAGCCTTTATATCGCATTCGGTTCGGTGGGCGATATTGGTGGCGTCTATCACGGCTGGGTGATGAGCTATAACGCCTCAACACTGCAGCAGGAGGCGATCTTCAACGTTACTCCGGACGGGGACGACGGCGGAATCTGGTCTGCCGGTCAAGGGCCCATCGCCGACAGCTCGGGCAACATCTACTTTATGACTGGAAACGGCGACTTCAATGCAAATATTGAAGGGGGCACGGATTACGGCGATACATTCATAAAGTTTGGCGGCTCGAACCTGGCCGTAACGGACTACTTTACCCCCGACACGCAGGGCGCGCTGGATGCGGACAATGAGGATCTGGGATCCGGCGGCCCCATGTTAATGCCGGGCACTTCGCTGCTTGTCGGTATGGGCAAAGATGGAATCATGCGCGTGGTCAACAGCACCAATATGGGCCACTACAGCTCCAGCACTGACAACGATGTCCAGGATTTCACCGCGACGCCTAATGCCTTTTTCAGCTCTCCGGTCTACTGGAATAGTCCCAACCACGGGCCGGTCATTTACATCTGGGGAGAGGCCGACTATCTCAAAGCCTTCCAGTTCACAGGATCGACTTTTAACACGACCCCGGTTTCCGAAGGTACATCGATCAATAGCAGTGGTGATCCCAACGCAGCGGCCATTTCAATTTCCGCAAACGGGAGCCTGGCGGGCACGGGCATCCTTTGGGCGACCGGTTCAATTTCCCAGTGGGCAAAAGGCACCCAAGTTCCCGGAGTTGTGCGCGCCTTCGACGCTACCAATCTTACCGATGAGCTGTGGGACAGCACGCAAAATCTGACCCGGGACGACGTAGGCAATTCAGCCAAGTTCAATCCCCCCACGATCACCAACGGAAAAGTGTATGTTGGATCGTTTTCCGGGCAGTTGCAGGTCTATGGCCTGACTCCGCCTGCCTTCCAGGGCGTTCAGTTCGTTCAGGCGAATTCAGCCACGCCTCAATCGAGCACCACGTCGGTGCCCGTGGCTTTTACCAGTGCTCAAGCGGCCGGCGATCTGAATGTCGTCATCGTGGGCTGGAATGACACGACCGCTGCGGTGCAGTCGGTCACCGACTCTGCCGGGAATGCTTACACTCTGGCGCTGGGCCCGACCAGAGGTACGGCATTGAGCGAATCGATCTATTACGCCAAGAATATTCTGGCGAACAATGCCAACACGGTGACAGTCACATTCAATCAGGGAGCGACGAAACCCGATGTACGGATCCTGGAGTACAGCGGAGTGGCCACGTCGAATCCGCTGGATGTATCGACGGGCGCATTCGGAAACGGCTACCTCGCCGATAGCGGCTACGTCAACACGAACGCCGCCAATGAGCTGATTGTCGGGGCGGACATGGTGAGCAGCAACACCACCATCATGGCTGGCGCACCCTTTACTCCCAGAGTCATCACAGCGCCGGATTCAGACGTTGCGGAAGACCGCCTCGTCAATGTTCCTGGCAGTTATCACTCGTGGGCTCCTCTGAATGCGACCGGTAACTGGCTTATGCAGGTCGTTATGTTCAAGTCTGCTACCGCGAGCACAGTGCCGTTTGTGACCAGTGTGACGCCGAACAGCGGACCTGCGACGGGCGGCACTGCGGTGACGATCACCGGGATCGACTTTGCGGCGGGCGCCACGGTGATGTTTGGCAGCGCGGCGGCCACCAACGTGACGGTGGTGAACAGCACGACCATCACGGCGACTGCTCCGGCGGGGAGTGCCGGTGCGGTCCCGATCACAGTGACGAATCCCAGCGCTCAGAGCGGCAGCCTGTCCAACGCATTTACCTATACTGCGCCGCCAACCGTAACCGGCGTGTCGCCGAACAGTGGATCAAACTCGGGCGGGACACCGGTGACGATTACCGGCACCAACTTCGCCAGCGGCGAGACGGTGACCTTCGGTTCGGCTGCAGCAACGAACGTGACGGTGGTGAACAGTACAACGATCACGGCGACAACGCCGGCCGGCGCGGTGGGCGCGGTAACGGTAACGGTGACCAATTCCGTAGGCCAGAGCGGGAGCCTGGCGAGCGGGTTTACCTACGTGGTGAAGCCGACGGTGACCAGCCTGAGCCCGAATACGGGTTCAGCGGCGGGCGGTACGGCAGTGACGATTACCGGCACGAACTTTGCCAGCGGCGCGACGGTGACGTTCGGCTCGGCGGCGGCGGCCAGCGTGGTGGTAGTCAGCAGCACGTCGATCACGGCGACCACGCCTGCGGGCGCAGCCGGCGCGGTGACGGTGACGGTGACATTGAACGGTCAGAGCGGGAGCCTGGCGAACGGGTTTACGTATATCGGCACGCCGACAGTAACCGGCGTCAGCCCGAACAATGGCTTGACGGCGGGCGGCACGGCAGTGACCATCACCGGCACGAACTTCGCTTCCGGCGCGACGGTGACGTTCGGCTCGGCGGCGGCGACCAGCGTGGTGGTAGTCAGCAGCACCTCGATCACGGCGACCACGCCTGCCGGCGCGGTGGGTGCAGTCACGGTGACGGTGACCAACGTAGGCTCGCAGAGCGGCAGCCTGGCCAGCGGGTTCACCTACAACGCCTCGGTAGCGATCAGCTACGCGCAGGTGGCCTCGTCCGATCCGCAGACGGCCTCAGCCACGGTGGCGGTGAGCTACCCGGCGGCGGAGACGGCCGGGGACTTGAACGTGGTGGTGGTGGGCTGGAACGACACCACCTCGACGGTGCAGTCGGTCAAGGACAGCCTGGGCAACACGTACAACCTTGCGGTGGGTCCGACTATCGGTTCGGGGATCGAGCAGTCCATTTATTACGGCGCCAACATTACCGGCGGGACCAATACGATCACGGTTACGTTCAACCAGGCGGCGGCTTATCCGGATGTTCGGATTCTGGAGTACCGCGGGGTGACGACGCTGGATGTAACGGCGGGGGCAGCGGGGAGCAGCGCCAGCGCG
>DASXDX010000035.1:0-63385 GCA_036490385.1 Occallatibacter sp.
GTCGACGAGGCCCAGTTCCTCGACGCCTCGATCGTCCCCCTGGCGCTCGAGCTGGTGCATCTCGGCAAGCGTGTGGTGCTTGCCGGACTCGACACCACCTTCAGCGGCGAGCCCTTCGGCCCGATTCCCGCCCTGCTCGCCATCGCGGACGAGGTAGCCAAGCTCTCGGCGGTCTGCATGGTCTGCGGCGCACCGGCCATCCACACCCAGCGTCTGGGCTCCAACCAGCAGGTGGTGATGGTGGGTGCGGCCGGGGTCTACGAGGCGCGCTGCCGGGCCTGCTTCCGGCCCTATGTCGACGAGCAGGGGTCCGAGCAGATGGAGCTTCCCGTAGCCGCGACCGAGGCCTGAATGGCCTTCTAAACCAGCGCCCTCAGCTGGCGGGCGGCGCCAGTGGCTGCCAGAGCTCGACCCGGTTGCCCTCCGGGTCGGTGATCCAGGCGAAGCGACCGTAGCCGTAGTCCTCGCGTTTGGGATCGATGGCAACCTGCGCGGCGCGAAGCTGCTCGAGCAGCCCGTCGAGATCGTCCACCCGGTAGTTGACCATGGCGCTCTGCAGCTCGTTCCCGAAGTAGGAGGAGTCGGCCGGGAAGAGCGACCAGACAGTCATTCCGGTGCGGGCGGGCACCTCATCGGACCAGAGGAAGTTCTTCCCCGGGTAGTCCGTGGAGAGTTCGATGCCCAGATGCTTCGCGTACCACGCCGCCAGCGCCTGTGGGTCGCGGGCCTTCAGGAAGATGCCGCCGATGCCGGTAACGCGCGCCATGGGAAACTCCTTTCCAAAGCTAGGGATAAGGGATCAGGGCAGCGGCACGACCTCGACCGCCGTGCCGTAGGCCAGCACCTCGGTGACTCCCGGCATCAGCTCATTGGCGTCGTAGCGGGCGGCGACGATGGCGTTCGCGCCGTGTTCGGCGGCGTGCTGCATCATCATCAGGAAGGCATCCCGGCGCGTCTTCTCGCACAGCTCCGACAGCAGCGTGATGTTGCCGCCAATGATGGTCTGCAGGCTCGCGCCAAAGGTGCCGAGGATCGACCGGGAGCGCACCACGATCCCGCGCACTACCCCGAAGTTGCGCACGATGCGATAGTTGGGCAGCTCGAACGCAGTGGTCACCATGCTGGGATCGAAGAGGGCTACGGGACGCGGGGGCGGCGTGGACATCGTAGACGGCGTGGACATCGTGGACATCGTCAGCTCCTGAAGTTCTGACCTGCAGGAATCGGCCTGCGGCCTATGCGGGATTGTACGGCAGGCTGCGCCGGTCTCCCGTCTTATTCGCGTCCCGCATTTATCCCAGCTTATTCGTGACCCGCAGCGAGATCACCGAGCAGCCGCGTGACCGCGCCGCCATCGATGGCCTGCCGGGCGAGCTCGATGCCGCTGCCGAGGTCCGTCGCGCAGTCGGCGACCAGCAGCACCGCGGCCGCATTCAGCAGCACGATGTCGCGGCAGGGGCCGTGTTCGCCCGCGAAGATCGCCCGCAGGATCGCTGCATTGGCCCGGCCGTCTCCGCCCCGCAGCGCCGAGAGCGGAGCCCGTGTCAGGCCGAACATCTCCGGCGTGACCGTCTGGAGCGTGATGCGGCCGTTGTGGACCTCGGCGATCTGCGTCGGCCCGCTGATGCTGATCTCGTCGAGCCCGCGGCCGGCCTCATCAGCACCATGGACGACCAGCGCGTGCCGGGTGTCGAGCAGCAGCATGGTCTCGGCGATCGGGCGCACCCGATCGGCGGCGTAGACGCCCATCACCTGTGTCCGCGCGCCGGCGGGGTTGGTCAGCGGTCCCAGCAGGTTGAAGACGGTGCGGACGCCCAGCGCCCGCCGCACCGGCATCACCGCCTTCATCGCGGGGTGCAGCGAGGGCGCGTGCAGGTAGGCGAAGCGGTGCGTGCGCAGCGCCTCGGCAGCGGCAGCGGGCGAAAGATTGATCGGAATGCCGAGCGCTTCGAGCACGTCTCCGGAGCCGCTGACCGACGTGACGGCGCGATTGCCGTGCTTCGCGACCATGATCTTCGGACTGGCCGCAGCCGCCACCAGCGCAGCGGCGGTCGAAATGTTGAAGGTGCCGCTGGCATCTCCACCGGTGCCGCAGGTGTCGGTCAGGCGGCCGCGTTCGGCGTCGCTCAAGGGCAGCGTAGTGGCCACGGAGCGCATGGCGTCGACGAAGCCGGCGAGTTCCTCTGGCGTCTCGCCACGAGCGGCGAGCGCGCCCAGCAGCCCGGCGATCTCAATCTCAGTGGCCTCGCCCGCGAGGATAAGAGTGAGCAGGTCGCGCGCCTGGTCGCGGGTAAAGGAAGAGCGTTGCTCGGGATCAAGAGCGGAGCTTGGCTCCATGATTTGGCGGAGGAAGGGCCGCAGTGCGGTGCCTTGAGACATACGCCAAGGCTATCAAAACAGCCCTGGCAAAGAGGCGATTCGATAGAAACAAAGGCGGCTGCGGCGGGTCATTCAGCGCAACGCCCCTCAATTGTTCGCCGCAGTTGACGCGGAGGAGCTCCGGCGCGCATCTCTAGAGTGCACCGCAAATCGCAATGCATCGTGAACCAGAAGAACGACGCTACCAGAGAAATAGACAAAACAAGGAGAATGGCATGGCGGAACTACGTGTAATTGCGCGGGTAGTGGCTCGCGAGGGGAAGGCGGAAGAGTTGGCAACGCTGCTGGCAGGAATGGTTGCGCCGACGCGGCTCGAGGTCGGCTGCAAGTTCTACGAGCTCTACGCCTCCAACATCACCGGCCTCTTCTACTTCAACGAGCTGTGGGAGAGCCAGGCGCACCTCGACGCGCACGTGGCGACCCCTCATTTCACCACCATCTTCGGCAAGGCCAAGGAGCTGCTCGCCGAGCCGCTCGAGGTCAATCTGCTCACCGAGCTGCAATAGCTTTTTGCGCTCTCTTCCCGGGCGCGTCGCCGCCTGAAAAAACGTGCGATCAATATCTCGGCCACGCTGTGCGGTAACCGTTCAGCGTGGCCGACTTTCGTTGCCCGTCGTAGAAGCCGTCCGCTACTATGGCTCAGTCAGGGGGTTGAGTTGTTTCCCTGCGTCATGCGTGCGAAAGGCGGTAACCCTCTCCGATGAAGATTCACGAGTATCAGGCGAAAGAGATTCTGCGCAAGTACGGTGTTCCGGTTCCAGCGGGCGAGATGGCAACCACGCTCGAAGAGGCGGATACGGCGGCCAAGGCGCTCTTCAGCGCAGGCAACACCGCGGTCGTGGTGAAGGCGCAGATTCACGCCGGCGGACGCGGCAAGGGCGGCGGCGTCAAGGTCGTCAAGACGCTCGAGGATGCGGTGGCGCGCGCCAGGGACATCCTCGGCATGCAGCTCGTCACCCACCAGACCGGCCCTGCGGGGCAAAAGGTGCAGCGCCTCTTGATTGAAGCCGGCTCGGCCATCGATCGTGAACTCTACCTCGGCCTGGTGCTCGACCGCGCCACCGGCAAGATCGTCTTCATGGCCTCGCAGTCGGGCGGCATGGAGATCGAGGAGGTCGCCCACGCGACCCCCGAGCTCATCTACAAGGAGTATGTGGACCCTGCCGTCGGCTTCCAGCCCTTCCAGGCGCGCAAGCTGGCCTTCAAGCTGGGCCTCAAGCCCGCCCAGATCAACGATGCGGTCAAATTCATGATGGGCCTCTACAAGGCCTTCGTCGAGACCGACTCGACGCTGATGGAGATCAATCCCTTCATCACCACCAAGGACGGCGCTCTGATGGCGCTCGACTGCAAGATCAACTTCGACGACAACGCGATGTTCCGCCACAAGGACCTCAAGGAGCTCCGCGATATGGCGGAGGAGGATCCGCTCGAGGTCGAGGCCTCGAAGTTCGCCCTCAACTACATCAAGCTCGACGGCAACATCGCCTGCATGGTCAACGGCGCCGGCCTCGCTATGGCGACCATGGACATCATCCAGTACGCGGGCGGCTCGGCAGCGAACTTCCTCGACGTAGGCGGCGGCGCCAATCAGGAGCAGATCGAGAACGCCTTCGGCATCCTGCTCTCGGACCCCAACGTGAAGGCGATCTTCATCAACATCTTCGGCGGCATTCTGCGCGTGGACCGGCTGGCCACAGGCGTAGTCGCCGCGGCGCGCAAGCTCAATGTGGCCGTGCCCATCGTGCTGCGCCTCGAAGGCACGAACGTCGAAGAAGGACGCAAGATTCTCAAGGAGTCAGGCCTGAACTTCCAGGTGGGCGCAACGATGAAAGAAGCGGCGGAACTGGTTGTGGCAGCTGCAAGGTGAGCTGTCAGCTATCAGCCTTCAGCTTTCAGCTATGTGGTGTAGGCCATGAAAGGAATGCCTCATGCCGCAGAATGTTCAGGAACTCTCAGTCTGGCAGAGGGCAATCGATCTCACGGTCTGTATCTACAAGCTGACCCGAGGATTTCCGAAAGAAGAATTGTATGGACTCGTTTCCCAACTGTGGCAAGCAACATAGCGGAAGGCCGCGGCAGGCTGAATCAACGCGAGTTTCGCCAGTTCCTTGGCGTAGCACTTGGTTCAATCTTCGAGGTGAAGACACAACTTGTTGTGGCTCGTAGACTGGAAATGGGCAATGAGAGAGACATCGACGAAGCCGCTTCCCTTAGTGAAGAGGTCTCAAAGATGCTTACTTCGTTGATCAACAAACTCGGAGAGCGAAGCTGAAGGCTGATGGCTGACAGCTGAGGGCTAGTAGTTAGGAGCTGAAAATGGCGGTCTTGGTTGATAACAACACGCGACTGATTGTTCAAGGACTCACAGGCAAAGAAGGCACCTTTCACGCGAAAGGTTGCGCCGAATACGGTACGAAAGTCGTCGGCGGCGTCACGCCCGGCAAAGGTGGAACTACGCACGAAGGTTGGCCGGTGTTCAACACGGTGGCTGACGCTGTTGCGCAGACCGGTGCGAATGCGACCATGATCTTTGTTCCGCCGCCGTTTGCGGCCGACGCGATCCTCGAAGCCGAGGATGCGGGCATTCCGCTGATCGTCTGCATCACGGAAGGCATTCCCACGCTCGACATGGTCAAGGTCTGGGCCAAACTCAAGACGTCGAAGTCGCGTCTCATTGGTCCCAACTGCCCCGGCGTGATTTCGCCGGGCAAGGCGAAGATCGGCATCATGCCGGGACGCATTCACAAGGAAGGCTCAGTCGGGATCGTCTCGCGCTCGGGCACGCTGACCTATGAGGCTGTGCACCAGCTTACGCAGCGCGGCATCGGGCAGTCGACGGCGATCGGCATCGGCGGTGATCCGATCATCGGCACCACGCACATCGACGCGCTGCGCCTGCTCAACGATGATCCCGGCACCGACGCCATCATCATGATCGGCGAGATTGGCGGATCAGCTGAGGAAGCCGCGGCGCAGTTCGTCAAGCAGCATGTCAAGAAGCCGGTCGTTGGCTTTATCGCCGGACAGACCGCGCCTCCCGGCCGCCGCATGGGCCACGCCGGCGCCATCATCTCCGGAGGTCAAGGCACCGCCGCAGACAAGATGAAGGCAATGACCGCGGCCGGTATTCATGTAGTTGTTTCGCCGGCTGAGATGGGCGCAACTCTCGCCAGGGTGATCGGCAAGGGTTGATCTCGCAAGTCCGGTAATCAAGGCCGGTAATTCAGAGCGGCGCGATTGTCAGGCTCCCTGCTCCAGCACGCTCGGCACGTCAATGCCCAAAGCTGTGGCTAGATCGTGCTGATGCTCCTGCTCCTGGGAGATGATCTTGCGAAGCTGCTCGGCCAGCGCGTAGTGACCCAGGGCTTCCGCCTGCTTTACGCGGCGCCGGTAGTTGAGTATGGTTTCCGTCTCGTTATCCAGGTCGAACCGGATCATCTCTTCCGGCTTCTCTGAGGTCTTTACTTCTCTCGGAGTGGCTGTCGGCATACCGCCGAGATAATCGATCTGGTCGGCAATGATGAGCGCGTGCTGGAGTTCCTGCGCGGCGTGGAGCTTGAGCTCCGCTGCGATGTTCATCCATTTGGCGCCGGAAAGAACATTGCTGTAGACGACATAAGCAATGATCGCCTGGTATTCGCGGGCGAGATCTTCGTTGAGTCCTTTGACGAGTTCCTTTATCGCTTGATCATTCTTCTGTTTCGTGCTTTTCTCGGGCATTTGAGCTCCAGTTTGTGTTCGGAAGATCTTTCGGCTCGCCGAACATCCGTTCAGATGCGTAAACACCTGGCGGTGTTGGTCAACAGAGATACTATAGCGGTTCTCCAATTGCTGTGCACCGAAGCCACGACGTCAAGTGGCTTTTTCCTCAAGAAAAGCCACCTTGCACACCACCGGACAGTGCACGTGAATACAGTGCACGTGAATTGGGGAACCGCTCCAACATCGACTGCGGTGCGCTCTTCTCCGGCAACGCGATCGGGCCGTCGGGAAAAACGATGTTGCGGCCGGCAGCCAAAATTTTGAAGGACACCGGGCTCAGACTGTAACGAAGATCGCTCCATCTTCCACTGCGAGTTCTATACCGGCCGCCCTCGCGGCTTCTTGTAGGGCTGCGTCCAGCATCACAGCCGGGTCAGGGCTCACATCGAGCCGGCGCATCAGCCCCTCGCCCTTTTTGGCGCCCGCCGACAAAACGATCTTCAGTCCGCGGCGCTTGCATTTCATCGGCGTGCCGTCTTCGAGCTTCACATTCATCGGCTTGATATAAGCGTCGATGTAGTGCACTCCCACGCCGGACTTGTCGTCTGATTGCGGCGGAAGCTTTTCCCTGGCGGCGGTGTTCACGTCACATAGCTTGGCTTTCACGCTGGGCTCCGATTCCTTTGGATTCGAGAAACTCGTCCATGACCTTTCTGAATGCGCGCGTGTGATCCGGCGTGCTGCCGCAACAGCTCCCGACGACATTCACGCCTGCGTTCAATAGCGGCAGCAGGCCTTGCACCATTTGCTCCGGCGTTTCGTCATAGACCACTTTCATGTTCACCAGCCTCGGCTTTCCCGCATTCGGCTGCACCATCACCGGCAGGCTGGTCGCGCTCTTATAGCGCTCCACCGCCGCGCGGGCGCGCTCCATATCCATGCCGGTGCCGCAGTTCAGGGCCACGATATGCGCGCCGTGCTCTTCCATAAATGCGGCAGCCCGTTCGGGTTCGATGCCCATCATGGTGCGGAAGGTCGATCCGTCGAGGGTCACGTCGTAGGCCATCGACCCGATGATGCACTTCGCGCCGGCGGCTTGAGCGGATTCGATGCCGATCAACAGCTCCTCCAGCGAAGTCTGCGTTTCAATGATGATGGCGTCCGCGCCTCCATTGACCAGCGCACCGGCCTGTTCCTCAAAAGCGCTGCGCACCTGCGCCTCCGTGAAGTCGCCGAAAGGTTCGAGCAGGCCGCCGAAAGGCCCAATATCGCCGAGCACGTATCCCTCTTTGCCGGCGAAGGCCTGGCGGGTGATCTCCACTGCCGCCTTGTTGATGGCAACCACCTGGCCGGATTCGCCATGGCGGTTGAGCATGATCCGCGATCCGCCAAACGTGTTGGTGATGATGCAGTCCGCGCCGGCCTCAGCGTAGCGGCGCTGGATGGCCAGCACCCTTTCCGGATGGGTAAGGTTCCACGCCTCGCCGCAGTTGCCCTGCTCCAGTCCCGCGAGCATCAACTGCGTGCCCATGGCGCCGTCACCGAGCAGCGGCCGCTCGCGGATTGTATCCTGCAAAAGCTTCTTGGTCATAGCTCCGTGTCCTGTTCCAATTCTTTTTGCGCCAGTGCGTAGTGAATGGTTTCGAGAACCAGTCCCCACTTGTGATCGCGGCTGGCTGTCTCGCAAAAGCATCCCGCCGCGCTGGGTGCGCGCCGCCACGCGAGCACTGCGTTCAAGCGTTCGCCGCGCAGCGGTTTCTCGCGGTCGACTTCGGCCATCAACTGCGCAGGGTCCTCGATATACCGGCACATGTGTGTGTGCCCTGTATCGCCTGCCGCCGGAGCGCAACGTTGTTCCAGGATAGGATATCCTTCGGCGCGCGGGCCCAGCTTCACGCTGTAGTCGAAGGCCAGCGGCCGGCCCATATTCGTGCAGGTCGTCCCTTCGTAGCGGAACACCGCATCGGTCGCGCCATCTTCGCCAACCCGAAGCGAGAGCCGCTCTTCTGCCCAGCGTTTCAGGGCCTTTCGATTCACGCTGTATACGGCTTCCTGGTTCAGCACCGGAATGTGTGTCAGCACCAGCTCGCCATTCGATCGCGGAGCACGCCGATAGGGCGCGCGCCTGTACTGGCAGGGGCCGAAGGAACAGCTTTCGCAGGGAACGAGGCCCGTAAGCCTGCGCAACCGGTCCGCGTGGCGCGTCAATCCAAAAACGGCCAGCAGAGTCTTCTTGGGCCGCAGCATGCCGGAGTCGAGCGCCTCCACATGGGAAGGGAAGGACTCTTTGTGGGTCCGCTTCATCAGTTCGAGCAGCCGTGGTTGTTCCGCTACGTCCCACTCGGGATAGCCGGGGCTGTAGTGCGGCAACACAGCCATGCCCTGTTGTTCAGCCCAGTCGCAGAGGCGCGCGCCGGTCGACGTGGCCAGATGCTCGACCGCCGCGGAGCCGAACATCTCGAGGAAGAAATACTCATCCGGCTTTTCGTCAGCCCAGCGCCGGTGCGCTTCCTCTTCGGCCTCAGCGCCCGCACCCACGGCAACCAGAATCACGCTGTGCGCCTCGGCCTGCGCGAGCATGCTCCCCAATCGTTTGCTCACGAAGGACGTTCCATCAATGCAGACGGAATCGCCTGCGACGGTGAAGTTCTCTGCCTGCCGCGCGTAGACCCAGGGCCGGCCGTTCTTCGCATACCACGCCCGCGCCTCATCGGCCAGTTCGCGGGCGCGGCCCTCGAGCACCCAGCCGCGCGGATAGCCAAGCAGCCGGGCATACTCCTCCGGCAGCACGTTTACCTCGGGAGGCGCGCCCGCCAACTCGACGATCCCCTCTAGCTGGCGCATGGAATCGGCTCCACGGGCTTAAACTGGCAGCCCTCCACGAAGAACTCAAAAAAGCTGGGGTGCGTTTCCAGGCGGCAGTGCTGCACTTTTTTGACGAGCTCTTCCAATTCCTGGCGCTTCGACTTCGAGAGCAGCGCAATCGTCGCGCCTTCAATCGCGACGTTGCCGGCCTGCACGATCTTTGCGGAGTCGAGGCTGGGTACAAGGCCAATGCGCTTGGAAGCTTCCACATTGATGTGCCGCCCGAATCCTCCTGCGAGATAAAACACGTCGAGGTCGTCGAAGTCGATGCCGTAGCTCGAAAAAACCACATGCAGACCCGCGACGTTCGCGCCCTTGGCCTGGGCCAGCTCATTCACGTCGCTCTCCAGCAGAAAAACTTCATTGTCATCGCCGCGATAGAGCGTCACGTGCCGCACATCATCCTCGAAGCGGCCCATCTCATTCATGCGGCCGGTGCGAAGCAGCTCGCTCAATGTATCCACGAGGCCCGAGCCGCAGATGCCTTCAGGTTTCGTGTCCCCCTTCGCGTCCCCCTTTGTGTCCCCGATAACGCGAAGATGAATGCTGCCATCTTCTCGAATCGCCACTTCTTCAATCGCGCCATCCAGGGCGGGCATGCCGCAGGCGATGGCTCCGCCCTCGAAGGCGGGGCCGGCCGGGCACGAAGCGGCAAGAATGCGATGCCTGTTGCCGACAATCAGCTCGGTGTTCGTTCCGATATCCATGACCGCGATCAGGCGTTCTTCATGCGCCAGGTCCACAGCCAGCATGGCGGCGGCTGCGTCCGCGCCCACGTGGCCGCTGACGATCGGGGCCCCGTACACGCGGGCTTTGGGATGGATCGGCAGGAGGCTGTGTTGCCCCGTCTGGACAAGGCTTGTCGTCGTGCGCTTGCCTTCGGCCATCTCCAGTTCCGTGATCGACCGGTAAGGATTCTGCCCGATCGAGTACACGCTCTGCCAAAAGAAAAGATCGCGCATCGTGGAGTTGCCCACCACCACCATCTCGTAAATGGTCTTCGGATCGACGGGAAACTTCTCGATTGCATGCGTCAGGTAGCCGGCCAGCGTGCGCAGCAGCAGCCTTCCCGGATGCTCGGTGTCGTACGCGATGCGCGACATCACCTCCGATCCGCCGAAGCGTTGCGGATTCTCGAAGGAAGTATCCGCAATCAATGCGCCGCTCTCAAGATCGATGAGCCGCAGCACAACCGTCGTGGTGCCCAGGTCCATCGCGATGCCATGAATCGGCCCGGTCGAGCGATCCACTTCTACTCCGTCGATGAGAATGCGGTCGCCATCGCGCGTGACCGCGGGATCGAGCCTTACGGCGGAATCGAGCCTGCCCGCGGGATCGACCGCGCCGCCCGTGGCCGGCAGTCCAAACGCCTCCCGCTCGATGCGCATGTGCCCGCGCCGCATCGTATGGCAGCGAACGTGGCCGCTCGCCGCGGTCACGAATGTCTGGCAGGACAGGCGAAAGTTTCCCTTCAGATGCCGCTCCGGTTCCGTCATCGCCGAGAGCGCATTCATCCCCTCGACAATTTCCACCATGCACTCTTTGCATTTGCCCTGCTTGCGGCAGGATGTGGGCACATCGATGCCCATGGCTTCGGCCTGGTCGAAGAGCGAGAGCTCGCCCTTCGCCTCGATCGATTGCCCGTTGATGGTGAGGGTGACGGCCATGGATGGAGAATCCTTAATACGCCTTTGCTTCGAGTTCCGCTTTCAGCGCGTCCGCCACTTCGCGCGCGGAGCCATCGCGCTCCTCTTCCTCGCTCCATTTCCATTGGGCCAGGTAGTCGTCGGAGGCCTGCAGTCCTCGTTTCGCGGCGAGAATGTCGATCTGCTCCATGAATCTCCCGTCCAGCATCACGGTCACGTCGTCCGTGTCATCCTCGGCCTTGATCTGGGTGGGAATCTCCTGCCAGTAAAGGATCTTGTAGATAGCCACTTTGCTCACCCCTCGGCCGCGAGCCGCATAAAGAGATCCACCGCGGCGGAGGCGTTTGCTCCATAGCCGTCGGCTCCAATCTCATCGGCAAACATCTGGCTGATGGGCGCGCCGCCGATCGCCATCTTGATCTCCGTCTTGCCGGCCGCCTGAAAGCCTTCGATCACGGTCTTCATATACATCATGGTGGTGGTCAGCAGCGCGCTCATGCCGATGATGGTCGGGTTGCACTTCTCGGCCGCGGCCATGAATTTCTCCAAACTCTGGTCCACGCCGATATCGTGCACCTCGAAGCCCGCACCCTCGGCCATCATGCCTACAAGATTCTTGCCGATATCATGCAGGTCGCCGCGCACCGTGCCCATGAGCAGAATGCCTTTGGGTTTGCTGCCGCTGTCTTTCGATGTCAGCAACGGCTTCAGCACCGCCATGCCGGCCTTCATCGCCCGCGCCGCAATCAGAACTTCCGGAACATACAGCACGTTGTGCTTGAAGTCTTCGCCCACCACGCTCATGCCCGCAATCAATCCGTCGTTGAGGATCTCCTGCGCTGTGCGGCCTTCGGCGAGCGCTTCTTTTGTCAGCCGCTCCACCTCGTTCGCATTCCCCTCATACAGGTGCTGGTTCATCAGGGCATAATCGGGCATCTATTTACCTCGTCTAACGGGCGCTTGAGACCGCGCTTCCCGCGCGTTTTTCATTGAATTCCTGCAAGGCTTCCAGCATGGCCAGGATGTTTTCGCGTGGCATGCCGGGGCTCGTGCCGCCGCCGACCGAGAGAATGATTCCCTCGCCGCCCGAGCCCTCCAGCACCTCGAGGGTTTCGTCTTTCACCTCTTCCGGCGTCCCGCGCACAGCGATCTCCAGCGGATTCACATTGCCCATCAGGCACATCCGGTCGCCCACGCGCCGCTTCACTTCAGTGATGTGTCGCTGCTTGCCCCAGTTGAGCACGTTGAATCCCGTGTCCGGCAGGTGATCCAGGCATGCGTCCACCTCGGCGTCGTTGTGATAGAGCTTCACCCAATCTTTCGGAAAAGCGTCGCAGATGCGCTTCAGATAGGGGTGGGCAAATTCGAGATAGTGCTCCTCATTGATGAACCCGACGATGTCGTCGAGGATGAAGATGCTCTCGACCGCATCGCCCATCACCTTTTGCTGCGCTTTGAGCCAGTCGATGATGACGCGCGTGCACAGATCGATCAGCCGGTGCGCGCCCTTCGGGTCTTCGACCAGGTCGATCATAAAATGGGTCGTCCCGCGCACAAATCCCGCCGTGCAAAGCGGTCCGCGGGATGTGACCATGGGCAGGATGTAGCCGGCGTCGAGAATCCGCTGCCGGGCCATCTTGATCCGGTGCAGGGTCAGCCCGGCGAAGCCATCGGCATCCACTTCATAATCAGGAAAGTTGTCGATGTCTTCGAGGCGATAGAGCGTGTGGTACTCGCTCGGCGTGTTGTCCTGCCAGAACTTGATCTTTGAGCCCAGTATCGAGGGCTCAGCCGCCATCCCGTACTCCATCCACCAGGATGGGATGAAGATGATGTCCGGGAACTCGCGCATGATCTTCAGATTCGACTGGAACCAGAGTTCGGGATCGAGGAAGTAGTCCATGTGGCTGATCCCGAGATAGCCCGGTATCCACGGGCTGTCCACGATCAGCGCCATGGGAATTTTGTCCATCTTTTCGCGCCGCGCCGCCCGCTTGAACGTCTCCCATTGTTCCGGCCGCATACCTATCCCTCCAGATCCCCTTCGCCACAGGCCTCGCAGATCTCGATCCGGATCAGGAGTTGACCGTGCAGAACTGCTGCAAATCCATGGCGGTTAAGCACATCCGACCCGTTCCCGGCTCATGACGATTCTAGTTCGTTGCAACTTAGAACAAACTCTTTTACTCCGGCGAGTTGATTTTCTTCGACTCTCGCAATAATAGAGGAAGGAGGAAGGACACACAACAGATTTTGGGACGAGATTCATGCCGAAAGGGCTCTCGTTGGCGATGGCTGGGTTTTTCCGGCTAGTCCGGAGGCCGGCGCGGGAGCTACCCGAGCACGGGCTTCTTGAGGAGCGCCATGGGATGGGAAGCTCTACCGCTGCTTTTCATCGGGCCGTTCGGGTGAGGTCGTTTTCATTCGGCCAAGATCGACGCCGAAGTGCGGATCCTCGCGCGTTCCATCGATGTGGATCGGCACCTTGGTCCCGGCTCCATCTTTCTTGAAAAACCGGTCGGCGGGCTTCAAGAAAAATCCCTTCCATCCGCCCACCATCTGCGAGACAGTGGCCTGCATCTTCGCCGTTCCTTTGAAGTTCAGCGCGCCACCGTCCAGCATGTAGGTGCCGCTCATGGCCACGTCCGCCCCCGGCAGGTCGTATTTCAGGTCCGGCAGTTGGATCGCCCCGTGGGCCATCGTGAAGTCGCTCTGCATCGTCGCGCGCACCTGGTCGTCGCCGGTTTTGTTCTTCGCGTCCTTCGGCCTTCCCTGCCCGCGCAGGCTTAGATCGGCAACGCGATCCTGAATCTTGGCGTCTGTGAATTGCGCGTCCTGGAGAGAAAACCTTCCCTTCAGCTTGATCCGCTCGTGCACCGGCTCTTTCCCCGGCGGAATCTCAAGCGAGGTTTCCATCGTCAACAGGCCCGTCAAGAGGGGCGAGCCGCTTTTGCTCGCGAGCCGCAGAAAATCCTCCATCCGCCCTCGAGGCACGTCGACCATCAGCGAGATGTCATGGCCTCCTATGCGCGGCGCCGTCCCCTTTTTCGTTTCACCGCCGGACTGATTGCCGTTGTCTCCCCGCAAGCCGACGACTTTGCCATGCACGGTAAAGTTCGACTGCCCGAGCGTGGCATTCACAGGATCCAGCCACGTATCTCCATTGGTGGCGTCCACATCGGCGTGAAATTGCGTGTGCAGCGCCATGGGAGTGCCGAAGTGAGTGAGAGCAAAATCCGGCGTGTCGGTCACCCCATCCACATTCAGGTCCCGCAACGTGCCGTGATAGGCGCCGGTCGAGTTCAGGGTGCCGGCAATTCCCTTGAAATCACCCAGATCCGCATGTTCGAAGTCGTATTTTCCCGTGATCGCGCTTTCCCCTGGATCCTCCACCGTCCACGGCCCGAATGTTCCCTGGGTCACGATGGTTCCCACCGGGCGCGCGTTCGTGAGGTTCGCCTGGAACTTCATCACTCCGCCCGCTTGAATGTCCGTCAGCTTGAGGCTGGCAATGGCGAACTCGAGCGGCAGCTTTTCCGGATCCTTTGGCTCAAGAGTGAGGTGCGTGTCGGAGCACACGATGCTTTCCACCTGCAGATGAATGAGCGCTTGTTCCATTTTCGAGGGTCCTTGGCTGCTGTTCGGCTCCTCGCTGGCATGGGTAAACCGGGGCTTGGCCGGCAAGTCCACCGTAAGTCCCTTCAGTTGCACCACGGCAATGTCGATTGGCTTGTTGGGCGAGTAATGGAGCGGGGCGCGGAAGCGAAAATCGTCAAGGGTGATCAGAGGCCGTTCAGGGTTCGTCGCCTGTACCGTCACGCCATGCACCTCGGCCGGTGGCCAGATCCGTAGGCCCTTGCCCTCTGCGCGCAGCCCGTCGGTCAGCGAGACATGAAAGCTGTCCAGTTCCACACGCGCATGAAAATGCTGCTCCAGCGCCGCCACGATGTAGGCGCGCAGTATCGGCTCCGCACGGTGCAGGATCACCGAAATCACGGTCGCCGTGACCGCTAACCCCACCACCAGGACGATCAATACCCATTTCAGCCCTCGATGCCGGCGCCAGAACGGTCTCCGCGTCCCGCCCACATTTCCACCCTCTCCGCCCACCAATCTCGGAGCCGGCGGCCCGGCTCGCAATGTACCTCCGGCGTTCAATGGATGCACCTCGTTGCCGGCGCCCGCCGGAAGTCGATCCCGGAGGTTGACTGCCGGAAAAGCATGCGCCCAAATTTCATTCTGTCCCATGGAAACCGCCCACGGCGAGCCGCGCCAGCCAAACCTTGCCATTTATATATAGATGCCAAATACCGTAGACTTCTTACCACCGATGCAAGCTCTCACTGAAAACCTCGTAAAGCTCCAGGCGGTCGAACTTGACCGCTCCCGTCTCGTTCACGAGACGCAGGCCCTGCCGGCCGAGCTCGCGCAAGCGCAGGCCGCGCTCGCGGCAGCCGAGCGCCAGTCCGCTGACGCCTGCTCGGCGCTCAATCGCGAAGAGGCGGCGCGCAACCGCCTCGAACGCGAGATCGAGTCCCATCGCCAGAAGGCTGCCCGTTTCCGGGCCCAGCTCGATTCCATCAAGACGCCCGCGCAGGCGGAGGCCATCGAGCATGAACTTCAGTTCGCCGGCGCGGAGATCAAGCGCCTGGAAGACGACGAGTTTGCGAGCCTCGAACGGACCGAAGAGCAGGAGAACCTGCTGGCGCGCTCGCGAGCCCAGGTGGAATCTCTGGCCGCGGCGCTCGAAAAGACTCGCGACCGCCTCGCCTTTCGCCAGCAGGAGCTGGCCGCCCAGGTTGCGGCACTCAACGTCGATCGCGAATTCATTCGATCGCAGATCGAACCCGAGTGGCTGGCACGCTTTGACCGCCTCGCCGGCAACCGCGGTACGGCCATTGCCCGGGCAGAAAACCAGCAGTGCACCGGCTGCCGGATGGGCATTCGCCCTCAAACCTGGAATCAGCTTCGGGAGGGCGAACTCCTGAGCTGCGACAGCTGCAGCCGCTTGCTCTATTGGGACCCGGCGATGGCGCCCGCCCCGAAAGCTCCGCAACCCGAGTCCATTCCAGGGCTTGGCCGCGCGATCCGCAAATCCCCCTCCGGGAGTAACTGATTTCTCTCCCCACGAACCGTCAGGCCTTCCCTGTTAGGCTTTCTTAGGAAGCAGTCTCGGGAGCAAAGCTTGCGGCGTATCTGTGTCGATATGGATGAGGTGATGGCAGACACCCTCGCCGAACACCTTCGCCGCTACAACCAAGCCTTCGACGAAGACGTGACCGTGGAAGACCTGGCCGGCAAAGGTCTCTGGGAGATTGCTCCCCTCGATCGGCAGCAACAATTGCGCGCCTTTCTCGATGCCGAAGACTTCTTTGAAGACCTTCCCCTGATGCCGGACGCGCAGCAGGTCTTGAAAAGTCTTTCCGCGCGGTTTGAGATCTTCATTGCCACACAGGCCATGGTGGTTCCCAACTCACTCGGCCCCAAATATCGCTGGCTGCAACGTCATTTCCCGTTCGTGCCGCCTACGCATTATGTCTTCTGCGGCGACAAGTCGATCCTCCTCGCCGACTACCTCATCGACGACCAGCCGCGCAACCTGCAGCGCTTCCAGGGCCAGGGGCTGCTTTACAGCGCGCCCCACAATCTCCCCGTTACCGGGTTCGTCCGCGTGAATAACTGGCTCGAGGTCGCCGAATACTTCGTGAATTTGCCTGATTCCGTGTGAAGTGGCCGCACATCGAGATGAACCCATTTTTCGCATCCAACATCGAGGGTTCGTTCTACGCCATGCCCGATTCAGCACGCACAAGATGAAGTACGTCCGGCTCGCCGCATTTGCGCTATTCGCGTTCCTGCTCTTTCACCGGCAGGCGGCCGCCTACTCCCTGCTCACGCACGAGCAGCTCATCGACCTCACCTGGCAGGATTCCATTGTTCCGCTCCTGCTCAGCCACTATCCGAACCTCACCCCCGCCGATCTCGACCGCGCCCGCGCCTACGCTTACGGCGGATGCGTCATTCAGGACATCGGCTATTACCCGTTCGGCGATCGCTCGTTCTCGAATCTCACGCATTACGTGCGGAGCGGCGACTTCGTCGTGAGCCTCTTCCGCAACGCGACCAACGCCAACGAGCTCGCTTTTGCCGTGGGCGCGCTTTCCCACTATGTTGGAGATTCTGTCGGTCACTCCGAGGCCACCAACCTGGCCGTCCCCGTGGAGTTTCCGAAACTGCGCGCCGAGTATGGGCCCGTAGTGAACTACGCGGAGGGCCAACACCAGCACGTGCGGACTGAGTTCGCCTTCGACATCAATGAGATTGCCCATCACCGCGTGGCGCCGCTTCGTTATCTGCGCCACATCGGCCTCAGAGTTCCGGTGCGGCAGTTGGGTCTCGCCTTCTACCAGACCTACGGTCTCACGGATTTCGCCGGGCATCGTGCCCATCGCTTCAAGGTCCGCGAATATCGCTGGGCGGTGCGCACCTTTATTCCGCGCATCGCCTACTCCGTCACAGTCCTCCATCGCAATCAAGAGCCGGCCGATCCCAATACACCGGATTCCATTGAGATTCAGAAAGAAGCCACGGCGATCAACGCGCTCTACCATTGGGACTCTTACCGCGGCAGGAAGCCACGCATCGAGACCTATCTTCTCGCCGGCGTTCTTTTCATCCTTCCCAAGATTGGTCCGCTCTCTGAGGTCGCGGTCAAGGGTCCCACCGAGGCGACGGAAGCCGATTACATGCACAGCGTCATGCAGTCCACGGCAGCCCTTCGCTTCACGCTGGCCCGGTTCACGCCTCTTGCAGCGCGCCATGCGCCGCCCGCGGGAGCCATCGCCCTCGCTACGCCTTTCGGTCCGCTCGACCCGCGCCATCCACTCCCGAATCGCGACCTCGACACGGGCCATGTCGTCCAGCCCGGCGGATATCCGCTGACTGATTCGACCTATGCCGATCTCCTTCATCGCATCGCGGCGAACCCGACGCAGCCCATTCCTCCCGGCATCAAGCGAGAGATCCAGGCTTATTACGCTGACCCCAACCTGCCCATCACCACCAAAAAGGACCCGCAAAAATGGGCGCAGGTTCAGGCCGACCTCAAAACTCTCGACTCGATGCCGATCAGCACCGAACCACAGCCCTACCCAACCTATGGCCGCGACGCCGGGGACGATGAGTAGCTTGCTCCCCGGACTGCCGATCCCAAACTCCGCGGCCCTTCATTTCACCCGGTGTTAATGCGGGCAGCCGGCGCGAGTTGAAACCATAGACATTGGTTTGCGATGAATCTTGCCCAGCAGAGTTGTGCCTCTTCCCGGATACTTTCACCAATCAGCAAGTCCTTCATTGTGGCCAGCCTCCTTTTCGCCGCGCTCTCAACCAGCCATCTCTCGGCACAGGAACAAGCCACGGAAGTGTGTCCGCGACCGGAAGCCGGCAGCCTGGTGACGGAGCCCACAGATCTGCGTAGCCAGAACGGCACGCTCGAACTCACGCTCGTTGCTCGCGACGTAAAGGAGAACGACGGCCGCATCCGTTACTGCTTCACCGACGCAGAAGGGCACGAGTCGCCGAACCTGCGCGTCAGTCCCGGCGATCTGGTCATCATTCATCTCAAGAATGCGATGACCGATCTGGACCCGGCCGCGCCCATACCCATGCCCATGCGCGCTTCTCCTGCATCTGCCTGCACCAGCAGCATGGCCATGAATCTTATCTCCACAAATCTTCATTTCCACGGCCTGACCATTCCGCCCACCTGTCATCAGGACGACGTGCTCAAAACATCCATCCAGCCCGGCGATCCCACCTTCACGTATCGCTTCCGCGTTCCTGTGGATGAGCCGCCGGGGCTCTACTGGTATCACCCGCACATTCACGGGTTCTCAAAGCAGCAGGTTCTTGGCGGCGCCTCCGGCGCGCTGATCGTAGAAGGCATTGAGCGGGCGAACCAACAGGTAGCCGGACTGCCCGAGCGCGTGCTCATTCTCCGCGATGAGGACCTGATGAATCCCAACGCGCCGCCGGCGAAATCAGAACCCGTGGTGCCGCACTTCCTCATCGATCGCGATGGAGATGCGGCGAATAACGGCACCGGATTCGGCAAGCCGGCGAAGGATCTCTCCATTAATTATGTGCCCGTGCCGTATCCCGATTATCCCCCGGCAACTATTCAAATGAGGCCGGGAGAGCGGCAGCTCTGGCGCATCTTGAACGCGTCGGCCATCACGTATATGAATCTCGAGATTCTCTACCGTCATGCGCCGCAGCCGCTAGGCCTGGTCGCCATGGATGGCGTGCCCATTGGGATACCCGGCATGGAGACGCAGATGCAGCAGCCCATCAACTGGCAGACGCATCTCGGCATTCCACCCGGCGCGCGCGTTGAATTCATCGTGGATGGGCCTCCCGCAGGCGAAACCGGCCTGCTCGTCACGCGCACGGTCGATACCGGGCCCGGCGGCGAAAACGATCCCAACCGCATGCTGGCGCAGATCGTCCCATCTTCTGATGCGCCGGAGCCGCGCTCGCGCCTTGAGAGCGTGCCGCAGCCGTTGCCCGCTCCCACCCGGCCTTGGCTCGGTGCGGTAGCGCCGATGCGGGTGCGGCATCTTTATTTTTCTGAAAAGCTTGTCAATCCGAATGACCCCACCAGCGCGGTCGAATTCTATCTCACCGTCGAAGGCCAGACGCCCAAGATGTTCGACATGAATGCCACCACCCCGAATATCGTGGCGCAGCAGGGCACCGTCGAGGACTGGATCATCGAGAACCGCTCGCAGGAGCTTCACGCCTTTCACATCCATCAGCTGCACTTTTTGCTGCTCGATTACGACGGCGTCCCGGTGCGCGAAGACTTCTTACGCGACACGGTGAATGTTCCTTACTATAACGGCCGCCAGCTCGCGTATCCCAGCGTCCGCATCCGTGTCGACTTCCGCGATCCCAACATCGTGGGAACCTTCCCGTATCATTGCCATCTCCTCGAGCATGAAGATAAAGGAATGATGGGAACCATCGAAGTGCTTCCGGCATCGTCGCCGCTCGATCAATCTTCCGCAGGCGCTGCCGCGCGAGGGCCCGCGCTTCAGGGCAAGCGGTCCGCGTGCGGGTCGGCCCAGGCGTGCGTTAATTTATCGGCAAAGTAACAAAGAGCGGGCAACTCCGCGCGCTCTCTGCATTTCGCTCATGGAATTCTAAATATTCATCTTCTGTTCAACGAACAGACAAGCCGCCTTTAATTCACGCGCCTTATTCTCCTCGCGTTGAGCCTAATGTCTCAACCTAGGAGAAACAAATATGGTCGCTAAGCAGGTCGCAGCTACCGCCCTGAAGACTGCGCGCGCGGGACTCGTCTACGCCGCAATACTTCAGCTTGCATTCGGCAATACCTTCGCAGACGCACAGTCTCCCAACTCGTCACGCGACAACGATACCGCCTCCCCCATCAAGCACGTGATCGTCATCATCGGCGAGAACCGCAGCTTCGATCACGTCTTCGCCACCTACGTTCCCAAGAAGGGCGAGACCGTCTGGAATCTTCTCTCGGAAGGCATCATCAAGGCCGACGGAACACCGGGCCCCAACTTCTCAAAAGCCCAGCAGAGCGCGGCCTATGACATACAGCCTGACGCCTTCCTGCTCAGCCCCACCAAGACCGAATTTCCCGGCGCCGTGCTTCCCGCTCCGCTCGTCGGCGGCCCGCAGGACTCCTACGTCAAGAACGATAGCCTGACGCTCGCGCGGCAGTCGGAAAACGGCCTTCCTGCCGATTACTACGCTTACCTGGTTTCGGGCGGCTCCGGCCAGACCTCTGCCACACCAGACGCCCGCATCAAGAATGTGAACGGCCTGCCCGCCGGCCCGTTCCAGCTCACCAACGGTGACACGTTCACCTACAACTCGTATGCAGCCAGCCCGGTGCACCGCTTCTATCAGATGTGGCAGCAACTGGATTGCAGCGCAGACCGCGCGACGCAGGATAATCCATCCGGCTGCAATGCGCAGTTGTTCCCATGGGTGGAGACGACCGTAGGCGCGGGCACCAATGGCGTGACACAACCTGCCAACTTCAGCACCAATTACGCGGCTGGTGACGTGACTACCGGTGAGGGCTCGACCGCCATGGGCTTTTACAACGTCCAGAACGGTGACGCGCCTTACTTCACGCAACTGGCCAACCAGTATTCAATGAGCGACAACTTCCATCAATCCGTCAACGGCGGCACGGGCGCCAACCACATCATGCTCGGCCATGGAGACATGATCTTCTTCAGTGACGGCAAGGGCAATCCGGCCGTTCCGCCCCATAACCAGACGGTAGACAAGGGCACGGCCAACGCCGGCGTCGTGGACGAAGTTGAAAATCCGAACCCGGCCAAGAACACCAATAACTGGTACACAGAAGACGGTTACGGCGGCGGTTCCTTCGGCTCTCCTTCTTACGGAGGCGGATCCTACAGCGACTGCTCTGACAACACACAGCCTGGAGTGAAGCCGATTCTGCAATATCTTAAGGCGCTGCCCACTCCTATTCCGCCCCGCTGCCAGAGCGGTCACTACTATCTCCTGAATAACTACAACCCCGGCTACTTCGGCAACGGCAATGACGCCTACACCGACACCAGCTCAAATAACACCGTCTTCACCATTCCGCCGTCTTCGGTGCGCAGCATCGGGGATGAGATGCTCGCCAAGAATATCTCCTGGAAATATTACGGCGACCAGTGGAACAACTATGTTCCCGATCCCTATCAGCTCAACTATGGGGCGGTCGGCAAGAATTCGGACGAGTACTGCAACATCTGCAATCCCTTCCAGTACGATACGTCGATCATGGCCAATGCCGCGGTCCGCGCCGCGCATATCCAGGACACCGAAAACCTCTATAGCGACATCGCCAGCGGCACGCTGCCGGCGGTTTCATTCGTCAAGCCGAGCGGCCTGGTTGACGGCCATCCGGCCTCGTCGAAGCTCGACCTCTTCGAAGGCTTCACAAAGAAGATCGTCGATGCCGTCAAGGCCAATCCCACTCTGTGGGCAAACACCGCGATCTTCATCACCTTCGATGAGGGCGGCGGCTACTACGACTCCGGTTACGTGCAGCCGCTCGATTACTTCGGCGACGGCACGCGCATCCCGCTGATCGTGGTCTCGCAATATTCCAAAGGCGGCCACATCTCCCACGAGTACAGCGACCATGTCTCGATCCTGAAGTTCGTCGAACGGAACTGGGGATTGGCAACCGTGACCAATCGCAGCCGCGACAACTTCCCCGATCCCGTCACCGCGTCCGGCAATCCGTATGTGCCGGTCAACAGCCCGGCGATCGGTGATCTCTTCAGCCTATTCAACTTCCCTGATTAATATTGATACTTTTGGAAGACTCAATTCCAAAGGCCGGAGTTTCCATCGGGAATTCCGGCCTTTGTATTTCCCCGGATGCGAAAGGTCCGCAGGCGCAGCTTGTTCAACTGCTTGCTCCATGTCGCACCGCTGGCCCATTCAGGAAGCATGCAGTTCATATCGATGCGGTCGCTTTCAGCCGAAGATGTTTTCGGCCCCAGGCGCAGATCACCTCCAGAACCGGCACAAGGGTCCATCCATATTTAGAAATCGAGTAATGAACGCATGGCGGGACACTATTCTTCTGGCGCCGGAGAAGAATGCCGTCCCGCACAAGCTCCTGCAGGTGCCGGATCAACATCCGTTCTGTTATTCCCGGAATGCTGCGGCGCAACTCGCTGGTGCGCATGGGGCCATCCGAGAGCCTCCACAGGATGGTGCCCTTCCACCTTCCATCGATGACCGACAACATCGCGTCGATGGGGCATTCGGAGATCTCTTTCTTCGAAACCGGCATGATTGCGACTCCAGTCTTTCCACGGCATCCATACTGTCACATTTGTCAGTATGAATCCCTGAGTCAGTATAGGCTCCGCTCGCGTCTGACGGGGAGGAGCGAAACATGATCTTATCTCTCACCCTTTTCACCGCCCTTTCCATCGCGCTGCTGGTTGGAACCGAGTTCGCCGTCTCGGCCTTCGTGAACCCGGTTTTGTGGAAGCTTGACGTTTCGGCGCGCACTGATGCGACGCAGCGGTTTGCGGCCCTGCTCGGAAAGGTGATGCCCATCTGGTATGCTCTCGATCTCTTGTTGCTCGTGATCGAAGCCTTCGTCGAACACCACCGTCGCGGCCTGCCGGAGATCGTGGCTGCCTGCGGGATCTGGATCGCAGTCATCCTTGCTTCGGTCCTTTGGCTCGTGCCGATCAACAACCGCATGGTGCAGTTAAGTCCTGGGTCACTCTCCGGGCCTGCCCTGCGCGAGCACAAACACTGGGACGCTCTTCACCGACTGCGCATCCTGGCGCTCTGCTTGGCTTTTCTGGCCTTTTTATTCGGAATTTTCTCGTCGTGATTTCGGTAGCTGCGCCTTTAGGTTTGACAATCGGGCATGCTGACCCTATAGTTTGCTCGCCAAGCCAGATCCATATCTGAGGCGCTGTCTATGCTTGCCAAACTCTTCCGCCCGGTCTGCATTCTGCCGTTTTTCGCCGTTTGTTTCTCCGCGTGCCCCGCGCCAGCGCAATCCCTGGGCATCTTTGAAGGCCAATCGGACGTGGGCAGCGTGAACCCTCGGGGGGTGGCCAGTTATTCGCTGGCCACCGGCGTATACACCATCAGCTCCTCCGGAGCCAATCTCTGGTCCACCACAGATGGTTTCCACTTTCTTTGGAAGAAGGCTTCTGGCGATCTCGCGCTCGCGGCCGATATTGATTTCCCCGCAAAAACCGGCACGCACAATCCGCATCGCAAAGCCATTTTGATTTTCCGCCAGACGCTCGATGCCGACGCCGCATACGCCGACGTAGCGCAACACGGTTCCGGCCTCATCGGCCTGCAATTCCGCCAGGCCAAAGGCGATACGACCCAGAGCATCGAGCTGGATAGTGGCGCGCCGAGCCGCGTGCGCCTGGAGAAGCGCGGCGATACCTTCACCCTGTATCTCAGCTTCCATGGTGAACCGCTTCATCCATCCGGAGCTGCCGTCAAACTGCATCTCGATGAGCCATTTTATGTGGGTATCGGTCTCTCCGCGCACGATCCCACCGTGGTAGAGACGGCCACATTTACGCATCTCGAATATGAACAACTCGCTCCGCCCGCGGCTTCGCCAGCGCTCGCTCTCTATAGTTCCCTTCAGGCCATCACGATCGATCCGACCGCCCGCCGGTCAATCGTGGTCTACACCGCACGTGCTCGCGCGCAGGCGCCCAACTGGTCCCGCGACGGCCAATCGCTCCTCTTCAATCAGGATGGCCGGCTGTACACCGTCGCGGCCGATGGCAAAGGAACGCCGCAGCCGCTCGATACCGGCGCCGCCAGCGATTGCAGCGGCAGCCACGGTTTTTCGCCCGATGGCAAGTGGCTTGCCGTCTCCTGTTCCACGCCGGGGATGACGGGCCGGCATCTTGCCATTCTTTCTTCTACCGGTGGCGCACCGCGGCTGCTCACCGCGAACGTCAGCTACTTTCACAGCTGGTCGCCCGATGGCAAGACGATCCTCTTCACCCGCTCCAGCCAGGGATCGAATAACATCTACGCTATTTCGGTGGATGGCGGCCCGGAGACGGCTCTCACCACAGGTTCAGGCATCAGCGATGATCCGGATTTCTCAGCAGATGGCCAATATGTCTACTTCAATACCGATCGCTGGGGTGGGATGCAGATTGCCCGGATGAAGCCCGATGGCAGCCATGTTGAGCAGGTCACCTTCGATCATTTCAAGAACTGGACTCCTCATCCCTCGCCGGATGGAAGATCCGTTGTCTTTCTTTCCTATGATCCGGAGGTCACGACGCACGCTTCCGATCAAGATATCGCGCTGCGTATTCTCTCAACCGCAGACAACAAGATTCGCGTGCTCACCACGCTCGTCGGCGGCAACGGCTCCATGAATGTGCCCAACTGGTCGCCCGACTCGAAGAGCCTTGCTTTTGTAAGTTATCTAATGCTACCGCCCGGTCCCGACGGAACGGCTGAGTGAGTTCGAATCGGCACCTATGCTCTCGCCTCTATCTTCGTACTTACTTTCCGGCCAAGGCGCGCATAACTCGATCACGCAACCTGGCGTAAGCCCTATAACACGCCTTCGGCGCGCTCTTCGCCCCCGTTCTGCCTGGGCACGCCGGCCAGCATCGGCCGCTGGGTTGCCGGTTGCGCGCGGAGCGGTACCGGCTGGCCTGCTGGTTGGTGCATTGTGACTATGATTGCCCCCGCCGGCTTTCTGCCCACGCACTGATAGGAGTGCGGGGTGCCGGCGTCAAAATAAACAGCGTCGCCGGTCTCCAATGTGCACTGGTTCTCTCCGTGCTTGAGCTCGAGTTCTCCATCCAGCACATAGAGAAACTCGAATCCCTGGTGCATGTGCGCCTTCGGTTCTGCGTTTCCCGCCGACGGAACAAACTCGGCAAAATACGGGTCCATGTGCCGGTCCGGCACCATGAAGGCCAGGCTTTCGAATGTATACGTCGGCGGGTCAACGCCGGTTTGCGGCAGCCGCACCCGGTCCTTCTGCCGATGTACCCGAAACATGGCCGTCGGCTCTGTCTCAAAGAAATAGGACAAGTCCTTTGAGAACACCATGGCAATCCGCGCCAGGTTGCGCAGCGTCGGCACCACTCGGCCCGTCTCCAATTGCGAGAGAAAACTCGCTGAGAGCCCCGTATGCCTCCCCAACTCCACCAGTCCCATGGACTTCTTCAGACGCAGCCGCCTGATGCGCTCGCCGATCCGTTTCTCCGCGATAAACCGTTCCGCGGTCTCAGGATCAGCCTGCGTCTTCTGCATGTCCTCGTTCCTCACCTCAGCGCGCTCGCTCATCGCCGCCACTGCTTTCCTCCTCTATAACTAACTAGGATGCAACCCGCAGCATTATTGCTAAAATCAAAATAGTTCTGATATTACGAAATAGGATAACGCTTGCAGCGCAATGCTTGCAGTTCAGGTTCGCGCGGTATTCTAGAAACTCCGGCTGTATTCGCTCGGTTGTACCTGTCTGTTCTTACTCGTTATGTCTGACCAAATCAGGACCGAATCCGCTCCCATCGCCACAATCGCCGAAATCGGCCGGCACGTAGGCCAGTCTGTGACTCTGCGCGGCTGGCTTTATAACCTTCGTGAGTCCGGCAAACTGCTCTTTCCGATCTTCCGCGATGGCACGGGGACCATCCAGGGAGTCGCGCACATCAAGAGCGTTCCTCCTCAAGTGTTTGATGCGCTTAAGGGCCTCACGCAAGAGTCCAGTGTGATTGTTATGGGGAAAGTTCGTGCGGATGCGCGCGCACCGGGCGGTTTTGAGCTGGATGTGGAGGGCCTGGAGGTAGTGCAGCGCGTGCCGGAGAGCGATCCCTACCCGATTACGCTCAAGGAGCACGGGGTCGATTTCCTGATGGAGCACCGGCATCTTTGGGTGCGGAGCCCGCGCCAATCGGCCATTCTGCGCATCCGGGCAGAGATCATGCGGGCGGCGGCGGAATACTTCGACGAGAACGGATTCGTCCGCACCGACCCGCCCATCCTCACGCCGGCCGCGTGCGAGGGCACGTCGACTCTTTTCCCGGTAGACTACTTCGGCGACCCGGCGTATCTCACCCAGTCCGGCCAGCTTTATATCGAGTCGACGGCGCTGGCGCTGGGCAAGGTATATAGCTTCGGGCCGACCTTCCGCGCGGAGAAGTCCAAGACCCGCCGCCATCTGACCGAGTTCTGGATGATCGAGCCCGAAGTGGCTTATATGGATCTCGACGGCCTGCTCGAGCTGGCCGAAAACTTCCTTTCGCACATTGTGCAAAGCGTCCTCAGGAAGCGCGCGCCGGAGCTGCAGGTGATCGGCCGCGACGCGGGCAGCCTTCAGAAGATCGTTCCGCCGTTTCCGCGGCTGCGCTACGACGAGGCCGTGGAGATGCTGAACCAGGCGCACAAGGATGGGCATCTCGAACATCCGTTCGAATACGGGAACGACTTCGGCTCGCCCGACGAAACCTGGCTCAGCTCGCAATACGACCGGCCGGTGATGGTGCATCGCTACCCGGCAGACGTGAAAGCCTTCTACATGGAGCCGGATCCGAAGGACCCCAAGTACGCGCTGTGCGTGGACGTGCTCGCGCCCGAAGGCTACGGCGAGATCATCGGCGGATCGCAGCGCGTGTCGAGCTTCGAGCTGCTGAACGCGCGCATCGAGCAGTACAACCTGCCGAAAGAAGCCTTCCAGTGGTACCTCGACCTGCGCCGCTACGGCAGCGTGCCGCACTCCGGCTTCGGCATGGGGATCGAGCGGGCGGTGTCGTGGATCTGCGGCCTCGATCACGTGCGGGAGACGATCCCGTTCGCGCGGACCTTGCACCGGATCTATCCCTAGCTGACGGCTGACGGCTATCAGTTAAGACGCCTCCTCGATTTCCGTTGTTACTTGCGTCTTTTCAATGAATGCGCTTTCAACGAATAGAGGACAAATCCATCTTCAGCAGCTTCGCCGGATCAAGATAGGCCCCCTCCCAGCGCACCGCCCAGTGCAGATGCGGCCCGGTCACGCGCCCCGTGGCGCCACTCAATCCGAGAAGCTGTCCTTTCGCCACACGCTCGCCCTCATGCACATCGATCCGGCTCAGGTGCATCGAGATCGTGTAGAGCCCCAACCCATGGTCGATCGCCACGCAATTGCCTTCGAAATAAAGCGGCCGCGCCAGCACCACCATACCGCTGTTCCCCGCATGCACCGGCGTTCCCATGTGCGCGCGAAAATCCATCCCCTTGTGCACGCTGGCGAGCTTGCCGTTGAAGGTGCGCCGCGTGCCAAAGCTGTCTGTCGCCGCTGCCGTCACCGGCGCGCGAAAATCCCCGCTCCACAGCGGTTCCGGCGCGCTCTCCGCAAAAACTTTATTTTTGAGCGCAACCTGCGCTTCAATCTCCTTCATCGCCTCCGGCGCAGGCTCCACAAACTTCGGCTCGACCGATAGCGTGCCCGTCCGGTAATGCGCCGCATGAATCTCCACCGTCTGGTTCAGCTCGCGCACGGCGCCGCCGCTCTCCTGCACGGCGATCTTAAGCGTCGAGGGCCCCACAGCCGCTTCCACATCAACGCCGGCCAGCGCAAACCAGTCCCGCCCATCGCGTCCGCGGAAGAACGCGAGCTTCTGCCCCAACCAATCGCCATCGACACGCGCCGCCTTCGGAGCCGCGACGCGAATCAGCTCGGGCGATCCCGCCTCAACCACGGCCGGCGTGAGCCCCACGAAGCCCTGTTGCGCCGACGCGCAGAGCGCACCCGGCATGCAGGCAATGAGCAAGAAAATCCATCGAAAGAAGGGAATCGGCGCGCGAAGCATCGCACTCAGAATACGCTCCGTGCGGCGCTACTCTTCGCGCAGTGTCCGCGCCGGGTCAATCCGCGCCACGCGCAGTGCGGGTGCTGTGGCCGCAAACAACGATACAGCTACCAGCATTGTCACCGCTGCCAACCCGGTCGATGCATCGTAAACGGATACGCCATACAGCACGCTGTGCATGAGAGGCAGCACGCCGGCACACAACACGAGTCCCACCGCCAGCCCGGCCGCCACCGCGCGCACGCCCATCGCGCTCACATGCGTCATCGCCTGACCCAAGCTCGCGCCCAGCGCAAGCCGGATGCCAATCTCGCGCGTCCGCTGTGCCACGATATTCGCCACCAGAGCAAAGATGCCCACCGCGCTCAGCAACAGCGCCAGCCCCGCCAGCGCGCTCAGCAGCGCCACTTCCACGCGCTGCAGGGCCAGCCGCTTCGCGAGCACTTCCTTCATGCTGTAGAAGCCTGAAAACGGCAACCCCGGGTCGGCGTCGGCCATCGCCTGCTGCATTTCTTCGGTCAGCCCTGTCACCGGCCTCGCCGTGCGCACAATCCAGCTCGGCTGGAACCACACATGAACCATTGCCAGTAGCTTTCCGCCAAACTGTTTGGCCGGAATGTATACCATCTGCTCGCCCGCCAGCGGCGCGGTCGCGTCCAGGCCCGCAGCCACCGGCACGTCTGACACCACACCCACAATCACCACGCCTTTGTTGATGACACGGTCCACAGGGTTCTCGTTGCCATAGAACCTCCGCGCGAACGTGCGGTTCACAATCGCCACCCGCTGGGTGTTCGGCCCGTCTGAAGCCGTGAAATATCGCCCCGCCAGCAGCGGAATCTCCAGCGTCTCAAAGTAGCCCTGAGTCGCATAGACTTCGCCGCTCATGGCGCGCTGTCCGGCCTCTTTTCCGTCGCTGAAAGTCACGCCATCGTTCAGCGCCCGCTCATAGGGCAGTGAAAGCCCCACCGCCGCATTCTCCACGCCGGGAATCCGCAGCATCGCCGCTGTGCTTTCGTCCAGCAGTTTGGCAAATGCCGCCGGGTCCTGGAACCGTGCATCGTCCAGCGACGCCGTGCCGGTCATGATGCCCGTAGGGTTGAATCCCTGCGGCAACGTCTCCAGGTGAATCAGCGTGCGGATCAGCAGTCCCGCGCCGGCCAGCAGAACCAGGCTCAGAGCCACTTCGCCGGCAATCAGGCACTGCCGCAGCCGCAGCTTTTCCACTCCGGCCACGGCATGGCTGCCCATGGAAGAGCGCAGGTCCACCCTGCGCATCGTCAATGCCGGCAGCATTCCAAACAACACGCTCGTCAGCAGTGAAAGCACGAGCGTGAATGCGAGCACACGCCCGTCAAGAGCTACGCGCGCCACCGGCAAAAAGTGTGTGGGCAAAAGCGCCAGCAGCCCGCGTAAAGCGGCAAAGCCCACACTCGCGCCCACCGCTCCGCCGGCGCCGGCCAGCATCAGGTTCTCAATCCACAGCTGCCGCTGAATCCGCCATCGCGAGGCACCCAGCGCCATCCGGGTCGCCACCTCCGATACGCGTCGCGTCATCCGCACCAGCGTCAAACCGGCAATGTTGGCGGATGCAATCAAAAGAATCAGCCCAGCCGCCAGCATCAGCGTCAAGGCCTTCGGCCGCAGCTCCGCCGTCTCGCCTCTCTGCAACGGCACGCTATAAAAATGCAGCCGCCCGCCTCCGGGATGCTCCCTTGCGTAATCTGCCGCACGGAACGCCCACGCCCGATTGAGCTCCGCGTCGGCCTGCTGCCACGTCGCTCCATCGCGCAGCCGCGTAATTACCCCGAAGTTCGTCCCACCGCCCTCGCCCGTGCGGCTTGGCTGCAGCGCGGTGTAGAGGTCCGCGTTGAGTGGCGTCTGCGCGCCCTCCGGCAGCACGCCAATCACCGTATACGATTCGCTCTTGAGCCGTATTGCCTGCCCCACAATCGAGGGCTCGCCGCCCAATATGCTGCGCCACAGGTCGTAGCTCAGCATCACCGCCTTTGGCCCATTGGGCCGGTCTTCTTCCTCTGAGAAGCTGCGTCCAATCATCGGCCGAATCGCCAGCACATCGAAGTAATGTGCGGAGACCCTGGCGTCGTGCACATATTGCACCCGCGGGCCCGCCTGCAGATTCACCCCTGAAATCCAACCGTAAACAGCCGCAATCAGCGACGGCACGTTGTCCCGCAGCGTCTCCCACTGCGTCCCGTCAATCGCGTGCAGTCCATCCAAGGGCTTCGCGCCCTCCACGCGAAAGAAGATCGTGCCCATCCTCTCTGGATGCGCATAGGGCAGGCTCTGGATCAGCAGCGCATTCACCACCGAAAATATTGCCGTATTCGCCCCGATCGCCAGCGCCAGCGTCACCATCACCGTCAGCGTGAAGCCGCGGTCGCGCTTCAGTTGCCGCAGCCCATACCGCGCATCCTGCGCGAGCGATTCCGCAAGCCGCGCGCCGCTCTGCACGCGGTAAGCCTCTTTGGTCTGCGTCACTCCGCCAAAGGAGCGCAACGCCGCGGTGCGCGCCTCGTCCGCAGTCATGCCGCGCCTGAGATTCTCCTCGACGGCCATCTCGATGTGCGTGCGCAGCTCTTCGTCCAGCTCAACATCCAGTCTCTTGCGGCGAAAGAGAGCTGTGCAGCGGCTTAGCAGAATCCGTATCCATTCCATGCGCGCACCTCAACTGTTTTCGGCCAGAAACCGCGCCATGGTCGCGGCCACGCGTTCCCAGTTCTGGGTTTCTTTGGCGATCTGTTTGCGCCCCGCGCGGCTCAGGGAATAAAACTTCGCGCGCCGGTTCGACTCCGACATGCCCCACTCCGCATGGATCCAGCCCCGCTGTTCCAGCCTGAGCAGCGCCGGATAGATTGTCCCCTGATTCAGAGTCAGCGCGTCTCCGCTCACCTGCTCGATCCGGCGCGCAATTCCATATCCGTGGAGCGGCCCCATTGATTCGACGGTCTTCAGCACCATCAGGTCCAGGGTGCCCTGCAGCACGTCCAGCTTTGTATCCCCCATCTCCACTCCTGTTGACTTTCTACAGAAAGCATCCGCTTCTATAGGCAGAATGTCAACAGGAAAGTAAATAATGCCGCAAATGCAGGGGCGGAGGCAAATGCAGGAGCGGAGGCGATCCTGTATGCTGTCCTACATGGTTTTCAGGGCCAATGGCGCTCGGATGCTGCTGGTGGTTGCCCTGGCCGCCGTCAGCCTGCCCTGGGCGGCTTTCTGCCAGGCGCCCCAATCTCCCGCCCAAGCCGCAACGCGCCAGCCCGTCCTGGTCGAGCTGTTCACCTCGGAAGGCTGTTCCGATTGCCCTCCCGCGGATGCGCTGCTGGGCGAGCTCGACACCCGGCAGTTTGTTCCCGGCGCGCAGGCCATTGTGCTCAGCGAGCATGTTACCTACTGGAACCACGAAGGCTGGCGCGATCCCTTCTCCCTCGACCAGATGACAGACCGGCAGCAGGCCTACATGCGCCAGTTTCTTCTTAGCGATGTCTACACGCCGCAGATCGTTGTCGATGGCGCCGAGCAGCTTGTGGGCAATGATCCGGTCAAGCTGGCCCAAGCCGTGACCCACGCCGCCACTGCACCCAAGCTCAGCCTCACGATCGATGGGGCTCATCAGGCGGCCGATGGATCACTTGTATTTGCCGTGCACGCCACCGGCGCCAAGGCTACGCTGGTCGCGGCCATCGCGGAGAACGCAACCTCGTCCGAAGTCGCCAAGGGCGAAAACGCGGGACGCACGTTGCACCACGTGGCCGTTGTGCGCGTTCTCAAGGAGTTCGGCACCGGACGAACCGACGGCCGGCAGCTCGAACTCTCCGGCGCCAATCTCATCGCAGCGGAAAAGTCCGGCATCCCGCTCAGGTTCGTTGTCTTCCTCGTCAATCCAAAGAACGGCCACATTATCGGCGCCGCCGAACAGATGCTCAACCCCTCGCCTGGGGCAGTCGAGCAGACCGCTCGATAAATTCTGGTCCTTATTGCGGCGACTCTGGTCCTTATTGCGCCGACTCTCGTCTTGGATGCGCAGCCTTCCACTTCGCCACCCGATCCTCCACATCGGCCAACTCATCGGCGGTGATGCGCGTGCCCACCACCTGCCGGTTCGCCGCGTACTGCGCCTGGTTGGGTCCCTTCACCGATGCGGCCAGGTCAAGCCAGTAGTAGGCCTCCGCATCGCTGCGCGGAACCCCCTGCCCCAGCGTGTAGAGCGTTCCCAACGTTCCTTGCGCCGTCGCATCGCCCTGGTCGGCGGCTTTGCGATACCATGCGGCGGCCTGCTCCATATCGCGCGGAAATCCCTTGCCCCCGTCTCGATAAAGAGCCGCAAGATGAATCTCGCCCTCTGGATTGTCCTGATCCGCGGCCTTCTTGTACCAGGCCGCCGCCTGTTGCAGATCGTGTTGCGCCGCGTAGCCCGCGCCCACCTGCACTTCCGCTGCTGCGTCCCCCGCAGTGGCCTTGGCCAGCAGACCCGGGTCCACGCTCGCCGTCTGTGCCGAACCAGTTTGCGCGGAACCTTGCAGCAGCCAGCCGGCCCATATTGCCGTCGCAATCCATTTTTTTGTTCGCATATTCAACTGCGCCTCGTCTTGCTGGAGCTGCTCGATTGTCTCCAGTGTACGCAAGCCGAAACCCGGTACCAATCTCCATCTTCGATGCTTAGCCCCGATGCCTCTAAGAGCGTTCGCGAAATTGCGAGGTAGCTCTGCGCGCGCCGGTTCTTTCATCCGATAAAAATATCCTGCGCGGGCGCCTGCTCCGTCTCGCATCCTCTCACGAGAGGACCGCATCGAACGTCGCAAAGTTCGGTTCGGGGCATCCTCGCTCGCTCCGAAGAGCGCGAACGTTTTGAAGCAACTGCTCATGTTCGCGACGGCCGTCCGGCACGGTACGACCTTGTGGAATGGATGTAGATAGTTTCATCGCATCTCCCAAAACACAATTGCCTGGTTCCCGGATTCTAAGCAGACATCGGGCCCCGCACGGTGTGCCGGTCGTGTTGTTTACCCCCAACGGATTTCTGGAGGACCTCAATGCCCCCTTCAGCCCTTTCTATCCGCCAGTCTCTGGCGAACGTCTATCTCCGCCCTCGCGATAGCTGGAATCTCACCCGAGTTATCCACGACTTCATTCCTATCGACTTCATTCCTATCGCTGCTGGGGTGGTTCTCCTGGCTGGCCTCGTTCTCCTCAGCACGTGCGCCTTTGCGCAAGTTGAGACTGGCCAGATCTCGGGCTCTGTTACCGATCCAACTGGAGCGGTTGTGCCCGGAGCGGCTGTCACCGTCAAAAACCTGGCCAGCAACGTGCAGCGCACCGTGCAATCATCGGCCGACGGCACATACGTCGTGGTCGGCCTCGCACCGGGCACCTACCAGATCTCCGTTCTATCCCCTCAATTCAAGCCCTTCAGCGCCAATATCGAAGTCACGGTAGGCGGAAGCGAGACGCTCGATGCCAAACTCCCGTTGAATGAAAGTGTCACGGAAGTGCAAGTGGTGGCCGCGGGCGGCGCAACCGTGAACACCTCTACGCAGGAGCTGTCACAGGTTGTTGATACCGCGCAGCTCTCGGCGCTGCCCAGTCTCACACGCAATCCGTATGACTTTGTCGTGCTCTCCGGCAACGTGAGTAACGGGGATAACACGACCGATAGCTCGAACAGCGGCCAGAATCTATCAGACCGTGGCGTGGGCTACGCGATCAACGGGCAGCGCGAGAGCGGCACCGAGATTCTGCTCGACGGCGTCGAGAATATCAGCGTCTTTTCCGACCTCGTCGGTGAGCAGATTCCTCTGGATGCCGTGCAGGAGTACAACGTCATCACCAACAACTTCGCTGCCGAGTATGGCCGCGCCTCGGGTGGTGTCGTGAATCTCACCACCAAGTCGGGAACCAATCACTTCCACGGCTCGGCGTGGGAATACAACCGCCTCTCGGCCTATACCGCCAATACTTACGACAACGATGCGGGCGGTCTTCCCAAGGGCACTTATACGCGCAACCAGTTTGGGTTTCAGTTCGGTGGTCCCGTCGCCAAAGACAAATTGTTCTTCTACGAGTCCACCGAATGGACAAGGGTTCGCAGCCAGGCCATTGAATCCGAGGCCATTCCCACGCCGCAGTTTCTTGGATATACCGCGCCGAACGTTCAATCCTTCTTCTCCAGTTATGGCGGCAACTCCTATCCAATTTCCAATACCTTCAGCCAGTCGGATCTGGGAATCGCTCTCAACCAGAGCAACGGCACGCCGGTTCCGGCCTCTACACCCATCCTGGGACAAGTCAATTTTCCAGCCTATGCCGATGCGGGCGGGGATTATCCTCAGAACACATACCGGCTCCTCGGACGGCTCGATTACAATATGAGCGCGAATAGCCAGATGTTCTTCCGCGCCGCAAGAGAAAGCGAGGACGAGTTTCCCGGCACCACTTTCTACAGCCCCTATCCGCAATATGACGTGGGCAGCGTATTCGACAACCAGAGCTATCTCTATTCCTTCAGCCACAGCTTCACTCCCGCGCTGTTCAGCAGCAGCAAGATCAGCTTCAGCCGGCTCGCCAATCCATCCACTTACAACGCGGCGGAACAGAATGCGCCGCTGCTGATGTTCGGCAGCGCAGTCGCCAACGGGCTGCAGGTCACATTCCCCGGGCTCGAAAATTACATGGAGCCGGGAGCAGGCGGCCTGCCCTACGGCGGCCCGCAGAACACCGTGCAGCTCGAAGAAGATCTCTCCTTGACCAAAGGCCGTCACAACATGCGCTTCGGCGGCCAAGCCACGTATATTCAGATGAATCTCGCCTATGGCGCCTATGCGCAGGCAGTTGAATATCTGCAGACCGGTCTGGCGCCCGGCCTGCAAAACATGGTGGCTGGAGCGCTGGATTACTATGAGGCCGCCATCAATACGCAAGGCAAACTTCCCTGCGTCCAGAATCCCGACGGCACCCTGAACCAGACGCCGTCATGTTCGATTACGCCGCCTGTCACATCGCCGGGTTATGCCCGCAGTTATCGCTACAAAGACTGGGCCGTCTATGCGCAGGATAGCTTCAGGGCCACCCCGCAACTTACTCTCAACTACGGCGTTCGCTACGAGCACTACGGCGTGCAGCACAACGATAACCAGAATCTGGACTCGAACTTCTACTATGGCGCCGGCTCCAACCTGTTCCAGCAAATAGCCGCTGGCCAGGTTGAAATTGCGCCGCAGAGCCCAACCGGCCAGCTTTGGGCGCCGCGTTGGGGAACCGTTGCGCCGCGCGTCGGCTTCGCTCTCGACGTCTTCGGCAACGGCAAAGACAGTATTCGAGGTGGTTTCGGTATCAGCTACGAGAGGAACTTCGGAAATGTGACCTTCAATACGATTCAAAATCCGCCCGCCTATGGTGTGCTGGAGGCCTACTCCACAACCATGACCAGCAGCGGCGTGGGCCCGCTCGGCACCCCAGGGCCAGCCGTGCCGCTGCCACCGGTGGAGCTGCGCAACGTGAATCAGAACATCAACGTGGCGCAAACTCAGTTCTGGAGCTTCTCTCTGCAGCATCAACTTGCCGCCAGCTCCTTTCTTGAACTCTCCTATAGCGGCGCGCATGGCGTGCATCTTTATGACATCACCGCCGGCAACCCGATCGGCGGTGCGCAGGCATATCTGGGCGCTCCCATCACTTACAACGCGGCCTGCACCACCAGTATTACGGTGGCCAATGCATGCCTGACACGGGAAAACCCGCAATACGCGGCCATCAATGTCCGCGGCAGCGGCGGCTCCAGCAGTTATAACTCGCTCAACGTGAAGTATCAGGCTCAAAACATCCGCCGCTCCGGCTTCGATATCATCGCCAACTACACATGGTCGCACTCGCTCGACGATCTAAGTTCCACCTTCGCTGACAGTTCGCAAGGCGGCTCGGGCTACATTGGCAACTTGGGTTATCTCGATCCGAGAAATCCCATGCTCGACTGGGGCAGCTCCGACTTCGATGTTCCCCAGCGCCTGGTGCTCTCGCCCATCTGGCATACTCCGTGGTTCAAACAAGGACACGGCATCCTGACCCAGGTTGCGGGCGGCTGGATGGTCGATGGAATCTATACCGCGCGCGGCGGAACTCCCTTTTCGGCTTACGACTTTACCTTCAATGAAAACGGCTATTCCGGCGTGCCGCGCATTGTCCCATCCACAGCCGTTCCGCATTTCCATCCCAACTCCGACACCAACGTCGGCGTCAATCAGTTCCAGATCATGACCGTTCCCGGGGCCAATGACCTGGCTCCTTTCAACCCCACTCTCGGCATCTCCGACTTCGGTCCGTTCCCCGCCGATATGATGAGCAGAAACGATCTTCGCGGCCCTGGCGCGTGGACCACCGACGCCTCGGCAGCCAAGAAATTTTCTTGGGGTGAAAACAGAGACGTCGAGTTCCGGGCCGAAGCCTTCGACCTCTTCAACCATCACAATCTTTATGTCGACGAGGCATCGATGGCCGTCTCAAACACCCCCGGCGCCATCGGTCCGCCTCTTCCCGTGATCGCCGAAAAGGGCGGCCTCAACAGCATCGCCCTCGGAGGCAACCACGACGAGCGCCGCTTTGGTCAGTTCGCGTTGAGGGTCGATTTTTAGCGCATCCCTTCGCTGTTCGAGCAGTTTTTCGGCCCGTGCGCCAAGGCAATCTACCGCACCCGTGCACAGCCGCCTCAAGTCGGCCCGGCTATAGACGATGGCCCGAAACACGATGGGGCCGATAACTGCCGCCTCCGGGCCGTTCTTTCCCCGCGGGTGTCCGCCAAGGCGCATTCGCCCATCTAAATAGTTGCGGAGAAGACCATCTTCCGCCAAGGAGAATCCATGCCATCCCCCTCCCCATTGGTATTGATCTCCGGAGCCGGCCCGACAGGCATCACCGCCGCTCTGGAACTACGCCGCTTCGGCATTCCAGTCAGGATCATCGAAGCTCAGGACGGACCGTCGAAGACCTCGCGCGCCATCGGAGTCCAGGCCAGAACGCTGGAAGAGCTTGAGTTGCGCGGCCTTGCCGATGAATTTGTGCGTCTCGGCAATCGGGCCAGCGGCGGCATCATTTACGGCGACGGCCGGCAGTTGCTGCGCGTGGACTTCACCCGCATCGAGAGCCGCTACAACTTTCTCCTGCTCCTCTCCGAGGCGGACACGGAACGGATCCTGCGCGAGGCCCTGGCCAAAGAGGGAACCAGGATCGAGTTCGGTATGAAGATGAGCGCCTTCGCGCAGAATGCCGACGGCGTGACGGCCACGCTGGAGCATAAGGATGGCCGGCTCGAAGAGGTTTCAGCCGCGTACCTGATCAGCGCCGAGGGCGCGCACAGCACCATCCGCTCCAGCCTCAACCTGGAGTTTAAAGGCAAGACGCTGGATGAGCATTATGCCTTGGCCGACCTGCACGTTGACGGAGGGCTGTCCGTCTCCGACCTGCACATCTTCTCCTCGGAACACGGCTTTATGGGCCTGTTTCCTTTGGGCGGCAGCCATTTCCGCCTCATTGCAAGCAATCCTCCCGGCAATTTGTCGGACGGGCAAGATCCCACTCTCGAGCAACTCCAAGCCATCTACGATCAGCGCTCGCACGTTCCTGCGCGTCTACGCCAGCTCGGCTGGAGCTCCTGGTTCCATATCAACAGCCGCATGGTCGAGAAGTTGAAGGTAGGGCGGATCTTTCTCGGCGGCGACGCGGCGCACATTCACAGCCCCGCCGCCGGCCAAGGGATGAATACCGGCATTCAGGACATGATGAACCTGGCCTGGAAGCTCGCCCTCGTGCTGAAGGGCCAGGCCTCCAGCGAGCTTCTGGATACTTATCAGCAGGACCGGCTGCCGGTGATGCGTTCGATCCTCTCCCGCACCGAAGGCCTCACGGAGATCGTAGGCGCGGAGAGCCCGCTCGTGCGGGGCATCTTCAATCACCTGGTGCCGTGGATCGGCGGTTTGAACTTCGTCGAGGAGAATGCCACGGCGAGTATCAGCCAGATCGCTCTCAATTACCGTGATAGCCCGCTCTCCACCGATCATGCGGCCGGTGGAACTCTTCGCGCTGGAGATCGCGTGCCCGAACTGCGCGTGCGCGCGGTCCGCACGGAGAGAGAAATCGGCATTGGCCTGCGCAGGGAGGGTGGCGTCCGTACCGGGTCTGAGGAGAGCCGGCTTTTTGATTTGCTGGATCCTTCCCGCTTCACGCTTCTGCTGGTCAACATCAAGGATGCGGCGTCTCTTCAGGCTCAGCTTGCGCGGGTCCTGGAACCATTGCGGCAACTCATCTCGGTTGTTCAGATTCAGCCCCCAGGCGGCGAATTCCAAAAACACTTCCGCGAATCTTTCGGCTCCCGCTCGTTACTGGTCCTCATCCGCCCCGATGCCTATGTAGGCTACCGCGGCAATGAGTATTCGCTGACCAAACTAGCGGAATACTGCCGTCATTGGTTTTCACCTGGAGTCGCGCTGCGCGCTGCGTAGTAAGGGAGAGCAGCGCCGGCAACTGATATCAGGCCGGTTCCAATCACGAGCATTGCCCTGCCGCGCGTGGGCCCAGTCCCCCTGTGTCAAGCGACATCTTGAACGCGCTCTGTTCTTTGGCTCATTGCGCGCGCCTCGGCGTCAGGGCCTCGGCCGCATCGGCCCGGAACCTCGCGCAGAATAAAAGGTCCCGTTTCTCCTTTTGCCGTAAAATTCTTGTATGACCGACCGTATGTCTCTTCCGCTTGCCCAGGCAGACCCCGAGGTCGCCGCTGCCCTTGACCAGGAAACCCTCCGCCAGCACGAAGGCCTGGAGATGATCGCCAGCGAGAACTTCGTCTCCGAAGCGGTGCTCGAGGCGGCCGGTTCCAGCTTCACGAATAAATATGCTGAGGGCTACCCCGGCCGGCGCTATTACGGCGGCTGCGAGTACGCCGACGTGGTCGAAAACCTGGCCCGCGATCGGGCGCGGCAGCTCTTCGGCGGCGAGCACATCAATGTGCAGCCCCACTCCGGATCGCAGGCCAACGCCTCAGCCTACGCGGCCGTTCTCCAGCCCGGCGATACGATCTTGGGTCTCGATCTCTCGCATGGCGGCCATCTCACGCACGGCCACAAGCTCAGCTTCAGCGGCAAACTTTACCGCACCACCTTCTATCACGTCCGCCGCGATACGGAGACCATTGATTACGATGAGCTCGAAGCCACGGCCGAGCGCGAAAAGCCCAAGGTGCTTATCGGCGGCGGCAGCGCGTATCCGCGCCTGTGGGATTTTGCCCGCATGCGCCAGGTTGCCGACAAGGTGGGAGCGGTTTTTATCTTCGACATGGCCCACATCGCCGGCCTCGTCGCCGGCGGCGTGCATCCCTCGCCCGTGCCGCACACGCAGATCACCACCACCACCACGCACAAAACTCTTCGCGGCCCGCGAGCCGGCCTCATCATCTGCAATCAGGATCTGGCCACAGCCGTTGACAAAGCCGTCTTCCCCGGCCAGCAGGGCGGCCCGCTCATGCACATCGTGGCCGCCAAGGCCGTTGCGCTGGCTGAGGCGCTGCGCCCCGAGTTCCGCGCCTACGCCGCGCAGATCGTCTCGAATGCCAAAGCCCTCGCCGAGGCCCTGCAGGCAGCGGGGTTCCGGCTGGTCTCCGGCGGAACCGACAATCACCTCATGCTCGTCGACGTATTCGAGAAAGGCATCCTCGGTTCAGAAGCCGAGCTCGCCCTGGGCAAAGCGGGCATCACCGTCAACAAGAATTCCATTCCATGGGACGCCAATCCCCCGCTCAAGCCTTCCGGCATCCGCGTCGGCACGCCCGCGCTCACCACGCGCGGCATGAAGGAGCCCGAGATGCGCCAGATCGGCGCATGGATCGCCAACGCGCTTGAGCAGCGCAACGACGATGCCGCCCTTGATCGCATTCGCGGCCAGGTGGCCGAGCTCGCCAACCGGTTTCCGCTCTATGCATGGCGCCGCTCTCCGGCAACCGTAAATGCCTGAAAAGAATTTGCCTTCGATCGAGAGGTGAGCAACTTTCGGTTGTTCGCCTCCGTCTACCCTGATGAAGGCACAAGCCCACGTCGCGCAAAGCCCCGTCTTCAATCTTCCAAGGAAGGAAATCATGCGTCTCGCGCGGATTGTTTTCGCCGTCCTGCTTCCGTTCCCGGTGTTGCTTCTTGCCCAGCACGGAGCGCCTCACCCATCCGCCCCGCCGCATCCTCCGGCCCAAGGACCCGCTCCCTATCATGGCGCGCCCCACCCTTACGAGCCGAACCACAACTTCAGTGACCACCCGGGCCATCCGTCGGCGCCACACGTCGATGGCCACACTTGGGTCGGCCATGATACCGGTCCCGACGATCCTCACTATCATCTCGATCACCCGTGGGAGCACGGCCACTGGAATGGCGGCTTTGGTCCCGAGCATGTATGGCATCTCGCCGGCGGTGGTCCTCATCGCTTCTGGTTCAACGGCTGGTACTGGAACGTCGCGCCTTATGAGGTAGCCTACTGCGATGACTGGAACTGGGACTCGGACGACATCATCATCTACGACGATCCCGACCATCCGGGCTGGTATCTCGCCTACAACACCCGGCTGGGCACCTATGTGCATGTCGAGTATCTCGGTATGTAAGCAGCCCTCATCCAGGAAATCCCAAGCCAGGAAATCCCAAGCCAGGAAATCAAAAGATAGAAAAGCGGGACGGTGCTCAGCGGCCGTCCCTTTGCATTTCCACCAAATACGATTTGTGCGGCTCCACTATCTGCCCCGCCACGAAGGCGTATCTGTGAGTCGCTCTTCCGAGTTATTCCATCTCTTTTTCCTCTTCGTGCGCGATGCCGGACCACGTTCCGCGACTTAGAGGAATGATTTGTCGGCGCTCCTTGTCGGAGCTAATTGTCGGAGCTCATGGATATCCGCGCACAGGCAGTGGGAATGAATCAGCGAGGGCCGCTCGCAATGAATATTTATCGAATCCTTATAAATGAAAAACTATCTTGGCTGCGTTATGCCTATAAAAGGGAATCGCCGGTAAACCCGTGCGAAAGATTCGGCATCGATTCATTAACCGCAGGGAAATGCGAGATAGCCTTTGTGTGCATTCAGAGTGGCTTGACGCGCTGCTTGAGCCCATATTTCACGAGCGCAATCGAAGGCGAATCGCGAGAGCCGATGCGAGTAGCGCGCATCTGAGAAACATGGCTCGAACCTATACATCTGTTCTATATGCGGTATAACTTCAAAGAATCTGATTCGGATTCGTGGCACAACTCGGATTCTTCGGTTATCCTGCACTTATGGCGATTGACGACATTCTTGCCCAGATAGACTCAGAGATTGCACGGCTCACGCAGGTGCGTTCATTGTTGGCCCATGCGGGAAACTCCAAGGCCAGCGCATCGAGCAAGGCGAAGAAGAGTTCTTCTTCATCCAGGAAAAAGCGGATTCTTAGCCCCGAGGCGCGCAAGCGCATTGCCGATGCACAGCGCAAACGCTGGGCCGCTCAAAGGGCGAAGACGAAGAGCAAGTAATCTATTAGATTTCTTCTTATCCGTTTCCCACTCGATACGGGCACTGCGATCCAGAGGGCGCATCGGCTTCGCGCCCGCTCTCCACGCGCCGCAAAGGCGTCCCCGTCGATAGCGGCAGCCCGCGGTGTCTTCCTATCCAATTCCCGCCATTACCAGCATGCGCGGTTCGGTCATCTCTTCGATTGCCGACCGAATGCCCTCGCGCCCCAGCCCCGAATCTTTCACGCCGCCATAGGGCATCGGATCCAGACGCCACGTCGGCGTATCGCCCACTATCAAGGCGCCGACCTCGAGTTCGCGGAACGCCGTTAGAATTCGTCCCGCGTCGCGCGTAAGCAATCCCGCCTGCAATCCAAATCGTGAACGATTCACATCCGCCAGCGCCTGCTCGAAATCATCGTATGGCTCAATGGCCATCACCGGCCCGAAGACCTCTTCTTCCCGCACCTTCATCCCCGCATTGGTTCCCGTCAAGATTGTCGGCGTCATCACTGAACCGTTCCGTTCGCCGCCGGCGATGAGCTTCGCGCCGCCTTCCACCGCTTCCTTCACCCATGCTTCTACGCGTTCCGCATCGCTCAAGCGGATCATCGGACCTACCTCGGTCGCTTCTTGCAGCGGATCGCCGGCCGCGAGCTTCTCCGTCTGCTCGACCACTTTCCACAAGAAGGTCTGGAAAACATTGCGCGCCACAAACACGCGCTGCACGCTGATGCACGACTGGCCCGCATAGCTGAACGCCGCGCGCGCGGTGCGTGCGGCTGCATCGTCCAGGTCAGGCCAATCGTTGTGCACAATCAGCGCCGCATTGCCGCCCAGTTCCAGCAGCACGCGCTTGCGTCCCGAGCGCGCCTTCAACTCCCAACCCACGCGCGCCGATCCCGTAAAGCTCAGCAATTTGATCCGGTCTTCTTTTTCGGCCAGCCAGCACGCATCGGCGTTCTCCAGCGGCATCACGGCCAGCGCCTCTTCCGGCCATCCCGCTTTCAAGATCACCTCGCCCAGCGCGAGTGCAGTAAATGGCGTCTGCGGCGCAGGCTTCACGATGAGGGGACAACCCGCGGCCATCGCCGGAGCGACTTTGTGCGCCACTAAATTCAGCGGAAAATTGAAAGGCGTAATCGCCAGCACCGGCCCTACGGGAAACCGCTGCACGAGGCCCCAGCGGCCTTCGTTGCCTTCTGTCAGATCCAGAGGAATCGTCTCGCCGCCCAGCCGGGCTGCCTCTTCCGCGGCCGTTTTGAAGGTGAGCACCGAACGATCGACCTCTGCGCGGGCCAACCGCACCGGCTTACCCGCTTCCGCGACGATCAGCTGCGCGAACCGCTCCTTCTGCTCGATCAGCGACGCCGCCACATCTTCAAGAATCTCGCGCCGCTTCCAGCGCGGCAACGCGCGCGTCCGGCGCAGGCTTGCAACCGCATGATTCACGGCCTGGCGCGCATCGGCCCGCGTGGCCACAGTAGCGCGCCCCACCAACCCCTGGTCCCACGGCGATCGAACCTCCAGCGCTTCGCCGTCGGTCCATTCCTTGCCGCACATCAAGAATCCCGTCTGCGTTCCCGGCCGCATCTTCATCGCTTTGCCGCTCCATTTCTTCCTGTCTCCATGTTACAAGCGCAAGGCGCAATCGATATCTAAAGACGAATTCAGCCTCCAGCGGAAATTCACTATGAAACTCCCGCCGTGTCTCTCGGAATCTCAGGCTCCGTCTATTTCATTTGACGTGCGCAAAGAACGCTCTGGATCAGGGCATGGCTTTAGTCATGGCGAAAAGCATCGCACGTGCCTGTTCAATAAGACGCGAGCTGAATTTTAGCCCCGGGCGTTGCTGATCCGGCCACATTGCCTTATAGAAATAAGGTTTATCCAATCCGCAACACATATCTAGCCTTCAAATCCTCTCCATACCACATGATGTAATTGGTTCCCCACGCATTGTTGAACAGGCACGAATGAATGCCCTTGCTTAAATCCGGCTGCTCGTTCGAGAAATACAGCGGGCTCCGTCTTCCCAGCGCCACAACCGGTGCGTCCAGCGTTTCCACAGCAAACTGTGCGCCGTTTCCAGCGTACGCAAAGCCTTTCTGCAAACAATGCATATGCCGATTGCCGGAAGTAACTACATCCAATGGCGAAATCATTTCGCCTGATTTATCAAGCGACCACCCCTTCCCATCCTCGACAATCGGATTGAAGGTCAGCCACAGCGCCTCCGGCATCCGCGTAGCGGGCTTTCCAAACCATGACACCGTCAGATGAATCGCCGGCTCCTGCTTCGGCAGCGCCATCTCGATATACGCCCTGCGCGGAAACGACGCGCGCCCTGAATCGAATGCCTCGCCGTCCTTGAACTCGAGCGCAATCAATATACGATCGTCCGAATCCGTGCGTTCGACGCGCACTTCGGCTGAAGCCGGCTGCCACTCTTCGCTGCGCGCGCCAAATCTCTCGATATTCGGCTTGCCAAAATCCTTAAGCGCCCAGCTTGCCTTTGTGGTGAGATAACTGCCCATGAAAACCTGATAGTCCTCGGCGGAAAGCGTCTGGTAAGTAAAGAGTGCTAGCGGATTCTTCTCGCTCGCCCACTCGCGCCCCGTTACCTTGTCGCGCAACCGCGTCATTGCGCCCGTTCTCGGATCGATTCCGACTACAAAATGATCGGTTTCGATTGGTTTGCCTGCCGCGTTCGCCACCGCCTTTGGTGAGGCGACCGGCCACACGGCAGCCAGGCTATTCACGGCAAGCTGCGCCTCCTCGCGCATCGATTCCGGCAGCGTGGCGACGCCGCTGAGCAGATCCTGCCGCTTCTCGATCCAGCTGAACTCGACAACCTTGTAATTCTTCGTGTCCAGCATCCCGGCCAGATCGGCCGGCTCATAGTTATCAAAATCCAGCCACGTCTTTGTGTCCGTTCCCCACGTGTGCTCCGGTTCCAGCAGCACATGCCGCAGCAGTTCGAGATCGGTCTCATCGCCAATCTTCAGCGCGCCTTTCGCAATCCACTCCTCGCGCAGCCGCGAGATCGCGCGATACCGCGCCACCTTCAGCGGATCGCTCGCGCATCCGTAAATCCACGTATCGCCAATCTCTTCAGTCACCACTGGCAGCTTGTCGCGATACGGTTCGAGCGCATCCGCCATCTCGGAAAGGCTCGCTGCCCGAATCTCGGCATTCGGAAACTGCGCAGCAAGATTGGCATGAATCTTCGCAATCTCATCCAGCGTGTGCGGCCCGCTGTTATCGCCGCGCACCTCCGTCACCAAGGCAAGGTCCAACCCCGGCACCACGGCCACTCCGCCATACTCGTGGTGATACATCATCGGCAAACTCGCGCCCGACGGGTCCTTCCATAGAAAAATCGGCGGCAGCCCGGCCGGCGTCGATCCGCCATTCACGCCGATCTCGAGAAACGTAACGCCGTTCTTCGCGAGCGGCGGAATAATCCCGCGCGTGTGTCCCGGTACGTCCGTCATCTTCGCGCCGGTCGTCACTTTGCCGAATCGCTTGTCCAGAGAGCGCGCCAGCGCCAGGCTGCCCTCGATCATCGAAGGCGTGAGCATCTCCGACTGCCACGTGAACGGCAGCGCATGCCAGGCAATGTCACCGCGCCCGATCGCCTCTTCCATCGCCTTCCTGTCTGCCGCCGAAGCCTGCGCCAGGTACTCGAACTGCAGCCACGAACCCGTCGTCCACACGTAGCGGCGCTGGCCGCTCGCGTTCGCTTGCCGCGCAATCTCGATCGCCTGCGGAAAGTATTCGTCGAAGTATCGTTTGTGCACGACGTTGTACTGCGTATCGATGAAGCCCGCATCAAAGTGGCACTTGAACATCACCAGCACGCGCTTCACCTGCGCGTTCGGTTGCACCTCATCCGCATGCAACGAAAGCCCTGGCAGCAGCAGCCCCGTCCCCGCAGCCGTCATCGTCTTCACAAATTCCCGGCGCTTCATTCTCGAATCTCCTCTATCCACTAAACCGCTCGAAGTTTATCATCGTTGGGAGGCGCGGTATGGCCGATGCCTGATCCAGTGCCGGTTGTGTTTCCGGATGAACCGGGATTCGGGCAGGATATGCAATCAGGCGTCGGGGTGTCGGTGTCCCTATTTGGTCTGGCCCTGATCCCCCCTCGGTGTCATTGAGAGATGTGCAAACAGGGTTCAGGATTTCCCTATGCGAGTTAATCTCAGCACTCGACCGTCTGATCTCTCGCTATCGAGCGTGGGACCAATCCCGCTTTCTCTAACAATCCGCCCCGCGTGCGGATTACCCGGGGACTACGAGTGCCCAACCGATAGCGCGACGCTGCTGCGATTGCTGCGGCGGCAGACGGATCTGCCTGATTCCATCCTCCAGCGTTTTGAAGAGAACCTCCGCACCCCAGTCGGTGCGCGGTTGCTGGGCGTCGAACTGAGTGAGAGCGTCCTTACCGACATCGGCTACTTCATCGACTAGCAGTTGCGTCTCTTGCTCTGCAATTCGCTTGCGGGCAACCTCTCTATCATCCAGTTCCCGGAATGCCGGTCATCCGCCAAACCGGAAACTGCCCGACCCATCTGGATCGCGTCACCCGCCGGACGGGTGCGATAAACTCCCCTCATGGTCCACAAAGGCCGCAGCCGTAAGCTCCCGTTTAACCCGGAAGAAGCGCTGGCCCACCTCCGCTCCCGCGACCCCAAGCTCGGCGCGCTGATCGATCGCGCCGGTCCGTTCACCATGAAGCTCGATCCCGCGCCGTCACCGTTCGAATCGCTGATCGAGTCCATCCTCTATCAGCAACTGCACGGCAAAGCGGCGGCCGCTATCCACGCCCGTGTGCGCGTCTTCTTCGGGGGCGATCCCACGCCGCAACAGCTCATGGATACACCCGATGAGCCGCTCCGCGCCGCGGGCGTCTCCTTCAACAAGATCAAGGCGCTGCGCGATCTCGCGGCCCGCACTGTCGATGGCACTGTTCCCTCGCACGCGGCCATCTTGAAAATGCCCGACGCCGATATCGTTGAGCGGCTTACTGCAGTGCGCGGCATCGGCCCGTGGACAGTCGAGATGCTGCTCATCTTCCGCCTGGGCAGGCCAGACGTTCTGCCCGTCACTGACTACGGTGTGCGCAAAGGCTACCTGCTGACCTTTCAGCGTGTTCCCAAGTCGCGAGCCATCGAAGCCTCTGACCTTCCAAAGCCGGATGTGATCTTCAAGCGCGGACGCCTCTGGGCTCCATTCCGCTCCGTCGCGAGCTGGTACCTGTGGCGCGCCTGCGATCTGGCCAAAGGCACTCCGCCCGCCGGCCGGTCGGCGCGAACCTAGCACCCTTCACCAAGCCGTCTCAGGTTTCGCCGTAAAATAAGGGTGAGCGGCCCGGCCACAGTCGGCCGCAGTGGGAGTTTGATGCCCGGCAAACGCTTCATCTGCATTCACGGCCACTTTTACCAGCCGCCTCGCGAGAACCCCTGGCTTGAAACCGTCGAGACCCAGGATGCGGCCGCGCCTTACCACGATTGGAATGAGCGCGTCTGCGCCGAGTGTTACGCCACCAATGGCGCTGCGCGCATCGTCAACAACAAAAATCAGATCATCAGCATCGTCAACAATTACTCGCGCATCAGTTTCAACTTCGGCCCCACGCTGCTCAGTTGGCTCAAAAGCAACGCGCCGCGCACCTATCGCATGATTTTGGACGGCGAGCGCGCAAGCCGTAAGCATTTTCGCGGTCACAGCTCGGCCATGGCGCAGGTCTATAACCACATCATCATGCCCCTCGCGAGCCGCCGAGACCGTCTCACGCAGATTCGCTGGGGTATCGCGGACTATCAATCTCATTTCGGGAATCCTCCCAGGGGCATGTGGCTCGCCGAAACCGCTGCGGATACCGCCACGCTTCAGCTCATGGCCGAAAACGGCATTAAGTTCACCGTCCTTGCGCCGCACCAGTGCAAACGCATTCGCCCGCTCACGGGCCCAGTTCCCGCTGCGCCGTCCACAGAGCCTGCTGTGCCCATTCCGTTCGTTTGGACCAGCACGCCCGACTCCACCGTCGACACCACGCGCCCCTACGTCGTCCGCTTCGCGTCGGGCGCCTCCATCGCCGTGTTTTTCTACAACGGCCCTACGTCGCGCGCCATCGCCTTCGAAGGCCTGCTCAACTCAGCAGAGGATTTCGCCGCGCGCCTCAAGGCTGGATTCAAAGAAGGCGTCCAGCCGCAGCTTGTGCATGTCGCCACGGACGGTGAGACCTACGGGCACCATCACAAATATGGCGACATGGCTCTGGCGTACACGCTCTGCCTTCTCGATCGCGAGAAGACCGTCAAGCTCACCAACTACTCAAGCTCCCTCGATCAGTTTCCACCCGAATATGAGTGCGAAATTGTCGACAACACCTCCTGGAGCTGCGCTCACGGCGTCGAGCGCTGGCGCTCCAACTGCGGCTGCAATGGTGGAAAGCCCGGCTGGAACCAGTTGTGGCGCACTCCGTTGCGCCAGGCGCTCGATGAACTGCGCGATGCGCTCGTGCCGCTCACCGACCAGGAAGGGAGCCGGTTCTTCTGCGATGTATGGGCCGCGCGCAACAGCTACATCAATCTTGTGCTTGAGCGCACGCCCGAATCGACAGACCGTTTTTTCCAAGCCCACCAGAGCCAGTTGCTTAGCGGCGATGAACGCGTCCGCGCGCTCGAGCTGATGGAGATGCAGCGCCACGCTCAGTTGATGTACACCAGTTGCGGCTGGTTCTTTGACGATGTCTCCGGCATTGAGACCGTGCAGATCATCGCATACGCTGCGCGCGTTCTCCAGCTTGCCCAGCAGCTTTTCGGCCCTCAGGCGGCTTCGCTGGAGCCCGCTTTTATCGCGCGCCTCGCCGAGGCTCGCTCCAATGTTCTCTCAGCCGGCACCGGCGCGGACATCTACCGGAAGTGCGTGCTCGCGATGGAGCTGAATCTCGAGCAGGTCGCGGCCCACTACGCCATCAGCTCTGTGTTTACTTCCTTCTCCGAGGAGACCGACCTCTTCTGCTATCGCGTGCGCCGTATCTCGCACGAGATCCTTACCTCCGGCCGCGCGCGCCTCGCTCTTGGCCGCGCCCACATTGCCAGCGCCATCACCGGACGGCAGCAGGCCTTCTCATTTGCAGTGCTGCATTTCGGCGATCAGAACATTACTGCCGCCGTCAAAGCCTATCTGCCTGACGATGCGCGCGCCTTCGATGCCTTCGCCACCGAAGCCGCCGAGCACGTGCAGCGCGCAGACTTCCCTGAAGTGATTCGCCTTCTCGACCGTTTCTACGGCCATGCCGACTACTCGCTCACCTCGCTCTTCAGTGACGAGCAGCGCCGCATCGTGCAGCTCATTCTCAACTCGACGCTTTGGGATGTCGAGAACTCCCTCGCCAGCATCTACCAGGATCACGCCAGCCTGCTCCACTATCTCGCGCAGGCAGGCCTTCCCAAGCCGCCCGCGCTCGCGCTGGCCGCAGGCTTCGCCATCAACGCCGGTCTCAGGCGCACGCTCGAGAGCGATCCCATCGACCAGGCGCAGTTGCGTTCCTACCTGTCTCTCGCCAAGTCGGACCAGGTCCCGCTTGAAACCGCCACCCTCTCCTACATTGCCGATCAGCGCATGAAGCGCGCGATGGTCGAGTTGCAGATGTCGGCGGGTTCGCTTGAAGTGCTGGAGAACACGCTTGCGCTCGCCCGGGCGTTGAGCGAGCTGCCCTTCGATTTGAATCTTTGGCAGGCGCAGAACATCTGGTACGACATTCTGCGCACCTCCGCGGATGCGCTCACCTCATTGCAAGCCGAAGACCGGGCGCGCTGGGACAAGGATTTCGCTGAATTGGGTGCGTGCCTTTCCATTGAAACGAAGTCCATCCGCGCCGGAGAAGAATCGTGCGCTGCCGCCGACTGACTCGCACCACCGACACGCATCTCGGCTCGCTCTGCCCAACAGGATTCCCAAACTGTTCACCGTTCACTTGGATGAATTCACGCGGAAATCAGCTTGCCATTCTTGAGCAAAAAACGTTCTCCGCGCCATACGATCGTGTTCCCGGCGAACCCTGCGACCCACAAGCCCATCGCGACCGCGTCGCGCAGCGGCAGCAGCCACAGAAGCGCGAGAGCCTGGCGATCGCCCAGCACTTCTGCGCCCACCGCCGTGGCCACTGCAAGCCGCAGAAAAAAGCTCATCGCCAGCAGCCAGAGACTTACCGGGCTCAATCCGCTCGCCATCACATTGAGCAGCGCCCACGCAAACCCATGCGTGAAGATCAATCCTGCATACCCGGCCGGCCGCGCATCGCGCACGGTCCGCAGCCAGCGCAACTGGTGATCCACGAAGCCGCGCCATTGATACGCCGGCACGCTCGTCTCCACCACAGCCGCGCTCAGCTCCACGCGATAGCCGGCCTTGTCCACGCGCGCGCCCATCTCGTAATCATCGGCCAGGCAGTCCACCAGCCCGCGCAATCCGCCTGCCGCTTCAAGCGCCTCGCGCCGCACGGCCAGCGTCGAGCCCAGCCCATAATGCAATCCGCGCTCGACCATCTTTGAAAGCAGCACGCTCGGCTGAAAATCCGTCGCAATCCCCAGCGCCTCAAGCCGCGAAGGCAGCGTTCCATGCGCGCGCCCGCGATAGAGCGCCGTCACCAGCCCCACAGGTTGCTGTTGAAGAGTACGGGCCTCAGCCCCTGCGGCATCTTCACCGAAGCAAGCCATCACCCGCTCCAGATACCGTGGCGAAACAGTAATGTCGGAATCGTTGATGAGCAGGAAATCAAAGCGCGCGTGCTGCGCAAGCTGCACAAGCGTGCTCACCTTGCCATTCGTTCCCAGCCGCTCCGGGCATTCGATCAGCCGGATCGCGCGCTCCGGAAACTCGCGCTTGAGCTCGTCCACCACGGCCGCCGCCGGATCCTCCATCGAGGAAACACCGAACAGCAGCTCATACTCCCCCGCATAGCTCTGGTTGCAGTGGCTGCGGAACGCATCCAGCATCCCCGGATCCACGCCCTTGAGCGACTTCATCACGCTCACGCCCGGAGCAAACGTCGGCAATCGTTTTCGCCGCTGCCAAAGAAAAACCCGCGCCGCGATCAGGGCCGCAAGAAAATAGCCCATCCCCGCCACGGCGAGCGCCGTAGTCGCAATCTCCACGGCGAAAGCCAATGCGTGCGGCATCACAAGGGCTAGAATACAGCCGCTAGCTTCTAGTCTCCTGAATCATTGATTTCTTGCATAAATGCCAAGTCTGATTAGCAACTATGCATCTTGTAGAGTGATGCTGAAAAACCACATCTGTTTTTTCCCAAGACTGCATGAATTATGCTTCGCACTTCTGACTCAGGAGACTAGAACCAGTCTCATAAATGGCTTTGTGAAAGGGCACGACTTTAGTCGTGCCGCAGACGCCGCAAAAAATCACTGGGCTTTAGCCCCTGAGGGACGCTTTTCGCGGTGCGGAGCATTTATGAGACGGCTTCTAGCCCATCGACACAAAATGGAGTTAGTTGACTCCAACAGCGAGCCGCGGCAGAACGGCCCTCATCGGTAAAAGGCCAGGCGAAGTGAAGCAAGAGCCGCTAGCTGTCCTTACTCGTACCTGAGCGCCTCAATCGGATCCAGATTGGCCGCCTTCCATGCGGGATAGATCCCGAACAGCAGTCCGATCGCGCAGGAGACGCCGAACCCGATCGTCACCCACATCGTTGACAGCGTCGCCGGCAGCCCAATCGGCAGGAAGTAGACGATCCATGTCAGCACCGCGCCAATCAGCACGCCGATGACCCCGCCGATCGCGCACAGCGTCACCGCCTCGGTGGTGAACTGCGTGAGAATCGTCTGCCTGGTTGCGCCGATGGCTTTGCGCACGCCAATCTCCCGCGTTCGCTCCGTCACACTCACCAGCATGATATTCATAACGCCCACACCGCCCACCATCAGGCCGACGCTCGAGACCGCGATCATGAAGATCACCAGCCCTCCCGTGAGCTGATTCCACAGCTTCGAGAGCGAGTCCGGCCCGAAGATCTCGAAGTCGTCCGGCTTCTCCACCCTCACCTTGCGCCGTATGCGGAGCAACTCGCGAATCTCCTCTTCCACCAGGGCCTTGTTCTTGGGATCGTCATACTTCACGCTCACCCACATATCCAGATCTTCCGGATGCAGGTTGTGGAAGGTGCCCAGCGGAAAAATGACCATGTTGTCATCGGGATCTTTCCCGCCGCCAAAAGGCTGCTTCCGCTTATCCAGCACACCGATCACCGTGTAGAGTCCCGACTCGATCGCCACTTCCTTGCCCACGGCCGGCGCATCGCCGAACAGTTCCTCCCACGTGTCGTGGCCCAGCACGCAAACATGCGCCGCCCGATGATCTTCATCATCGGTAAACAACCGCCCCTGCAGCAGCGTGAAATCGCTCACGTCGCCTACCTCGGCCGTGGAACCCTGCAGGATGGTGCCGGCAATCTTCTTCCCCCCGTATTTCACGCTCACGTCGCCCACGCGAAACTGCGAAGTCACATGCTGGTGCCCGCCATCGGCCGCCACCACATGCGGCAACTGCCGCAGCGCCATCACGTCGCCCAGCGTCAATTTCTTGCGGGCCAGTTGTTCCGCGGTCGGCCGCACGCCGATCACCGGCATGTGGAACACCCAGAACACGTTCGATCCCAGCGAGCTCACCCAATCCGAAACGCGGTTATTCAGCCCGTTGATGACGGAAGAGATCGTAATCACCGTCGTCACGCCGATCACGATGCCGAGGATGGTGAGCCCCGAGCGCAGCTTGTTCGCGCGCAACGTCTCCAGCGCCATCTTCACCGATTCCCGCGTTTGCCCTTGCGCCATAAATGCTCCCCAGCAGTCAGTTAGCAGCCGCCAGCTGTCAGCTCAGTCCGATCTGGTCTTTCAGCGACTCCGCAAGCGAGTAGATCATTCTTCCGACTTCGTGCGACAAATTTTCAGCTTCCTGAAGTAGTTCAGGATTTCCGAATTCAAGTGCCCGCGCAATTTCGAGCTGCGTCTGCAATTCGCAGTTTGAGCCTTTCGCAATGCCCAGAAATTGTCTGCATTCACTCGGATTCAGCCTTCCTTGACCCTCGGCAATGTTACTCGGCACAGATACCGACGATCGCCTGAGCTGACTGGTTAGTCCGTATATCTCCTCGCGTGGGAAATCTCGTGTCAGTTTATAGATCTTGACAGTCAATTGCATCGATCTCTGCCAAACCAAGAATTCCCGAAATGATTTCGCCATGGGAGCCCCGTTAGTTACTCCGTTCGGGTACTGAACTGGTAGCTGGTAGCTGGCAGCTGTTCGCTACATTTCCGCCCGCAACGCCACCACCGGATCCAGCTTCGCCGCCTTGCTGGCGGGATACACGCCGAAAAACACGCCCACCGAGCCGGCCAGAAACAAGCCGAGAAAAATCGCCCACAGCGGAACCGACGTGGGAAAGCCGATAAAGACCGTGATCAGCTTGCCCACCAGAATCCCACACAGCACGCCGATCGCCCCTCCCGTCGTGGCCATCGTTGCGCTCTCAATCAGGAACTGCAGCAGCACATCGCGCTGCCGCGCCCCCAGCGCCTTGCGCACTCCAATCTCCCGCGTCCGCTCCGTCACGCTTACCAGCATGATGTTCATGATCACCACGCCGCCCACTACCAGCGCAATCGAGGCCAGGCCCAGAACGATGGTGGCAAACAACGAGCTGATCTGCTTCCAGATATCCAGGAACGTATCGTTGGTCTCCAGCTGGAAGTCGTCCGGCGTTCCCGGCGCATCGTGCCGCCGCGTCCGCATCAGCACCCGCACTTGGTCCTCGGCGCGCTCCATGGCCTCGGCGCCGCCAATCGATCGCGCATAAATGTTGACGGAGTCGTTGTAGCCATACGTCTGCTGATACGTGGTGATCGGCACCGCTACCCAATTGTCCTGCGACTGCCCCAGCGTCTTGCCTTGCCGCTCCCCCACACCGACAATCGTGTATGGAATCCCGTCCACCCGAATTTCCTTGCCCAGCGGATCACCATCGCCCAGCAGGTTGTCGATAATGTCGTAGCCCACAATCACGTCGTGCGTGGCGTGCTCTTCGTCGGCCTGCGTAAACCCCCGCCCCAGCGCAATGTTGATGTTGTGCAGCGAAAGCATGGTCCAGGTGTACCCGCGCACCTGCGTGTTGTTGCTTGAGTGCCCGTTGGCCACCACGTTCGTTGACTTGTTCAGCAGCGCGCCCACTTCACCGCAGTCCGTGCACCCCTGCCGGATCGCTTCGTAATCCTCCATGCGGACGATCTTGCGCTTCTGGAACTTGAAGTACTCGTCGGCGGAGAAGATCACGCTCGACATCCGCGAAACCGTGAACACGTCTGCTCCGTAGCCCGAAAGCTTGGTGCTCACGTAACGGTTCGCGCCGTTCACCAGCGTGATGACCATGATGACCGAGGCGACGCCCATCACCACACCGATCAGCGTCAACACCGTGCGCAGCTTATTCGCCCACAGCGATTGCAGCGCCAGATTGAACGCCTCTCTCAGTTCCATCCAGTTAACTCTCTTCGCCCGTCCCAGGTGTCGGCCAGCGGTTTTCCCTGTTCATCCAGTGTACGCAATTCCAGACCGCATCACAGGGCAACCAAGCGCGCCCCAACCATGCCCATCCGCGCGCAGCTCGCCTGCGTTCTTGGCTGATTGGGATACGCTTCAGCCTCCGCTCCAGTTCCCGCGCCATTCGTTTCACCGGATAAAGATTTGTCATTCAGAGCGCAGCGAGGCGAAGTCGAAGGACCTGTATTGCAAGAACTTCAATCCACGGGAACGCCAAGCGGGATAGTACGAAGCCGGGTGCCGGGTGCCCCATTCTTGGCGCGTCTTTGTTTTTGTGCCAGGGGTGGGATAGCACGCCCCTCCAACCAGCCACCACCCCCCTAACCCGCGAACGCCGCGCCAGCGGCGCTAACCTGCGAACCCGCCAACCCGCTATCTCCCCGAACTCCCAAACCCCTTCTCCGCCCGCGCCGAGTCTTCCAGACTTTCCACTTCTTGGACCGGCCCTGTCAAAACAGGGACCGGAACCATCTGCGCAATCTTCTCCCCGGCCGCAATCTCGACCGTCCCATCGCCCAGGTTCGTCATTAGCACCAGGATCTCGCCCCGGTACCCGGCGTCAATCACCCCGCCCGTCGTCGTCACCCCGCGCGCCGCCATTGACGACCGGTCCCTTACCAGCAGGCCCAACCCCGCCCCCGTCCGCGGGTCCCGCGCCTCCACGGCAATCCCCGTCCGCACCTTTACCGTCTCGCGCGAGCCGAGCCGCGCCCCTTCCAGCGCAAACAGGTCGTAGCCCAAATCCTCGCCCGGATGCGCCACTACCGGCGTCCGCGCTCCCTCAACTAGCTTTTTCACCCGCAACATACCTCGATGCTATCGCACAAAGAAGCGGCCGCTCCGGTTATCGAACCAGAGCGGCCGCAGCCCACCCATCAGTCCCGGTTATTCTCCGCACGCTGGCCCGTTACCACCCTCCATGATCGTCCTGGCTGTGATGGTCTTGGCCGTAATCGTCCCGATTGCGGTCATCGCGGCCACGATCGTCCCGGTCCCTCCGGAACTCGGGATACTGCACGAATGTGCCCGTATCGTAGGTTGCCGAACTCCACGGCATGCTCAGCTCAAACCGCGCAAACGGGCCGCATCCGGCAAAGTCGAGGGTGAACGTGGCGCTCGCGGATCCGCTGGTGAGAATATCGCCCAGCGAAACCGGGTAAGTGCCGGACGCCGTCACCTTCGGCGAGCACGGCCATCCCTCGATCTGCTTCAACGTGAAGCTGTTGATCTGGGTCGCGTACGCCGGTCCCACGTCGCCATTGGTCGCCGTAAGCGTCCACACCCGCGCATCCCGCGGCCCGCTCCTGCTGCTGATTGCCCATTTGAGCCCGTAACCCGGCAGTTGCGTCGGATCGACGATGCCCCAGTAAGCCGGCTTGGCCTGCAGGTTCATGTCGAACGGCAGCGGATAATCCGTGCGCGCCACCGGGAAGCTGTCCAGCCACGTATCATCGTCCGCAAAGCCCCAGAACGTAACCGCGCTTACCTTGCCGCGCAGTTCCCTGAACGCGTCGAAGTACTGCTTGTAGAGCCAACCCTGCTCCGCCAGCACCGCGGGCGGAATGGTATTGCCGTAGTTCGACGTATCGTCGCCCGCGTTGTACACGCTCAGGTCCATCTCGGTAACCTGCTGCTCGATCCACGGGAAGTTTGCATGCACCGTGTCGATCGATTGGACGACGGCCTCGATCGACGGGTAATTGATCGCGCTGTGCATCTCGTGCCCGATGCCGTCAATCGGCACCCCGCGTTCGCGCAGCCCGCGCACCACCGTCACCAGGCAGGCCAGCCGGTTGGCGTCCGCCGTGCTGTACTCGTTCAGGAACAGCTTCGTTCCCTTGGGCGCGTACTGCCTCGCCGCCTTGAACGCGATGTCCATGTAGCTCGCGCCCAGCACGTTATAAAACGGCCCGTGCGCCAGACAATCCGGTTGCGAAGGATCGATGGGCTCGTTCACTACGTCCCACGCGTAGACCGCCGAGCCAAAGTGCTGCACCTCGCTCTGGATGTGCTCCCGGATATTTGCAGTCACCAGCGCCTGGTTCGCAGCCGAGTTGGTCCCGTCCCCGGTCGCGTACGCCGGAGTCTGCGCGCCCGTCGCCCAGACAAGATTCTGCCCGCGCACCCGCATGGCATGGCATACCGCCAGCCCCACTTCGCTGTCCGCATTGCCGTAGTCGTAGCTGCCCAGGCTCGGCTCCACGGAGCTCCACTTCATGTCGTTGCCTGAAGTAATGCTGTTGAAGTGCATGGTGAGCAATTGCGCATGCGGCCCGGAGAGATCGTTCGTATCCACCTCCGCGCCGACAGGGAAGTAGTCCGCCAGAGTCTTGTAAATCGACGGAATATCCGTCTGCACCGTCGGCGGAGACACGTACGTCAGCTGGAAATCGTCAATATAGAACGACACCAGATCGTTCCCTGAAGCGGGCACCGTTTGCAGGTAGAGAAATGCCTGCCCTTGCGTGTAGCTGCTTCCCATGTTGTAGCCCATCACACTGATCTGGTGCCACGCTCCATCCGCCTTTACCGTCACGCCTGGGTACGCCGTCACGCTTGGATAACTCGTGGTCCCGTTCAGCGTAGTCTGCAGGCTCATGTTGATAATGTGGCTGGATCCATCCGTGGGCTGCAGCATCACCCACGCGCTGAGGTTGTACTTCGAGCCCGGATACATCTTGTTGTTCACGCTGATCTGCGGCCCGTCGTAGTTGGCCACTCGTCCCGTCGTCAGCAGGCTGCGCGCATCGCCATTCGGGTCCGCAACCGGCGAAGCCACATTGGCCACCGCGGAGCTGCCCGTGCGCGAGCTCCAGCCATCCAGCCCTCCATCCGCGAAGGTCGTTGTGATGCCCGTATTGTCCTGCTGGCTCGGGTTCAACGGCGGCGGAGCAAGCTCGCCAATGGTCACATCGTCGATATAGAACGAGTCCGTCGCGCTGCTCGATTGGAAGTAGAGAATCAGATTCGAGGGCGCCCCCGGCAGATCGCTGAAGCTGAACGTGCCCGTCACCTTCGTCCAGCCCGTGCTCGACAACGCGCTCGAAGTCCCAATGTTGCTGAACACGCCCGATGCGCTCGCGCAATCCGTCGTCTTTACCGACATCGTCACCGTTGGATTGCTGCTGTCCGCCGCCGCCAGCAGCACATACGCGCTGATCTGGTAAGTCGCGCCCGCCACGACATTGTTCACGCTCAGCAGATTCAGGCTCGGTCCCATATAAGTCGCCGTGCGATTCGCTGCCAGCAGGCTGCGCGTATCTCCGTTCGGATCCACAACCGGCGGCGCAGCGTTGGTCAGCGTCGCGCTCCCGAAAGGCGTCCATCCGTCCAGCCCTCCATCCGCAAAGGTATAGCTCGCAACGGGCGTTCCACCCGGCGGCGGCGCCGTCTCCGTAATCACCACATCATCCAGGTAGAAAGATTGCGCCGTAGAGGCGCCCACCAGTTGCGCGTACAGCACCAGGCCCGTCTCCGTGGCGCTTACCGTATAGCTCCCGCCAATCTGCGCCCAACCGGAGCTTGAAACCGGCACCTGATACGCGCCGATGGTATCATAACACGTCCCGCCGGAGCAGCTTGGATCCGTCCGCTTGATCGTAAAATTCGCATCTGTCGCGCTCTCGCCCGAGGTCAGCATCAGGTGGCCGAAGATCGTGTACTGCGCCCCGGCCTGCAGCACGCCGCTCAGTGAGATCGAAGGGCCGCCCGCGCCACTCGCGCTCGTCGAGGTCAGCAGGCTATTGGATCCGCTGAACGCGGCCGCGTTCGTAGCCTGAGGCGTGCTCGCGCCGTTGAACGAGGTCCATCCATCGGCCGTTCCGTCATCGAAGTTATAGGTGGCCACCGTCTGCGCATGCAGCGTATGAGCGCAGAGCAACAGGAAGGCGAGGATCGCGCAGCACCCGGCAGCGATCCGCTTGACGTTTCGCATGGTAGACAACATCACGGCTTCTCCTTTGAATGCAGGGCTCTCGAGCGACGGCGTTCTCGGCTCGAATCGTGTGATCGAGCCCTAGTAATTCGATTTACCAGACGGCGCGAATTGTAGGCATCCAGAAAAACATCTGTCAAGTAAATCTTTTTACTTCGCCAGCCGGCCCAACAGTGGTCCCGCGGCCGATGGGTCACAGCTCGCCGTATATGCGAGCCATTCCGCTTCCCGCGATCTGATATGAGACTAAATTTGTCGTATATTTATTTTCATATCGGACTAATTCCGTCGTATATTCTATGAAGAGCAGAAAGGCTGTGCGTTTGTGAGTACTTGAAGGATGGAAGAGAAGGACCAGGGTCCCGCGGATTGTCTCTTGGCGGAGACCGCAAAGACCCTGGCGCCGCGGCTTGGTCGGCCGCAGGCTGTCTGCATTATAGGCCAGCTTCGCTCCGGCTCGACCCGCCTGTCTCTGCGTCGTCTCCAGCTCCAAAGCCAGTTTTAAATTAGCGCGCGGCACCTCGCTGTGCCAGGCGAACGCGGACTTGTGTGCTTTTTCAGGAGAGGTAAGGAAAGGTTATGAAGCGGAGCAAAGGGAAAAGAAGAATGCAGGCGCGCGGCCTCATCGCCATGGGAACACTGGCGGCCTACGCCGCGATGGGCGGAACACGGCCGGCGTTCGCAGCGGCGGCAAAGGCGAACCCGGCTGCGCCCGGCGCGCCCGCGGCCACGCTGCCGCTCAAGCGGTTTGCCATTCCTGCCGGGTCCCTCGATGAAGCTCTGGCCGCTTACGAAAAAGCAACCGGTCTCAAGGTCGAGAATGTGCTTCCAGCCGGCACGCTGGCCGGCTTTCAATCGCCCGGCGCGATCGGCCTTTATCGTGAGGACGAAGCTCTGCGCCTTCTCCTCGATGGAACCGGCCTCAATTACCGCATGCAAGATGCGACCACCATGGTGATCGGCGTTCAGGCGCGGGATACGGTCTCGGTCTCGGCATCCGACGACAACTCGATTTCGATGGACAAATTCACCGAGCCACTGCTCGAAACGGCGCAAAGCGTGAACGTGGTTCCGCGCTACGTGATGCAGGACGAAGGCGTATCGACCCTCCGCGATACGCTGCGCAATGTTCCCGGCATCAGTCTGGCTGCGGGCGAGGCCGGAGCGCAGGGTGACAACTTGACCGTCCGCGGTTTCACGGCCCGCAACGACCTCTTCCTGGATGGTATTCGCGACTTCGGCAGCTACTATCGCGACGCCTTTGACTACGAACAGGTGGATGCGCTGGAAGGGCCGTCGGGCATCGAGTTTGGCCGCGGTTCCACCGGCGGCGTGATCAACCAGGAGAGCAAGGTTCCGGCAGCGCAGCGATTCGAGAATATCCAGGCGCAGTTCGCCACGGATCTTACGCGGCGCCTTACCGGTGACTTCAACAGTCCCTTATTCGCGGATCAACTCGGTGGCACAGCGCTTCGCCTGAACGTGATGGGCGAAGAGGCCGGAGTTGCCGGCCGCGATGTGGCCGAGATCCGCCGCTTCGGTGTCGCGCCGTCCATCTCCATCGGGCTGGACACAAAAACGAATGCCACGCTCAGTTACGTGCACCTTACGGAAGATGACATACCGGACTACGGCGTGCCGTGGCTCTTGAGCAAGCCTTCGCCCGCCGACCGGCACAGCTATTTCGGCTTCCGCGACGCGAACTATCTGCGCACCAACGACGACATTCTGACGCTTCGCGTAGAGCACGATTTCTCGCCCCGCCTGAACATTCACACCATCGCCCGCGCCGCCAACTACCCGCGCGAAGCGCAGATCACTGAACCGCAGATCTGCTCGAATGCTGCGATCAGCGTGCCGGTGGGCGGCGTGGTCTCTTCCCTGCCCACGCTTGCCGTCAACCCGTCCATTGTTTGCCCCTACACGGTCGACACGCCTGCGGACGAGATCACGCAGGTCAACCGCAACCAGATCCAGACCAAAAGCGTCGAAGGCATTTTGTGGGACCAGACCGAGCTGACCGCGCGGTTCAGCACCGTGGGCGTGAAACACGATCTGACGGCGGGCGTGGAAGGAGGCCAGGAGACCTCGAATCCCAAGCGGTATAGCTACACCATCAATGGCGTCAATACCGTGCCCTCAACCACCTTGCTCGATCCGAATGAAGAGCAGCCCTTCGCCGGCACCGGCTACGTCACCTCGATCGTGCACACCAAATCCAAGAGCGTAGGAGTCTACTTCATTGACACGATGAAGCTCGGCCGGCTCTTCGAGCTGAGCGGAGGCGTGCGCTGGGACCGCTTCGACACCGGGTACAACCTCTATCAGCCGGCGCCTCCGCCGGGCGGCACCGCAACGGCCGCGGTGCCGCCCATTGACCGGCTCGACGAGCAGCCCAGCTACCGCGCGGCCTTCATCTACAAGCCGTCCAGTCGCGGCAGCCTGTACTTCGACTACGGCACCAGCTGGGACCCCGACGCCGAATCGCTCAGCCTGAGTGTCGGCCTGGTCAACGGCAATGTGGCGCCCGAAGAGAACGAGTCGTATGAGGCGGGCGTGAAGTGGGGCTTTCTCAATGAGCGGCTGCTCATGGAAGGCGCATGGTTCCGCACGCAAAAAGACAATGCGCATGAGACCAGTCCCACCAACTCGAACGAGATTGTGGCTGCCGGCAATCAGCTCGTGCAGGGCGTGCAGTTCAGCACGGTGGGCAGGCTGCCGGAGGGCATGGACTTGGTGCTCGGCTATGCCTATCTCGACAGCGGCGTGCTCGCTTCCAAATTCTTTCCCACAGGGGTCGGCTATCCGCTGGCGAATGTGCCCAAGCAGACCTTCAATCTCTTCGTGACGCATCGCCTTCCGCTGCGGCTGAACGGCGGGGTGGGCGGGAACTATGTAAGCGCCCGCACCGCCAGCTCCACCGTGCCTTATGTGCCGACCAGCTTCATTCCCAATCCCAATGGACCGGGCTACGTGGTGACCAGCGTGGCAATGAAGCAGGTGCCCGGATACTGGGCCTTCAATGCAATGTTGAAACGGCCCATCGGGGAGAAACTGGAGCTCCAGGCCAACATCAACAACATCCTGAACCGTTACTATATCGACCTGCCTCACCCCAGCCACCTGATCCCAGGCGCGGGTGCGAGCGCACTCATCGGCATCAACTTCCGTTTCAAATAGCAGCGGCCAAACGCAATGGAGAGTCCAACCCATGGTCATCACCATCCCTGACGTACTCACCGCCGGCGAACTTGCGCAGGCCCGCGCTGCGCTCGATGCAGCGGAATGGGTCGACGGCAAAGTCACTGCCGGTTACCAGGCGCAGGGCGTAAAAGAAAATCTCCAGCTTCCCGAAGGCCACCCGGTCGCCGTGAAGCTCGGCGAGATGGTTTTGGCGGCACTGGCGCGCTCGCCGTTGTTCAAGTCGGCCGCCTTGCCGCTGCGCGTCTTTCCGCCGATGTTCAATCGCTACACGGGAGGCGGCCACTTCGGCACGCACGTCGACACGGCGATTCGCGCCATGGCCTCGACGGGCCAGCGCATCCGCACAGACGTTTCAGCCACGCTCTTTCTGGCCGCTCCGGAAGAATACGATGGCGGCGAACTGCTCGTCGAAGATACCTACGGCGTGCACAGCGTCAAGCTGCCTGCGGGTCACATGGTGCTTTATCCGGCGGCGAGCCTGCACCGCGTTACGTCGGTCACCAGGGGCGCGCGCGTGGCCTCGTTTTTCTGGATTCAAAGCATGATCCGCAGCGATGCTGACCGCACCCTGCTCTACGATCTCGACACCGCGATCCAGAGGCTGGCCAAGGACGCCCCTAGCCATCCAGCCGGCGTGCAACTGACGGGCATTTACCACAACCTGCTGCGCCGCTGGGCCGAGATGTAGCTCGCCGAGCGGCAAACCTGCTGCCGTCCGCAAATCTGACGCAAACTCGCTACGGTCCGCGAAGCGGACGCTAACTTGCAAACCTGCAGCCCTCCCCAAATGGCCGGCCCCGAAGGATGATCTCCCTCGGGGCCGTTGTGTCTAGCAAGAGAACCCGTAAGCCGAATTCTGTTCTATGCGGTCATTCCTCTAGGCGCCGCGTTACCGCGGACGCTCATCAGCGACCTACCCGGAGGTTCCGGCAATGGCTCGAGCCGCCTTTCCACGCCGGGCCGGCATGGAGCGCAAGCCTGGCTCTTGGCTCGCGCATTCCCTCCCTATTTGGTCTTGCTCCGTGTGGGGTTTACCCTGCCTCCGTCATTACTGCCGGAGCGGTGCGCTCTTACCGCACCTTTTCACCCTTACCCCGGCTGCGGGGTGCCCCACGTCTCGATTTTGAGACGTGGGAAACTCGACATCCGAGGCGGTATCTTTTCTGTGGCACTGGCCGTCCACGGGCCTTGAAGCCCGCGTCCCGGACGTTATCCGGCACACTACCCTGTGGAGTTCGGACTTTCCTCTCCCGGCCGCTCCGCGCTTTCGCGTGGAATGCCCGGCAGCGACCGCCCGGTCCTCCTGCCAGGCTTCAGTTTAGCTCAACAAACGCCCTTTGGTCTTCCGAGGATCTGGCCCGGAGGCGTTGATAGACCGTCTCCGTGAGGAGATGTGGAAATTCCGGAATTTTCCCCCTCGCGAGATCGCGCGCTCAAGAGGTGCCGTGAGCATATCGTCTATTACCATATGGTTGCGTGCTCAGTGCAATTCGGACCTCAGGGCCGAGCGGTTGTTGATATGATCTGACGACATGAGCACAGTTGTGGACAGTCATTGTGATCACGAAATGAAGACGCCGCTCCCTCGATCGTCGAAGACAGAGCCCCAGGCCGTAGATGTATATTTTTCTGCGGACGTGGAGACTGATGGCCCTATTCCCGGGCCGTTCTCGATGCTTTCGTTTGGGCTGGTTTTTGCCGGCACTTTCGACGGCGATACTTTCTCGCGGCCCGCTCAATACACTCAAAGCTTCTATCGTGAGCTTCGGCCGATATCGGATGAGTTCCAGATCGACGCCCTGCGGGTTAACGGGCTTGACCGTGAGCAGCTTCTGAGGGAGGGCGCAGTACCCGTCGCCGCGATGACAGAGGCTGCCGAGTGGGTCAAACAGGTCGCTGGCGTAGCTCGTCCAATACTCGTGGCATATCCGCTCAGTTTCGATTGGAGCTTTCTTTACTGGTATTTCACTAGTGTAGTGTCTCAAGCAGATCATCTTTTATTGAGCGCGGTGCGAGCGCGGGTGACCTTCTCCAGGATGTCTTTGGCTTTGGCTGTCCAGATGAAAGGCTTGGGATTCTGATTATGCCCGTCGATGTATTCGCCGATG
>DASXDX010000043.1:0-33649 GCA_036490385.1 Occallatibacter sp.
GACGATGCGGTATCACGAGCGGATGGTGATGCTGAGCGTGATCGACGGCTTGTGGAAGGACCATCTGCTCTCGATGGACCACCTGAAGGAAGGCATCGGCCTGCGCGGTTATGCGCAGCAGGACCCGCTGGTGGCCTACAAGAAGGAGTCGTTCGACCTCTTTGAGGCGATGATGACGAAGTTCCAGGAAGATACGGTCCGGTTCCTCTTCCGGATGCAGATCCTGGGACCCGATGGACAGCCGGTGAATGCGGCGCCGCGTCCGAACCGGCCCGTTCCTAAAGCGCCGCCGGTGGCCAGCGCGGCACAACCGATGGCCGGCGATGGCGCCCCGAGGGAGATTGCGATTCCCACGCGGCAGCCCTCCACCACCATCGACGCGATCGAGAAGGAGTTTCAGCGCAAGAAGCAGCGCGAGCTCGCCGTGGCCAGCCGCCAGGGAGGCGGCGAAGCGCCGCAAGCCTCGCAGCGCAGAACGGGCGAGAAGGTGGGCCGCAACGATCCCTGCCCCTGCGGCAGCGGCAAGAAATACAAGAAATGCCATGGAGCGGAGCAGTAAGGAAAAGCTTACTTTCGAGGCAGGACACGAGAAGCCGTCTCATAAACGCTCTGCACCGCGAAAAGCGTCCCTCAGGGGCTAAAGCCCAGTGATTTTTTGCGGCGTTTGCGGCACGACTAAAGTCGTGCCCTTTCACAAAGCTATTTATGAGACTGGTTCTAGCGGGGCGGCTGCGTTTTCGAGCTCGGCCCGCTGGCACCCGGTCCTTGCGTGAAGCCGCTCAGAATGCGCACATCTGTGTGGAACTTATGGTAGTCCGCGAACTCGAAGACATTCAAAGTGGTGGCGTAAGGACCCCAGTCCCGGAAGCTTTCATTCCACTCTTTGAGGGTCGATACGGTGCGTTCTCTGAAGAGGCTCACGCTGCGCAAGGGTACGGTATACACCCGGCCGCCAATCTCAACAGGCCCGTAGGTCACGAGCACGTCCGACCGGTCAACAGGAACAAACCCGCTCAGATCCGCTTGCATCACCATTCGGAGAATCGCGCCGTCCGCAGGATTGATTGTGATCTCGCCGTGAGACGCGGGGTAGGTAGCAAAACCGCCTGTTCCGTCCCCCTCAGGCAGGCAACAGCCCATGACGCCAAAGAGAGGTTTGGACCCCGGCATCGCATAGCTAAACACCGCGACCGGCCCATCCGGTCCCTTTTCCCAATGGCTCCATGTGAGGGCGCTCTCCATCGATAGCGCCCTCTGCGCCATGCGGAGCACCGGACCAAACGTGCCGTATGTAATTAACTGCGCCTTCTTTCCGCGCCGCGCCGGCTTCTCCTCAATCTCTTCACCGTTTCGGTAGACCACCGTCGCGTGCGATCTGGCAATGGCATGGAGGGGCGTGATTCGAATCGGAGCATCGCTGGTGATGTCCCCCGATATTTCTGAGTATTCGGCTACCGTTCGTGTGGCGAAGAAGTCGGGCAGCTTGGGCATGGTCTGACTCAGATAGGTCGCGGCCTTGGCGAGGATTTGCCGCCGCTCATCCGCATCCGGAGCTGGACCGGTCACGATCTCGGCGGCGGGAGGATCAAGAAATGCAGATCCATTCGCCAGCGCTTCCAGGGCCTCCCGCGCTTTTTTCCCGCGCACGCGTTCCATCCACTCCGCCAGCTTCCCGGCGCTGACGCGCTCGGCCAGGTCGAGAGAATCGAGCCGCTGCGCGAGCTCGCCGTCGGGCTCGTCTTGCGCATTGTCCAGCAGCTGCTCCAACTCCGCGACGGTGACCTTTTGAGGAGCGGGATCGCGGATATCAGAAAAATAGGGTTGATCGTAATAGCCGGGGACTGTCGCGGCCGTGAGCGTGCCATTGCGGACTTGGATCTTCAAGTCGTGATATTCGTCGGCATGCGCGGCCGGCGCGGGATCGAACGAGAGCGAGTAAAACGCATTCTGCTCTTGCAGGCAGCCATTGATCTGGCTCACCAGATCGTTCGCCAGCGGGAGCACGCGCCCACCGCTCCCGATCGCGAGCACTTTCCGGTTCAAGTCAAACGCGCGGATCTCTTTGGGAGCCGATACACCCTGAAACGAGTGCGGGCCGGCAACCGGCATCGGCGGAACATCCGTTGAGAGCGGGCCGCCTTCGGCCACTGAGAGCGGGCCATTTTCGCCCACGGAAAAGCTGTAGAGATTTACGCGCGCCAGCCGGAGCAAAGCAGAGAACCAGACAATTCTGTCAAAAAACGCGCTTTGGTTCTCCTTGCCGGCCAGATCTTCGTTGGTGTCGTTCCCGCTTCCGATGCCCCAGCCAGGGCCGACCCAGAGCAGCAGCTTGCGCCCCGGCTTCTGGCGCTCGGCCGTCGCAATCGCTCCAAGAACCTTTTCTGACGCCAACGGCGGAGCGTCATAGAATTCCGGATGCGCCTCAAAGAGGACGCTCGCGAATCGGCCTCCCTCTGCAGCGCGATGCTCGCGGTTGTCCATGCGAGGGGTCAGGCGGTCATGCGCGACTGCCTCAGCCAGCGCGTTTCCGTCTGCGGAGAGCGCGCCCGCTTGCCACAGGCCGCTGTCAGTCAGCTCAAGAATGGTCATTGGCTGAGACAGATGGCCTCCATCCTGGCGAAGAAATTTCTCCACTTGCTCGCGCTCGAACGATGCGAGATACGGCGGCACTTTCAATAGGTCGAGAAGCAGCGTGACGGAAACCGGGGGATCTGGTTTCACAGCGCCCTCGTAGGCGATGAATGTGAGAATCTTTTCCGGCTGCCCGTTGTCAAAAACGGCGAAGTCCTTGGCTCCGAGACCAGCCACAAGTCTTCCGCTGGAGCCTCTGACTGTGACATCCAGGTGGATGAGACCTTCAAGAATGTCAGAAGCTGCGCCTTGAGGTTCCGGTGCGGGTTCGCTCTGCGGGCTTTCCTGTGTGGCGGGGCTCGCATGTGCGTGAGATGGGAACAGGCAGGCGACCAGGACCAAGAAATACAAACGGAAAGGCCTCACCAGAGCCCCCTTTCCCGCGTGCTGACGCAAACCCGCTTAGGTGCGGCCTTTGCTGCGCGATCAGGCCGCCGCTTTCATCGGAAAAAACTGAACATGCGCTTCTTCTCTTCTTTTTCGATCGGCAGCCCGCAGGCCGCGCGCGCCATCTGCCGGATGGCCTGGGCAATGGGAGAATCGGCCAGCGCCATCGGGGTTGCGCTGTTCTGGGTGCGGCGGGCGCTCTGGTAGTCGTCGGGAATCTTCCACTGCGCGGGGCGGGTCAATGCCTTCTCAATGTGCTTGTCGTCGAACAAGAGCGTGGCCGGCTTGTACCGGTTGAGAACGATCTGCAGATTTTCGGTGCGGCGGGAAAAAAACTGGGAGATCATGCGGTTGGCGTTGCGCAGCTCCGAGATGCCGACCTGGGTAATCAGATATACGGTGGAAGACTCGTCAAAGAGGGCCGAGCCGAGCAGGTCGAGCCTGGAGCCCACGTCGACGACTACATACTCGAAGCCGAGGCGCGTGACGGCCAGCAACTTGTTGATGCCTTCGTTGTCGGGCGAGAGCTCAGAGCGAAAGTCACTGGGCGCGGCGAGCACGGAGAGCCCGGAGGCATGCGTGGCTAAGAGCGTGCGCAGAAAGTTGGCGTCCAGGCGGTTGGCTTCGCGCACCGCGTTGGCAATGGAGAACTCTGTCACCATGCCGAGGTTGATGGCGGCGTCACCCAGCGGCAGGCCGAGATCGATCAGCAACGTGTTCCGTTCGGATTCCTGGGCCAACGAAACTGCGAAGTTCGAGGCCAGGGCGGTCACGCCGCATCCGCCCTTGGTGCCGAGGAAGACGAGCACCTTACTGGGCACCTGCGGGGATTGCTGCTGGGAGGGCTGGCGGGTCGAGGCTCGATTCAGAGCTTCCACCACCTCGGCAGCATCCACGGGAAGGGTAAAGAAGTCACGCACCCCGACGCGCATGAAACGGATGGCCAGCTTGACGTCAGCCTGCGAGGAGTAAGCCATGACCGAGGCATGGCTGCTGGAGCAGACGGTTCCGGCGAGGTCCAGCGCGGAATCGGGATTGCTGTCCGCGTCTACGACGATTACGTTGTAGCGGTCGGCGAGCAGTTGCGGAAGCTGCTCCATGCCGGAGGAGTAGGAGGGAAACTCGTGGATGAGCGCGCCGGAATGCCGGGCGATGGCGGCCGCCATCGCCCGGCGGTGCTGTTCATCGGGACCAATGAGCGCAATGGACAAGACGTTTTTCTCGGTGCCATCTTGAACCCTTGAAACGTCCGACATAGCGCTCTGATTGCTCCCATCCGCTTACGGTACATCTCATTCTATCCTGAGACAGACAGCCCACCTACGACGCGAAAAGATTGCCGCACGCGGGAATTTCAAGGTGAATCGGCTGCCCGGACAGCGGCGAATGTGAGGTCTTCCGCGGTGCTTCCGTGCTGCTGCCGCCAGAGATCGAAGAGGCGGCCATAACTCAGGGTGAGACGCTCGGAGGGGTCCACGTCCAGCTGATCCGAGACGCGGTCAATCCAATCTTCGGCGCCTTCGAGTTCCGCATAGTTCCCAATGGGCGTTTCATCCACCACGCAATGGCCCTGGCCATCGCTCCACTCGGTGCGCCACTTCTCGTAACGGAACGCAGCGACCAGGCCCAGAGAGCGGAAGACTTCGGCGAGCGCCTCGCCATCGGAGACCTCGGTTTCGGTCTCGATACGATGCTTGTGCCGCTCAGCAGGCGGGTCGGCGCCGAGGCTGCCCTCCGGCAAACGCTTGTGGGTGAGCTTCCATTTGCCGGCGTAGTCGCGGATGCGCAGGATCTCAGTGCGCGCGCGCATGCGGCGATCGGGCGTGTCGTAGAGGACGTTGCTCTCAAAGCTGCGCGGCGTCTCCAGGTGGAAACCGGCCGCCTGCAACCTGCGGCGGAGATCGTCGAGGTCGGCTACGCGAAATTTGATCTCGGTCTCGACAGCCATGGGTACCAGCAAGTATAAGCCGCCCGCGCTCAGGCCATTCGGAGAATTCACGTGCACTGTGCAGACCGGCGAAAGGCGGTGTTTTCTTGAGAAAACGCCACTCTGCTTCACGGTACCTGGGTGAGCAATTCTGGAACCGCTGTGGCCCGTGCCGCGATACAGAGGCGACAATAGAAAGGTGAAGACGCTGCGGCTCACCATCGATCCGGACCATCCGGAAACGCGCGAAAGCCAGCAGGCGCTCGATCAAGCGGCCGGCATTCTGCGCGCGGGGGGATTGGTCGCACTGCCGACCGAGACGGTCTACGGCCTGGGAGCGAACGCGCTGGACAAGACGGCGGTGGAAGGGATCTTTGCCGCCAAGCGCCGGCCGGCGTGGGACCCGGTCATTGTGCACATTGCTTCAGGCGCGATGTTGAGCGGGCTGGTGACGGAGGTCTCAGAGGCCGCGGCCCTGCTGATGAATGCCTTCTGGCCGGGGCCGCTTACGCTGCTTTTGCCGCGTGGGGCGCGGGTTCCCGATGCGGTAACGGCGGGCCGGCCGCTGGTGGGCGTGCGGATGCCGTCGCATCCGGTGGCGCTCGACCTGATTCGCCGCGCCGGTGTTCCAATTGCGGCGCCCAGCGCGAATCTGTTTGCCCACATCAGCCCCACCACGGCGGAGCACGTGCTCGAAGATCTCGATGGCCGGATCGATGCTGTATTGGATGCAGGACCGACAGCGCACGGCGTCGAATCGACGGTGCTCGACCCCGGCGCCAGCCCGATGGTGATCTATCGCCCGGGCGCGGTTACGGCGGAGCAGATTCGCGAGATTGCGGGCCCGGTGGAACTCTATCGCGATAGCGGGAAGAGAGCCGAAGCGCCTGAGGAGGCGCTGCCCGCTCCGGGCGTGGGCCTGCGGCACTATGCGCCGCGAGCGAAACTGGTGCTGATCGATGCGCCGCTGGCCGATCTGGCCGCGGCCTTGGGTCAAGCCTTGCGCGGGTACGCCGGGGCGCGCGTGGGCATCATGCTGCCGGCTGAAGTCGAGGTTCCGAAGGAGATTTCACCGGAAGCCGTCTATGCGTGGGGCCGCTGGGCCGCGCCGGAAGAGTTGGCGCATTCTCTCTACGCAGGCTTGCGCGCGCTGGATGCGGAGCAATGCTCCGTGATCCTCTGTCCTCTGCCGCCGATTGCGGGAATCGGAGCGGCGATCCGTGACCGGCTGCGCAAGGCGGCTCATTCGAGCTAGTGTGCCGAATCGGAAGTTCGTTGCATAAATCAGATGCCCGAACCGCAGATCCTTCGACTCCAATTGGCGCAAAATACGCGCCAATTTCCGCTCAGGATGACAGCTCTTTTTGATAAGAACTTCAGGGACAGGACACCAGGAATAGAGCTATTGGCCGGCGTCTCCGAGCTTGTACATGTATTTGATGGCGGGCTTGTAGACAAGCGTCTTCGCGCGTCCACGCACCTTGAGGGTGTTGCGATCGTACCACTCGATGCAGCCCTCGATGCGCTCGCCATCCTCGAGCACAATCACCATCGGCGTTTGCGACTGGATCTGCTTCTGGAGATAGAACAGTTCCGCGTGGCGGTTGTGCGCATCGGCATCCATGCCCTGCGCGGGAAAACGAAACGGCAGCGGCGCGGGCACGCCTTTCCTGCCGCGCATTTGCAGCCGGTTGGAGCCGGGGGCGTTCTCATCTCGTCGGAGAGGCAACATGGAAGAAATGCTCATGGACAGCCATCCTTTTTAAAAGCTGAACTCGTGTTTGGCCGATGCTTTCTCGTTTCACTTCAATCCGGCCCGTGCTCTTGCAGCCCCCTCCGAAGAGAGAAGAGTTCCCTGTCGCGCTGATACGACGCGCAAGTACAAAGCCGCTCTTGCAAGGAATGTCTCTCGGATCCCCGATGGCCCCGGTGCGTGGGAGAGCTTGTACTCGAAAAAGATGCCTGCCGTTCGGTGAGGGTTGCACTTATTTTACCGCGCCTGTCAAGGCTGGCGAGATTACGATTGGGTGAGGCTGAAGGCCATGGCATCGAGCGAGAGCGAACGCAGCAGATTGCGGCGCATGCCCTGCTCCACCTGAACCACCCCGCGGCCGGCGCCATCGATCCATTCGACGGTCACTCCCTGGGCGAGGGAGGCGAGTTCGGCGGCCAGATCAATATTGCGGATCAGCGCCGGAGCGCCTGCCACAAGCAGCAGCAGGTCTTCAAGCAGGCTGCCGAGGGCGCGAAGCAGGTTGATGGTCTTTTCCTGCCCGTCGGCTCCGGCGCGGTAAGTCTCGGTGGTGCGGAAGAGCTGCGAATAGTCCGGCTCCGGCCCGATGGACGAGGACCTGCCCGTGGGGGCTCCAGACTCCGGCAACGCGGTGCGCAGCAGGACCAGGGCGTCCTGGCGGCTGGTGAGATACGCGCCCAGATCGATGGTGAGGGCGCGGCCTATGGCGCCTTCCGCAAGGCGCGCGGCCAGGGCCCGGTCTTGGGGCTTCAGCTCCGGACGGCGCTGGGCGAGGAGCGTTTCGAGATCAGAGGATGGCAATGCGCCGAGCCGGTGAATCACAGCGCGGGAGCGGATGGTGGGCAGCAGCTCCTGCGGATTTTCGGTGAGCAGGACGAGCGTGGTGTGATCGGGCGGCTCTTCGAGCACCTTGAGAAGGCTGTTCGCCGCTTCTTTCATGAATGCCGACGAAGTAAAGATGGTAAAGGCGCGGCGCGCTTCCACGGGAGGGCGGTAATAGGCGGCGTGAATCGCCTGCCGCACCTGGCCGAGCTTGATGAGCAGCTGCGGCGGATCGGGCGGAATGATGAGCACGTCCGGGTGCGTCTGGACGAGCACGCGGGTTTCGCGTTTGTCGGTCTCACGCAGGTCTTCGCGGGCAGCCACCGCTTCAGCCACGCGCTCTTCGAGGTTGGCGGCGCCGGTGATCCGCGTGCAATTCCTGCAGCGGTCGCAGAAATCGGGCAGGCCATCGCTCTCGGCCGGCGCCAGACAGTTCACGGCCTTGGCGAGCATTAGCGCGAGCGTGTACTTCCCCGCCCCGCGCGGCCCGGCGAGAATGAGTGAATGCGGAAAACGCCCTGCGCGGATGCATTCGCGCAGGTTTCGCACGGTTGCCGCATTGCCGAGAAATTCCTGGAAACCCACCGTTCGAGGGTAGAGCAATCGGCGTCGCGTGTCGAGGCCGGGCAAGCCGTTTGCTCCTGTTCGCTGGGCGGCGCGGGGAAGTGAAAAAAACGAACGCGCGCAGAGTGGCCGACACCATCATTGCGACGCTCGATGGCGCATTGAATCGAGCTTTTTCGCACTGGCTTTCAGGGGTGGCTTTCAGGCGGATTGGCCGGTTAGCACCAGCCGTTCGGCGACGGCTTCCACGATCTGCTCGTAAACGTCCTCGATGGTCAGGTCGCCTTCGATCAGCACAACGCGTTCCGGCTCACGGGCCGCGATCTCGCGATATTTTTGCCAGGCGCGCCAAAAAAACGCATCCTGCTCAGACTCGAACCGGCCCTCATTTTTCCCGGTCTGCTCTTCCACGCGGTCATTGCGGCGGCGGGCGCGCGCCAGCGAAACCGAAAAGCTGGGCAGCAAGAGCAGCGTGAGATCGGGCTGCAGATTGCCACAGACGAGCCTGTGCAGGGCCAGAACGGTTTCGGATCCGAGTTCGCGGCCTCCGCCCTGGTATGCCTCGGTGGAATCCGTGAAGCGATCGCAGAGCACGATCTTGCCCGCATCCAGAGCCGGCAGGATGACTTCGGCGATGGCCTGGGCGCGGTCAGCAAACATCAGCGCCATCTCGGCCATGGGGGCCAGCGCGCCGGAGCGCGCATCGAGCAGAAGCTCGCGGATGCGGTCGCCGGTCGCGGTGCCGCCGGGCTGGCGCGTTTGCACCACGGGAATTCCACGCTTGCCGAGCCATGCGGCTAAACGCTTGATCTGGGTGGTTTTACCCGAGCCGTCGAGGCCTTCGAGCGTGATGAACAATCCGCGCGGCATGGCGCAAGTCTACCATCCCCATAAAACCGAAGACGAGCCTCGTAAAACCGGGGACGAGGCTGCTTCAGTTGTGTTACAAGAGAATGATTTTCGAAAAAAATCACTGGAGAAATCCGGCTGTTCCGGGGCTCTCCATGGGAACAAAGGGAGCAAAAAAGTGAACCTCCTCTATTTACTTCGCAGGCTTTCAGCCGGCGCGCTGTTTCTTGCAGCGGCACTTGCAGCTTTGCCGCTTTCGGCACAGTACCTCACACTCGAAGGACAGACCGGCGGGTTTATCACGCCGACGGCTTACGTGGTCTATACGGCGAAGGATCATTTCTTTTCCCATCCGGCCGTCGGCTACCACTTCATCGACAGCTCGAAGGTGATCGGCGACATCCAGACATTCAACGTCGTGGAGGGATTCGCGAACCGCGCCGAGGCGGGCTACACGCGCAGCGTGCACCTGCTGGGCAACAGCAATGTGGCCGCGGACGGGGCGTTCAGCCAGCTTTGGAATTACAGCGGGATGAACATCTTCAGCGGCAAGGGCGTGATCCTGAAGGACGGGCAGTTCGGCCCGTGGACGCCGGGGCTCGCGGCGGGGGTGATTGTCCGCACCGGCGATCACTTTGTCTCCGGCCATTTAAACTCCGAGTTGGGCCTGGGGCCGGACAAAGGGTACACCAACGAAGATGTCTATGCGGCGGCTACGAAGACCTGGCTGAAGCGGCCAGTTCCTTTCCTGCTGAACTTCGGGTTGAAGTTCACCAATGCCTCGATCTACGGAATCGGCGGCCAGAGCACGCGGTTCGGCGGGCGGCTCTTCGGCGGATTGGGCATCCCGCTGCCCGGCCCGTGGAAGACGGCCATTGTGCCCGCGGTCGGATTTACGCAGGAACCGCATACATCGAAGAATCTCGGCTACATTCTTCCGGGCGGTGTGCACCTGCCCACCACGCTCGATTACGCGGTGCGGTTCACGCAGGTCGAGCATCCGCACTTCAGCTTCGATATCGGGATTGGCCAGGTGGCGGGCAACATCGGCACGGCCGTTCTGCCCACCGGCCTTCCGGCGCCTTATCCCCCGGTGGTGTCGATACCGGTGAATCTGCAGGCGCGGCATGTACTGGGGTTAGGCCTGAGCTACCGCTATTAAACCCGCTGACGGATTGAAAGAGTAATCCCCCGCGGCAACTTCTGAGCGGTGGAGGGGTTTGATCTGGCATAGACTGGATGCGCGTCAACCAAAGCTGCATCCGCTTGATTTGAACGCGATTGAACGAGATCGAATCTGGAAATCAACCTGGAGGTTGTCTCATGCGAATGTTTCGCTCTCTGCGCCTGATGCTTTTGGCGCTCTTTGTCTCTCTGATCCCGGCGTCGTCTTTTGCGGGCGTCTTCATCAGCGTTGGCTTTGCTCCGCCCGTGCTGCCCGTTTACGAGCAGCCGGTTTGCCCTGAGCCCGGCCTGATGTGGACGCCCGGTTACTGGGCCTATGGCGAGGATGGCTATTACTGGGTACCTGGCGCCTGGGTGCCGGCTCCTTACGAAGGCGCGCTGTGGACGCCCGGCTACTGGGGCTGGGGCAGCGGCCTGTATGCATGGCATCCCGGCTACTGGGGCCGGCATGTCGGCTACTACGGCGGCGTGAATTACGGCTTCGGTTACATGGGCGTTGGCTTCGCAGGCGGCGCATGGCGCGGCGGCGTGTTCGCCTATAACGGCGCTGTGATGCATGTGGGCGTGGGCGGAGCGTGGGGCGGCAATCGCGTATACGTCGACCGCACGGTTGTGGAGCGCACCACGATCGTGAACGACCGCCACGTGGCGTACAGCGGCGGACCGGGCGGCATCCGTCACGATCCCGCGCCGGAGGAACGAATCGCCGAACACGACCAGCACATGGAACGGACCTCGTTCCAGAGCCAGCACGAAACCGCGGCTCGCTCTGACCACAGTGCCTATTTCAACGCGAACCATGGCCGCCCAGCCAATGCTGCAATGGCCAGGCCGCTGCAGGCTGAGTCTCACGGGGCTCCCGCGCATACGGGCGGCAACGCCAACTTCAACGGCGGCGGGCACGCGGGCGGCAATGCCAACTTTAACGGCGGCGCGCATGCGAATACGCAATATCATGCTGCGCCGGAATCCCATGCTGCGCCGCAGCATTCCAATCCGCATCCGCAGGAACACTCGAACCCTCATCCGGAAAATCACGGACACGACGAGGGCCACGGCCACGGAAGATAAGCAGCCGGATTCGGCAACCAAGCAACGAGGCCTACGGTTCGCCGTGGGCCTTCTTGCGTTCGGGGCCTTCTTGCGTTCGGATCTCGTTGCGATCGGATCCTGTTGCGTTCGGGTCTCGCCGCGTTCGAACTTGTTGCCTCAGGCGGTGGCCGTTGCCATGCCGGCGATCTCGACTTCAAGGCCGCCGTATTCGGGATGATCGTTCTCGCGAATGCGGTAGGCTACATCGATCACACTGCCCTGCGCGAGCCCAAGCGCAGCGGCACGCTGCGCCATGCCCCAGCCCACGGCGCGCACGGCGCTGGAGCTGTGCGGCTCCTGCGCCAGTTCCAAGCGCAGATGGCGGTCCTTCATCACGCGCGGCGGGCAGGCGAGCCGCGCCCTTCGCGCTACGAAGACCGGTTCAGGATTACCGTGGCCCAGCGGCTCGAGCTTGCGCAACCAACCGGCGAGCGTGGGCGTGATGCGGTCCAGCGGCAGCTCGGCGTGAATCCGCAGTAACCGCTCCGGCGTGCGCGCAGCCAGATGCTCTTCGGCGTAGGCGCGCAGCCTGCTTTTGAGATCAGGCAGCGCCGCGGCGGGCATGGCAAAGCCGACGGCAAAGGCGTGGCCGCCAAAGCGGGTAAAGAGATCCGCACAGCTCTCGATGGCGCTGAGAAGCGCAAAGCCATCCACGGAGCGGCCGGAGCCGTGCGCGACGCCGTCCTCCACGCTCACCACAATGGCCGGCTTGGCCGTGCGCTCCACCACGCGCGAGGCGAGGATGCCGATGACGCCGCGATGCCAGCCATCGCCATCCACCAGCAGCAGGCGATCCGCCGCGAACCCGGCCTCCGCTTCCAACCGCGCTTCAATGCAGGCGAGGGCCGCGGCTTCCGCATCGCGCCGCTCGCGATTGAGGCGCTCGAGCTTCTGGGCGAGTTCGGCAGCGCGGACAGGATCGCGCGTGGAAAAAAGCTCGATCACTTCAGAGGCCACGTCCATGCGGCCCGCGGCGTTGATGCGTGGAGCGAGGCGGAAAGCGATGTCGAAGCCGGTGAGCTCTTTGCTGGCTGGATCGAGAGCCGCCGCGGCGAAGAGGGCGCGCAATCCGGCGCCGGCGGGGCGGCGCAGCTCGCGCAAGCCCAGCGCGGCAATGGCGCGATTCTCGCCGCGCAGAGGCACGGCGTCAGCGATGGTGGCGATGGCCGCCATCTTGAGAAAGCTGGGCAGAATCTTCTCGCGGAGACGCGCCGCATCGCGCCGCTCAAGCAAGGCCTGCGCGAGCTTGAGGGCGATGGCCGCGCCGCAGAGCGATTTTTCAGGATACGCGCAGCCGCGCTGATTGGGATTCAGAATCGCCAGCGCCGCCGGAACGGCGTCATCCATCTTAGGCAGGTGATGATCGGTGATGATGAGGTCCAGGCCCAGCGTGCGCGCCGTTTCAGCCTCAGCGAAGGCCCGCATGCCGGTGTCGACGGTGATGACGAGGCGCACGCCGTCTGCATAGGCAGCTTCGAGCACGCTCGATTGCAGGCCGTAGCCCTCGCGCAGGCGGTGCGGCACGTGAAAGCGCACAACACCGCCGAGCATCTCGATGGCGGTCTTGAGCAGCACGACGGCGGTGGTGCCGTCCACATCGTAGTCGCCGTAGAGCAGCACCGGCTCTCTGGCGGCGATGGCCCGCTCCAGCCGGGCAACAGCCTGATCCATGCCGAGCATCCGATAGGGATCGTGCAGATGGGCGAAATCGGGATTGAGAAAAGCGTAGGCCTCGTGGGCCTGCGTGATGCCGCGCGCGCAGAGCAGCTCGGCGAGCACAAGCGGCAGACGCGCTTCTTTAGCGAGGGCCGCGGCTGCTTCGGGATGCTGGTCGAGGAGAATCCAGCGATCGAGAACCGGACGGACGAGACTGGTTTTATCAGGACTCGCTTTTTCGGGACTCGATTTTTCGGGCAGAAGCTTGTGCCGCGAAGCGATGGGCCCGGCCTGCGCGCCTGTGGTGCTCACGCGCTTTACTCTTCCTCTTCGTCTTGGGGATGGGCATCGTCGATGACGATGTCCTGGAAGGCCTCGATGTCTTCGAGCAGCGTCTGGAAACGCTCGTACCACTCGGTCGTGGTCTCGTGCAGAAACACCAGCCCCTGGTAAACGAAGCCGAGCTGGATGTAACCCAGCATGCCCGAATATTTGCGCAGCCACTTGGCCTCTACCAGCTCCGTACCTTCTTCATCGGGGAAGTTCATTTCGCCGGCTTCTTCGATGAGCGCATCGAGCTCTTCGCGCTCCATGGTCATCTCGCTGAAGCTCACGAACGGGGCCCCCACATGCTTGGCCATCTCGACAAAGTCTTTCCACGCGTCAGGATTGCCGCGTCCCTCCCAGAGGATGGAGGGAATGTCCTCGGTCACGTAACCGGGGAGACGGCGAAGGCCATGGCCCTCAATAAAGGCCACCATGTCGTCTTTGAGCGAGAGCAGATTATCAGTACTCATAGTCAAGCACTCATTTTCGCAGATGCGGGCGGGTTGGCAGAGAAAATGTGGAAACTTCGGTCCAGCGGCTTCGGGTCATGTTTTTCAATGGAGGAGCCGGAGTCCGCAAGCCTCTGTTCCGCCGTTCGTCAGCTATCCTGAAAAGGTACCAGAGGAGAACTCCGTTTGCCCGCGTTCGAACGCCATGTATTTGTCTGCCTTAATTCCCGCCCCGCCGATGCACCCCGTCCCTCCTGTACGACCGATGGAAAAAGCGAACTGCATACGCGGCTCCAGCAGTTGACCAAGGAGGCCGGATTGGCCGGAAAGGTGCGAATCAACAAATCGGGCTGCCTGGACCAATGCGAGCACGGCCCTACGGTGGTGGTCTATCCGGACGCGGTCTGGTACGGCGGCGTCAGGCCCGAAGACGCGGAAGAGATCGTCGCCGAGCACCTGGTCGCCGGCCGCCCCGTAGAACGGCTGCGCATTGCCGATGAGTGCCTGAACACCAAGAGCTGCCCGCATCGGAGCTGAAGCGCGGCAAACCTCGGCTCTCTAGTCCCTCAGTCCCCGCTTGGTAGTGTCCTAATGCAATGTCCCGGACCCTCAGGGACTAAAGCCCGGCCTTTCATTTCAGCCGTTTTCGGGACGGCTGAAGTCCTGCCCTGACACAAAACGCCATCCATTCCGAGTTTTTCCGCAGCCTGTGAAAGCCGTGCTCTTTCAAAACAACGCCAAGCCAGGACACTGCCCCCGCTTCAATGGGTGTACATCAAGCGGCTCAATGCGTTATCCTGACTTTTAAACTCATGATCTTCTCGCGTGATTACATTGGGTATCTCGCCCGCCGCACGGTCAAGCACCTCATCGACGCCAAGCTGATCACCGCCAGCGAACTGAAGGTGACTGAAGAGCGCGTCAATCAGGCTTTGCTTGACGAGTTGTCTCTCGAAGACCGCATCAACGACGAAGTGCGCGTGATTCTCGAGGCCTATTCGGACGAGATGCGCAAATCCGGCGCGCAGTATGCCGAGATGTTCAAGAAGGTGAAGACCGAGCTCGCGAAAAAGTACAAGGCGGTGCTATGAGGATCAGCCGCGACAAGCTCAACAAGCTCGCCCACACGGTGGCCGACACGCTGGCTGAAGTTGACCAGGTGGGCTTCCTCGAAGACCGCAACACCATTCGCCAGGAGGCGCGCAAGGCGCTCGAAACGCTGCTCACCGAAGAGGCGAAGATCGACACGTCCGCCCGGCTCAAGATCGCGAACCAGCGCAAGATCATCCTCGAAGGTTCGCAGGAGTGGGAGATTCTGTACCGCAAGTACTACAACGAGGAAGTGCGCAAGCTGGGGATTTAAGCGGACGCGAAGCCTCCCCCGGGCGGTTCCGGCGAGGGTCGCCTTCTTTGGCCGGAGACGGATTTTTTTGCTAGAGCAAACAATGCTAGAGCAAACAAGAGGCTTGCTGCGATGAGCACCCGCGGAGTGTGTGGCGCTATCGTCTACTAGAACAGGCTTACTATTTACGGCTATCGCGCGCGGCCTTCAAATAATCAAACGAACAAGCAACTTAGTCTGCTACACCGTCTCACTGAAACGGTAACCGATATGTGACTCCGTCAGCAGATATTTTGGATCTGCGGGATCGTCTTCGATCTTGATGCGGATCTGCCGGATAAAGGTTCGCAGGTACTCGAGCTCATTTCCATATTCAGATCCCCACACTGCCCTGAGCAGATGGACATGTGGAATGGGTCTTCCCGCGTTGGCCATCAGATAGTGAAGCAACTCAAACTGCTTGGGGGTTAGATGAACCCGCAGGCCTTTCTTCTGCACCAGGTGCCGTTCAATGTCGAGCAGAACGTCGCCTATCATGATCGATTTGTCCGTGCCATCCGTCACCCGGTTGCGCCGCATCGCAGCGCGAAGCCGCGCTGTCAGCTCGCGCAACTGAAAGGGTTTAGTAATATAGTCGTCCGCTCCAGCGTTCAGCGCTTCCACTTTGCGCTCTTCGCTTCCCTGAACGGTGAGCATGACTATCGGCAAACTCGGCGAGGTCTTGCGCATCATCCTGCAGACATCGATCCCTCCCATCCCCGGCATATTGATGTCGAGCAGCACGGCATCGAATTGAGCAGTGCGCACAAGGGCCAGCGCCTCCTCGCCGCGCGCGGCTTCCACAATCTCAAAGCCGAAGTTCGCAAGAATTGTCCGCAACGACAGCCGGATCGAGCGCTCGTCGTCAACGATGAGCAGATTGGCTGATTCTTGATTCACTTTTTCCCTCTTCCATTCTGAGGCAACGAAAGAAAGAAGGTCGTTCCCTCATTGGCATTGCTGATCACCCATACGTGGCCGCGGTGTGCTTCGGCGGCCATCTTGACTGTCGATAATCCGATGCCCGTTCCCGCAGCCAGATGCATCGTCCCCTCGCTGCGATAAAACCGTTGAAAGATCTTATCCCGGTCTGCAATGGGAATTGCAGGCCCAAAGTTATGAACTGAGATGAGCACCTCTGAGTGGCTCTCCCACGCAGCCAACTTCACTGCGGTCCCAACAAAGGAGTACTTAGCGGCGTTGTCGAGATATTGCGTCAGTGCCATCGAAAGCAGGTCGCGGTCGCCGCGGACAGTGAGAGACGGATCGGGGACCGCGATTTCCACGGGATGGCCGGACATGCGCCCGCGCTGCTCCGCCAAAGCCGTCGCCAAGAGCTCCCCGATCACGATTTCCTCTTTGGCGAGGGTCAGATCCTGCGCCTCTAGCTTCGCCGTCTGCAGAAGACGCGTGCTCAGCAAACCCAGCTCGCTCGTCTCGTTCGAAATCAGCGCTACCAGTTCCTGCTGCGGTTGGTTGAGATGACCGACTTCTCCGAGGCCCGCATTAGCCGCCTGGATCGCGGTCAACGGCGTCTTCACCGCGTGGGCCAGCGAATCGAGCACAGCCGCACGTAAGCGTTCACTCTGATGCGCTGCTTCGATCTGGCTCTCCTTCTCGAATGAAACGCATCGATCGAGCGTAATCGCAGTCAGCGACGCCAGAGCGTCCGCAACCAGCGGCCCCAGACTGCCGCGAATCGCAATGGCGCCGGTCGAATCGGCTCCCACCCTCAGCAGTCTCCGCGATGTGCGGGATGACCGGTCTTCATCGTCGACCTGGCCCAGGTAGCACTCTTTCGCCAGTTCTCTCTCATCCTCTCCCCAAACGCCGGCCATATCGCATAACCCGGAATTCGCATCGAAGATTGCCACCGCTTCCGCCGAAAAGATGCGTTGAATCAAATGCGTCAACTGCGGACCTGGCGCCTGGTGAAGGTTGATCAGCAGCGTGCTGCGGCTCAATTCATACAACTGCTCCATCGCGGTGCGCTGCAGCTTGACTTCACGCGAGTTCAGCCGCTCGCGCGATGAAAGCCGGCTCACCAACAAGGCGCTGATCTCAAACGCCCCGAGAGCAACCCAGTCCTGAGGGTCGCTGATAGTGAACTTAAGAACCGGAGGATAACAAAAGTAATCCAACGATGCACATGCAAGCAGCGAAACAATCGACGCCTGCCAGAAGCCGCTGAGGATCGCCACGCAGACAACCACAAGGAGAAACAGAAATCCGACCGGCGCGGCGTTGAAATGCAGAACATAACCAGCAAAGGCGAGGAGCGCAATTACCCAACACCCCAGAAGGCTCTCGCCGGCAAACTGCGGCCATCTGACATTAGTTCGCTCGACGAGAATGTCTGAAAGCTTCATGGCACCCAGGACATGCCAGTCTCGCATGTGTGTAGGAAAAGACTAAGTGGCGGAGCATCAACAAAACATAAACAAATTGCAAAGAAACCAGGGGGATGAATCTTAGCGTACTGCCGCACCTAAGACTCAGCCCCCAACTTGCGCTAAACGATGATTTGTTTGCACGCGCTGCCTATTGCGCGCTGGCCGAAAGGCTATCGTAATGAGCGGCCTTTTGGCCCATCTGCTGCGCCTCGTAGGTGAAATACTCGTAACGGTTCCGCGACGAGTCCACCGGTCTGGGGTACTTCGCAGCCGGTCCAGTAATGTTCTGGCTGCGGCGTTCCCATTCCACCTTCTCCGACTGCGCCCGCTGCTCAAAGGTCTGCTGGCGAGCGTGGAAGTAGCTCCCCAGCATCTGGTACTGCTGGACCGTATGCGCACTGCGGAGCATCTCTTCAAGCTGAGCATGAGTCAGGCCAGCGGTCACAGAAGTCTGCGCACCTGCGAAACCGGTGGCGAATGCGAATGCCGCGACTGCGGCTATAATGTGCATCTTGCGATTCATCTGAAGTATCCTCCTTCATTTCAAGGATCGGATCTTCAACGTGAAGAAAGCATGAAGTAATAAGTGAAATCAGGCCACTTAGCGTGCATCTTATAACTTCTTTATCGCTTTGTCGCAGCTACGATACCAGCGGGTCACTTACGCTCTGGAGTTATCCTGCGCAACTTAAAGCATCACGCTCGGACCGGTAACAGGACAGCCTGTCATTAGAGCGGTTCCCCAATTCACGTGCACTGTCCGGTGGCGTGCAAGGTGGCTTTTTCTTAAGGAAAAAGCCACTCGACATTGTGCCTTCGGTGTACAGCAATTGGAGAACCGCTATAGTTCGTATGTTTCGATTGCGCTTTCGCCGCCTTTGTCTATGTGCGTGCTTCGGCGACAAAGCCCAAAAACCTGCGCGCCAGTTCATGGATGCGCTGATCTTGCCGGCGGTGTACTGCATCCCGCGGCAACAGCTCCATGCCGACTCCCAACGCGGTGGCTCCGGCACGAATATAGTTCACCGCCGTCTGCTGGTTTACGCCGCCTGCGGCAATCAACGATACCTGCGACAATGGCAGCTTCAATGAGCGGATATACTGGTCGCCCCCCATCGGCGCCGCCGGAAATATCTTCACAAGGTCGGCGCCAGACTTCCACGCCGCAATCACCTCGGTGGGCGTGAGAGCTCCGGGGATCGCAAGAACATTGCTCTTGAGCGCGAACGCGACGACCTCTGTTACAAGGCCAGTGCTGGTGAGGAACTTTGCCCCTGCATCGACGCATCTCCGCGCAGTCTCCGTATCGAGCACGGTTCCGGCGCCCACGATCATGTCCGGGTGACGCTGCGCCAGTTGCTTGATTACGTCGACTGCGCCTGGAACGGTCATTGTGATCTCAGCTACAGGGATACCGGCCTGATAAACCGTCTCCGCCCCGTAGAGAGCATCGTCCGCCGCGCCCACGCGAATTCCAGGGACGATCCCAATCTCTTCAATGCGAGCTTTCGCTTCGTCCCTAGTCATGCAAGAGTTCCTGTCTTCACTCGAATTGTGATTGGTGAGCTATTGAATTGCCTCGCTACCCACAGCGAGATTCAACTGGCCCGCAGCAGTAAGATAGGCGCCGATGAGTTGCGCGTAAGCCAGTTGCACCTGGCGGTAGTCGCTCTGCGCATTGAGAAAGTCCATCAGTGACGCGCCGCCGTGCTCATAGGCAAAGGTTACCGTGTCGCGGACCCGCAAGGCCTGCTCATTGTATTTTGCCTTATATGGCTTGAGCAGTTCGATATTGCTCCGCACAAGCTCGTAAGCTGTGTCTACATCGCTGAATACCTGTGCCCGCGTGGCCTCGCTGGCCTGCTGGCTGCGGTCGATGTCGATCTGCGTGCGCTTCTTCTCGCCCTGGTTGCGGTCGAAGATGCGCAATGGAATGCTTACGCTGGCACCGATGGTCTCGGAGCCATTCGGGTTATTGGTTGAGGCGTTGTGGGTATACCAGATGGAATAAGTCGGGTCGGTAGAGCCGTCGGACACAGCCAGCTTGTAGTTGGTCTGGGATTGCTGAATCGTCTGCAGTGCGGCCTGCAGGTCAGGCCGGGCCGCCAGAGCGGCATCCCGATAGCTCTCCAAAGGCTGCATGGCATCGTTGAAATCGAAGTTCCCGGTCACATCGAACTGATCTACCGGGGTGCGGTCGTTCAGCATCTGCAGAAGCTGAATTTTGGCGGTGCGCAAGTTGACGATCGCCGTTTCAATCTCCGATTCGTACTGCACGCGCTGCAGCTCGATGCGATCCAGATCCACTTGCGCAATATCGCCGGCGCGAAAACGATTGCGGCTGACTTCGATAATTTTGTCGTAGTAGTCGAGATCCACTTTTGCCAGGTCCAGTACGAACTTGGCTTCCAGCGTTCCAACAAACGCCGCGGGCAGAGCAAACACCATGTTGCGATCCAGATCCTCATGTTGCGATTGCGTAATGCGCGTGCCTTCCTGAGCGCTCTCGAGCCGCAGTTCGCGCTTGTGTTGGCGCTCGTGCAGGTAACTGAAGTTGGGCTGTTCAGTCGTGCCTTTGAAGGGAGTCCAGACTCCATCATGTGGCGCGATCTGCGTGCCGTCGGCCGCTATGGTGAACTGCGGATTAGGCCGGAGGAAAGCCGTGATCTCTTCGGCCTTCATCTCGTCCACGTTATCGGCATCCGCTTTGAGAGCGGGATTCGAGGCTTCGAACCTGGCCCTTACTTGATCCCACGTTAGAGTATGCTGCGGCTGCGCTGGAGCTTGCGCCTGTGCCGAGCCTGCCATAATCAGGGCTATCCACAAGCCGCGGAGTGAAGCGCGCGCCATTCCGTCACTGGTTTTGCTCCATGTCGAAAGGAAAGAAGCAGTCTTAGTATTCAAAGGACACCTCCCCCTCCGGCTCAGGCAGCTTATCGCCCTCTCGCGCAATCCAGACATACAAGGTTGGCAGCAAAAAGATGCTCAACACCAGAGCTGCCATGAGTCCGCCCACAATGACAATGGCAAATGGGCGCTGCGAGTCGGATCCGATGGCGTGGGACGTAGCCGCCGGAAGAAGCCCCACAGTAGCTACCAGCGCGGTCATCATGATCGGCCGCAGCCGGAGTACCGCGCCGTGCACGGCAGCATCTTTCGGTGTGTAACCGCGCGCCCGTAACTGATTGATGTATTCGAGCATGATGACACCCGTCTGAACAGAGACGCCGAATAGTGCCAGGAAGCCGACACCGGAAGATACGCTGAAGAATGTGCCGGTCACAAAGAGAGCGAGCAAGCCTCCAACAGGAGCCATGGCCACGTTGGCGAGAATCAGCAGCGCCCATTTGAAGGAGCGAAACATGGCGTAGAGAATGATGAAGATCAAGAAGACCGTCAGAGGAACGATTAAGAGCAGCCTATTTTCGGCACGCTTTTCGCTATCGTATTCTCCCGACCATTCGAGGCGATAACCGCGCGGTAACTGCACATCCTTGGCGATCTTGTCGACGGCTTCCCGGACCGTGGTGCCCAGATCGCGCCCGCGAACCTCAAAGCGGATGGCCACATAGCGCGAGCCGCCTTCCCGGTAAATGTCGTAAGCGTCATCGCGAACCTGGGCTTTGGTCAACTGAGCCAGCGAGACGCGCTCTCCCGAGGGAGAGAGCAGTCGAATATCCTGGATGGCCTCCTTGGTATCACGATACGGTTTCTGATAGCGCACCACCACGTTGTAGACGGCCTCTCCCTGCAGGACCTGGCTGACAGGATTACCGCCGACAGCGGTCTGAATCGCATCTTGAATGTCGGCCACGTTGATTCCGAAACGCGCCGCCGCCTGACGGTCAACAGTAAGATCGATATTCGGCTGGCCCGTATCGCGTTGAATTCCTAAATCCTTGATCCCGTCAATATTGGCCATCACATCTTTGATTTCTTCGCCCTTTTCTTCGAGAACGTCCAAGTCCGGCCCGTACAGCTTGGCGCACAGTCCGCCTTTCGTGCCGGTAAGCGTTTCATCCACGTTGTCCTCAATGGGTTGGGAGAAATTCCAAAAAGCCCCTGGGTTTTTCTCCACTTCGCGATCCATCGCGGCGATCAGCTCTTCTTTTTTCTGATGAAAGATCGGCCGCCATTGCTCCTTGGGTTTCAAGTCGATGAAATATTCCGTGTTGCCGAATCCTCCTGTGTCGGTTCCATCGTCGGGCGCCCCGGCTTGCGACACAACTTTCGTGACTTCGGGGAACGAGGCGAAGATATAGCGGTTTTGCTGGGCAAAGCGCGTGCCTTCCGTCTCGCCTACGCTGTTCGCCATCTCGCCGCGCGCCCAAATGGCGCCTTCGTCCAAATGGGGCAGGAACTCCGAGCCGATGATTCCACTGAATGCCAGGAAAAGAGCAACGGCCAACGAAGCCAGGCCAGTGCCGACTACAATCACGCGGTGTTCGATAGCCCAGCTCAAGCTTGTTCGGTAGCGATTGGTGAGAAAAACCAGGACCGGATTGTGCCACTCCTTCACTTGACCGCGGAACAGGAAGCTGGATAGAACCGGTGCGATCAGGATCGAGAATGTCATGGCGCCAAGTAATGCGAAGGCAACTGTCCAGGCCATGGGCCGAAACAAACGCCCTTCGACTCGCTGGAGCGTGAAGATCGGCATGTAGGCGGTGATGATGATGGCGATGGCGTAGAATACCGGCCGTTGGACCTCGTGACAGGCATCCCGGATCATCTCCGCAGTTGTCTTGCCGCGCAGAGTTGTGTCAGCGCCGTTCGCATCATTCCTGCGCGAGAGATGGCGAAAGATATTTTCGACCATCACCACGGTTCCATCCACGACCATTCCGAAATCAAGCGCGCCAAGTGAAATCAGGTTCGCGGGTATATTGCTCAAATTCAGAAAGATTGAGGCAAACAACAGAGAAAACGGTATGGTCACCGCAACGATCAAGGCCGCGCGAACGTTGCCGAGGAAAAGAAGCAGGATGATCGTAACCAGGATCATCCCCTCGCCGAGGTTGTGCAGCACCGTGTGCAGCGTGTAATGAAGCAGATCGCTGCGGTCCAGCATGGGAATGACTTTCACACCCTCGGGCAGAATGTGATTGTTGAGCTCGTCCACCTTCTGGTGAATCGCTTCGAGCGTGGGGCCTTCTTCGGCCCCCTTGCGCATCAGCACGCCGCCCTGGATGACATCGGGCTCATCTACAATAACGCCGTCCGGGCGATGATCGGCCCTGGCCATGCGACCCAGCCGAATTCTGGGGCCCCAGTCGACGACGGCAATGTCCTTTACGCGAACTGGAGCCCCATTCGAAGTCGTCAGCACCGTATTCTCGATATCCTGCACACTGCGATAAAGTCCGAGTGCGCGGACGTTCAGCTGCTGCGCACCCTCTTCGACGAAGCTGCCGCCGGCGTTTACGTTGTTGATGGCCAACTGGCTCTCGACCTGGGCGATGCTCAAGCCGTAGGAGATGAGCTTGTTGGGGTCGACATGCACCTGATATTCGCGCGCGGTGCCGCCGAAGTCGCTCACGTCCACGACATTTTCGACTTTCCTGAATTCCTTGTACAGAGTCCAGTCTTCGATGCTCCTCAAATTCATCAGGTCATACGCCGGATTCGTGCTCCGGAGCGTATACCAATAAATCTGGCCGGTGGGGCTCCAGTCCGTACCGATCTGAGGCAGCACGCCCGCCGGCGTACCGACCTGCGTGAGCCTTTCGAGCACCTTCTGGCGATTCCATTCGTTGATGGATTGGTCGTCGAAGATCAATGTGACCAAAGAGAGACCAAAAATCGACTCCGACCGTACCGTGGTGAGATGCGGAATCCCAAACATCTGAATTTCGACGGGAACCGATACTTGCTGTTCTATTTCTTCGGCGGAACGCCCGGGCCACTGGCTGATGATGGACACATAATTATCGGCGATGTCCGGATAGACCTCGACGGGCATGTTGTGAAACGACACCGCCCCCCAGCCAAGCAATAGCAACCCAATAGCCAGCACCACATACCGGTTATTGAGAGCAAAATCTACGAGATTGCGAATCATGGTCTCTTCCTTGGGTCCCGGAACCGAGGGTCATTCATTGTCGATCGCATTTTGGAGATTGATCGCGTTTGTTACGACCTGCTGGCCCGGCTGCAACCCGGATAGAACCTCCTGCATGTTGTTCGGCAACTGTTCGCCGCTGACGACCTCAATCCGCTTGAACTTCCCTTGCACGGGGATAAAGATCCAATCGCGGTCGTGCAGATGCACGATCGCGGACGCCGGAACAGCGGTGTAGGTTTGCTTCTGCTTGCCGTACAAAGTCGCGGTAGCGAACATGCCCGGCCGCATCATCTCGCCCGGATTGGCCACTTCAATACGCACCTTCGCTGTGCGGATATTCGGATCGAGAATCGAGCCGATATTGCTGATCGTGCCCTTGAGAACTTTGTCCGGATAGGCACTGAGCTTGATGTCGGCCGGTTGCCCGACGCGCACGCTGGCCATGTCGTTTTCGTAGACGTCACAGACGATCCACACGGTGGTCAGGTCCGAAATAGTGAATGGGTTCGGCGTAGAGTAGGCCTGCACGAACGCCGCGTTCGTCACTTCCTGATCGGTGATCACGCCGGAAACCGGAGCGAAGATATCGACAATTCCCTTCGGATCATCGGGGTCGCTGCCAAGCAGGCGGAGATGTTCAGTGGTGGTATCGAGGGTGGTCTTGGCGTCGTCCTCGCTGTCTTGCGCGATCTCCAGGTCTCCCTGCGCTATTGCCCCGTGCTCATACAGCTGCTTCGCTCGATCCAATTGCTTGCGTGCGAGGAGCTCATCGGAGATCGCCTTGCGGTAGGCGTCGAAGCCTCCCGAAATGTCGTCGCTGCGAATACGAAGCAAGAGTTGGCCTTTCTTTACCGCGTCGCCCAGGCGGGCGCGGATGTCCACAATGCGGCCGGAGGCCAGCGAAATCACCGGAACAGTTCGCGCGATGTCTGGAAATACAGTGCCGGTCACGGACAATTGCGATGGGGCTTGGTATTCGGACGCTGTCACGATCGGATACCACTCCGGATGCTCGACCGCAAAAAAGGAGACGTCCACTCCTGAAATCACCTTGGCAGGTGGAGGCGCCTCGGCCGCGGCGCTTGCCTGGTTCTCATGACATCCGATCGCGCCGGACAGAGACGCTATCGCCGCAAGGCTCATCAGAAGTCCAATTGCACTTAGTCTCATATCGAGTACCATCTGCCGCATCCGCCGGATGAATGCGGGTGCGCCCATGTTGTTGCACGGCCACGCGCCCGCTGGTTCGCGAGGCGTGGGCCGTGCTCGTTCTCGGGAGGGTTAAAACTTCACCATGATGGCGAATGTGGAACTAGCCTGCTGCGTGCGCAGATCAGGGAACCAGACGGCTCCGCCAAATCCCGCGCAGACGTTCTGCGCGTCCGGCAGATCGGTAAAGCCTGAGGCTGTGTTTCCGCCCGGCCCAGCCACGGTGCATGCATACTGCTGAGGCGAGCCGTTGTTGCCGCCCGGCGGAGTGATGCCTCCGTGGCCGGTCCAGTAGGGTACGTCCGTGTGCCGGTAGCCCCACTCCCAGCGGAATGTGATGAACTCATTCGGCATGTAGTCCAGCGTTCCGGTTGCATCGTAGGCGCGCATCTTGTCACCCGGATTCTCCGTGAAGTATGGCGTTCCTGAAGAGGCAGTTGCTCCGTTAATCGGCGGTAGCAATGTGAGGTAACGTCCGGGATTGTTCATCTGTCCGCCGCCCAGGGTCAGGCCAAAAAGATCCTTCTTGAACCAGAAGCGGTTGTATGCCATCCAGCCGAGAAACGCCTGCTTCGGAGGACCCGGCAAATGGCCGCCGGTGCACTTCACACCACCGCCCATCTCGCATCCCAGGTCTCCGGTGAGCGAGAACGCCATCTTGTCCAGCGACGATGATGGCCTGTCGTAGTACTTCACTTCGACACTATTGTCAGTATGTATGCGCGAGCGGGTTGCTGTTGCACCACCGGAAAGGATTCCTGGCGCGTCTTGTCCAAGGCCGTAATTGTTAGTGACGATTGAGATCCACGGCCTGGGCCGGTAAAGAATTTGGCCGCCCAATCCCGGCTTCGAATTCGACCTTGCGTAAGATTGCCAGCCATTAATAAACCACGGCTCAATCTTCAGCTTAGCCGTCGGGAAGTATTGAAGTCTGAGCCCGTTGAAGAACCACGGCGTATTAGATGAAACATAGGATGGCTGATATGCCCAGTTATCGAAGTTATAGTAACTGAACAGGCCAATGTAAGAGACAAAGATACCACCGTCCAGATTCACTCCGTGCGCCACATTCCAGTGATAGCCGCCCCACGCCTCCGAGATATAGCGGTAAGCATCGGCCAGATCCCATTGTCCGCGCGACACGCTTGGATCGTTGCGCGGCGTGGTGGTGGCAAACATGCCGTACATCGTCAGAAACCGGCCGCGCACGTTATTCACCCGCAAGTCACCGCCGAAGCTTAACTGCTCTACCTGGATCTCGTTGGCGCGGAATGTCTCGGTCGAGCCCCCCAACGAGTCATCGGATGGCTTGTTAAAGTCATAGGTATAGTTCACATCGGCCCGAAACTCCGGTGTGAAATACTTCGTTGCCAGTGGCGTATCTTCGGTGCGTGGATTTCCGTTGAGCCACGTCCAATCCGCATAGGCAAACGGCGCAGACTTGGTTGTGATTTCGCCGGGGATATCGGGTGGTGGTGGAGTTGCAGGCGCTGCGGCGGCGGCAGGCGCCCGCTGCGCCTGCGCAGGCAACGGTGCGGCTGCGGCAGGAACCGCTGCGTGCAGCGCGGCGCCTCCGTTTCCGGCCACCAGCGCCTTTTCAGCAGCTGTCAGCGCGGCTGCATCGTCTCTGCTCTCCACGGCGGCTGCACTGTTTTGCTTGACCTGGTCTTCCAGTTGCTCAATGCGGTTCTCGAGAATCGCAATCTTCTGATCCACCGTGAGCTGCGTCTCCGGCTGCGTTGCAGACGACGCCTGCTTTGTACCTGTGTCGGTGCTTGGAGTCGATGGCGGGTTTGAGTGAGCTACCAGATCCGGCTGATTCGGCGTGACTGTGCTTGTCTGCGCCGTCCCCACAAACGTCGCGCCGGCGCTAAACGCCGCCAGCGTCATGGCTTTCCAAAGGGCACTTCTCATTTTCACCTCTCGCATTCGGTTGAAGATCAATTCATGAGTCGAGTGAATGAAATTCAGCAACAATGTTTCGGGTAGTTCGCATTCATCTGATTGCTGCCCAGTAACTCAAGTGCTGGCCAGGTTTTCTGTCGAATGACCCCACATGTAATCTGTGACTCGATCTCTTCGCCGTCAGTTACCGGCCTTAGCGACCTGATCCCAAGTCGTATTTCATATGGCTCTTCATAAGTAACTCGTAAACGAAGTGAAGAACATTTATAAGTGGCTGGAACCTGCAGCACTTATCAATGCGAGTAAGTGATCATACAGATACAGTGCTCTCCTCTGTGCGTGGCGAGTACCGTGAAGGGCCTCGTCCAGCGCACGCCTAAGCTATGGAATGCACCGATGGATTCGTGGTTGTGGGCCAGGAGTTAGACCGTGAGCCAGTAGACACGCGGCAGCCCCCAAATGTCCCGAGCAACAGCAATGATGAATTGAGAATGAAATACCTCACATGAAGAAGGCATGAATATGGACAACTTTGTTGAGTTGGTTGCCTCTACGATGAGGGTTGTGCAATCTGGACAATCGTCAATGCACGCATTCTTCCCGAGCTATACGCTGGATATAAGGGCCGCCACTATCGCCGTAAAAGCAACCATCTGACAGTGCAATGGAGTCTCCCGATGAAACGGCATTTCACATTCCTGTAGATCGAAGACAAATATCTGCCGGTTCGTCTCAACTAACAAAGGCCAATCAACGGAGTCAAGGTTATGGATGCTTTTCAAACCAAGCGCCCGTTCTTTCTCGTCGTCCTCATCTTCGCTCTGTTACTTCCGGTAATGCGTGCACAAGCTGTTACGCCCCGCGCGAACTAATTCGGCTGACCTTTCGATCAGAACCACCCGCTGCTCCCGAATTCGTTTTTACGGGCGTGACAGTCGAGTACAAGCTGGGCAGACCAACACCGCCTCATGGTCACGGAGATGCATTTGTCGCAGCGTACGTTTTGTCTGGGGCGGTCATCGTCAAGGTGGACGACAGCCCGGAACGAGTCTTCCCGCCAGAGAGAGCTGGATTGAGAATCCAGACGCTCACCACGCCGTCAGCAGGAATGCGAGTGTCTGGGAGGATGGGCGGGCCGCTGAATGCATTGGGCACTTCTCCTGATGTACAGCGGGAGATGATGAGGCACGGCGATGCCAGGACTGCATTCAACTATGGAGACGTTTATGGAGACGTTGCGACGGATGAGATGACTACAGCTGGAAAGAAGGTCGCGCAGCCCGCGTTTCAGGAAAACTGAGCGCAAGAACACCTAAGTTGTTGATGAGATGGTGGACGCGGTAGGAATCGAACCTACAACCTGTCGGTTAAGAGTTGCAGGGAACACTATTCCTGCCATTTACTTCATTTGACTCTGGAATGCTGTGGACGCTGTGTTTATGCTGGCTTCGCACCTAACATGACTACTCTCGGTGACCCTGAATTGCCGCCCATGTTCCCCGGTATTTTCCCCGGTGCGAATGCCGTCGCGATAAGTTGCCCGCGCGATGGCTCCCAGTGCTGAATTCGGCTTCATCTCGGATGGGCGCTTTCATCTAAACGAATCGAGATAAAGATCGTTCAGATCGGCACCTTCACGTATTGAGCGTCCTCCCCGCACTTTGAGCACAGTCCGAACGTCTGACCCTTCAAATATCGACGGCGCACTGTATCCATTCCTTGATAGAAACAATTTGAGCAGTTATACCACCCATCCTGAGGCACCACGTTTTGGTGGTCAAAGCCGAACCCTTGACCGAAATGATGCGCCAACGAAAGTTGCAATGTCGACTGCCCAACCGAGGATAGTCGCGAAACCAAGCTCTTGGCGATCTCCTCTCTACCTGGAAAAAGACTCCGATGGATAGTCGTCATCCTGAAGAAGTCCGCGAACGATTCTCGCAGTTCTCCTCGCTCAGGCAAATAAAATCTGTGCGGGATCTCGCGCTTCCGCGTCGCCGCCAGAATGTCATCGCGCTTTTGCTCGCTCGGTAGGTCCTCAATCGCGGTTACGGGCGCAACAACCGCATACTTGCGGTCTTTGTGATCTAACTGACACGCGCGCGTAAGCACCATAACGTTGCGAAGCCGGCACTCAGCCATGACGTATTCGCGCCGTTCGAGATTGTTGAAGGCATCCTGGACCTGACTGCGCGCCTGCGATTCCAAGAAGTTCGGCAACCTGTCGATCGGCTTCGGCGTTCGTTTGCCACCTTCCATCACTCGCAACACTGGCATTTTTTCCACGTGAGTCGCAGCAATGATTGTGGGCCAATTGGGAAAAGGGATGTCGCGAAGGACATCCCCTTGATAGAGCTGAGATAAATCGGGATCGCCGTCGTACCACCCCGGTCCGTTCGACATGCTACGCGCGCAAGGCCTTCCCCTTCACAATTTCGTCCATCGCCACATCAAATTCCTCAGGTGCAGAAAGGAGCATAAGGAACTCATTGGCTTCGCGGTGCCCTGGCTTTTCCCTCTGCGGGATGGAAAGGATATCCAGTCGCGTACTAATCACGTCGAGTTCGTCCAACTGTTCGCGGAGTTCCTTTAAACGCTTCGCAATGGGCGGTGCGATCTTGCGGATATAGTCCCAGCCCTGATCCAGGAATGTGCCTTCCTCTACCACAAGATCGTGCAGGAGGTCACTCATCTCCCGACAGTTTTCAAGGGACCAATCTTCCGGTCTGGCGGCCTGCAGTTTCGTGATCAACTTGGCCTGCTTTAATGAGAGCCGACCCAGTCCAGGCTTCACCACAAAAGGCAATGCAAACAGGAAGCGAATCCCCTTAATAAGTTCTCGCCAGCGGGCAGCATAGCCATTAAACTCCTTCGCAACTTCCCTGGCCTCATAGACAGTTGCATTTGCCAGCAGCCACACTTCACGAGGACCCGACGCACAAAAACCAGCTGTACTCATGACTCTTTCCTCCCCGCCGTCCCAGATCCAGCGGCGATAAAAGTCCTTCCCTAAACTTGGAACCATCCCCACCGCGGGAAGTTGCACCCAATCCCATTGCAGATCTGGCCAAGCACCTCGCTCACGCCGCCCTCCGGTTTGCCTTAGATCGGAAATGCGCGGAGCATTCAGAGGTCTGGACGTTAGACGTTCCACTTGCTCTCGTTGCACAATCCCGCTGCTTCTGAAACGGAGATGCGGGGAGCAAAAATCCCATAAATAGCGCCCTCTCGATCCTGAGCAATCAGCATCGATGCCGCTCGCAGCGTCTTCTGTGGCGGCCGTAATTCCAGGCCGTAGAAGGGGGAAGGACCTTCAGAAGAGCCACTTGGCGCTCATGCGCAGTGTAGCACCGGACGCCCAAGTTGCAAGGGTGGCGATCTCATATTTGCCACAAATGACGCAGACTGATGGCCCGATGGTCACCGGATAGACACCCCATTTGCCTCCCTGCTTCGACCATTGGTCTCAAAGGTCGATATCGAGACGCTAGACCTGCTGTGCTCGAGTGTCACCCGGTACCGCAGCTCTTGACCGTGCCATCAAGCGCGGCCAGGAGCCGCAGCCGGCGGGAATCACACAACTCCACCTGGATCATGCTGGGGCTGGCTGGTTGGGACACTTGCAGGGCCAGCAATTTTCCTTTGATCTCACGCAACTTTCCTCAAGGTCATGCGCAGCCAGCCGCTGCTCGGGTGCTTTCTGGTTCAACGACACAGAGTAAAGATAGATTCAGCGAACTCGCCCTTTCGTTGGTGGCCCAGCGCGGACCGACATGCGGCATGGAATGCGTTGTTGATAATTTCTCCTTTTCTTCTCCTATGCTGCCCGCATGGGAATGCGGCGGGAGCAGATGTACAAGGCCAGAGCGCAGCAGGAAGGGAGAGCGTGGCCTGGCTGCGGACGTTTTCTTCCCGGTTCTCCTGTCCCAGGGCGCCACTGTGATGACTGTGCCAAAATCCCTACCCATCGCGTCTATATATTCTTTATGCACCGGGATGGCTGGTACTGCCAGTTCCTTGAAAAAGACCTCCAAACGCCCCCCAAGAAACTCACTTTCACCGACCGGAAGAAAGTCATCGAAACTCGCCCATCGCGGCGGGTGCGATCAGAACGCCGAAACACAGCAGGCCTTCGAGCACGCACTCACATACGGCCGTGGCGGAGTGTGGCTCAACTTGACGGGAGATCAATACCAGAAGCTCAAGAGGCGATGGCATCAGGCTTGCACGGATGGCGGGCATGGCGGGGCTTTTGCCTGTGGCTGTTCCGATCCGCTAGCCGTATCCGCAGCCACCGGCGCCCCCGGCGCTACACTCAGCCCATGGGTATTTTCTTCCACGCGCGTTGCTACAGGGACCAGTGGACCGTCCAGACGTGTGCCGAAGACGCGAGGACTAGCACAGGTCCTTCGTCCCCGTGCGCGATCGATCCAAACTGCTCCGTCTTTTCCGGTACGTTGACGCCACCGACGCGGCCATGGCTGAGGCTGAGCGAACCCCTGCGCGCATGGGCTTGATCTCTGCCCGGATTGACCTGATTCCCGGACGCCAGAACCTGTTCTGAGTACGCCGCCTGGAACGAAGGCCTCGTCGACCTTGCGGACGCCGTCGCAGAGTAAGTGACGGGAAACCCTGATTCTAACCGGATTTGCATTTTCCATTCGCTGTGCCTAACGCCATTATGTCGGCAGGGAAGGCTGATACGGCTTGGACATTGAAAGATTTACCACTTACGTAAGAGTTGACAGACTGATTCCATTACCTTTTTCACCTTCGCGCGTCTCATTTCGAGTGATTTTCGTTGCGTTTCGTCGGCACATCCCTATAAAGTGACCTACACACCAGATTGCCTAGGGTCTTTGCCTCTCCCGAGCGCATCTGATGTGGTGTAGAGGTGTGTTATGGCTACCACCGCAATGAACGTTGCCGAGTTGTTGAAAGGCATTCCGGAGGGCGCCTGGGTTGCGATCTCAGAGGATGCCCACAAGGTCGTCGCTTACTCTGCCGATCTTCAGACCACGCTGAAAACTGCCCGCGAAAACGGAGAAGACGACCCCCTCATCGTTCGTATCCCAGAGCAATCAAGCGTGCTGTTCCTTTGATCTTCAAGGAAGTGCCGATTGCCCACCGTCGAATTTCCATACCTGGGAATTGCGATTGATCCGTCAGACCCGTTTCCGTCCGGCCAAATCGCGAAACGTCCACTGACTCGCGCCATAATCCGATCGGTGGCGACCGGCAAGAGGATGCGTTGTTTCGTATGCCTCGATTCCGGCGCAGACCATTGTGTATTTCCGGCCAGCTTCGCCACGGCTCTTGGAATCGATATTCTCACCCTGAAAAAGCACCTGACGGGCGGAGTCGGCAGCACAGCCAATCCTACCTATTACACTAACCTCGAGATCTTCCTCGCGCCCGATATTCAATTCAAATCTTACGTCGGCTTTTCCCCTGCGATGGATGCACACGGCATTGGTCTTTTGGGCCAAGCGGGATTCTTCGAATATTACAATGTGTCTTTCAACCAGAAAGACATGAAATTCAGCATTGAAACAACATAACTGGATCGGCAGCTCACTATAAGGACATCACCCACTCCTACGGCACTACCCTTATCGACAAATAGAGCCGTGCGGTCGATACACGCGCTTTGTGACTTCGGAGGAGATCTACACCCATTTCCGGATCCCCGCGCCGGCGCCTGCAGCGGTGAGCGATCTGCGCCCGTCCTGGAACGTCGCGCCACAAAGCACGCAGCCTGTGATCCGCCTGAACACGCGCAACGATCGTCCGGATTGGGTCGATCCCGTTGATCCGGACAAGCCCGACGAGCCGCCGACGCTATTCTAGCCTTAGTGGACCCTTTGCTATTTCGATTGGAATAAAGAGTGCATCACTGATGCAAGAAGTCCTCGCCAAACCCGGCAATCAAGACCTGCCCCTCTCGGAGCAGGAATTCTACGAACTGCGCATTGACGACTCGACAGATCCCGAACAGCCAGGATTCGTGGTCATGCAGAGCCGGGCCACTTGGAGCGAAGCCGACAAGGGAATGGTGTGGGACGAAATCGAAAGAGAGCACTGGATAATGTATCAGGCCGCAAAGAACCGTTACGCAGCCCGCAGACAGGTCCTGATGGAAAGGGGGTTCACGGAGTCGGATATGGATCTCTTTTGACCTCCTGGCGGCGTACAATACCCGCGCATTCCCATCTATCACGGAGGTGAGCATGAAAGCCTCAAGATTGCTCGTGCTCTCGCTGTTTTCAATTGTTGTGGCGCCAATCAGCTCGCAGATGATTTCAGCGGCCGATGCTAAGAATCACGTCGGGGGAAAGGCTACGGTCTGTGGCAAGGTAGCCGGGGAGCGAACTGCCACCAGTAGCAAGGGCGAGCCGACTTTCATCAATTTAGACGTGCCCTATCCGAATCAGATCTTCACGATCCTGATTTGGGGAGAAGACCGGCAGAACGTCGGGACTCTCCCATCCGAGGGTTCGCATATCTGCGCAACGGGAACGATTCAGGAGTACCGTGGAGTGCCTGAAATTGTGGTCAAGAGTAAAGAGCAATTGAGCCGGTGACAGAGCCCATTCGAGAGGTTCGTGGGTTCCTTACCCCAGGTACTTTCATCCTGATCCATGCATTCAACTCTATTGGCACGTCGGTATCCGGGATCCGCGGCCCGAGGCGGCCACCGGCCTTACGCCATCGTTTAAACGTGGCTCTCCCGAGCACGCAAGCACTGTCGGATGCCGCTTTAGGCGTGGTGAGCGATGAGAAAACTCAAGACTCTATCTGTGAAGGTCTCGCACCCCATTTTCACCGAGCGGCAACCTTCTGAGAGAGCGTGAATATCAAGATTCTCAACCGTCTTAGGATCGCTCTTCGTAGCGCCGTTTTCTGCATTATTCAGACACTTCGGAGAGAAAGAGGTTCGTGCGGTGTCCGGATTGCTCCGGTGAACAAGGGCAACTAAAGAGGTCATAGAGTTCCCCGCGCAGGGAAGTCGAAAAGGGCCATCTGAAATCTTAAATATGGTCTCTAGGCGTAAT
>DASXDX010000048.1:0-294347 GCA_036490385.1 Occallatibacter sp.
TACCAACGCCCACTCTTCGTCCGTCACATCGCTGGGATAGCCGATTTGCCCCTTATTTCCCATCCTTCCATAGTCAGTGACCCCAACATGATTCGACAGACCGATGATTTGAAAGGGATAAAGTTAATAACAGGCTCTAGAAGCCGTCTCACAAATGCTCTGCACCGCGAAAAGCGTCCCTCAGGGGCTAAAGCCCAGCGATTTTTTGCGGCGTTTGCGGCACGACTAAAGTCGTGCCCTTTCACAAAGCTATTTATGAGACTGGTTCTAGCGCCTGTTATTAACTTTCGCGTGGGCGGCGCAGGGAGCCAATTCTTTCGAGCTCCAGGAGCGAGGAGCGATGCGTACCGGGTGTCTGCTGGCGACGAGCGACAACGAAATCAGGAAAATCGGCCCCAGCTCTTTGGATTGCGGCGACCAACCTGGCTTCCGCTATGGGTGCCCATCCAGCGATATTCGGCTCGCGGGAGCATCCCGGAGCTTGGCTGCAATCATCCAACAAACAAAGGCGCGGCTCTCAGCATTGATTTGCGCGGATTGGGCTCATCCGGAATGGATACTAACGGCTGGGACAGGACGGGCTCTCGCAGCGGGTGCGCCCAGCCTCTCTATTGCATAGAAGACCAACGATCGTAAGGCGCAAAGACCGATGCGGCGCGTTCCCCACTCTACCTATCGGCTTCAACTGCATGCGGGCTTCACCTTTGACCAGGCCAGCGCGATCGCTGCCTACCTGAAGGCGCTCGGCATTTCGCACGTATACAGCTCTCCGTATTTACAGGCAGCGCCCGGCAGCATGCACGGCTATGACATTGTTGATCATGAGAAGGTGAATGAAGAGCTCGGGGGAGAAGAGGGCCACCGTCGCTTCTGTCAACGATTAGCCGAACTCGGCATGGGCCAGGTGCTGGACATCGTTCCGAATCACATGGCAACCGGCCCGCAGAACCGCTATTGGTGGGATGTTTTGGAGAATGGGCCATCGAGTCGTTACGCTACCTGGTTCGACATTGATTGGCAATCGACTGAGGTAAAGCTTCACAACAAGATATTGATTCCGGTGCTCGGAGATCAATACGGCCGGATCCTGAGTGCGAACCAGATCAAAATCGAGCAGGATTGCGATCGATTTCAGATCCGTTACGTGGACAACCTGTTTCCCCTGGCGCCGCGATCGCTCGCAGTCCCGCTCTCCAAAGCAGCCGGCTACACAAAAAACGCGACGCTGAACTTCATCGCCGACAGTCTTGCCCGGCTTCCGACGCCACCGTCGGCCGACCGCGAGACGGTTCTCTCGCGTCATCGCGACAAAACCGTCATCTACGAGCTTCTGCGCCGGCTGTGTAAAGAGCGTGCTGAAGTGGCAAACGCCATTGCGCAGGCGACCAATGAGCTGAATGTCAATCTTGATGCTCTGGATGAATTCCTGAATTTTCAGCATTACCGGCTCGCCTATTGGCGCACTGCCGATCAGGATCTTGGATACCGCCGTTTTTTCGATATCAACTCGCTGATCGGGCTTCGCGTCGAGCGCCTTCACGTCTTCGACGCTACGCACTCCAGAATCCTGGAGTGGCTCGCGAACGGCGTCCTGGATGGTGTACGCATCGACCATCCTGATGGCCTGCGGGACCCGCAGCAGTATCTCCAACGCTTACGCGATCGCGCTCCGGATGCTTGGATCATCGCCGAGAAGATCTTGGAGCCGGAAGAGGCTCTGCCGGAAACCTGGCCCATCGAAGGAACCACTGGATATGATTTTCTGAATGTCTGCAATCGTCTCCTTATCCACAGTGAAGGATTACGAGAGCTCACCGGTGTCTATGCCGACTTCGCCGGCGAGCCAGTCGATTTTGAATCGATCGCCCACGATAAGAAACTGAATGTGGAACATGAAGCGCTAGGCAGCGATGTCAATCGGTTGGCGAGCCTGTTCGTCCAGATATGCGAGAACAACCGCGACCGGCGCGACTATACCCGCGCAGAAATCAGGCGCGCGCTCCGTGAAGTTGCCGCATGCATGGCGGTCTATCGGACCTACGTGATTCCAGAGCGGGATCAGATTACCGATGAGGATCGCCGCCAGATCGATCGAGCGGTCGCGCAAGCCAAGGCCAATCGGACAGAGCTGGATTCCGGTCTGCTGGATTTCATCGCGGATGTGCTGGCGTTGCGCGCACGCGGAGGGTTGGAGTCCGAATTTTTGCTGCGCTTCCAGCAATTCACTTCGCCGGTGATGGCCAAGGGCGTTGAAGATACCGCACTCTACTGCTTTAACCGGATGATCGGCCTGAACGAAGTGGGTGGCGCTCCTGGCCTTGAGGGTCTCGCGCTTGAAGATTTTCATCAATACTGCACCCGCATGCAGACCTCTCATCCCGAGACCATGAACACGCTCTCGACTCATGACACTAAACGATCGGATGATGTGCGCGCGCGGCTCGCGGTCCTCACTGAGATTCCCGGCCGATGGAAAGCCGCGTTGCTCCGCTGGTCGCGCGGGAATGCACAGTTCAAGACGGGCAAATTTCCCGACCCCAACACTGAATATTTCCTCTACCAGACATTGATCGGCGCCTGGCCTATCTCCGTGGAGCGATTAGCTGCCTATATGGAAAAGGCCATGCGCGAAGCCAAGCAACAAACCAGTTGGACTCTACAGCACAGCGAGTTCGAGGATGCCCTGAAGAACTTCATCGCACGAATACTCGATTCGCAGGAGTTTACCGCGGAATTGGAAGCTTTTGTTGCCAAGATTCTTCCAGCCGGACGAGCCAATAGCCTCGCCCAGACGCTCATCAAATACACTGCTCCGGGCGTGCCGGATACTTATCAGGGAAGTGAATTATGGGATCTGCATCTGGTCGATCCCGATAATCGCACTCCGGTTGATTACGAACTCCGGAAGTCGATGCTCCGCGAGCTTGAACAAGGCCTCGATCCGGAAGAGATCATGAGGCGCGCCGACAGTGGATTGCCAAAGCTTTGGGTGACCTACAGGGCACTGCGCCTGCGAAATGAGAAGCCGGCGTGGTTCGGCTTCGAGGCGAGCTATAATCCTTTGATTGCGGAAGGACCGAAGAGAGACCATCTGGTAGGCTTTCTGCGCGGCGAAAACGTTGCGGCTCTGGTCCCGCGATGGACTCTCAAATTAGGTGCAAGCTGGACCGGAACGACGGTCGATCTGCCGCAGGGCCTCTGGAACAATGTCCTCACCGGCGACGCAGTGCAAGGCGGGCGCGCGCGCGTGCAATCGCTCTTCCAGCGCTTTCCTGTCGCGCTGCTCGCCAGGCAAGCGGAGTAACGAATGCACCGATTCGAGATATGGGCTCCGTTCGCGAGCAGGATGGCCGTCCAGGTAAACGATTCCGCTCTTCCCATGAAAGGGCCGGACGAACAGGGCTGCTGGCATCTCGACGCCGCTGAGGGTGCGTCTGGGACCGACTACGGTTATCTGATCGACGATGACCGAACGCCATATCCCGATCCGCGCTCGCAGTGGCAGCCGCATGGAGTCCACGGCCCATCGCGCATCTTCGACCAAAATGCTTTCTCGTGGACTGATGGCCGGTTTCAGCCTTCCCCGCTGGCGGGCGCGATTGTCTATGAGCTGCACATCGGCACCTTCACGATGCAAGGCACTCTCGATGCGGCAATCGCCAAGCTGGAATACCTGGCGGAGTTGGGCATCACGCACGTGGAGCTCATGCCGGTGGCAGCCTTTGCCGGTGAACATGGCTGGGGCTACGACGGAGTCGCATTGTTCGCGGTGTACGAGCCTTATGGCGGACCTGAGGCGCTCAAGCGGTTTGTCAATGCGGCGCACGAAAAAGGGCTGGCCGTTCTCTTAGACGTGGTCTACAACCATTTCGGGCCGGTCGGCAATTACACCGGCAAGTTCGGGCCGTACGTCACCGATTCCCATCACACTCCCTGGGGCGGCGCAGTGAATCTTGAAGACGCGGGATCGCATCAGGTGCGTCGCTTCTTTTGCGACAACGCGCTGATGTGGATGCAGGACTTTCACATCGACGGCCTGCGGCTCGATGCCGTGCACGCCTTCGTGGATCGTTCGGCAATCCATTTTTTGGAGCAGCTCGCAAGCGAGACAGAGGCTTTGAGCGCTGCTCTCGGGCGCCCGCTCGTATTAATCGCCGAAAGCGATCTGAATGATCCACGCATTGTTACTCCGCGCCCGGCTGGCGGCTTTGGCATCGACGCGCAATGGAGTGATGACTTTCATCATGCCCTCTTCGCCATCCTCAGCCCGCAGCCGGCAGGTGGATATTACGAGGACTTCGGTTCCGTGGCGCAGCTGGCTAAAGCTCTGGAACAAACCTTCGTGTACGATGGCCTGTACTCGTGCTATCGGAATCGCGGGCACGGACGCCCGGCGGGGAACCTGTCGCAGCACCGCTTTCTGGGCTACATTCAGGACCATGATCAGATAGGCAATCGCGCCATCGGCGATAGAATCGGCCAGATCGCCGGCCTTGATCGCGCCAAGATCGCCGCGGCCTTTGTGTTGCTCGGTCCATTTGTACCCATGATCTTCCAGGGCGAGGAGTGGGCGGCATCCTCGCCGTTTCAATACTTCGCTGATCACGACGATCCGGAGATGGCGCGGCTGGTCTCAGAGGGACGGAAGAAAGAGTTTGCCGCTTTCGGCTGGGATCCCGATTCCATTCCCGATCCTGAAAAGCCCGAAACCTTCGAGCGGTCGAAACTGAATTGGAGAGAGAGAACACAGCCGCAACACGCAGAAATGCTCGCGTGGTATCGCGATCTCATCCGACTGCGCCGCGCGACTCCATGCCTGAATAACGGCGAGCCGGGGCACACGCGCGTCCATTATGACGAACAGAAGAAGTGGCTCTCGATGACGCGGGGATCCATTCAAGTATGTTGCAACCTGGGCGATTCCGTGCAAAAAGTTTCCGTGCCTGAAGGCAGCCCGCCCGTCCTCGCATCGCGCAGTGAACTGTGGCTGGAGGGTAGCTCGATCACGCTCCCACCCGACACCGTCGCCGTGATCCAGAACCCCCGCTCAAAAATGGCGAATTGTTTCGGTCGGAGGTGAGACCGAGGTTTCATGCGCTGCAGAACCGCGCTCGCCTGACCGCTCCACGCGGCTCTCGAGCGACCGGCTCACCAGCTCGCGCGAGCCGAGTCCTATGGCAAGAGCCAAGGTGAGCACGATTCCGCCGAAGAGAATTCCAAATGCCAGCTCAACGATGTCTCCGCCCACCTGAAGATGATCGAGCACCATCGCCGCGGTCAAGACGAGTACAAGCCATTTCACGCCGAGCGAAAGAAAACGCGCATATTGCAGCTGCGCATTCACCGCGCCGATGAGAACCGAGCGGGCGAGAAAGCGCGCGATGAGATTGCCGGCGATCAGCAAGAGAAATGCGCCCACCGCGTGCGTGAAATAGGGAAGAAGCGAGATCGGCAGCGTGGTGCCCACTGCGTAAGACGTATCGAACGCGGCTACGCCGATGATGAGCCCTGCAAGCACGCAAGCCCAGAATGAGATACGCGCCGCGATGTCTGTAGGAGAACTCGTTGGGGTCCATTCGGTATTGCCCCGGTTCCTCGCCATGCGGTCGTCAAATTTGAACCAGGTGAGCACTCGCCGCAAAATGGCGGAGATCGCCACGCCGATCAGGCTGAAGATCGCAATGGCTACAAAGAACGCGAGGATCCCCGGCAGCACGGCGATAAACAGCGAGAGCACCCGATAGAGCGATTGGTTGAGTGCAGCCGACATGTGACGCCAGATCGAACCGTTGTCCGCATACACCGGCGGCGCAAGCCCATACGGATTCGATTGGAAGATGACAGCAAGCATGTTAAGCATGATATGGACTCCTTAAAGCCCTCTTCCTTGCTGAAGGCAGCGTCTTCCACCGCCAATTCTCTGCAAACGCCGACAACTGCCGGCCGAAGCTGGCATCGAGAGTGTTCATGAGTTAAACCGATCCGGCCAGCGCCATCGCGAAACCATGTATGGCTTGTCGGCCTCGAAAGCCGCAGCGACCGCTTCGATGTGCCTCTCTGAGCTGCTTCCGGCGGCCGTGATGTTGATATGCCCTGCCACCCAGGCCAGATAAAGCGGAATGAGCGCGCCGAGCAGGTGCCCGCGGTTGATGGTGCGAAGCCTGAAGGCAATTAAGAAATCGTACACAATCCGCGCCCACAACGTCTCCGGCATACGGAACGCGGCAGGATCGGTGACGGAGAGACGTTTTAAGCCGAGCAATGAATTCGGCGGCAGTACGAGCGACCAGATCTCCTGAAGGTTGGTGTACGCAAACCGGAAAGATTCGACCATGCGCGCCACCTCCGCAGCTCCATCGGCGTGCGGTGGTTCATCGGCGATTGCTCGCGGGGGCGGCAATCGTCGCGGGCGCTGCCAAAGCGCGGCCTTGGCCTCGATATCGGCAAACAGCGATCCGGTCACGAGAGACAGAATCGCGTTCACGTCAGCCTCGGCAGGCTGCGGCAGAGCGCGCGGGCCCACATCATATTCCTCCATGGCATAGCCCGCGACCACTGCTTCGTTCACCGGCCAGATGAGAGAATCCGGCTGATTCGCGGAGGTAAAGCGCTGGGCTGCGGAAGCGAGACGCTCCGACATCCTAAGCGACAAGCCCAGGTCGATCGCCTGGGGAAAGCGAACACGCGTTGCGAACAAAGCGCGGGTGAGCGGATAAAGAATGGCCGAATTGATCAAGCCGGCATTCGGCGGCAGCGTGTAGCGGGGCACGGCAAGGTCCACGCCGGAAGAGAGAACCGCGTTTGCCAGATAGCGTAAGGCGGACGCTGTGAGCGAACCGCCCGGCCCCAGCATAAGAATGGCACGCAGATTCTCCTCATGCGCAATCTGGGGTGCATGCACGAAATCAGCTGCCGTCGAGATCCAGGCGGCGTTCGTGGGCGGAGCAGGAATGACGCGAAGAGCAGGAAAGGAATTCGAAGTGAATTCGTTCTGCGTAGCCACAAGCATGCTGTCGGCAGCGAAGGCCGCAGCCAGTTTGGCGAGCAGGCTTTCAAACTGCTCCTGCGGCATGGCCGCCACCATGACAAGCAAGCTGGCCGCCGGCCTGGTGGAAGCGGAACTCTGCACGGGAATCGGATCTGCGGTCGCCATTCGTGTCGGGGAATACTCGCGCTGGGGCGAAGGGGCGTCGGCTTCTGTCAGGCGAGGAACTCCTTATAGCGATAGGATGCCAGAAATCGGGATGCGGAGCCACGCAGGGCGATTGTTAAGCTCGTAGAGCAGTTCATAGAGCGCCTTTTCGAGCAGATAAGCATTGAGCAAGGCCTGCGACTGATCCGGAGGCCCAAGCAGTGCCGGATTGGCCGCAATCGTCTCACGATATCTGCGCAGAAATTGGGATGAGGCTGCATCCTCCCAGCGGCGGGCCCATCCGCGGAGCGCGTCGGCTCTGGTTTTCTCCACGCCATCCCCCTGCTCTGCAAGAAATTGATTCACCGCGAAGTGTGCGGCGTACGAAAAAGACCGCATCATGCCCGCGACATCCTTCAAAGGCGATTGTTTGCGGCGGCGTTCCGCGACCGAACGCGCCGGCTCGCCCTCGAAATCCAGAAAGACAAAATCGCCCTCCTCTGTTTCTTTGGCCGCTTCGACATGCACGGGCTCTCCGCCGGTGCGCAATGTCTGGCCAAGATGAAAATCGCCGTGAATGCGAATGCGCTCGCCCGCGGCCGGCAGGGATGCAATTGCGCGCGCGCGGGCAATCAGTTCCAGCCGCCGTGAAAGCAGCAGAGCTCCGGCATCGGCGTTCGGTTCGTCGAGATGATTGAGCTGGAATCGAAGCGCGTCCAATGCCGACTTGAGTTGGATTTCGATTCGCTCCGCATCGCGCGCCAGATCGTCGGGAGTGGTCGGCTCCGCGGAAAACGCCGGACTCTCCGATGGAGTTGCCAATGCAAGATGCATCTCGGCTGTGCGCCGGCCGAGGAGCGCGGCCGCTTCCAGCGATGCACGGGCGGGCTCCATCTCTTCAAGCAGCGTCTGAGGATCGTGCAGGAGGCTGGGACTTGGACGCTCCTGCGGAACGACCGGCAGATCGGTCACACGCGAGAGCACGCCGGCAATCTGACGCAGGAACCAATCCCAGCCGTCGCCCCTGTTAAGCACCAGTCCCTGCAGCATGGCCACCGTCGTCTTCTCCCCGTTCACGGGCGTCATCGAAATTTCGCCGAGGAATGGGGCGATGCGCGGAAAATGGGCGACCTCGGTGAGAAAGCGGCCGATCTCCACATCAGGGTTTTCGCCGGGTTGGAGCCGCCGGAAAAGCTTGAGAATATATTCATTTCCGTAGAGGATCGATGTGTTCGATTGCTCCGCCGAACCCATGCGCGAAGGCAGCCGCCGCCCGGCGTGCTCGTGAAACGCATTGGAAGCGCGAGCATCCAGCCGTCCTCCTGGCGGCGCGGGATCGCCGGCGCTGGGCGACTCGCGTGGCTGCAGGCGCTGTGCTCCGGCAGTGGGCGGCGCGGGCGCGCTGGATCGCGGAGGCGCAGCAGCCTCGCCCGGCTGCGCAGTAAGCGCGACCGGCGCGACGGGAAGGTTCGCACCTGGTTCATTTTGCAATCCTGCAGAGTCTTCAGATGGAACTCGGGAACCCGGCTCCTCCATCGGCGCACCTTCCGCTCTCTGCGAAAGGCTGCCGGCCTCACCGCTCACCAGTGCGCCGGCCGCGGAATCTATGCCGTGCGCAATAGCGTGGCCGTCGGCAAGCGCGAGCGTCATGTTGCACTCGATCAATTTGAACAGGTCTTGATGAAAATCTTCGCGTGGCGCCACGTCATGGAGAACGACGGAGCCGGATGCCGAGCTGAGCGTAGCAACGATGCTCGCGGGATGACTCTCAACAACATCGTCACCCTCGCGGCCCATGCTAAGCGCAAGTGGAATCTGGTAAAGATCTGCGGGCCCGTCGGCATAGGCGACCTCAACAAAGAAGAGGGCCGGATAAACGGTGCTCGAACGTGGCGCGTCGGGCGTGTTGAAGCAATTGTCGCCGGCTGTCGGGCGAAGCTCCGCCCAGTCGCGGATCTGAGCCGCTTGGATTTGGCGCGTCTTGGCTCCAAACCAGCGCTGTTGCGGCAGCCACGCCGCCAAAGCTGATTCGAGCACCGCTGTGCCGCGGCCTGCGAGAAAACCTGCCCATCCACGGGTCAGCGCCTCGATGCCGACATTCTGCTCGAGCGGTATCTCGCGCCGCGCCTCTTCGCTCGACTCGGCCGCTGGCTGCATTTCCACTTGCGGCGCCTGCAATTCGAGCCACAGAAACGAATAGGGCGCGAGCGTCAGAGAATAAGGCGCTTCCGTGATCGCCGGAAATGCAACGTATCCGATCATCTCGACCGGCTGGCTTCCCGCGTACTCGGAAAGATCGAGCGAGACAGGCTGCGCAAAGCGGCTGAGGTTGGCCACGCAGAGCACGGTCTCCTGCATGCCGTCACCGATATCCAGATTGCGAAGATAGGCGAGAATCTTCCGGTTCGAGGGGTTCAGGAAAGTGAGCGTGCCGCGCCCAAAGACCTGAAAGAGTTTGCGCAGGGCGATCATGTTGCGCGTCCAGTGCAGCAGGCTCGATTGATCGCTAAGCTGGGCCTCCACGTTTACCACCTGGTATCCGTAGATATAGTCCATGACGACCGGAAAGTAGAGCCGCGCCGGATCGCATTTCGAAAAACCGGCATTGCGGTCCGACGTCCACTGCATCGGGGTGCGCACGCCGTTGCGGTCGCCGAGATAGATATTGTCGCCCATCCCGATCTCATCGCCGTAGTACAAAATCGGCGTGCCGGGAAAGCTGAGCAGCAGCGAGTTCAGCAGCTCGATGCGCCGGCGGTTGTTATCGACAAGCGGTGCCAGGCGTCTCCGGATTCCGACGTTGATGCGCATGCGCGGATCGGCTGAGTAGGCAAAGTACATGTAGTCGCGCTCGTCGTCCGTCACCATCTCCAGCGTGAGCTCGTCGTGGTTGCGCAGGAACAGCCCCCACTGGCAGTTGTCGGGAATCGGCGGCGTCTGCGCCATGATGTCGGTGATGGGGAGGCGATCTTCCTGCCGAAGCGCCATATAGATCCGCGGCATGAGCGGAAAATGGAAGGCCATGTGGCACTCGTCGCCGTCGCCGAAGTAAGGACGAACATCCGCCGGCCACTGGTTGGCCTCGGCAAGAATCAGGCGATTGGCATAGCCTGCATCAATCGCCGCGCGCAGCACCTTCACCGCCGCATGTGTCTCCGGCAGATTCTCGCAGGATGTGCCGTCACGCTCGCAGAGATAGGGAATCGCGTCCATGCGCAGCGCGTCCACGCCCATGTCCAGCCAGAAGCGCATGGCCTTCAACACCTCTTCGATTACCAATGGATTGTCGAAGTTGAGATCGGGCTGATGCGAGAAAAACCGGTGCCAGTAGTAGGCGTTCGCGGCGTCATCCCAGGTCCAGTTGGACTTCTCTGTATCGGTGAAGATAATGCGCGCATCCTTGTACAGCTTGTCCGTATCCGACCACACATACATGTCCCGCTGAGGCGAGCCGGGCGGAGCAAGCCGCGCCGCCTTGAACCACGGATGCTGATCGCTGGTGTGATTGATCACAAGTTCGATCATCACCTGCATGTTGCGCAGGTGTGCGGCGTCGAGAAATGCTTTGAAGTCGTTCAGAGTGCCATACGACGGATTGACATCCGTGTAATTCGCAATATCGTAGCCGTCATCGCGTAGCGGCGAAGGGAAAAATGGGAGCACCCAGATGCAGGTGACGCCCAGATCCTGCAGATAGTCGAGCCTTGTCAGCAGTCCCGGAAAGTCTCCGATTCCGTCGTTGTTCGAATCAGCGAAGGCGCGAACGTGAAGCTCGTAGATAATTGCGTCCTTGTACCAGAGAGGATCTGTCGCACTGGCCAATTTCTTCACGTTCCAGTTCTCCTGGTTCCCCGCAGGCGCGCGCCTTGCAGGAACGGCTTCCGCGCCCGTTTGGCGCTCATCGCGAGATCCATCCGGCAATATTCACCGCGCAATACTCACCGAAGGATCCTCACCGCACAATGCTAAAGATGTGCGCCGGCTGAACGCCCGGCCGCAGCGCCACATAATTCCGGCGGTCACGCCATGTGTAGCTTACTCCGCCTAGAAGATCCTCGACGACAAACGTCTCCTGCGCGGAGATACCAATCTGGCTCAGATCCAGATCTGTCCACCCGGCTTGCTCGTTGAATGGATCGAGATTCACGGCGATAAGAATCGTATTCTCAAACCCGGCGGTTGATTTCGAGTAGCAAAGCAGATTTGGGTTGTCGATCGCATGGAAGTGAAGCGACGAGTTCGAATGCAATGCTGGATTCGTCCGGCGAATATGGTTGAGCAAAGTGATGAGAGGAACGAGCGAACCCGGAGCATTCCGGTCCCGTTGGCGGATCTCGTATTTCTCGCTGTTGAGATACTCTTCTGATTCAGTCTTGCCTGGTGCAGGTTTCGCCGGCGCGTTCTCCATCAGCTCATACGCCGGGCCATAGATACCGTAGTTCGATGAGAGAGTCGCAGCTAAAATGACTCGTTGTATGAACGCGGGCCGCCCGCCCTCCTGCAATGTCTTGTGCAGGATGTCCGGCGTGTTCGGCCAGAAGTTGGGGCGGAAGAATTCGCTGACCGGCGGCTTGGAAATTTCTTCGAGATAACTGGTGAGCTCCGGCTTAGTGTTGCGCCAAGTAAAGTAGGTGTAGGACTGCGTAAATCCTCTTTTGGCCAATCCATACATCACGTGCGGCCGCGTGAACGCTTCCGCCAGGAAGATCACCTCAGGGTAATTCGTGTTCAGCTTGCCGAGGCACCACTCCCAGAAAGGCAGCGCTTTGGTGTGCGGATTGTCGACGCGGAAGACGCGCACGCCGCGTTCGATCCAGAACTCGAAGACAGAATAGAGTTCGCCCCATAGCCGCCGCCAATCGGCCGATTCAAAGTTCAGCGGATAAATGTCCTGATATTTTTTCGGCGGATTTTCCGCGTACTGGATTGAGCCATCCGGCCTGATCATGAACCAGTTTGGATGCTCGGTAACCCAGGGATGATCGGGCGAACACTGAAAAGCAATATCCAGCGCGATCTCCATGCCGTGGTTCTTCGCCGCCGTCACCAGACGCTCGAAGTCTGCGAATGTGCCCAACGGCGGGTGGATGGACTTATGTCCGCCGCAATCGCCATTCCGGCTCGCTCCCAGCGATGCGCACGGAACAGCGTCCCGATCCCCGATTGCCCAAGGGCTTCCCGGCGCATCAGGACCGGCATTTACGGTATTGTTCGGCCCTTTGCGGAACGCGCGGCCGATCGGATGAATCGGCGGCAGATAAAGAATGTCGAATCCCATGCCGGCGATCTCCGGCACTTGCCTCTCCACGTCGGCGAAACTTCCGTGCTCACCAGGGACTGGAGATGCGGAACGCGGAAACATCTCGTACCAGGAAGAGAAGCAGGCAAGCGCCCGGTCGGCGATGACGGGAAACTCGGTCTCATATTGAGTTGCGTGCCGCAGGTCCGGATAATCGGCCATCAACCTGTGAATCTCCTCGCCCAATGGATACTCATAGAAGGCCCGGTTCTCATTCGCGAGCTGATTCAGCATCGTGGCGGCCGCGGCAAGCCGTCTCGCTTCCCCGCCCCGGGCACGCAGCGCAGCCTCCTGAACCAGGACCGCTCCCGACCGAAGAACAAGCGGCAAGTCGCGCGCGTTCGATTTCGTATTCGCATCGCCTTGGTCGGCCGCGGTAGCCTGAGCGCCAAGCCGCTTCTTTAAATCGCTGGCCCAGGTTTCGAAATGATCGATCCACCCTTGGACGGTGAAGCTCCACGAGCCAATCTTGTCCACGGCGAACGATCCGCTCCACAGATCATTGCCTTCCGCCTTCATGCGGCTGAATCGCCATCGCCGCTCGGTTCTTTGACGGTAGAGCAGGCGCGCCGCCAGCAGATCGTGCCCATCGGCATAAATCGCCGCGGAGACGGCTACCTTGTCGCCCACGATGCGGCGCACCGGATGGCTGCCGGCATCGATCTGGGGAGCAATGTCTTCAATGACGACACGCCTGCGCCCGTCGGCAAAATTCATCACTTTCGTTCCTCAGCTGCGAATCTCGCCGCGATGAACTTCTGCGATGGTGCATTGAAGACACACATAGAGTAATAGAGGTCAAGCAAACAGCGCGTGATAGGAAAGATGCAGGCTTCCGATGGCGGGTTACTTGCTGCGGGAAAGAATTGGGATCGACAAAGAATTGGACTTAGGTGGCAAGTCGCGCGGTGAAGCTCCAGGAAGGACATCCGCTTCCTAAGTGCACGGCAGGAATTTGCGTTTAAGCTCCAAAAGAATCGGCTACCGCTTCTTCGCCGCCTTTGCGCTGGCCTTTTTCTGTGGCTTGTAATGCTTGGCGCCATGCGACGCATGACCTGGCTTCGGGGCAGGCGAATGCCCTGCCTTCGCCTTCGCGGGTGCGTGCTTGGCCGCAGCGGTCTTACCATTCGTCTTGGCGGGAGCCTTTGCAGCGGTTTTGGCCGGCGCCTTCGCGGCGGCCTTCGCCGGAGCCTTGACTGACTTGGCCGCAGGCTGTGAAGATTTGCTGTTTTGGGCGGTTACCGCCGGGCTCGCACCCGGCTTTTTCACCGGAGGTGTGGCTTTGGCCGGAGCCTGTTTCGCCTTACCCGACGAAGCAACCGCTTTCGCTCCATTGGCGGCGGATTTCCGATCGGGCGCAGCTTCTGGTTTCGCCTCGGATTTCGGTTGAGCCGCGGGTCCAGCCTTCGGGGCCTTCGCGGGTGATTCCACCACATGCGAGACCGGAGCCTTTTCCACTGGAGCCTTACGCCCGGCCTCAGTTTGTTTGGGGGCGCCTTTCTTCCCCGACGATCTCGCGGCCGCCGGCTCCGGTTCGGATTCAGCTTCCGACTCCTCTTCCTCTTCCGATTCTTCTTCGCCGGCTTCCCGCTCCAGATCGATCTTGGGAAGATTCATCCCCAGGTCCATCTCATCGTCATCGCCGCCCATCTCATCCAGGTCATCGTCCGCGGCGTTCGTTTCTTCCTGCTCCTCATCTTCCTCGTACGCCTGTTCCTTCAGCTTGGATTCAGCGCTCCGCCTGGCGCGGGTCTTCTTGATGCTGACCTGCGGCGGCGGCGCGGGCGGAGAATGCGGCTCCAGATATGCGCGCATCTCCTCCGGCGTGGTGAGATGTTCGTCGATCAGCTCCAGAAAGATCGCTTGAACCAGATCTGCATAGCCCGGCAACTCCGGCGTAATCCGCATCTCCTGCATCAACGCATGCGGAATCCGCTGCCGCGCCTCAGGCCACACCTTCAGGAACAGGTTGAAGCGCTCCTGCACAGCCGGAACTTTGCTCGTGAACCCAAGCCACAAAACGGCTTCGGGGTCGTAGGTCGTAAACAGCTTGTAACCTGCCGATGGAACGGCATTCTGTTTCGCGAGCAGCACTTTGGCAAATCCCGCGGCCACCGTGTCGAGGCTATTCCACTCCTCCACGAAGCCCGGCCGCAGCATCAGCTTCTTCAGCCCGGCAAGATCCTTGGGCGAGAGCTTCGCGGTCAAAAGCTGCATTTGCGCGGCGGACATATCGGCATGCACGCCTTGCATCAGGAGCTGCACCGCCAGTTCGTGCAGCGCCTTCAGCTTTTCCTCATCGGCCTTCGAGGCGGTCCACGCCGGACACAGGACCTTCATCCAGCCTTCATCCTCAAGCGCCCGCAATACCTTCAGTCCATCTTCCTCGTGGCCGATCTGCTCCAGCTCCTGGCTGCGTGCGTGGTCGGATAGAGATTGAATGACACCCTCGGCCTTGGCATTCTCATACCGGGAAAGCGTCCTTGGATCCATCTCCCAACTCAAGCGGGCGCGGTAACGCGTGGCGCGGATCAGCAGAGAGGATTCTTCCAGGAATCCGTAGTTCGAAACCAGGCGCAGGGCCCGGGACTCGATGTCGGCTGCCCCGTTCAGCGGATCCATCAACAGGCCAAAGGAACCTTCATTGAGCGAGATAGCCATGGAGTTGGCCGTAAAGTCCCGCCGCCGCAAATCCTCCTGGATCGACGCAGGATGGAAAACGGGATGCCCCGGCTTTGGATATTCGATACGGTGAGTGCTAACCAAATCGACTCGGACCGTTCCGGGAAAACAAAGGTAAAGGCTGCGCGAGGCCTCATTCTCACCCCAAACCTTCGCACCCAATTTCTCCAATGATTTCTTTAACTTAAGCGCGTTACCATGAATCGCCACTTCAAGTTCGTGCACGGCGTGCCCGCTGGTCAGATCGCGAACCGCATCCCCGGTGAGGAAAAGGATAGTGCCTGCCTCCCGCGCGGCCTCGCGCAGATGATTCAGCGCGTTCCGCTGGTCAGCCGAAAGCCGGTGCTCCAGCAGATAGATGTAATCAGGCATCCGTTCCCCTGTTTCCGCCGTCTCAATTCGCTTCCAAGTGCATGATGTTGTTGCTCTTACCAAGCAGATGGGCCAGAACCGGCAAACCTGTACATTAACACAACCCGCGCTTCTTTGCTAGGCCTAACGCGAAGAGATTAGGCCTCTTGCGCCCGTTGAATCAACATCCTGCCTCCTCCCATTGGCCCTTCCCGCGTGCGCCTTGAATCTGTATAAGCCGGATTCGGCGCGCACAAATCCAGAAGCCGAACCGGGCCCGCCATGCGAAAATCCAATCCGATGGCCTCCACCCGCAAACCGGTGATCGTGCGCAAGTTCTCCAGGGACTGGTATGCCGGCTACGCGGGCGCGGGGTTCGGCCGGGATGCAGCCGAGCTTGAAATCCTGGATCTGACCGGCAAGGTGGTGCGGATGGACTGGGATCAGGTGAAATGGGTCTGTTACGTACGCGAGCTTCCTTCCGCTTCTGCCGATCAGGTGAATCCGGAACGGCTTCTCCGCAAGCGATTCTCGATCCGCCCCAGAACCGCAGGGCTGTGGCTCCGGCTGCGGCTCACCGACGGCGACGAGTTGGAGGGTCTGGCGGCGAACGACCTCACGCTGGTCGACGGTGCAGGCCTGCTCCTCATTCCCCCGGATACGCGCTCCAATACGCAGCGCATCTATATTCCCCGCCCTGCGATCCAGGCGCTCGAGGTTCTTAGCCTCATTGGCGTCTCGGGCCGCGGGCGCGCCCCAGCCGCACCCGCCGAGCCCGGCCAGCCAGACCTCTTTCCGGGCGAGTCAGAAGCTCCTTAGGGTTAAATCGGCATAAAGGGACGGGATGGGGATTGGCTCGACGGCCCGCGAGAGCATCTCCGCATAGAAGCCAGTCGCGAGTCCCAATACGCGTTCATCCGTGTACCGGGCCAGAACCCGGAGGCGCGCAGCCCGGCCCATCTCGGACCGAAGCTCCGGGTCCTCAAGCAGCCTGAGCAGGGCCTGGGAGATCGCTTCCGGTGAGCCGGGCGGGATCAACAAGCCGGTCACCTCGGGCACCACCGAATCGCGCGAGCCGGTCGCATCGGTTGCTATGACGGGCACCCCGGTTGCAGCCGCTTCGAGCACGACGTTCGGAAAGCCCTCTCGCCACGTGGGTAATACCATCACGTCCAAAGCTCGATAGTAGGGCGCGGTATCGTGTACGAAGCCCGTCAGCCGAATCCGCGGATGGCTCACAATCCGTGCACGCACTGCGGGCGCCAGCGCATCCTCCGCGTCATCAAACCAGCCCACCAGAAGCAGCCGCGCTTTGGGCTCAGCCTGAAGAACTGCGTCAAAGGCCTCGATCAACTCCGGCACACCTTTATCGCGGGTCAGCCGTCCTACGAAGCCGATCACGCGGTCCTCCCGTGAAAAGCCCAGCCCCACGCGCACATTCTCGGGTCCAGGTGAAAAACGGCGCACGTCCACGCCGCCGCTGCTGCCGTCTCCGAACACCTGAAGTTTCTCACCCGATGCAATCCGCAACGTCAGCGCCTCTGCCCTCAGGCTCTCGCTGTTGCACAACACCAGGTGCGCGCAGGCCGCGGCCAGCCTCTCCGCAGCCAGTAAAATGCGCCGCTTGAGCCCTCCGGAGGTTTCGAGACGCAGCCCGCGCAGCAGATAGACGCGGAGCGGCACTCCCCGCAGCCAGGCCGCCAGAGAACCCAGCAATCCCGCCTTCGGCGTGCTGAATTCGACCATGTCGGGGTTGCATTTGCCGATCAGGCGCCACAGCCGGACCAGGGCGATGAGATCAGCCAGGAAAGCGATCTCACGGCGCATCGGAATCGCAACCGCTTCCACTCCCGCATCCTCGGCCGTTTTCTCCAGCAACTCGCCCGGGCTGGCGACGACAATCACCTGGAACCCCGCCACGCGAAGCGCCCGGAGGCGGCTCTTGAGCACGAGGCAGGTCTGCGAGTGAGTGACCCCCACCAGAATCAATGGCCGTCGGACATCTCGACCAAGCAGAACTGCCGCCGCCGGATGAATCGCGGACGCTGCCATAGGAAGCCTAGTTTTCTGGGGGATTACTAAGATTTCGGAGAGTGATTAACGGAACTCTAGCACTATGAGTCAACAAATAGCGAGTAATTTGTGGCGTAGATTAAAAAATTCTCCTAGAGTAGGAGTCATTTCTTTGAATTTTCTTTGGATACCTATGGCGCGGAAGCTCAAGGTTCTTGTCTTGATCCCGCATTTGGGCGGGGGCGGTGCGGAAAAAGTAGCCGCGCTGCTGGCCACCGGTCTGTCCAAAGAGAAATACGAAGTTCATCTGGCCACAATCACCCAGAGTGAATCTGACACGGAGCCTCTACCGGCGGAAGTTGCCGTTCACGCATTCGGGGCGCAAAGAGTGCGCGGAGGAGCGTTCCGGCTTGTCCGCCTGGTGCGGCGCATCGAGCCCGACATCATCCTGTCGAGCATGTTCCACCTCAATTTTCTGGTTCTCCTGCTGCGGCCCTTCTATCCTCGAGCCACCCGCGTGCTCATCCGGCAAAACGGAACGGTCTCTTCGGCTCTCGCGAGTCTCCCGTGGTACACGCCCCTGCTCTACCGGCTCCTGTATCGCTACGCTGACCGGATCATCTGCCAGTCGCACGCCATGGCCGACGATCTTGCGTCGGAGTTGAGCATCGGGAAGGATCGGATCGTGGTCCTTCCCAATCCTGTTGACCTCGACGCTATCCGGGCAGCAACCCGCGCAGCGTGCCCAAAGTCCGGCCCGTGGTCTGGCCCCGGACCGCACCTGCTTGCCGTAGGGAGACTCGCTCCGGAAAAGGGATTCGATCTGCTGTTGCAGGCGTTGGTCGCGGTGCGGCAGCGATTTCCCGCGGCCGAACTCCTCATCGCCGGAGCCGGCCCGGAGGAAACCGCGCTCAAGACGCAATACCATTCGCTTGGCCTCGAAACCGCGGTCCGCTTCGCCGGTCACGTTCACAGCCCATACGGTCTCTACGCCGGGGCTTCTCTTTTCGTGCTCTCATCGCGCCACGAAGGCATGAGCAATGCGCTTCTCGAAGCAGCCGTGGCCGGATTGCCCATCGTGTCGACGCCGGCATCCGGCGGCATCGTCGATCTGCTCCACACCCTGGAAGGCGCCTGGCTTGCGCAGGAGATCTCTGCCGGAGCGCTGGCCTCCGCGTTGCTGGAGGCTCTCGGCCAGCTCGGACCCGAACAGCGGTTCCAGCGCTCCTTCCCGCGGACGCGAAGCTCGGAAGATCAAGGATCGCCGCTCGCTGACGAATTCGCCTTCGAATCCGCACTGGAACGGTACGAGGAACTGATCGACTCGGCCTGTGCGGGACCGGAACCGAAGCACGTGGCGCTCGTGATTCCTACACTGGATCGCCTGGCGGGAGCTGAACGGCACGTGATGCTGCTCGCTAGAGGACTGCGCACCGGCGGGTGGCAGGTGAGCGTAGTGGCCCTCGCCGGCTCCGGCGGCACGGCTGCAATCGAGTTAGCGGGCGCCGATATCGCCTTCTTGAGCCTCGGCATGCGCAAGGGGCTGGCTGATCCACGCGGCTGGATGCGCTTCATCCAATGGCTCCGGCGCGCCAGGCCGGACGTGGTGCACGCGCATCTCCCGCACGCGGCTTGGCTGGCCCGATGGTCCCGGCTGTGCGCGCCCGTTCCTGTCCTGGTCGATACGCTGCACAGCTCTTCGACGGGAACCATGGGGCGGCGCCTGGGCTACCGGGTCAGCCGCCGGCTTCCCGATCAAGTCACCGCCGTAAGCCGCTCGGTGGCCGATTCTCATCGGGCCGCACGCATGGTGGACGCGAAAACTCTGGCCGTGCTGCACAACGGAGTGGATGTCGCGGCATGGCTTCCCGATGAGGCGGCACGCATCGCCGTGCACCGGGAGCTGGGACTCACGGATGAGTTCCTGTGGTTTGCCGCAGGCAGGCTGGACGCTGTGAAGGATTATCCCACCCTGCTGAAGGCGATGGCTGCCGTAGCATTGCCCGCGCATCTTATCGTCGCCGGCGATGGACCGCTGCTGAGCGAATTAACCGATCTCGCCTTGCGTTTAGGCTTAGGCTCACGCGTGCATTTTCTCGGATTCGTTCCGGAGGCGAAGCGATGGTTCCAGGCCGCCGATGCCCTCGTGCTCTCCTCCCGGTGGGAGGGTTTGCCGACAGCGCTGCTCGAAGCCGCAGCCTGCGGCTTGCCCGCCGTGGCCACTGACGTGCCAGGGAGCCGCGACGTGATTCTCAATGGCGACACGGGGCTGCTTGTTCCGCCCATGGACCCGCCTGCGCTGGCCGCGGCCATGAACACGATGATGCAGATGACTCAAGAGGAGCGCCGCACGATGGGTCTGCGCGCCCGGCAGCGTGCGGTAGAACATTTCGATCTTGCCGCAACCCTCGACCGCTATGAAGAGCTTTACTGCGATCTCTTCAGAAAAAGTTCTCGTGGCTGTGCGCCGCTCCCGTTCACCCGCACTAAGCGTGAGTGTTCTTCTCCGGCCGGTTCAAGAGATCTCTCCTAGCGCGCGATGCGCGGGTTCGCCAGAGAATCCATGCAGCGCGCACGTGCTCCACCATGCCCAATTTTCCTGACGGAAACTCCGCGAGTGCGCGCTCGATGGAAGTGAATTGCTTTGCGTGTTTTTGGAGGAAGGCGTGCAGCTTCGCGAGTTCCCTGCCGCCGGCCGCATTGGGATGCATGCAGATCGTCCAGAGACCTTCCCGCTTCTCCACCGGCTCCCAAATCTGCTGCGGAATCCAGACCAGTCCATCACGAAGAAAAGGACGCTCCGCAAACCCATCGGACAAAAGCTGAATCCCTTCTGAACCCAGCGCCGAGAGCGTGTTGGGATCGAATCCGTGACGCGGAGCGATCCATATCTTCGGGTCGAGCCCGCGTTTCCGAAGAATGCGCAAGCCTGCGCAAATCCAATCGCGCTGAGTGTCCGCGGGAACCCCTGCAAACTCCGACATGCGGCTGAGAGGCACAAGGCCGCGTCCCTCAGATACGCACAGATGCCGATAGCCATGCAAACCAATCGTCGCGCCATCCGCTTCCATGGCCCGCAGCTGATTCCAGAACTCCGGGTTAGGCGGTGAAACTCGTAGTTCGGCATCATGGTTATCCGGAATCACGGCAAGAATCGGCCGGATTTGAAATTCCTCAATCAGCGCGCGGCAGTTCTGCCACCGCTCCCGCGATACGGTCGAGCAGAGGTCGTCAAATCGCAGCAGGTAGCGTGCCTCTCGCGGAACCAACGCATGCTCTCCCTTCACGCCGAGGCTCGCATTTGTTCGGCCCTGCGAAGAAGCTTTCGCGTCCAGTAGCCGAGAAAAAAGAAGGTGCTCACCGTCCAGAGCGAAGTGGCGAGGGCGATTCCGGCTACACCGTACCAGCGCATGAGCCAAAGATTCAGGACGATATCGAGGGCGAGATTGACCACGCCGCAGTAGAGAACCACGTCGCTGCGGAGCATAGCGAGGAGAAAGCGGTAAAAGACACGGCTGGTGACGAAGAACGGAATCTGGATGGCGTACATGGCCAAGACGGGCGCTACAACGGCTGTGTCCTGGGCGTGAAATGCGCCGTGCTGGAAAGCAATCCGAATAAGAGGACGCGCACCCAGGATCAGCAGCGTGGCAATGGGCACGGAGACCACCGCAGTCCTCCACAACCACGTGCGCAGCGTCTCGCGGCAGCCTGGCCAGTCGCCGTGGGCTATCATCCGTGAGAAATAAGGCACGAGCGCCGCCGAGATTGCGCCGGCGAGCAGCGTGAGCGCCACGCTCACAAAGCGGTTCGCATATACCAGCGCGGAGACGCTGCCCGCCGGCAGCATCGCGGCCATCGACTGATCCACAAGCAGTCCGCCCGAGGCTACCACTCCGCTGAGCAATACAGGTCCGTATTGCCGGCCTACGGTGCGAGCCGCATCCGTCGCTCCATACCAGCGCAGCTCAAATCGATAGCCGTGCGTATGCATCATCCGCGCAACGATGCCCGCATGGATGAGCGCACCAGCGAGAGTGGAGCCAGCCATGGCCCAGATGCCGAAACGTCCGGCAAGAAGCACCGTGCCCAGAATGATCGCGATCGAGATTGCGATGGGCGCAAGCGCCGGAAGCGCGAAGCGATTGACGGAATTCAGCACGGCCGTGCAATTGGTCGCGATCCCGGTGATCAGCACAATCGGCAGCAAGGCGTAAAAGAGGCGGATGGAAAGCTCGAGCTTGGCCGGCGGAAAATGTGAAGCAATCAACGGCAAGCAGAGGCGCGCAGTGAAAGCCATTGCGGCAGAAGCGCCGGCGAGCAGAATCACCATGGTCATCATTGAGCTCGACAGAAGCTCCTCGGCGCGCTTACGGCCTTCCAGTTCCCTCACCCGGATGAGTGTGGGCACGAGCGCCTGGTTCATCGACTCGGAGATGAGGTTCACGAGCAGGCCCGGGATGAGCGCTGCGGCCAGGAATGCGTCCATTGCGTCCGAGCGGCCGTAGATGCCGGCGACCGTCACCTCTTTGCACATCGCCACCACTTTCACAAGAATGCCGGCAGCGCTGACGGATGCCGCAGCCCGCAAGATGCCGCGATTCGCGTGCAAGCCTTCGGCCGGCGCATGGACCTGGGTTTCCGTAGACATGGCGGTCCGCCCTTCCCTTACCCAACCGATCCCGGCATCGACTCCACACTCGCTTGCGGATGCGGAACGCCGAAGCGCCGCGCATCCGCCCGAAAGCAGGCGTCGAGTTGTTCCGGCTGTTCCTCGGCAAGGCGTCGCGCGAGCGCAACCAGGGCGAGCAGCAACCATGTGGCGCGGCTTTCTTCCACGGTGGCAACCTGGGAAGCAATGAGCCACACGAGCATCGCCGTCGCCAACGCCGTGCGGAGGGTTCCTCGGGTGCCGAGCACCGCGAACGCGGCCAGCGTGACAATACTCATGGCCAGAGACAGAGCGCAAAGCCCGCCCTCCACGAGAAACGCGAGCGCGGTGTTGTGCGCCGTGTCCATGGCAGCGAGACCGGCAGCGCTGACAAATGTGCCTGAGCCGGTGCCGAAAAGCGGCGCCTGCGTAAAGGCGTGCCAGCCTGCCGACCAGATATTCAACCGTTGATTCAGATCGCCGCTTTGAAGCTGTTCCGGAATCGTTGCCAGGCGAGCGAAGATCTCCGGCGGAATCGCGAGCCAGAGCGCAGCGCCGGCTAAAGGCAATGCAAACACCGCGGCCAGCGCCGCGCCGCCGCGGCCACGCAGCAGCAACACGCCGCATCCTGCCAGCGCAATGAGCGCAGCCAGGAACCCTCCTCGCGAAGCGGTGAGCAGCACTGCAAACAATCCCAGTGGAAGATAGCCCAGCGCCAGCCAGCGTGCAGGCCAGCGAGGTTCACTCGCCAGCAGCAGCGCGGCGAACGGAAAGCCGAGATCGAGAAACCGCGCCACATCATTGGGGTCTTGGCCGTAGGCGGCAAAGCGCATCTGCCCCGCTGAAACGGCTTCGGGCGAGCCGAAGTTCGCCAGCGTCAGCGCGGCCAGCACCCACGAACCGGCCACGTAGGCGCGGAGAAGACCACGCAGGTCCTCAGGGCTCTCCGCAAACTCCCAAACCAGCCAGACGATCATCATCTCCTGAAAATATGCGCGGATCTTTCCCAACGTCGCAGCCGGATCGATCGTCCAAAAATATGTGCAGCAGAGCCAAAGATAGAGCGCCAATACCAGCCACTGCATCGCGCCCGGCGTACGTAGGCGGCCAGCCTGCAGAACCGCAGGAACCGCGGCGAGCAGAAGAAGAAGCCCAAGGATGCGCGCCACATTGCCGAACGGCTCGCCGAGATCGAGCGAGTACTCCCACGGGATGGCGAACGCCAGCAGCAGAAGTAGTATCCACGCGATTCTTCTCATGGCTAATACCTCTGCGAATAAACCAGTGCGGAGTAGATGGTGACCCCGATCGTCGATTGAACCGCGGACTCCATGGTTCTATTCATCAGATTTTTGGCAAACGAATCAGGCACGAAGATGATGTCGCCATCGTGCACCGGCTGGTCGGGATCCTGGCCGCGCAGCAGGCGCTTCAGGTTGAGCGCCGTCAGCGTGCGCCCATCTTTCTGTTCGCGGATGAGCACGGCTTTGCCTAGCGCCGCATTCTGCGTGGGCCCCCAGGCGAGCGAAATCGCCTGCACGACCGTCAGCTTCAGAGCGGGATCGACCGGAAAACCGCCCGGCCGGATCACGTCGCCCACCACGTACACCAGCCCGGCACGGCTCACCTGCACGGTGTCGCCGGGGCTAAGCTCCGGATTGTGATCGGAGGCCGCATCGGTTTCAGCCGGATCGAGAACCACGACGTGCGGCGTCTTTTCGTCATCGCGGTGAAAGATGTTCACCAGCCTGCCCGCATCCGGTGAAAGGCCGGATGCCGCAGAGATAAGGTCGAGCAGCCGGTGATGAAATCCGTAGGCATAAATGCCCGGCCGCGTCACTTCGCCCAGCACGCTCACATCCTCTCCTGCGTAGAAAGTAACCACGACCGACACCAGCGGGTGAAGCAGGATCCCTTTCGTCAGCAGCGCCGCTTCAATTGCCTGGGCCGCGGCCTGTTCATCCATTCCGGTCACGCGCACATCGCCGATCATCGGCAGCGTGACTGTTCCCGCGTTCGAGACGCGCAGCGCCGAATGGAACTCCGGCGTGTGATATTCGCTGATATCGAGCCAGTCCCCTGGAACAATGGCGACCGGCATTGGTGGCTCGCCGGCGGCCTGCGCTGGACCTGATGCACCCGCAACGCCCGGCTGATTCCAGACCGGAGGAGCCTCCCTGGGATTCGGCTGGCTTCTCGTCTCCCCGGTCTGCGGAAGATTCACCACGCCCGTGGGCAGTCCGGATGTGCTGGGCGTAGGCGCCTGCGCATGGATGCACGCGCCTCCTACCAGGATTGCGAGCAGCATCGCAGCAACTCGCGCTTCAGACGGGTGCAAAGTTTCCACCAAGAGCGCACCTCCTGTCGCCAGCCAAAGCCCGCCGAAGAAGGTGATGGCCATGTAAAGGAAGAGATCGGGCGCAACCGCCTTCACCGGCGGGCGCGCGTAGTCCACCACTTCGAGCCTCGAACCGGGAATGCCGGCAGCCAGCCCCGCTTCCTCCACGTTTGCAAGCACCCGCATGTAGAGTTCGTGGCTTGCGTTCGCTTCCTGGCGCATGGCTGCGTATTCGGTTTCGGCCTGGTTCCGCTCCAGTCCTTCGTTCGTGGCATCCTCAAGACTTTTCCGCACCAACTGCTCGCGGTCTTCGGCCGTCTTCCAGTTGCCGCGCAAGCGCTCCAGCAGCTTCGAGTCTTCAGCCTGCTTCTGCCGGTCCAAATCCGCCAGCTGGCGGCCGATCTCCACAACGCGGGGAAAGCTCGGCCCATGTTCGGCGCTGAGCTGCGCCTGCTCCTGCTCAAGATCGCTGCGCCGGGCCCGAATCTGCTGCAGGAGCGCGGTCGAAAGGCCGCCATTCGCGTTCTGCAGGCGAGCGTCGGAAGCGATCACCAGTTCGGGATCGCCCTGCGCGGCCGCGCGATATTCGGATTCGCCGAGGATGCGGTCGGCGGTTGCGGCCGCCAGCTCCCTTCCGAGTTCGTCGATCTCCACCGCCGCCGGGCTGTGTTCCATTTCTCCCGTCTGGCCGCTGGCCAGCGTCTCGGAGGTGCCCACGATGCCATGCTTCCTCTCAAACTCCGCAAGCCGCAACTCATCTCCGTCCACGCGCGTCTTGAGGCTCTTCAGCTGGCCGTCGAGCCAGCCCGAGGCGAGAGCGGTGGCCTGCACCTGCAACTCGCTGTCCTGCTCTTGATAGGCGCGGATCAGCTCGTTTACCACAGCGGCCGAGAGCGCCGGATCGCGGGAGCGAAAGCGGATCTGCACCAGCAGCGTGCGCGGCAGCGTCTGCACGTGCAGCCGCCGCGCGAACCAGTCGAGCAACCAGGCCTGCGCATCCGGGTTCGGCGCATTCAGGTTCGGCGCATTCAGGCGAAAGCCCGGAAACCGCTGCGCGAAGTTCCGGCGGACGCTGGGCGCTTGGTAGAGCTTCAACGCGGTAATGCTTCTCCACGCCAGCTGATCGCTCCGCAAAATGCCGGCCAGTGTCTCAAGCGCCAGCGGGGTCGCGGGCGCCGGCGCTGGAGCGGGCGGCTGAGAAGAATCGAGGCTCAGCGTGGAAGCGGGCGAGGTGCGCAGCTCCACGCTGGCACGGGCCTCATACTCGTTGGGTGCGATCAGGCAATAGAGAAGGCACAAAAGGAGCAGTCCGCCTTCGACGCCCAGTATGACGCGCCGACGGCGCACCGCAATCTGCCAGAGCCTTCGAAGGGACGTGGTGGAGCGCTCAGCGCCTTGAACGGGCGCGGAATGCATCTCCGGTGCGCGCGGCAGCCCGCGCTGAATTTCAGGACCGTCCGGCAAGGCGGGTACCTCGATCCCACAGCCCCCTGTCAGCCCGTTTTCGGCACAGACTGACTTAACCATGCAAGATGGGGATTCCCGACGGTATTACCAAGAGAGGCGAGTTTCAAGTGTTATACATCACAATCCAGGAAAACAGGACGTGAAAAATTCGAAATTGCCCGGAGCCCTATGCTTCCCGCACGCCTGTCCGGTACCAGTCGACGGTGCGCCGCAACCCCTCACGAAATTCCACCTGCGGCTGATACCCGAGCAGCTCCCCGGCCAAATGGATATCGGCCAGGGAATCACGGATATCGCCCGCGCGAGATGGCGCATACGCCGGTTCGCCGGTGTACCCCGTCAGTTCGCGCAGAATCTCAAAAGTCTTGTTCAGCGTAATGCGCGCGCTTGTGGCCAGGTTCATCATGCGCCCCGAGACCTTCTCCGCGGGAGCGGCAGCCGCCAGAAGATTGCCGTGGACCACATTATCGATATAGGTAAAGTCGCGGCTCTGCTCCCCGTCGCCGTAGATCGTCGGCTGCTGCCCGGCGAGCATCATGCGGCAAAAGATTGCCAGCACGCCCGAGTAATGCGAGGTGGGGTCCTGAAAGGGACCAAAGACATTGAAGTAACGCAACACCACCGTCTCCAGCCCGTAGACACGCGTAAAAGCGCGCATGTAATGCTCGCCGGCCAGCTTGGCCACGGCATAAGGGCTCATGGGATTCGGCAGCATGCCTTCGTGCTTGGGCAAGACAGGCGTATCGCCATAGGCCGACGACGATCCCGCGTAGATGACCCTGCGCACGCCGGCATCCCGCGCAGCCACCAGCAGATTGAGGGTCGCGTTGACGCAGCACTCGTTTGTAGCCAGCGGATCGGCCACCGAACGCGGCACGGATGCCAACGCCGCCTCGTGGAAGATTACTTCCACGCCCGAGCAGCCCTTTGCGCAGACGGCCGGATCGCGCAGGTCGCCTTCCAGGAATTCCATCGCCTCAAGGCCGGCAAGATTCGTGCGCTTACCGGTGATGAAGCTATCGATGCCGCGAACTGTTTCACCGCGGGCCAAAAGAGTGGAAGCGATCGATCGGCCGATGAATCCGGCGGCGCCGGTTACAAGATATTTAGGCAATGCTGCATCCCAAACCGTCAAAATAGTGCCCGACTGCGCTTGAATCTCTCAAGCTAGGATACTATCCCGGTCGACCTCCGGCATCAGCACGGTCCGGCGTGGCGCCGCACGCGCGCGAAAAGGGCAACTCAGCCTTTGCACCGGGGCATCCTACAAGCGAGGTTTGCCGGAATGCCCATGAAACGCTCAATTCTACGTTCCATCATGCTGCGGGGAATCGTTCCCGCTGCGCTCACCGTGCTTCTCGCCTTCCCTGGAGACATCTTCGCCCAGGCCACGCAACCGGACCATCTCGTCAGTCCGCAGGTATTGCAGCAACAGGTGGAGAATGCCTCTCAGGCCAGGCAGCAAAACATCCGCACCATTTCGAACCTGTTGAGTACGCCTGTGGCTGAGCGCGCCATGAGGGATGCTCATTTCGATGCGGTCCAGGTCCGCACGGCCATTCCGACGCTCTCCGATCAGGAACTGGCAAATCTGGCCACGCGCGCCGCGGACGCGCAGCAGAAGATTGCTGCCGGCGGACTGGGCATCGGTCTCACAACGCTCATCATCATCGCCCTGGTCATCATCATCGTGGTCGCCATTGTGCGCTGAGATCATGCACCCTGGCTGCAAATGGGCCCTGCACGCCTCAGGGTGTATCCACCTAGTGCGGTCGGGCCTACTCTCTCTGGCGCTCGCGACAGTCTTGCATGCGGAATCGGACTCCGCGCTCTGGATTGACGTTCCATTTGTGCACCAGCCGCGGGAGGGATGCGGCGCGGCTTCGATCGCAATGGTGATGCAATACTGGGCGGCGCAGCCGGGAGGCCGCACCTCCTCGGGCGTCGATGTGGACGCGATCCAGCGCCAGTTGTACTCTCCCAGAGAGCACGGAATTCCCGCTTCTTCCATGCAGCGATATCTGCAGCAACATGGTTTCGTGGCGATCGCGTTCAGCGGCCAATGGGAGGATCTGGAGGAGCAGGTGAAAAAGGGCCGTCCGCTCATCGTCGCCTTGAAACCGCAAGGGCAGTCCCAGCTGCACTATGTGGTAATCGATGGCGTCGACCCGGAGCGCGGTCTGGTGATGATGAATGATCCCGCGGAACGGAAACTGCTGACACAGGAGCGTGCAGGATTCGAGAAAGACTGGAGCGCAACTCACAATTGGGCCTTGCTGGCCGTGCCCGCTGCGCCGCAGCCGCACTAAAACTTGCGGCGCCTTGTTTCGCTCTCGTGATCGCGGGCGCCGCCCGCGGGCAATGCCCTGCCAACCCGCAACAAATCTCCCGAATCCATCAGTCGTTCGAGCAGCACAACTGGACCGAGGTAGTGCGGCAGGCCGCCAATCTGCCCCGCAGGCCGGCCGGCGCAGACTTCGAATACGGGCTGGCGCTCGGCCATCTCCAACGCTGGCCGGAGGCGCGCGCCGCGCTGTTAGCCGGCCGGCGGCAGAGCCGGGGCCCGGCGCAGGAGCGATTTGATGTCGAGCTCGCAGGAATTGCATTCGAACAGAAACACTATCCAGAAGCAGCCGCGTGGATCAGACACGCCCTCAAGCTCGACCCAAAAGATGATTACGCGCAGAGCTTCGCCGGCACGGTCTACTTCCTCATGGGCAACACGGAAGCTGCCCTCAAGTATTGGAACGGCATCCGCAAGCCCTACATCGCCGGCCTGCAGTTCGATCCGCGGCTGAGTGTGCAGCGGCTGCTGCTCGATCGCGCCTTCGCCTTTTCTCCGGCCGCCATTCTTCACGAGCCCGATTGGCTTTCGACCGAGGCGCGTCTCGATGCGCTCGGCATCTTCTCGACCTATAACATCAGCCTCGCCGCCCGCGCGGACGGGAGCTTCGACGCGGATTTTCATGCCATTGAGCGCGACGGCTTCGGCAGCAGCCGGCTTCAGGCGCTCGTCTCCACATTCGGAGGCGCGGCGTATGAGACCATCTATCCCGATTACTTCAACATTCGCCGCTCGGGAATGAACTTCGAATCGCTCCTCCGCTGGGACTCACAGAAATATCGCGCATGGCTTTCCTTATCCGGCCCGGTCCGGGATCTGCCGCAGTTTCGATGGGCTCTCTCGACCGATGAACGCGATGAGAATTGGACCATCCGCCGCTCTTTCACCGGAGTGGCTCCATCTCTGGGCTCTTTGAATCTTCAGCGGGAAACAGCGGCCGCCTCGTTCACCGCCATCCACGGCGGACGCCTCGAATGGTCGATCGGCGCCGAGCTCTCGCATCGCGACTTTCGTCACATCGCGCCCGGCTCGGCACTCACTCCCTCCATCATCGCGTCCGGCTTCGAGATCAAGCAGCTCGCTTCTGTCACAGGCAAACTCCTCGAAATTCCAGAGCGGCGATTTTCCCTCACTGCCGGCGCGAGTTCGCAGGCTGCGCGCCTGTGGTCCAATCCGTCTCGTCTCTTCGAGAAGCTGCAGGGTTCGGCGCTTGCGCACTGGCTCCCGCAAGCCGTGGACGACCGCTATGAAGCCGAACAGCAGTTGCGCGCGGGACGAACCTTCGGCACAGCTCCCTTCGACGAGCTGTTCATGCTCGGCGTAGAGCGCGACAACGATCTGTGGCTCCGCGGCCATATCGGCACGCGCGACCGGCAAAAAGGAAGCGCGCCGCTGGGATACAACTATTTTCTTTCGAATACTGACTTCGACCGGCGCGTCTACACCAACGGTCTCTTAGCCATCCAAGCCGGGCCTTTTCTTGATATTGGCAAGATGGGAGCGCCCACCAGCGGGCTCTCCACGCCGCAGTGGCTCTTCGATGGAGGTATCGAAGCCAAACTCAGCGTTCTCCACACCCGGATCGTGCTCACCTACGGACGCGACCTGCGCGCGGGTACCAATGCATTCTATGGAACGCTGGCAAGATGACAGACTCGAGCTCACATGAGAAACATCGCCACACCTGCGGCAAACATCGCCACGGTCGTAAGCGCAACGACAATCGTCGCCAGGCGCGAGCTGGGCTGGCCAAGCATCAGCTCTCTGTCGGTCGCGACCATGAGAATCCCCAGCAGCAGAAAGGGAGCCAGCAGTCCGTTCACGACGGCCGTCCAATAAAGAGCCTTGACAGGGTCGATGCCGCAAAAATTGATGCACACGCCTGCGGCCGTCGACAGCAGGATGATGGCATAAAAAGCGCGCGCGCTTTTGACCGTGCGACCCAGTCCCTCCTGCCAACCGAGCGTCTCCGCGCAAGCGTAGGCCGCCGAACCGGCCAGGGTGGGAATCGCGAGAAAGCCAACCCCGACAATTCCCACCGTGAAAAGCGTGGCGGCAAACCGGCCGGCCAGAGGGCGGAGGGCCTCAGCCGCATCGCGCGTGGTTTCAATATTCCGGATCCCATGGGGATACAGGGTCACCGCGGTGGTGAGAATGATGAAAAAACTCACCAGATTCGAGAAGAATCCGCCGATACCCACGTCGAAGCCCCGCAACGCCAGTTCATCCGCCGTGGCTCCCTCGCGCGAGGCAAGCGTCGTCTTGCCTTCATCCTTCTCTTCTTCGTTCTCCTGGCTGGTCTGCCAGAAAAAGAGGTAAGGGCTGATCGTGGTGCCGAGGAGAGCCACGACCGTCGACCAAGCCGCGCGGCCATGCGGTATGGACGGTAAAAATGTGGCGCGCGCCACCTGGCCCCAATCGGGGCCGACGATGAACGCAGTGATGGGATAAGCAAGCAGCACCAGCACAAGCCATTTGAGCGTGTCGGCAATCTGGCGATAATGCAACCGCATCGTGGCCCAGCAGATGAGCGCTGCAAAGAGAACGACGAACCAACGCGAGCTGATGCCGGAGAGCGTTTGCGCCGCGCCGCCCATGCCGGCCAAATCGGCAGCAATATTGAACGTGTTGGCCGCGAGCAATGCCGCGACGGCTACGAACACCAGCGATCGCGGAAACCGCCGCTTCAGGTTTCCCGCCAGCCCTCTTCCGGTAACCATGCCGATCCGCGCACACATCATCTGCACGGCAGCCATGAGAGGCCAGCTCAGCGGCGCCGCCCAAAGAAGAGACATCCCAAGCTGCGCGCCGGCCACCGAGCATGTAGCAATGCCGGAGGGATCGTCATCAGCCGCGCCGGTAATTACGCCCGGGCCAATGGTTTTGAGCAGCCGCCGCATCCATGGCCCGGCTGGGCGCACAGGGCGTCTTGCACGCTTCGCTTTACCATCGCGAGGGGAAGCTAATGGATTTCCCAAAGGACCACCGTGCCGGCCGTTCGATCTGGCCGGCGTTCCTTTCGTCTGCGGCAGTTCCGGCCCGGAGTTGCTCATGGAAAGCTCTGCTCCCCAGATGAATCGTCCATTACGCGCTCCCAGACCGGTTCGCGCCTTACCCGGTTTCCCCGTTAGATGCAGCCCTCCCTGCCGGAAACGGCGAGGCCCGGACCGGCACCCTGGGCGTGTCTTCCTCAGGCAGAGATCTCCTCCAATTGTGCTAAGGTTCAAGCGTGCAATTGACCAGAGTGAAGGCGAAGAAGCAGGGTGTTGGCGGCAAACAGAAAAGACGGCTCCTGGAGGGCCTTGCGGTAAAGGATGGGTTGGTCCGGCATCCCTTCGACCTTGAGTACGGCGTGCGGACGAGCGGACTGATCGCCGGCCGGCATCTCACTGCAGGCCACCAGAACGAACGGCACGCGACGGCCTACTACGCGATTGCCCCCTCAGTATTTCGGGGAATGATCGTCCGCTGGCGGCGTTGCAGGCCGCTGCCGCCGATCGACGAGTTTACCTTCATCGATCTCGGTGCCGGTATGGGGCGCGCATTGCTGCTGGCTGCCGAATATCCCTTTCGCGCCGTGGCCGGCGTGGAATTCCATCCCACGCTGGTGGGGATCGGGCGGCGCAATCTGGCGCGGTGGCGCGCGGCAGGACGGGCGCGCGCGCCCATGCGGATGATCTGCGGCGACGTGGCGGCCTTCGAACTGCCACCGGGCCCCTGCGTCACATTTTTGTTCAATCCCTTTGGCGCGCCTGTGTTCCGGCGGGTGCTGCGGAATTGGAACCGCTCCCTTGCCGCAGAGCCAAGGCAGCTCGATATCCTCTATGTGAACAACGAGCAGGAGAGCGTGCTCGAGCAGCATTCCGCCTTTGTGCAACTTTTCAAGGGCCAGGTGCGCCGGTCGTCTGCGGACATGCTTGCCGACCGCAAAATTCTCACCAACCAGCCCGACGGCGAATATGCAGCGATGGCCTGGGAGGACTGCTCGATTTATCGTTGGAAAGGGTAAGACGGCGCTTCTATCCAGGCAGTCAGCTGCGGCGCGGAGAACGAATTTGAAAGAACCGCACATCATCTTGGGAGTCGGCGAGCTGCTGTGGGACATCATGGCCGAAGAACCGCCGGCGAATGAGGTCCAAGGCGGCAAACCCGCGCCCGTGGGCCTGCTGGGCGGCGCCCCCGCCAATTTCAGCGTGATGGCGGGCCGGCTGGGCAGCCGCGCTTCGCTCCTCAGCCGCATTGGCCGCGATGATCTGGGCAGGCAGGCAATGGACCGGCTCGATCCCCTGCCCGTGGACGCGAGTCTTCTGCAGGTGGATCCCGCTCACGAAACCGGCCGTGTGACCGTGAACGTCGTGCATGGCGAGCCCCGCTATACGATTCATCAACCCGCGGCCTGGGACTTTCTGGAGCTGCCTGACGAGTGGGTCAAAATGGCTCAGCGAGCCAACGCTATCTGCTTTGGCAGTCTTGCCCAGCGCAGCGCGGCGTCGCGCCAAACCATTCAGACTCTCGTCGCGGAGACACCGGCAGCCTGCATCCGCCTCTTCGATGTGAATCTGCGCGAGCCGTTCTATTCAGCCGAAATCCTTCAGGAGTCGCTGGAACTGGCCACAGTGGTCAAGATGAACGCCGAGGAGACGCCGGTGGTGCTGGGCCTGCTGGGCCTGGCAGCCGGAGAAGAACCGCCGCTGGACCTGCGTACCGCGGATTACCTGCATATATGCGCCGAACGGATGCTCGAGGAATTTCCGGCCCTGGAACTGGTGGCCATCACGCGGGGCAAACGGGGCAGCCTGCTGGTCAAGCGCGAAGAAAGTCACGAGCATCCCGGCTTCCCCACCCAGGTTGCGGATGCAATCGGGGCCGGGGATGCGTTTACAGCGGCGCTGGTTCACTACATGATGCGCGGGGCAAATCTGGCCATGCTCAATGAAGCCGGCAACCGCTGGGGAAGTTGGCTCGCCTCGCAGCCGGGAGCCATGCCGGCACTGCCCAAGTCCGTCTTCAGCGCGATCTCTGCGGCCATCGAGCAGACCCGTTGAGGACCGGCTTGCACGAAATCGTATGCGTGCGGCCCCAATCCTCGATCGCGCTCGCCCGGCTGAGAAAGCGTTTTCCCTATTGTCAGAAGAGCGGCCCTGAGGTTAGTATGGCGGGGTTATGAACAAACAAGCAGTGGTTGCCGCTTTCCTCGGCGTCCTGGCTCTGTCTGCGCGCCTCGCGGCGCAGGCTCCATCGCTGACAATCGCCGTGAATCACCCCACCGCGAAGGTGAGCCCCACGCTCTACGGCCTGATGACCGAGGAGATCAACTACTCCTACGATGGCGGCATCTACGCCGAGTTAGTGCGCGATCGCGTGATCGGCCACGGCTTTGGAGCCCTTGCGGATTGGACAATGGCGGCGCGCGGCAACTCGCAGGTCAACATCTCCGCTGATGAGTCCACCGGCCCCGGCGCCGTGCTGACCCGCAGCCTGATGGTGCATGTAACGGCCGCCACTGAAGCGGAGCCGGCGGGCGTGCAGAATGACGGTTATTGGGGCATCGCTGTGCGGCCGCACTCCGTCTACAGCGGATCGTTCTGGGCCAAGACCGACTCGGATGGCGTTCCCATTACCATTCGCCTGGAAAACGATGAGACGGGCGTGGTGGCTGCAACGACGAAAGTGACGGGACTGACCGGCGATTGGAAACAGTATACGTACACGTTGAGAACCGGCGAGGTCCCGATCACCAAGAACAATCATCTGATCCTCACAATGGACCGGCCCGCGACCGTCTGGTTCAACCTGATCTCCCTTTTCCCGCCGACCTATCACGACCGTGTCCACGGCAACCGGATCGACATCATGGACAAGCTTGCCGCGATGCATCCGCAGTTCCTCCGCCTGCCCGGCGGCAATTATCTTGAGGGCGATCACATCTCCGAACGGTTCGATTGGAAACGGACGGTCGGCCCATGGGTGGACCGTCCCACGCATCCCAGCCCATGGCACTACCGCTCGTCGGACGGAATGGGTTTGCTCGAATTTCTGGAGTGGTGCGAAGACCTGAAGATGCAGCCGGTGCTCGCGGTCTATGCCGGCTACTCCCTCATGCAGGAGCATGTCGATCCGGGTCCCGACCTCGAGCCCTATGTGCAGGACGCGCTCGATGAGATCGAATACGTCACCGGCGGCCCGGACACGAAGTGGGGCGCCGAGCGCGCGAAGGATGGTCATGCTGCGCCGTTTCCTCTGCGTTACGTCGAAATCGGCAATGAAGACTGGTTTGACCGCTCGGGATCGTACGATGGCCGATTCGCCCAGTTCTTCCACGCGATCAAGCAGCGCTATCCGGATCTGCAGTTGATTGCCACGACGGCGGTAAAGGGCGTCACCCCCGATGTGATCGACGAGCACTTCTATATGTCCGCCGAAGAATCCTTTGCCGCGGCGCATCACTACGATGACCGTCCCCGCGACGGCCCGAAGATCTTTGTCGGTGAGTGGGCCACGCGCGAAGGCGATCCCACCCCCAACCTCGAGGCCGCCCTGGGCGACGCTGCCTGGCTGACCGGGCTCGAACGCAACAGCGACCTCATCATCATGGCCAGCTACGCGCCGCTTTTTGTGAATGTGAATCCTGGCGGCATGCAGTGGGCGACCGACCTGATCGGCTACGACGCGCTTACCAGCTATGGCTCGCCGAGTTACTGGGTCCAGGTGATGTTCGCGAGCAATCTCGGAACTGAGGTGGTGCAGACCGATCTTGCCCATGCCCCCTCGCGCGTGTACGCGTCAGTGACCCGCGACGAAGCGCACCGCAAGCTCTTCATTAAGGTTGTGAACGCAACATCCGACCCGCAGCCGCTGGCGATCGGTCTCGAAGGCGCAGACAAGGTTGCTCCGAACGCCAAACTGACCACCCTGAGCGGAAAAACTCCGAACGCGACAGACAGCATCAGCGATCCGCGCGCTGTGGTGCCGGCCGAACAGCAGATCGCTATCGCCGGCCCGAAGTTTACGCAGAGGTTCGCGCCATACTCCGTCAACGTGATCGTGTTGAGCTATTGAGTTCGCGCTGCTCGCAACGACCGTCGAGGCTGCTCCAGGCCACGTGCAGACTGCGATCTCTGTTAGGGATACAATTTAGCCGGAACAATGTCGGGCTCCGGCTCGCCGGCAGCAACCATCAGTTCCTTCAATCGATCGCGCAATTCGTCTGAGACAGCGCGGTATTCCTTTCTTCCCGCGAGATTGACGAGCTCATGCGGGTCATTGCGCTGATCGTAGAGCTGGTACTCGTGATAATTGGTGCTGGCTGGCTCATTCGTCATGCCGGTCGGATCCGCTATGCAGTAGGTCCAATCTTTGGTCCGGACGGCGCGGCCGGTCATGGACTCGCTGATCTGAATCAGCTCCGCGCTCGGCCAAGCCGTCCTCGCTTTTGCGTCGCGCAACAATGGAAGAAAGCTTCTTCCCTGCATCGACGCGGGTGCAGGCACGTCCGCGGCATCGAGCAGCGTCGGAGCAATGTGGACGATGCCGATCACCTCCTGAATCTGCCGCGCATTCTCGAAGCCGGGGCCGTTCACAAGGAGCGGCACGCGCAGCGAACTATTGTGGGTGCTGCGCTTGTATTCCTGGTTGCGCGTCATGAAATGGCAGCCATGATCGCTCATAAACAGGAAGATCGTGTTCTCGGCCAGGCCTTCCTCATCGAGAACCTTGCGCAGCCGCCCCACCGACGCGTCGATCGCTTCGCAGGCGCCATAATAATCGGGCAACTGCTTGTGCCAGTCGCCGGGAAAACTACGCAGATCGACAGGAACGTACGCGTCGATGAACCGCTCCGCGGATCCCTTGGGCCCGACCATGCGGCCGAGATCATTCTGCTGGTGCGGCTCGAGTTGCGAAATCATCAGCAGAAACGGCTTTTCCTGCTTCTGCCGCAAAAACTTCTCGGCGCGGTCGGTAAGGAAGTCCACGCGATACTCATCCTTGAAGGTGATCGGATTGTTATCGCGATCCCAGATGGTTCCCTCATAAGGATGGGTAGAAAACTCGAGCGCATTCGAGGCCTCCCATAAATCGAGAAAGCCGCCCCGATGCTCTTCCTTCACCGCGCCGCGTCCGCCGCCTTCGGCCTCCGATCCCGGAGCCATGTGCCATTTGCCGATGTAGTTCGCGGTGTAACCCGCTTTGCGCAGTTCCGTGGCCAGAGTGGGAAGATCCTCCCGCAGTCCGAGCCCATTCCGCCAGACACCCGTCTGCGTAGCATAACGGCCGGTTACCAGCACAGAGCGCGATGGCGCGCAGACCGGCTGGTTGGTTACCGCGTGCGTGAAATTCGTTCCGCCATTCGCGAGCGCGTCCAGGTTCGGCGTGTGCGTGGAACTATTCGACCCGTTCGCGCCGACAAAATCCCAGCGAAACTGATCGGAGTGATAGATGACAATATTCGGCTTTGGTTTCTGTGCATCGGATTCACGCGCCTGCTCACCCGCCGGGAGCGCGGCCGCCATACCCGCCTGAGCGGCGGCGGCCGCCGTCCCTAAAAGAAAATTCCTGCGATTCACCGTCAATGTTTTCACTCCCTGATCTCTGTCTCCGCGCTCGCGACTATGCATTTTCGGAATTTCGCATTAGAAATAGTACTTCAGGCTCAATTGTATTTCGCGCGGATCGTCAGGATTATCGCGCGTTGAACTGATCGAGGCGAAGGTGTTTGGCGTTGTGAAATTAAGACTTCCGGGTTGCGCGAAATTGGGGGTGTTGGTCAGGTTGAAGACCTCTGCGCGAAATTCGAAATGCGTCTCGGCAGGCGCAGGAAATTCGCGGAACAGCGAGAGATTCAATCTGCGATAAGGAGGGCCGCTCACTTGCGTCGGACTGCCTCCAAGGTTCGCAATCGATGCCGACGCAGCCGTCGCAGCGGGAGGATTGGCGAATGCGGCAGCATTCAGGAAATTCTTCGCGTTGTGATTGCCGGCATAGGGATTCTCGCCCGCCACTTTCAGCGCATTGCAACCCAGGCCTGCCGCATTGGTGTTCGAGCAGGCGATTGTGAGAGGCTGACCGTCAGTGGCTTCGAAGATTCCATTGAACGACCATCCTCCTGCAACCCATGCGCCGGCGCCCGAGTGCAGATAGGGCTGGTTTCTCCCGAAGGGAAGCTGATAGATTCCGCTCGCGTGCACAACGCGCGCCGCATTGATGTCGCAGAGCCCGTAATCCGCGCTGATGCCCATGCCCGGCACATAAGGAGCGCGATAACTGCCGATATTATTATCGAGCAAGTCACGCGCGTCGCCCAGGCACTTTGACCAGGTGTAGTTAGCCAGAAGATTAAAGTCGTGGCTGAACCGATGTTGCACATTGATCTGCAGACTGTTGTAGTTGGTTGCGCCGGCGCGCGCAATGAAGGTTCCGCCATTGGCGAAGCCCGGAAAGAAGTCGTTCGCCGTCACACTCGCGGAGGTCGGCAAAATTTTGTTAAGGGTATTGGTGTTGATTCCCACTTGCACGTGCCTCGACACGGTACCGACATATCCGGCTTCTATCACCGTTTCCGGAGTTAGCTGATACTGAAGCTGCAAGTTATAGGCCTCTGCATACGAGGTCTTCGCATTCCGAGGTTCTCCGAGCAGCGAGAGGCTGACATTGGTTGAACCGGCAGCAATAGCAGAGGCCGCGAGGGCCGATGTCAGCGGCACATTGAGGAGTCCATTCTGGAGAGTCCCAACGCTATTGGTCGGCGTAAGCGGAGTTACGGGGTTGGCATTGGTGTAGGACGAAGTAACCTGGAACGGGAAGTTGACGTAATTGCTCACGCTGAGGCCGTGATTCTCATTGCCCTGATAGAAGATGCCCCCGCCGCCGCGCAGCACAACCTTCGGCAGGATTTGATAAGCGAAGCCGAGTCGCGGTGCGAAGTTCGTCTTCTGCGCGATGATGAGAGTATTGCCGCTCACCGGCGTGAGAGTTATCCCGTTACTTGCCAGCAGAGCCTGAACCGCCGCCGGCTCATTTGCGACCTGGGACTCGGGCATATAGAACCTGGAGACGCCGTCAGAGGTGGTTCCCGTTTGCGCAGGCACCATGTTGGCGAATCGGCCATTCGCTTCTTCGGGCGCTCCGATAAAGTCCCACCGAAGCCCGAGATTGAGCGTCAACTTCGGAAGGATGCGCCAGTTGTCCTGGATGTAGGCTCCAAACACCGGCCGCACCAGCCGGAATGCGGGCGGGAAATTCGACGCGGACATTGTGTTCGCCCCGCCCACATTGTTGATGCCGTTGGCCACCGTCGTCGCCTCCGGATTGAGAATGAATTGAGCGCGGTCGGTCGAGCTGTCGGTCGAACCCGCAACCGAGGTGTAGACACCGTTGTTGGTAAAGCTGCCGCGCGGAGTGGTCGGCGTGAGCGTGGGAAAGGCGATGTACTGATACTCGTCGCCTACGCGGAGTTGATGGCGTCCGCGGTCGATCGACAGATTCTCTGAGACCTGAAAGATATCGCTTGCCTTGCTGCTCGGAATGGTGCCGGCAGCGCCCATGGCAGAGAGCGTGCCAAAGTTAAGCGTTGGCAGCCCTCCGTTGGTTGGGATCTGCGGAATTCCTTGAATGCCATATTGCGCGGGGATGCCCAACACGTTGGCATCATATTGCACGCGCAAATCGGCCACGCGGCTGTAGCCGACGCGCGCCTCCAGCACCAGCTTCGGCGAGAAAATATGGGTTTCGCTGAGCGCCTCATTCTGCGACTCGGTCCAGCCGGTGCCGGGACGGGAGGGCGCGCCGTCCGCCACTCCTGGAAATGGGCTCGGCTGGAATTGGCTGCTGTAGACGTAGCTGTACCGGGCGAAGGCCGAGTCTTTGGGGCCGAAGTTCTCGTCGAAGCGTATGTCGAATCCGTCGATGTCCGTGGTCAGATTCGGGCTGACGGTGTAGTTATTGGTCAAGGCTCCGGTCTTGCTGGGCGCCGGATAAAGATCGAGCAGCGCCACGGCGGCGGAGTTGATGCGCGAGGAAGGTATCTGGTTCATCAGGGCTTCGGCGGAGGGCGTGTTGAAGCTCTTCATGTTGCCCATGGTGCCTGCGTAAAAGGGGTCGCGCACATCACCACTGCCGGTTGCCGTCAGACCCGTCACAGGATCAGGCTGATTCGCCGTCACAGCGCGGCTGGTCGCAGGATCGAATACGGCGCCGCTCGGAAATGTGCGGCCGAGAAGATCGGTCTTGGTTCCGGTTTGCAGGCTGATCAGATCCTGCAGGTTCGTAAATCCGCTGGCGTTTTCGGTGGACGTTGGAACCGTCTCCGTGTACGTCTTTCCCTGCACGATGCGCGTGCCCTGGTAGTCGACAAAAAAGAACGTCTTGTCCTTGCCGTGATAAAGGTGGGGGATGATTACAGGGCCTCCGAGCGTTCCGCCAAACTGGTTCAGCCTGTATTCGGGCTTACGCTGGGTCGGGAGGACGAAGTAATCCTTGGCATCGAAAAAATCGTTGCGCAGGAACTCCCATAAATCTCCGTGGAAGGAATTCGTGCCGGATTTTGTGGTCACGTTGAGAACTGCGCCCGCGGCGTGGCCGAACTCCGCGGAGTAGTCGCTGGTCTGCACTGTAAATTCGCGCAATGCATCCGGCGGGGGCAGCACGACAAACTGCGATTGATTCACCAGATCGGCAATGGCGACATTGTCATCCATGCCGTCCAGCAAGTAATCGTTCTGGGTCCGCCGCGACCCGTTAGCCGTAAACGAGCCGCTCGCCTGCAACCCGCGGCTGTCGTTCTGCGACTGGGTCACGCCGGGAGACAACTGCGCCAGGAAGACTGCATTGCGCCCATTCAGCGGCAGGTCGTTAATCGGCCTCTGATTCACCAGTTGTTGAATGGACGAGGTCTGTGTCTCCAGAATCGGCCCTGCCGAGCTGACCTGGATCTCCTGCGTCACCTGTCCCACCTGAAGCTTCGGATTAATCTCGAGATGCCCCTGCACGGTGACTTCGATATGCTGCTGGATCGACGTCTGAAAGCCGGCCTTCTCAACCGTCAGCGTATAGTTGCCGATCTTCAAGGGACTGAAGGTATAGCTTCCATCCTGTCCAGATTGTTGCGCCACCTTTCGGCCGGTTGCTTCGTCCTTGAGTGTGAGCGTAGCGCCGGAGACGGCCGCCCCCGACGTATCAGTTACCGTGCCGACAATGGATCCCGTATCAACTTGCGCCTTCACGTGCGACGCTGTGACCAGAAAGAGTGCCGCCAGGACCATGCTGTACAGAACTCTCCCACTTGCATTGCGGTGCTTCTGCTGCATATCCGTTGAGAAACTGGGGATGTCTTTTGTAATCGATTTCATCGAAGTGTCCTTTTTCGGTAGCTCCTGAAACGTGCAAACTTGTGCGGACGGGGTCTGACCTTGGCTTTTAAAGCTTCACCGCAAGGCTCGGTCTTACAAGCGGGAAGAATGCATCAAGCGCAAAACGGTTGTCAAGGGTTTCGCGAGCCATCGATCGGGACCACCGCCCACCCCCAACAGCCGTTCGGAGGCTGATCTCCCCGTCCATTCGATCGCGAGACAGAGCGCGTCAAGCTCAGGGGACCGCACGTGCCGGCCAGTCAGCTCCGGTTCCAAGTCGATGCAGGCTCGATCTCTGCGTCCAACAGCCGCAGAACCGCACGCTGCTTAAGAGCACAACTTTTTGGCAATAGATGGGGAGAACTGGCGGGCAGTCGCAGTTAGCAACATCGACAGGCAGCAGCGCACGGATAGGCCGGGAGGAATTCGCTATGAGAAGTGGCCGTGGCGCTGCTCATAGCGGATTTATACCACAGATCAACCCTTCACCGTCAAAACGTTTTTTGAATCGACAGGAAATTCATGACCGCCGCGCGGATTACGCACGCGCGAATTCGTATGACCATTTCCCTCTCGATACCGGCTGCTTGGAACTGAGAAGAATCCGGTAAATTTGCGCGCCCCAGCTCGCGCGCAAGCCCGCATCCGTGAGCTCAATCGTCTCCACTTTCGGTTCGATCTGCGAGCCATCGAACTTGAGCCGTGATGCGCCGGCCCCGCCGGCGGCGAGGCTCAGGGTGATGCTTCCCGCCGCGTCGACGGTAGCAATCCTCGGAGTTATCACCGATAGAGTTGCAGGCGCGGCGCGCTCAAGCTCGAAGTCTTCATCGACCGTTATGCGATTCTCTATCCGATCGAGAGTCACCGTGCGCACCCACGTTCGCACGCCCGCTTCCTTCGGATAGGCGGCCGCGATATTGAACGAGTAGATGGCCCGCTGGTCGTTGGTCGAGTACTTGCGATCGGCGGCCTTGAATTCCACCCCATTGTGCTGCATGATTTCGCCAATCGTGGGCAAATTATGATAAGCCGATTGCATGGTCCAGATGGTATAGCGCTCGGGACCGAAGGTTTTCGCGGTATACGCCTCTACGCCTACGTCGATCGCCACCGGTTCGCAATCCTGGTAGATGATGTAACTCCCCGTATCGTTGTGACTGTGGCTTCGGCCGTTATTGGCGGCGAGCACGGCGAAGTACATGCCGTCTGAAGAATCTGCCTTCACACGCGCCGTGACCAGGCCAAGAGCCGGATAATACGAGTCGCGGATCAGCACATCTTCTCCGTGCGCGGTGCGCAGCTCCGCGGCTCCCAGAACCTCGGGCAACGCGCGGGACATGCTGGGAAGCCTGAGCGGGCCGTGTTCTTCCGCGTTCTCGCCCGTCGAAGTGAGCCCGCGCCGGGCTGCGTAATAAGCGCCGAACGCGGCAAGCTGTTCGTCGTGGACGGCCTTGCCATAGCGATAGAGCAGATCGCCGTCAGGACCCGCATGCACGTGTGCGTCCCCGTAATCAATGTAGTTGTCATCGCAGATATGGGCGTTGAGAATGTAACGCCCCATCGCATCAAGAAAGGGGTTCGCCAGGATGTTGGTCGAAATGCCGGTGGCCGCGTCGATCATGCTCGCGGCCTCAAAGTAGCACATGGGCGAAGCGCTGAAATAACCGGGCCCCTCTTCTTCCCCACCGTCAGGCCAATACTGATTGAGATAGGCGTCGAGACTCTTCAAAATGCGGGTGGTTTCAAATACGCGCAGCTTCGGATCTTCTTCAAGAATCAGATTGGCGACCATCAGGTTCGAGTTGATCCACGGTGTCCAGTTGTTGAGCCGTGCAGTGCGCGCGTTGGCCTCAAAGCCCATCCACCAGAAATCGTCGCGTTCGCGCGCCGGCTTCAAAATCCGCCGCTCGGCCTCGATGGCGATGCGCTTGTTAATCAAGGGCGATACACCGTCGAGTTGTTCCGCGAGCAGGTACCTGGTCCAGGCCAGAAGCTGCACCGTCTCGGCGCCGAACAGTTCGATCACCGGATCAGTGATGTCCGGCAAACCGGGACCATCCTTCTGCATGTAAAGGTGAGCCGGCGCCCCCCAGAAGCTCTCTTCGCAGATGAGCCACACGCCGTTGGAAATATCATCCATGAAGCGGCCCTGCCCTTCCAGGCATTCGGCCAGAACGACGCTCTTGAGGTGGTCGCGGCGTCCGAAGCTCTGCGCTTCGTAGCGCGATCGGTTGCCGTTGCGTTTGAATTCGAGAAAGCTCATGGCCAGCAACGCGTTCCATCCGCTCTTTTGGTCGGCCTCAGCCTGCGCGACAATCCTCGCGTGAATGTCTTTCGGCACAGCTTCCCAGGCGGCGCGCTCGCCCCAGCGCGGATAAGGATGCCAGGCGTCGACCGGCAGCAGGTGACTGGCGAGGAAGGCTTCGGTAAACGTGTTGCTGAGAAGATTCTGCGGGGACTTGTCTGCCACGGCCTGGTCGTTATCCATCGGCAGCGTACGCATCGACCGAAGCAGATTAGTCTGACCGGCCAACGCAAGGCTTCCCGCAAGAAAATTGCGCCGATTCAACCGACACCTCATTTCCGGCTTGCTTTTTCTGTGCACCCGGCCGAACCAACGAGCGCAGACAAGCTGAATGCAAACCAGGGCTGATTCCCATGCAAACGACCGCAAGCTTGCCGTGCAGTTCCCGGTCGGCTTTGCAGCCGCGAGCCAGTATACCCCCTGCCCCGTCCGCCGGTGTGCTTGCCTGACCCTCGCGCACACGGGCGTGAAAACTCCGAGCTTTCGGCCAGGAAGGCGATTCAATTAAAGTGAAAGCATCGTGATTATCGACTTCGCCAGGCGCGCGCACGACCACAACTGGGAGTTGGATCCCATCACGCGTTCGCTGCTCGATACAGACTTCTACAAGCTGCTTATGCTCCAGTTCATCTGGAAGCATTTCCCACACACGCATGCCAGCTTTAAGCTCATCAACCGCACCGGTTCCGTGCGCCTGGGCGAACTGGTTCACGTTGACCAGCTGCGCGAGCAGCTGGAACACACGAGCAAGATGCGTTTTCGCCGATCCGAGCTGATCTGGCTCGCCGGCAATAGTTTTTATGGGCGGCGCGGCATCTTTGAACCCGCATTTCTTGAGTGGTTGGAGCGCGATTTCCGGCTCTCCGACTACGAATTATCGGTCCGGGATGGCCAATTGGATCTTGAGTTCCACGGCCTCTGGTCCGCGACTTCCATGTGGGAGATCTTCGCTCTTTCAGAGATCGGCGAGTTGAAGACCCGCGCCAGTCTCAAGCAGCTCGGAGAACTGGAACTCGACATCCTCTACGCCCGCGCCAAGGCCCGGCTCTGGGAAAAGATGGCGCGGCTTCGCGGCGTCCCTGACCTGAACGTGACCGACTTCGGTACGCGGCGGCGCCATAGCTTCCTGTGGCATGAGTATGTGGTGAACGCCATGGTTGACACTCTCGGCGCAAGTTTCGCCGGAACCTCCAACGCCTATCTTGCTTATAAGCACGATCTGGAAGCCATCGGCACCAACGGCCACGAGCTCCCGATGGCCATGGCAGCTCTCGCCAAGGACGACGAGGAGCTGCGAACGGCGCAATACCGGCTGCTTGAGCTGTGGCAGCAGAGTTATCAGGGCGAGTTGCTCATTCTTCTTCCGGATACATTCGGCACCACGCAGTTTCTCCGCAATGCTCCGGCGTGGGTGGCAAATTGGACGGGTCAGCGCATCGACAGCAAAGACGCGTATCTGGCCGGCGATGAATACATCGCGTGGCTTGAGCGGCATGGCGGCGATCCGCGCCAGAAGCGGCTGATCGCCTCCGATGCGCTCGACGTGGAACAGATTCTCGGCCTGCACGCCTATTTTGCGGGAATGATGCGCAACGGTGCTTCGCCTGAGGATTTTCGCTCGGCAGAAGACTTCCTCGATGCCAGCCGCTGGGTTCCCAAGCGGCGCATCCGCTTCAGCGCGGGTTGGGGCACATTGTTGACCAACGATTTTCGCAATTGCAATCCGCAGGAGGGCGACAGCTTTAATCCTGTGAGCCTGGTTTGTAAACTCACCGAAGTGGAAGGCAGGCCCGCTGTGAAGTTGTCGGATAACTACTCAAAAGCTATGGGCGATCCCCACGAAGCGGAGCGTTACCGGCGCGTGTTCGGGGTTGCAGGTGTGGCAGACGTGCCGGTTCTTACGTGAACCTGATCCCCGGAATAAAGAGCGCCGCAAAAGAAGTTTTTTTTAGACAAAGAAATCTGGCTTGGATTTAGCAAAGATCATCTTCAACTGACCGAACCAGGTACTGTGATCAGGTATGGCCTCGAATTCCGGCTGGTATGCGAGCCAACTTCGGCATGAGCTGCAACTCCGCAACCGGCTTTACGCCCGCGGCCGGCTGCATGTGGAAAGCTATGGCAATCCGCCCGTGATTGTCTATGCGCCGGAGGACGGCGGTGGGCACGGAAATTTTTTCGATCCCGCATACGCTGCGATCACCGCGAATCCGGACTGGATGCGGCGTTTCAATAAGATTCATACCCTTGCTGCACGAACCCTGCCCAAGGCGGAGCGGCGCTGGCGTGAGCTCGACTCCTCGATGAGTTCCGACGCGCTTCTGATGAATATCTTCTGCACACCGGCAGTTGTGCGATCCGTCTTGATCCGGAACGCACTGGGCATCGACGCCGAGGTCACGCCGGTATTCGGCTGGAAGGCGCGCGTGCCGCTGACCAGCGGGCGAACGGACCGCACCGAGGTCGATATGCGGATGAGCTCTTTGCTGGTGGAAGCCAAGCTGACCGAAGCCGATTTCCAGACACGCTCCGCGCCGATCGTTGAGGCCTATCGCGATCTGGATCGAGTATTCGAGCGCGACCTGTTGCCGCGGGTCGAGATTCCCATCCTCCGCGCCCGGCGAGCCAGCGAATTTCCAGAAAACTACTCGCAGGAGTTCGAAAGTTTCACTGCAGATCCCGATACCTTTTCGCATATCGATGGCATCATTCATCCGCCCGGCGAGCCAGGATACGCGAGCTATCAGTTGATACGCAATGTGTTGGCGGCTTATGCCGAGCAGTGCAGCTTTTGCGTGCTGCACGATGCACGCCGGCCCGATCTGCGCGAAGAGTGGTTTCGCGTGATGGCATCGGTCAAACACGCTGAGATGCGGGTGCGATTGAAAGTTCTAACCTGGCAGGAGCTATCGGCCTACTTACCCGATGAGTTACAGGATTTTCTCGAGTCCAAGTACGGAATCGTCGCTCCAGGTAAGATTTCTTCTTCTCTCGAAGAGCCGCAGGGCACGAACTTCGAAAGGCCGTAGTTCGACGATGCGTTGGCCCGGCGCCGCCGCATCGTCCGTCACCGTTCCGCTCCTCACAACCCCAGAATCTTTCGGTTGCGTGCTGTATCCGCAGATCCGCCCGCGAAATCGTCGAAGGCCCGATCGGTGACGCGAATGATGTGGTCGCGCACGAAGACCGCTCCTTCTGCCGCGCCTGCCTGCGGATGCTTGATACAACACTCCCACTCCACCACAGCCCACCCGGGATAATCGTACTGCGCCATCTTGCTGAAGACCTGGCGAAAGTCGATCTGGCCGTCGCCGAGCGAGCGGAACCGTCCCGGCCGGTCGATCCAATCCTGATAGCCGCCATACACCCCGGCGCGGCCGCTGGGATGATATTCGGCGTCCTTCACGTGAAACGCGCGAATGCGCTCATGATAGATGTCGAGGAAGGCGAGATAGTCCAGCTGCTGCAGAACCATGTGGCTCGGATCGTAGAGAATGTTCGCCCGCGGATGTTCGCCGACAGCTGAATGAAATCGCTCGAAGGTTATTCCGTCGTGCAAATCCTCACCGGGATGAAGCTCATAACAAAGATCGACGCCGGCCTCATCGAACGCATTGAGAATCGGAATCCAAAGCCGCGCGAGTTCCTTGAAAGCCTCATCAATCAGTCCAGCGGGCCGCTGTGGCCACGGATAAAAGAACGGCCATGCCAGCGCGCCGGAGAAGGTGGCGTGCGCGTTGAGGCCGAGATTGCGGCTCGCCTGCGCGGCCCACTCCAGCTGCTGCACAGCCCATGCCTGGCGCGCCTTTCCTTTACCGGCGAGCTCCGGCGGCGCAAGACCATCAAGCAGCGTATCGAAAGCTGGATGGCTCGCGACGAGCTGACCCTGCAGATGAGTCGAAAGCTCGGTGATCGCAAGGCCGGCCTGCGCCGCAATGCCCAGCACCTCATCGCAATAGGCGCGGCTCTCCGCCGCCCGTTGGAGATCGAAGAGGCGCTTGTCCCAGCTGGGAATCTGAATGCCAAGATATCCGAGCCCGGCGGCCCATCCCGCCATGCCTTCGAGGCTGTTAAAGGGCGCCTGATCGCCTGCGAATTGTGCCAGAAAAATGCCGGGGCCTTTGACGGTCTTCATGCCTTCTCTCCCTGATTAGTTGGAGCCGCTCTAAAAATCCACCCAGCTTTCAGCACGGTGGCTCGTAATCACGCGCTCGATGAATCGCATGCCGCGCACGCCAGCCGCAATCCCCGGCAGCGTCACGGGCATCGGGTTCTTTTCGCCCTGCTTCCACGCGACGAGCGCTTCGGCAAACTCGCGATAAAGAACGGCAAAGGCCTCGAGATATCCTTCCGGATGGCCAGAAGGAACCCGCGCCACGGCCAGCGCGTCTTTGCTCAGATAATTTGCCGCAGCGTGGTGAATCTCTTCGGGTCCATCGAGCCACTTGACGATGAGCCGGTTGGGATCTTGCTGGCGCCATTCGATCGAGCCAGTCTCGCCGTAGATGCGCATGCGCATTTCATTGAGTTCGCCGGCTGCGATCTGCGAGCAGGCCAGCATGCCGGCCGCGCCGTTATTCATTCTCAAAAACGCATTGCAGTCGTCATCGAGCTTGCGGCCCGGCACCACAGTACGCAGCGTAGCGTTGATCGCCGTCACTTGCAGGCCGCTGATGTATTCGAGCAAATGAAAGGCATGGGTGCCGATATCGCCGATAGCGCCGCCCGGCCCGCTGCGCGCCGGGTCGGAGCGCCAGGCAGCCTGCTTATGGCCAGTGGTCTCGAGCGGCCGGCTCAACCAGCCTTGAAAATATTCGACTGCAACCTTTCGAATCGTACCCAGCTTGCCCGCGGCACACAGCGCCCTTGCCTCCCGCACCATCGCATAGCCGGCATAGGTATGCGTCAGGCCGTAGGGTAGTCCCGATCTGCGCACCGCCGCTTCCAGGTCGATCGCTTCCTCGTAGGTCGCCGTCGCCGGCTTGTCGCTCATCACGGGAATACCCGCTTCCAGCGCCGCGAGCGCAACCGGCAGGTGCAGATGATTGGGCGTCGTGATGACGATGAAATCGATCCCATCCGCCCGCTTGCGCTCTGCCTCGATCATCGTGCGATAGTCCGCGTAGGCCCGCGCCGGATCGATGCCGAACGTCTCGGCCGCCGCGCGCGAGCGCTCCGCCGATTGCGAAAACGCGCCGGCGACGAGCTCGATCTTGCCGTCCAGCTCCGCCGCAATCCGGTGCACCGGGCCGATGAACGCGCCCGGCCCGCCGCCTACCAACCCCATGCGCAACTTGCGCCACTCGGCCATCGCTTTCCTTTCTTCGAATCAGAACTGGCCCGCAGTTCGGCCCGGAATGACCTCGCGAGCCACAGTCTACACTACGGTCGCGGTCCCACGATTCGAGCGCCTCACAGACCGCTGATGGCGCAATACGATAGATTATTGAATGACGATGAACACGATCTCGATCCCCCGCTCTTCGCGCCGTTGGGACTGTCTGAGCCTGGGTGAAGTGATGCTCCGTCTCGATCCCGGAGAAGGGCGCATCCACACCACCCGCCAGTTTCAAGTGTGGGAGGGCGGGGGCGAATATAACGTCGCGCGCGGACTGCGCCGCTGCTTTGGCCTGCGCGCCGCCATCGCCACCGCTCTGGCCGAGAATCCCGTCGGCCGGCTCGTGGAGGACCTCATCCTGCAGGGCGGCGTGGATACGGCGCTGCTGAAATGGGTTCCTTACGATGGCGTGGGCCGCACCGTGCGCAATGGCTTGAACTTTACTGAGCGCGGCTACGGCGTGCGTGCCGCCGCCGGCTGTTCTGACCGCGGAAACACGGCCATCAGCCAGGTAAAGAAGGGCGATTTTGACTGGGACTGGATCTTTGGAAACCAGAACGCCACGAAGTGGTTCCACACGGGCGGAATCTTTGCGGCGCTCTCGGCCTCCACAGCCGAAGTAGCCGTGGAAGCGATGGACGCCGCGAGCAAGCATGGCACGCCGATCTCCTACGATCTCAATTTCCGCGATTCCCTCTGGAAATCGATCGGCGGCAAAGCCAAGGCGCAGGAGGTGAACCGCGAAATCGTGCGCAAGGTCGATCTGCTGCTGGGCAATGAAGAAGATTTTTCCGCCATGCTCGGCGTCGAGATCAAAGGCGTCACCGAGGACTTTGCCGAGCTGCCCATCGCCGCCTACGAAGAGATGCTGCGTGCGGTCTCCGCCGCCTATCCGAACCTGAAGCTTATCGCCAGCACGCTGCGCACCGCGCATACGGCCAGCCGCAATGCCTGGGGCGCCATCGCGCTCGTCACCGGGGCCCCCAACGAGCGATTGGTGCTCGCTGGGGTGGAGGAGGACAAGATCGTGCATGTGCCGCAGCGCGAGGTGGACATTCTTGACCGCGTGGGCGGTGGAGACAGCTTCGCCTCGGGATTGATCTATGGCTTGCTGGCCGACAAGGGAATCGAATGGGCCATTCAATGCGGTGTGGCGCACGGCGCGCTTGCCATGACCACCCCCGGCGACACCAGCATGGCCACACTGGCCGAGGTGGAACGCCTCATGAAAGGCGGATCGGCCCGCATCGCGCGTTAGCTCGGCTTCGAAAAAGGAAAAAAGATGCCCGAAACAACACAACAAATCATCGAGCGCGTGGGACTGATCCCGGTTCTGCGCGCGAAGAGCGCGGCGCAGGGACATGCCCTCGTAAAAGCGATGATCGAGGGCGGCGTCAACGTGGTGGAAGTGACCATGACGGTCCCCGGAGCCGTCGATCTTTTGAAGGAGCTCAAACGCGAGTATGGCGGCGATCTCCTTCTAGGCTCCGGAACCGTTACCACCGCGGCGCAGGCCGAGGCCACCATTGAAGCGGGCGCCGAGTTTGTCGTCAGCCCGAGCCTGCATCCTGAGGTCATCCGCGCGACCAAGGCCAACCAGAAGATCTCCTGCCCCGGCGCGCTCACGCCTACAGAAGCTATTACCGCGTGGGAAGCCGGCGCCGATTACGTGAAGATCTTTCCCTGCTCGGCCGTAGGCGGCGCAAGCTACCTGAAGGCTCTGCTGGCGCCATTTCCGCATCTCAAGGTCATTCCCACCGGCGGCGTGACGCTGCAAACAGCAGAAAGCTTTCTGCGCGCCGGCGCCCGCGCGCTCGGCGTAGGCAGCGACCTGGTGAATCTCGCCGCCATCGACGCCGGCAAGCCAGAGACCATCACCGAAACCGCGCGCGCTTATTTGAAGGTGCTGGCGGAGGCGCGAAAGAGCTAGCATACCGAATTTCGAGCCGCCGCCACCTATACTGATCCTGGGCAACGGGAGCGAGAGGGAGGGGTCGAAGAATCTGCTTTCCCGGGGATGTATACCTCTCACCCCTGTTCCGTAATTTCAACGCAGCCCTAAACCGCACTTTTACTGAGCCTCTCCCATGACCACTCCCCCATCGCCGGCAGCAGACTCCTTTCGCCTCGACGGCCGCCATGCCCTCGTCACTGGCGGCGCGAGCGGCATCGGCGAAGCCACTGTAAAAGAGTTCGCGCGCGCGGGAGCTTTCGTCTGGATTGCCGATATCAATTTCGCTGCGGCGCAAGCGCTCGCCGCCACGGTTGGCTCGGCCAAAGCGCTGCACCTCGATGTAGCCCGTCCGGAGTCGATCTCCGCAGCCGTGGCGCAGCTCGAGCGCCTCGATATTCTGGTCAACAACGCAGGCATCGGCCACGTCGGATCGATCGAAGCCACTGAGCCCGAAGATTTCGACCGCCTGATGAATGTGAACGTGCGCTCGGTGTATCTCGTCACCCGCGCCTTTCTGCCGCTGCTCTTAGCGGCAAACGAGCACCACGAGGCTGTGGGCACGATTGTGAACATCGCCTCCGTCTCGGGACTGGTCGGTATCAGGCAGCGGTTTGCCTACTGCACTTCAAAAGGAGCGGTCGTGGCCATGACTCGCCAGCTGGCTGTTGAATACCCGAAGACCTTGCGCGTAAACGCCGTTTGCCCCGGCACCGTGCAGACTCCATTCGTCGAGGGTTACCTCGAAAAATTTCACGAGCACAATAAGGAAGAGACGCGCGCTGAATTGCGCGCACGCCAGCCCGTGGGGCGCTTGGGGCGTCCTGAAGAAATTGCATCGGCCGTACGCTATCTCGCTTCCGATGAAGCGGCATTCGTCAGCGGCTCGCTTCTCACCATCGACGGCGGCTGGACAGCCGCTTAGCTTCTCTCTCGTTTTTTCGATCCCCCAACTGGAGATTCGCATGAAGCTCATCTCGTTTTCAGCCGCGGACGGCAAGGTTCGCCCCGGTGCGCTGTTTGAAGAAGGCAACCTGATCGTCGACCTCACTTCCGCCGGCTATGCTGAAACGCTTGCGGCCATAGCGGCAGGCGTTTCTTCGATCGACAAGCCGAGCACCTATCCCAGCTACCAGCGAAACGAAGTGCGCCTGCACGCGCCGCTCGCCAATCCTCCGCGCCTCTTTGCCATCGGCTTGAATTACCGCGAACACGCCATCGAGTCGAAGATGGCGTTTCCTGAATTTCCTGTCGTCTTCTTCAAGCTGCAGACGGCCATCATCGGCCCAGGCGACGCGATTGTGCTGCCGAGGAATTCGACCGAGCCGGACTATGAGGCGGAGCTCGCCTTTGTGATCGGCAAAGGCGGTTTTCGCATCCCGGCTTCGGCCTGGCGCAACCACGTCTGCGGTTACACCATCATCAACGATGTGAGCGCGCGCGACATTCAGCGGTCCACGTCGCAGTGGTCGCTGGCCAAGAGCTTTCCCACATTCTGTCCCATGGGCCCGGCCATCGTAAGCGCCGACGAGATCACTGACCCGCACGAATTGAAGATCAGCCTCAGCATCGATGGCGAGGTAATGCAAAACTCCACCACAAGCGAGTTGATCTTCAAGATTCCCGACCTGATCGAATACCTGTCGTCGATCACGCCGCTGCTCCCCGGCGACATCGTCTCCACCGGCACGCCTTCGGGCGTGGGCATGGGCCGCAATCCGAAACGCTGGCTCAAGCCGGGTGAAACCGTCACGGTCACCATCGAAGGCCTCGGCTCTCTCACCAATCCCGTGGTAGCAGAATAGCTGGGCGGCCGGAGCCTCGAGCGCTACACAGCTTCGGCCAACTCTTCCGGTTCCGGCTTCGACAAGAACAGCGCATAGATGGCCACGCCAACGAAACAGACCGCGGGCACAATGTAACCCTCCGCCACGGTAGGCGCCACGCCCATGAGCGGCGTCAGCGCTGCTCCGCCCACAATCGACATGACGATGAATGCCGATCCGCTCTTCGTCCGCTGCCCCAGCCCTTTTACGCCCAGCGCGAAAATGGTCGGATACATGATCGACATGAAGAAGCTGACGGCGATCAGGCAGCTCACGCCCAGCCATCCCGGCCACAGCACGGCAACTGCGCAGATGACGGCGTTCGCTATCGCATAGATGCCGAGCAGCGTTGCTCCCGAGACAAACTGCATGAGCCACGTTGAGACGAAGCGCCCCGCGGTAAACGCTACCAGTACCCCGGTCAGCCAGTATCCGGCCGAGCGTTGGGTCAGGTCGGTATAGCGCATGGCATAGGCAATGAAGAAACTCCACGTACCCACCTGCGCTCCGACGTACAGAAACTGCGCGATCACGGAAAAGGAAAAATGCTTTCGCCTCCACATCGGTTTTGAGGTATCGTGGCTTCGGCTTTCCCGCGAAAAATCCAACCCCGCATGCGGAAACGGCGTCAGCGCGATCAGCACTGCCCAAAACAGCACAACCCCGCCGAGGATCAGGTAAGGATTGACAACACGCAGGGTTTCGGAACGGAGATAGGCATGATAGGTATGCTGGGCCTGCATGGCGGCGACCTGCCCCGGCTTCAACTCGATACCGGAAAAGATGAAACGGCTGCCGATGAGCACCGCCATGATGCTTCCGAGCGGATTGAACGCCTGAGAAAAGTTGATCCGCTGCTCCGCCGTCGCCGGATCGCCCAACTGAATAATGAATGGGCTGGCAGCGGTCTCAAGGAAAGAAAGGCCGCTGGCAATGACGAACAGCGCCATTAAGAAAAACGAGTACCTGGTCATGAGGGCGGCGGGCCAGAAGAGAATGCAGCCCGAGCCATAGAGGATCAGCCCCACCATGATGCCCGCCTTGTAGCCGAACCGGCGCATCAGCTGCGCGGCCGGCATGGCGAGCAGGAAATATCCCATGTAAAACGCCGACTGCACCAGCCCCGCCTGCAGCCGGTTAATTTCGAACGACTTCATGAACTGGCTGATCAGGATGTCGTTCAGATTATTGGGAACGCCCCAAAGGAAGAACAGCACCGTCACCATCAGGAAGGGCAACAGCCTTCCGGCGGGAACCAGCGGAGCTTCAATACCTTTATTGTTCCCGGAATTGTTCCCGGATGCTTGGTTCCGTTGCCCCACGGGCCCGGCAGAGATGCTCAAGGTGGACTTCCCTCCTCGCACACGGACCCGGCGCCCCGGAAGCCGTATACGATTCCGGAAACGCTTTCGCCGTTGCTCCACCTTTCTATCGAATCGGCAACCACCCTGGCAAATCCGATGTTGCCCGGCAGGGCCTCAACTTGATCTGTTTGGAAAGATTCGGGCCGCTTTGTTTTGTGCCCGGGCACGAAATATGAATTTCGCCGTGAACGCCGGGTGAATTTGCCCAGCGGAAAAAAGGCCGCCGTGTATCGGCAAAACCTAGAGCACGCGCGCCAGCCACTTGCCGGTGTGCGAGTGAAGATTGCCGGCAATCTCCTCGGGCGGGCCCTCCGCCACGATTTTGCCGCCGCCCTCGCCGCCCTCGGGCCCTAGATCGATCACCCAGTCGGCGCTCTTGATCACGTCCAGATTGTGCTCGATGACGATCAGCGAGCCGCCGCCGTCAATGAGTTTCTTGAAGGCGGTGAGCAGCTTGGACACATCATCGAAGTGCAACCCGGTGGTCGGCTCATCAAGGATATACAACACGCGGCTGGCCTGCGAAGGTTTGGCGCTCGCATTCGCCGCGCGCACCTGGGCCAAATGCGCAGCCAGCTTCACCCGCTGCGCTTCGCCGCCGGAGAGCGTCGTCGCCGACTGGCCCAGGCGCAGATAACCCAACCCGATCTCATCCAACACCGCCAGCTTTTCGAGCAGACGCGTCTGGCCGGCGAAGAAGCGGAGCGCTTCCTTCACCGTCATCTGCAGCACTTCATGAATGTTCTTGCCCTTGTACTGCACGTCGAGAATCTTGGCCTGGTAGCGCGTGCCATTGCAGTCCTCGCAGGGCAATTCAACGTCCGCGAGGAATTGCATCTCCACCGTCACCGTGCCGTCGCCCTCGCAGGTGTTGCACCGGCCGCCGGGCACGTTGAACGAAAAGTGCCCCGGCGTAAGCGAGAGCCGCTTGGCCTCCGGCTGCGCGGCAAAGAGTTCGCGGACCAGGTCGAAGCCTTTGATGTAGGTGATCGGGTTCGAACGCGGCGTGCGCCCAATCGGCGTCTGATCCACCAGCACAACATCGTTGAGCCGCTCCACTCCGGTCAGAGAGGCAAAAGAACCCGAGGGATCGCTGCCATCCGTCTGGCCCAACGCGCGCGCTATCGCGCGATAAAGCACCTGGTGCACAAGCGTCGACTTGCCTGAACCGGAGACCCCCGTGATCGCAACCAGCAGTCCAAGCGGAATCTCCACATCCACTCCACGCAGATTGTTGGCCCGCGCTCCGCGCAGCACCAGCTTTTCGCGTCCCGGCGCGCGCCGGCGCGTGGGCACGGGGATCGAGATCTTGCCGGAAAGATAGCGGCCCGTCAGCGAGTTCGGATTCGCCTCGATCTCCGCCAGCACGCCTTCCGCCAGCAGTTTGCCGCCGAACTCGCCGGCGCCGGGACCGAGGTCGAGCAGATGATCGGCTGCGCGCAACACATCCGGATCGTGTTCGACAACCAGAATCGTGTTCCCAAGGTCGCGCAATTCTTCCAGAATGTGGATCAGCCGCGACGTGTCGCGCGTGTGCAGACCGATGGAGGGCTCATCCAGCACATAGAGCGCGCCCACCAGCCGCGAGCCCAGCGACGTCGCGAGTTGAATGCGCTGCGCCTCGCCGCCGGAGAGCGTGGACGCCATCCGGTCCAGCGTCAGGTACTCAAGCCCCACCGCATCCAGAAAGCTCAACCGCTGCCGCACCTCTTCGAGAATGGGCCCCGCAATCTCCTCCTGCATCGGCGAAAGCTCGAGCGCATTGAAGAACCCCCTGGCTTGCGCAATGGTCAGCGCCGCCGCCTGGCAGATGTTCTTGCCACTGTCATTTCCATTCCCGATCCGAACGGCGCGAGCCTCTGCGCGCAGCCGCTGGCCGCGGCAGTCAGGGCACTCCGCATAGCCGCGGTACTTGCTCAGCATCACTCGCACATGCAGCTTGTATTTCTTGCGGTCCATCTGCGCAAAGAATCCGAAGACGCCTTCAAAACCGCTTCTTCCGCGCAGCACAATCTCCTGCATCTGCTCGGGCAGATCCCGCCACGGCACGTCGAGCGCAATCCCGAATTCCGGCGCGCGCTTCCGCAAATCCGTAAACCACGAACGGTACTTGGGCCGGTTCCAGGGATCAATGGCGCCTTCATTCAGGGTCATGTTCTTGTCGGGAATGATCAGGTTCAAGTCGTAATCAACCGTATTCCCGAAGCCCTGGCACCGGGGACACGCGCCGAAAGGATTGTTGAAACTGAACAGGCGCGGCTCCGGCTCGCGGCCCGGCCGATGGCAATTGGTGCACTCGTACGCACCGCTGAAACGCAACCGCCGCCGCTCGGCCGACTCGTCGCGCGGCGCCTCTTCAAGAATCGCTTCCCCGCCCTCGCGATAGGCGGTCTCGATGGCGTCCACAATGCGTGCGCGATTCTCAGCGCTCACCACCACCCTGTCCAAAAGGACAAAGAGCGGCGCCGTGAAATCCACATCCAGCAGCGATTCGGGTGTCGAGAACTCGAAGATCTTTCCTTGCTGCCACAAACGGTTGAAGCCGCCGGCGCGCAGCTCCGTGAGCCGGGCCTTCAGCGTCTCCACATGCGACGAGTCACCGCCGGCCGCTGCCTTGGCCTTCCCACTCGATTTCGAAGCGCGTCCCTTCGCGGATTTGGCCGCCTTCTCTTCGGCTGCGGGCGCCGGCGCCGCCGTCGCTACAGGGAACAGCACGTTCAGCCGTGTTCCCTCGCCGAGCGCAAGAACCATCTCCGCCGCCTCGTCGACAGAATCGCGCTTGACCAGGCCGTCGCAATAGATGCAGTGCACAGTTCCGCAACGCGCATAAAGCAGCCGCAGATAGTCGTAGATCTCCGTGGCCGTCGCCACGGTCGAGCGCGGATTGCGCGTCGAGTTCTTCTGTTTGATCGCGATCGCCGGCGCCAGGCCGTCGATCTCGTCCACATCCGGCTTCTCGATCCGCTCCAGAAACTGGCGCGCGTAGGCCGAAAGCGATTCGACATAACGCCGCTGTCCCTCCGCGTAGATGGTGTCGAAGGCCAGCGAACTCTTGCCCGATCCCGACACGCCGCTGACCACCGTCAGCTTTCCGTGAGGAATCTCGCAGGAGATGTTCTTCAGATTATGGGTCCGCGCACCGCGGATCATGATGGAGTCGTTCAATAGGAGAGCACCGGAGGCAAAATGGTCCGGCAGCGCCTTTGCGGCTTCAATGGGGCTTTGGGCGCAACCGGCCATTCTTCATTATAGGGCGCGCCGGAACCGCATCCATACAACGGACGCAGTGACCACAACGGACGCCGTGACCGGCATACCGGGACAAACGCCCGGGTGAGCGGCGTCTAATGCCGCTTAATGGCCCTGAAGCGAAAGGAAACGGACTCATCGGCCCCGTCGTTGCCGAGCCGAGCCGCGAGCCGAATTGCGAAAGATGCCGGACGAAAAGCGCATCGCCAACATACAGCATGGATTAAGGACCAGCAGAGCCCCGCGGGAAGCGCAAACACACGCCTACCCGCTCCATAAGGAGCCCTGCTGACACCCTAAAACCCGCTGAGATGTTTTTCAGGCCGCGATTGCTGGAAACCGCGTGTAGTTGATTTGCGCACGCTCATCACTCTCCCGATTCAGCACGCCCGAGAGGCCGATTAAAGCCTCTGAGGCGCACGCCGGGCAGTGATGCGCGCAGTTGCCAACCGAGTTGCAATCCTGGCACAGGTAAGCACTCGTCAACGGCATGTGCTGCATTGAGACGAATGTCATGTGTTCCCCCCAATAACCCCGCCGCTCATAATGAACGTTCATTTAGGCCTCCTCCGTTCCCCCGCGTCGGGCCCCAAAATTCAGATTCCCGATAAGATGGATGCGGTTGTAAGCAGCGAAGTTGTCTTTTTAGATGCATGGAACGAAGTTCACTTCCTCATTCATACCATCCGCTGAATGGTGCAGGAACCACTTGTAGCGTTTCAGGCTAGTCCCCGGTAATCCGATTCCAACCCCCTCGGCGCGGGTAAACTGGTTACTGAGGTTTTTTGTGTTGCGCACTGGGCTTTTCTTTCTGCTGCTTACATTCTTTTCGGGTCTATGCCCCTCCTTTGCCCAGGGATCCTCCTCCCCGGCTGGGGCCGTTCCAGCGCCGTCCCAGGCCGGGTCCACGGGAGAGAATCCCCAGCAGCTCTCAGAACAGGTAGCGGCGGCTGAGGCAGCCATCGCGAAATCCGATTGGAAGACGGCGGAAGCGACGCTCAACCCGTGGATTGCCGCTCACCCCGAAGACGCACGCGCATTGTTTGACCTGGGCTATGTAGCTGATACGCAAGGCCGCCTGGACGACGCGGCCGGCTTCTACCGCCGCGCCGTCGCAGCCGACCCCCAGTCCTTTGAGGCGCATCTCTCGCTCGGCCTGCTGCTCGCCCGCCAAGGCAAGCCCGATGAAGCCCGTCCGGAGCTGGCCGCCGCGACCACCCTTGATCCCGGCCAAGCCGGCCCGGCTTTGAAGGCCCGCGCCTGGCGTGCCCTAGCCCAGATCGACCGCCCCAAGCCCGGCGGCGACAACGACCCCAGCGCGGCCTCCAATGATCTGATCGAGGCTCTCAGAATTTCGCCCGAAACCGAGGACGACACGTTATTCGCCGCCAACTTGGCTGAAGATGCCGGCCAGTACGACACGGCCGAAGCAGCTTATGGCCGCGTCCTGTCCAAGAACCCGAAGTCCGAGCCGGCCACCACCGCCCTGGCGCATCTGCTGGTCGCGCGCAAGCAGTATCCAGAGGCCGAGACCATGTTGCGCGCGGCGCTGACCCAGTTTCCTGACGATCCAACCCTGACTGCGCAGCTGGCCACCGTTTTAGCCGCGCAGGATAAGGCCGAGGCTCTGCCGCTTCTCCAGAAGCTGCATGCAGCCCACCCCGCCGATCCCTCCATCGCCAGCATGCTGGCCGCCGTGACCGCGGATGCGGGAGACTACGCCGGCTCCGACAAGCTCTATGCCGAATTGCTCGCAGCCCATCCCCAGGATGCCGAGTTGCTGGTCGCACACGGGCAGAATCTCGTCCACCAATTGCGTTACGTCGAGGCCTACAACGCATTCGATCAGGCCACCAAGATCGACCCCGCCAACGTTGGCGGCTGGAGTGGCCTGGCCTTCGCAGCTTCGCGCCTCGAGCGGCCGGACTCGACCATTCACGCGCTGGCCATGCGCTCCCGCTACGTCCCCGAGAACGCGTCCACTTACTTTCTGTGGGCTATTTCCTATGACAAGCTGCAGCAGAAACAGCAGGCCATCGCCTACTATCAGCGCTTTCTGCAGGCGGCCGCCGGCAAATTTCCCAACGAGGAATGGCAAGCCCACCAGCGGCTCCAGGTACTCACCAAGTAACGCGCTCCGGACCAGCGGACCGAGCGGAACCCGAAAATCCAAAATCCCGTAACTGCAGTAACCACCTCTTCCAAATCCTGCATCTTATCCCTTGCAGTTTGCCCCAAGATGGGCCTACTATTGTGACTCATGCATTGAGGTTGAACCGCATCAGCGGAGGTCCGTCATGCGGACTGTGGTCTCGATCACCGCACTTATGGCACTTGGTTTAACCGTGATGCCGCTCTGCGCATCCTCTCCCGACAAGTCGCCTCCCGATCAACAGACCATTGAAGCCCTTGAAACGCGGGCGAGCCAGGCTCAACCGCGCGAGCAATGCTTCCTCTACGCGCAGCTTGTTCATCAGATGACTGAGCTGAGCGTGAGGCAATATCAAGCCGGCAATGTGGACGCCGCCACCGGCCTGCTCAAGAGAATTCAGTCCCTGGCGCAGAAGATTCACCTCTCGATGGGCAATAATGACAAGCGGCTGAAGAATGCAGAGATTCTGCTCAATCACACCGCTTTCCGCTTGACTGAGATGCTGCATGCCAGCAACTACGAAGACCGGCCGCTGGTGCAGCAAACGCTGACCCAGGTGAATCAGGCCCAGAGCGAGGCCATGATGCAGGTCTTCCATAAGTAAACCAGGAAGCCGCGCGCTACGCATGCCCACTCTCCTCCATCCTCAACTACGCTTCCGGTCGTGTGCCGCCAGGCGGGCTGGAGAGTGCGCCCGGCGGGCTCCTATCCTTTTCATGCTGTCGCTGCTGCTCGCGGTGCCGCTGAATGCGCAAAAGCAACAGCGCGAGCCGCTCACGGAGACACAACAGGAACAGATCGCCGAAGCTGGAATCGATCCCGTCGCCCGCGTCGATCTATACGTCAAGTTCCTGAACGAGCGCGCCGACACGATCAAGGGACTCAGCCCGCGCGGCCATTCGAGCGCCCGCAGCTTCCGCCTGGACAACGAACTTCAGGACTTTGCCGCGCTCATGGACGAGCTCGGCTCGAATCTCGACCTCTACTCCGATCGCAAAGCGGATCTTCGCAAAAGCCTGAAGGGGCTGAGTGAATCCGTCCAGCGCTGGCAGGCAATCCTGACCGGTCTCTCCAGTGAACCGGGATTCGAACTCGCGCGCCAGAATGCCATCGAGAGCGGCAACGACTTATCGGCGCAGACCAAGCAGCTCACCGCAGACCAGACCGCCTACTTCAATCTTCATAAGGACGAAAAGGGCCAGGACCGCGCAGAGCCGAAATAGTCAGGGCTCAAGGGTCAGGTTTCTGAAGCCAGGAAATGGCGACGGGCCAACTTGGCCTCTGGATCGGACCCGGATTCTCTCTGATCTTTGAAAACCTGACCTCCCAAGCCCTGTTTCCGAAGCCCTGTTTTTGCTATGCTCCCCTTAGTGACACCGGATTTCGCAGGCATCTTCCAGCATGAGTACCGTACGCTCCGGCCGCGCGCGCCCATGCCGTCCATTCAGGTCCGCTTCCGGCGGTTCACCTCCCTGAACACCCGGATTCGTCTGCGCGAGGGCCAGATTCTCGTAGGCCTCTCCGATCTGCTCGAAGGCGCTCCGGAGTCGGTCATCCGCGCCATCGCGCATATTCTGCTGGCCAAGCTTTACAAAAAGCCGATCGACGCCGCGCACAACCTGCGCTACAAGCGTTTTTCGACGAGCGCCGCCGTTACCCGGCAGGCCGAACTGATACGGCACGCGCGGGGCAGCAAGCGTTTCTTCGGCCCGGAGGGGCGTTTTTATAATCTCGACGAGGTTTTTGATGTGCTCAATATGCGCTTCTTTGGCGGGCTGCTCGGCCGTCCGGAACTCACCTGGAGCGAGCATTCGGCCAAGCGGTCGCTGGGCCATTACGACGCCGCCCATAATACGATCGTCGTCAGCCGCGTCTTCGACCGGCCGTCCAGCCCGCGATACGCGCTTGAATACCTGCTCTATCACGAGATGCTGCACTTGAAGCACCCGGTCAAAATGCGCGGCCTGCGCCGCTGCGTCCACTCCCGCGAGTTCAAGGCTGAGGAGGCGTGTTTTCCGCAACTCAATGAGGCCCTCGCTTTCATCCGTCGCCTCTGAGTTACCGGATTTCCACGGCTGCGCTCAAATTTGCTTTGGTGTCCGGTCCTCGACATGAGAAACTGTTAATAGAGATTCCGAGTTTTAATTATTGAACCCTGTATGCCGGGCGGTTTTCGCCCCAATGATGCCGTATTTTTTCCTGCTCCTTTTTCTCCGATCCTGCAAGGTTCCCTGGCCCGCCGGCAGAGTGGTCTGTCGCAGTTTGCGCCTCCGCCGATCAACGGGCTGCTTGATACGTTGCACGCTGGAAATCCCCGCCGCGATCGGGAGATCATGACCTTCAAACTGCGATTTCTTGGGCTCTGGGCTTGGCTGTTCTCTCCTTTTCTTTTCGCGCAGGCGTCTCTGGCGCAACCAGCTGTATTGCGCGGCGAGATTCTCGACCCCAGCGGTGCCATGGTGCCCGGCGCAGAGATCACGTTGACCGGCGAAAGCCAGACTCTGCACACGAAATCCGGTCCGGATGGAGCGTATACATTCCCGGGCTTGGCCGCGGGCTCTTACACCGTGCTCATCTCTGCGCAGGGATTTGCCTCCCTCACCCTCCAAAATCTGGCAATCGCTGCCGGCCAAACCAAAACGTTGAATCTCTCTCTTCAGATCGGGATGGAGCGGCAGGAGGTCACGGTTGCCGGGCAGGGCGAAATCGGCATCAATCCCGACCAGAATTCCGGCGCCATGGTCTTACAGGGCAGCGCTCTCGATGCATTCTCCGACGATCCCGATCAGCTTCGCAACGAATTGGAGGCGCTCGCCGGACCCGGCGCGGGACCTAACGGCGGCCAGATTTACATCGACGGGTTTGCCGGCGGCCAGCTCCCGCCCAAATCCTCCATTCTCGCGATTCGCGTCAATCAGAATCCGTTTTCCGCGGAGTTCGACCGCCTCGGCTATGGGCGCGTTGAAATCATCACCAAGCCCGGCTCTCAGAAGCTGCAAGGCACTCTCGACGGCAGTGGAACTGACTCCGCCTTCAATACCGCTAATCCGCTCGTCCCAGGGCATCCCAGCTATTACCAGTATTCCGTCGTAGGCAACGTCAGCGGCCCCATCGGGAAGAATGCTTCGTACTTCTTAAGCGCATTTCGCGTCTCACATCAGGATCAGGCCATCATCGATACCGTGGATCCGCAGAATCCCGGCGTCAGCGTGCAGGAAGCATTCCCCACGCCGATCACCTATCTCTCGATCGATCCCCGGCTCGATTTCCAGCTCGGGAACCGCAATACAATGACCATTCGCGATATGTTTTATCGCACCTATCAGACCGGAAGCGGTGTGGGCACGCTCAATCTTGCTTCGCAGGCCAGCAACGTGCTCAGCGAAGAGAATCAGCTCCAGCTGGGCGAGAGGTTCCTCGTCAACTCCCGATTTATAAATGAGACGCACTTCCAATGGAGCCGCATTTACAACGATCAAGTCGCCCAGAGCCCCACACCCACTTTGACCGTGCAGGGCACATTCACCGGCGGAGGCAGCAGCTCTGGGATTGCCCGCGACACGCAAAATAATTTTGAGCTGCAGAACTACTCGACGGCCGCGCAGGGATCGCACACTCTCCGCTTCGGGACGCGCCTGCGCGCCTATAACGCTGCGAGCTTTTCCACTGCCGGCGTCAATGGAACCTATACGTTCAATTCTGTCGCCGCGTATCAGGCGGGAACGCCAGCCCAATACTCAGCCGCGCTGATCAACAATGCAATGGCGCACGCGCTGCTCTTTGACGGCGCGCTTTTTTTGCAGGACGACTGGCGCTGGAAGCCGAATTTCATGATGAGCATGGGTCTGCGCTTCGAGGGCCAGAACCGCATCCGCGACCATGCCGATTGGGCTCCGCGGCTGGCTCTCGCCTGGAGTCCCGGCCACACCGCCATCTCCGCAAAGCCCAAGACGATCGTGCGCGCGGGCTACGGATGGTTCTATAACCGCTTTACGGTGCCCAACTTCTTCAGCGCCGACTCCGGCACGCCCTACATCCTGGAAGCAATCCACGACAACGGCATCAACCAGCAAAGCTATGTCGCCAACAGCCCTGGGTTCTACGATCCTGCCGCCGCAGCATCGTTATCGGTGCTTAGAAAGGCGGGCGCTATCCCCTCCTATCACACCATTGATCGGAATTTTCACGCGGCCCTCGACATGCAGACCGGCGCCGGCGTCGATCGCCAGTTGACGAAGTCGCTCACCGCCAACCTCACCTATCTCTACACGCAGGGCGTTCATCAGTACCTGACCAACAACGTGACCGCGCCCGCGTTCGACTTCTCTACTTACTCGCCCAGCGGCCCTCCGCCGGCAGCCTATAACTACCAGTTCCAGTCCGGCGGCATCTACCGGCAGAATCAGCTCATCCTCACTGGCAGCTACCAATCCAAACGCTGGATCGTCACCGGTTATTACCTGCTCAACGAGGCCAAGAGCGATACGCAGGGGGTCACCTCCGAGCCTTCTGTGGCGCAGGATCCCCGCTTCGACTATGGCCGCGCCACCTTCGGGTATCGGCACCGGCTGGCGCTTATCGATAGCTACACCGGCCCGCGCGGCCTGCTTATCGCAACCATGCTCTTCGCCCGCTCCGGCGTGCCCTACAACCTGACCATCGGCAATGACCTGACCGGCAATAACCAGTTCAACGGGCGCCCGGCCTACGGAGTCTGCGGCGCGGACGGCGTGATGCCCACGCAGTACGGGTGCCTCGATACGGATCCAGCCGGCAAGGGTGAGAGGATCGTTCCTTACGGCGTGGGTACGGGACCGGCCAACGCGGTCTTTCATCTGCGTCTGAGCAAGGTGATCGGCGTGGGCCCACGCCTCGAAACCGAGCGGCAAGCCGATACCTACAACACGGGAAACAGCGTAAGCAACCAGGGCCTGAGCGGCGGGGGAACGGCAATCCGCATGAACGAGACCACGCAGCGCCGGTATTCTCTTACCTGCGCGGCCCTGGTCACCAACGCGTTCAACATGGTCAATCTGGGCACGCCCAACGGAGTTCTGCTTTCACCGCTCTTCAGCAAGAGCCAGTCGATTGCCTCCGGCTCGTTCGGAAGCCTCACCCCCGGCAATCGTTCCATCGTCTTGCAGACGCTCTTCTCGTTCTGAGCAGATCTCATTCCGTCGAATCGAGAAAACAGACCCGAGCTTCACGCCATCTTATCTCTCCAGACGCGGAGCTCGAAGCTTCGGCGTGTTCTATCTGGAGAACCAATGCGTTCAGTGCTTCTTGCGGACAATCCGAAAACCTACGCGGTCGTATTCGAGACCGGCGACGAGATATCGAGCGGCCTGAGCCAATTCGCCTCCGAACAGAAGCTCGCCGGAAGCAGCTTCAAAGCGATCGGGGCGCTCTCGTCTGTCAAACTGGCGTGGCTCAACTGGAAAACGAAAAAGTACGAGCCATCCGTGGTTCTCGATGAGCAGGTGGAGCTGGTTTCGTTGATCGGCGACATTGCGTTGAAAGACGGCAAGCCCCAGGTTCACGCCCATTTGATCGTGGCCAAGTCCGACGGCACGGCCCATGGCGGACATCTTCTGGAAGCGCACGTGCGGCCCACCTGCGAGGTGGTGCTCACCGAGAGCCCAAAGCATCTGCGGAAACAAATGGACCCGGAATCAGGCTTGGCGCTGATTCGCCCGTGAACGATTAAGCGGGTTTTTCGATCGCTACCGGCAAGGACTCCGGCGATTCGGCCGGCCGGTTGGCGGCCCACCATGTAATGGCGACGCCCGCCAGCGCAGCCCCGGCGCTGGCTAACTGCGCGTTCGACAGGCCGAAGATCACCTTGGGATTACGGCGGATGAACTCCACCAGAAACCGCGCCAGTCCACTCAGCGCCAGATATTGGCCCAGGATGGCTCCGGTCGCGTGCGGTTTGCCGCCGCGCCGCCACAGCCACAACCCGATCAGCAACCCGGCCACCATCTCATAAAGCGGCGTAGGATGCACGCGGACCACCGTCGGATCGATCCCGTGAGGAAAGCTCATGCCCCAGGGAAGGCTGGTTGGAATCCCATAGCAGCCGTCGCCGGAGAGGAAGCATCCGATGCGTCCCACCCCATACCCAATCGCCGCCGCCGGAGCAGCCAGGTCGAGTGTCCGCAGCGCGCCGATCTTCGCCCACCACCCCTGCAGCACCAGCGCGGCAATTCCGAAGGCCAGCCCGCCATACCAGGCAAAACCAGCGGAATCATAGAGAACCCGCCAGCCCAATTCGTGGAAATCCGCGGGAGTATCCACAACATGCCACAGCTTCGCGCCTACAATGCCGGCAACCACCGTAATGGCCACAATGCCCACGGCATCGGCCTCGATGTGCGCCCGGCGGAAACCGCGCTCTACCACCACAGCCGCCGCGACCGCGGCCAGCCACAACATAAGCCCGAAGGTGGGCAGGTTAAAGTGTCCAATATGGATAAACGGATACATCGCTTCTAGTATAGACGGTCTGCGGCTAGTAATCGTTTCGGTAACCGGGCGTTTCAGCAACCCGGCGTTTCGGTAATTGGCGTTTCTGCAATTGCGGCCCCGATTTTTAACAGAGTGACGCCGGAAAATTCGCGCGATACTGGATGCATGTCTACCATGACCCATCAGGGGCTTGAGGTTCTTTATTCCCGCCAGCAGATTGCCGAGCGCGTAGCCGAAATGGGCGCGCAGATTTCCCGTGACTTGAATGGTGAGCGGCTGGTGATGATCGGGGTTCTGAAGGGTGCTGCGCCTTTCCTGGCCGACCTTTCCAGGGCGATACAGGCTGACGCCACCTTTGATTTTGTCGCTGTTTCGAGCTACGGCAGCGGCCAGCGCTCCTCCGGCGCCGTGAAGTTGATCAAGGATCTCGACCAGCCGATCGAGGGCAAGAACGTCCTGATCGTCGAAGACATTCTGGATACCGGCCTCACTCTGGCCTATCTGCGCAAAATCTTCCTCCAGCAGCATCCGAAGAGCCTCCGGATTGCCACGCTGCTCGACAAGCCCTCGCGCCGCATCGAGAAGATCGAGGCGGATTACGTGGGCTTCTCCATCCCCAACCTCTTTGTGATCGGCTACGGGATGGACTACGCCGAGCGCTACCGCAATCTGCCCGACATCTGCATCATGGGGCCGGGGCAGACGGAGTAGCCTATCCGGACCCCGATAACAGGCAGAAAACTGCACCGGACCGCTCTCCGTTGCATCTATCCGATTGGCTCGGAAGCCGGAGTGAACTATACTCAATGTCCCGAGAGCTGCCCGAAGAGCCGCCGAGGCATTTCAGGAATATCGTGCCTGAGATGCCGCAAAGAGCGGCGCCTGCGGAATGAAGGAGCTTGATTCTATGAAGACAATGACCCCGATCCAAACTTCCGACCTCGAGTTTGACCATGGCACCTTTGATTCCGTTGCCTTTACCGCGCAATCACTCGCCAGTTGGCAATCCCTGGCGTCGGTGATCGACCATACCCTGCTGAAGCCCGAAGCAACGCGCGCTCAGGTCGAAACTCTCTGCGACGAAGCCGGCCGCTACCGCTTCGCCTGCGCCATGGTCAATCCCGTCTGGGCCGCCACAGCCGTCAATCTTCTTTCCGGCACCGGCGTTCCGGTGGGTGTAGTGATCGGATTTCCCTTCGGCGCCTCGCTCGTCTCGACGCTGCGCCAGGAGGCTGCCGCACTCACCCGCCTGGGCGCAAAAGAGCTCGACATGGTCATCCCCGTGGGCCTGCTCAAGAGCGGCAACCATCAAGCCGTGCAGCACACCATCCACGCCGCCGCCAATGTGGCCCACCATGACGGCGCTCTGCTCAAGGTGATCCTCGAAACGGCGTTGCTGACCATGGAGGAGAAGCTGCGCGCCTCCGAGATCGCTATCCAGGCCGGCGCCGACTTCATCAAGACATCGACTGGATTTTCATCGGGCGGAGCAACCACCACCGACGTCGCCCTGATGCGCGGAGTAGCCGGCGGCCGCTGCGGCGTGAAGGCCTCCGGCGGCATCCGCACCCTGGCCGACGTAAAGGCCATGCTCGAAGCCGGCGCGAACCGCATCGGGGCATCCGCCTCAGTGGCCATCGTGCGCGAATTGGGCGCTGAGTAAGAAACGACGGAAGAGGAAACGGCGGGCGGAAAAAACCAGACACGGTCAATTCGACGCCGCTTCTCTTCTGCTGCGTATTTTCCCGCCTGCCGTAGTATCTATGTCCTGTTGCCGATTCCCTGTCCTCCACTCCCCGCTTTGCTATCATTCCCTTCGACACTATGCCCGATCCGCCGCCATCCACGCCCGAACGCCATGACTTGGAAGGCGACTACCGCCCTGCTACATCCGCGCCTCTCGATCCGCTCAATCCCCGTGTAGAGCCGGTGGACGCGGCGTACCTGATGAAGCTGACCGACGCGCTCAACACCACGCTCGATCTGCAGACGCTGCTGAACCGGGTCTCAGAGCTGGTGAGCGCGGTGATCAACTTCCGCATCTTCGCCATCTTTCTGCTCAACGACCGCAGCCATGAGCTGCGCATGCGCTTCCAGATCGGCCATACCCCGCAGGTGGAGCGCACCCGTATTCCGATGGGTAAAGGCGTGGTGGGCCAGGTGGCGCTCACGCGGCAGCCGATGCTGCTCAACGATGTTTCGTCTTCGGAACACTACGTTGCCGCCAATCCCGCGGTCCGCTCCGAGCTGGCGGTGCCTCTGATTGCGAAAAACCGCCTCATCGGCGTCTTGGATCTCGAGAGCGAAGAGCCTGGGTACTTCCGCCCCGAGCATCTCCATCTTTTGACCGTTACGGCATCGCGCATTGCGCAGGCGATCGAAAACGCGCGGCTCTACGCGCGCGTTTCGCGCCAGGCGCAAACCCTCGAAGTGCTGAACGAAATCGCCGTCGAGCTGGCGTCGATTCTCGATCTCAACCCCCTCCTCGAGCGCATCGGCCAGCTCCTGCGCCGCCTCATCGATTACCAGATGTTCACCATCATGCTTCTCGATGAAAAGGGCGAAGTGCTCATCACGCGCTATGCATGGCGCTTCGGCTACACCCACGCGCCCCTGCGCCGCATCCCCATCACCAGCGGCCTGGTGGGCGCGGCCGTCCGCGAGTGGCGGACCATGAATGTTCCCGACGTCCGCAAAGACCCGCGCTATCTCGAAATGAACACCGAGACCCGGTCGGAGCTGATTGTCCCGCTCTTCTACAAGGGCCGCGTGATCGGCGTTCTCGATCTTGAGCACACGCGCGCCGGTTTTTTCAATGAAGACCACGAGCGCATGTTGACCACGCTCGCCTCGCAGATGGCCATCGCCATCGAGAACGCGCGCCTCTACCAGGCTGTGCGCCGCCAGGAGCGCCAGCTCGAGCGCGACATCGCCATGGCCCGCGAGGTGCAGCTGCGGCTGCTGCCGCCGGAAGCGCCTTCGCATCCGCACGCCGAGATGGCCGTGCGGTTCCTTCCCGCCCGGTCGATCGGCGGCGATCTCTACGACTTCATTGACTACGGCCCCAACCGCACGGCCATCATTGTGGGCGATGTGAGCGGCAAGGCCGCGCCCGCGGCCTTGTTCGCCGCGCTTGTCAGCGGCATCATGCGCTCGGCCGCCCAGCAGCAGCCCGGCCCCGCCGAAATGCTTGCCCATCTCAACGACGCTCTGCAGGAGCGCAAGCTCGAGTCGCAGTATGTCACGCTGCTCTTCGCGCTTTGGAACGACGAAAACCAGACGCTGCAGGTGGCCAACTCCGGTGCGGTGCAGCCCATCTTCTGCCGCGCCGGCGAGTCGCTCACCGTCAAAGCCGAAGGATTTCCGCTCGGCATGTTTCCCGATGTGGCCTATGAAGAATTCAACGTGGCCACGCAGCCTGGAGATGCAATCGTCTTCGTCTCGGATGGAATCCTGGACGCGGAAAATGAGAAGGAAGAAATGTACGGGCAGGAGCAATTGGCCGGTCTGCTCTGCGCCAACCGCGACCTCCCCGCGCACGAAATCGCAGACGCCATTCTCGCCGATGTAACCCGCTTTCAAGGCAGCAAAGAGCGCTTCGACGACGAGACGATTATCGTGTTGCGGGTGCGGTGACAAGACAGGATCGGGGAACAGGGATCAAAAAAGCGTCCAGGTGCCCCAGGTCTCGCTTTTCCAGGCCCCCCAAGCGACGGGTCTTCGTCGCAGGCGTGGTTTGAGATCAGCGAAAGCACAAACGCTGGGTGCCCCAGGTCTCCTTAGAGACCTGGGAAAGCATAGACTCATACTTTCCGAAGTCATACTTTCTCAACCTCGCCAACTCGCTTCGTTAAACTAAAAGCAGACCCTATGCAGGGAGCCCTTTTGCACACCACCGTGACAGAACGCCTCATCCGCCCCGCAAGCAACGTCTACGGCAGCCTGCGCCTGCCCGGAGACAAATCCATCAGCCACCGCTATGGCATGCTGGGCGCATTTGCCGAGGGCACATCGCGCTTCACGAATTTTTCTACCGGCGCCGACTGCGCTTCGACCCTCGCCTGCATGGAAGCTCTCGGCGCGAAGGTGAACCGGCTCGGCGGCGACGCGGTTGAGATTACCGGCGTCGGCGGACGTGTGATTCCCGCCGGCCATCCACTTGATTGCGGCAATTCCGGCTCAACGATGCGCATGATCTCCGGCCTGCTCGCGCCCCAGCCGGGCAGTTTCACGCTCATCGGCGACGCCTCGCTTTCGCGCCGGCCGATGGAGCGCATCCGCAAACCTCTCGAAGCCATGGGAGCACGCATCGCGCTCACCGAGGGGCACGCGCCGCTCACCATCGAGGGCGCTCCGCTCAAGCCGATCGATTTCACCACGCCGGTCGCGAGCGCGCAGGTGAAGACCTGCCTCCTGCTTGCCGGCTTACAGACCGCGGGCGCGACTACCGTGCGCGAGTCCGTGCGCACGCGCGATCACAGCGAGCTGGCGCTTCGCGCCTTCGGCGCTACGCTCACGCGCTCAATCAACTCAGTCTCGATTGCGGGCCCGCAACCGCTCCATGCCATTGAAGCCGCGGTGCCCGGCGACATCTCCTCGGCCGCGTTCTTCATGTGCGCCGCCGCGCTCTTCCCCGGCTCCGGGCTGGTCATCGATGCGCTCGGCCTCAATCCCACCCGCGCCACGCTGCTTGACGTGCTGACCGCGCTCGGCGCGCACATCAGCGTCTTGAATCTTGAGGACAAGCACTCGGAGCTGGTGGGCACGGTACAGATCTCCGGCCCTGCCGAGGGGCTCGGAAGCACTGAAGTGAGCGGAGCGCTGGCCGCGCAGCTGATTGACGAGCTGCCCGTTCTCGCGGCGCTTGCGCCCTCGACCCGCGGCGGCATCCGCATCCGCGATGCCGGGGAACTGCGCGTCAAGGAGTCCGACCGCATCGCTCTGGTCGCGCAGAACCTGCGCGCGATGGGCGCCGAGGTAACCGAGTTCGAAGACGGTCTTGATGTGCCCGGCGGCCAGACCCTCCACGGCGCCACCATCGACTCGGGCGGCGATCACCGCATTGCCATGGCCTTCAGCGTCGCGGCGCTCCGGGCCGAAGGCGAGATCCTGATTCAGGGCGCGGAGTCAGCCGCCATCAGCTTCCCGGAGTTCTTCGATCTGCTCGATCTGGTTGCGGAACGATAGGCCACATCCGCACCGGCAAAATTCAAGTTCGTCTCCAAAAACAAGAAGCCCGGCTCGCGCCGGGCCTCTCACCGCCTGCGCGGCCTGTTATAGCGGTTCTCCAATTGCTGTACACCGAAGGCACGATGTCGAGTGGCTTTTTCCTTAAGAAAAAGCCTCCTTGCACACCACCCGACAGTGCACGTGAATTGGGGAACCGCTCTATTCCGCTGCCGGAGGATTCGTGGGAGCCACCGTCGTATTCTTCGCCGGTTGCAGCCCTGGAATCACAGGCGCGGTTTGCACGCGTCCTGCAGCAGCATCGTTCAGGTTGATTCCGTAGTGCTGCAGCGTCGAAGCCAGCACCTGATACAGAAGCGCGCGATCCTTGGCATAGGTCAAGTTGGCAGTGATCAAGTTGTCCTCCGCCACGGCCAGGTTGCGCGTCTGCAACAGCACATTCGCTGTGGTGGAAGCGCCCAGGTGAAGCTTCTTCTGCTCGGCATCGAGACTTTGGCGCGCGTAGTCCTCGGCGGCGACTGAGGCCTGCACCTGCGCCCGATCGTTCGCCAACGCATACTGCTGCGCCACCACCTGCATGCGGATTTGCGTGTAGAGCTGTTCCAGGTGCATCTCCGCCTGGCGGTACTCGATCAGAGAGCGCGCCTGGTCGGCCTGCGCCGTGCGGTTCCGGATGGGAAGCTGGAAGTTGAAGCCGACTCCCTTGTCCGGAGAGCTGCCGTTGACCAGATTACTCAGCACCGAGGGATAATCGCTGGTGTTGCTCGCACCGCAGTAAAAGCCGAAGATGTTGCAAGCCGTGTTAGGCGCGCCGCCGATTCCTTCTCCGCCATAGAACCCATAGACGTCGAGAGTCGGCAGCAGGGCGTTGCGTGCGCCGCGCAGCGTGATGGCATCTTTTTTGATCGCCAGCACAGCCTGCTCCAGCTCCGGGCGATTTTGGAAAGCAGTCTGAGTCAGTTCTTCCGGCGTTTGCTTCTCTTCCGGAAGCTCATCCAGGTTGACACGGTCGGTGGGAATAATAGGCGCGGCCACGAGCGCCGGATCGTTCAGGTTGCGCGCGATAGCCTGCTTGAGAATCAACTGTTGATAATTCAGGTTGCTCTGCGAGTTGATCAGCGCCTGCTTGTCGGTGGCCACCGTCGAATCGGCCTGCACCACATCGAGCGGCGCCATGGTTCCCACCTGCAGCTGCTTGCGGGTATCGCTGTCCAGCTGCGTGCTCTGGTCGAGCGCCTGCTTCTTGGCCTGCACATCCTCGTACGCGCTCACAACCACCCAGTAGATATTCTCCACCTGGTTGACCGTGGCCAGAATCTGCTGCCGGAAGGTCGAGTCGGTGATGCGCCGGTCCAGAATCGCCTCATAGACCAGGCGGTTGTTGACCCAGATGCCCGCGCCTTGCAGCAGGTGCTGCGTCACGGTGGCTTTGAAGTTGGATAGAAGCTGCGGACTGTAGCTGTTGAACCCCGTGCTTGTGGTGCGGCTGTTGTCCCAAGTCAAGGTCCCCGATGTACCCGTCACCCAGCCCTGGGTGTAGGTGAAGTTATATGCGTCCGTATTCGTGAAGGAGCGGGGAGCAAACGGACTGGTTTGCGGCGATTTCTGCCGCTCTAGCTGAATCGTGCCGCTGATCAGTGGATCGCGGAACTCGGGCAGCGGGCCGGCTCCGTCCGTGGACAGGACCAGACCCGAGCTGCCGGTTGTGGCTCCGCTCACGGAACCGGGTGCGCCGCTGGCGCTCAGCGTTTGCGAGGTGCCGCCGAGCGTATTTTGCAGCACCGTAGCGCCTACGCCGCGCAGAGTAGAACCCGCCTTGGCCCGCAGCAGATCGGTATCGGCAATGTCCAGATAATAACGGGAGATCGCAATGTCATAGTTGTTCTCGAGCGCCAGCGCGATGGCGTCCGAAAGGCTCAGGTAGATATTGCCGTCCTTCACCAGATCTCCCAGCCGGATCGAGTTGTTGAAATCCGCTTTCGCGATCGTCGTGGGGCGGTACATATTGATCGGATTTCCCAGCAGCCCGCCAGCCGGCTTTGAAAAGTCGCGCTCGGACGGGCGCAACAAAAGCGGCTCTGTCTCTGCCGGCGCCGGAGCAGAGGGCAGCGTGGACGCGGACTTTGTCGTCGTCTGGGTTGGCGTCTCCTGGCTGAATCCTGAGGGTATACACGTGGCTAATGAAAGCATGAGAGCAGCCAAAGCTCGCAGCCGTTCCCCCGCCTTCCCCATTCCCTGCTGCTTAAACACACGTCTACTGTCCAAATGCATGATCCTCTCCACAAGCTGTTGCGACACCTGGAATTCCATTCTTGAGACGACCTGCGAACCGTTCCGGATGCAAATTTGTAGCCTCCGGGAATCAGGTTCGCTTCCGGCCGAGGTTTCTAAGGTGTGTATTACGCGATCCGCCGCCGGATCGTTCCCGGCATTCGCTCTGAAGGCTCGGCCGGAACGAGTTCTTGCACGGCGTGCGGAAACCTGAGTATATCCCACTCACAGCGCACGCAGCCGTGATCTGTGCATGTCAGGTAACCTGTTATGCAGCTATGAGCGAAGCGGGACAAATCGGGCCGCAGACCTGGAAACTCACCCTCGCCTACGATGGAACGGATTTCCATGGCTGGCAGGTGCAGCCCGGCAAACCGACCATCCAGGGCGAGCTGCAGGCCGCCCTCGGCCGCGTCACCGGCGAGTCGCCGCTGCCCCAAGGCTCCGGCCGGACCGATGCCGGCGTTCACGCCCTGGCCCAGGTGGCCAGCTTCACTTTGAATGCGCCCATTCCGCCCGAAAACCTGCAACGCGCACTCAACCGGACCCTCCCTCCCTCGATTCGCATCTCCGAAGCCAAAATGATGCCGAGTGCCACATTTCATGCCCGGCATTCAGCCCTGGCCAAAACCTACAAGTATCGGATCTTCCGGGGCGAGATCTGCTCTCCCTTTCTAGTCCGTTTCGTTTACCCCTGCCCTTGGCCCATCGACTTCGCACTGCTCGAAGAATCGGCGCGTATCTTCCTCGGAGAAAAGGATTTCCTGAGCTTCGCCGCCAGCGATCCCGACCTCGCGACCCGCTGTTCGGCGACCGAACCCGATCCCACTGCCGAGGCCGCGCCGTCGACCATACGAATCATTTATTCGTCCGCCTGGGAGCGGACTTGGATAGGCGAGGGCGAGCTTTGGGTCTACCGGGTCCGGGGCAACGGCTTTCTGCACCACATGGTGCGCAACCTGGTTGGAACCATGCTGGATGTCGGCCGCGGCCATATCGCTCTCGGCCAGCTTGCCGAGATACTGGCCGCCCGCACCCGCTCTGCGGCAGGCCCAACCGCGCCGGCCCAGGGTTTGCTCCTGCATTCGGTGGAGTATCCTTGCGAAGAGTTGGAGATCTCTGCCGAGTAAAACGAAGAAGGCTCAACACCACTCCTGCTACCCTTGAATCCAACTGGCATGGTTCTTCTCGCCCGCAATTCGGCCTTTTCCAGGGTCACCGCGCTGGCCGGCCGCCGGCCGCTGCACAGCGCCTTCGCGTGGCTGCATGCCAATCCGAAAAAGATCATGAACTGGCAGACGAAGCTGGTCGCGATCCCCGCCCCTTTGCACGGCGAAGCGGCCCGCGCAGCCTGGCTCGCGGAGCAATTCGCGGCAGCCGGGCTGAGCAGTATTGAACTCGACGCGGCCGGCAATGTATTGGGCGTTTTGCCCGCCGCCGGGCTGCCGCCCGAGAGCACCGGCCCGGTGGTTGTGCTTTCCGCGCACCTCGACACGGTGTTCCCTGGAGATACCCCGCTGAATCCCGTGCTCCATGGCGACCGTCTGACCGCTCCCGGCGCCTGCGACAACGGGGCAGGCGTGGCCGGTTTGCTGGCCATCGCGCACGCACTGCTTCATGCCGGCATAGAACTGCCGGTTCCGCTTATCTTTGTGGGCAATGTAGGCGAGGAGGGCGAAGGCGATCTGCGCGGCATGCGCCAAATCTATGGCCAGAATGCGCTGGCTGGCCGCATCGCCGCGCATCTCGTTCTGGATGGCGCAGGTGCCGAGGGAGCGGTTACGCAGGCTCTCGGCAGCCGCCGGTTTCAGGTGACGATCTCCGGTCCGGGCGGCCACAGCTTCACAGACGCGGGCACGCCCAATCCCATTGCCGCCATGGCGTCTGCGCTCGCCCTTCTTTCTGAAACGGCCTTGCCCGATGATCCGCGCACAACTCTGAATCTGGGCACGATCCGCGGCGGCACCAGCGTAAATTCGATCCCCGAGTCCGCGGTTGCCACCGTCGACTTCCGCTCCACCAGCCCCGAACAGTTGCTGCGCCTGGAGGTGGCTCTGCACCGCGCGGTAGAAGACTCGGTGGAGAATGGAAACCTGAAGGCGGGAGCCGCCCGCGCGGCCGGAAGAGGGCTGCTTTCGTTTGTGATTGCCCAGATCGGGGACCGTCCTGCAGCCCGGCTGCCCGATGATTCTCCGCTGCTGGACGCTCTGCGCGCTGTCGATCGCCATCTGGGTCTGCGCACCGAGCTCCGTCTCGGCTCGACGGATGCGAATCTTCCGCTGGCGCTCGGCATTCCGGCCCTGGCCGTGGGTGCGGGCGGCGAGGGCGGCGGAGCGCACACGCTGGCCGAGTGGTACTCCGCAAAAAACCGCGAGATCGGTCTGCGCCGGGTCCTGCTGCTGACCCTCGCCATTCTGGAGTGGACCGCCGAGCAATAGGTTTAGTCGGCAACCAACGCGATCGGGGCCGGATTATACGCCGGATCATGTGCCGGATCATGTAAGGATCGCCTTTCGCCTGCGGGGCTGCCGCACCACTGGCGGCGACAGTTTCAAGCCAGAGACGTCTATACGGAGGAACAGTGCCGGTGCAGTGGAAAAACGGATTTTCGCGGCCGGATGGACGGTCCTCAACTGGCTATACTGGAAGTTGGTGCATCAAATAGAGCACTGGTGTATCAAGAAGCTAGCCGGAAGGCCGGCACCGACGAGGTTACTGAACTTTATGACATCGCTTTTCGAACGGCTGCGCGCTCGCCGTCTCGCTTCGACATTTATCTTGCTGGCCACTCTGTCGGCCGCGATTGTTGCTGGCTCCTTTGCGGCTCACGGAGTGCGCGGGCAGGAGCAGCAGGCCTCGAGCACGGACGCTACGCCTCTCAGGACTATCAACTCGACAATTCCTCCCAATGACTTTGTGAAGATTGCCCACGAAGTGGCGCCCGCTGTCGTGAACATCAACACCCAAACCCTGCCGAAGCAGTCGGATAACCGGGGACACCGCAACTTCCGTTTCCGCGCCCAGCCTAATCCGCAGAGTCCTGACGATGGCCAGGGCGATGACGATCAGCAGCAAGGCCAGGGACAAGGGCAGGGTCAGGGACAGGGCGACGACAATTTCCAGGACTTCTTCAACCGTTTCTTCGGCGGCCAGGTTCCTGGGCAGCCTGACGGCGGCGACCAGGGCGGCCAGGTGCAGGAGTCGCTCGGCTCCGGCTTCATCGTCGATCCCAAGGGCTACATCATCACCAACAACCATGTCATCGACAAGGCCGACAAAATCTACGTGAAGCTTTCCACTGATCCTGATAGCCAGGATCTTGGCCGTCCCGCGCGCGTGATCGGCGTCGACAAGGCTACCGACCTGGCAGTGATCAAAATCGACACCAGCACGCCGCTGCCCATCGTCAAGATGGGCAACTCCGATGAAGCGCAGGTGGGTGACTGGGTGGAGGCGATTGGCAGCCCCTTCGCTCTGGCGCAGACCGTCACCGCCGGCATCATCTCCGCCAAGAATCGGACCATCGAGCCCGGCGCCAGCGGCCAGTTCCAGCACTTCATCCAGACGGATGCGGCCATCAACCCCGGCAACTCCGGCGGGCCGTTGCTCGACATGAATGGCAACGTGATCGGCGTGAATACCGCTATCTACACGCAGTCGGCCGGCTACCAGGGCATCGGATTCGCGATGCCGGCCAACACTGTGGTCTCGGTCTATAACGACCTGATCAGCCCCAGCCATAAAGTGACGCGCGGCTCCATCGGCATCCAGTTCAAGGAAGGCCTTTCGAGCGCGATCAATCGGGTGTACGGCTTCAAAACCGGCGTTCTGGTCCAGGAAGTGCAGCCGGGAGGCCCAGCCGACAAGGCCGGTCTCAAAGCGGGCGACATCATCACCTCCATCGACGGCCGCAACGTGAAAGACGGCGATGACTTGGTGAATGAGATCGCCAGCCGTAAGCCCGGTACCACCGTTCGCCTGGGATTCTCGAGAGAAGGCAAACAGCAGGACGCCACCATCACCATCGGCGACCGGGATAAAGTCTTTGCCGATCTCGGCAACCAGCAGACCGAGCAGAGCCCTGAGACCTCCGGCGATGCCGGCGAAACCAAACTGGGGCTAGTCGTCCGCGACATCCTCCCGTCGGTGGCCAGCAAGCTTCATGCGTCCGGCGTGGAGATCGAGTCAGTTCGCACCGGTTCCTTTGCTGATCTCCAGGGGTTGGCGCCGGGGCTCGTGATTACCCGTGTAAACAAGCAGCCCACGGCTAACCGGGACCAGTTTGAAGCCATCGTCAGCAAGCTCAAGACCGGCGACGATGTGGTCTTCGAGGTGATGGACCCGCGCCATCCCGAGGAGGGAATCAATTACGTGGGTGGCACGCTCTGAGGATTCCGGAACGGCGCTGGGCGAGGATTTACGGTACCCCGGCGCTATTCCGGCTTTGACCTAAAGTTACATGTAGGGGTTATTTTCCCCTTGTCGCACTCCGAACGATCCGTTAGACTGCACGCAAAGTCCCGGCATTTCTAGAATTTCTCATTGAGGTAATGATCCACGTGCTTTCTTTTCGAGCCGTTCTGGCATCTGTGATTTCCACCGGCCTGCTCGCCGCGCCTGCAGTTGCATCGCGCGTACACCACACCTCTACCAGCAGTTCCGCGCATCGTTCCCGGAGACTGGTCGCGCACCACAAATCGCACCGTCTGCACGGCCAACAGACGATTGACCCGGAGCGGGCGACGGAGATTCAACAGGCGCTGATCCGGCAGCACTACCTGGCCGGTGACCCAACCGGCAAGTGGGACCCCGCCACCGTGGCAGCCATGCAGAAGTACCAGGGCGATCAGGGATGGCAGACAAAATTGATGCCTGATTCGCGCGCCATTAAAAAGCTAGGCCTCGGGCCCGATTATTCGAATGCCCTCAATGCCAAAAACTCCACCTTCGCCGGGCCCCCGGCCACGGCGACGATTCCCTCTGCCCAGACTGCGGGTTTCGCTTCGGCGTCAGGCGTGAACCAGTAATTCTTACGGTCGCGCCGGTTTCGGCATCCACTTGAGCAGGAATTCATCCCGCGCCCGTGTCGTCTCCGGGCCGGTAGTGATTTCAGTGTCGAGATGCAGAATCGTGCCATCCTTATCGAAGTGCGGCCACTCCGGCAGGCCTGGCCCGTTGGGATCGCCTGTCTTGGCGAAATTTGTCCAGTAGTCCATCATCTCGTCGCTCAGCTTGCGGTCCTCCGGACGCCATACGGCGCCCGGCCGCGTATCGAGCGTCCCGAAGACGTATTCAATGTCGTCCGAGTGAAACGCAAACGAGCCAGGATGAAACTTGCTGGGCGGCGCGGGCAGCTCGAAGTGATACCGGTAGACCGGCGAGTCTCCAGTCTTCGTCTGGGCATCGATCCACTTCCAGGTACTGAAGGCAATGAACGTGTCGCTGTTGTAGTCGATGGCGGAGCGCACCGCCTGCGCATCCGTATCGCCGGGATAGAGCGAAAGAAACTCTGCGGCATGGTCGCCGTAGGTCTGCGCCGCGAACTCTTTCCATTTGTCCGCGGTCATGCCGACCGAGAGCGCCGACTGCTCATCGCGGTTCCATCCCGCCAGCAGCGGCACGTGCGCCTGTTTCCCGGCGGCATACGTTGCGCCCACCGGCTCGGTCAGCAGCTTGCCGTCGATCACGGTTGGGAATTTGGGCGCGCCGGGCTTGTTCGCCGCAGCGAGGACTGTGTCCGCCGGAAGAGCGCGTAACTCGGCCAGCGTGGAGGCGCCGAGCGATGAGGCCCAATCCTGCTCGCGCTGCTCGTGCTCGGCACGCGAAGGCGTATCCGGCGCACCGAGGTTCGTCGCGCCGCCGCTCTCGCCAATCGCTCTCTCAAACAGGCCCCGCGCGGGAGCCGCAGCCATCAACGTGCTTACGGCAGACGAGCCGGCGCTCTCGCCAAAGATGGTCACATTCCCGGCGTCGCCGCCGAACTTGGCAATATTCGCGTGAACCCACCTGAGCGCAGCCACCATATCCATCAAGCCGTAGTTCCCTGCCGCCCCGCCTGCCTCTTTGTCGAGATCGGTGGTCGCCAGAAAACCGAAGACGCCGAGCCGGTAATTGATCGTGACCAGCACCACCCCCTTCAACGGCAAAAAATCACCGTTGTGGCGTGGTTCCGAAGCAGACCCGCCCGAGTAGCCGCCGCCGTGAATCCAGAACATGACCGGCAGCTTGGTATTTCCGTCGGCGTTAGCGGGCGTGAAGACGTTTAAGTAAAGGCAGTCTTCGCTCTGCCCGCTATTCTGAAAGATCATGTCTTCAAAGACACGCCATTGCATGCAGCGCGCGCCGTAGTTCGCCGCATCGCGCGTGCCCTTCCACTTGAATGGCGGTTCAGGAGCTTTCCAGCGCAGCGGGCCCACCGGGGGCGCGGCATAAGGGACCCCGAAGAATGCGCGCACTTTGCCGTTGTTGATTGTCTTGCCGTGAAGCTTGCCTTGCGCCGTCTTTACCGTCAGCGGATCGGCATGGGCCGCAGCGGCCGCACCCACGATCAGCGCGGTGACTGCCAGTACGCAAATGGCCTGCACGCGAAGATGCATTCGAAAAAATCTCCCGTGCAACACCATAGCAGGATGGCTCGGGGGGTGCACGAACTCGATAACGCGTTGCCGCATCACGGCTTCAGAATCAGAACCGCCCGGTCCGGATCTTCTTCGAATTCTATGATTCGTATCGCCTGGCTGCGGATCAACTCTTCGGCCACGGCTGCAGGGTAATCGCAGCCGCGCAGCCAGATCACCTTGGGGGGTGGTCCCTTCGTCGTGGCCAATTCGTAAAAGTCAGCGTCCGCAGTGACAATTGCGAAACCATTCGCTTTGGCGAATTCCCACACCAGCTTGTCGGGCATCTCAAGCAGCCCAAGCGAGCTCATGTGACAGGAGCCCGGGAACAGATCGAGGATTCGCGGAACAAGGCGTCGCGAGAGATTTTCATCGAGCAGAAGCTTCACAGCGCGACACGCCGCCCGACGCGCGCCGCATAGTCAAAAATCGCGCGGAAATCCGCCGGTTCGAGCTCAGGATAGTCGGCGAGGATCTGCTCTTCGCTCTCGCCTGTCGCCAGCCATCCCAGCACATCCCACACCGTGATCCGCAAACCCCGGATGCAGGGTTGACCGGAACGCTTTCCGGGCTCGATTGTAATGCGCTCGTCCATCACAGCCTCCCTCAAATCATACCGCTGTCGTGGGAGACAGACACGCGCCAAATTCAGACCATCTCCGCCGCCAACAGGTCCGCCATCGTCTCGCGGCGGCGGATGAGCCTCGCCTTCGCGCCCTCGACCAGCACCTCCGCGGCGCGCGGCCGCGTGTTGTAGTTCGAGCTCTGCGCCATGCCGTACGCTCCCGCATCGAGCAAAGCCACCAGATCTCCCGGTTGCACAGGAGCGAGCTTGCGGTCGCGCGCAAAGAAGTCGCCCGACTCGCACACCGGGCCCACGACGTCCACAATCCGGGCTCTCCCAGCCCTCGGCCGCACCGCAACAATCTCGTGATGCGCCTGGTAAAGCGCGGGGCGGATCAGGTCGTTCATGGCCGCGTCGGTAATCACGAAGGTCTTTTTACCATTGCGCTTCACCTGCAGCACGCGCGTCAGCAGCGCTCCCGCCTGCGCGACAAGAAACCGTCCCGGCTCGATCAGCAGCCGACCTTCGAAATCGCCGAGCGCGTTCTGGAGCGCCTCTGCATACTCGCGCGCCTTCTCCGCCGCGTCGAAGCTGCCGCCGTGGTAATCGATGCCCAGCCCACCCCCGGCATCCACCGCCTTCAGCGCGATCCCTTCCCGCTTGAGTTGCTCCACCAGCTTCATCACACGGTCCATAGCCGCACCAAAAGGCGCGGCCGAGCGAATTTGCGAGCCGATATGCACGCTCACGCCATGCGCCTCAAGCCAGCGACTACCGGCCGCCCTCTTGTAGAGCGCCAACGCTTGCCGAATGTCGATCCCGAACTTATGTTCGCGAAGACCGGTCGAGATGTAGGGATGCGTATCGGCGAAGACGTCGGGATTCACGCGCAGCGCAAACCGCGCCTTCCTCTTGAGTTTCCTCGCCCGCGCGGCAAGCAACTCAAGTTCGGCCTCGCTCTCCACGTTGAACTCAAGGATGCCGGCATTCAGCGCAAGATCGATCTCCGCAGCGGTCTTGCCTACGCCGGAAAACACCACGCGGCTCGCGGCTTCAGGCGCCGCCGTAAGCACGCGCTCCAGTTCCCCGCCGGAGACAATGTCGAAGCCCGCGCCCAGTCCGGCCAGCAGCTTTAAGATCGCCAGCGCCGAGTTCGCCTTCACCGCGTAGCAGACCAGATGGTCCCGGCCCGCAAGGGCCTGTCGAAACATCCGCAGCCGCACGGCGATCTGGCCGGCCGAGTAGACGTAAAGCGGCGTGCCGAACTTGCGCGCCAGGGCCTCGAGAGAAACTCGATCGCAATAGAGCGGTGCGCCGGGCCGCGGATGATGAAACGGGCGCGAGGATGTCTGTTCTTCCACGGAGGGGTCCAAAACTGGATAGGTCCAAAACTAAAACAATATCTTGAGCCTACAGCATCCGGCTGTGCATCGAAGACCAACAGAGACGGCTCACCAGCCGATTATAATATCTGAATGACCGAGATCCACAAAGTTGACATGGTGGGCGTGGGATTGAACGCGACCGACACCGTCATCCCCCTCGCAACCTACCCCGAGCGCGGGGCCAAAGTCGAATACTGCGAGCGCTCCATTGTGCCGGGCGGACAGGTAGCCACTACCGTGGTCGCCTGCCAGACCTGGGGACTGCGCACCCGCTACGTGGGCAAGTTGGGCGACGACGAGGCAGCCCGGCTGCACATGCAGGCCTTCGATCGCGTCGGCGCGGAAGCCCGCATCGTTACCGTTCCCGGAGCGGCCAGCCTCCACAACGTGATCCTGGTCGACAGCGGCGGCGAGCGCACGGTTCTTTGCCAGCGCGATGAACGGATGGTCCTGCGCCCCGAGGAGCTTCGCCGCGAGTGGATCGTGAATGCGCGCGTATTACATGTGGACGGCCACGACACCGCGGCAGCAACCCAAGCCGCTGCCTGGGCCCGCGTCGCCGGCGTGCCCGTCGTCGCCGATCTCGATGAGCCCTATCCCGGCGTGGACGATCTCGTCGCCCAGATCGACTACATGATCGTCAACAAGGATTTCTCCTGCCGTCTGATGGACGACACCAACCTCGAACGGTCGTTGCGCCGGATGCAGTCCCGCTACGGCTGCCGGTTGAGCGCCGCCACGCTCGGCGAAGACGGTGTGCTGGCCTGGGATGGCCGTCAGCTTCTGCACTGCCCCGCCTATCACGTTTCCGTCGTCGATACCACCGGCGCGGGCGACATCTTCCGTGCCGGCTTCATCTACGGATTGCTGCGTGAGTGGCCGCTAGACCGGCAACTCGACTTCTCCTGCGCCGCAGCCGCGATGAACTGCATGGCTGCAGGAGCCAGAGGCGGGATTCGAAGCGTGGAAGCCATCGAAAAACTGATGGCTACGGTCTCCCACTATCCCTCAGCCTATGCGGCGAGCGGGGAAAGCACACAGTCCTCGTCCTCTGAGTGTGCAACTCACACACAGCGTGCCTGATCGGGCGGCAGCACGGGCTATAGCGCTTTAGGAATTGCTGTGCGGCGAACTCGCGATGCAAAGTTGGCGGCGACCAACAGAGAGCGGCGACCAACAGGGAGCGGCGACCAACAGGGAGCGGCGACCATGCACTCGAGCAAAAGCCTCGCAGTATTTCCTAAAACGCCTTAAACAATCGCGTCAATCCGCGTCGCCAGATTGTTTTCAGCAGCCACCATGCTAGTACCGGTAGCCACTGCCCCGCTCAGAGTGGGATCGTCCGCGAGGTACTCGCCGCCCGAGTACGTTACGTCAGCCGCGTACGTCTTGCCGGCAATGGTCGTGGAGAATCCGACATTGACCGTCAATTCGTTTACCGCTGAAGCCGTCAGCGATGCCGCGGAAAGAGCCGAAGCGATGCTTCCCATAGGACCTCCCATGCAGAAAGCGCGTGCGGAACTTGCCTATGACGGCAATCGACAAACGCAGAGAAAACTTTAGTCGGTTCCCGCTTATTTTCGAAAACCCGCGGCAGGCGTAGATCCAAAGCGGATCCGATACGCCCCGAAAAGCGTCTAAGAACGAGACAACGACCTGACCGCACGATTAGCACGTCGGGGCGGCGAGGATTAAAATGAAGATAAAGGTTCAATTCTCTGGCCTGTGCACTGGAGAATTCCGGGCCTTGGCTTCAAAAGGGAGATTGACTGTATGCCTTTGATAAAAACCTCTAACCCGGCCCTTGGTGAAAACACCTTCCGCAACCTGGCCGGCGGCCAATACGGTGGCACCATTGATGCCGCCGCGCGCATGACGTTGAGCGGAACCGTGAACAGGACCGCCATCCTGCTGCTCTGCGCCTTGGCTACCGCTGCCTGGACCTGGAATGATTTCCTGACCACCCGCAATATCAACGAAATTGGCGGCCGGCTGATGATCGGCACCTTCGGCGGTCTCATCTTCGCCTTCATCACGATCTTCAAGAAAGAATGGTCCGCCATTACCGCTCCAATCTATGCCCTGCTCGAAGGCATGGTTCTGGGCGGCCTCTCGGCGATGTTCGATCTTCGCTATCCCGGCATCGCCATCCAGGCCGTAAGCCTCACCTTCGGCACGCTCCTGGTTCTCCTGCTCGCCTACCGCTCCGGCCTCATCCGCGTCACGGACAAGATGCGGCTCGGCATCGTCGCAGCTACCGGCGGCATCATGCTCTTTTACTTTGCCGAGATGCTGCTCGGCTTCTTCGGCGTCCACTTCATCGCCGTGAACAGCAGCGGGCCCATCGGCATCCTCTTCAGCTTGTTCGTGGTGGGTATCGCCGCGCTCAATCTCGTCCTCGACTTCGATTTCGTCGAGCAGGGTGTACGGTCCGGCGCGCCGAAGTACATGGAGTGGTACGGCGCCTTCGGCATCATGGTCACGCTGGTGTGGCTCTATCTCGAAATGCTGCGCCTGCTCTCGAAGATCAACTCGCGCCGATAAACTCCAAGAGCCAGGCGAATTCCGGCAACGGAAACTTCGTCTGGCTCTTTCTATCCCGGAATGCGACTTCGGAACGCGACTTTAGAGATCCCCATTTCCGCTCTTTGAACCGAGGCCTCACGCGTTCGCGGTTCCCTGTGAAGAGATCAGCACAAACGTCACGCTGTCTTTCGTCGTCCGCTTGTGCGCGGTTCCGCGCCGGATCACCAGCATATCGCCTTTGTTGAGCGTGTAGGTGGTAGCCCCTTCTGACTCCGGCGCCAGCCACTCCCCCGGCCCGGTGCTGTGCCCGTTCTTCGGCGTTCCGCCGACCTCGTAGACCGTCGATCCTTCGAGGATATGAAATACGTGGTCGCGGCCCTCATGCCACTCGAACGCCTTGCCGCTCTTCGCCGTTTCCGTAGTCATGACAACGGCCAGGCTCTTATAGCCCACCAGATTCTTGTTGCCGGGGCTCCCACGCAGCGCGTCGATGTCGCCGTGAATGGTCTCCGCGGTGAAAAGCTGAAAGGCGGGCCCGTCCGCCGCGGGGGCTTCCTGCGCCTCCGCGATCGATGAAAACAGCGAAGCGTCCGTGAGCGCCAAACCTGCCGCGGCGACAGCCGGTGCGGCGCGCAGAAAGTCGCGCCTGCCAGGATTCGTAATTGCCGATTCGTCCATGGGTTTCCTCTCGGAAAAGTAACTCCGTGAAGAGTAAACCACCCGGCACGGCAGTTTGTCAGCGCCGCATGCCGAAAGCTGAGATGGGGCCTCGATTCTCCCCCTCTTCAAACCTGAAAACTGCCTTAACCAGGAATCCTGAGCCACGAACCGAGGAGCGCAGCCACCGTTTGCGGCTGCTCGTAGGCGGCAAAGTGGCCCGCGTCCGCCAGCAGGTGGAACTCGCATCCTCCCGGCGCCGCGCGAAACGCCTCCATCTCCACTGGGCTCACGGCCACGTCTTCGCCGCCGGCAATCGCCAGCACCGGCACGCCGATTGTCGCCACGGTGCCAAGGGAGTCAGGCCGGGTGGCGAGTCCGGCCTGCACGGCAACCAGAGCTTCGGGAGTGAGAGTCATCTGCGCCCGCACCTGCGCTACCATCTCCGGCCGGCGCGCACGGGCGGTTGCACCCACCAGCGTCTGCGCCATGCCATCGAGGAGCTTCGCCGTCTGGCCGGCGCGCGCCTGCTCAATAGTCGCGGCGCGCTTGGCCAGGTTGGCCTCGGCGTCCGGCTGCGCCTTGGAGCAGACAAAAGCCAGGCCCCGCACCCGGCGAGGCGCCCTGCGCCACAGCTCCAGCAACACGTAGCCGCCAATCGAGCAGCCGACAAAGACTGCCTCCGGCAATTCAAGATGGTCGAGGAGAGCCAGAATATCCAAGGCAAGCTGCGCCATGGTCAGCACCGGCGCGTCGGGAACGCGGGCAAAGCCGCCCACCGGCAGGGCCGCTCCCAGTTCCGACCTTCCATGGCCGCGCAGGTCGGGAACGATCGCCCTCAACCCCGCGAGTCGCTCGCACAGCGGCCGCCAGTAATCCTGATCCAGCGGCGTAGGATGGAGAAAAAGCACCGGAAGCCCGGCGCCGGAATCGCTGAAAGCCAGTCTCGTCCCATCGACGAGGTAAGTGCCGTTCATATACCAGGACGATACGTGCCAGGAGGATACGCTCCCGGCAGATTCGCGGTCTCTTCGGGAATCCCGATCCAGGCCGCCACATACGCCACGCCGACCAGGCCGCTCGATAGAAAGAAGCCGATCACGGCCACAATCCGGACCACCGAAACGTCCCATCCATTCGACTGCGCCAGGGCCAGGCAGACGCCCGCAATCTGACGGCCCACGTGCGGCCGGATCAGCGGCCTTCCCGGTATCGGCCGTGACACAGGAATCGTCCCACCGCAGCTCGAGCAGAATCGGGCGCTTACCGGCAATCCGGTTCCGCAGCGTTGACAGAAAACCGCCATCTTCGGTCCCTCCTCAGAGACGCCATCTATCCTCTCGATACGGAGAGCCGCCGGCCCCGGTTCCAACTTTCGGCGAGCGATGCAAGAGCCGCCGCGCAGGCATCAGGTTCCGCGATAGGGGCTGCGCAGGCATTTCCGCGCGATGTCGGCGCGGGATGTTGTGGGGCCGGCATTGATTGCGTCCTCATAGTCCTTTACCGCCAGCGGGCGCTCACTGATCAGGTCGTGGCACTGGCCGGCATCCAGAAGCGACCGGATCTTCAGCTCGGATCCCACGCCCGGAGTTGCGGCAGCCTCCTCATAGGCCCGCGCCGCCTCGGCATAGCGGCGTTGCCCGCGCAGCGCATCCCCCAGCCCGAAATCCGCCAGTTCGAGCTTGGCCGAGGCGAAATACCCAGGCCTTCCGCCGTCGGCCAGAATCTGCCGGTAGGCAGTCACCGCCTCCATGCCTTCGCCTGCGTCCTTGCGCAGGTTGGCCTCCTCCAGGCAAAAGAGGAAATCCCGGGGATACTGGCTTTTCAAGAGCAGCACCACTTCGATCGCCTGCTGGTACTTTGCCTCGCGGCGCAGGAACAACGCAATGACGGTGCGCGCCTCCACCTTGGTCACAACGCCCCGGTTCGCCGCATCGTCCAGCAGCGCCATGCCGCCGGATTTGGAGCCGGTGATCCCGGCCAATCCAATCATCAGTTTGAATGGCCAGGGCAGTGCGCCTACCACATAGTTGTAAACGCCTACGATCAGCTTCGCATCCACGTAGTTGGGGTCGACCGCCAACGCATGCAGCGCGTCCTCCTTGGCCTTGGTGGCCAGCCGGAAGGCGGAGCCGAATCCCCTCTCCACCATCGCGATGTAGGTGCAGCGCAGACTTCGCGCCCAAGCGCGGGAAAAGAGCGCACTGGCATCGTTCGGGTTCTGGCTCAATCGCCAGTCAGCTTCGCGCACCGCCTCATCCGCCAGCGAAAAGATCCAGTCGCGCTGCTTCGGATCTTCTTGAGTGGCGTGACGGCCGGTCAAAAAACCATCGTTGGCGTAAAAGGTCGTGTCCAGCAGATCCTGCCGGTAAAGCTCCTGGAAGATCACCGCATTCAGCAGGTAATCGGTAGCCTGGGGGTCGCCTGGATGCTTTTCATGAAAACGCTGGAAGGCTGCCACCGCATCCGGATAATCGAGGTTATAGAAGTGCTGATAAGCTTCTTGCACCTGGGGGTCGTAATTCATGGGGTTTGTATCTACGCTTGCCGCCCGTGCCGGCTGAACGAGCCCCATGCAGGCCAGCACCGCCGCTCCCAGTCCAAACCATCTCATCTTGCTGCTCAATCTTTCCTTCGTTTCCGCGTGATTGCGCCTATATCCTTTGGCTTCAATTAATTGGCAGAAGAACTCCAAGCTGCTCCTGCAATCTCTGCCAACCTGAATAGATTACAGGAATTGCTCTCCTGACAATAACCAGCCCTTCCAGCTTCACAACAATTCATCCCCAAATTCATCCCCAGCGCTTCGATTTCCTTTCACAATTCTGAGAACGAGTCCGTGCGATACTATTCACGCATGCCGATCCCCGAACGCCTGCGGCCAAGCTTTGGCGCGTTGCGGACTCCTGAGCTGGACCCTCTCGAAGAGGCGCGCCAAAGTCTCAGAAAACGGCTCATTGTGGCGCTCGATGTGCCCGACGCAGCCGCCGCCATGCAGTTGGTGAACGGCCTCGAGCGCACCTGCCAATGGTTCAAAGTCGGAATGGAGCTGTTCACCGCCGCCGGACCCCAGGTCATTGAACCCCTGGTTGCGCGCGAGCACTCCGTCTTCCTCGATCTCAAGTTCTGCGACATTCCCAACACCGTGGCCGGCGCCGTGCGCTCGGCTGCGGCGCTCGGCGTGCGCATGATCACCGTGCACGCCTCCGGCGGGCCGGCTATGCTCGAGGCCGCGCAAAACGCGTTGGCCGACTTTAAGAACCCACCCCAATTGCTTGCGGTGACGGTACTTACAAGCATCGATCAGGCGCAGGCTACTGCCATCGGTTGGGATCGTTCACCGGCCCAGCAAGTCGAACTGCTGGCAAAGATCGGGTTGCAGGCCGGCATTCGCGGCTTCGTCTGCTCGCCCCAGGAGGTGTCGGCTCTCCGCGCCCTCACAGGCCCGGACGGCGTGCTCGTCATCCCGGGCATTCGGCCCGCCGGCGCGCAGACCCGGAACTCGATCGATGACCAGAAGCGCGTCGCCACGCCCGCCGAAGCGCTGCGTCAGGGCGCAAGCTACATCGTGGTTGGCCGGCCGATCACACAAGCGCCAGACCCGGCGGAGGCAGCCGAGGCAATCCTCGAAGAGATGGCCGGAGCAATCTAACATTGGCCACAAAGCCCAGAGGAATAAAGCGCTACCGTTCGTCGATCCCCGACGGAGCCAGAGAACGTGTGACCGCGCGGCACCTCAGGAGTCGGAGGAGATACAAAGCCGAATATTGGTTGAATGGCAAGCTCGTTGGAGTTCGTTTCTTCGACCCGGGCGGGGCCGTAGAGTCGGAAAGTCCGCTTAAGGACGGACTTCTTCATGGCACTCGGTACTTCTTCGAATCTTCTAACCAACTGGAATTTGCAGAGCCTTATGTCAATGGACTCGCACACGGTACAGCACGGCAATGGTCGCCCGAGGGCAAACTCTTGGGGACTTATACCATGAAGCATGGGACCGGCGTGGACCTTTGGCGGCAGGGCACAAACTGGGGAAATGGGCTCCCATATCTCAGCGAGGCCCGCTATATAAAGGACGGAATTTGGCACGGCTTCGAGTGGTGGTTGAACGAAGACCAGAAGAGCATCTGGCAGGAGCGCCATTTCCAGCTTAACCAGCTCCATGGCATCGAGCGGGACTGGAATAGTGAAGGCCATCTCAAGCGGGGATACCCCAGGTACTGGGTAAACGGTGTCCAAGTCACAAAACGCCAATATCTGCGTGCATGCTTGAAGGATTCTGCGCTTCCGTCTTATCGCGAATCTGACAATCGTCCCGAGAGAACATTTCCCCCAGAGATTGTCCTCTGCCTGCCATTGCGAAGGTCGCGCTGATGTGGAAAAGCCCGGCGGATTGCCGGGCTTTTTGTGCAAAAAGATTCAAGGAGCCCTTAAAGCTTCTCGTAAAAGTCGCAGGCAGAGCAGGAGATATACACCCCGCCCGGAACGCCGCGCTCGCGATCCTTTACACGCTTCACGATTCGCGTGGCTTTGCTGCACTTCGGACAGTCAGTCGACTTGGTCGTGTCCATCACTTTCTTACGGTCACCGGTTTTTGCAATCTTGGCCATGGCTCGGGTGTTTCTCCTTCATAAAGTGTCTCTGCTCACACGTGCGGAGGGTCTGCGCGCGGCTTCAACGGCGCGGTCGTTTGCTCACCTCGGATTGCAATGGGATAACCCTGGAGGCAGCGGGACTCGCTTGCTCCAGTTTACATGAACGCCGGTTTGTGCCCAAGCCCGGCTGAGCCACGTAGTGACTCAGTTTGAAAGTAGTGGCTCAGTTTGAAAACCACTGCTCGGTGCTGCTTAGGGCCGGGCGGCATAGTGGGCGCCGGCCGGCGGCGAAGCCTGATTCGATCCCGTCGAAGGCGCCGGTTGGCTGCCGGTGGTAGCCGGTGCTGGCTGAGCCGCGCCGGGCTGCGTGGCCGCGGGCGCAGGAGCTGCGGGCGGCTGATCGTCGGGGTTTTGCCCCGGCTGATTCTCGGGATTCGGCTTGGGCATCTGCACCGGCCTCATCACGCCGGTGTTCCGGTTCTGGTCGTCCGGCAGTTGCTCGCCCGGATTGCGCAGGCTGGGCGGAGCGTCGGGCGCCTCCCGATTCGGATCCTTTTCGATATCGCCCTCGTGAACCGTCCGCGTATTCGACGCGAGGACCGGCGTTCCGTCTGACCGCATCAGGCCCTCGACCTTGTCCTGCGTGAAGACCTCAACCGGCTGCCCCATCTTTGCAATCTCTACCCGGATCACCCGGTTCCCGTTGATCCGGACGAAGTTGACATCCGCGGGAGGCGTCCCGTAGATCCACTCCTCGAAGGGCATCTGCCCATCCATCTCGCGTGTCTTGTTCTGCGGTTGGCCCTTGGCGAAGAGCACCATGTCGGTGCTCATGCCCACCCATACCTGGTGGTTGAGGATCGCGTCCTTCAACGGGTCCGGCAGCGTGTCGGTGAAGGCCTGGATAGGCGTTTTCACGTCAAAGGAGATAAGCGGCGCAAGCAACGACTTCACCTGGGACCCGGTCAGTTCGGGGATATGGTCCTTGAAAGAGAGCGTCAGGCGCGCACCGGTGGGATCCTGCTCATCCGGCACCACCGAGTTGCCGGAGTCTGGATCTCCGCCGATCTGGATGTGGCGCAGGAAGCGGTGCTTGAAATCCGGCCCGCCATTCAGCGCAAAGATGATCTTCGATTTCTCGAACCTGATATCGGTAATCACCAGCCGGTCTCCCGGCTTGGCGCACACTCCCTCGCTGATCACCATGTTCAAGTAGCTCTCTCCGGCCGGTTCGAGCTTTCCGTTGGCGACCAGGGTCAGGCCTTTATGGCCGCGCGGAAAGGGACGCATCGCGAATCCCTGCTCGGATTGCAAAATGCGTTCCAGTTCCAGCCGGTCCTTGGTGGTGAGTTCGGTCTTGGAGAGCGCGATGCTCGTCGGCGCGACCTGCTGATAGCGCCGGTCGACAGGACCCGTCGCGGCGGCAGGGCCTTTACCGTTTGTGTCGATGGTGAGCACCTGGGCCGCGACCGGAGAGGAGAGCAGCGCAGAAGACAGAAATCCGGCGACGAGGGCCGCTGCGCATCCGCCTGCGATCTGTCCGCAGCGATGGTTGCCGCGACGGTAGTTTGCCGGCTGGGGCCGTATTTCCAGGAGGAGGAACGAAGGGATCAGCGAACGGGTCATGGGAGCCTCCCATGTGCACGTTAAGCATTACGCAAAAATGTGGCCCGATCAAGCGAAAAGGGACGGAAAGAGCCGGATAGATCGTCGGGAGCCCTTTAACCCAGAGATGCAAAGCTCCCACTTCGGGTCTACTCGGCCTGGGAAGAGCGTTTCGGCCCCGTTCATGTTGCGGCCCGCTCCGCGCCCGGTAAGACGAGCTCCCTAGGATCCGGCGTTCCGGTCCTCGGCGGTTTCCCCCGGCCGGGCCGCGGGTGCGGTTACCGCGGCAATCTGGACCAGCGCCGGCGGAGCATTTTCAGGGATTCCCATTGCAGCCTCGTGCTGGGCGCGGGCCGCTGCATCAAGATCCACGGGAATTCCGCCGGGGATGAGAACGGGGGCGTTATAGCGGAAATCCAGTTCGCGCGTGATCCGGAAGACCACCGGAATCGCGGCCAGCAACACAAAAAAAGCGAGCCATGTGCCATCCAGCCCGAATCCGCCGCCGGTGAGCCAGTACGGCCCCATCGGATCGCCCTGCACAACCGGAGAATGCATGGAATTGCCGCTCACCGCCAGCCCAAAGACCAGGGCGCGGCTGGCCTTCCAGCCAAAGTTGAGTCCCCAGCTCAGCCACAGGGCCCGCGTCCGCAGGTAGGCCGCCGAGAGCACGAGCGTCAACACAATCGAAACCGCGATGCTGGCGCGGTTCGATCCCGGAATCATGTCCTGCACAAAGGCGTAATAGACCGCAAAGGCCAGCGACGCCCCCACGGGACCCAGCGCGTACACCATCCGCTGAAACCCATAGCCGCGGAAGGCCACCTCCTCGACCAGGGAGAGCAAGGCAAAAAAGGCCCCGTCCGCCACAAACCACACCCATGCCGGAAGCTGCCAGGAGGCGGCAATGGCAACGCCCCCCACCAGGACCATGAGCACCACGCAGATCAGAGCCAGGCTCCATCCCGTGGCCAGACCCATTCCAAATTCGCGCGAGAATCCTTGGCGCCACGGCAATCCCTGCGCGCTCACCGGGTGCGCCTCGCGGTCCAGCCAGAATCCCATGGCGGCGTAACCAACCAGCAGCAGAAAGACGAGCATGGCCTGCTCGACCAGCGGATTCCACTGGTTCGCGACCAGCCCCTGCGCTCCCAGATGCGCAAGCGCTCGCGCGAGGAAGAAGTAAAGAACCGCCGCAAAAAACTCGAGCAGCGCGCGCGGCCGGCTTGCGGAGACAGGCGTGTTCATCCGCGCCTCGCATCAAGGACTTCGGCGAGAGCCTCGGTAAGAGCCTGGGCAGAAGCTTCGCCGCGTGATTTCGCCTGCAAAGAAAACATGTCCTCTCGCCTGTTCAGACGCAGTTCCGTCCGTGGGGATTCGGGCCTGGCGCTAACTTTCCGTGTAGAACTGCGCGATGTTGCGGAACTTCCGCTGGCGTTCAGCCAATAACTGGTCGAGGGGCATCGCCTTGAGCGCGTCCAGATGCTTCCTCAACACAGCGGCCAGGAACCCGGCGCCTGATTCATGGTCGGTCTGGATGCCCTCGGGCGGTTCGGAGATGATCTCGTCCACGCAGTGCAGCGCGGCTACATCCTGCGCCGTGACGCGCAATGCCGCCGCCGCACGGTCCTTGTGGACGATATCGCGCCACATGATGGCCGCGGCGCCCTCGGGCGGAATCACCGAGTAGACCGCGTTCTCGAGAATCAGCACGCGATCGGTGACCGCCAGAGCCAGCGCACCGCCAGAGCCGCCCTCGCCGGTGATCACTGAGATGGTGGGCACGCGCAGCCGCGACATCTCGCGAATGTTGCGCGCAATCGCCTCGGCCTGACCGCGTTCCTCCGCGCCCAGACCCGGATATGCGGCCGTCACGTCAATCAATGCAATCACGGGCCGCGCAAACTTCTCCGCGATCTTCATGCATCGCAGCGCCTTCCGATAGCCTTCGGGACTCGGCATGCCGAAGTTGCGCTTGATGCGCTCCTTCGTAGTGCCGCCCTTGCGAATCCCAATCACCAGCACCTCGTCGGCATCCAGGCGCGCCATGCCGCAGATCACGGCCTCGTCGTCGCCGAAGGCACGATCCCCGTGAATCTCGCTGAAATCCGTGAAGATTCGCTCGATCAAGTCCATGGGGTAGGGCCGTTGGGGATGACGCGCCTGTTCAACCTTGCTCCACGCTAACGCTGCTGCCTGTGCTTCAGGGCTGTTCCCTGCTTCTTGTTCGCTCATTTGTACCTGGGCACGTGTATCTCGGCGCGGCGGCCAAGGCTGCCGTTCCTCCTGTGATTCTACGGGGCCAAGCCGGTTGGGACAAAATCAAACCGCCCTCGACATTTCTGTGGGTTGGCGCACCGCGGTCCGCGGGCAATCTACGCGGTTCACGGCAGGTCTGCCGCTACACTGGGAAAGCCCGTGAATGCAGCCATCGAATTCCGGAACCTCGGCTTTGCCCTTCCGCAAGGAAGAGTGCTACTGCGCGATATTTCTTTTTCGGTGGAAGAAGGCACGACTACCGCCATTCTCGGCCGCAGCGGCTCGGGGAAGTCAACCCTTCTCCGCACCGTGAACCGGCTGATCGAGCCCACCAGCGGCGAGGTGCGGGTGCATGGCAGGCCAGCCGATGCGTCGGAGTTGATCGCGCTACGCCGGAGCATCGGCTACGTGATCCAGGAGACTGGCCTCTTCCCGCACTTCACCGTCGAGCGCAATGTGGGGCTGGTCCTCGAAGCGGAGGGACGCCCGCATGCGGAGCGGACGCAGCGCAGCCGCGACCTGCTCACCGCCGTCGGCCTCGATCCCGAGCAATTTGCGCGGCGGTATCCGCACCAGCTCTCCGGAGGACAGAGGCAGCGCGTCGGATTGGCCAGGGCGCTGGCAGCCGAGCCGGCAATTCTTCTCATGGACGAGCCCTTCGGCGCACTCGATCCGCTCACCCGCGCCGAGATGCAGGACATGCTGCGCGCTCTGCTCGCGCGCCTGAAGAAGACCGTCCTGCTCGTGACGCATGACCTCGACGAGGCGCTCTTCCTGGGCGATCGCATCGTTCTGTTGAGTGAAGGCAAGGTGGTTGGCGATATGAGCCCGGCGGAGTTCATGCGTTCGCAGCAGCCGGAGGTCGAGAGCTATGTAAGGGCGTTTCATCGCGGCGAACGCAGTGCCGCAAGAGAGCGAGAAGTATGAATGCCGGGTTTCTCTCGCAATACGGCGGCGAAATCGCCGAGTTGACCATTGAGCATCTGTGGCTCACGGCGGCAGCCATGCTGTTTGCCACCGCAATCGCGGTGCCCGCCGGCATCTGGCTCACGCGCTCAGAGAGATGGGCCAAGCCGGTGATTGCGGTTGCCAACATACTTCAGACGATTCCCTCGCTCGCCATGTTCGGCTTTCTGCTGCCGCTGCCGTGGCTGGGCGAGCGCGCCGCACGCATCGCGATTGTGGCGCTCACGGCGTATGCGCTCTTGCCCATTCTGCGCAACACCTACACCGGCATTCGCGGCATCGATCCCGCGATCGTAGAGGTTGCGCGCGCCCTCGGGCTCACCGGCTGTCAGCGCCTCTTCAAAGTCGAATTGCCGCTGGCAGCCTCGTTCATCCTCGCCGGGCTGCGGACGGCGACCGTCACCTGCGTGGGCATTGCCACCATTGCCGCTGCCGTGGGGGCGGGTGGATTGGGTGAGCTGATCTTTCGCGGCGTCGCCTCTGTCGACAACCGGCTGGTGCTCGCCGGCGCGGTTCCCGCGGCGCTGCTGGCCCTGGCGGCCGACGGGCTGCTCGGTCTCGCCGAGCGGTGGTTCAAGGTTCCCGCGTAATGAGGGGCCGCTGCCCGCTTTCCATGAGGCGCCGCTGCCCGCTTGTGCTGATCGCGGCTGCGGCCGTCGCGATTGCCGGATGCGGGCCGCCGCGGCCGGACCATCCCGTAATCGGCGCGAAAAATTTTACCGAACAGGTTGTGCTTGGCGAGCTACTGGCGCAGGAGATTGAAGCCGAAACGCATCTCAAGGTGGAACGCCGCTTTTATCTTGCCGGAAGCTACATCTGCCAGCAGGCGCTCGTCGCCGGCCGCATCGATGCCTATGTTGAATACACCGGCACCGCGCTCACTGCGATCCTGAAGCAGCCGTTGGATCGCGATCCGCAATCTGTTCTCGGCACGGTGCGCCGGCTCTATGCCTCGCGCTACAACGTCACGGTCGCGCCTCCACTGGGCTTTGAGAACACCTTCGCCATGGTGATTCGCAGCGACGACGCGCGGCGGCTGCATCTTGCCACGTTAAGCCAGGCCGCACAGTACACGCCGCAGTGGCGGCTGGGCGTGGGCTACGAGTTTGAACAGCGCCCCGACGGACTGCCCGGCTTGAGCCAAGCGTATGGTCTCAAATTTGACGGCCCGCCGCGCACGATGGATCTCGGCCTGCTTTATCGCGCGCTCAACGCGCACCAGGTGGATATGATCGCAGCCAATTCAACCGATGGGCCCATCCAGGCCTTCGGGCTCACGGTGCTTGAAGACGACAAGCGCTATTTCCCGCCGTACCAGGCCGTTCCGCTGGTGCGCGATGACGCGCTGCGCCGCTGGCCGCAGATTCAAATGGCGCTCGATGCGCTGGCAGGCAAAATCACCGCCGGCGATATGCGCGCGATGAACGAAGCCGTTGACGGGCAGCATCGCGATCCCGCCGACGTGGTGCGCGAGTTCCGCGCCCGCAAGGGACTCTGAGAACGGCGAGCGCTACTTGCGTTTCGCCGGAGCCTTGACATCGTCCGATGCGAGAACCGGGCGGGCCGAAGCCTGCACTTCCGTTTCCCGCGGTTCGTCAAGCGCGGCCAGGTCCTGCTCCATCGGGCCGGAACCATCCTCCAGGATCGGTTCCACCTTCAGAGTCTCTGCCTTGGCCGTCTCAGGAGCAGCATGACCCCGCAGCTTATCCACGCGATAACCAGCCGATTCAACCTCCTCCAACGCTTTGTCCACGCTCCGGCTGAGCTCTTCTACGGCTGCACGATTCGGCGCGGCCTCGCCGGCGAGACGCAGCAGCGCCGGCATCAGCATCCACCAGAGGAGCTCCTCATAGCGCTCGCGAACCAGGTACGCATGACCCTCCGCATCGTGCACGCCGGTGAGCCACCGGACATCCGGATCGAGCCACAAAGCCGGCGCGAGGCCCACCTTTGTGCCTTTCTCCTCCGGCTTGGTCGTGTCCGGTTTCGTTGCGGACGGGTTGGCCGCAGAGGTTTCCGGAACCTTTTCCTGGGATGGGCGCTTTTTGGAATCCACCGGCCCCCGTGCTTCAGCGAGCCGCGATTCGTCTTCAGGCTGCGTCTCTTCCGGCTCTCCAACCCCTGCTGCGGTGAGCAGCACCACCTTAATACGGGCTGCGACGCGCCAACCCTCCTCGCCTTCGAATCCCAGTGCGCTGAAGGCCTGTGCAAAGGGCTCACGGAGGCGCAGGCGGTCAAACAGGTTCAGCGCCGCGCGGTGCGGATTCTTTCGGTCGACAGACTGGGCAAGGAGTTCCAACCCGCACCAGCCAAGAATGGGGCCCCACATCGCCGTGGCGGTGAACTGCGGGCTGGGGCTGGGCAGCATCCGCCGCGCCGCCGCCGTCCACGGAACCGGAAAGAGAACCTCGACCACGGGTATGCGCATGGCCGCGCGCAGGCAGCTGCGAAAACTGGTCGCGAAAGCGGCAGACTGCGGCGGCTCGGCCTGGGGCTGAGGCTGGTTTTGCTGCGCGAGCCGTGATGCATAAGCCGCCTGGGCTGTCCGCAGGAATGTTTCCGCGCGCTCCCAGGCCAGGTCAAAGAATCCGCTGCGCTCTTGATCCGTTGCTCTTTCCCCTCCCGTGGCGGCAATAGCGCGCGGATGCTCGGCCAGATCAGCGAGCGAACGTACGACAGCGGGATCGAGAAGCCTGCGCAGCGCATCGTGCACGGGCCGCAACTCGAGATCGGCCAGCGCATCGTCAAGGTTGGGAACGCCCCGCCCATTGAGCGCGTCGCACAACTTGTCCCACGGCTGCTCGATGCTGGGGCTCAACTCGCGCCACTCCAGGAAGACGTGGGACTGATACGCGTTCAGGTCGAGCCTGAACCCGCGCTCCAGCAGATCATTCGCCCGCCGCAGATAATCAAGGCCGGTAAGCGAGTCACGATAGGCAAGCACGGCGGTTGTATCTCCGCTCAAGCCCAGCCCCTCGCGCAGCCGCCGCTGCCGCAGCTGGCCCGATCCCTTGTCGGCATACGCCGCGGATGAGTCGATCGTCCCGTGCGTCTCACCGTAGCGGTTGTTGTAGACCACCAGCGCCCGCTCGCCACCGTTCATATTCGAATAGGCAAAGACGTTCTCATCCACCGAGCCATTGTCGTTGAAAAAATCGTAGAGCAGAAAATTGCCGCTCTCGGCGAAGAGCCAGCGGCGCTTGAGCAGCGGCGCAATCTGGCGCTCGTGGCGCTGCACCAGCGAGGGGTCGGGATCTTCCTGGTAGCGCGGCCAGCGGTACTCCATGCCGTACTTCTCGGTGAATCCCTCGATCTGGCCGTGGCCGAACATCGGCAGGCCGGGCAGCGTGGACATCATCGCCGCTACGCCAAAACATTTGTCGCCTTTGCCGAACTGGTCGATTGCCGTGCGCTCATCGGGATTGCTCATGAAGTTTACATAGCGCTTCATGATGTCGGGATCGAACTCGAGCGCGTTCTTGAGCACTGAACGGTACTTGGCATTATCCTCGTCGCGCAGCATCACCATGAACGCGCTGTTGTACACGCGGTGCATGCCCAGCGTGCGGACGAAATAACCTTCCATGAGCCAGAAGGCCTCGGCCAGCAGCAGTGTGCCGGGCACCTCCTGCGCGACACGATCGACCACCTCGCGCCAGAACTCGTTCGGCATCGCGCGGTCGAAATCCGCCTGGCTCATGCCATACTCCGCGCGCGACGGAATGGCGCCGCTCGCGCCCGGCCCCGGAAACCACAGCCGGTGAAAATGCCGCTTGGCCAGCGTCATGGCGGCGTCGAAACGAATCACCGGGAACAGCCGGGCCACATGCAAAATAGTCTGGATCACCTGCTCGCGCACGGCGGGATTCAGATAATCAAGCTGCGCCGTGTCGTTCCAGGGAAAGCTGGTGCCGTCGTTGCCGTGATAGATGTAGCGCGTTTCACCGCTTGATTTATCGCGGCGGCGAAAGACTACGGCCGCATCGCTCTGCTCGTAATAATGGTCGTCGATCTTGATCTCGACGCGGCCGTCGCTCGATACATCGGGCCCTTCGAAGCTGTATGCCGGATACGGCTTGTCCCATCGCGAGATAAACCAGTCCGGATGCTCGACGACCCAGGGCGAATCGATGCCCATGTGGTTCGGCACCATGTCGCTGGCCAGCCGTATGCCGTGATGATAGGCGCGGTCGCGCAGATGGATGTAAGCCGGCTCGCCGCCCAGGTCGTCGGCGATGCGATAGTCGAAGAGCGAGTACGCCGAGGCGACGGCGTCGCGATTGCCACAGAGCAGCTTGATCGTCTTCGAGGCCCGGCTGCGCTCCCATACTCCGATGAGCCACAAAGAATTGATGCCCCGATGCGCCAGCGTAGCTAATTCCTGGTCGGGAATCTCATCCAGCCGTCCAATATGCCGCCCGTATTGCCGGCTCAGCTGCGCCAGCCACACGTAGGTGCTCTTGGCGATCAGCACCGCGCTCGGCATCCATGCGGTATCGGCCGAGAACTTCTCATATTCATGCGCCGGATCGCCGAAGGTGGGCACGTCCGCGTGGCTCGCCATCGCCGGCCATTGCTGCTGCCCCATACGCCGGTGGCGCTCCGCGGCCTCACGCGCTTGCACGGCCGGAGGATTGAACTGCATCCAGACCGCCAGTTCCTCTTCGCGCAGAATCTCGCTCGCCATCAGCAGAAACCGGTCCATGCTGTCGCCCAGCAGCGGTTTCCACAACCGGCGAATCGTCTCCAACTGCTCGCTGAGCGAGCCCGGTGCACGCATGGCAGGCGCGCGCAGCAGATCGAGCAGGCTCACCGGCTTGGCATCGGCGAGAGGAATCAGCGGACGAGTGGCAAAGTATTCCGGCAGTTGCGCCGTCACCTGCTTATAGACCGTCTTCTCGGCCAGCGGCTTGTCTTCGAACAGCTCCCCGAAGGGCTTGAACGCCTCATTGCGGTTGGCTGACCAGAGCAGCAGCAGTTCTTCGAGAGCCGCCGCTTTATGCGGAGTGCCCGCGGTCGATCCGGCGAGCCACTGCTTCGGCGTCTCCAGGCCGCGCATCACGCTCCGGCCCGGAAAATGCTCCACAAAGGCGAGCAGCATCGAGTCCAGCGCATCCGACCCCACCTTGGTGCCAAACCAATCGAGAGCGCTGGTCATCACCTGCGGATCGAACTGCTCGCGGTAGCGCGCCATCAGGATGTGGCTGGCCTCATCGATCAGGCCCATGGCGAAGAGCTGGCCCGCATGCACCGTCCGCTCGGGATTTCTGCCGGCCTCCCGCACCTGGTTCATGCGGTGGGCGAACTCGCGGCAGGCGGCCATGCTTGCAAAGACGACGTTCCCCGCATAGGAGAAAAGGGTGTCTGCAAACTGGTAGCGTTCACGCGCCTTTCGCGAAATGTGGAATTCCATCATCCGAGGTCAAACTCCTTGCTTCCGCCAAACATCCCGCAAACTTTAGATCAAGTCGGCGGAAACGCGATTCTAACCCTCCACCGTATAGCCACCGCACAGCACCCGAGCGAAACTCCCACCAGATGAAGCATAAAGGACTGATCTCACCCTATCTGTGCGGCAAGGAACTGCCGACGAAGAAGGGAAGAACCGGGATCGCCTGAGAATCGCCCATATTACCCACCCACTGCAGAGATGTGATGGGATCGCGAGCCGCCGGGATGGTTTGCCTCCGGTTCCCGTCAGGTGAGGATATCGCAGTCCGGAATGGGAGGACGGCAGCCGGAAATCGCCGGCCCGCATTCCGCCGGGCGCGGAACAGCCCAAACCCCTTCCATGGAGGCTCCGGCCAGAGTTCCCGGTGTACCGCTCACCGGGCGTTCATTCGTTTGGCGTAGACCAGCGCCGCACGCCCTTTGGGGTAGAACCCCTCCTTCCTGTCCTCGCGCACGTAGCCGTGTGCCTCGTAAAGCCGGATCGCCGCGGCGTTCTCCGCATCCACATGCAGCCAGAGGAGGATTGCTCCCGCCGCCTGTGCCGAAACTTCGATGCGGCGCATCAACTCGCCGCCGATACCTCGCCCCCGCCAGTTCTGCGACACCTCAATCGTCTCAATATAGGCGGCCCTCCCTTCCGGTTCGCCGTTGCCGCATCTCACAATCGCGAATCCGGCCAGGACGCCGTCCTCTTCCGCAATCCACGCCGAGGCCCGCGGATGGGTCACCAGCCGGCGCAAATAGCCTGCGCTGAAGCGAAAAGGGTGGTCAAAGCACGCCTCCTCGAGGGCATAGAGCGCAGCGAAATCTTCGGCCTTGTAGGGGCGATACAGCACGGCTGCGCTCCATGAAACACAAAGCCATCCTCCATGAGGATGGCTTTGCGATAGATCGCGAAAAGCGAAGCAATAGCTGGTTGCATAAATGCCCTGAGGCAAGCAAGGAACATCTCTCAGGGGCTAAAGCCCAATGTTTTTGCGGTTTTCGCGGCACGGCTAAAGCCGAGCCCTTTCAAAGCCGGATTTATGCAACCGGTTCTAGACCTTTGCCGGCTAAACCGGCTCCTAAACCTTGGCCCCGAGGTCAGAGATCACGTCGAAGAAGCGCTGATCGAGCTTGCGGTTGGTGGCAATGGCTTCCTTGATGGGGATGTCGGTGATATCGGTGCCGCGGAGAACCGCAATGCGGCCCCACTTCTGGCCGTGAACCATATCGATGGCGTGAAGCCCGTAGCGTTGGCCGAGCACCCGGTCGTAAGCCGTGGGAACGCCGCCGCGCTGGGTGTGGCCGAGATTCACCGAGCGGGTCTCATAGCCGGTCTTCTTCTCGATCAGTTCGGCCAGCGTCTCGCCAATGCCGGAAAGCCGCGCGTGGCCGAAGGAATCAACCTGCTGCGAGCCAGTGACCTGTCCGACTTCAGGCAGATGGCAGCCCTCCGCCACCACAACCAGCCCATAGTGCTTGCCGTGGTCGTAGTTGTATTTGAGCAGCGCGCAGACGTGCTCGATATCGATCTCCTTCTCGGGAACCAGGATCACGTGCGCCCCGCCGGCTACACCCGCGGCATAGGCGATCCAGCCCGCGTCGCGCCCCATCACTTCGATCACGATGACCCGGTTGTGCGAGTCGGCGGTGGTATGGATGCGGTCGACCGCCTCCGTGGCGATCATCACGGCGGTATCGTAACCAAACGTCGCATCCGTGCCGCTAATATCGTTATCGATCGTCTTGGGAACACCTACGCTATGCACGCCGTTGTCGCTCAAATACTGCGTAACGGATTGCGTGTCGTCCCCGCCGAGCGCGATGATCGCATCGATCTTGTTGGTTTTGAGAACTTCCTGAACCTTCTCAATGCCGCCCGGAATTTTTTTGACGTTGGTGCGCGAGGAGTGGAGAATCGTGCCGCCCGTCAACTGAATGCCGTCGGTGTTTTCAAGCGTGAGGGGAATAAAGCTGTTGTCGAGAACGCCGCGCCACCCGTTCAAGAATCCGATGAACTCGTCTCCATAATGGTTAATACCCTTTTTGACAGCCGCGTAAATCACGGCATTCAATCCGGGGCAATCGCCGCCGCCGGTCAAAAGTGCAACTCGCATCGTGAAAATCTCCTCGTAGAATTCGCCTGTCTCGATGAGCCGAAAGGCTGGCCCGGAACCCGTCTGCAACGGTACGCCGGCGATCCGGGAGGAACTGCCGGCCGCGACGCCCTATCCAGTGTACTCCGCCGTTGTTAATCGCAATTGTGACTCGATTCACGCCACACGAGGCCTTCGCGATGTGCATTTCGCGGCTGCGAACTCCGCGCCGGAATGGTTCAATAAAGACATGCCCGGAAGTGGAGCACTCTTGTTGCTGGCATTTGTCGGCCTGGTCATCATCGTGTTGCTGGTTCTGCTGCAACTGACGCGGCTGGGATTTCTCGTCCGCAGCACCATCCCGGACCGGCCGCGCCGGCGTATGTTCATTGCCTCGGTCTCCTTCCTCATCACATTCGCGGGTGTCAGAATTCTGGTTCACCGGATCGTGAACCACGAGGGGCATTTCCAGTGGGTCGTTGTGCGCGGCCTGCACATCCACCACCTGGTATGGGGCATCCTGATCCTGCTGCTGGTGGGTTATGGCTGGCTGCTCGACCTGGGCCGCTCGCATTCGCCCCTGTCGATCTTCATGAGCCGCCTGATGGCCGTGAGCTATGGTGTGGGCGCCGCCCTCACGCTGGACGAGTTTGCACTGTGGCTCAACCTGCAGCCGGATGCGTACTGGTCAAGCTCCGGCCGTCTCAGCATCGATGCCGTCGTCTTCTTCGGCGCGGTGCTCGCCGTAGGCGCGTGGGGCGCGCCGTTTTTCCGCGGCCTCAAAAGCATGTGGACGAGGGGCGTCCTGTTCCGGAGGGGCTTGTGGCGGATCAGTTCGCCGATTCGGCGTGTGCGGTTGCTTCGTCCGCGTAAAGTTCGGCGATCGCCGCCGCGTATCGCTCCGTAATCACCCGGCGTTTGAGCTTCATCGAGGGCGTCAATTCTCCTGAATCCTGCGCCCACTCCTCAGCCACCAGCCGGAACCGCTTCAGCGTTTCGAAGTTTGCCAGGCCGCCGTTCACCTCGCTCACCAGCGCTCCGTACATCGCCACCACTCGCTCGTCGGCCACCAATGCAGCGCGGGATCTTGTCTGGATTCCATTGCGCGCGCCCCATTCTTCGAGAGCGGCAAAATTCGGCGAGATGAGCACGGAGATGAATTTGTGCTTATCGCCGACCAGCGCCGCCTGGGCAACGAGCACTGAGTTCTTGAGCTTGTTTTCAATCGGCTGAGGCGCAACCAGCTTGCCGCCCGAGGTTTTGAGCAGCTCTTTTTTGCGATCGGTAATAAACAGGAAGCCATCGGGGTCGAGATGCGCGATATCGCCGGTGCGAAACCATCCCTCCAGCTCAAAGCACTCGGCGCTGGCCTCCGGCTTCTGCCAGTAGCCTGAAAAAATCGACGGGCCGCGCACCAGCAGCTCACCATCTTCGGCCAGCTTGAGCTCGACATTCGGCAACGGCCTGCCCACCGATCCCATGCGCTGATTCAGAGGCGTGTTCAGCGAGATCACCGGCGAGGTTTCGGTGAGGCCATAGCCCTCCCACAGCGCGATGCCCACCGAGGCAAACCACCGCGCAGTGTCGATGCCCAGCGGTGCTCCTCCGGAGATGAAGATCTCCACCCGCCCGCCAAAGGCCTCACGCACCTTGGCATAGACAAGCTTTTTCGCCAGCTTCCACGCAGGCGATGACGGCCGCCGGCCGGCATAGACCGTTGCGCTATGGCGCGCGCCCGCCCTCACCGCCCAAGCGAGAATGCGCTTCTTGACCGGCGACGCGGAGGACTTCTGCTCGACCGCCTGGCGAATCTTCTCGTAGACGCGCGGAACGCCCACAATCACCGTCGGCCTTACCTCTTTCATCGACTGCGGCAGCTTATCGAACTGCGCGCAATAAGCCACCTGCGCGCCGCAGTTGTACATCACGTAATCCAGGGCGCGGGCGGTGATGTGCGAAAGCGGCAGAAATGAGATACAGGCATCGTTTGAGTCAAAAGAAAATTCGGCGACCGCGTAGTTCTGGTTGGCCGCGATGTTGCCGTGCGTGAGCGCGACTCCCTTGGGCTCGCCGGTGGTGCCGGAGGTGTAGATGAGCGTAGCCAGATCCGACGGCTGTATGGAGCGAACCAGCGCGTCGAAGACGGGGTCCCGCTCGCCCCCGCGGGCATCGGCCCCGGCCAGCAAATCGCTCAACGCGATCGCACCTTCGGGAGCCGGCGAGTCCATCATCACAATGCGTTCCAGCCGCGTCTGGCCGCGCACCGAATTGAGCTTGTCAAACTGCTGGCGCGTGGAAACCACGGCGATGCGGCAGCCCGCATCGCGCACCAGCGCCGCGATCTGCTCGCCGGTCAGCGTAGGGTAGATGGGCACGTCGGCGGCGCCGATGGCCAAAGCGGCAAAATCGGTGATTGCCCACTCCCAGCGGTTTTCGCCGATAAGCGCAATACGATCGCCCTTCTGCGCGCCCCAATCCAGGAAAGCCTTGGCCAGTGCCCGCACGCGCTGGTAGATCTGGTCGGACGAGATCGGCTGCCACTGCCCAAAACCGTCCTGCCAGAGCACCGCCCGGGGGTTGGCCGCAGCAGCTACGCGGCAAAACAAATCATTGATTGTGGAAATCGGAGCTGTTGTCATCGGCTTCCATTTAAGCGCGCGCACGTTCACGAAGCGCAACCAATCGGCAGTGTACCAGCGCCAAGCGAGCGGGGGAGAATCGGGCACGATCCAGCCCGCAGCCGTGACCTCACGCACAAGGATGTTCATGGGAGTGAGAAACCGTCGCCGCCATTCTGAAACGGCCGGCCGAATCGGGAGAAAATCTCTCAATTTCCGTCCTCGCATGCACCGCTTCTGGCGGTACACTGGTCGCACGGATACCCGTACCAGCACAAGCTGCAAGAATTAGGAAATTAACTCTGAAACAATGCCTAAACTGACCCCGGCTTTGCCGCCCACCGAACCTGATGCGGCCGTGCTCGATCGATTGGCGCTCATAGAGCGCATCGCTTTGGCCGCGGCGGTTGTTCTTTTTCTCTTGAACCTCGCTGGTTCGGCCGTCCTTCTGGCGGGCTGGAGCTTTCCCGGCGTCAACCATCTGATGAACCCTGAAGCCGCCCTCGCCGCTCTCCTCTGCGCGGTCAACTTGCAGTACTCGGGTCCGCAGTACTCGAAACCGGTTCGCCGGGTTGCCCTGCTGCTTGCCGCCGCGGTCGCCGTGGTCTGCACGGCCGTGGTCTGCGAACACCTCTTTCCTGTTGCGCTCGGCCTCGGTCTTCCCGCGGGGGCCGGTCACGGCGTCGGCTCCCTGCTTACGGGAAGGATGTCTCTTCAAGCCGCGTGCGGGTTCGCCTTGCTGGGCATCTCTCTCACCGTGATTCCCGCCCGGCGAAAGGCAGCCGTGATTTTCGCGGACCTGCTGATCTTCTGCCTCGTGCTTCTCGTTCTCGTCCTCGCCTCAGGGCAGGTGATCGCGGTACTGGGCGTGATCGGCACGCGCGGGAGCGTCGCCACCTCGTCGCTGACCATGTTGGGCCTTCTGCTGCTGACCACAGTCGCCTTCCTGCGCAAAGCCAGGCACGGCATGTTCTCGATTCTTCTCGGGCACGGAATCGGCAGCAACATCGTGCGCGGCCTCGCGCCCTTGCTGCTCGCGCTTCCCTATCTGCGGGAGTGCCTGCGGGCGCGTTTCATCGATTCGACCCGCATGCCCCCTCATTACACGACGGCTCTCCTCGCCTCGCTCGCCGTCATGGTCTCGTTCGGATTGCTCTTGTTTCTCGCCTGGCGCATCAACGCGATGGAACTTCAGATCCATGAATTGTCGTTGCGCGACGCGCTGACCGACCTCTACAACCTGCGCGGATTCCGGCTGCTCGCCGAGCAGGCGCTACGCATGGCGCGCCGGTCGAACCTGCCGTTTTCGGTGCTTTTTATCGATCTGGACGGCCTGAAGCTAACCAATGACTCCCTTGGTCACCAGGCCGGTTCGCATCTTCTCGTCGAGACGGGAAAGATTCTGAAATCCTCCTTCCGCGAATCGGACGTGGTGGGGCGTATCGGCGGCGATGAGTTCGCTGTAGCCGGCCAATTCAATCAAACAGGAATCTCGCTGGCAGCGCAGCGCATCGAAGAAGGTGCGATACGGCGCAATGCTGAACCGGGCCACGAGGCACAGCTCAGCTTCAGCGCCGGTTACGTGACGGCGGAGTTCGTAACCGACCAAAGCCTTGATGAGATGCTGGCGCAGGCGGACCGAGCCATGTACGAGGAGAAACGCCGCAAAAAAGTCACCGTAGGCTAGGTATTTTTTACCTCCCGCGGAGCCGGAATTTCCTGTTGCATAGTTATACAATTCGGATGTATATTTATTCGAGGGCGGATCCCGCTTCGGGGTTCGCCCCTTTGATTTGCCCGAAACATTTGCCGGAGCGAGATTCAGAAACCAGCCGTGAAACACCAACGCCTTGACGCAATTCGGGACCTGCTCTCCAGCTCCCTGGTCACCAGCCAGGACGAGCTGCGGCGCAAGCTGCGCCGGCGCGGGATTCACGTTACCCAGGCCACGCTTTCGCGCGACATTCATGAGCTGCGCCTCTTCAAAGGCCCGGGCGGCTACTCGCTGCCCAACGGCAACGGAAGCAACGGCGCGGCGGCTGAAGATGACGGGCCGCCTTCGGTCGAGGAGATGATCGAGAGCTTTGGCCTGCGCGCGCGCCAGGCGATGAATCAGGTGGTTGTGAACACGGCGATGGGCAGCGCGCAGCCGGTGGCCGCGGCGCTCGATCGCGCCGGATGGCCGGAGGTGGTGGGCACCATAGCCGGCGACGATACCGTGCTGGTGATCTGCCCCGATGTGCGCCGGGCCAGCGACATTGAAGCAAAGATAAGGACGCTGCTCGAATCATGACGGAAGGCGCACAAACCGCAGTTGTGGGAGTCACGGGGTACGCCGGCGCGGAGCTGGCGCGGCTGCTCCTGCGCCATCCGCGGCTCAAGGGCAAGCCGCCGGTCTTCGCTGGCCGCGTCGAGGCGAAGGACCCAGAGCGCGGCGGCATTCCGCTTATCGAGATTCACCCGCAACTGGCCGACAACAACGGCGCCGCCAATCTGCGGCTGGAAGCTTTCTCGTGGGAGCTGCTCGCGGAGCGCGGAGTCGGCATTCTATTTCTCGCCACGCCGCACGAGCAATCGCGCGAGTGGGTTCCGGAGGCGCTTGCCCGCGGACTGCGGGTCATCGATCTAAGCGGTGCGTGGCGGCTGACGGAGCCGGCCAATCGCGCCGTTTACGCGTTTGAGGATGAGGGATCGGCGCAGGCGGCAGCCACGCAGGCGCAGGCCGTCTATGGCATGCCGGAGCTGCACCGCGATCGGATCGCCGGCGCGCGGCTGATCGCCAACCCGGGCTGCTATTCCACCTCGGTCATCCTGGCGGCAAAGCCGCTGATAGCCGCGGGACTGCTTGACCTCGGCTACGGTATCGTCGCGGACGCGAAGAGCGGCGTGAGCGGCGCCGGCAAAGCGGCGACCCCGAAGACGCACTTCATGTATGCGGCGGATAATCTTTCCGCCTATGGCGTCTTCGGCCATCGTCACACCGGCGAGCTGCTGGAGCAGATTGGGATCGCCTCGAACGCGATTGTCTTTACGCCTCATCTGCTGCCCATCCCCCGCGGCATTCTATCCACCCTCTACGTGCGCTTCAATGAGCCGCAAACGCACGCCGGGGTTGCAGCCGTCTACGAAAAGTTTTTCGCGGCCAGCCCGATGGTGCGTTTCTATCCAAAGACGCTGCCGCAGATTCAATATGTGGTGCGGACGAATTACGCGGACATCGGCTTTCAGCTCGATGCGAGCGGTCGCCGCGCCGTGATCGTCAGTTGCCTGGACAATCTTTTGAAGGGCGCAGCCGGCCAGGCCGTGCAGAATCTAAACGTGATGCTCGGGTGGGGCGAAGCGGAGGGGCTTGAATGAAATACGTTGTCAAGCTGGGCGGCGCCGGACTGGAGACGCCGGCGCTCTTCAACGGTTGCGTGCGCGCGATTACGGAGCTGGTCCGTGACGGCAATCAGGTGGCCGTGGTGCACGGCGGCGGCGTGCAATTGACCCGCACGCTGAAGGCGCTTGGAAAACAGAGCGAGTTCATCGATGGATTGCGCGTTACCGATGCGGAGACACGCGACGTGGCGCTGATGGTCTTCGCCGGCAAAGTGAACAAGAGCCTGGTAGCAGCGCTGGGCGCGCAAGGCCAGCCTGCGGTGGGACTCTCCGGCGGGGACGGCCTGCTCTTTCGCGCGCGCAAGAAGCGGACAGTGCCCGATCTCGGCTATGTGGGCGAAATCGTTGCGAGCGATCCGCGCTGGATCGAGGCCATCTGGCAGTTGAACGGCGTGCCGGTGCTCTGTTCGATGGCGCTGGGCTTTGACGGCGAATATTACAACATCAACGCCGACGAGATGGCCGCGGCCTGCGCGATCGCCTGCCGCGCCGATGCGCTCGTCTTTCTCACCGATGTGCCGGGCGTGAAGGGAGCGAATGGCGAGGTGCTCCGATGGCTTTCGATCGACCAGATTGCGGAGATGGCCAAGAGCGCGATCATCTCCGGCGGCATGCTGCCCAAGCTCGGCGCGTGCCGCGAGGCGCTGTTGAATGGCGTCAAGCGCGTAAGAATTCTGCCCGCCGAGGCCGCCGGAGCGTTGCCGGACCTGCGCAGCTCGCGCGTGGCCCACGGCACGGAAGTAATGGTGGCCTAGAACATCAAGCGGGACGGCGAGAGGAAATTCGACGCATTCTTGTTGAATGCGCAGGACGCACCACGAGAGGAGAGACGGCATTGACAAAACTCGATCAGATTCGCGCTGCCGAGTCGCGGCTGCTGCTCACGACTTACGAACGGAACCCAATTCTCTTCGTGAAGGGTGAGGGTGTTTACATTGTCGACGAGCAGGGCGAGCGCTACCTCGACTTGCTCAGCGGCATCGGCGTCAACGCGCTGGGCTACGGCAATCCGGTGATTGAAGAGGCGATCGCGCAACAGAGCCGCAGGCTGATTCACACTTCGAATCTCTTCTATCACGAGGGGCAGGCGGAGCTGGCGCTGCGGTTGACTGAGCGCAGCGGTCTAGACCGGGCTTTCTTTGCCAACACCGGAACTGAAGCCTGGGAGGGCGCGCTGAAGCTCGCGCGGGCTTACGCCGGATTGCGGCGCAGTGAGGGCGCGCAGATCGGCACCAGGTTTCTCGCTCTCGAGCAGAGCTTCCATGGCCGCACCTTCGGCTCCATGTCGACCACCTATAAAGCAAAGTACCGTGAGCCGTTCGGCCCCGTGGTTCCAGGTGTGGAATTCGTCCGCTTCAATGACGTGGCCGATCTGCGGGCGAAATTTTCGAACGAAGTCTGCGCAATTCTCGTCGAAGCCATTCAGGGCGAAGGCGGCATCCGGCCGCTCACGCCGGAGTTCTTTGCCGAAGCGCGTGTTCTGGCGAGTTCGACGGGCGCACTGCTCATCGTGGACGAGATTCAGGCTGGAATGGGCCGTACCGGCAAGTGGTGCGCGTATCAGCACTATTGCATTCAGCCGGACATCGCCACGCTGGCCAAGCCTCTGGCCGGGGGCCTTCCTCTGGGAGCAGTGCTGTGCACTGAAGAGGTAGCGCGCGTGATGCATGCCGGGATGCACGGCACAACCTTTGGCGGCGGGCCGCTGGCCTGCGCCGTCGCCATCGCGGTAATTGACGCGATCGAGAAGGATGGATTGCTGACGCGCGCGACCGAGACTGGCAATTATTTCCAAGGGCAATTGCGCGTCCTCGCGAAGCGCCATGAAGCCATTGTGGATGTGCGCGGCAAGGGCCTGATGCTTGCCGCGGAACTCGATTCGGCGGAGCTTGCCAAGACCACCGTAGCCGAGATGCTGAAGCGGCGCATTCTCATCAATTGCACCAGTGACACGGTGCTGCGCTTCCTGCCGCCATTCATTCTCGAGCGCCAGCATGTGGATACGGCTATCGCTGCGCTCGACGAAATTTTCACCGAACATATCGCGCATTCCGCGGCTTCATCCGCAGGAGGGCACCAACGTGGCTAGCAAATCAATCATTGAACGACCGCCCTCGAGCGGTCCACTCGCAAGCGGTCCGGTGCACAAGGACCCTGACATCCTCGCAGCGGCGGCACGGCTGGCAGGAGAGGACCTTTGCTCCATCGCCGATCTTTCCAGCGCCGAAGTCCGCGCGATTCTCAAACTCGGCCACGACGTGAAGCGGAATCCGCGTGCATACCGTCACGCGCTGGACGCTAAGCAGATGGTGCTGATGTTCGAAAAGGCCAGCCTGCGTACGCGGCTGAGCTTCGAGACCGGCATCAATACCATGGGCGGCAACGCGATCTTTGTCGACCAGACGAACTCGCCGCTCGGCGAGCGCGAGGCGATTGCCGATGTGGCCCGCAACGTCGAGCGCTGGGTCGACATCATCGTGCTGCGCACCTACGCGCACGACACCATTACGGAGATGGCGGCCAATTCGCGCGTGCCGGTCGTCAATGCGCTCTCTGACTTCGAGCATCCGTGCCAGGCGCTGGCCGATTTCATGACGCTCGAAGAGCATTTCGGAGCGGTCGCGGGCATGAACTTCACCTATGTAGGCGACGGCAACAACGTGTGCCATTCGCTCATGCTGACGGGCGCGCAACTGGGCGCGAACGTCACCATCGCCACGCCGCGCGGCTACTCGCCGGACATAGAGATTGTCACGTCGGCCCGCGATATAGCGCAGGCGAACGGCTGCGAAGTGCACCTGCTCCAGGACCCGCAGGCTGCGGCGACAGGCGCCGACGCCATCTACACAGACGTATGCGTGAGCATGGGCTTCGAGCATGAGTCTTCCAAGCGCGCGCCCATCTTCCGGCCGTTTCAGGTGAACGAAGCATTGATGCAGAAGGCCGCCGGGCATGCGGTCTTCATGCATTGCCTGCCGGCGCGCCGCAACGCTGAAGTGACGGACGCGGTGCTCGATAGCCCGCAATCCATCGTCTTCGACCAGGCCGAGAACCGGATGCACGCGCAGAAGGCGTTGCTGCTTCTGTTGCTCGGCGGACTGGCGAACGCGGCCAACTTCAAGAGCGAGTAAGCATGATTCGAAAAATTCGATCAACCATGATCAACAAGGCCTGCGAGCTTAGGCCGGGCGATAGAAAGAGGCATTGAAGTGAAGATGTGGTCCGGGCGGTTTCGTGAACCGCTCGACAGCGAGTTCGAAGCCTGGCAGCGGTCCATCGTCTTTGATTGGCGGCTTCTCGAGGAAGAGATTGCCGCCAGCAAGGCGCATGCGTCCGCCCTGGGTGCGGCACAAATTCTCACCGAGAGTGAAACAACGGAGTTGCGCGGGGCGCTGGATTCGATTGCTATCGAGTTCGCGTCAGATGCGGACAGGACCCGCGTGCGCGATCACGAGTCAGCAGAAGACATTCATCACTTTGTCGAGATCAAGCTGGTCGAGCGCATCGGCTCGCTGGGACGGAAGCTTCACACCGGCCGCAGCCGCAACGAGCAGATCGCGACCGATCTGCGCCTTTACGTGCGCAAGCAGGCCGGCCTCGCGATTGAAGGACTCGCTGCATGGGCCAACGCGCTTGTGGAACAAGCCCGGACTGCCGGTGGCGCCGTGATGCCCAGCTATACGCACCTGCAGCGCGCTGAACCCGTGCTTGTCGGCCACTGGCTTCTCGCTTATGTTGAGATGGCGCTGCGCGATGCGGGCAGGCTCGGCGATTGCGTCGCCCGGCTCAATGAGTGCCCGCTCGGTTCAGGCGCAGTTGCCGGCGCCACGCTGGCCCTTGACCGCTCCATCGCTACGGAGGAGCTCGGCTTTGCCGCGCCCACGGCCAACTCAATCGATGCAACCAGCGACCGCGATTTCATTCTCGAATACCTGCAGGCGCTCACGTGTGTGGGGCTGCATCTGAGCCGGTTTGCGGAGGAGATTACGCTTTTCTCCACGGCCGAATTCGGATTTGTCGCGTTGCCCGAAGCATTTTCGACGGGATCGAGCGCCATGCCGCAGAAGAAGAATCCCGATCTCACGGAATTGATCCGCGCCAAAGTGGGGCGCATTCACGGCGCCGCGGAGGCCGTCACGCTGCAGCTCAAGGGACTGCCTTTGGCCTACAATAAAGATATGCAGGAGACCCAGGAGCCGGCATTTCAAGTTGAATTCGTGCCGCCGATGCTCAAGCTCGTAGCTCGCTTCACGGCTGCCCTTCAGTTCAATTATTCGCGCATGAATCACGCGGCTCAATCCGGCTATCTGAATGCGATGGCCGCCGCCACCTATCTCGTGCACAAGGGCGTTCCCTTCCGCACCGCGCATGAGAAGATCGGCAATGCCGTGCGGTTCGCGCTGGAAAAGGGCGTTGAGCTCGGCGATCTCAGCCTCGACGAGCTGCATCAATTCGGTGCGGAGTTCGATTCCGGCTTCTATTCCGCCGTTCAGTTGAACGCGACTCTCGACTGCCACGATGTGACAGGTGGAACGGCGCGCAACCGCGTCCACCAGGCACTGGGTGCTGCGTCGCAGCGCATTGCCGCATTGGCAGCACGCAGCGCCGGGGAGGCTGTTCATGCTGGTGCGTAAGGCGCTGCTCCACGACGCCTCCAATGTGTACGACCTGGTGAACTCGCTCTCCTCCGACGGCACGCTGCTCAAGCGCCCCTTTGCGGAGATCTGCGAAAACATCCGCGACTTTACGGTTGCCGAGTCGGATGGCGGCGTCTTTCTCGGCTGCGGCGCGCTTCATCTGTACGGTCCGCATCTTTCTGAGGTCCGTTCCATCGTGGTCAAGCCCGAAGCCAAAGGCCAGGGCGCGGGAGGCCGCATCCTGACCGCGCTGATCGAAGAGGCCGAGACGCACGGCATCCAGTCGGTGTGCCTGTTCACGCGTATTCCCGACTTCTTTTTCAAGTACAGCTTCCGCGTCGTGGAAGACAAAGCCGAGCTGCCGGACAAGGTCTTCAAGGACTGCCAGACCTGCCCGCGGCTGCATCGCTGCGACGAAGTCGCGATGGTGCGCGGCCGCATTCCGCGCATGTCGATTCTTGGACCGCGCCACGAAGCCCAGGAACTGGTGCGGCTCTCCGGCTGAGAGCTGCCTTTCATCCGACGCACATCCAAGCCTCTCTTCGGCCTTCTCCACCGCGTCGATTGGCCTGTTTCGGGCAACCCATGGCCTGATTGGCGACTCATACCGGAAGCGGCGGGACGGATTTATGCCCGCTCTAAAGCTTAGCCGGAGCGCACAGTCGCGCACAGAATACAGATTCCGGCGGCATTCCTCCTCACGTCGCACAGGGCAGTTTAAGAATCCCATGGGAAAAGGTGAGTTTATGAAAAAGATAATGTTATTGGTCGCGGTAGTGGGCCTGGCGCCGTTATGCTGGGCGGATCAATCTAAAGAGCAGATAGACGACCGCCTGCAGAAGGCGGCCGAAGTGCTGCATCAGGTAATGGCCACGCCCGACAAAGGCATTCCACAGGAAGTGATCGATCACGCAAAATGCATCGCGGTTGTGCCGCACCTCGTCAAAGGCGGATTCGTCTTCGGCGCCGAAGGCGGCCGCGGCGTAGCCACCTGCCGCACCGAGCACGGATGGAGCGCTCCGGCGTTCTTTGACGTAGAAGGTGGAAGCTGGGGTCTGCAGATCGGCGTGGAAGGCATTGATCTGGTGATGGTCTTCCAGAACGACAAGGGCATGCAGGATCTGCTGTCGAGCAAGTTCCAGGTCGGTGGCGACGCGTCGGCTGCGGCCGGACCGGTTGGCCGCCATGCCTCCGCCGATACTGACTGGAAGATGAACGCTGAGATCTTGACCTATTCACGGGCCAAGGGCGCCTTTGCCGGACTCACACTGAATGGCGCAGCCGTCCACCGCGATGACGATGCCATGAGGACCATGTATGGTCCGGACGCGAGCACACGGACCGTGCTTTCGGGCCAGGTGCCGCCTCCTGTCTCAGCGCATGCATTTCTGAGCGCGGTACGGGGCGCCAGGATCCAGGCGCAAGCCGCACAACAGTAAGACGGGCTGAATGAGCCTCGCGGAGGATCGTTCCGCTGCCGATCACGCCCGACAGCGTTGCTGGACGTTTGTGTAAGTGAACAAAAATGCAGGTCACTTTGCGCCGTGAGAGAATTCTCAGCATGACAATTCGCATGCGGCGGGGAGTGGCCTGCAGTCTTTTAAGCATCTCCTTGTGCGGCTGCATCGAGGCGTACAGCCAGACGCCATCCCAGGCAGCGGCCGCGATTCAGCGCATCGATGCCGCAGTCGAAACTCGTTATGAGACGGTTCTCGCCTTCACGGACATCGAACACTACGCCGTCTTCCGCGGCAAAGATGAAACTCATCCGGTGGCCGAGATGACGGTGAAAGATGTCTATCGAAAAGACGTGGGCAAGACCTACACCGTACTCTCCCAGAGCGGCTCGGGGGTGGTGCTCCGTCTCGGGCTGAAGCCGCTGCTCGAAGACGAAAGAACCATCAACCAGCCCGGCAATGTGCAACGGTCCTGGTTCAACTCGGCCAATTACGAAATGAAGCCCAGGCCTGGCGGAATCGAAAGGCTGAACGGCCGCGATTGCTTCGTCGTGGCAGTGACGGCCCGTCGCAAGGCACCGAATACCATCGACGGAAATATATGGGTCGACGAGAGAGACTTCGGGCTGGCGCAGATCCAGGGAATCGCGTCGAAGAGCCCGTCCGTTTTTGCGGGAACGACGCATCTGATGCGCCAATATGCGCAGATCGATGGATTCTCGATGGCCACACATGCGCGGGCTGAGTCGAACAGCCTGTTCTTTGGCCGCACCGTCGTCCTCATCGACTACAGCGACTACCATCTTCAGCTTGCACCGCGCAAATGAGCTGATTCCGTACACGGCCGCAGTCGGCGCATCGCGAGCGGCTCATCTCACACCAGCTTCAACCTTTCTCCTCTATACTGAGTTCCGTGACGCTGATGCCCAGAGACCTTAGCCTCTATGCCGCGCTGGGCTCGTGCCTGGTGCTTGGACTCCGTCACGGATTTGACTACGATCACCTGGCAGCCATCTCTGACATTACGGCCGTACAACGCAACTGGCGCAGTGGGCTCCGGCTGGGCATGACGTATGCGCTCGGCCACGCGTTCACGGTGGCCGCCCTGGGCGTAGCCGTCCTGGAGCTGCATCTCGGGCTGCCGGAGGGCCTCGATCACTGGACGGAGCGGCTCATCGGGCTCACGCTCATCGTGCTGGGCATTGGCGTGGTTGCCGGCATCCTGCGCAAGGATGCGCATGGGCATCGCCACAGCCGGGTCGAAAGCCGCCTCGCCATCGCCATCAACGGAATTCTCTGGGCCGCGTGGCAGGTGCGGCGCACCTGGAACCATCAGGCTCCGCGTCCCGAGCGTTTCCAGTGGATGTATACCGGCAAGTCGGTCTTCGTGATCGGCATGCTGCACGGCGTCGGTGCGGAAACGCCCAGCCAGCTCGCGCTCTTCTTCCTCACGGCGAACCTGGGCGGAACGTCGCGCGGCATGATGGGCCTGCTGGCCTTCGCCGTCGGCCTGGTTACGATGAATGCGCTCATGACTGCATCCATGGGCGGTGCTTTCAGCACCGGCGGCCAGCATCCGCGTTTCTATCACGCTATCGCCTGGGCCGGTGCCGCTTACAGTTGCATCATCGGCATCATCTTCCTCTTCGGAATCTCCGACCGTCTGCCGCCGCTGGGCTAGAGGGAACTTTCGCGTTCACTCAAGGGTCAAGCAGTCAATCGCTGCACCAGCGCCTCCCACTCAGCCTCCAGTGTTGGTCGATAAGATTGCCGGCCGGCGCGCTTGTACCAATACTCGGCGTTCCACTCAACGCCCTCCTTGCGATGCAGATACGCGTGGACCGCCATCCCTTCCGGAGTTTCGAGGGAATCGACCAGTTGGTGCGCGCGGACCCAATCGCCTTTGGCGTCCCACCACAGCGCGGCCAACGTCGCCGGGAGATTTTCCGGCGGGGCTTCGAGCAAAAGCAAGGCACGGAACTCGTCAATCTGCATGGAATCCTTGTACCACCCCACTTCTGCGCCGGCAACCAAGTCGAGTGATTCAGATCACATCCGCGCAGCCGGTTTGCAGGTAAAATTTAATCATTCTTCCAAATCAATTGGAATCGGGCACGCCAGGGGGCCTGTGGGACGAGGAGTCAGGGGTTCGCCCGGACGCTCGGCGCCCGCCGCTTCCTGGCTTTTTTTCTGAATCCGGCTGAGCACGCCGCCGCGATTCCAAGCCTGCCCATTTTCGCAATCCCCGTTTTCGCTGTCTGGAGATCCGGGCGCGTCACCCGGAGTCGCGTGATTCCGATCACATCCGCCGCGCTGCCCCGCTGCTATAACTGAATCATCATTCCGAAGCATTAAATCAAAAGGGCCTCCAGGGGGTCGTGGGAGGGGTGGCGGAGCCGTGCTCTGTCGTCCTTTCCCGGAGTAAGTCCATGGGCTTCTGGCGGACGAAGACTCCCGAATCAGCGATATTTGCGACTCGGACCCATTTGGTCGTATACTGAATTGCGACCAATTGGGTCGTAGTTTATTGCTGCCGCCTTCCGGGCGGCGCGCGGGAGTCAGGCGGTTGACCATTCTCAGCGAATTGAACGTTGGAGAAAGCGGGGTGGTCGTGGCCCTGGACCTGCCCGATTCCGTGCAGAATCATCTCATGCACATGGGGTTTGTCCCCGAGGCCACGGTCACGGCCTTGCGCCGCGCACCGGCCGGCGACCCCACGGTCTATAGCGTGGATGGGATGGAGATCGCTCTCCGGCATGAAACGGCCACTGCAATCCGTGTCCGTACCCCCAACCCGAGAGACCAAAAGATTGCGAAACTGAACGAATCTCCTGAGCTGGTTGAGGTTGCGCGGTGAGTGAGTGCTGTGCGACCCCGGTCTTTGAGCCGCCTGTTGCACCTGCGGCTCCGGGATCGCTGCGCACGGTCGCGCTGATTGGCCCGCCGAACTCCGGGAAGTCCACACTCTTCAACCGGCTTACCGGCCTGCGCCAGAAAGTGGCGAATTATCCAGGTGTCACGGTAGAGCAACGCATGGGCGTGATGGCCGGCGTGGGCCGCGAAGACCTGACGCTGATCGACCTGCCCGGCATCTATTCGCTCACGCCTTATTCCGAGGACGCGCGCGTCGCCGTAGACGTGCTGCGCGGCAAGATGCCCGGAACGCCCAAGCCGGACGCGATTCTGGTGGTCCTGGACTCGCTGCATCTCACCCGCCAGCTCATGCTGGCCGGCCCGGTTCTCTCCTTGGGACTGCCGACCCTGGTGCTGCTCAATATGAGCGACCTGATGAAGTCGCGTGGCGGCAGGATCGACACCTTGAAACTGGCCCGCGAACTCAACGCGCCGGTGGCGCAGATCAGCGCCGTCCGCGGCACCGGCCTGGAGGCCGTGCCGCTCTTCCTGAACCAGCCGGGCAACGGAACGGCCGCGCAGCCCTTTGTGCTGCCGGTGCTGGGCAATGCGGCCAGCGCCCATACATGGGCCGCCCAGGTAAGCCGCCGCACGGGATACCGCGCTCCGCTTTCGGTGGAGAGCACACGCAAGATCGATAACGTTCTGCTGCATCGCATCTGGGGACCGTTGCTCTTTCTGCTCGTCGTTGTGGGCGTCTTCGAAGTGGTTTTTTCGCTCGGCCAGCCGCTCTCCGACGGCTTCGGCGACATCCTGGCGCGCATGGGCGAGTTGGCGCGTCCATTCCTTGCGGAGGGTTGGCTGCAGTCCCTCGTCCTCGACGGCGTGTGGAAAGGCATCTCCTCCGTGCTGGTCTTCCTGCCCCAGATTCTGCTGCTCTTCCTGTTTATCGGCGTGCTGGAAGACTCGGGCTACCTGGCCCGCGCAGCCTTGATCGCCGACCGCGTGATGCGCTCCATCGGCCTCAACGGCAAGGCTTTCATTCCGCTGCTTTCCGCCTATGCCTGCGCAGTGCCGGCCATCATGGCCACCCGCACCATCGAGAACAGGCGCGACCGGCTCGCGACGATTCTGGTCACGCCCTTCATGACCTGCTCAGCGCGGTTGCCGGTCTACCTGCTGCTGATTGCCGCTTTCATTCCAAACACATACTTCCTGCACGGATTTCTCGGCCTGCGCACCCTGGTGATGCTGGGCCTTTACGTGGCGGGCTTTGTCGCTGCGTTCACAACCGCAAGGCTGCTCAAGAGCTCCATCCTCAAATCCAGCGAGACTCCGTTCATCCTCGAGCTGCCGCAGTACCGCATGCCCACCTGGCAGTCGCTGTCGCTGCGTCTCCTCGATCGCGCGCGCATCTTCCTGCGCCAGGCGGGAACGGTGATTCTCTGCGTCACGCTCGCTCTCTGGGCGCTGGCGCATCTGCCGGTCGCGCACACGGCGACGGGCGCTCTCAGCGCTCCTGACCTGGCCCAGAGCCTGATTGGCCGGCTTGGCCATTTGATCGAGCCCGTCATCGCGCCGCTCGGCTTCAACTGGAAGATCGGCATCGGCCTGCTTTCCAGCGTGTTGGCCCGCGAAGTGATGGTAAGCACCCTGGGCACGCTCTATGGCGCCGATCCCGGCACGCAGGCGCTGAACCTGCAGACCGCCCTGCACCACGATCTGAAGCTGGGCGGCGCGCTGGCGCTGATGATCTTCTTCGCCTTCGCCATGCAGTGCACCTCGACGATCGCCGTAGTAAGGCGCGAGACCAACAGCTGGAAATGGCCGGCGCTCCAGTTCGCGTACATGCTGGTTCTCGCATACGGCGCCGCCTTCGTCGTGAACCACATCGCGATCGCGATTTTCGGCTAGCGCATTTTTCGGAAATGATCCAGACCGAAACCGGCGCCGCTCAGTGGATTTTTCTTTATGAAAAATCCGGCGTTTGCGCCTTGAGAATCACGATCGGAAATCCGTAGTAAATTTTCCCGCCTTCCCGCCGCGGCGCCACATCGAGAAAATCGTTGCGAATGGTCGCGGCGCTCGCGTAGCCTTGCGCCTGGCGCGTGAACTGATCGATTGTCGTTCCCCTTGTCGTTCCCTTTGTCATTTCATTTGTCATTTCATTGTCGCTGCTCGCCATCTTCGCTCCCCAATTGAGATAATTTTCTTCTACCGGCCCGTAACATGCCGGCGCGCGTGAACAATTGTTGACGCCCGTGCAAGCTCAAGAACGGGATGGCTGTCCAGTGGAGAGCCTTACTCAGACCTCTCACCGGACAGTGCGTCCCCGCATCTATTGTCTCTAAGATAGCCACGGCGAGATTTTATTCGCTGCGGGAGGAGCAGAATGACTACCGCGCATATTAACCGGATTGCTACGGCGGTTCCCCCGCACGATGTGCATCACGCGTTCATCGATTTTGCGGAGACGCTTCTCCCGCAGGGCACCGAGCGCAATCTCTTCCGCCGCATGGTGCGCATGTCGGCCATCGAGCATCGCTATTCCTTCCTGCAGCCCATCGCCGCTGCTGACGGCAAGTGGAACGATGCCGCCGGGCTCTACGTGCCGGGAAATTTTCCGCCGACGGCGCGCCGCATGGAGGCCTTCGAGCGCTTCGCGCCGCAACTGGCGCGGTGCGCGCTGAGCAAGCTTGCGCTCAGCAAAGAGGAGAGACAGGCCATTACCCATGTGATCGTGACCTCGTGCACCGGTCTTTATGCGCCCGGCTTGGACTTCGATGCTGTCGAGCATCTCGGGCTCAGCCGCTCGGTCGAGCGCACCATGATCGGCTTCATGGGTTGCTACGCGGCCATCAATGCGCTGAAGTCCGCGCATCACATCGTCCGCTCGGAGCCGCACGCCAAAGTTTTGATCCTGAACCTCGAACTCTGCACGCTGCACATGCAGGAGACGGCCAACCTGGAGCAGATTCTCTCCTTCCTGCTCTTTGCCGACGGGTGCGCCGCGGGCCTCGTGAGCGCCGAACCCGCAGGCCTGGCAATCGACAGCTTTCTCGCTCTCCAGATTCCTGAAACAAGCCAACTGATCACATGGCGCATTCGCGAGCTGGGCTTCGATATGCACCTCTCCGGACAGGTCCCCTCTGAGCTTCGCCGCGCCCTCGTAGAGATGGGAAGCGAGATCACCCGCGGCCAAGACCCGGCATCCATCGATTTATGGGCCGTCCATCCGGGTGGCCGTAGCATTCTCGATGGCGTAGAAAAAGGCCTCGGGCTCGCGCCCGACGCGCTCTCCGCGTCGCGGGAGGTTCTGGCGCAATTCGGTAATATGTCTTCGGCGACGGTGATGTTCGTTCTGCAACAGATCATGCGCCGCGCGCACCCCGGCCAGCGGGGCTGCGCAATGTCGTTTGGTCCTGGCGTTACCGCGGAAACGATGCTTTTTCATGCCGCGTAGCCTTCCCGATTTCCGCCGCCGGGCCGCGCTCACTGAGTTGATGGATGAGCCATGCAGCCGCGAGGAGCTGCGCGCCTGCCTGCGCGATATCGCAAAAGTAAACCATCTGTTGCTGGGTTACCGGCCGCTGTTGGTCTGGCTCGACAGCGTGTTGCCCGCGCCAGCCGCCCCGATCCGCATTCTCGATGTCGGCTGCGGCTACGGCGACGCTTTGCGGCGCATCGCGCAATGGGCGCAAACCCGGCGCATTGCAGTGGAACTGATTGGGCTCGACGTCAATCCGAATGCGATCTCCATCGCCGCGGAGGCGACTCCAACCGCGGCCGATATCGAATGGGTACACTCGGATGTGTTTGCGTATAAGCCGCGCGCGCCGGTGCATCTGGTCATCAGCTCTCTGTTTACCCATCATCTCGATGATGCGGAGGTCGTCCGGTTTCTCGCCTGGATGGAACAAAACGCTACCCTCGGATGGCTCGTCAACGACCTCGCGCGCGGTGCGATTCCCTACTTTGCTTTTCGCGCCTTCGCGAAGCTGGCGAACTTCCATCGTTTCGTGCAGCATGACGGTCCCGTCTCCATCGCGCGATCATTTTCGCCGGACGACTGGCGAAGATTATGCGCTGCCGCGGGACTGCGCGAAGGCGATATTGCGATCCGTGCCTACAAGCCGGCACGGCTTTGTGTAGAACGGAGCAAGCGGCCGTGAGCGCAGCCTTAGGACACGTGGATCATCTTGTGGTCGGCGGCGGGCCGGCCGGCGCGATGGCCGCCCTGCGCCTTCGAGAGGCCGGCCGGCAGGTCACGCTCATCGAAAAGGAGCGCGCAGCTCACCACAAGGTCTGCGGCGAGTTTCTCAGCCACGAAGCGGTTACCTATCTGCGCAGTGCGGGCATCGCGGCGCTCGACCTCGGGGCAGCCTCCATTGATTTTGTGCGTCTCTCCGCGGGACGCAAAACGGCAGAAGCGAAGCTGCCCTTTCGCGCAGTCTCGCTCTCGCGTCACGTGCTGGACGAGGCTCTTCTGCAGCGCGCCGCAGATCGAGGCTGTGAAGTGATGCGCGGGGCAACCGTCGACCGTCTCACCGCAAACGGTGGGTCCTGGACCGCAATACTGAGCGGCGGCCGGACGATCGCCGCGCAAACCGTCTTCCTGGCCACCGGCAAGCATGACCTGCGCGGCCTGGGCCGCGGCAGCGGCGTGCAAAGCGATCTGATCGGCTTCAAGCTGCACTGGCGGCTCGCCCCTGCGCAGACGCGGGAACTGCGCGATTGGATGGAGCTGTTCCTCTTCCCTTCCGGGTACGGCGGCCTTTCGCTCGTCGAGACCGAAGCCGCCAACCTCTGCCTGGTGGTGCGCCGGCGGGAGTTGCGCAGGATCGGCTCCTGGCAGGATCTACTCGCCGCCGCTGTCAACGAGAACCGGCGCCTGCGGCATCTCCTCCAGGATGCGCGCGAGCTATGGCCCCGGACGCTCGCGATCTCAGCCATTCCGTACGGATATCTTGCAGAGCAGTCCAGCGGCCTGTGGCGCGTAGGCGATCAGGCCGCCGTTATCCCTTCATTCACGGGAGACGGCATGTCGATCGCGTTGCACAGCGCGAATCTCGCCGCACAAATGGCCGTGGCCGGCGATTCGGTGGATGCATACCAGCGTACGCTGCGCGCGCAATTGCAACATAGAATCTCTTTGGCAACCTGGATCTCCCGCATGATCGTGACGAATGCCGGACGGAATCTCGCTCTCCAGGGAGTTTCGTTATTTCCCGGCACTATAGGCTGGATCGCCGCGTCCACGCGGATTCCGGCGAAGGCTCTTCTCCTCCATCAAGCCTGTTGAACTCGGGACAGCGACGGAGCAGCTTCCAGGCCAATTGCATTCGCCCGCAGCGGACCCGCCGCACGCAGTAGCGCGACCCGGTCATGGGTCTCTTCCGCCGCCACGCGAGCGTCTGCATAGATCTGCGGCTGCCCAAAACGAATCTCCGCGGAGAAGCCGGGGCAGCCAAGCACCTTCGAAAGGTGCGGAAGAAAAGGCGCATCGCCGTACCAGCAGAGCTCGCGCTCCTCTGCGCCATCTTCAGGCGCGTAGCGAATAGCGGCGGCCGTAACAGGCGCTTGAAGCTGCACGGCGGGAAGAAAGAGGCGCGAGCGGAAAGGCAGCACCTCGCTGCCGTCACTGCTGGTGCCCTCCGGGAACAGGAGGATTGGCAACGCGCAACCGAGGCGGGCGGCGATCTCCGCAGCGGCGGCATTGGCGCTGGAGCGGCTTGAGCGATCGAGAAAGATCGTGCCGCCGGCCCGGGCGGCTCTCCCGAAGAACGGCCACGCCGCGACCTCGGCCTTCGAGATGAAGAAGCATGGCATCACCGAAGAGAGGATCACGATATCGAGATAGCTGAGATGGTTCGAGACGACAAGCCCGATCAGCGGAATCTGCCCTTCAAATTTTGTGCGAATGCCGAGGCTTGAGAGAACGCCGCGCGCAGCCGCTTGCAGCCACAGAGCGCGGCTCTCCGGTGAGACCGAGCCGCGCAAGCGAATCAGCCAGAAGCGAAGAACGCAGACCGCGAGAGCGAATCCCAGCGCCGCCGCTCGCCGGATGGCGCGCAAGCTCATTGCGTAAGAGGCGCCAGGAAACGGTTGCGCGCGGCAGCCGAAAGCGACTCGAGATCGAGGAGCGTCAGAAAGTCGATGGTGTGGAACTCTCTGTCCCACGCCGGTGGAGCGGCGATGCGCGCGCCGATGGCCAGATAAGTCTTAAGCAGCTTGGGAACCTTCACCGGCGCCGGCGCTTGCACCGGGAGATCCGGCTGCGCGCATTCGGAAGACCCGGCCTGCGGCTCGGCTTGGCCGATCTGGATTTCGTCGGGGCAGCGATAAGCGGCCGTCGGCATGGTCGCGAATTCAGGCGCAACCCGATATTGCCCGAGTTGGCGGTACATCTGCCATCCCTCCGTGGGGTCGCAGGAGTTCAGCGACGAGCAGCCGAGCAGATACCGCAACCCCAGCTCATGCGCGTACTGCGCGATACCCCTCCACAACAGGGTCAGGACCTCCGGCGTGCGATGTTCGCGGTCAATGGCGGCGCGGCCCAGTTCCAGAACGCCGGCGCGAAGCGGCTCGAACGGCGCAAGCTCAAACTCCTGCCCGGAATAGTAACCGAGATGCCGCGCCGCGGTAGCCCCGGATTGCATGCGATAGGTGCCCACCACGCGGCGGCTCACCTTGTCTTCCACAATCAAATGCGCGCAGACCGGATCGAAACGGTCCGTATCGAGCCCGGTTTCATACGAGCTTTCCAGGCCCTCGCCAAGTTCGATGTTGAAGACCCTGAAACGCAGCCGGCAGGCCGCCTCGACATCCTCGCGGGAACGGGCCAGGCGCAGTTGGTAGTTGCCCACCTCCGCGCGAACATCCGGCCCATGGGAAACAACAAATGGCGGCGGCGCCGTGGGGAAAGCAATTTCCACGAGCGGAGTGGACCCGAGGGCGAGCTTGAGGGGAACTTTCCGCTGAGTGTGTGAATTCACGGTTGCAGTATGGCTGGATGGTTGTAAATAGAGGATCAAATTGCTGCAAAAACGGTGCAAATTTCAGGTTAAGGAATGAGTCATCATCCTTGCCACAGGAGACGTGGGGTATAGCGAACCGGTCTGAACAGCAGCGCGTGACCGCGGCGGCCCTGCTGCAAGCCCGGCTGGAGAACCGCTATAAACTGGAGACTGGATAACAGAATGTTCAATTTTTTCGGCGGCAAAAAAGAGACAGACGCAGAGGCTGAACAGGCTGCGGGCATCGAACCGGAGCTGAGCGAGGCGCCCGCGGAAGAGCGGAAGACGGGATTCTTCGACCGCATGAGACAGGCTGTCTCGCGCACCCGCGAATCCTTTGCCGCCAAAATCGCAGACATCTCGGCGATGACGCGCATCGTGGATGAGAGCGCGCTCGAAGAGCTGGAAACGGCGCTGCTCACCAGCGATCTGGGGGTGCCAACCACCATGGCCGTGCTTGAAGCGCTGCGCGACCGCGCGCGGCATCGCGCCATCGAAGACGGTGAAGAACTGCGCACGCTCTTGAAGGCGCAGCTGCAGGCCATTCTCGAGGCGCCGGCCCGGCCAATTCCCTCACCCGATGCTGCGCCGAAGGTCACGTTCCTGGTAGGCGTGAACGGCACCGGGAAAACGACGAGCAGCGGTAAGCTTGCCGCGTGGAGCCGCGCGCAAGGGCGTTCTGTGCTTTTGTGTGCGGCGGATACGTTTCGCGCCGCGGCCATCGAGCAGCTTGAAATCTGGGCTGCGCGCTCCGGCGTGGAGATGATCAAGACCCGCCAGGGCGGCGACCCCGCGGCCGTGCTCTACGACGCCATTATGGCGGCCAAGGCGCGCGGCATTCAGGATTTGTATGTGGACACGGCGGGGCGGCTGCACACGAAGTCGGGCCTGATGGACGAGCTCGACAAGATGCGGCGCACCGCCGCGCGCCTCGTTCCCGGCGCTCCGCATGAGGTGCTGCTGGTGATGGATGCGACGACCGGGCAAAATGGATTGCAGCAGGCGCGGTTGTTTACCGAAGCAGCCGGCGTGACCGGCATCGTGCTCACCAAGCTCGACGGCACGGCCAAGGGCGGCATCGCGGTGGCCATCGCGCGCGAATTGAATCTGCCGGTGCGGTTCGCGGGCGTGGGTGAAAAGATGGGCGACCTGCTCGAGTTCGCGCCTGCGGATTTCGTTGAGTCGCTGGTGGGGTAAAGTGAACGCCTTGGATCCAAAATCCGATCGAGACACTTACTGGATGCAGCGCGCCCTCGAACTCGCGCGGCGCGGCATCGGTGTCTCCTCACCCAACCCGGCCGTCGGCTGCGTGATCCTTGACCGCGCCGGTCAGGTCGCCGGCGAGGGATGGCACGAGTACGATCTTGTGGATCACGCTGAAGTCATGGCCCTGCGCGTGGCTAAACAGCATGCGCGCTCGTACGGAACAGAGGACCGCTTGCGGGGCGGCACGGCCTACGTCACGCTGGAGCCGTGCAATCACACCGGGCGCACGCCTCCTTGCACGGGCGCGTTGATCGATGCAGGACTCGGCCGTGTTGTGGCCGCGACCGCCGACCCAAATCCCAACGTCTCCGGCCATGGAATGGAGCGCCTGTTTGCGGCCGGAATCGAGACCGTCCTCGGCGCATGTGAAGCAGAAGCGCGCCGGCTCAACGAGGGATTTGCCCGCTGGAGCCGGCACAAGCGCCCGCTCGTTCTGATGAAGGTGGCCATGTCGCTCGATGGACGCATCGCGCCGCCGGCCGGCCAGCATCTTGCCCGCGAGCCTTACTGGATCACGAGCGAAGCCGCGCGCGCGGCCGTGCAGCCGCTGCGCTGGCAGGCCGATGCAGCCATGGTCGGCGTGGATACGGTCGTCGCCGACGACCCCATGCTCACCGACCGCAGCGGATTGCGGAGGCGCAGGCCGCTGCTCAGGATCGTGCTCGACTCGGCGTTGCGCATGCCTCTCGATGCGAGGATGGTCGCGACCGCGCAAAATGATGTCGTGATCTACACCGTATCCAGCGACGAGCGCCGCGCCAACGAACTGCGCCAGCGCGGCGTGCGCGTGGAGGTGCTGCCTGCGGAAGCAGGCCGCGTGCCGCTCGGAAAAGTTCTCGACCACCTCGGCGAAGAGGGGATCCTTACCCTGCTGACCGAAACGGGAACCCGGCTCAATACCGCGCTGCTGGCCGGCGGCCTTGTGGATCGCGTGCATCTATTTATCTCACCGCAGATCATGGGCTCCGACGCGGTGCCGGCCTTCCGCGGGATGGCGAATTTCATTCACATGGCCGGCGTTGAGATCGAGCGCTATGGGAATGACCTGGGGTTGTGCTCGCTGCTGCGAGACCCGTGGGCTGAAGCGAGCGGGAGATAGGAGAGAAGCTTATATGTTCACCGGCATCATCGAGCAGACCGGCACACTCATCAGCCTGGAAGGCCGCGGCGGCGTGCGCCGCATCACTGTTGAAGCGCCCGGCATCGCCTCGCGGCTGCGCGAAGGCGACTCGCTGGCCGTCTCCGGCGTCTGTCTGACCGCGCTCGACGTGAATCCGACGTACTTCCATGCCGACCTCGCCCAGGAGACGCTGGACCGCACTTCATTGGGCGTGCTCACCCCCGGCGCGCAGGTCAACCTGGAGCTGCCCACAGCGGCCGGAAGTCCATTGGGCGGCCATATCGTGCAGGGCCATGTGGACGGTTGCGGGGAGCTCCGCTCCCTTGATCCTTTGGTCTCGCCTTCCAGTCCAAGATTCGACCGGCAGACTACGGACTGGACGCTGAAGGTCCGCGTTCCCGAGAACACCCGGCAATGGATGGTCCAGAAAGGCTCGGTCTCCGTGGAAGGCATCAGCCTGACCATCGCCGGCTTTGACGGTGAGGAGATCACCATCGCTATTCTGCCGCTGACCTATCGGCGGACGAATCTGCACACGCTCTCTGCCGGTGCGCCCGTCAATATCGAGGCCGATGTGCTGGTGAAGCTGGCCGCATCCCGGATGCAGGATTCCCCGCAGGCCACGAAGAAACCCAAATTGGAACTCACGGCAAGCTGGCTCGTGGCGAACGGATATTGAGAGAGTCATGAGAGCCGTGATGATGCCCGGTTCGAACCCCTCGGCCCAAAAAACATCCATGCTATGATTTAACTGGTCGGATTGACTGGTCGATTTATGAATACGATCCAGGCTTCAGAGGCCAAAACACGATTTCTCAGCCTCCTCGATGAAGTCGAACGGGGCGCGAGCGTCATTATCACCCGGCATGGCAAGCCGGTGGCACGCCTGATTCCCGAGACAACGGCCGACAAAGAGCGGATTGAGCGCGCCGCCAAGACTATCTTGGAGATTCGCAAGCGCACCAAACCGGTCTCGCTTGAAGAAATCCTCTCGGCCCGCGACGAAGGGCGAATGTAATGATGCGATTCGTGCTGGATGCCTCAATCGCCATCGTTTGGGCTATGCGCGATGAAGCGCACGCCCTTGCCGACAGGGCGTTTCTTGAACTCCAGGCGGGATCGGCAAGCGTGCCCGGAATCTGGTGGTACGAGATCAGAAACATTCTGGCGCTTAACGAACGCCGTGGCCGGATCACTCCGGATGATTGCGCCGAATTTATCCACGCGCTGGAGCAGTTCAAAATCGAGATTGTTTTTCCCCAAGACGGCACGCAGGTCATGGAGCTTTCTCGCAAACACCGGCTGTCGATTTACGACGCGGCTTATCTGTCCATAGCCAAACGGGAGCAGCTCTCCTTGGCTACTCTGGATAGAGCGCTCGCGGCCGCAGCTCTGTCTGAAGGGATTCCGTCTCTGAATTGACGGTTCAGATCGGGCTGGAGGAGTCCAATTCCGGCGAGCGTTGGCGGGCTCCGGCTCGTCTATCCAATTGCCGATCCTGTTACCCTTGAGCAGGAGCGAGGTTAGAGAGCGGATGGGCGCCGGTATGGCGCCAGACCGGCAACCGGAGCTATGGCAGAGTTCGTAATCAAGCTGGCCGATGAGCGTGGCCGGGTGCAGGAACAGGTGCTGACCGCGGCTACCGCCGAAGAGCTGCGCCTGCGCTTCGCGCACGCCGGCTATCACGTGTTCTCTGTCCGGGCGCGGGGCGGCATCGGACTGGGGCACCGGCGCAAGGTCAAGCTGGAACCGTTCCTGATCTTCAATCAGCAGTTTCTTACGCTCATCCGCGCCGGCCTGCCCATTCTCGGCTCGCTGCAGATGCTGGGCAAGATCCAGAAGAACGCCCAATTCGCCTCCCAGTTGGACGATGTGGCCAACCGAGTGAAGACCGGCGACGCTCTGTCTTCTGCGTTTGAGACGCAGGGCGGTTTTCCGGTGATGTATATCACCACGCTGCTGGCTGGTGAGCGTTCGGGCAACCTGCAAGAGGTGCTGGAGCGCTATGTCAGCTTCCAGAAGGTCTCGCTCACTCTCAGGAAAAAGCTGGTCGGCTCGCTGATCTACCCAGGCGTGCTGCTCACGCTGGTTTGCTCGCTGATGACTTTCATGTTCACGGTGGTGGTGCCGCAGTTTGCCCAGCTCTACGATCAGATGGGAAGCAAGCTGCCGGCTTTGACGATGGCGCTGCTGAGCTTCGGTAAGTGGACGCAGCACAATATTGTCTGGCTGGCACTGGGCGCAATTACTCTCGCGGGCGGGCTTTACCGATTCGCCGTCACCGAGCGCGGCCGCGACTTTGTGGATCGCGTGCGGATCAGCCTGCCGGTCTTCGGCAAGATCTGGCTCAAGTACCAGGTCGCGCTCTTTGCGCGCACCCTGTCAACGCTGCTCACGGGCGGCCTGCCGCTGGTGCCGTCGCTCGAGACCGCGGCGCGGTCCATCTCCTCGCGCGGCGTTTCGCGGGCTGTCGGCTCGTCCATCACCACCGTGCGCGAAGGCAAGAGCCTGGCCGAGTCGCTCGCCAAAACCGGAGTCTTCCCTCAGCTCTCCACGGACATGATCACCGTGGGCGAACAAACCGGCGCACTGCCGCAGATGCTCAATTCGGTGGCCGAGTTTTTTGAGGAAGACGTAGCCACCGCGTTGGCCGCGGCGCTGGCGCTTATCGAACCCGCCATTCTCATCATCATGGGCGTGGTTGTGGTCTTCATTCTCATCTCGCTGTACCTGCCCATCTTCTCGCTGGGCCAGGCCGGCGGGGCAGCGGGGTAAATTCAAATGGCCGATACAAATGTCATCACGCTTCCGGTTCCTATAGCCGGCGACGAACGCACCCAGGCCGAAGCGCTGGCGCGCCGGTATCACGCCGAATTCGTCGATCTGAAGAACTTCAAGATTCAGCATGACCTGCTGCGCACTGTTCCCGTGGAGCTGATGTTCCGCTACAACTTCGTGCCCATCGAGCAGCAGCCGGACGCGCTGGTGATCGCCGTCAGCGACCCTTCGCGCCTGATGGTGCTGGATGAGATCGCAGGCCTGCTGGGTCAGCGCATCCACGCGCGCGTGGCCACGCTCTCGCAGATCACCGACCTGCTCAAGAAGACCGAGCAGTCGCAGCGCGTTCTCGACGAAGCCAGCGAAGGTTTGACCTTCGACGTGCTCACCGGCGAAGAGAACGCCGACGAAAATATCTCCATCGAGAAGCTGACCAGCGAAGAAGACATCAGCCCGATCATTCGCCTCGTGGATACGACCATCTTCACCGCTCTCGAGCGCCGCGCCTCCGATATTCACATCGAGACGAATGACGATTCGGTGGTCGTGAAATACCGCATTGACGGCGTGCTGCAGGCGGCCATGGCGCACATCGCGCGCGAGCACCATTCCACCATCCTGAGCCGCATCAAGATCATGAGCGAGCTCGATATCGCCGAGCGCCGCGTGCCGCAGGACGGCCGTTTTCGCGTCCGCTACAAAGGCCGGCTGATCGATTTCCGCGTCTCGATCATGCCCACCGTGCATGGGGAAAACGCCGTGCTCCGCGTGCTCGACAAAGAGTCGATGAGCGAGAAGTTCCGCAATCTGACGCTCGATGTCGTGGGCTTTGCCGAAGACGACCTGCGCCGTTTCCGGCGTTATATCCGCGAGCCGTACGGCATGGTGCTGGTCACCGGGCCCACCGGCTCAGGCAAAACCACTACCCTCTATGCCGCGCTCAACGAGATCAAGAGCGACGAAGACAAGATCATCACCATTGAAGATCCGGTCGAGTACCAGATTCGCGGCATCACGCAGATTCCGGTCAATGAGAAGAAAGGCCTCACCTTCGCGCGCGGCCTGCGTTCCATCCTGCGCCACGACCCGGACAAGATCCTGGTCGGCGAGATCCGCGACCAGGAGACGGCGCAGATCGCCATCAACTCCGCGCTCACCGGCCATCTGGTCTTCACGACCGTCCACGCGAATAACGTCGTCGACGTGCTGGGCCGCTTCCTGAACATGGGAGTCGAGGCGTACAACTTCGTCTCCGCACTGAACTGCATTCTCGCCCAGCGGCTGGTGCGCACCATCTGCGAGTACTGCGCGCGCAAGGTCTACTATGACGATCAGGAGCTGATCATCAGCGGCCTCGACCTGGCCGAGTGGCGCGGTTTCGCCTTCCGCGAGGGCGCAGGCTGCATGGAATGCGGCGGCACCGGCTACCGCGGCCGCACCGCCATCCACGAACTGCTGGATCTCACTGACCCCATTCGCGAATTGATTCTTGAGAAGAAGCCGACCTCTGAAGTGCGCAAGCTGGCCCAGAAGGAAGGCATGAGCTTTCTGCGCGAGTCGGCGCTCGACCGCGTGCGGCGCGGGCTGACCACGCTCAAGGAGATCAACAAGGTTACGTTCATTGAGGCGTCGCGGTAGAACAGCTTCCAGCTGTTAGCTGCTAGCTTTTCGATCAGGCTTCCAGATCATTTTCAAAGCAGGGCCCGGCACGGAAGAGCTAGAGGCTAGAAGCTAGAGGCTAGTAACGAGCGCCTAGAAGCTGAAAGCGAAAGGAAACGGGTGAGCACGATTCTGAACGCGGCGAAACTCGGAACGCAATCCGGCGGGCGTCCACCGGCCGCCATCGAAATCACGCCGGAAGGCGTGCTGGCTGCCGTTCGTCCCTCCGCGGGCCAGCGCAACAGAACAGGTGTGGGCGAAGCGCCGGTCTTCGCATTCACAGCTTTGCCGGAGGGAGCGCTCGTACCCGGCATCGACGAGCCCAATCTGCGCGCGCCTGAGGTTGTGGCCGAGGCTATCCGCTCCGCGCTCGACCAGGCCTCTCCCCGCACGCACGCGGTTACGCTGGTTCTGCCCGACACGTCGGTGCGCGTCTTTGTATTGGATTTCGATTCCCTTCCCGCCAAGGCCGAGGAAGCGATTCCCGTGGTGCGCTTCCGCCTGCGCAAGATGGTGTCCTTCGATGTAGAACATGCGGGCGTCAGCTACCAGGTGCTGTCACAAAACAGATCCGAGTGCAAGGTGTTGACCGCGGTGATCCCAGGTCCGATCCTGGCCGAGTACGAGGCCGCCATTCGCGCCGCCGGATACGAGCCGGGCGCGGTGCTGCCTTCGAGTCTTGCCGCGCTGGAGATGACCGGTCCGATGGAAGCCGTGCTGGTGGCCACCGTAAGCAGGCAGGGGATGACCACGCTCATCGCCACAGGCGAAGATCTGCTGCTCTACCGCACCCTCGATCTACCTTTGGACCCAGCCGAGCGCCTCGCGGAGATTCAACGCGGCATCGCCGTGGCCGCCGCTTACTATGAAGACAAGCTGGGAGCGCCTGCGCGCAAGCTCTATTACGCAGGCAATCGGGAGATGGACGAGTTCGCCAGCTGGGTCGCTGAGCCGGAGTTGACGGTTGTGGAGCTGGCGCCCCGGCCTGCGAGTGGAATCATGACCGCGCTCGGGCACGAAAGCATTGCTGCAGTCGCCGGCGCACTGGCGGGAGTGAGCTGAGACCATGCGCATTACGCTCAATCTAGCCACGCGCCCTTTCGCCGATATCGGACCGGCGATGAAACGGCTGCGCATCGCCATGGCCGCTCTGGCCGTTGTCTCCCTCGGGATGCTGCTTGGCCTCCACATGGTGCACAGGGATGCGGAAGCCGCGCGCGCGCAGGAGCACTCGCTGGATGGAGCTCTCGCTCGCATCACCCAGGAGCGGGAGAGCTACCAGGCGATGATGCACCAGCCGGAGAACGCCCGGTTCATGAACCAGGTGGCGATGCTGAATCAGCTCTTCGACGAAAAGGCGTTTTCCTGGACACTGGCCATGGAAAATCTCGAGACCGTTCTGCCGGGCGGCGTGCAGGTGACGCAGATCGAGCCGGTGCGCGCCAAGAACGGGCAGACCACTCTGCACCTGCGCGTGCTGGGGCCGCACGATCTCTCCATCAATCTGGTGCGCAATCTGGAGCACTCGAAGCGTTTCATGTCGCCGCGGATCATCGGTGAAAATGCGGAATCGAGCACCAATGGCCCCAATCGGCAGCTGGAGCCGGTGAGCGCCTCGAACCGGTTCGAGTTCGATCTGCTGGCTGACTACATTCCGCCCACACTCGAAGAGCGCACGGCCAGCCATGCCGAAAGAACCGCGGCGGAGGGTCCGGCCTCCGGCAACCGACCGGAGTCTGTGCGTCGGGTTCCCGGCTTCAAGTCGAACCCCGGCCGGCGCCCGTACACCGGGCAAGGCAATCTGGGGCCGGTTCCCAGGCCCAATGCACCGGGCCATTCGACGCCCACGCCCGGGCCCACGCCGGGAGGCCCGCAATGAGCAGTGGACGCACCTGGCTTTGGCGCGAGCGCCTGACTTCTCCCCTGACCTGGCACTACATCGGCTTCGCTGTTTTGCTCGGAATCACCGTCGTGCTGGCTGTGCGGCTCGGCCTTGACTGGACCGCCATCGACAGCCACGCCTCCGAAGTGCTGGCTGGGAAACGGGTCGAGCTGAAGGCGCTCGATCATCAGACCGCGCCCCTGCGCGGCCTCGACAAGCGCGTGGAGAAATCGCGCGCCCAGATGAACACCTTCTTTCGGAAGCGCATTCCGCCGAATTATTCCTCCATCTCCAGCCGTATCGGCGAGCTTGAAGTCGCCTCCGGAGTGCGGCTCACGCGCGTCCAGTACACGCAAGGCGCGCCGGGTTCCGATCTGACGGAGATTTCGATGGATGCCGCGATCACCGGCGAGTATCCCGCGATCATGCGCTTCGTGAACGGCCTGGAGCGCGATCCGATCTTCTTTGTGATCCGCGGCATGAATCTGACCGGACAGCAGGGCGGCCAGGTGAGCCTGCGCATGCGCGTTTCAACGTGGCTGCGGCCCGCTGCTGCTGAGGCCAGCGGATTGCCGACCACGCCTGCCCCAGGCCAAGGCCCTGCCGCCGAGCCTGCTTCCGGCCAGGAGGGCGAATAACCATGGCCCTTCAGCTGGGAACGGAGAACAAAAAGCAGGTTTATCTGGTGGCCGCGTTATTTGCGGTTGTCCTCGGCGCCGGCGGCTATGAGCTCTACCAGAACTTCGCCGGGCCCCCGCCGCGCGTCGCGCCCACGCCTGTAGCGCGCACCGTGCGTACAAATACGAATGCGGCAGCCGGGTCCGCAACCGCTCCCTCGGCTCAGGATGCACAGAGGCTGAGCAATGAGGGCATCGATCCCACGCTGCACTTTGACCAGCTGGCGCAGAGCGAAGATGTGCAATACGGAGGAACGGGCCGGAATATCTTCTCCGCCGATTCCGCTCCGGTGTACGTCCCAAAACCGATCGTACCGGCTCGCCCAGCTCCCGGCCTGCCCACCGCGACCGCGCCGCCGGTGCCGCCGCGGCCGCCGGCTATCGATCTGAAGTACTTTGGCTACAGCGAGGGCCGGGACAAAACACTGAAGGCGTTTTTCGTGCACGGAGACGATATTTTCATGGCCAGCGCCGGCCAGGTCGTCGATCACCGCTACAAAGTGAACACCATCAAGCCCAACAGCGTGGAAGTCACCGACATGGGCTACAACAATACGCAGACGCTTACACTGTCTGCATTCTGAGCGAGCAGTTCATGGGCATTTCCAATCCAATCCGGTGCGTGCCGAGACCCTCCGCCAAACCCTCTGAGGAGGGCTACCTGCTGCTCGCGGTCATGTTCATCATGGCGCTTCTTGTGCTCTCGCTCGCGGCCGCCGCGCCCAGCGTCGCCAAATCCATCCAGCGCGATCGCGACTTGGAGACGATGCACCGCGGCAAGCAGTACCTCCGCGCCGTGCAGCTTTACTTCCGCAAGTTCCACGCTTATCCGCCGAATGCAGATGCGCTGGTAAAAACCAACGACATCCGCTTCCTGCGCAAGCGGTATCTCGATCCCGTCACCGGCAAGGACGATTGGAAGCCGGTCATGTACGGGCAGAACAAGACCCCCATCGCGATGGGCTTCTTCGGGCAGCCCCTCACCACCGGGGGCGCCATCGCCGGCATTGGACCGAGCGGCGGCAACGGCGCCGTAAACAGCCCAAACGGCATGGGCGGCCTCTTCAACTCGTCCAGCGGTACCAGCCCCGGCGTCGGCAGCAATGGTACGGATTCGAGCGGCACCGCAGGCTCCGGTACCGGACAGACTGGACAAACTGGACAGGCCGGATTAACCGGCCAGACCTTCGGCGGCGCCGGCATTATCGGCTTCTCGCCTGCCAGCCCGAAACAATCCATCCTTGTTTACAAGAAGAAGGAGCACTACAACGAGTGGGAGTTCACCTACGATCCGATTATGGACATGAAGACGGTGAGCGGCGGCAACACCGGAGCGATTGGTCAGCCCGCGGGCAGCGTGCCGGGGGCCGTCGGCATTCCGGGAATTACGACCACCGGCACGGATTCGAACTCCACACCCGCATCGACGCCCACCTCGACGCCCTCGGCGCCGCCTGAAACCTCGGCGCCGCAGCAGTAGAAGCCCGCAGGGCGAGCGAAGCGCACCCGTCCCCTGAAAATTGGTCACTTCCAAAATCGGATGCTCCAAAAACAGAAACGCCCGTTCCGGCGGCGGAACGGGCGTTGACTGCTTGAAGACTGGGAACCGGGCCCGGCTGCACTTACACGCTGAAGGACGAACCGCAGCCGCAGGTCGACTTCACCTGGGGATTTTCGAACTTGAAGCCGGCAGCCTCGAGGGTCTCGACGTAGTCGACGATGCAGCCATTCAGATACATCAGTGAAGTGGCATCGACAAAGACCTTCAGATCGTCAAAACTGTAGACCTTGTCCATCATGCCGCTCTGGTTCTCGAAGGCCATCGAGTACTGAAAGCCGGAACAGCCCCCGCCGACAACCCCGATGCGCAGCCCGGCGGGCAGCGGATCCTGAGTCGCCATAATCTCCCGCACCTTGGTGATTGCCTGAGGCGTGAGGATAAGCGGCGGTTTCTTAACGGTTTCCTGGTTCGGTGCAATTGTCGCGGTTGCCATAGTTTCTCCCGGTCGTCAAAATGCCGTCCTCTCCAGAGTACCCTTCCCCGGCCGGGGAAAACAAGTCCCTGAAGCGCTTTCTATTCGATGCCGGCCGGACCGGGACGGTCGCAGGGAACGCGGCGGAACCGATTGGCGGTGACAATCCGGGCTCAAATCGGCCAAAATGCCGCAAAAAACCTGAAAAATTACAAAATGGGCGCGGACAACCGTGCTTGAACGGGGCTATTATGTTCAACCAAACGGCCCCGCTGCCCCCGAGACCGCGATTCCTACACGGACTCGCTGGTACCGGGACCCGCCAACACCCCTTGGAGGTGGGTATGACACTCGTTCCGATGATGTGGACGCTATGGTGCACTCTCGTCGCCCTGATGGCCGCCCTCTACATATATCGCTCAAGCCTCACGCGCGACGAGGAGGATCAGATCTTTCTCGATGACTCCTTCAGTCATGAAAGGATCGCTCAGGCGGCGATCGTAGCCAAAGTCACGAAAGTTGAACCGGTGCTGCGCGTGGCCCAGTGGATGGTGGCAGGTATGACGGTCATCGTGCTGGCCTACTACGTTCGCGATATTCTGGTTCATCTCAACGTGATCGGCGGCTAGGTGATCGGCGGCTAGCTGCCACAGGGAAATTGCTCCAGCAGATGCCTTCCGCGAGGTGAGGTTGGATTTCTGTCCGCGAGAAAGATGCGGACGGGCTACGCACCACCTCGCGGGGGTAAGTCGAAGCACCCCTCGGCAACTGGCTCTGCCGTCTCGATACGGAATCCCTCTCGAAGGCTATTCCACTTCCTGCTTTGCGCGATAGCCGTCGCGCGCAATGATCTGGTACTTCAGCGGTTTATGCTTTTCGTCCTGCATGCGCAGCGGCTGGCCCTCGGCATCGACCAGCAACACGCGCAGCTTGCGGTAACTGCCGTCCTGCTTGGGATTCGTGGGCCGGTAGACCAGCTGATATTTGGCGCGGATATTCTCGTTGATGGTCCTCACCATGTCGGGCAGCTCGCCGGTGAACTTCGGCTCAAACCACATGCCGCCGGTCAACTGAGCGAAGGTGCGCATCTCGTTGTCGGCCTGCAAATAGTCCATGTCGCGCATGGAAGCCGACATGCCGCCACGGCCCTCCGTCATCTCCCGCAACAAACCGCCGGTGGAGATGGCGTAGATGGTGATGTTCTGCGACTCCTTCACGCGCTTCAATATCTTGTCGAAGGTCAGCTTCGACATCGAGTCGATCCCCGACGCAATCAGGATGATGTACTTGCGGCCCTCGATGCGGTCCAGCCGGTCCATCGATTCGTAGAGTGCGTCGAAGACATTGGTCTCGCTGAAGGCGGCCGGCATGAACACGGACATTCCCAGCGAGTTGATAGCCTGCTGAATCTGGTTTTTGTCCTGGGTAAAGTCCACCTCTATGTGCGACTTCATATCGAAGGTCACCAGGGCCACGTAATCCTGGGGACGCAATTGCTGTGTGAAGGCCCAGGCCGAATTGAGCATGTCCATCCGGAAGACCCAGCCCCGGGCGGCATACTCGCAGAGAAGGAGCGCGGTGATGGGCGCTTCAACCCGTTTGAATCCTTGGATGTTCTGCTGCACGCCGTCTTCATAGACGCGGAAGTTCTCCGGCTTCAGGCCAGGGACGAACTGGCCGGTCTTTTCAAGCAGAACGCCCACATCCACCGTGACCTCGGGAACATCGATGTGCAGGGAGACATTTCCCATGCTTTCAGGGTTTTTGACCTTCGGCTCAGCCGGCGCGGCCGGCGCGGGTGGCTCCTCGTCGGGATTGTCCTTCTTCTTGGGCACGGCGATCACGCCGTTATCGCCATTGGGACCGCCCGCATCCGGGGTCGACTGATCGGGCTGCTTCGGTTGCTGATTGGTCGGCTGGGCCTGGTCCTGGGCGTAATCGACGGGCGCCGACATCAGGGCCGTGACCGCGAGCAACAGGATGGCGAAGCAAAACTTGCGGGGAGTTCGAGTGGCCATAGCAACCTCTGTGCACACAAGCATAGTTGATCTGCATGGACCGCCGTTCGGCAACATCCGGGTGGCGGGCTGTACTCTAATAGACGTGGAAACTCGCCTCGGGGGAATCAGCTTCCGGCTCACCGCGCTGGCGCTATGGCTAGCCATATCTGTGGCTCTGCCGGGAGCGCGCCGCGCCACAGCCCAAGATACTGCCACGCAACGCGCCGGAATCCAAGCGGCTGCCGTGCCCAGCTCGCCTCCGCCCAGTACCGGCGGCTTCTTTCCCGTGGCTCAGGTCCGGCGCGGAATGATGGGAACGGCCTGGACGGTCTTTGAAGGAAACAAGCCCGAGCCGATGCAGGTGGAAATTCTGGGCGTTCTCCGCGGCGCGCGCGGACCGGGGCAAGACATGATTCTGGCGCGGCTCCGGGGGTCCAAGCCTGAATACACCGGCGTGGTAGAGGGGATGAGCGGCAGCCCGGTCTATATCGGCAACAAACTCCTGGGTTCGCTCTCTTACCGCATCGGCATCTTCAGCAAGGAACCGATCGCCGGTATCACGCCCATCGAACAGATGCTCGAAGTCCGCAATCTGCCCATGGACGAGATGCAAAGGGCTTCGGCTGCCTTTCCATCGACCGGCGGGCTCGCTCCCGCAGATGACAGGCTCGGCGCCACGGCTGCCGGCAGCGATGAATTAGCCAGTGCGGCTGACGGGGCCGGCGGCGCTGGATTGACGAGCGGCACCATGAACTTCGGGGCCGCAATGAACTTCAGCGCCATGGAGACGCCGCTCGTGATGAGCGGTTTCCGGCAGCAGGCAATCGATCTCTGGCGGCAGCAGATGCGCGGCACGGGCCTCGATTCCATCGCCGCAGGAGGGATGGGCGGATCGTCCGATGCCGATGCCCTGCCTTCGGCCGCGGCCGCCGCCACGCTTGAGCCGGGATCAGCCGTAAGCATGCAGCTGGTGCGCGGCGATCTGGAGATTTCGGCCACCTGCACCGTAACCTACATCGATCCGAAACAACTACTGGCGTGCGGCCATCCGGTTCTCCAGGCCGGCGAAATCTCGCTGCCGATGACCACCGCCGATGTGGTTGCTACGCTGGCCTCGCCGTTGAACGCCTTCAAGATCATCAACACCGGCGCCACGGTAGGCGCTTTCACCGAAGATCGCGATGCGGCGATTCGCGGAGTGATGGGCGCGACCGCGCACATGATCCCGATGCACATTTCGGTCGACGGTCCCGACGATCATCGCAAGCTCAATGTGCAGATTCTCGATCTGCCTTCGCTCACCTCGCAGGCCATGATGGTGGTGCTGTTCGATTCGCTGCTCGAGTCCAACGCAAGCACCGCCTCCACCAGCTATCACCTGACCGGCAACGTCGACGTGCAGCAATATCCCGTGGTGCCGCTGGATCTTTGGGCCGCTCCCGGCGAGACCGCGCCGGCGCCGCTGCAACTCGCGCTGCTGGCGGGGGAGCGTTTCGCCGAGCTCTATACGAACAGCGCGCGGCGCGGCGCGGTGCGGGAGATCAACCTGCACGTCGAAGAGGTTCCGCGCAGGCTGGCTGTGGAACTCGAGAGCGCGCGGCTGGTTTCCAATGACCTTGTGCACGCCGGCGACACGGTTGAGGTTGAGGCGACTATTCGCCCCTGGCAGCAGCCGGAACGTAACGTGCGCATCCCGGTGAAGCTTCCAGCCAGGCTGCAGGCGGGCAATCTCCGCCTGCTGGTTTCAGACGCCGGCACCCTGGACCGCACGCTGAATCAGCCGCGTCTCCCTGCCCGCCCTGCCGATATCAAGACTGTTCTCGAAGAGGCGCGGCACGAGCATGCGGCCGACCGCATCTACGTGAGCCTGCTGGTTCCTGAACCGCAGGCGGGAATGGAAGGTGACACGCTGTCCAGCATTCCCCTGTCAGTGGCCAACGCGCTCGAAGCGGTGCGCACCTCTCAGGACGTCAATCTAAACGGCGAGTCGGCGGAGGTAGCCGGAGAAGCTTCCGCCGGAGGCCTGCTAAGCGGGTTCGAGGTGCTCAATCTGCACATCGATCCGGGCGGCGGTTTACACTAAGTCCGGCGACAAGAGAATCATTTTCATTCCGCATCGGGACCGGGCGCGGATATCGTTCAAGGCTCCGGGCCCGCGCCAGCGAGGATTCCAACAGATGGCTCAAATTCAAGGTCTTGCGGCTCATGCAGCAGGTGCAGAGCTCTTGTCTTATCATTACGACCCCGGCAAGCTCGGCGCGCAGGAGGTCGAAATCGACATCACTCATTGCGGCATCTGTCATAGCGATCTGCATCTGATTGCCAACGACTGGGGCATCAGCCAGTATCCGTTCATTCCCGGCCACGAAATTATCGGCACCGTGGCCGCCGTGGGCAGCGAAGTGCGCCAACTCGTGACAGGCCAGCGTGTCGGCCTGGGCTGGCAATCGAACTCCTGCGGCGTGTGCGAGTGGTGCATGCGCGGGATGGAAAATCTTTGCCCGGCCTCGGAGGCGACCTGCGTTCATCGCAATGGCGGCTACGCTGACCGCGTCCGCGCCAATGCGCGTTTTGTGATTCCGATTCCGGAGGCCCTGAAGAGCGAGCACGCCGCACCGCTGCTCTGCGGCGGGGTGACGGTCTATAGTCCGCTGCGCACGTATGGCGTCAATCCTTCGTCGCGCGTGGGCGTTGTGGGCATTGGAGGGTTAGGTCACATCGCGGTGCAGTTTGCACGGGTCTTTGGCGCGGAGGTGACCGCGTTTTCCTCTTCGGCCGGCAAGGAAGAGGAGGTGCGCGCGCTCGGTGCGCACAATTTTGTGAATACCCGCGAGTCGAAGGCAATGAAGGAAGTGGCCGGCACGCAGGATTTGATTCTTACCACCATCAACGCCGACCAGGATTGGGGCACCTATATCCAGGCGCTGCGCCCCACTGGAACCCTGTGCTTTGTGGGTGTGCCTCCATCACCGGTCACGGTGCAGGCCTTTCCGCTCATTGCGGGGCTGCGCTGCATCAGCGGAAGCCCGATTGGGAGCCCGCACCGGCTGCGCGAGATGCTCGACGTAGCGGCGCGGCATGACGTGAAGGCCACCACCGAGGTCTTCCCCATGTCCAAAGCCAATGAGGCAATCGAAAAAGTAAAGAAGAACAAGGTACGCTACCGGGCCGTGCTCGCCAATTGAAACGGGTCGAGCGGCTGAAACTGTTCGAATGGCGGGGCCTGGTTCTAAGCAACCGTAGAACCGCCGTAGACTGATCTCATGCCCTCGCCTCCACGCGTGTTTCTGCTCGCGATCGTCATCGGTTGTGCCGCTTCGCTCTTCGCGCAGACACCGCATACCCTCGAATACGCTCCGGGCAGATCGATCACGCTTTCCCTCCCCGGCTCTCTCGACATCAACATCGCCGCCAGCGGGCTGCACCGCATCCGCTTCATGTCGAAATCGCCCGATGGACGCATCTTCGCAACTGGCCTCTACGACATCTCCGACAACACCAGGGGTTCGATCTTCATCCTCGACGGGTGGAACGCGCAGAGCCACACCTTCACGCATATTACTCGCTATCTTGATCACCTGCGCAACCCCAACAGCGTGGCCTTCTGGACAGATGCCGCTACGAACCAGAGCTGGCTCTATGTGGCGCTGACCGACAAGCTTGTCCGCTACCGATACAAGGCGGGCGATACGGCGCCATCCTCTGCCCCGGAAACTCTCATGCGCTTCCCCGACTACGGCCTCAGCTACAAGTACGGAGGCTGGCACCTCACGCGCACCGTCGCCGTCACGCAATCGCGAGGCGCGGCGCACATCTTTGTCGCGGTGGGATCTTCGTGCAACTATTGCCGGGAGCATGAAGTCGCGCGCGCTTCCGTCATCCGCATGGAGCCGGGTGGAAAACATGCAGCGCTTATCGCGCAAGGCCTGCGCAACGCAGTGGATCTGCGTTCCATTCCGGAGTTCGGTGAAGACTCGCTGTTCGCCACGAACATGGGCGACGATCATCTCGGCGACCAACTGCCGGAAGACACGTTTCTTGAGCTCGACACGCAGACACACGCTCCGCTGAATTACGGCTGGCCGACCTGCTACTTCGACCACGGCAAGGCTGTGCACGACAACACGCCGCTGCCCTCTCTCGACGATCTGCAGGCGGCCGGACGAACCCTGCCGCGCCCGGGCCCGCACGATGATTCCGTTTACGGCAGGCAGACCGGTGTCGCCGCGGCGGGAACGAACCTCACCGCGGGCGGAGGGGATGCGCCGGCGCCTGATCCGAATGCGGACCTCGGCCATCCACCTGCGCCGCTCGAGGACTGCGCCCAGGTGCCCGCTCCCTACACGAGTTTCATCGCGCACAGTTCTCCCTTGGGCTTCGATTATTTTCCGCAGAGCGATTCCCTGCTTCACTCGAGCTTTCTTGTGGCGCTGCACGGCGCCAGTCACCCGCACATCGGCACAGGCTATCGCGTCGTCCGCTTCACGCCGTCTGACCGCAAGCCGCGCGACTTGATCACCGGCTTTCTGACCTTCAGGAACGGCAAGCCCGTTGTGCACGGGCGGCCCTGCGGCCTGCTGCGCATTGGCCCTGACAGCTTTCTGCTTACAGACGACTATCTCGGATTGATTTATTACGTTCATCCACGCATGTGATCTGTCAGGCCAAAGAAAAGAGTGGGCAAAAGAAAAGGGCGCGCTGGTGGGCGCACCCTTCTTCTTTTCAGAGTGGATTGTATTGCTTCAGGACCCTTAGCGAGCGATCACCCGAGCGCGATCACGCAAGCTCAAATCGATCAAGGTTCATCACCTTGTTCCAGACCGCCACAAAGTCCCGCACGAACCCATCCTTCGAGTCACTGCACGCATAGAACTCCGCGACGGCGCGGAGCTGCGAGTTCGAACCGAAGACAAGATCGACTTGCGTGGCCGTCCACTTGTGCTCGCCGGTCGCGCGGTCATGTCCCTCCAACAACCCGTCAGGTCCGGTAGACTTCTGCCACTTCGTGTTCATGTCGAGGAGATTGACGAAGAAGTCGTTCGTGAGCATCCCGGGCCGCTTGGTGAAGACGCCGTAGTCTGTCTGCCCGAAGTTCGCATTCAGCGCGCGCAGACCGCCAATGAGAACCGTCATCTCGGGAGCCGTGAGCGTGAGCAGGTTCGCCCGATCCACCAGCAGCTCAGCCGCCGAATCCTCTTGTCCCTTGCGGATGTAGTTGCGGAATCCGTCTGCAGTCGGCTCGAGCGGCGCAAACGAGCTTACATCGGTCTGCTCCTGCGATGCATCCGTGCGCCCTGGCGCAAAGGGGACCTTCACGTCGTGGCCGGCCTTCTTGGCCGCCAGATCGACGGCTGCGCAGCCGCCGAGAACGATCAGGTCAGCAAGCGAGACCTTTTTCCGGCCCGCCTTCCCGTTGGATTGCGCGCCGTTGAAATCCCTCTGGATTCCCTCGAGCGTCTGAAGAACCTTGGCCAGTGGGGCCGGCTGGTTCACTTCCCAATCCTTTTGCGGCGCCAGGCGAATGCGCGCCCCATTGGCGCCGCCGCGCTTGTCGCCGCCGCGGAAGGTTGCAGCCGAGGCCCAGGCCGTGCTCACCAGTTGCGAGATGGAAAGCCCGGAGGCCAAGATCCTGGCCGACAGCGCAGCGATATCCTTCTCTCCGATCAATTCATGATCCACCGCCGGAATGGGATCCTGCCACAGCAGCACCTCCTTGGGAACCAGCGGACCAAGATATCGCGAGAGAGGCCCCATATCGCGGTGCGTAAGCTTGAACCAGGCCCTGGCGAACGCGTCTGCGAACTCCTCCGGATTTTCGAGGAATCGCCTGGAAATCCGCTCGTAGCTCGGATCGACTCTCAGCGCGAGGTCGGTCGTGAACATGATGGGCGCGTGCTTCTTCTTGGGATCGTGCGCATCCGGCACGGTGCCCGCCGCGGCTCCATTCTTGGGCGCCCATTGATGAGCGCCTGCGGGACTCTTCGTAAGCTCCCACTCATAGGCGAACAGGTTCTTCAAGTAATCGATGTCCCATTTCACCGGGTTGGCCGTCCACGCGCCCTCCAGCCCGCTGCTGATGGCGTGCACGCCGTGGCCGTTGCCAAAGCTGTTTTTCCAGCCGAAGCCCTGCTCTTCAGTGCCCGCGCCCTCAGGCTCCGGACCGACATATTTGAGGGGATCGGCGGCGCCGTGGGCTTTGCCGAAGGTGTGGCCGCCGGCAATCAGCGCAACCGTCTCCTCGTCATTCATCGCCATGCGTCCAAACGTCTCGCGAATATCGCGTGCCGCGGCAACCGGGTCCGGCGTGCCATTGGGGCCTTCCGGATTCACATAAATCAGGCCCATCTGCACAGCGGCCAGAGGATTCTCCAGCTGACGGTCGCCACTATAGCGTTCGTCTCCCAGCCACTTGCCCTCCGAGCCCCAGTAAATGTTCTCTTCCGGCTCCCACACGTCCTCGCGGCCCCCGGCAAAACCGAAGGTCTTGAAGCCCATCGACTCGAGCGCCACGTTGCCGGTGAGAATGATCAGGTCGGCCCAGGAGATCTTCCGGCCGTACTTCTGCTTGATCGGCCAGATCAGCCGGCGCGCCTTATCGAGGCTCACATTGTCCGGCCAGCTATTGAGCGGAGCGAATCGCTGCGACCCCGAGCCCGCGCCGCCGCGGCCATCGGCAATACGGTAGGTGCCCGCGCTGTGCCACGCCATACGGATGAAGAACGGCCCATAGTGCCCGTAGTCCGCGGGCCACCACTCCTGCGAGGTGGTCATCACGGCGCGCAGATCCTTGATCACGGCATTCAGGTCGAGGCTCTTGAACTCCTCGGCGTAATTGAAGGCCTCGCCTGTGGGATTGGACAGCGGGGAGTGCTGGTGCAAAATTCTCACATTGAGTTGATTCGGCCACCAGCTTGCGTTCGTTGGCGTTCCGGCCACCGTGTGTTTACGCGCCCCGTTTGAAAAGGGACATTTGGCATTGCCTGACATGGCGTTCTGATCGTCAAGTATCGGGGGTCCGGGGGTCTGTGTTGTGCTTTCAGCCATGGCGCGTCTCCTTCGAGATCTAGGTGAATTTGGTTGGGGGTTTCGCGCCGGGCTACTTCGAGCGCCCTGCGTCGGGAATGAACGTATGGATTGCGGCTTGCCGGCGGGCCGATCATGCTCCGACGCGGCCCCACCCATCCAAGCTAAATCGCGCCGCTTCCATAAGTAAAATGAATTGTTTCTACAGTGACGATATACTTAGCCTATGGCACGCGCTTCCGGGTGTCGCGCTATGGAGCTGCTTCCAGAGCGTGCGCACACCCGATAACGCCGTCCTGGACGGGCCAAAAAACGATGAACCTTCAGGATATCCGCTACCTCGTGGCCGTAGCCGAACATCGCCACTTTGGCCGTGCGGCCGAGGCCTGTAACGTGAGCCAGCCCACGCTCAGCAGCCAGATCCGCAAGCTCGAAGACCAGCTGGGCGTGACCCTGCTCGAACGCACCAACAAGCGCGTAGACATCACGCCCGTGGGCAGCCAGATCCTGAACCACGCGCGCCGCGCGCTGGCAGAGGCCGGCCAGATGGAGGCCGTGGCCCGGGCTGCCCGCGATCCGCTCGTTGGTCCGCTCAAACTCGGTGTGATCCCTACGCTCGCCCCTTATCTGATGCCGATGATCCTCAAGCCGCTGAAGCAGGCCTGCCCTGAGATGATATTGGAGCTCTGGGAAGACCAGACCCGCTCGCTCATTGACGGCCTCCGCAACCACCGGCTCGACGCTGCCCTGCTGGCCACGCCACCGGAGGCGCCGGAGATCACGGAGCTGGCACTCTTCGACGAGCCCCTGTTTGCCGCGCTGCCCCTGACGCACAAGTTCGCCTCGGCCAAAACAGTGAGCGAAGAGTCGCTCACCCACGAGCTGCTGGTGTTGGCCGACGGCCATTGCCTGGCCAACCAGGCCATCGCCGCCTGCGGTGCGCGCAGCGGAGTGCAACGGGGCGCCATGCCTGCCACGATGCAGGCTTCTACTCTGGAGACTCTCGTCAACCTGGTCGCCGCCGGTTACGGCGCCACCCTCCTGCCGGCCCTGGCTGCGGATTCGTTCCGCGCCCGCGAGATTGTGCTGCGGCCGCTGACCGGCAAGTCTTCGCGCACCATTCGGCTGGTGAGCCGGCCGGGCTTTCCCCGTCCGCAGGCTCTGCGTGCGCTGGAGGGGGTGATTCAGCGGGCGGTGAGCGCCGCACTGGGGCGAAAAAGCTGAGCCGAAGCCGGATTCCCGCCCTGTGGAAAAGCGGTGTAAATCTGCCCACAAACCGAAAATCATCCCTCAATTTCCGGCAATTCCCGAAAACTCGAATTCCGGCCCCTCTTATCCACAAAAACACCCTTTCGAACCGTTGACCCTACCCACGCGCCTCCTTAGAGTCTCTACTAATAAAGGGAATTCTCTTCCCCCGCGAAAGCGGAGGCGGGCATTGGCTCTGCCTCCGACGCTTTGAGCGACCGGGTTTGGAACTTGGAGTAACCATGCTGAAATTAAAAAAAATCCACATTCTCGGCTTCAAAAGCTTCTGCGACCGCACTGAATTGACGTTGTCGGGCACAGGAATTGCGGCGGTCGTGGGGCCGAACGGTTGCGGAAAGTCGAATATTCTCGACGGCGTGAGCTGGGTTCTCGGCGAGCAGAGCGCCAAGACCCTCCGCGGCACCCACATGCAGGATGTGATCTTCTCGGGCACGCGCGACCGCAAGGCCCTGGGCATGGCGGAAGTAACGCTGACCATGGTCGACCCCGAGGCCTACGAGGGTCCGATCCCGGTGGAACCGGACCTCTTCATCGATCACGATGCCCCGCCCGACTGGGATGAGGAAGAGATGCGCCAGCAGCGCGCCGTGGAGGCCGAGGAGATTATCGCTGCCGAGCAGCCGGGACAGGTGATTGACGAAGATGCGGACCAGGATTCCGCCCCAGCGCAGGTGGCGCAGCCGGTCGTGCTGAAGATCCGGCGCCGTAAGTTCCACAGCACGCCGCAAAAGGGCGAAGTAGTCATTACGCGGCGGCTCTTCCGCACCGGCGAAAGTGAATACCTGCTCAATGGCAAGCTCTGCCGGCTGCGCGATATCCAGGATATCTTCATGGGCACGGGCCTCGGTCCGGAGAGTTACGCCATCATCGGCCAGGAGCGCATCGGCCAACTGCTCAGCTCCAAGCCGCACGACCGGCGCGCGATTATCGAGGAAGCCGCGGGCATCACGCGCTTCAAGACCAAGAAGCGTCTCGCCGAGTTGCGCCTCGAATCCGCAAAGCAAAATCTCGCCCGCGTCGATGACATCTTCGAGGAAGTTACGCGGCAGATGAACAGCCTCAAGCGCCAGGCCGCGAAGGCTGAGCGCTTCGTGGCGGTGCGCGATGAGCTGCGCGGCCGCCTGCGCGTGGTGCTCGCGAGCCGCATGGCCATGATAGATGCCGAGCAGGTGAGGTTCGAGCAGGAGATTGCCGCGCTTACCGAGCGGATCAACGGCTCGGCCACGGAGATTGGTGCGCTGGAAACCAGCCAGCACACGCTCACCGAGCGCGGCTACGAACTCGATCGCGAGGGCCACGCCGCGCAGACCCGCGCAAACGAAGCAGCGGTTGAGCTGGAGCGAGCGACAGCGCGCGAGCGCAGTAATACGGAACGCGTGGCGGAACTGGAAGCGCGCATTGCCGCCGCGGGCGCGGAGCTCGAACAGACGCGGACGCAATTGACCACGATCGCCGAAGAGCGCTCGCAGCAGCGCAGCTTTCTTGAAACGGCAGCGGGCGAGGCGCGGGAGTTTCGCCAGAAGGTGGAAGCGCGGCAACAGGAGGCGCGCTCCGCGGCTGAAGAGGTCTTCGGCGCAGAGCGGCAGCTTGAAACCGCGCGGCGTCACGTGATGCATCTGCTCACCCAGGCCGGCAACGCGCGCAACCAGACGGCACAGGCGGAAGAGAGCCTTGCAGCTTTGGAGCGCGAAGCCGAGCGGCTGGAAGCGGAGATGGGCCAGGCGCGCAATGAACGGGAGAATCTCGGCGTGGAGAGCGGCCAGGCGCGGCTCAAGTTTGAATCCGCGGCCGAGGCGCTCAAGCGGCTGGAAGGCGAAATCGCCACACTGCGCGAGACACTGCAGACCAAGCGCGCGGAAGAGACTGCGCAGCGCACGCGCGCCAATCAACTGCGCAGCGAGCAGGCCGCCGCCGTGGGGCGCCGCGACTCATTGCAGTCGCTCATTCGCAACCACAGCTACTCGACCGATACGGTGAGAAAGCTGCTGAAGCCTGGTGCACTGGGCCAGGGTATGGCGCCGGTCGGCACGCTGGCCGATTTTCTCGAGGTCAGCGGCGAGCATGAAGGCGTTGTCGACGAGTTTCTGCGCGAAGAGCTGAACTATGTGGTGGTGGAAAGCTGGGGCGTCGCCGAAGAGGGGGTGCGGCTGCTCAAGACCAGCGACGGACGCGCCACATTTCTCATTCACGGCGATGCGCAGGGCGAGCTGTTCGATCCGGGCTCGGGCGCGGTGAACGAGCCCGGACTTATGCCGCTGCGTGATGCCATCAAAGTTCTGAATGGATTCGGACGCTCGCTCGAAGGCATTCTGCCCAAGCTGCGCAACGGATATCTCATCGAGAATTCAAACGAGGCCTTGCGGCTGGCGGGGCAGTATCCGCAGGCATTCTTCCTTACGCCGGAGGGCGAGTGCTTTCATAACGCGACGGTGACGGGCGGCAAGCCGGCCAGCGAGGGGCCGCTGGCGCTCAAGCGCGATCTGCGCGAGACCGAGCACCGTTTGGCCAAGCTCGACTCCGCGCTCGGGCAGGCGGAAGCAGAAGCAGCCGCATTGACGCGCGAGATCGAGGGGCTGACGGCGCGGCTCGAAGCGCAGAGCCAGGAGCGGCGACAGGCCGAGACCGAGAATGCCAACCTGGGCGCAGCCCTCAAGCAGATGGAGGGCGAGACGCAGCGGATCGAGCGCCGGCTGCAGGATTGGACCCTGCAGGCAGCGCGCAACAAGGACGCATGCGAGGCCAAGCGGCAAGGAATCGCCGAGAAGCGCGAAGAGGCGTCGCGGCTCGAAGCCGAGCATGCACAGGCCGACGCGGGACTCGACGCGCTGCAAACGCAATTGGGCGAGCTGCGCAAGAAGCGCGAGGAGCTGCAGCAGCAGGCGGCGCAGCTAACGGCCGAACTGGCCGGCCTTGAAGAGCGGCGGCGCGGGGCGGAAGCGGCCTTCCAGCGCATTGACCGGCTGCATGCGGACCTGGAGCGGCGCGTGCTCGCGATCGAGCAGCAGAGCGCGGCGGCTACGGCCGAGCGCGAGCAGCGCATCAGCGAAAGCGCTATGCTGGCCGCGCGGCAAAAGGAATTGGCGGAGGCGCGGACCGAAGCGCTGGCGCTGGCGCAATCGATCGCCGGGCAGGCGCAGGCGCTGCGGCAGCAGTTCGCGGAGATGGAGACGCGGCTCAAGACCGAACGCGCCGCGCTTGAACAGTTGCGCGATGAGCGCGCCGGCCGGTCAAGCGAGCTGGCCAAGTTGAAATCCGATCTCGAACACCTGGAGGCAAGCTGCCTCGCCGAGGTAAACGTGGCGGCGCAGGTGCTGCGCGAGGATGCGGAGATTGGACGGCTTGGCGAGGAAGAACTCACAGCCGAAGAGGAGACGTGCCGCGGGCTGCGCCAGCGCATCGAGCAGATGGGCCCGGTGAACATGATGGCGCTCGACGAGTACAAGGAGACCGCGGAGCGGCACTCCTTCCTCGAGACGCAGCGCAGGGACCTGATCGAATCGATCGAGAACACGCAGGAGACGATCAAGGAGATCGATCAGATTTCGCGCACCAAGTTCGACGAAGCGTTTGCGCAGATCAACGAGAACTTCGGGCAGGTGTTTACGCGCCTCTTCCGCGGCGGCAACGCCTTCCTGCGCGTGACGGACGCGGAGAACCAGGACGAGAGCGGGCTCGACATCGTGGCTTCGCCGCCGGGCAAGAAACTGCAAAACGTGCTGCTGCTCTCGGGCGGCGAAAAAGCGCTCACCGCGCTGTCGCTGCTGGTGGGCATCTTCCAGTTCCGGCCCAGCCCCTTCTGCGTGCTCGACGAAGTGGACGCGCCGCTGGACGAGACCAACGTGGGCCGGTTCGCCGAGCTGATGCACTCGCTCAGCAAGGAGACGCAGTTCCTGGTGGTCACGCACTCGAAGCGCATGATGCAGGCCGCGGATGTGATCTACGGCGTCACGATGCAGGAGCCGGGCGTATCGAAGATCGTCAGCGTGCGGCTCGGCCACCACGAGCAGCAGCGTGCAACCGCCTGAGATCCGCGATTCGCGGGTTGAATTGCGAACAGAAGCCCTGTTTTCCGGGGCTTCTGTTTACCATTCTGTCAATAAGATAAATTGCGATCCGAGCCGTCAAGCCCCTGATCCCAAGTGGGTTACGCGGATGCCTGCCTGCTTCTGCTCGTGCCCCAATGCGCTGTTTTCGGGGGAGGGGGTGGGGGGAGCGGGGTACGGACCAGTCACATCCCGACATTTTGAACCGGGCATATCTCAGACACTGTGATTCTACGCTTCGGGCTGGTAATTCCCTGCACTGCGAGGCGGCTGCGAACCTCGGCACGCGTTGTCCGGGCCACCCAGCCAGATTAGTGACTGGATGCCGACCTGAACGAAGCCGCTGCGGCGGCGGACGCTTCCGCGTGCGGCTGAGCCGGCCTTTGCGGCTGCCGGGGCGGCGGGGCGCTCCAGATACAGCACTAAGACTTATGAGGAGTAATCAGATTCCGCCGGGCTGGCACTCCAGACATGCTCGCGAAATGCCATGGCCACCAGGGTGAATGATCTATCATGAAAGCGTGAAAAGTGAGCAATTCCGAAACGTACTGCTGAAGCTGGCGTTGCTTTTATGCTTTCAATTCGTCATTGTTCCAAAAGTGCTCTTCGGGCAAGCCACTGCGATCCATGTCCGCGTGGTCAACGGTCGCACAGGACATACCATCCCGGCGATGAGCTTCGGATTTGTGGATTACCATACCGATGAAAATGGCCAGTACCGTGACGATCTAAACGGAAGAAAGACTGTGACGACTTCAGTGGACGGAGACTCATACATCGCGAGCCCCGACGCTCACGGAGTCCTTGTCTTCAACGGATATGGCTACATGTGGACGACTTGCTCGAGCCAAAAGTTTTATGACAGTACTACGCGGACTTACGGAAGCGATTACCTCTATCCGGTTTCCACGATCATTAGCTCTGGCTTGGTGACTAAGAATAAATGCGGCAAGGCGACCGCATCGGCAAACGCAGGAGAGCTCGTTATCTTCATTCGTCCCACAACTTGGTGGGAGAGGTTTGTCGCAGGTATGCGGTCATGAAACTGTCACGCGACCACTGATTACTCCCGATAAACGCCCATGTCGTCGCCAGACCATTGGCTTGGATATGAGTCGATGCGCGCTAGTGTGGTGAATCGGAAGTTCGTTGCATAAATCAGATGCCCAAGCCGCAGATCCTTCGACTCCGTTTGGCCCAAAAACCGGCCAAACTGCGCTCAGGATGACACAGCATTTGTGATGCGAACTTTAGAAGGGACACCAGAAGCCGTCTCATCAATGCTCTGCACCGCGAAAAGCGTCCCTCAGGGGCTAAAGCCCAGTGATTTTTTGCGGCGTTTGCGGCACGACTCAAGTCGTGCCCTTTCACAAAGCTATTCGTTTGTGGCACAACTCAAGTCGTGCCCTTTGACAAAGCTATTCGTTTGCGGCACGGCTAAAGTCGTGCCCTTTCACAAAGCTGTTCGCTTGCGGCACGGCTCAAGTCGTGCCCTTTCACAAAGCTATTGATGAGACTGGTTCCAGGGGTTGCGCTGAGGCTTCGCGCTGGCGAGCGCAAGTATTGTTCCGGCAAACAGCAGGGTGTCGGCAAAGTAGTTGATGCCTTCCACCTGGATCGCGGTGCTGGGGTCGGCGAGCGAAACGATCAGGATGGGCCCATAGATCAACAAGACCAGCAGCACAATCCAGGCGCCGAGACAGGTTGCGGCCATGCGCGTCTTTCTGCCCAGCAGAATGCACGCCCCGGCCACCACCAGAATTGCGCCCGTGAGATAGCCGATGAGCAGGCGTGCCGGAATCCAGGCAGGCATCAGTTTTTCGAGCGGCACTCCGGGGCGCGCCAACGGGTGCAGAAAATGCTCGACGCCAAAAAAGATCGCGGCGATGGCGATCACCACGCGGCCCACGGCGATGAGCCTGCTTCCGGTTGGCCCGCGCATGGCGTTTCCTGCAAAAACCAGGCCTCCGCAACCGAACGACATTTCGCGGATGAGAAGCGTCCATCCAAACCGGTCGTGCGGGTTGGCGAGGGCTCCGGGGATATCGAGGAGCGCGACAAAGAGAAACATCATGATCCCGAGCAGCAGGCCGGACCAGCGCACCTGAATTTTTGTGGCAATGCTCAGAGACGCGGCCACGAGCGCAATGCCGACGAAGTAGGCCCAAAACAAGCGGCCCGGCATATACGAGGGCACGATGGGCAGGACGAAGTCTACTTCTGCGAGATGCAACGCGCCGAAGACGGCGAGGGGGACGGCGAAACACAGATTGCCTAAGGCTACGACCTTGTCGAGGCCGCGGGCCCGCGCGATATCGGCCCTGGCAGCCCACAGCGCAACCAGAAAAACCAGAATGCCGGCGCCGCACATCGCGAGGGCTACGGGAGAAATCGCGGTCAATTTGGCGGGGATGCTGGCGAGAATGCTAGCGAGAATGTTTGTGTGCATGTGGATGCCGTGCGCAGGCTCGAGCAGAGCTACGTTTTCCCAGTGGATACAGCTTCAAAATTCTAGAGTGAAGCGTGCCTGAGCATTTGCCGATCGGAGGAACCAGCATAGCAGATTGAATGGATCGAAACCGAATGGCGCAGGCTGGTTTGGGCTTTGCCTGAATTTTGCGGAGACGCTGCTGCTGTGGCGCCCCGGAAGTTGATTGCATACGCGGCAAAGAGCAACCGCGGATCTTTCGACTCCGTCTGGCCAAAAACGGCCAAACTCCGCTCAAGATGACAGGGGAATTCAAGATGAAAGGGGAATTCAAGATGACAGCGGAATTATGGTGCGAAATTCAGACCCGACAACAGGCGGAAGAAAAATCACCTCCGAAGGAACCCTTCGCTCCGGAGGCGCTTGCTATAGGACCACAAGATAGGGACGGGAACCCGTGGCCGGCGCCGGAGGTCGATAGCGCACAGCCACTGGCGATCCCTCTAACTAACGAGTAGCGGCGGCTTCCCCTTTCCACTGCTGCCTCGTGTCGCCCGGCTCGAAGAAAGCGTTTCTTGCTGCCCTCTGAACCACGTTGACAATCTGGAGTTTCTCCCAGGTTGCGCCGGGAGTCCGTGACGGTCGTCACACGTGTGGGCTGGGCTCGAAGAACTCCTATGGATTGATTGAATTCAGGACAGTTTTGTGTCGAAAACCGGAACGGCCGCGGGCGGGAGCCGTGCAGGAAGACTGCCTCAGGAGAGGCAGAGCGAGCAAAAGCGGACTCCGGCTGAAGCTCTGTTGACGAAGGCGGCACGTTGACAAAGGCCGGCGGCCCCACGAAAATCGGAGATTCAGTCCACGCGAGGACGAGCCTATCTTGTGACTGCTCTCTTGAAGACCAACCTGGGTGCGACGCCGCTGCTGGGGCGCGGCAAAGTGCGCGATCTGTATGCGGTAGAGGACGCGCTGCTGCTGGTGGCGACGGACCGGATTTCGGCCTTTGACCATGTGCTGGCCACGGGCATTCCCGGCAAAGGCAAGATTCTGACGCAGATTTCGCTGTTCTGGTTCGATCTGTTTGCAGACCTGGTTCCGAATCATCTGATCTCGGCGGACGTGAACGCGTATCCTGCCGGCTTGCGGCCGTATGCCGATCAACTGGAGGGCCGCTCGATGCTGGTAAAGCGGGCGGCGATGTTTCCGGTGGAGTGCGTGGCGCGCGGGTATCTGGCGGGATCGGGATGGAAGGAGTATCGGGAGACGCAGACGGTGTGCGGCATTCGGTTGCCCGGCGGTCTGCTGGATGGCTCCCCGCTGCCGGAACCGATTTTTACGCCGGCAACGAAGAGCCAGGACGGCGCGCATGATGAGAATATTTCGTTTGCGGCGGTGGAGAAGCTGGTGGGCAAGGAAGACGCCGCGGAGCTGCGCCGGCTGACGCTGGCCATCTATGGCCGTGCGCGGGAACATGCCGAAGCGCGGGGGCTGATCCTGGCCGACACGAAATTTGAGTTTGGCAGAATCGGAAACGGAAAGGCGGGCGAAGGCATTATTCTTGCCGATGAGGTTTTGACGCCGGACTCTTCGCGCTTCTGGGATGCCGCGCAATGGAAACCCGGAGGGGCGCAGCCCTCATTCGACAAGCAGTACGTTCGCGATTATCTTGAATCAATCCATTGGAACAAGCAGGCGCCCGCTCCCGGATTGCCCGATGAGGTGGCGGAGCGTACGCAGGGAAAGTATCTGGAAGCCTTCCGCCGCCTGACGGGGCGCGGCATCCAACTGTAATGCACATTGGAGCCTCAACGGCACTTCGGAGCGCGTAATGACCTGGGCGGATTGGGCTATTGTTTTTGTTTTGGCGGCGGCGGTGCTGGGCGGGCTTTTTCAAGGATTTTTCCGGACCGCCTGCTCGTTGATCGGATTGCTCTTCGGGCTTTCTCTCGCGTCGTGGAACTATGGGCGGATTGCATCCGTTTTACTGCCGCTGGTGCGCATCGAAGCGGTTGCCGACGTGATCGGCTTTTTTGTGATTGCGCTGCTGGTGCTGGCGCTGGCCAATTTTGTCGGCAGCTTTCTCGGCAAAGCATTGGAGTGGATGGGCCTGGGCTGCCTGGACATGATAGGCGGCGCCATTCTGGGTTTTTTTCAGGGCGTGGTGTTCGTGACTCTGTGTCTCATGGTCGCGATCGCTTTCTTTCCCAAATCGCCATGGCTGACGCAATCGCAGTTGCCGCGGCAGTTTTTGGGCCCGCTGCACATGAGCACGCGCATGACCGCGGACGAGCTCGGCGAGCGAGTGCGGGAGGGCCTGCATACTATGGAAGTCGAGACGCCTGCGTGGATGCATTCGAACCATGGGGGATCGTGACGAGGGGGATCGTGACGAGAGGCGCGCCGAAGCTGGCGGTGCCGGACCGCGCCGAAGCTGGCCGCAGCCTGTGCAGGACTCTGAGCAAAAGGTGAGGAAAACATCTTCCCCGCTTTCCGCGGTGCGCGGTTACACTATTTCAACGACCCGAGCAAGAGGTGGACGTGAGACGAGAACTGGATAGCCTGGTGACGCAAATGCACTCCAGCGGCATCCGCTACGAGGATGCGGTGCGGGAGTTCAAACGGCAGTATCTGCGCGAGGTATTGATTGCGCACCGGGGGAACCAGTGCAAGGCGGCTGAAGAGTTGGGGATGCACCGCAACACGCTCAGCCGGACGATGGCTGAGCTGGGGCTGGAACTGGCCGAGGTGCGCGCCGGCCTCAAGCGTCCGCCGCGTTCCGAACGTCTTGTATATGGAGCAGTGCGCCAGAGCTACCGGTAGGAGATCCGCCTGAGGCGGGAGCGCTCTCTCCGCATTCATCATGCAGACTTTACCGCAGACGAGAGAGCCGCGTGTAGCCATCGAGCCCGATTTCGAATGGGACGGGCAGGACGCGTATCTCTTCGACATCGACGGAACGCTATTGCGCAGCCGGGACCGTATCCATGTGGACTCGGTGGCGGCGAGCGTGCAGCGGGTGACGGGATTCGAGATCACGCTGGCCGGAGTGCTGCTGCACGGCAGCACGGATACGGCGATTCTGCGCGAGGCGTGCAAACAGGCCGGCATTCCCGCCGCGGTGATGGAAGCGCAGACCGAGACCATCCTGGAAGCGATGCGGATGACTGTTGCCGAGCGTCGCAACGAGCTCGACCTGGTGCGCATGCCGGGCGTCGAAGAGGCGCTGAATCACCTGGCGCGCAAGGGCGCGCTGCTGGGCGTAGCCACAGGCAACCTGGAGATGATCGGCTGGATCAAGATCGAGCAGGCGGGGTTGCGCGAATGGTTCCGGTTCGGCGGATTCAGCGACCACTTCCCTGTTCGCGCGGAGCTGGTGGCGCAGGCGGCGGCGAAGGCGAGGGAGCTCAAGGCGAAGGAATCGGCGGAGGAGACCAAGATCTGCGTCGTCGGCGACACGCCGCGCGATATTGAGGCTGCACGCGCCAACTTTCTGTCGGTGATCGCCGTGGCCACCGGCGGCTACAGCTTTGACGAGCTAGCAAAGTATCAGCCGGAGGTCTGCGCCACATCGCTGGCTGACCTGCTGGCGTTTACGCGGCCTGCACCGTGAGATTGAGCCGCGTGAGATTGAGCATCGTCGGATTCGAGGAATCGAGAGCGGGCGCGCGGACGATCGAGACCAGGCGCGCACGCATGCAGGCGTTTTTACGAGCGAGCACGGCGGCATGGCTCTTGGCGGTCTTTCCGGCGGCCACGCTGGCGCAGACGGCGAATGGGACGGCGCAATCGCCGGCCGCCGGCGCGGCGCCTGCTGCGCAGGAGACCTCAGCAACCAAAAAGCCGAGCGGCCACGACAGGGAAAAAGCCGCGAAGCTGTACATGGCTGCGAGCAAGCTGTTTGTCAACTCGCAATTTGAAGCGGCGTTGCGCGACTACGAGCAGGCGGCACAACTCGATTCGACCAACGCCGATTACCGGATGGCGGCCGAGGTGGCCCGCAGCCACGCGGCCACGGCGCTGATCCAGTCAGCGGCAAAGGCGCGGCTGCTGGGCGATGAGGGCACGGCGCGCGCCGACCTGACGCGCGCGCTGGCGCTCGACCCTAAAAACATTGAGGCGACGCAGCATCTCGAGGAGCTGGGCGACGATGCGCTGCGCGGGCAGCCGCAGTCGCTTTACGGCAAAACAGGTGCGGAGTTGGGCGATGTGGTCCCGCTTTCCCCCGCGCCGGGCCCGCACAGCTTTCACATTCACAGCGATCAGCTCCAGGTGATTCACCAGGTCTTCCAGGCTTACGGAATCACCGCGATGCTGGACGACAGCGTGCACAATTCGCCGGTGCGGCTGGACGTGGATGACGCCAGCTTCGAAGAAGCGATGCGGGTTCTCGCCCTGGTGACCGACACATTCTATGTCCCGCTGGATGCGCACCGCGCGCTGGTGGCGCACGACACGCCCCAGCTTCGCCAGCAGTACACGCGGCAGGAGATGGAGACGGTCTATCTTCCCGGACTGGGCGACCCGGCGCAGAACGGCACGGGACAGAGCAATGACGCGCTCACCGAGGTGAGCAACCTGGCCAAGAATGTTTTTAACGCGCAGCAGGTGGCGACGGACCTTGCGGCGAGCACCATTACTCTGCGCGCGCCGCCGACCACGCTGGCGGCCTTCAACACCACCATGGCCACGCTGCTGGACGGCCGCAACCAGGTGCTGCTCGACGTGAAGATGATCCAGGTGGCGCACACCTTGATGCGCAATACGGGAGTGCAGCCACCGCAGACCGTCACCGCGTTCAACGTGTATGCCGAGGAGCAATCGATCCTGAGCCAGAATGCGAGCCTGGTGCAGCAGATCATCTCGTCAGGACTGGCGAGTCCCGGCGACACGCTCGCGATTCTCGGCATTCTGCTGGCTTCCGGCCAGGTCACCAATTCTATTTTTACGAATGGGCTCGCCCTGTTCGGCGGCGGACTGACTGCGTCAGGATTGTCGCCTGGGCCCGCGACCTTCAACTTGAACCTGAACACATCCGACACGCGCGAGCTTGACGATCTTCAGCTGCGCCTGGGCGATGACCAGCCCGCGACGATCAAAGAGGGTGAACGGTACCCGATCCAGACCTCGTCGTATTCGAGCCTGTCGCCCTCGCTGCCGAACATTCCGGGACTCACCGGCGCCGGAAGCTCGAGCAGCCTCACCTCGCTGCTGGGCTCGCTCAACAACTCCGTCCCCAACATTCCGATGGTCCAGTATCAGGATCTGGGCTTGACGCTGAAGGCTACGCCCAAGGTGATGCGCAATGACAATGTCGCGCTCACGCTGGACCTGAGCCTCGATTCGCTCTCCGGCTCTTCCCTTAACGACAACCCGATTCTCAACCACCAGTCGTATTCCGGCGTGGCGACCCTCAAGATAGGCGAGGCCACAGTGGTGGCGGCGGAGTTGAGCAAGTCCTTGAGCCAGGCCATCAGCGGGACGCCGGGATTAAGCGAAATTCCCGGCTTGAACAACGCGACCGATAAAAACGCCCAACAGAATTATGCGACGCTGGTCATCGTGATCACGCCGCACGTGGTGCGCGGAACGCAATTCGCCGGCCACACGCCGATGATGATTGTGGACAGGAGTTTCACAGGCCGCTAGAGCGGTGTTCCCGAAGTTCAGAGCATAAATTAAGCATCCCGATGACATCGCATTTATGATGCGAACTTTAGAAACAGGACACTGGAAGCCGTCGCATAAATGCTCTGCACCGCGAAAAGCGTCCCTCAGGGGCTAAAGCCCAGTGATTTTTTGCGGCGTTTGCGGCACGACTCAAGTCGTGCCCTTTCACAAAGCTATTTATGAGACTGGTTCTACTGCGGTGTCTCTGAAGTTCGTGGCATTGGCTGAGATCCCGAACCGCAGATCCCCTTCGACTTCGCTCAGGATGAGAGTTTTTTTGATGAGAGAGGAAGAATGAATTTGGCCGCGGGTATCTGCTGGCCTACCTGATTCTTGAGGGGCCTTTGAGCGGAGCGTCGGACAAGGAGATTCATGCGCTGGCGGAGCGCGTTCTGAAGATGGTGGAAAACGGGCTTTGAATTGCAGCGCAAACACGAAACCCTGTTCGGCGATTCTTCAAGGAAGAAAACCGCGGAACAGGGTTCGTTCTGGTTGGTGCGGATCTCGATTACTGCGTAATTCCGTCGAGCTTGGCCTGATACTGGACGATCTTCTTGAGCGTGTCGTAGGGCGCGTTGGCGGGGACGGCGCGGCCGTTGATCACCAGCGTGGGCACGGAGACCACGCCGATATCGCCGGCGAGCTTGACCGATGCCTCGACCTGCGATTGCACCTCAGGCGTCTCTGCGCAGGCGGCGATCTTCGCGGGGTCCTCGCCGGCCTTGGTCACGGCGCTATTCAGGGTCAGCGTGGCGCCATCGGGAGTGGCGAGGCCGTCCTGCCCGTCAAAGACTGCCGAGGAAAACTGGAAGAACGCGTTGCTTCCTCCGGTCTTGGCTATGCAAACGCCATACGCGGCTGCCTTCTCCGCCTGGGGATGGATGGAGATGATGGGATTGTTCTGGAAGACGATGCGCGCGCTCGGAAAATCGACGGCCAGTTTGTCCATGTTGGCCTGCGCCTCTTTGCAGTGCGGGCACTGGAAATCGGCGAACTCGACCAACTCGAAGCTCTTGGAAGCCGGTCCGCGATAGGGGCCATCGGCGTGCTCCTGCAGCAGGGTGCGATTCTCGGCGAAGGGATGCTCGCCGAACGGGAGGACGTCTTCGCCGGAGATGATGTGCTTGCCATCGGGAAGGACGAAGAACTCGAGGGCCTGGGGCTTCTCCTTGCCGGTCTTATCGCCGACGAAGACGACCACTTTGCTGAGCGCTTCGACGGGAGTCTTGAGGATGGCCTGCACCTGCCACATCCGATTATCGTCATAGCCCCAGTTCGCATTGAGAAAGCCGTTGACCTGGTCTTTGGTGGGGGTGATTGCGGTAAAGTTGGCCGGGTCGGGCTTGGGGAAGGTAGGAGGCCCGGCGGGAGCGGGAGCGGCCGGTTCGGGAGTCGCGGGGGTGGACTGAGTTTGCGCGGGCGCGGGCGGGACCTGGGTTTGTGCGAGGGCCGGAAATGCAGGCAAGGACAGGACCAGGAGCGCAGCAGCGCTGAACAAGCGGACGGACATACGAATCAAGCGTTTCTCCTTCAACATTTCTCACGCGTTTCCGGCGTTCGTCCGCAGAAACGCTGCAAATTTCGAGGGCGGATCAAGCGATGCAGAGGCGGTGCCACCTCAGATTGCAGCCCGGACTCCAGCCCCAGATTCTAGCTTATACCTTCACTTTGACCGCGATGGGGAACCTGCGCCCCATGCCAAAAGATTTGGAGGTGACCTTCAGAACCGGCGCGGCCTGCTGGCGCTTGTACTCAGAGCGCTCGATCAGCCGAACCACCTGTTGGACGAGCTCAATGGGCACTCCGTTTGCGGCGGCGATGCGCTCCGGGGTTTCATAGCGCTCCACATACGCTTCGACGATGGGATCGAGAACTTCATACGGAGGCAGCGAGTCGGAGTCTTTCTGGCCGGGGCGCAGTTCGGCTGACGGGGGCTTCTTGAGGATCGCCGTGGGAATGACTTCCTCCCCAGAGCCACGAGCCAAGAGGAGACTGCGGGGGCCGCGATCGCTATTGAGCCAGTAGCAGACGGAGTAGACCCTGGTCTTCACCAGATCGCCGATCACCGCCAACGCGCCCACCATATCGCCATAAAGAGTGCAATAGCCGACCGCCATCTCGGATTTATTGCCGGTGGTGAGCACCAAGGCGCCGAACTTGTTCGAGAGCGCCATCAGCAGCGTGCCGCGAATCCGCGACTGGATATTTTCTTCGGTCAGGTCGAGTGGGAGGCCGGCGAAGAGCGGATCGAGGGCGCGCGTGTATTCGGCGAAGAGGGCGCTGATGGAGATTGTCTCGAAGCGGATGCCGAGATCGGCCGCAAGCTGCCGGCTGTCGTCGATCGATCCGGCAGAGGAATACGGGCTGGGCATGCCGACGCCGATGACGTTTTCGGCGCCGAGCGCGTCGGTGGCAATTGCCGCCACCAGGGCCGAGTCGATGCCGCCGCTCAGGCCCACCAGCACTTTGCGGAAGCCGCATTTGCGAACGTAGTCGCGGGTGCCCAGCACCAGGGCGCGGTAAGCGGCTTCGGTGTCGTCGTCAACGGGCGCGGGCACGGCGGGCGCGTTGAAAGGATCGAGAAGGATGAGGTCCTCTTGAAAGGACGCGGCCTGCGCGATCAGATCGCCGTTGCCGTTCAGCGCGAGCGAGGAGCCGTCGAAGACCAGGCTGTCATTGCCGCCGACCTGGTTGCACATCAGCACCGGAATGCCGTCTCGCCGCGCAATGGCCGCCAGCATCTCCCGCCGGATGGCGCGCTTCGAGTGCCAGAAGGGGGAAGAAGAGAGATTGATGTGCAGGTGCGGGTTCTGCCGCATCAGCTCTTCCATCGGATCGACGGCGTAGAGCCGGCGCGGCCAGAAGTTCTTATCGTTCCAGGCGTCTTCGCAGATGGTGATGGCGAGGCGCACGCCCTCAAGTTCAATAACCTGCTGCGACTTGGCCGGCGCGAAGTAACGCTGTTCGTCGAAGACATCGTAAAACGGCAGCAGACGCTTGTGCTGCTCGAGAAGCACTTTGCCCTTGTCGAGCAGGACGGCGGCGTTCACGGCCGGTTTGCCGCCCTCCGTGCCGGAGGGCAATGCCACGCCGGCCAGGACCGCCGTGGGCAGTGAACGCGTGGCCTCGGCCAGCTCATCGACTGCGGAGCGGCAGCGGGCGAGGAAGCTCGGTTTTTCGAGGAAGTCGGCGGGCGGATAGCCGCAGATCGCCAGCTCGGAGAAGACTGTGAGGCGCGCGCCCATGCCGGCAGCCTGACGGCTGGCCGAAACTATTTTTTCTAAGTTTCCGGAGAAGTCCCCAACCGTGGGGTCAATCTGGGCGAGCGCGATCTTCACTCTTCCAGTTTACCGCGGCAACGGACGGGCGAGAGTAACAGCGGACGCGTTGCAGAGCGGATTCACAGTTCATGTAGCCATTTCTGGCCGTCATTCGAGGTGGCGTCCCTCAGGGCTAAAGCCCAGTGATTTCTTGCGGCGTTTGCGGCACGACTAAAGTCGTGCCCTTTCACAAAGCTATTGATGAGACTGGTTCTAGACCGCTCTCAACATTGAGGTCAATTCTAGTGCGCTAGACGGATGGCAATTCGTAGGCATCGAGCGTAAGAAACTGCTGCACCTGGCTATCCTCGCAGGTCAGAAATCCGGAGAGCGGGCCGAAGTAGCGGGCCTGGCCCTGTTCGAGAAAGAGCACGGTGTCGGCCAGCCGTTCGGCGAAGCGCATATCGTGCGTGACCACGATGCTCGTGAATCCAAGCTGATGTTTCAGGCGCTGGATGAGATTGCCGAGCCGCCGGGCGATGATGGGGTCGACCATGGTGGTGGGCTCGTCGTAGAGCACCACCTCGGGCTGCGCGGCGAGGGCGCGGGCGATGGCGACGGCGCGTTTGCGGCCGGTGGAGAGGCTGGCCGGCAGGACGTCCGCCACGTCTTCGGCGCCGACCAGGGCGATGAGGCGATCGACGATCTGGCGAAGCTGATCCTCATCGAGGCCGCCGCGCTCGCGGAGCGCGAAGGAGACATTCTCGCGCACGCTCAGTGAGTCGAAGAGAGCTCCATTCTGGAAGACCATGGTGACGCGCTTGCGAATCACCATCATGTCCGCCTCGCTCATGCCGACAATCTCGCGGCCCTCCACTTGGATGGAGCCCGAATCCGGCTGCAGAAAGCCCATGAGCATCCGCAAGGACACGGACTTGCCCACGCCGCTGCGGCCGAGGATGCAGAGCGTCTGGCCGCGGTCGACGGAGAAGCTGATATTTTCGAGCACCGCCCGGCCGGCGAATGAGATCGATACGTTATCGAAGGCGATGATGGGCTCATTCGGGCTGCTGGCGAGGGGTTCCGGCTCTTCAAGCGGTTCGGAAGGCGCGGGAGGCGCGGGAGGCTCGGTGGCGGCGATCTCCGCCATGGTCTCGGCGAGATGAGGGAGATCGTCCTCGGCGGAATCGGCTCCGGCATGGCAGGAGTCGGAGATCAGTTTGGAGTCGGGAGTGAGCTCGGGATCGTCCATGTGCTGCCTTCAGCTTAAGCGATGGGAAGCGATATCTGCTTCGATGCTGATTCGAGATCCGCAGGGGTGTTGACATTCAGAAACCAGCGCGCGGCCGGCAGCGCCTGCGGATGATCGGCCTGGGCGGACTGGACGAGAAGCTCGACCGGAATCGCGGAGATGGGCTGACCGAGGGCGGCGGCAGCCGCTTGAAAAGCCATGAAGCAGCCGCGGCGGCCGGCGGCAAGCTCGGCTTGAAGGGCGGGCAACACGGCGCGGTCCAGGACGGCCGGGAAGGTGTGGGCGAATGCGTTGACGGTGGAGAGGGTTACGGCCCTGCCGGTGATTTGCGCGTGATGCACCAGGAAGCGGAGCAAGGATGCCGGCAGGAGGGGGAGATCGACGCTGAGAAAAACGGAGTAGCGCGCGGAGGTGGAGGCCAGCGCGGCGCAGATGCCGGAGAGCGGTCCGAGGCCGGGTGAGGCGTCTTCAACGACCGGCGCGAAGGAGGCAAGCTGGGGACGCCCGCCGGCGATGGTGGCCGGAAGACCGGCCTGGGCCAGGATCGAGAGGGCGTTTGCGATCAAGGGCCGGCCGGCAAAGGAGACCAGCGCCTTGTCGTGGCCCATGCGGCTGGATTGGCCGCCGGCGAGGATGAAACCCGCGGTTTTCTCGTCCTGCGTTAAGGGCATAGGTTTGCGATCATGGATTTGCGATCGGGGCTTCCCACCCCTTCGATTCGGAAGCGAGCGGAGCGGCTGCGCTCAATTGCCGGCCTCTTCCAGAAAGCGGATCGTGGACACGATGCCCAGCTCGAAGTTTTTGAGGTTGAACTTCTCGTTGGGGGCGTGGAGATTGTCGTCCGGCAGGCCGAAGCCCATCATGACGCTGGGCAGGCCGAGGTGGCGGGCGAAGTCGCCGACGATGGGGATGGAGCCGCCGGAGCGGATGAAGACCGTGTCGCGGCCCCAGATTTCCCGCAGGGCGCGCGTGGCGGCGCGGATGTAGGGATTGTCGACAGGAATCAGGCAGGGGTCGCCCTGGTGGATCAGGCGCAGCTCGAGATCCACGCCGGGCGGCGCGATCTTTTCAACATAGCTTTTGTACAAGGCGAAGGATTGGGCCGGCGTCATGCCCGGAACCAGGCGCATGGAGACTTTGGCGACAGCCTTGGCGGGGATGACGGTTTTCGCTCCGGCGCCGGTAAAGCCGCCGGGGATGCCGTGCACATCGAGCGTGGGACGCGCCCAGGTGCGCTCAAGGACGGTATAGCCGGGTTCGCCTACAAGCTGGCGTGAGCCCACTTCGGCGATGCGGTAGTGCTCCTCGTCAAAGGGCAGGCTGCGCCAGGCGGCCAGTTCCTCGGGGCTGGGAGGGATGATGTCGTCGTAAAAGCCGGGAATGAGGATGCGGCCCTCCTCGTCCTTGAGCTTGGCCAGAATCTGGGCCAGGGCCACAAAGGGGTTGGGGGCCGCGCCGCCGTACATGCCGGAGTGCAGATCGGTCCTGGCGCCGCGCACCTCAAGCTCGGTGTAGATCATGCCGCGCAGGCCGACGCAGAGCGTGGGAAGGCCGGGCGCGAAGAGCTCGGTATCGCAGACCAGGGCGAAGTCCGACTTAAGCTCCGGGGGCTTGGAGGCGACGAAAGCCGCAATTCCCTCCCCGCCGACCTCTTCCTCGCCTTCGAAGAGCACGCGCACATTCAGGGGCAGCGATCCGCCGCCGGCGAGCAGCGATTCGAGAGCTTTGACCTGCAGCCATACCTGGCCCTTGTCGTCCACGGCGCCGCGGGCGTAGAGGTTGCCGTTCCGTTCCGTGGGCTCAAACGGCGGAGAGAGCCATTCGTCCAAGGGATCGGGGGGTTGCACATCGTAATGGCCGTAGATGAGGACGGTCGGTTTGCCGGAGGCATGCAGCCAGTCGCCATAAACCAGGGGATGGCCCCCGGTTTCAACGAGCCGCACGTTCTGAATGCCGATGCGCTTTAGCTCGGCGGCGAGCAGTTCAGCCGCCTTGCGGCAATCGGCCTTGTGCTCGGGCAGGGTGGAGATGGAGGGAATTCGAAGCAGCGCCTTCAGCTCATCCACAAATCGGGGATGGTTCTGCTGCGCGAAAGTTGCGGGCGAAGAGGGCATGGTTTCCTGTCCCGTATTACGGATTTCGCATCCAAAGCAAAAGTATAAGTCGGCACCTTGGTTCACGGCAGGCGGCCGCAGCTTCGCCGGCCATTAACGGTAGAATCGTTTTCGACTCTCCACCTTTGATTGACGCCATCTGGACGAAAGGGAATCTAGCTTTGCCGAGACAAGAGCGTGTATGCGTGCCCCGCAATCTTCATTTTCTTTTTTCAATAATATTGCTGACAATCTTGGGCGCGCAGGCCAGCGCGCAGGCAAAAACGGAAAGCCCCTTCTACGCACGACGGAATACATTCGGGGTCTTCGTGGGCTACTCTCCCGATTCCAGTCCCATTTTGTTGGGCAACGCCGAAAACCGCAAGCTCGTGAATATAGGCGTCTCCTACAGCAGGCGTCTTTTCATGAATCGGGTAGTGAACTGGCAGTATGACGGAGAGCTGCTGCCGGTTGTGCTCGAAAGCGATCCGACCGCTGAACTCGAAGCCAACCAGACTTCGCCGACGGTGGCCACCTTCACCATGCCTTATGGACCGGTGCTGGACTGCACGCCGCAATCCGCGCAATACGTCGTCACCCTTTCTGACGGGGTCACGTACAGCGGAACAGAGACGGTCTTTTGTTCAGGCCGGCGCTGGACGGTGGGTGAAGGGATGTCGCCGGCGGGTTTCCAATGGAACTTCGTTCCGCGGCGCAGACTGCAGCCGCTCTTTGTCGGCCACGGCGGCTACATGTATTCCTCAAAGCCGATTCCGATTGCCGATGGTGGCTCCTTCAACTTCACCTTCGACCTGGGCGTGGGGCTCGAATTTTACCAATCGCGCACCCGGTCCTGGCGCGGGGAGTTCCGGTACCATCACATCTCGAACCACGACACGGCCACGGAAAATCCGGGCATCGATAATCTTCTCTACCAGGTGACCTACGCCTTCGGGCACTGATGCAGCTCCGAACGTTGATGCAACCTGACCGGATTCAGGATCTCAGTTCGTCAGTTGCCGGTGAAGTCGCGCGCAATGCCGGTGAGGGCATCCCAGTCATCGGTGCGGAAGGGGCCAGCGGGGAGTCCCGCGGCGTTATACAGGTTGGCGCCGTCGGGATAGTTCGCCCAGGCGTAGCGCACGGCCACGGGCGCGGGCACCTGCGCGCTGCGGACTACGACAGTATCTCCTTCGATCGCGGCCTCCGCGGGCACAAACTGCTGGTCAGCGCCGGCAATCTCAAACCACTGGAGGGGTCCGTCTTTCGCGGCCAGCCCGCCACCGGTCTGCGAGAAACGGAGCCGGATGACACTGCCCTCGACCTTCATCGACTGGTATACGGGCCCCGCATACTGCACCTTCTCGCGGTAGGTCTTGGCCAGCGCGATCAACGCGAGCCGCTGGGCGACGGGTTCCTTGTTCTTGGGGTGCACGTTGTCCGGATCGCCTGCATCGATGGTCACCGCCAGGCCGGTGTTGGGCAGCGAAAGAATTTTGGCCTGCTGCTCGCGCACCAGGGGATTGTTCGAGACATTCTTGAGCCCCGGCAGTTGCACCGCATAGAACGGAAAATCGCCTTCGCCCCACAGATCGCGCCAGGTGTTTACCAGCGTTTCGATCTCATGCGGATAGAGTTCGACGCCTTTCCGGCCGCCGACGATGGATTCCCCCTGATACCAGATCGTTCCGCGGATGGCGTAGGGGATGACGGGGTGCAGCATGCCGTTGAAGAGGACGGTCGGCTGATGCTGATCCTCGGCGGGATCGCGCATCAATATCTGCGAGCCCTGCGCACCGGGACGCGCATTGAGGGTCTGCGGCGCGGGCGGGCCGTCTGCGGCCATGGCGTGGGGATGGGTCTTGAAGAATGACTCCAGCTCATCGAACCGGTCGAGCATGGGCTTAAGCTGAGGATCGGCGGCGAGAGCCTCGCGCGGCAGCCATGACTCGACCGTGCTGGCGCCGAAGGCCACGGTCAGAATGCCGATGGGCACGTGCAGGCGCTGCTGGAGATCGCGCGCGAAGAGATAACCGATGGCCGAGAAGCCGGGGACGGTCTCCGGGCTGCAGACCTGCCACTGGCCGATGGCGTCATCCTGCGGCGAGTAGGCCTTGACCGTCCGCGCCGTGAACATGCGGATCTCAGGATAGTTCGCGGCGGCAATCTCCTTGTCTTCATCGAGCATTCCGGCAAAAAACTGCGCCTTCTTCGAAACGGTGAAGACCATGTTGGACTGGCCGGCAGCGAGCCACACCTCGCCGATCAAGACGTCATGAAGGACTACGGAGTTCTTGCCGCGGATCTCCATATCAAAGGGGCCGCCGGCCTTCAGCTTGCTCAGGCGGACCATCCATTTGCCGTCAGTGCCCGCAGTCGTGGAACGGGATTGGCCATTGAAGGCGACCGTCACGGTCTCACCGGGACCGGCGGTTCCCCAGACGGGAACCGGCACGCCTTGCTGGAGGACCATGTGATCGCCGAACAGCGCGGAGGGCTTGATCTCAGTGGAGGGCTTGATCTGAGCGGAGAGAGACGCCGCCGAGACGAAAAGACAGACGCTTATGACTGGATTCAGGCGCGTTCGCATGAGTTCCCTTTACCCCGCTGGGCCGCGAAGATGCGAAAGATCAGTACCGGCTGACGGATGGGTCCACTTCGAGGCTCCAGGCATCGATTCCGCCGCGCAGGGACTGGGCGTTTTCAAAGCCCTGGTTGCGGAGCCAGACAGCCACATTCATGGAGCGGACGCCGTGATGACAGACCAGAAGCAGCCGCTCCTCCGGGTCGAGTTCCTGGTGGGCGCGGGACGGCACGTCGCCCATGGGCAGGGGCACGCTGCCTTCAATGTGCGCCGTGGCGAACTCCCATGGCTCGCGCACATCGATGATACGAGCCTGCTTTTCTTTGAACAGCTTGGCCGCATCCGGGGGAGAGATTTCGAAGTCCAGCATGCATTCCAGTTTATGCCGTGGGCGGCCACCACGCCGCAGCGGCCCGCGACCCTTTACTCTTAAGGAAGCATCCGCGGAGCCCAAAAAGGCACTCGTGCAGCCCGAACGCATAGTAGAAAGGTAAGTTGAGGAAAAACACGATCTTATGGAAAGCGCCTTGCGAGTGTTGATTGCCGAAGACGAGCCCCACGCCCTGATGGGCCTGGCGGAGCTCATCTCGGGCTGGGGATATGTGACGGAGACCGCGCGGGACGGCGTGGAGGCCTGGGAAAAGGCGCAGGCGTGGGATCCGGCCATCGTGGTGACGGACCTGAAGATGCCGCGCATGGACGGCATTGGCCTGCTGACGAAGCTGGCCGACGGGAATTCAGGACCGAGCTCAAGCGTGGCGGTGGTGGTGCTCACGGCGATGGGCTCGATCCAGCAGGCCGTCGAGGCGATGAAGCTGGGAGCGTACGACTTTCTGCAAAAGCCGGTGGACGCTACGCGTCTGCGGACCATCCTCGGCAACGCCACGCGGCAGCGGGAGACGGCGATTGAATTGGAAGTGGCGCGCCGCCGCCTGCGGGAGACTGGGGTGCTGGGCTCGCTGGTGGGCAGCTCGCGGCCGATGCGGGAGATCTTCGGCCTGATCGAACAGATTGCGCCTTCGAACGTGCCGGTTCTGATCACCGGCGAGAGCGGCACCGGCAAGGAGCTGGTGGCGCGCACGTTGCACAATCTGAGCCCGCGGAAGACGCGGCCGTTCGTCGCGGTGAACTGCGCCGCCATTCCGGAGACGCTGATCGAGAGCGAGATCTTCGGCCATGAGAAGGGCGCGTTCACCGGAGCGGCCGAGCGGCGCGCCGGCTGCTTTGAGCTGGCATCGGGAGGGACGCTGCTGCTGGACGAAGTGGGCGAGATGCCGATCGGCACGCAGGCCAAGCTGTTGCGCGTTTTGGAGGAGCGAAAGGTGCGGCGGCTGGGCGCGCGCACGGAGCAGGACGTGGACGTGCGGGTGCTGGCGGCTACCAACCGCGATCCGGCAATTGCCGTGGAGCAGGGGCATCTGCGCGCCGATCTCTTTTACCGGCTGAACGTCTTCAACATACACATGCCGCCGCTGCGCGAACATCTTGAAGATCTTCCGGCGATGGCCGATGCGATGCTGAACGAGATGAACCAGAAGCACGGGCGAAGGGTCCCGGGGCTGGGGCCGTCGATGCTGGACCGGCTGATGAGCTATGACTGGCCGGGCAACGCGCGCGAGCTGCGCAACGCCATCGAGCGGGCGGTGATTCTGTGCCCGGACGGCGCGCCGCTGGATGCCGGGCATCTGCCGCCGGGCTTCGGCAAGATGAAACCATCGACCGCGCAGACTCCCAATCCGGGCATGATCCCTTTGCAGGTGGGCGCCACTGTAGGCGAGGCGGAGCGTTTGTTGATTCTGCGCACGCTTGAGGCCACCGGCCAGAACAAGACCCGCGCCGCAGAGATTCTGGGCGTAAGCCTGAAGACGCTGCACAATAAGTTGAAGGAGTATAGCCGGGCCGGGGATGAGTAAGCCATGCGCCTGAAGACCAAACTTGTTCTGGCGATCACCGGGCTGGTATTTCTCATCGCCGGGCTGGTGTCTGTGGTGTACGTGAGCCAGCTCGTCAAGGCGGCTGTGCAGCAGTCGTACGACACAAACCAGATGGTCGCCGAGCAGATTCGGCTGGCGCTGCAGGACGCACTCGAGACCGGGCTCAAAGACCAGAAGGTGGACCCCAACAATCCGGGCGAGCTGCGCACGCTGGCCGCGGAGGCAATCCGCAAGAACGACTCTTTGCGCGCGGTGGTCGACTCGGTTGACCGCTATTCGCTCACGGTCTACGACGTCAATATCGGCGACAGCCAGGGCAATATCCTGTTGAGCGCCAACCCGGATAGCGAAGACAAGCCGCTGCCGGCGCGCCCGAGTTACACGCAGCTGCTCGATGCCGGCCCGATGCAACTGATATCGGATGTCTTCGGGCAGCCCAAGGTCTTCGACGTGGTGGTGCCGCTCGACCGGAACGGCGAACCATTTGCCACCGTGCACGTGGGAGTGCGCACCACGCTGCTGAGCGCGTTTTACCGGCCGTGGCTCGAACAGGCGATGTGGCTGATGAGCTTTGCGCTGGGCGCGGCGCTGCTGGTGGCGTTTCTGCTCAGCAACCTGGCCCTGCGGCCGATGGAAGAGATCAGCCATCAGCTCGACTACTGGACTGCAGCCGTGGACACTCCGACAGCGGAGGACATGGCGCCGAAGCAGGAGCTGGCGACGCGGGTCTCGAACAAGATCGAGATGATCGGGCAGCGGATGCGGAACGTGGAGGAGGTCTTCTCGGCTCTCAAGGAGAATCTCGACCAGATTCTCGGCAATCTGCAGGACGGCATTCTGCTCTTCACCGGCGACGGGCGCGCGGTGCTGGTCTCAGATGCGGCGCGAAGATTTCTGCACAAGGAGCGCGACAGCATTCTCGGTCTGCATGCACGGGATATCTTCGACCGCTCCACGCTGCTGGGCCGCTCCCTTTGGGAGGCGATCGACGCCGGCGTCTCGATGGTGCAGGAGGAGATCCGCACCGAGACCGGGCGCAGGATTCAGGTCTCAGTGGATTTTATCCATGACGACGAGACGCAGCAGGGCCTGGGCGCGCTGGTTACGCTGCACGATCTCGAATCGGCCGAGGAGATTGAGTCGGAGCTCGAGCTTTCGCGGCGCATGGCCGCCATCGGCCGGCTGACCTCCGGGGTGGGCCACGAGGTGAAAAATCCGATCAACGCGATCGTGGTGCATCTGGAGCTGCTAAAGGCCAAGCTGGGCGACACGGGCGGCCCGGCGCTGAGGCATCTCGATGTGATCGACGTAGAGATCCATCGCCTGGATCGCGTGGTGCAGATGCTGGTCGACTTCTCGCGGCCGGTGGAGCTGCAACTGCGCGAGCAGGACCTGCGCGATGTGATCGCCGACGTGCTGGCGCTGGCGGCCGAAGAGCTTTCCACGCGCAACGTGACGCTGGTGAGCAGCATGCCGGATGAGCCGCTCATCGCCAACGTGGACGCCGACCTGCTCAAGCAGGCTGCGCTCAACGTGATCCAGAACGGCGCGCAGGCCATGCCGGAGGGCGGCCGGCTGGATGTGGTGCTGGAGGGTGACCAAAAGATCGTGGCGGTGACGGATCGGCCGGCGGGCTGGCGTGCCGGCGGTCCCGGCGACCGGTCCGCCGCCACCGGCTGGAAGTCGGCGTTGTTGCGCATCGCCGATCAGGGGCCGGGCATTCCGGACGAGATCCGCGAGAAGATCTTCGATCTTTATTTCACGACCAAGACCGGGGGCAGCGGCATCGGCCTGGCAATGACTTACCGCATTCTTCAGTTGCACCATGGGAGCGTGGAAGTACAATCGGAGAGAGACCGTGGGGCGGAATTTCGGCTGCGTATTCCGCTTGCCGCTACGGAATGGGGGCGCTGGCATCCTCGGCCAGCGGTTGTACAAGATGAGAAGGGACTTGCGGGATGAAGTTGCCTGCGAAGATCGTTGTTTTGCTGCTGCCTGTTTTTCTTACTGCCTGCTTCCACAGGAACCAGCAGGCACAGGTGCAGCCGCTCGCGCCGCCGATTGAAGACAATCCCCCGCCGCCGCCGTCGACAGCTCCGGTGAATCTGCCGCCGCCCGAAGTCACTATTCCTACCGAGCCCACCAAGACAGCGCCGACACTGCCACCCAAACCGCCGCCGAAGCACAGGAAAAACAAGGGGAACGGAAGCACGCCGGCGACAACGGCGGCGAATGCTCCGCCCACGCAGGAAGCTGCAAATCCGGCTCCGAATCCGGGCGTGAGCGCCATCGGCCAGCTTTCCTCGGGCGATCCGGAGGACTTCAGGAAAGAGACCGAAGACTCGATTACCTCCATCGAGCACGGGCTCAGCGGCATCACCCGCACGCTGAGCGACGCCGAGCAAAAGACCGCAGACCATATCCGGGAGTTTCTGAAGCAGGCCCGAGCCGCACTCTCCACAGGCGATGTGGATGGAGCGCACACCTTGGCCGCCAAGGCGAAGGTTCTTCTGGATGAGCTGACCCCGTAGCGGTCTCGCGACGCGGACGCCGCTTTGAACAACGAGCGCGTTTAGCGGCGCGGCCGGCAGGTCTGAATATTTCCGGATGAGGATGAAGTGCAGGAGCGATGAGGAGTCAGCGCTCGCCCCAGCTCAACTTGCTGCGCAACGCTTCGAAGAAGCCGCTCTCGCTCAATCGGATCAGCTTGACCGTATTGCTTGAACGGCGGCAGCGGATCTCATCGTCTTTGAGGAGCTGGACCGCCTGCTGGCCGTCGACGGTGAGCAGCGCCAGGTCAGGAACGCCCTCCAGCCGCACGGTGAGCGAAGCATCGCCGGGGACGACGATGGGCCGCAGCGTGAGCAGATGCGGACAGATAGGCGCAACCACCATCGCATCCACATCCGGCGTGAGAATGGGGCCGTTGGCGGCGAGGTTGTAGGCGGTGGAACCGGTCGGCGTGGAGACGATGACGCCGTCGGCGCGGAAGCGGGCGACCGTTCTGCCGTCAAGCTCGACGGTAAAGTCGCCCATGCGGGCGATGTCGCCCTTCGAAACCACGATCTCATTCAGGGCCGTGTAGCTCGAATGCTCCTCGCCTTCACGCCGCAGGGAGGCATGCAGCATGGCTCGCTCATCCACGGTGTGGCAGCCGGTGCACCAGCTTTCCAGGGTTGGGTAGAGATCGGCGAGGCGGACCTCGGAGAGAAAGCCGAGAAAGCCGAGATTGACGCTCAGGATGGGCGTGCCGACCGAGGCAAAGATGCGCGCCACGGAGAGCAGCGTGCCATCGCCGCCAAGCACGATAACCAAGCTCGGCGCGTGCGCGGGCAAATCGGCGCGATCGACGGACGGAGCAGCGGAGGTGTACTTGCCGCCCTCATCGTCGAGCAGCGGATCATAGTCGTGTGCGCGCAGCCAGGCAATCAGCTCCGGCAAGAGCCTCGTCAGCTCTTCCTTGTGTGGTTTGCAGACGATCGCGACGCGGATCATGCGGTTTCAGTGTACCGGATGAGGCGGAAAGCGAGAGACGACAAACGCACAGAGCGCCAAGTGTATGGTTTCCGGATGGCCCGTCAATCGCCCGGCGCCCAGAGACCAGTTTCCTTACCCATCCTGCGTTCGAAACGCGCATTGGCGATAACGCGCTTATCGAGAACCGGGGGCTGGAAGTCCTGGCACCTCGGTGATCCGTCGTCAACGCCCACGAGAAAAGCCCTGTGCAATCTGCCAAACTGGCCCCTGGAAAATGGCGAGGGCCGCTGCTCCACGTTAGGGTTGCCGATCGGACTTCAGATCGCCGGGCGCTCCATTCGCCGAATCCACGGTATTGGCGCTCGCGCATTGCATATGAGCGCGAAACAGCATGCAAACGAGGCATCCTGCGCCACAGCGGGCAACTATGCCACTAGTGGCGGCCCAACATATTGCATCTCGTACCGCGCAAATACTTCTGCGTCCATCTTCGGCCCGTTCGGCACCGCCACATAGCGGAAGAACTCCTCCATCTTCCCCGCGGGAGTAAACGCAATCAACATGTGCGCCGGTTTCTCGCCCATCCCTGAAAAAGCATGCGGAATCCCGCGCGGCCCCAGGATCGATTCCCCCGCACGCAATGTCGTCCGGCTGTCGCCAACCTGAAACAGCACCTCGCCTTCCATCACGTAGAACCACTCTTCCTGATGGAGATGGAAGTGCCGTGGAGGACCACCCTTCATTAGATTCTTGTGTTCAATCATGAGTAAACCGCCATTGGTCTCGCGTGGCACCGCCTTAAACAGAATCGTGCTGTATCCCAGCGAGTGCGTCTCCCCAAACCGGTCTTGTCCCGCTTCCACCGGATGGATCCCGCCAGTTGGCGGAAGCGCAGCACTCTGGCCGAGAGCAACAGCCTCGAACCCTGCCGCTGGAAAGCCTGCTGCTGGAAGCACAAATGCTGCGCTCTTGAGCAAATCACGACGCTTCACTGGCAATCTCCTTTGCTTCAAAGGGGCATGAATCAATCGCGCGGCGAGATTCCATTTCTACAGCCCGGAGATCTGCGTGGCGTGGGAACCGCCTAAGTATAGAATGGTTTGGTTTCCAACCCTAGGAAAATAGCGGCCCGTGCGGCTTTTCCGCGTCAGTGTCGCCGACGCGTTCTCAACTGACGAGAACAGCCCAAACCGCATTTCCAAGAACTGTGGCGGATGAAAACGCGGTTTGGCGATTTTTCACTCATCGACCCACTGCGACCCACTGCTAACTTCCGGATGGTCGACGATTCGGGATCGACAAATTACCCGAGCACATATCTACTCTGAGCTTTGCCGGGCGCGCATTCACAACTGCTAGACTTTATGGCGACGTACGGAGAACCCTGTATGCGGCTGCGAGCCTTGTGCCCTGGCGTGCTTGTTCTCCTTGCCCTGCGTTGCGTCGCCGCACAAACGTCTTCCGACTTGGCCATCGTTCACGTAAATGTTGTGGATGTTCGCACAGGGTCCGTGGAAAACGATGCAACTGTAGTGGTTTCAGGAAGCAAGATCAAGGCCATCCTGCAAGACAAGTCTGCCAAAGTCGCCACTGGCGCACGCGTCGTAGATGCTCATGGGGGCTACCTGATACCGGGCTTATGGGATACGCATGTCCATTCAGAAGGCGACAAACGCGTGCTCCGTCTGATGCTCGCATCCGGAATCACCGGCGTCCGCGATATGGGAGGAGATGTCTACAAACTTATCGACGCCCGACGCCACATCGAAGCTCGAGATTGGGATGGTCCGCGGCTTCTATTCGCCGGGCCGATGCTCGAGGGGCCACCAGGCCAATCGGACAATGACATGTGGATCGTACACACCCCGGAGGAGGGACAACGAGCGGTAGCATCGTTGGCGGCATTGCGTGTGGATTTCATCAAGGTCCATGACCATCTCAGCAGAGATGTTTATTTCGCTATTGCTAGCGCTGCCAAGAAAGCAGGGCTGCCGTTCGCAGGGCATGTGACAGCCTCGATAAGTCCGCTGGAAGCGTCTGACGCGGGGCAGGCTAGTATCGAGCATTTTGAATTCCTTCCAAAGGTGTGTGTGCCGCTTCTCGGAGATATGGCTGTGGGCGACAAGCGCTTACCTGACGATTGTACCCGCGCCTCCACAGAGGCGCTTCTGAGGCATCTAGCCGGCGACGGTACGTGGCTTGACCCTACACTTCAAAGCTTTCGATACTTCGCTCCCCTTCAGTGGAAGCAAATTCTCGCGGGTTTCGAAGACATTGCCAACACGAGAAGGGTGATTGCGGTGATTGCGCGCGGGACCCTCTTCGACCGAAGTAGGCTGCATGGTCTCGCTGTGGGTGCCAGCCGGGCGAATGATTGAGAGGCGAGACTTCACCGAATCTTCCTTGCTCCCGAGTAACTGTCAACCTGGAAGCGATTCTCAGTCGGCGCCATCAGGCAAACGCACTCTTCCAATTTTGGCGCGGGTTTTGGCGAGCGCATCGGAATTGTCGCCTGGCACCCAGAATTTAACTCTACTGCTCCTGCCGCCGCGCGTAGAGCAGGAACTCCTGATTCCCTTCGGCGCCGGTGATGGGTGATGGGATGGTTCCGGCTACGTCCCACGCGAGCGAGCGCAGGCTGTCCGCAACTTTGGTGATGGCCAATTGGTGCGCTTCGGGGTCGCGGACGATGCCGCCCTTGCCCACATGCTCGCGGCCGGCCTCGAACTGCGGCTTGACCAGAATCACGGCTTCGCGCAGAGACGGCGCGGCGGCGAGAACGGCAGGCAGCACCAGCGTGGCGGAGATGAAGGAGACATCCATGACGACGAGAGTGGGTGCGGGGATTCCTTCGCCTGCGGCCAGCGGTTTGGATTTGAGCGATCTGGACTCGAACGATCTGGGCTCGAGCGATTTTGGCTCAAGCGATTTTGGTTCAAGCAGCCGGGCGTTGGTGCGTTCGAGCAGGCGCACGCGCGGGTCGTTGCGCAGCTTCATGGCGATCTGGCCGAAGCCGGTGTCGATGGCTGTGACGTGGGCTGCGCCGTGCTGCAGCAGGCAGTCGGTAAATCCGCCGGTGGAGGCGCCGACATCCAGGCAGGCGCGGCCGTTGACGTCGATCTGCCAGTGTTCGAGCGCGCCGGCGAGCTTCACTCCGCCGCGGCTCACGTAGGGCTGGTCTTCGCCGAGCAGGCGAAGCGGGGAATCCTCAGCAACGGAGGCGCCTGGCTTATCGATCTTCTGCTCGCCCACCAGAACGCGTCCCGCGAGGATCAACGCGCGCGCGCGTTCACGGCTGGACGCCAGAGCGCGCTCGACCAGCAGAAGGTCGAGACGCGTTTTGGCGCGGGCAGCGGACATCGAGAAGGATCAGGGAATCGCCTGGCAGGCTTGCAGCGGAGTTTGGGACCCCGCAGGCGCGGGCAATCCAGGCAGGTTGCAGGGCTGGCCGTAGCCGGGCGCGCGGCTGGTGAAGTTGCTGTTGCCGCTCGATCCGTTCTGGGTGGTCACTCTTACGTCGACGATGTTGCCTTCGACCAGGATGGTGGTGTCGATCTGGTCGGCGACGGTGGGCGTGGATTCGAGCAAGGTGAGATAAGGGCTGTCGGGCGAGGCCACGTAGATCTTGCTGAACTCCGAATTTTGCGTGGAGACGACGGTGCGCGGATGCCCGACGACCGTAATGGTCTTCTCGACCGTGTGGGTGCTCAAGTTGACGACCGTCACGGTGCCGTTGCCCTGGCCCGGCGCAGTATCGTTCTGGTTGGCGGTATACGCTTTGCTGCCGTCGGCGAGCACCGTCACACTGGCCGGATCGGGGGTTGCGGTATTGCCCACGGGAATCGTGTAGGTGGTGCCGAAGGTGGAGCTGTCATTGCCGTATTCGTCAAGGCTGACGTCGATCACGCTGACGGACCCGCCGTCATAGTTCGCGATGACAAGCTGCTGCGTCGCCGAGTTGTACTCGGCATAGACGGGGCCGGCAATGCCCGTCATACCGGTGGTTCCGTTGGGCGGGGTGACGCCGGTGGCGGCAACGGCCGCGGTGGACAACGGCAGAATGGGATGGGTGAAATACGTTTGCCCGTTCTGGTTCATGCAACCCGTGGGCGGCGGGCATTGATTATCGAGCGTATCGTTCTGGGCGTTGATGACCGAAACCGTGTCGCTGCCGCGGTTGAGAACAAAGAAGCGCCTCAGGTCCGGTGACATGACGCCGTAGACGGGGCAGCGCGCATTCAATGTACCGGTGGACGCGGAAGGATCGAGGACGATCGGCGTGTCTGCCACGTTGCTCGCGATTTCGATACCGGTGGCGACGCCATTCGCGGTAACAGTGGCCGGCGAGGTATTGCAGGCCATCGCCGTAGAGACGTTCTGGCTCAGGACATACTCGCGCTGCCCGGTAAGCGTGGGCGGGCCGTAGATCGAGACCGGCATCGTGGCGGGCGCGGACGCGGTTCCCACGGGAATGGAGAGCTTGTAGGTCTGGGGCGATCCGGCGAAGACGTCGGCGACATTGCCGTTGAGATCAGCGGCCCAGAGGCCTGCCGAGGGCGCCATCATGTTGACCGGCAGCGCCGTGAACGGCAGCGTGGACTGGGTGACGTTCTTGGCCTGGAGGGTGGTGGTGATGGGGAAGTTGGTCAGCGTGCCGTCGGAGTTGATGGTGTAGCCGAAGGAGCCGATCTCATCGATGGTGAAGACCTGGGGGCCAATGCCGATAGGCGCTTCCGCCATGATGGTGTCGCCGGAGTAGTCGATGATGGTGGCCACGCCGGGGGTGGTGGAGGAGGTAGACGAGACCACCACCACATTCGAGTCAGGTTGCGCAGCCGGTCCACTGGGAGTGATGGGCGTAACGACGGGCCGGTAATTGTTGCCGCATCCGGCGATCAGGGCTGAGACCACGAGGGCCGCGCCCGCCTCTGCCAGCAGCACGCGCACCTGGCCTGAAATCATGGGAAAAAGCCTCATTCAAAAATCTTTCCTGCTTCTCTGGTGATTGTAAATCAGCGGGATGGACGGAAGCGTTTCCGCGGGGCTCGAAGCTCGATAAGGCTTCAGGGGCAAATGCATCTTAGAAAGACGATCCGGCAGCCAAAAGGACAGCCTGCGGCGGGGGTTGGCCGGATGCGGGTCGGGCGCCGGCGTCAAGGACCCGCGATTGCAACGATCTCCGCATCCGGGCGGCTCCAGGCGGAGGCACCGTCGTGGGTGAGGCGATGGGCGGCGTCGTCCCAGTGGAGGTGCGTGATCGATCCGGCACCGTTTTCGTAGGCGTAGGTGGTGCCGTCATCGGAGAAGAGCGTGAAGCTCGCGTCCGCTCCAGGATAGACGCGAATTTTTTCGATCGCCTGGGTCTGGTGCGTGTTTTCCACCGGCGCGCCCACTGGAAGAATCGAGCCGGCGCGCACGAAGAGCGGAATGGTATCGATGGGCGCAGCGGCCTGGATGGTCTGGCCGCCCTTTACGCGCTCATTGGTCCAGTAGTTGTACCAATCGGAGCCGGCGGGAAGATAGACTTCGCGGCTGGCCGCCCCCTGGTCGGTAACCGGTGCAACCAGCAAGGCGGGACCGAACATATACTCGTCGCCGATATCGGCCACCTTTGGATCATCGGGAAAATCCAGCGGCAGGGCGCGCATGAAGGGCGCGCCGGTGAGCCATGTCTGGTAGCCGAGCGAGTAGATATAGGGCATAAGCGCGTAACGCAGGCGCAGATACTTTTCGAGGATCGGCTCGGCCTGACGGCCATAGGACCAGACCTCATTCGCGGGACGGCTGCCGTGGGTGCGGAAGATGGGCAGGAAAGTTGCGTATTCGAACCAGCGCGTGTAGAGCTCGGGATAATCGTCGTAGCCGCCGACGGTGGCGCGCGCGTCAGAGGGATCGAGCAGCGGCGGGTGAGCCGGATGATGCTCAGCGGGCAGATACTGCCAGCCGCCGGTGTCGTTGGACCAGTAGGCGATTCCAGAGGCGGCCACATCGAGGCCGGTGGGAATCTGCCGCTTGAGCGTGTCCCAGGTGGGATAGATATCGGACGACCAGAAGATGGCGCCATTGCGCTGAGCGCCGAGATAGGCATCGCGGGAGAGGATCAGCGCGCGGCGCTGGGGCTCATCCTGTCGAAAGCCGTCATAGAGCGCGGCGGTGTGAAAGAGCGGATAGACGTTGAAGTATTGGGTGCCGGGCCCGATGTGGAAGTACGCGCCGCCGGGAGGCAGATCGGGCTCGGTCTCGTCGGCCCACAGGGCATCGAAGCCTTTGCTCAGGATGTTGTCGCGGATGGTCTTCCAGTACCACTTGGCTGCATCGGGATTGGTGGTGTCGATATCGGAGCCGGCGCGGTCATAGGGCAGGCCATCGACGGGCGTGCCATCGGCGAGATGAATGAACCAGCCCTTCGCGCGCAATTCATCATAGAAGCGATCGCCGGGAATGAAGCGCGGCCAGACGCTGATCATGGTTTCGAAGCCCATCGCATGCAGCTGGCGGTTCATGGCCGCGGGGTCGGGCCAATACTTCGGATCGAAGTCCATCTGGCCCATCTTGGTGTAGTAGAACCAGTCGACCACCAGCACATCGGCGGGCAGATGGCGCTCGCGATAGCCGTTGGCCACGGCCATCACTTCAGCCTGGCTGGCGTAGCGCTGCTTGCACTGGATGTAGCCGTAGGCGGCCTTGGGCAGCATGTGCGTGGGACCGGTGAGCAGCCGGTAGCCCGCGTAGATTTCATCTGCCGTCGCGCCGGCGATGACAAAAAAGGAGACGCGAGTGCCGGCATCGGAGATCCAGCGTGTCTGCTCGTTGAAGCCGGGTTCGATGGTGGTCTTGGAGGGGTTATCCCACAACAGGCCGTAGCATTTGTTGGTCACCAGGAAGGGCACGCAGAAGCTGGGCGCGGCGGGGGCATCGTAGTCGGCCCAGCAGCGCACCGGATGGCCGCGATGATCGAGGAAGCCTAACTGGTTTTGGCCCAGGCCGTAGTAATGCTCATCGTCGGGCGAGGCAAACGTCGCGCCGACGACATAGAATTCGGGATCGCTCGAACGGCGGTCGCGCGCCAGCTCTGCCGTACCGTCCTTGTGATTGGGGACGGCCTGCGACCAGCCGGTGAGCTCGAGGAGCTTCTTGCCTTCGGGGGTGGTGAAGGTGATGTGCGCGCCGGGCGTGGAGCCGTTGAAGTATTTAGCGATGTCAACCTGGGTGGCAACCGGCGGATGCGAATGGGGAATTCCAACCGAGGCGACGATACGCGCGGAGGCATAGACGTCGGCATCCGGCGTGTGGCTCGCGGTCCAGCCCGCGGCCGACGGCGAGGCGATGATGCCGTATCCCGGAGGCGCCTCTGCCGGCTCGCGATTCAGGCTCAGCGTAACGCGCAGGATATTCGGCGCGTACGGCTCCATCACGATGGTTGCTCCGCCGCGATCGAACTCCAGCCGCTGGGAGGGCGATTTGGCCGAAGGGGGAGGGCCCGGGGTTTGCGCGCGCAGGCCGGCAGCCGGGACGATCGCTCCCGCCAGGAGAAGAAGGAGCGCTGAAGCTTTATTCATCGAGAACCCCACGGGCGCTGCAGATCGCGAGAAAAGGCGGTGCGTACCAGTGTAAACCGATTCACCTGGGTGGTTCTCCTGAGGGTTTTTGCGCCATCCTGAGGAACATTTACGATGAAGCGTGACCCGAAGCGAGTTGGCGTGGCAATCGAAGGCGGTGTTGCTTTTGGTGCTGCCCGTGGTGGGCGCGGATGTGGTGCTCGAAACCAACTTCTGGTCTGCGCAGGAGCCGTCGGTCGCCATCTGGACGCTGGGGCTGAGCGCGCTGCTGGGACTGGTGACGTGGAAGCTGCGCGCAGCTACGCCGCAGGCGGCGCTGGCGGGCGCGGCGATTACCGCCAACCTGATGTTTTCTACCGCGAACTTTCCCTACGACCCGTGGCACACGGCCCTGGTTCCGGTTGTGGCCGTTTCTCTGCTCGCGTTTGCGGCCACGCGCATCGGCCGGGGACGGAAAGAGGGGCTTGGGACGGCGGAAGCGCGGAGGGGCCGTTCCGCTGCGCAGATCGCGGCCAATCTGGGTATTGCGGCGCTGGCGGCCAGCGATGCCGCGCAGATTTGGGCAACCAACAGCCAAGGGTTCGTGCATGCGCCGGCAGCGCTTTTGGCAGCCAGCCTGGCCGCGCTGGCTGAAGCGGCCGCGGACACGGTCTCGTCGGAGACGGGCCAGGTGTTCGGCGGGCGGCCGCGGATGATTACGACGCTGTGCGCCGTGGAGCCGGGACGCGACGGCGCGGTGAGCCTGGCGGGAACGCTGGCCGGCGTGCTGGCCGCGGCCGCGATCGCCGGGTTGGGCGCTGTGGCCTTGCGCGGCGACGCAAAGCTGTTTTCGGTTGCGCTTGGCGGCGCAATTTTTGGGCTCTTCTTCGACAGCCTGCTCGGCGCCACAGTCGAGGCGCGCGGATGGCTGCACAACGACGCCGTCAATTTTCTCTCGACGGCGAGTGCGGCGGGGGTTGCGCTGGGAGCGATGGCTCTGGTGCGATGAGCTTGGGTAACGGCCGATGGGATTCGTGCTGAATTGAGATTTGAGGTTTCCCACCCTTGCGCCAGAAAAAAGGCGCAAGGATGGGGCACGGAATTTTGTGCTGTTTTTGTGCGGATCTTTTTTCTTTCGACTGGCTGACTTGCCGGCTTGCTGACTCGCCCGCCTGAATCAGTGCAGCCCCATGCGCCAGAAGGTGTAGCTGAGAATTTCGTGCGCGAAGCGCTCGGCTTCAAGCGTGTCATCTTCAACGGCGGGGCGGGGGCGGGGCGAGGTAAGAACATTGAGGCCGTCCGCGGCGCAGATGGCGTGAATGCGGAAGAGGTGGGTGCCGTCGCTGACAATTACCAGCCGGCGCAGTCCGTTGGCGCGGGCAATCACGGCAACGCGGCGCGCCGATTCTTCGGTATTGCGGCTTTCCGTTTCGGCAATGATGGCCTGCTCGGCAACGCCGCGGCTCATCAGGTATTCGCGGCCGACGGAGCCCTCGGAGTACTCGTCGCCGCCCGCTCCCCCAAGGGTGATGATGAGCGGCGCAATGCCACGCTGATAGAGCTCGAGGGCATGATCAAGGCGGGCGCGAAAGACCGGCGAGGGCCGGCCGTCGTATTCGGCTGCGCCGAAGACGCAGATCGCATCAGAGGGAGCGGCCTGATCGAGATTCGCGTATCTCTCGATCTGCCCGTAGACCCAGTGGCACCACGCCACGCTTACGGCAAGGAAGGCGAGAAACAGCACCAGCAGCACGGCAAAGATCCGGCCGCGTGACCTCTGGCTTGTTCTGCGCCCCATGCGCATTATCTTATCGCTGCAGAACCATCACCACCTCATGAGTCGAGATGGCGCCCTCGCGGAGAATTTCCCAGCGGCCGGGTCCGAGCGAGAGGTCGACGATGGTGGTGGGCAGGCTGCGGCCGGTGGGACCGCCGTCCACGATGAGAGGGATGCGATCGCCGATCTGGTCGCGCACGCAGCCGGCGTGCGTGCACTCGCTCGCTCCCTGCAGATTGGCCGAGGTGGCGGTGATGGGCAGGCCGAAGCGCTCGACCACGGCGCGCGCGATCGGGGCGTCCGGCACCCGAATGGCCACATTGCCGGTGTTGGCCGTCGAGCGCAGGGGCAGTTTTGTGCCGGCGCGGACGATGATGGTGAGCGGGCCGGGCCAGAAACGGTCCGCCAGCTTGTCGAGCAGGGGGTCGGTATCGCGCGCCAGGCTGTAGGCCTGGGCCAGGCCGGAGATCAGCAGCGAGAGCGGCTTGTGCTTTTGCCGGGTCTTGAGCTGGTAAATGCGCTCGACCGCGTAAAGATTTACCGGGTCGACGGCAAGGCCATAGAACGTGTCTGTGGGCAGAGCGACTACGTCGCCCTTGCGCAGGCAGGAGACGATGTAATCAATCCGGTCCGGTTGGGGTTCGTCGGGATGGACGCGCAAGATTTCCGCGGACAAGAAAGCCCACCTCAGTTTCCCTGGTTTGCGAGCCAAACCAGCACTCGCAGCGCGGCTTCGGGATGCACGATCCCCGCTCGGCGAGTCAAACAGGCCCGGCCGCGCATGGTCCGGAATCGCCGCGGCTGAATGAATTCGCCGGCAACGCCCCCGGGCAGCTCCGCAGAAACCGGAGAAATGCCGTAAGACGCCGTAAAGACGGAAATTATCACAGCACCCGCCGCGGTGCAAGTTAGCCCGGCCGCTTTGGCTCCTCCGCATCCATTTCGCAGGCTGCGGAGATGGGTGGGAGTCGGCACGGACGGCATAGAATCGCTTCAGCGCGTGAGAATTCGTCCGATGCCTGTTCGTATTGTACAAAGCAAGCACAACGCCCGGCTGAAGGACCTGCGGCAGGCGCTCGCCTCGTCGGGGCGCCGCAAGGGTGAGGCGGCGGGGATCGAGGGACCGAACCTGGTGCTCGAAGCGGTGCGGGCGGGCCTGAGGATCGAGTGCGTCTTTGTGGCGCAAGAGGCGGAAGGGCTGCTCGCGGAGATGGCGCTGCCGGCAGAGACTGAGATTCTGCTAACCCCGAAAGCTGTGCTCGATGCGGCGCTGACTACGGAGACACCGCAGCCGGTTGCGGCGCTGGTCGAGCCACGGCAATGGAGCTGGGGCGATGTGTTCGCGAGCCGGCAAAGCCGTGCAGCGCTGATCGTGGTGCTGGCCGGAGTGCAGGATCCGGGAAACCTGGGGACCATTCTGCGGTCCGCAGAAGCGTTTGGAGCCACCGGCGTGGTGAGTTTGCCCGGAACAGTGAGCGCGTGGAATCCGAAGGCAGTGCGCGCATCGGCGGGAAGCGTGTTACGCGTGCCCGTGGTCGCCGCGTCGGTCGAGGAGTGTTTGCTGCGCTTGCGAGAAAGTGATGTGGCAGTTTGGGCAACGGCGGCGCGCGCTGCGACGGAGATCAACTGTGCGGACCTGACGACGCCGCTGGCCGTGGTGATCGGCAACGAGGGCAATGGCGTGCCGCGGGAGATCGCCGCAAAGGCCGACGGCGCGTTGACGATTCCCTGCCCCGGCCCGGTGGAAAGCCTGAATGCGGCGGTGGCCGCGAGCGTGGTGCTCTACGAGGCGGCGCGGCAGCGGGCAGCGGCTTTCGGATTGCGCCCAGCCGCCAGGAGCGCGCGATGAGCTTGTTTGACGGATTGCCTGCCAGGCCACAAGTCTCGTCCAAAGAGCTGCCCCGCGCAGCGGCGCCGCTGGCGGAAAGAATGCGGCCCCGCAGCCTGGAGGAGTATAGCGGGCAGGAGCATCTGCTCGGCCCCGGCAAGCCGCTGCGCGTGCAGATCGAGCGCGACGATACGAGCTCGATGATCTTCTGGGGTCCGCCGGGAGTGGGCAAGACGACGCTGGCGAAGATTATCGCCGAGACGACCCAGGCCACGTTCATCGAGTTTTCCGCGGTCACAAGCGGCATCAAGGAGATCAAGCAGGTGATGGTGGAGGCGGCGCGGGCCGCGGAGATGCGTTCGCGGACGATTCTCTTCGTGGACGAGATTCACCGCTTCAACAAGGCGCAGCAGGATGCGTTTCTGCCCTATGTGGAGCGCGGGACGATTCGGCTGATCGGGGCGACGACGGAGAATCCATCGTTCGAGATTATTTCGGCGCTGCTTTCGCGCTGCCGCGTGTACGTGCTGCAGCCGCTCAGCGAAGAGCGCATCACGGCGCTGCTGCGGCGGGCACTCGAAGACCGCGAGCGCGGGCTCGGCAATCTGGAACTGACGGCAGATGACGACGCCCTCGAACTGATTGCCGGCTACTCGAGCGGCGACTGCCGCAGCGCGTACAACGCACTCGAAGTGGCTGCGCAGCTTGTTCTCGACGCCGGCAGGCACATAACCAAAGCGATAAGCGCGGAAGCGTTGCAGCAGCGCGTGCTGCTATACGACAAATCTGGCGAAGAGCATTACAACCTGATCTCGGCGCTGCACAAGAGCGTGCGCAACTCCGACCCCGATGCGGCGCTCTACTGGCTGGGACGGATGTTCGCTGCCGGCGAGGACCCGCTCTACCTGGCGCGGCGCGTGGTGCGGATGGCGGTGGAAGATATCGGGCTGGCTGCTCCGGAGGCGCTGAATTTGTGTTTGTCGGCGAAGCAGGCGATGGAGTTTCTCGGCTCGCCGGAGGGCGACCTGGCGCTGGCGGAGGCTGTGGTGTACCTCGCGCTCGCGCCGAAGTCGAATGCGGTGTATACGGCCTATGGGGCGGTGCTCGAAGAGATTGAGCACACGCGGCAGGAGCCGGTGCCGCTGCATCTGCGCAATGCGCCTACGCGGCTGATGAAGGAGTTGGATTACGGCAAGAATTATCAATACGCACACGACGAAGAAGGCCGCGTAGCGGATATGGACTGCCTGCCGGATTCGCTCAAAGGGCGCAGCTATTACCAGCCGACGCAGGAGGGACGCGAGAGGCAACTCGCTCAGCGGATGGAGGAGATTCGCAGGATCAGGGCGGTCAAACGAGGCCAGCAGTGATCTTCAATCAGTCTTCAAGCGTGGGGAGATTGTAAGTCTTCGCGTCGCCGGTTTCCATGTCTTCGTCGAGACCGGTCGAGTCGGCGATATGGACGCTTCCAAATGAGTCGTTGGTCATCGCGTAATCGGCGATTTCATCCTCTGTGAACGATCCGCCGAGCATTGTGTACGACAGCCTGCATTCTGCGCTCATATGCGTCTCCTTGGAGTTAGAGCTAGAGCGGTTGCGGTTCAGGTTCGGTGCAGGGTTGACGCCGTGGAGCAGTTCTCGCCTCGCAGGTGATTTGCCGCAGGCGCCGCCGCCTTCTCACCATTTTGCCCCAAAACGCATGTGGATCGCATAAGGAATTTTCATATCCGGCAGATTTTTTGAGCCGGCAAATCCACAGGCCAGGCCGATTGCATGGCCCGGATCAGTCTTCGCGCGTGGGCTTGTTGCCTCGCTTCGCGTCTCCGGTCTCTTTGTCTTCATCGATACCGGTTGAATCGGCGGGATCGACGGTGCCCAGTGAGTCATTCACTACGCCGTCATCGGGTTTTCCTCTATCTTCGACAAAACCGCCGGGTTGCGTGTGGGTAGGCTTCGGCTTTCCGCTCATCGCTGTCTCCTCGGGACTAGGATGCCGAAGAGGTCGGTTGTGTTGGGCGGCGCGATGAGAGGGATTCAGAGGATTGGACCGGGAGAACTCGCGCGCTTGCGGTCAGTTAGAGGGTTGCCCGCTGGCCTGAGTTGCAGCCTGAGGCAGCTTGGCGATCGCGCCGGTCACGATGCCGGGCGTAAGCACTTCCGGCAATAGCTGCGGATCGGGATTGCCCGGTATGTAGAGTGCGTAGGCGGGCACGCCGCTGCGGCCAAAAGCCGTCAAGGCTTGGGTGATGGCTTCATCGTGGCGGGTCCAGTCGGCGCGCATCAGGACAACGTTGGCGGATTGAAATGCCTGCTGCACTTCGGGCTGGCGCAGGGCGACGCGCTCATTGACCTGGCAGCTCAGGCACCAGCTTGCGGTGAAGTCGACAAAGACGGGCCGGCCCTGCGATTGATACCGGCTGACCGCATCGGCGGACCAGGGCTGCCAGTCGGCGGCGGAGGCAGAGCTTGCCCCGCCGGATTGGCCAGGCGCGGCGGAGGGCTCTTCTGCGAGCTTGGGCGCGTACGCGGAGAGCGCAATGACGGCGAGCACAAGGATTGCGGCCACGCTTGTGGACCAGCGCTTCGCCGGCCAGCGGCCGAGGAACCATCCGGCGATGGCCAGGAGCAGGAAGCAGCCGAGCTGCGCAGCGAGCACCGCCGCGCCGTAAGCATTGGCCAGAACCCAGGCGAGCCAGATGACGGTGATGAAGATGGGAATCGAGATGGCCTGTTTGAGCACGTCCATCCACACGCCGGGGCGCGGCAGCAGTCGTGTCCAGGCGGGTTGCAGCGTGAGGGCGAGATAGGGCGCGGCCAGGCCGAGTGCGAGCGCGGTGAAGACGGCAAAGGTGACGGCGACAGGCTGGGCCAGCGCATAGCCGATGGCCGCTCCCATAAACGGCGCCGTGCAGGGCGTGGCGACGACCACCGCGAGCACGCCGGTGAAGAAGCTGCCCGCGTAGCCGTGCCTGGCGGCGAGCGAGCCGCCGGCGCTGGTGAGCGAGAGGCCGATCTCAAACTGGCCCGCGAGCGAGAGGCCGAGAAAGAAGAGCAGCGAGGCCATCAGCGCAAGAAAGATGGGCGATTGGAACTGGAATCCCCAGCCGAGGCTGGCACCGGCTGCGCGCAAGGCGAGCAGAGCGGCGACGAGAACCCAGAAGGAGACAAGAATGCCGGCTGTGTAGACAAAGCCGTGGGCGCGCAGCTGGTGGCGTTCCTGGTTGCCGGAGTTGACGAGCGCCAGCCCCTTCAAGAACAGCACAGGAAAGACGCACGGCATGAGATTGAGGAGCAGGCCGCCGAGAAACGCGAGACCCGCGATGCGCGCCATCGCGCCGAAAGAAGACGAGGGCGCGGGAACCGTTACCGTTCCCGGAACAGCTGAGATTTCGTAATTTCTGCCGTTGGATAGCTCCAGAACGCCGTTCAGTTGCGCAGGATTGGCGGTAAGATTCGCGTCTTTTTTGAGATTGAGGATCAGGCCCTTTGCGGTGGGCGTGAGCTGCTGCGGAGCGGGGTTGTCGAGGATGTTCTGGTCTGCGGGGAAGAAGACCGCTCGCATCTCGCGGTGGCCGGTTTCGACGCCGAGGCGGAAACCGGTGGCCGTGGGTTGGAAGGTGACTTTGTCGCCGGCCGGAAGCGGTTTGGGCAGCGATTGCAGGCCGCGGTTCAACAGAGCCTCGTCAACCGAGGAAGTGGTCAGCGCGGCGGGCGCGCTTGCGCCCAGCTGCACGCGCATTCCCAGCTCTGCCTTGCCGGGGATACATACCTCGCGGCAGACAAGCCAGGAGACTTTTGCATCCAGCATTGCCGGACCGGGTTTTGCGGATGCGGAGACGTTGAACGCAAACGGAAACGCGACTTCGTTTTCGTAGCCGAAGTCCATCAATGGGCCCAGGGGCAGGCGCGCAGGCGCGGGAAACTGGAGCGGCGTTGCGGTTACGCCGTCAGGCAAGCTCCAGCGAATGTTCGGCGGCTCGCCGGAGTCGCCGGCATTCTGCCAATAGATGTGCCAGCCAGGCTCGAGCTTGAAGTAGAGAGCAGCCTGGTTCGGTCCGCCGGGATATAAGGCGCTTTGCGGAAGCACGAGCTGCACGTGCAGATGCGCAACATCCGCGGAGCTCGACGGGGATTGCGCGGACAGGGCCGCGGCGAGCGCGGCGAACAGCGCAAAGATGAACGGGAAACGGCGCATGGCAGGCGGAATCCGACTCCTGGCGATTGGACTCAGTTTATCCGAGGAGGGTTTCAGAAGGGCCGAAGATTGATCCGATTTGGGCTCAGGTTTGCCCGCTCAGGTCCGTGCTGTCCCACCCTAGCGACAAAAACAAGAACGTCGCGAGGGTGGGGCACCCGCATCTTGCGCCAAAGAGAGAGGAAACGCAGGCCCTTCGACTCCGCTGCGCTCCGCTCAGGATGACAAATCTGATCTGGATGAAAATCTCATCTGGATGAAAATCTCATCTGGATGAAAAATCCGAGTTGAGGTTCGTGCTCTCCCACCCTTTCGACAGGAAGAAGTCGAAAGGATGGGGCACGGTGGTTCGTTGCTAGGGGTGCAGGCCGGAGCGTTTGGCGTGCTCGCGGTAGATGCAGTCGTTCTGGATGACTTTGACGCCGGCGGCGCGGGCGCGGGCTACGGCTTCTTCGTGGATGACGCCGTCCTGGAGCCAGAGGTACGGAATGCCGAGACAGACGACGTCGTCGACGATGGGCGGGACGTTGTCAGAGGCGCGGAAGACGTCGACGAGGTCGATTGCCGAATGGCCGGGGCCCGGATCATTGGGGCCGGCGCCGGCCTGCTCGCGCGCGGCGGCCTGAGCTGCGGCGAGATCGGGATAGCAGGTCTGGCCCTCGATCTGCGTGAGCATGGGGTTGACGGGGAAGACGCGATAGCCGTGCTCGGCCAGATATTTGCCGATGTGGTAGCTGGCGCGAGAAGGTTTGTCGCTCATGCCGAGGACAGCGATGGTCTTGGCTTTGTGAAGCATTTCATCGATGATGGCGGGATCGTTGGTCATGGTGGTCAGGTCTCAGTGGTCAGTTTTCAGTTATCTGGAGATTTTTGGGGGCCCAGTTTGTGTTTCCTGTCGCTGCGCTACTCTTCCAGGTCGTCGTCGGCGCCTGTTGAGACGGCTGTGCCGCGGCGCTTGGCTAACAGATAGCCGCGCAGGAACGGTTCGAGGTAGCCGTCGAGAACTTTGTCTACGTCGCCGACTTCTACTTTCGTGCGGTGATCCTTGGCTATGCGGTAGGGCTGCAGCACGTAGGAGCGGATCTGCGAGCCGAAGTTGATTTCGAGCTTCGAGTCTTCGAGCTTCTTTGATGCGGCGCGCTTCTTTTCGAGCTCGAACTCGTAGAGCCGCGAACGCAGCATCTTCATGGCCTTTTCGCGGTTCTTGTGCTGGGAGCGCTCGTTCTGGCACTGGACCACGATGTTGGTGGGCAGGTGCGTAATGCGCACGGCGGAGTCAGTCGTGTTCACGTGCTGGCCGCCCTTGCCGCCGGAGCGGTAGGTGTCAATGCGCAGGTCATCGAGCTTGAGATCGACGTGGATGGTTTCGTCGATCTCCGGCGAAACATACACCGAAGCGAAAGACGTGTGGCGGCGCTTGGCGGAGTCAAAGGGCGAGATGCGGACCAGGCGGTGCACGCCGCTTTCTCCGGCCAACTGGCCGAAGGCGAACTCGCCGGCGATGGTGAAGGTGGCGGACTTGATGCCCGCTTCTTCGCCATCCTGGTAATCATTCATTTCGGTCTTGAAGCCCTGCTGCTCGGCCCAGCGCAGATACATGCGCATGAGCATCTCGGCCCAGTCCTGGCTCTCGGTGCCGCCCGCGCCGGGATGCACTGTAACGATGGCGTTGAGCGGGTCGGCTTCGCCGGCGAGCATGGTGCGCGCTTCGAGGGCCTCCGCAAATGCGGCGAGTGCCTTGATATCGCGCTCGATATCGGCGAGCACGTCTTCGCCTTCGCGGGCCAGCTCGAAGTAGGCTTCAATGTCGCTGGTGCGGCGGATGAGCTGCTCATCGTCGGCCACGAGTGTCTCAAGCCGCTTGCGGTCGCGCATCAGCGGCTGGCTGGCCGCGGGATCGGACCACAGCGCCGGATCGGCGAGCTTCTTTTCTATTTCGGCGAGTTCCCTGCGGATGCGGGCGGGGTCAAAGATACTCCCGCAGGTCGCGGACTTGATCGCGCACGGGAGCATATGCGAATTCGAGATCGTTCAATGACATCTGCTCGTAGACCTGACTTGGATTGGACTTGATGGTGCGTACAGTTGACTGATTCAGAATATCACTGCACTCGCCGAGCAGGCTTTCGCGGCCTTTATTGCGCCGCGTGAATTCATCTCGATTGGGAGTGTGGTATCCACACTGCTTTGAAAGAGAAAATTATGCACACCATCATTCATTAGAGTCGAAACGAATAGTCACTTCGTAATATGGATCCTTTGAGCTAATGACCTTGCATCGAGTCGAAATCACTTGACAATCATCCTGAAAACAGATGGGGAGGTAGGTAAAATGCTCACCGTGACTACCGTCGAGTGTATCCATAATTCCCCCCAAGTAGTCGTTCAGCTTTTTGTTCTTGTCGAAGTTGGGCACATGAGCAGTAAATGATAGGGTGACTGCTCCACATGACCATGCACGACCGTTCATCGCTTTTGTAGCGGCACGGCGCAGCGCAACAAATCGCGCATATTGTCGATGCGCCGGATTTCGGATTGATGCATGCAGATCTTTATATGGCGGTAATCCGTTTACCTTCAGGTAAATTTCCTGCCCCTTACGTGGCGGTGCGGCTGACGGAAGCGCACCTGGATCGGGAATGAGATCAAACATCGTCCCTTTCTACACGAGCGGACATGGATTCCGCAGTTCTGGACTACCTCGTCCGAGGCTCGCTGCTACGCCACCTTGATCTCATTGAGTAGTTCTGGATGGCGATCCAGCACTTTGAGCAGTTTCACCAAGGCCAATGGCGGCTTGGTCTTGCCGTTCTCGTACCGCGAAAAAGCATTGACCCCGCCGCCGAAGATTTCGGCGGCTTCGCGCTGGTCGAGCGCGAGCTTCTTGCGCACCTTGACGATGAAGGCGGGGTCGACGATGGCGGCGTTCACCTGCCGGGAAAAGGCTTGCATCTCGCGCATGACGCGCTCGGACTCGGCTCCGTCCAGAATGGACTCGGCGCAAGCCGGGCAAAACTCACCCGTCACTGCAGGGATCGTAGTGGCCTCGCCCTTGTAGAGATAAGGCAGGTCGCGGGTATCCTTAATCAACTCAGCCGCACCGCACACTGGACATTTCATCTTCAAAGCTCCTTAAACGAAACGATCAGCACGTCATCCACCACCGTCAGTTTCAAATACACATCCCCAGCCGTGGTCTTGGGCCGGTACACGTCTTGCCAGATGGTGTGGTCGGCGTACGTGGTCATGCTCTTGTAGAAGTCGGCAGGCCTGAGCACTAAGACGACAGCCAGCATTTCGGAATAGCTGAACCCTAAAGCTACGGCTCCGGCTCGCGCCGTCTGCGTGGTCCGCACCTTCCCTGCCTCGATCAGTGTTTTGACGCGAGGCAGCGTACAGTGCGGAGTTCGCTTCTCCATAGTCCGATATTAACCTACTTGGTTATTTGCGGCAAGTCGCGCATCTGCCTTACTCAGCAGTTTTCTCCCCACCGATCCGCCGATTCCCAAACTAAGCAGGACACAGAGCCATGCAAAGAAGTCGCCGTGGGCGGTATAGAAGGTGATGTCATCGCGGAAGGCGAACTCCGCCGGCAGGGCATCGACCTGGTGGCGGGGAATGCTCTGGCGGACACGGCCGTTGGGATCGATGACTGCCGTGACGCCGTTGTTGGTATCGCGCAGCAGCCAGCGGCGGTTTTCGATAGCCCGCATGCGGGCCATGTTGAGGTGCTGCCAGGGGGCGCTGGTGTCGCCGTACCAGCCATCGTCGCTCAGGTTCACAAAGACTTCAGCGCCCCGTTCCGCAAACTGGCGCACTTCGTCGGCAAAGACAGCCTCATAACAAATGAAGACCCCATAGCGATGGACCTGGCCATCGGGCCCCTGGATGGGAAAGACTTTGCGCTCGGTGCCGGGCGTAAACCGAGACACCTTGCCGGTGAGTTTGTGCGCGAAGAAGAGCAGTTTGGGGAACGGAACGTGTTCGCCGAAGGGAACGAGATGGATCTTGTCGTAACGGCCAAGCTCGTCTCCGTTCGCGTTGTAGACGACGGCGGAGACGTAGTCCTGCCAGCCGCCCTCTTCCGGAGACAATACCGACCCGATTGCATTGACGATCAGCGGAGACTGCTCCTGGCGGGCAACTTCGGCCATGGAGCGCTGGAAGCGCGGATCGGTCTCGAAAAACGGTGCGGGAGACTCCGGCCACACGACCAGATCGGGAGGCGCAGGATGGGGCGGGCAGATGATTTCGCCGGTGGGCGCGCCGGTCTGCGGAATTCCGGCGATGTACGACTTGCACTGCTCGCTGCCGAGGCGCGCGAACCCGGCCATGTGCTGGTCCCATTCGCCGGGCCCCTGCCAGTAGCCGGTGCCGGCTACGTCGAGATTGGGCTGGATGAGGATAGCGGTTGCGGTCGGCGCCGGCTTCAACGGGGCGACAAGGATTCCGGATGCTCCGCCAATGAGCAGGACCGCGCCACAGATGGCCCACGCCCAACGGCCGGTGAATCGGGTTCGGGAAGGATCTTTGAGCACCAACCCGGCCGCGAGGAGCGCGTTGGCAGCCACCAGCACAAAGCTGATGCCGTAAACGCCGGTCCAGGGGGCGAACTGGTTGAGGAGGCTGTTGTCGACCTGAGAGTAGCCGAGCTGATCCCAGGGAACGCTGGTGATGCGGGCCGCGGCGAGCTCCAAGGCGGTCCAGAGGAATGGCGCGAAGGCGAGTCCAAGGCGGGTCGATCCCGTGGCGCGGCGCACCAGCAGGATGCCCCAGCCGAATAAGCCGAAATAGAGGCCGAGGACCAGGCTGAAGCCGATGAGCAGCAGCAGCGCAACCGCCCGCGGCATGTCTCCATACATGAGCATCGTGTTGTAGATCCAATAACAGTTGCCCATGTACCAGAGGACGCCGCAGACGTAGCCGAGCAGAAAGGCGCGGCGCAGCGGGCGCGGATCATGCTTCTCGTGGATCGCCTGCTTATCGTTGATTGCCTGCCTATCGGGGATTGAAAGCACAGCCCACAGCAGCGGAACCAGGCCAAACCAGGCAAAGACCGAGCGCCAGGGCGGGAGAGGGCCGGCGAGCGGAAACGGCAACTCCAAGAGGCCGGCGGAGAGCGCCGCCGCAAACCACGGCTGCCACCGGAGCGGCTTCGCGGGCTCCTTCGAGAAGGATGGCTGCATACAGGGCCGAGTTTAAAGCATCTGGGCGCCGCCGCGGGGAGGGGTGAAACCGGGTTACAATTGACCCCATGATCTTCGCTCTCTTCGCAATGCGAGTGCTTGAAGTGATGTTTTTCGTCGGCCTTATCGGATCGGCCGTGGTAGTCGTTATCAGTTTCGTTGAGGACGGTAAAGAGCTGTTCGGCAAGGACTAAGGCGAGACCTTGGCTTGGAGTGCCTATTCCAGGCAATAAAATATTTATTTTTCGTTGACACTCTATTTATTCAGAAATAAACTCAGCGCAGGGCGGTGGTTTCGCTCTCTCTATTTTAGGACGCCGGCCACCGCGCCGGCATTTTCGCGATGGCATCTACACGAACGACCGTTGCCCCCCCGCCAGATCGCGTAAGACTCATCGTGGCATCGTCGGTGATGCTCACGTTCATCTCCTTTTGGCGAGCGGCCGCCATTGTGCTCAATGACATGGCCTCGTCGGCATTTTATGCCGGGGGCATCGCTGAACAAGCGGTGGGAGCGTCCGCGCCGTGGTTCATTCTCGGCGTCATGCTGTTCAGCTTCGCAGTGTGTTCTGTCTATGTAGAAAGCTGCTCGATGTTCACGCGCGGAGGCGTCTACCGCGTGGTCAAGGAAGCATTGGGTGGAGGGTTCGCCAAACTCAGCGTCTCGGCGCTGATGTTCGATTACATCCTCACCGGACCGATCTCGGGCATTTCCGCGGGCCAGTATATTACCGGCTTGATGAACGAAATGATGCAGGTTGCTAACCACAGTCACTGGTTGCCTCCGGCTCTGATGGACGCGCAAAGCAACCCTATCCAGTTCAACGTGGATTACACTTCGGCGGTCTTTGCCGCCGTGATCACCATTTACTACTGGTGGCAGAACATCAAGGGCATCGAGGAGTCCAGCGGCAAAGCCCTGCGCATTATGCAAATCACCACGGTCATGGTGATCATTCTGCTCTTGTGGGGCGGATACTCAGTGGCGATGCGCGGGGTCAATCTACCGCCTCCGCCCACTGCTTCCAACCTCAGGTTCAGCCCGGACGCGCTGGGCTTCCTGAAGGGAACAAAACTGGTGCCGCTGTTGGGGCTGTTCGGGATTCTCATGGCCTTTGGCCATTCGATCCTTGCCATGAGCGGTGAAGAGAGCCTCGCCCAAGTCAACCGGGAAATCGAGCATCCCAAGCTGAGAAATCTGAAGCGAGCGGCATTTGTCATCGCCGTTTACAGCCTCGTGTTCACCGGCGGCGCCACGCTGCTTGCATCGATGTTGATTCCCGCGTGGCAGCGGACCCACGTTTACCAAGACAACCTCATCGCCGGACTGGCGATGTACATGGTGGGGCCGGTCTTCTGGCGCATCGTCTTCAGGATCTTCGTAGTAATCGTCGGCTTCCTGATTCTCTCCGGCGCCATTAATACTTCGATGATCGGCTCAACCGGCGTGCTGATGCGCGTAGCCGAGGACGGCGTGCTGACCGACTGGTTCCGCCAGCCGCACCCCAAATTCGGAACCAGCTATCGCATCGTCAACCTGGTCTTTGTCTTGCAGATGTTCACCATCATTGCCAGCCGGGGCAACGTCATCATGCTCGGCGAGGCTTACGCGTTTGGCGTGATCTGGTCATTCACCTTCAACAACCTCGCCATGCTGGTGCTGCGCTGGAAATACCACGGCGAACGCGGCTGGAAGATGCCACCGAACCTCCGCATCGGCAAAACCGAGATTCCCATCGGCCTTCTTGCGGTGTTTCTGGTGCTGCTTACCACGGCCATCGTCAATTTGTTCACCAAGTCTGTCGCCACCGTGAGCGGCGTGATCTTTTCCACCGGATTCTTCATCATCTTCACTATTTCGGAGAAGAAGAATCTCAAGCTGCACGCGAAGACGGCGCGGCAGATGAAGGACCACTTCCAACTTGAGCACCAGGACACAGTGAGCCGGGAGTCGGTGGCGATTCGCCCCTCCGGGAGCATGGTGACGATGCGGGATGCCGATAACCCGCTGGCTTTGAAGTGGACGCTGGCCCGCACCAACACGGACGATAAGGACATTGTGGTGGTCAGCGTGCGTCTCATGGGCGTGGGCGGGCCGGAGTATCTGAGCGCCGAGCAGCAGAGTTTCAGCGAGCACGAGCAGACGCTGTTCACCAAGGCGGTCTCGATCGCCGAGAGCTTCGGCAAGAAGGTGTCGCTGCTGGTGGTGCCGGCGGGCGATATCTTCGCGGCCCTTGTGCAGTCAGCCAATTCGCTCGAAGTGGATTCGGTGATTTCAGGGCTGTCGAGCTCGATGACTGCCGAAGATCAGGCCTTCCACATGGGGCAGGCGTGGGAAGCGCTGCCTGATCCCAAGCGGCAGTTCAACTTCTTTGTGATCAATCCGGATGGTTCAGCCAAGGTGTTCTTTATCGGGCCGCACGCGCCGGCTCTGAGCCCCGAGGACGTGCAACTGGTGCACCGGCTGTGGCTGAACATGCGCCGCGATCCCTCGGCGGTAGATTTGCACCACAGCGACATCATTACCTACGCGCTGACCCGGCTCGCCAGCCAATACGCGCGCGAGAAGGTGGACATTCTGCGTGAGCTGCGGAACTGCCACTCGAGCGAAGCGCCGGACAAGCTGCGCTACGGGAGTCCGGACGCCAACCTGGCCGGCGTCGGACAGTCGCAGCGCGCTGTGAAGCAGACCCGCGACCAGTAGAGTCGATCTGTTCCAGGCCGGCGCGATCCGGTTTCCTTCCCGTCATCTTCGTGGTTCCCATCCTTTCGACAGAAAGAAGTCGAAAGGATGGGGCACGGTGGGTTGCGGCGGAACGGGCCGGGCTCTATGCTCCTCACTGCGGAGAACCAGAGCAAAGCAACCCTGGATTCTTGCGCGACTGCTCAGATCGTGACCTCTTCTCCCGGCTTCCAGGAAACGACGCGCACCGACGGATCGACCAGCGCAGCCAGCTGTTCCGGCGTTCCCTTGAGCGGTGGAAATGTGCCGAAGTGGATGGGAAGCACAATCTCAGGTGCGAGAAACCGCACGGCGAGCGCAGCTTCCTTGGGGCCCATGGTGTAATGGCCGCCGATGGGCAGCATGGCGATCTTCGGCTGATAGAGCTCGCGAATCAGTTCCATGTCGCGGAAAACCGCGGTATCGCCGGCGTGGTAGATCACCGGGCCTTCGGCGATGGTGAGGACAAACCCCGCGGCCACGCCCACGTAGTGGGTTCCCTGCTCGTCCTGGGCGCCGGCGGAGTGGCGGGCATCGACCATGGAGGCCATGACGTCTTCGAGCTGCACGGAGCCGCCCAGATTCATCCCAATCGTGTTCTCGACGCCCTTGCCGCCGACATAGGCGGCCAGCTCGTGAATGGCCACCACCGTCGAACCATGCTTTTTCGCGACCGCAACCACGTCGGACATGTGGTCTCCATGGCCGTGGGTCAGCAGGATCGTATGGATCTTCGAGGGCAGCGAGAAGTCCTTCGGGTACTTGGGATTCTGCGCGATGAAGGGGTCGATCAGGATGTTGGCGCCCGCCGGGGTCTGGACAAGCGCCGTGGCGTGGCCCAGCCAGGTGATGCGGGTTTGCTTGGATGCATTCATTCGTTTCTCCTCTTGCCGGATTGCTGTCACGTGCTTTGGATGATGATCGCGGGGTGGGCGCGGCTTGAATCTGGGCTCCGGCGCCGTCTCCGCCGGTTATGTTCCCGCATGGCGGTGCGCGGAGCGTGAGAGAGCAGATCGATTTCCAGGCCGCCTCTTTGAGAACTACCGCTTGACGCCGCCCGAAGGCAAGCGTAGGGTATCTCCAAAGGCGAATATATGGCGAAAACTGATTCGCTCTTCCCCATCCTCGATTCGAAGACCATCGCACCGCTGGCGCACCGGGCCGCGGAGGCGCCGCTGGATTCAACCGGCTGCCTGACCGAGTACCGGCCGCTCGAATCCCGCTCGATTCTCAGCAAGGTGAATTCGAAGCGCGGCGCGCCTTTCAGCCACGCCATCAACCCTTACCGCGGCTGCGAATTCGCCTGCCGCTACTGCTATGCGCGTTACACGCACGAGTTTCTGGAGCGATCGCCGGAGGAGTTCGAGCGGAAGATTTACTTCAAGGAGAATGCCGCCTGGCTGCTGGAACAGGAGCTGCGGCGGATGAAGCCGGGGACGCAGATTGGCCTGGGGACGGCTACGGACCCGTACCAGCCTCTCGAACGGAAACAGCGCATCACGCGCTCTCTGCTGGAGGTATTCACCAAATTCAGCGGCTTCACTCTGGGGATCGTGAGCAAATCCACACTGGTTGGGCGCGATGTGGATTTGTTCCAGGAGATCGCCAAGCACAACAGGCTCACGATTCATCTCACGGTGACCACGGTCAATGCCAAGCTGGCGCGGATTCTGGAGCCGCGCGCGCCCCGGCCGGACCTGCGCATCCACACGGTGGCGCAGTTGCGCCAGGCAGGCCTGAGGGCCGGCGTGCTCTGTTCGCCGCTGATGCCCGGAATCACGGATAGCCGGAGCTCGATTGCCGCAGTGGCCAGGGCCGCGGCCGGCGCGGACGCAAGCTTTTTCGCGGCCGGCGCTTTGTTTCTCAAACCCTGCTCGCTGCCGACATTCTTCGCGTTTGTGCGGGAGCATTTTCCAGAGCAGTTGCCGGCGTATGAGAGGCGCTATGCGAAGAGCGCGTTCGTTTCGCGGGAATACCAGCGGCGAATGACGGAGCTGGTGGAATCGGTCTGTCGCGAATACAAGCTGGGCAAACGGTATGCTGACCCGGCGCGAGCGGAGGAGCTACAGCCCAAAGGCGTGGAGAGGGTCGAGATTCAGCCCTCGCTTCCCTTTGCGGCTAACGGGTCATGATGACTTCGGAGACCGAGTCCTTGGCCAGAAACTGCTTGTGGCCGGTCCAGCCGGCGAAGAGGCGCTCAATGCTGCGGTTGGTGAACGCGCGCTGGATGGGGAACGGCTGGGCGACCTGGATCTCCACATTGTCGGTTGCCGTGACATGAAAGCGGTAATGGGTGGTCTCATCGCCTTGCATGCGGGTATGAAAGAGGGCGAGAACCTGGCCGCCGGGATTCATGGCTGAGTAGAGATGCGCGACAACCGGCGCCACGAGGGGGTCTGGGAGATAATCGAGCGACGTCCAGAGGAGAACCACATCGAACAGGCGGCCGGAAAAATTGAGGGATTGCTTGAGGAACCCCTCGATGTTCCAGACCGGATTGCCTTCTGGGTCCTCGCCGGTCTGCCAGCTTTCCGAGCAGGCGTCGGCGACCAGGTCAGAAAGGAAGACGCTGTGGCCGAGGTCGGTGAGGTAGTTGATGTTGCTTGGCGAGGTAAAGCCGACGTCAATAATGCGCAGCCCCGGCTCACCCTGCAGGCGCTTGCGCAGGCTGGCCCAGGCGCCGGAGTGGCGCGGCATCCTGGGGCCGGCAAGAGCTTGCGCGGCGGGCGTAGACGTTCCGCTCGGTTTTTTTTCGAACCAATTCCGCAACCTGATTTCCTCTAGCAGCCGCGCCTCGCGGCGAGCGAGGGCCAGCGCGCAGTGCTCGTCAGGAAATTCCGCCAGCGGGTGCCGGACTGGCGGCCTCTGGTGCCTTGGCCGCGCCCTGCGTAAGATCGACTTTCCCACGGAAGACGGCGTTGTCTTCCACCGACAGACGAAGGGCCTTGATATCGCCCTCGACAGCGCACCCCGCGCGGAGTTCCACGCGGCCGCTGGCTATTACATTGCCTTGTACGCGACCCAGGATCAATACGTCTTTCGCAGTAAGGTCCGCGGCAACCTGCGCAGTGGGCCCGATCGTCAACCGGCTCTCAGAAAGGCTGACGGTTCCTTCCACGTGCCCATCCACAATCAAATCTTCACTGCCCTTCACTTCGCCGCGAATCACGACGCTCTTGCCGATGCGCGCAGGAGTATTCTCCACTGCCATGTCTTATCCTTCCATTGGCCACTAGGCCCTGCCCGCACTATATCAGCTACCCTGGCCCGACGCCTCAAACCGCGAATCCGAAACGGTACGGAAGCGTCTAAAGAGGGCAGTGAGTTCCTCGAGCATTCGAAAGACAGCGATGCCGGCTGACCACCCCGCCGCATGCCGCCCGGTGATGGCGGCTTGCCTGCTCCTGGGCGCGGCCTGGGCCGCCGCGCAACCTGCTCCCCAGGCTGCGGAGACGCCTTCACCCGCGCAGGCGCTGGCGCTGGTGGACCGGGCGCTGGGCAATGAGCTGCGAGCGGCTGGGGATTGCACGCATCCGATGCGCTACGTGCTGCACAAGACCAGTTCCCGGCTCGTCACGTCCAAAGACATTATCGAAAGCAAAGACGGGGCAGTGGCGCGGCTGATCTCGCTCAATGATCAGCCTCTGAGCGCGGCCGACCAGCAGAATGAGCAGACCCGGCTGGACGCGCTGCTGGGCGATCCGGAGATACAACGGCGCCGTAAGCAGGCCGAGGATGCCGACACCGGAAAGGCTCTCAAGGTATTGCGGGTCCTGCCGCAAGCCTTTCTCTACGAATATGCCGGCTCGGAGCAGAGCCCGGCCGGAAAACGGGAAAAATTCACTTTTAAGCCCAATCCGGAATTTTCGCCTCCAGATCTCGAAACCGGGATATTGACTGAAATGACCGGCGCCCTCTGGATTGATCCGGCGAGCGAGCGCGTGGTGCGTCTGGAGGGCCAACTGCAGCAGGATGTGGCGTTCGGCTGGGGCATTCTGGGGCGGCTGTACAAGGGCGGCTGGATCAAAATCGAACAGGCCAATGTGAGCGGCGGCCAGTGGCGGACAGTGCGTTTTCAGATGTCGATGAGCGGCCGGGCCTTCTGGAGGACCCGCGTCTTCGATACCACCGAGGAAGAGTCGCAGTTTGCGCCAGTGCCGGTGGGATTGAGCTATGCGCAGGCGATTGCGATGCTTCGCGGAGATGCAGCAGCGGCCGGCGCCAGCCGATAGCGGAGAGACACAAAACGGCCCCGCGTGGAAGCGCGAGGCCGTCTGTGTTTTTCGTCTTGAAACCGGTTTATGTCTTGCCGTTTACATCTTGGCGAAGACGATGACCATGGTGAAGAGGGTGAGCGACTCGATGAAGGCCAGGCCGAGCACCAGGAACAGCATGATGCCGCCGCGGGTTCCGGGATTGCGGGCCAGCGCTTCAGTAGCTGAAGCGACTGCCCTGCCCTGTCCCAGGCCGCAGAGGCCGGCGGCCAGCCCCATGCCGAGGCCGGCGCCGATCGGCACCAGGCTGGCAGCTGGAGCGCCGCCGGTTTGCGCGAAGGCCGGGACGGCGAAACACAGCGCCGACAAGGCCATGAACAGATATTGCAGTTTCCGCATAGTTCTCCTGCTTCCCTTGAATTGACCGCCAGTGGGTGGTTGAGGCTCACCGTGCCGGCTGAAAGGCAGCTATCAGCTTTCAGCGGTCAGCTATCAGCCTTGTTCCCGGCGCGCCGTGTTCGTGCGCATTTCGAAACAAAAGCTAAAAGCTGAGACCGAATCGCTAAAGGCTGCTTTTGCGCCTTTGGCCCCCTCACGCTTGCGGCCTTCCGATGTGCCGGAGCGGAAGCGCTCTCCGTCGGAATCTTTGGTACAGCTCTCAGCCGTCAGCTGTCAGCCTTCAGCTTTAGCTCTTGTGTCCTGTCCCACACCACACTAGCGCCGTGTGGACCTTGCCGGTTCTTAGCTCCCAAACTCGTTGGGCATTGCGCTTGGACCTAACATTTTCCGAAGCACGAACCGAGCTGAAAGCTGAAAGCTAACAGCTGAAAGCTGCCTCTCAGTGCTCGTGCGACACCGCCATCGAGAGATAGATCATCGACAGGAGCATGAACACGAACGCCTGAATGACTGATACCGCGAAGTGCAGGCCGAGAAAGACGGCGGGCACAGCCAGCGGGATGATCGAGAACCAAACCAGCGTCAGCAGGTCGCTGGCGAACATGTTGGCGTAAAGACGGATGGTGAGCGACATCATGCGCGCGAAGTGAGAGACGATCTCAATGGGGAACATGAGCGGCGCCAGCCACCAGAGCGGGCCCATGAAGTGCTTCAGATAGCCGACCGGCCCCTGCGCGCGGACACCGTGGAAGTTGTAATAGAGGAAGGTCAAGACTGCGATGCCCAGCGGCACTTCAGGCCGGCTGGTGGGTGTGATGACGCCGGGAATCAGGCCCAGGCAGTTGTTGAGAAGAACGAAGAGCGCGATGCAGGTGACAAAGGCCTGGAAGCGCTCGTAGCCGTGGCCGATGATCTGGTCACCCAGGCCACCGACGCCCTCGTGAATCATCTCCGCAAGCTGCTGGGCGGCGTTGGGCTTTTCCACGGATAACGAACTGCGCACCACCACGAAAAACAGGAGCAGCGCGGCGGCGACGATCAGTTCGAGGGCGAACGCGGCGTTGACTTTGTAGGCTCGATGGGCCGCGTCCGCTGCGCCGATCCCGACCAGGCCGTAGAGCTTGATCTCGACGCCTCGCAGGAGCGCGTTCACGAAATGGGTCAATCCAAACAGTTCGGGCATGAAAGCTTCAGTCTTCCTGTTGCAGCCTGGGATTTTCCTAAAAAATAGGGTAAAAGCTTAGTTTCGAAGCAGGCGGATCGCCTCCCAGAAGATCGCCAGGACCGCCAGGCCCAGGCCGCACAGGAGCGCAATTACCGAACCCCGGAAACACTTCAGGCTACCATAAATGGCCCCCGCGAAAAGGATGAGCCGGAACACAAAGAAGAGGGCAGCCACCGCCGCGCCGCGGGGCGCCTGCTTCTGGTCAAGTTTCGCATTGATGAAATGGATGAGCCGCTGCCACTCCAATATGCTGGCGGCCGAGATGGCGGTTCCGGTGGCGAGCATGGCGGCGTTGCGCCAGCCGGAGGCCTTCCAGACAGCGAGGGAGGCCAGCACGCCGAAGATCACGATAATGCGTATGGCGCGCTTGAGCAGCGCGTCGAGGCCTGCATCGGTGAGGCTGGCCAGAGGGTGAGTCTCTTCGGTCATGAGGGCGCCCCGGCGCCTCCATTCCCGGGCGACGCTCCGCTGCCGCCATTGCCGGAGTCCTTGTTCGTCGCCAGCGCCAGCCGAATCACGTACACCAGCCCCGAAACGCCGCCAAAGACGATGCCCACCAGGCCGATCCAGGATTGGTGCAACCGGCTGTCGAGCCACGCCCCGGCGAGCCAGCCGATGAAGGCGGCGCAGGGCAGCACGAGCGCGATCTGAATCATCTTTTCGGCTTGGACGATGGCATCGACAATGCCGGAGGATTTGCCGCGCGGCTTCGAGTCCGGAATGGGGCGATGGAAGGGCATCCACCGTGGTTATACACGGTGACGGCTGGTTTGCGCGAGACGCGGGTCTTCGCGCAACGAACGATATACTGGCAGTTGCACTGCAAGCGTTCCCACACCACAAAGGATGCACCGTGTTCGAGTCGGAGTTTGAGCAGAATCTTTTTGCTCTGCGCAGGGAAAAACTGAAGGAGATCGAGAAGCTGGGGCAGGCGGCGTACCCCAACCAGTTTGCCGCGACGCACGGCGTTCCCGCGGTGTGGGCCGAGTGGGGCGAGGCCACGGCTGAGGCGCTCGAGGCGAACCGGGTCACGGTGACCGTGGCGGGGCGCATCATGGCCATTCGCGCGCAGGGCAAGGCCGGCTTTGCCACGCTGCAGCAGGAGGGCGAACGGCTGCAGATTTATGTGCGGCTCGATGCGGTGGGCGAGCGGGGATTCGCGCTCTATAAGCTGCTCGACCTGGGCGACCATATCGGCGTGAGCGGGTATCTCTTCCGCACGCGGACTGGCGAGCTGACCATCCACGTGGACACGCTGACGTTTCTCGCCAAGGCGATGCTGGCGCTGCCGGAAAAGTATCATGGGCTGGCTGACGTGGAGCTGCGCTACCGGCAGCGGTATGTGGACCTGTTTGCGAATCTCGACGCCCGCGAGGTGTTTGTGAAGCGCGCCAAGGTGCTGCGCGCACTGCGGACGTTTTTTGACAGCCGCGGCTATCTTGAAGTGGAAACGCCGATGATGCAGCAGATCGCCGGCGGCGCGGCGGCGCGGCCGTTCCGGACGCATCACAACGCGCTGGATATGGACCTGTTTCTGCGGATTGCGCCGGAGCTCTATTTGAAGCGGCTGGTGGTGGGTGGGCTCGACCGCGTGTACGAGATCAATCGCAACTTCCGCAACGAGGGCGTGAGCACGCAGCACAATCCCGAGTTCACGATGCTGGAGTTCTATCAGGCGTATGCGAATTATCAGGACTTGATGGATTTGACCGAGGAGCTGATCAAGTTCGTGGCAATGGAAGTGAACGGGACGACGTTGACGACGTTCAATGACGTGGAGATTGATCTGGGCAAGTGGCAACGGCTGACGATGGTAGAAGCGATCGTTGGATACTGGCCGGACGAAGCCGGACCGAAGCCGACGCTCGGGCGATTCGGATCAATTGAATCTCTGCGTGCGCATCTCTTGCCGAGCATAGCTAAGCTCGACCACTCACTTCACAATCCCCCAGTTATTTTGGAAGAGCCAGCGGAATTGGGAGTCGATGATGTAGGCGTTGACTCCGAAATTTCCAAGCGGACTCACAGATTGATAAATGCGCTGACGGGTTTTGAAAATGCGTTACGCGAGCTGGAAAAACAGAGCCCGCTCGGCAATGTGATTTATCACTTGTTTGAAGCGCTCGTGGAGCAAAACCTTATCCAGCCGACCATCATTTACGACTATCCAACCGAGGTCTCGCCGCTCTCAAAGCAAAAGCCAGACGATCCGGAGCATGTGGAACGGTTTGAGTTTTTCGCGGGCGGGTTCGAGCTAGGGAATGCGTTCAGCGAGTTGAACGATCCGGTGGAGCAGAAAAAGCGATTCGAGGATCAGCTGGCGCAGCGGGCCGCGGGCGACGAGGAAGCGCATCAGATGGATGAGGATTACGTGCGGGCGCTGGCTTATGGATTGCCTCCGACGGGCGGCGAGGGCATCGGCATCGATCGGCTGGTGATGCTGCTGACCGGGTCGAAGTCGATACGCGATGTGATTCTGTTTCCGTTGATGAGAAGCAGGGATCAGGGGACCGAGACTAGAGATCAGGGGCCGGAAGAACCTGCTGGGTGAGGTTCGTGCTTTCCCACCCTTGCGACAAAAACAGATACGTCGCGAGGGTGGGGCGCCCGGCAGGGGACCAGGGGAAAGCGAAATTGCGATTGGTTTTTTGCTTTCCCACCCTTGCGGCGGAAAAAAGCCGCAAGGATGGGGCACGGAACTTTGTGGGCGGGCGAACCGGAGGACGCGACCGATTGAGGTCGTGCTTTGCCAGGCCTCGAGGCGAGACCTGGGGCACCCACGTTCACGCTGAGGCAGGGCACCCGGCGAAAAGCTGGAAGCTAGAGGCTGGAAGCTAGGAGCTGTTTTTGAACATTCTCTTCGTCGGCGACATCTTCGGCAGCGCGGGGCGCAGGATTGTGCGCGAGCACATTGGGCATTTGCGCAAGACGCATGCGGTTGAGCTGACGGTAATCAATGCCGAAAATGCCGCTGGCGGCTTTGGACTGACGCCGCAGCTTGCCGAGGAGATCTTCGACCTGGGCGCCGACGTGCTCACGACCGGCAATCACGTGTGGGACAAGCGCGAGCTGATCGATTACCTGAACTCGGCCAAGCCGGGGAGCGATGGCCGCCCGCGGCGCGTGCTGCGGCCGGCCAACCTGCAGGCGGGGCTGCCCGGCTACGGGGTCTTTGAAGGAACGACGCAGGGCGGCACCGGCTATGCCGTGGTGAACCTGATGGGCCGCGTCTTCATGAATGGGACAAACGATCCGTTTCATGCCGCCGATTCGATTCTCAAGGAGATTCAAGCGAAGGTGATCCTGGTCGATTTCCACGCCGAGGCGACCAGCGAGAAGGTGGCGATGGGCTGGCATCTCGATGGACGCGTGACAGCGGTGCTGGGGACGCATACGCATGTGCCCACGGCTGACGAGCGCGTGCTGCCGGGCGGCACGGCGTACCAGACCGATGTGGGCATGAGCGGCCCGTATGACAGCATCATCGGCGTCGAAAAAGAGATGGTGCTGCACCGGTTTCTGACCGGGATGCCGGGCAAGTTCGAGGCCGCCAAGGGAAATCCCAAGATGTGCGCCGCACTGGTCGCGTGCGATGCGGCGACAGGCCGGGCGACCGGAATCCAGCGGATCATGCTGGGCGAATAGAAAAAGGGCAGTCCGCCGAAGCGAACTGCCCTTCAATTCCCAGAAACGACGGACTGTTTACCGGCCTGCGTGATGGCCGGCCGCGGCGGGCCGGTGATGCACCGGCGCCTTCTCCTTCTTTTCCTCCTGCAGGAAACCGTCGCTCAGAACGATTTGAGCGGTCGCTTCCCTGCCATTGGCGGCGGGCACCGGAGTGTAGGTGTCGTAGGTGCCGTCGAGCTCCTCGGCAGGCTGCAGCTTGAGCTCGAAGCCAGCCACGGGAGCGTCTTTGCACGAGACCGGATCCTTCATGTTCACGATGAAGTCGGCCGCCTTGTTGTCCTTCGCATCCTGCGTGACGGCTACATTGATAGTGCCAACCGCGGGCTCGATGGTCACCTTATGCGCCTTGTCGAGACCGTCGATTGCGCTGACGTCGGCGCTGGCGCCGTTGGCCTGCAGGTAAGTGGCTGCAGCTGCGCCGGTGGTCGAGGTGGGCGCAGGAGGAACTGCGCTGCAATCGGCCGGCGTGTTCAGCTTGACCACGTAGTCCTTGGGCTTGGCGGCGGCGGTGGCAGCGACCGAAACCTTGAGCACGGTGGCGGGATCGTTGATGACGACTCCGGGAACCGGGGAGAGCTGGCCTTTCAGAACCGCCCAGAGCTTGGCTTGAGCGTCCTTGGAGCCATTGGCCAGGATGAACTCCTTGTCTTCGAGGTTGAGCTTGGTCAGGTCAGGAGTGGTGGTCAGGACGTTGTCGACAATCTCAGCCGGCGTGGGAGCGGTCTTGATGGTGAATGTGGCCGGCGGGAAGAGTGAAGCTGTGGAGGCTTGCTTGACCTCGTCCAAGCCATCCAGATTGCCGTGGTAGCGCTTGTACCAGTACTCGAGCTGGGGCTCGATCTGCGACTTGTACTGCGGAGGAGCAAAGTTCCAGGCGCGGGCATAGAACCAGATCGCTTTGACCAGATCTTTTTTGTCGCTCGGCTTGGCAAGGGCCTCAGCCAGCTTCAAGGTGTCGCCGAGAGCCTGGCCGGATTTCGTGGCGTCCGGCGGATAGAGCATCAGCTCCTTGGTGTACTGATCGACGGCGGCCGCGTAGTCCTGCTTGGCAAGCACGTCATCGAGGGCGATGGCAGAGAGAAATGCGGGATAGGTGGCGTCCGTCAACTTCTTCCAGTCGGCGTCGGCCATTCCGGCCGGCTTGGGAGCGGTGAGACCTTTCTGGGCCAGCGCGGCGGCATCGTCGCAGGGCGACTGATCCGACAGTTTGCCCGTGGACGGGTCGACGTTCTTCTGGCATTGAATTTTCTTGATGTAATCCGAAAGGAAGATGGCCTTCATATTGTTCGGATCAACCTGCAGCAGGCGCGAAGCCGCATTGAGCGCTTTGTCCGGCTGGTTGAGCTGCTGGTAGGCTTCCATCAACTGGTCGAGAATCGCATTCTTGACGGGCGTCTGGGGATATTTCTGGAGAAAGGCTTCCAAAGCCGCAGCTTTGGCGGCCGGATCGGTCTGCGTGACAGCGCCTTGATAATCGTTGAACTGATCTGCCGGAAGGCTGATCTGGTCGGAGTTGGTTTGCTGACCTTGAGCTCGCAGCGCCGGGCCGGAAACAAGGCACACGCTTGCCAACGCCATCGCAGATGCAAAGACTAACTTCTTCATTCAGTGCTCCTGGGAATTACCAAAATGGAGATCGATACAAATGGGCCCGGCGAAAGTGCAACCGCTCTCATGTGGCGGCTGGGCGCCGGAATACTACAATACTACGGCCTCCACTGCTTTGTTGGAAGGATTATAGAAATCCAACCTCTCCCTGACAAGCACGGTACCACGGAAAAATTCCGCCCCGGCGGCACGGCAGAGGCCCTTCCTGGACTTCTATAGGTATAGTTCAGGGCCGCAGCGTGCCAGGCCGCCGGGATCTACACCGGTTCCAGAATGAACACGCTCTTTGCAGCCCGGCGAAAGGCGGCGTTTTCTCGAGAAAAATGCCACCTCTGCATCCCGGTTCCTGGTACAGCGCTTCTGGAACCGCCCTGGCGCGCCGGAAAAATTAGATGCAATCTCCGGCGCGCAGGCAAAAGTGGAACACCGGCTCACTGAAGCAGGCGCACCAGTTCAACCTGCTCGGCGAGGAAAGCATCATGGCCATGGTCGCTGGTCATCTCGCGGTAATCGATGTTCGCTCCAGCGGCGCGGATCTCCCCGGCGAAGCGCTGCACGGTGTCGGCGGGAAAGAGCCAGTCCGAGCTGATGCCGATGAAGCTGAGCCGCGCGCGGATGCGGCCGTAAGCCTCGGCGGGCGAGGCATAGCCGCGGAGCGGGTCCCAGGTATCCATGGTGCGGAGGATGGCGAGATACGCGTTGGCATCGAAGCGGTCAATGAAGCGCTTGCCCTGATGATCGAGATAACCTGCAATATCGAAGCGTCCGCCGATAAGACCGGTGCCGGTTCCATCCAGCCGCCACGGATCTTCGCCGTTCCGGTTGGGATTGCGGCCGAATCGCTCTTCGAGCAGCGGCGCGGACTTATAGCTGATCATGGCGATCTGCCGCGCGAGCGCGAGCCCGCTGCGCGGAGGCTTTTGCGGCAGGTAGCGGCCGCCCTCCCATTCGGGGTCGTGCTGGATGGCCTGGCGCTGGAGATGATTGAGCGCGAGGCCCATGGCACCGAGCGGCGCCACGCCGATCACGAGCGCGCGCTCGACCCGGCTGGGATGCAGGATGGTCCATTCAAGAGCCTGCATGCCGCCGATGGATCCGCCAAGAACCAGCCGCAGCCGGCGGATGCCCAACGAATCGAGGAGCTGCGCCTGGGCGCGGACGTTATCGCGGATGGAGACGAGAGGAAAGCCGGGACCGTAGCTTTCGCCGGTGGCGGGGTCGACGGAGCCGGGTCCGGTTGAGCCGTAACAGGAGCCCAGCATGTTGATGCAGATGACGAAGTCGTGCTCCAGAGAGAGGACGGCGCCGGGAGCAAAGATCTCAGGCCACCAGGAGCCAACCAGCGCCGAGCCCGAGAGCGCGTGGCAGACCAGAACGGCGTTGTCCCGCGCTGCATTCAGCCGGCCGTACACGGCGTAATGCAGCGTGGGACAGGCCAGTGTGCGTCCGCATTCCAGCGCCAGGTCGCAATCGAGGACGAAGTCGCCCTCATAGGTGGGCGCCGGAATCTGCGACGGGGGCGGCGAGGCGCCGCTTCGATTGTGCGTATCGGTCATTAGATTTATTGTGCCGTAAGAGCCCCGGTCTTGTTTGCGCCGGTGAAGGCGTGGCCGTTGGCGACTTCGATGGCCTGGTCGAGGTCAGCGAGGATGTCGCGGATGTCTTCAATGCCGACCGAGAGCCGGACCAACTCTGGCGTGACGCCGGTAGCAGCCTGCTCCTCGACGGAAAGCTGCTGATGCGTCGTCGATGCAGGATGGATGACGAGCGACTTGGCGTCTCCAATGTTCGCGAGCAGCGAGAAGAGCTTGAGCGAATTGATGAGCGTCTTGCCGGCGGCGTAGCCGCTCCCTTTTTCGCCAGCCCCTTTTTCGCCAGTCTTGATGCCGAAGGTGACCAGAGCGCCCTGCCCGGACGGCAAATACTTCTGAGCGCGCGCGTGATAGGGACTGGATTCGAGGCCGGGATAGTTGACCCACTCGACGCCCGGATGCTGCGCGAGATGTTTGGCCACGGCCAGCGCGTTCTGCGAGTGGCGCTCCATGCGCAGGTGGAGGGTTTCGATGCCTTGCAGGATCAGGAAGGCATTGAAGGGCGAGAGCGCGGCGCCGGTATCGCGAAGGCCCTGGATGCGGCACTTGAGGATGAACGCGAGCGGTCCGAAGGCCTGCGTATAGGAGAGGCCGTGATACGAGGGATCGGGCTCGGTAAATTCCTTGAAGCGGCCGGAGGCGGCCCAGTCGAACTTGCCGGCGTCGACGATCACGCCGCCGATGGAGGTGCCGTGGCCGCCGAGGAATTTGGTGGCGGAATTGACGACGATGTCGGCTCCCCACTCGATGGGCCGCACCAGCGCCGGCGTGGCGCAGGTGTTGTCGATCACCAGCGGAATGTTATGGGCGTGGGCGATCTCGGCGAGCTTGGCGATGTCGGCGATATCGAGCTTGGGGTTGCCGAGGGTCTCGGTATAGACGGCGCGGGTCTTGTCGTTGATGGCGGCGCGCAGGCCGTTGAAGTCGTCCGCGTCGACGAAGCGGACATGGATGCCCAAGCGCGGCAGCGTGTAGTGGAAGAGGTTATAGGTGCCGCCGTAGAGCGAAGTGGTGGAGACGATCTCGTCGCCGGCCGCGGCCAGCGTGGTGATGACCAGCGTTTCGGCAGCCTGGCCGGAGGCTGCGGCCAGCGCGGCCGCGCCGCCTTCAAGAGCCGCCACGCGCTTTTCAAACACATCGGTCGTGGGGTTCATGATGCGCGTGTAGATGTTGCCGAACTCCTGCAGAGAGAAGAGCCGGCCGGCATGGTCGGCGTCTTGAAACAGATATGACGTGGTCTGATAGATGGGGACGGCGCGCGCGCCCGTGGCCGGGTCAGGCGACTGGCCGGCGTGGACGGCAAGGGTCGCAAGCTGCTGCGGATTCGGTTCGGACATAATGGGCTCCTTCGGGTTCAGATGTTCGACTCGGGAGACGGCGGGGGATCGGCGCGGCGGCCCGTTTCGGGAAATCAAAAAACGGCCCGCGTCCTGCTGGAGGACCCGGGCCGCTCGACTTCAAGATTCGGTTGCGTTTAGCGCATTCGCCGCTCAAAGGCCGCACGGAGGGGTCCAGATGGCATACACATGGCCATGGCCGCAATTCCGCATTCCCTTAAGTTCAGCATGAGGGAAGTATCAACGCCGCGACGCGGGGCTGTCAATCCTCTTTTGCCGGGCAGTGCATACACGGCTGCCAGGCACGCGGCAACCCTGGGGCACACCCGGCAGGCTGCCCACGGATGCCCACTGACGCCGGCGCGGCGGTTACTCTTCCGGTTTCCAGATGTAGGCGCCGGGCTGCGGGAGGCCGATGTGGGCCAGCACCCGGCTGACGAACTGGCGAGCCATCTCAGTTGAATCGGCGGGATGATTGTAGAAGGTTGGGATCACGGGGAAGATCGTGGCCCCGGCTTCGGCGGCGAGCGTCATGTTGCGCAGATGAATGCGGTTGAAGGGCGTCTCGCGGACGCAGAGAATGAGCGGGCGGCGCTCCTTGAGCGTGACGTCGGCGGCGCGGGCGATGAGCGAGTTGGCCAGGCCGTTGGCGATGGCCGCGAGCGTGCCCATCGAGCAAGGGAGAACGATCATGCCGATCGAGGGATGGCTGCCGCTGGCGATAGCTGCGCCGATGTCGGCGTCTGCGTGCTGGATTGTCTTTGCCGGCGCCGCGCCGAGGAGTTTTTCGAGCAGATCGTTGCGGCCGCTGATGCCGAGTTCCTCGGCGAGCACGCGCAGCGAATTTTCAGAGGCGACAAAGTGGACGCGGGTTACGCGGGCGTCAGATTCGAGGGCGCGGAGTGCCTCTTGCGCGAGGATTGCGCCGGAGGCTCCGGTCATTGCGACGGTGAGATGGGCGGATTCCATGTTAGCGGCACTCATTCAATCGTCCGATCGGTTCGTGCTTTCCCACCCTTGAATCCACAAACGATTCAAGGATGGGGCATCCAGCGGATGAGGAATCCCTGCAAGCCATTCCCTCAGTGGCTAAAGCCCGTGATTTTCCCGCTCCATAGCGGCACAGCTGAAGCCGTGCCCTTTCAAAACTGGATTATGAAAAAGCTTCGAACCTCCTGGTCTCACTTTTCCAGCACGCGCTTGAAGATTGCATCCACATTGCCCAACTGGCGCGTGTAGTCGAAGGTGCGCGCAAGTTTTTCTTCGCTGAGCAGCGCGGTGATTGCGGGATCGCGCGCAATCTCTTCCCGGAAGTTGAGGTCCTCTTTCCAACTGCGCGTGGCGTGCGACTGAACCAGTCGATACGCGTCTTCGCGCAGCATGCCGGCCTCGGCCAGGTCGAGCAGCAGTTGCCCTGAGAAGATCAGGCCGCCGGTGCTTTCGAGATTTTTCTTCATGCGCGCGGGATAGACGAGCAACCTGTCAATCAGGTCGGTGGTCTTGGCGAGCAGATAGTCGGCGAGGATGGTGGAGTCGGGGAAGATGACGCGCTCCACCGAGGAATGCGAGATGTCGCGCTCATGCCAGAGCGGAATGTTCTCGAATGCCGCCTGCGCATTGCCGCGCAGCACGCGGGCGAGGCCGCTGATCTGCTCCGATGTGATCGGGTTCTTCTTATGCGGCATGGCCGAGGAGCCCTTCTGCTTCTCGCTGAAGTACTCCTGCGCCTCGCGGACTTCCGTGCGCTGCAGGTGGCGGACTTCGACGGCGATCTTGTCGAGCGTGCTGCCGATAATGGCGAGCGTGGCGATATACGCCGCGTGCCGGTCGCGCTGAATGACCTGCGTGGCGACGGGCGCGGGCTTGAGGCCCAGAACGGCGCAGATGCGCTCTTCGTGCTCCGGCTTGAGGTGACCGAAGGTGCCGACGGCGCCGGAAAGCTTGCCCACGCGCATGTCTTCGGCGGCGGCTTCGAAGCGGGCCAGGTTGCGTTCCATCTCAGCGTACCAGTTCAGCAGTTTGAGGCCGAAGGTGGTGGGCTCGGCGTGGATGCCGTGGGTGCGGCCGATGGTGGGCGTGTGCTTGAACTCGACGGCGCGGTGCTTGAGCACGGCGAGCAGCGCCTGGAGCCCGGTGCGAATGAGCGCGGAGGCTTCTTTCACCTGCAGGGCCTGCGCCGTGTCGACCACGTCATTGGAGGTAAGGCCGTAGTGCAGCCATCGGGACTGGCCGTCCAGGCCTTGATCTTTCATCGATTCTGCTACCGCTGTCGTAAAGGCGATCACGTCGTGCTTCACTTCGGCTTCGATCTCGGCCACGCGGGTAGCGGAGACGGTGGCTATGCCGGCTATGGCTTTCGCGGCCGACGCGGGAATGACGCCGTCTTCGGCAAGCACGGTGCTCGCGGCCGACTCCACCTGGAGCCAGCAGCGGTACTTGTTTTCCTCTGTCCAGATGCGGCTCATGGCCGCGCGGGTGTAGCGTTCGATCAAGTTCAGCTCCTGGCCGTCAGCTTTCAGCTCCCAACTAAATAGTAGGCATACCAACGCGATTGCGCACGCAAAAACCGGCGAAACAACGAGCGCGCATAAGCCTTCGCAACTTTTGATTGCACGAGGAAGGCGCTCAGGGGCGGGGGATATTCAACCGCTGGCGCAGCTCATCGAGCAGCAGGCCGCGGCCTGGCTTGTAGGGCTGGAACCACTCGCCGTCGATAACCATCTGCGGAATGGCCCGCTTGCCCACGTGGCGGATGACGTCGTCGGAGGCCTTGGGATCGGCGTCGACATCGATTTCGGTGTAGGCAATGCCATGGGATTCAAGGAATTGCTTGGCCGCCCGGCAGTCGCGGCACCAAGCCGCCGTGTAAACCTGCACGTTCATACGTCTATTTTACAGGGATTTCGCTGCTATCATCTGGGACCATGACGGCAGACGAGATCAAGCGGCTACTCCAGCTTGAGCCGCACCCGGTGGAGGGGGGCTGGTACCGGCGCACGTACACTTCGGCGGTCAGCGTGGCCCTGCTGCGCGGCGTGCGGCCGTATGGGACCACTATTTACTATCTGCTCGAAGCCGGGACATTTTCCGAGATGCATGTGCTGGCGTCGGACGAGATCTTTCACTTTTATCTTGGCGATCCCGTGGAAATGCTGCAGCTTTACCCCGATGGGGGCTCCGCTGCGCTCACTCTGGGCCCAGATCTGGAGGCGGGCCAGCATGTGCAGCTCGTGGTTCCTGCAGGCGTGTGGCAGGGGACACGGCTGATCGGCGACGGAAAAGTGTCGCTGCTGGGCTGTACTGTCACGCCGGGGTTTGATTTTGCGGATTACCGGAATGCCGGTGCTGCCGAGTTGATTGCGACATGGCCGCTGGAGGCGGAACGGATCAGGAAGCTGACGCGAAGTTGACGGGTTTGGCCCCAAACGGTGAATCGTGGCCTCCCACCCTTTTCGCAAAAAACGCGAAAAGGATGGGGCACGGGGCGTTTGCGCAGGAATGCTCGCGTTTATCTGCGTTCGCGAAAGAAGGCGCGCAGCAGTTCGGCCGACTCTTCAGCAAGAATGCCGCGCTCGGCCCACATCTGGTGGTTGAGCTTGGGGTGGTTGAGCACGGAGAGCACCGAGCCGCAGGCGCCGGCTTTGGGATCATCGGCGGCGAAGACGAGCTTATCGATCCGCGCGTGAATCATGGCTCCCGCGCACATGGCGCAGGGCTCGAGCGTGACGTAGAGCGTGCAGCCGGTGAGACGATAGTTGCCCAGGGCTTGGGCAGCCGCGCGGAGAGCGACGATTTCGGCGTGGGCGGTGGGATCGTTGTCGCGCAGGACACGATTCTGGCCGCGGGCGATGATCGCGCCTTCATGAACAGCCACTGCGCCGATGGGCACCTCGCCGGCTTCGGCCGCGAGGCGGGCTTCGGCGAGCGCGGCTTGCATGGCTTGCTGATCATCGATTGGGCTTGGGATCATGCCTTCGATGGTAAAGCCGCGGGCTGCTGCTGGGTCATGCAGTGCAATGTGCCCAGGCCCCAGACGAGATCGACGCAGTGGATGCCGATGACTTCGCGGTCCGGAAAAACGTCGGCCAGGATATTGAGCGCCACGCGGTCGTTGGGATCGTGAAACGTGGGAACCAAGACGAGGCCATTCGCAATGTAAAAGTTGGCGTAGCTGGCGGGCAGGCGCTGGCCGCGGAAGACGACCGGGCGCGGCATGGGCAGCTCGATGAGCGTGAATTGCCTGCCGTCCGGTGTGCGCGCGGCTTTGAGCCGTTGAAGATTTTCGGCTAGAGGTTCATGGTTGGCGTCGCTCGTATCGGGCTCCACGGCGGTCACGATCGTGCTCGACGCGACGAAGCGCGTGATATCGTCCACGTGGCCGTGGGTGTCGTCGCCGATGATGCCGCGGTTGAGCCAGAGGACTTGATCGATGGCGAGAAAATCGTGGAAGGCCCGCTCCAGTTGCTCGCGGCTCACGCCGGGATTGCGCTGCTGGGTTTCGCTCAGCAGGCATTCCTCGGTCGTAATCAGAACGCCCGCGCCATTCACGTCAATGGAGCCGCCTTCGAGGACTAGTCGATGCGCTGTGCCGTTCTCAAGACTGATCGACGGTTGCCATTCGGGAACGTTGAGCAGTTCCCTCACCCGGCCCGGAACCTGGTCGTCGAGATGCCAGTCAGGATATTTGGCCCATGCATTGAAGCGCCAATCGGTGAGGCCTGCCCGGCCCTGTGCATTGCGGACGAAGATCGGACCTGAATCGCGCATCCAGCCGCGGTCCGTAGGCCAGGCGTGAAAACTTACCCGATCGAGATGGGCGCCGGCGCGCTTGAGAATGCCCTCGATGCGGCGCTGGGCCGCGATGTCTTCGACGATGAGATGCACATGCTCGTGCGCTGCGAGCAGGCGGACGATCTCGGCATAGATCCACGGAATCGGCTGGAATTTACCGGGCCAGTCTTCGGGGTTGTGCGGCCAGGCGAGCCATGTGGCCTCGTGCGGCTCCCACTCGGCCGGCATGCGGTAACCCGATTCCCGCGGCGCGCCTTCGGGGGAAAGAACGGACATTGCTATTTCGACTCTCCGCTTGGGGATGGAATGGGTGCTGCATCGAGAAAGCGCTGGGTGATGGGCGCGTAGGCGTCGATGCGGCGGTCGCGCAGAAAGGGCCAGTTGCGCCGGGTCTCTTCGATCAGGGCAAGATCGACTTCGCCGATCAAAATTTCCTCGGCGTCATGCGAGGCTTTGGCGATGATGCGGCCGAAGGGATCGGCCAAAAAGCTGCCGCCCCAGAATTCAAGGCCGGGCCCCGGGGCACGGTTGCCGAGCACGTCGCCGGTCTCGTGACCGACGCGGTTGACGGCCCCGACATAGACGCCATTCGAAATGGCATGAGCGCGCTGGATGGTCTGCCATGCATCATATTGCGCCACGCCGAACTCGTCTTTTTCCGCCGGATGCCAGCCGATGGCAGTGGGATAAAACAGGATCTCCGCGCCCTGCAGGGCGGTGAGGCGTGCGCCCTCCGGATACCACTGGTCCCAGCACACCAGCGTGCCGATACGGCCGGCCGCGGTATCCACGGCCTGAAAACCCAGATCGCCGGGCGTGAAGTAGTACTTCTCGTAGTAGAGCGGGTCGTCGGGGATGTGCATCTTGCGATAGACGCCTGCCAGCCTGCCGTCGGCGTCCAAGGTGACGGCGGTGTTGTGATAGAGGCCCGGCGCGCGGCGTTCAAAGAGCGAGGCCACGATGCTGACACCCAGCTCGCGGGCCACCTGCGCCAGCTCTGCGGTCGATGGCCCCGGAATCGGCTCGGCAAGATCGAAGAGGCGCAGGTCTTCCCGCTGGCAGAAGTACTGAGCGCGGAAGAGCTCTGGCAGACAGACGATGTTGGCGCCCATCCGCGCGGCTTCACGGATGTGCCGGAAGGCCGAGGCGAAGTTGGCTTCGGGATCAGGCCCCATGCGCATCTGCACCAGGCCCACCGTGTATTTGCGAGCGTTCGCCATCGAAGGGAAAATCCTCTCCTGATAAACAGATGCCTATTGAGGTTCGCGGATTCCCACCCTTTCGCCACAAAAAAGGCGAAAGGATGGGGCACGGAGCTTTCTGGGAGAGTGGGCCGAGACGAGAACCGGAATCTGCGAAGACAACCCAGCGGCCCAGGACGGACCGGCGGAATCCTTACTCTTCCAGGATGAGCACGGCGGCGGCAATGGTGGTGGTCCACTTGCCGCGCCGGTCGCCGACGGCCGACTGCGTGATGTTGCTGGTGCGGACGATCTTGTTGGAGATGCGATAGATCTCTTTCTTCTCGTCCCAGCTGGTGTCGGGATCGAATTCCACGTCGAGGGTTGTGGCCAGCATCTCGGCGGCCAGCTCCTCGGCGTATTCGCCGGCCTGCTCCTCGGTCTCGCCGAAGCTGTGGTGCTCGCTCAGGTAGCCGTAGGTGTTGCGATCGGCGGGGATGGCCACGCCGATGCTCGATACGATGAGCCGGTGCGGCTCGCGGGTGGAGTTCTCAGCGATCACCGAAAATACAACCTCGCCATGGTTGAGATAGGTGAGCCCTTCTTTGCGGGGGATCACTTTGCACTGCGGCGGAAAGATGGAAGAGACGCGGACGAGATTCTGCGAGGCAATACCGGCATCCCGAAGGGCCAGCTCAAAGCTAGTCAGCCGTTCCTTGTGTTTGCCAACGCCTTTCGTGAAAAAAAGCTTCTTCGGGACCATGTTTTTTCCCAATTTCTATGTACCCTCCTTGGGGTCTTCAAGATGGCGAATTCGAATCGTTCCCGCATGAGTCTATCGCATCTGGACGGGCCGGGACAGGGTTTCCGGCAAATTCATGCAGGGTTTACACCGGAAACGTACGCGGGCTCAGCGGCCGTGGCTGCGGCGCCGTTTTCATGGGGATCGGAACAGCGGCATCTGGAGTTTCGCGGAGAACTCCGCTGCAACTTTTCGGCAATTCGCGCGTTTAATAGAACATGAGGCAATTGCTTTCAGCGGGAACTGTTCTTCTCGGCGTGCTGGCAGGTTTCACGGCGGCGCAGGGCCAATCCTCTGCGGCGGACCAGAATATGGACGCTCCACCACCCACGGCTGTTGCCGCTACAAGCAACGCGCAGAGCCCCGTTCCGCTCGAGTGGGTGCCTCCGGCATTGGCGCGGCTCAGCGCACAGGCCCCGGTGAAGTCGAGCTTCACCTTGGACCGCGACATGCTCACCGCCGCGGCCAGCCTGGTTCCCGATTCCGACGCGCCCGCCAGACAGGCGATTGGAAAGCTCGATGGCGTCAGCGTGCATACGCTGCGATTCGGCAACACCGGCATCACCGACCTGGCCGACGTGGACGCGGTGCGCGAGGCCTATCATCTGCGCGGCTGGAAACACCTGGTGAGCACGACCAACGCCGGCGGGCCTGTCCATAATGGAACCACCGATGTTTGGGTGGTAGTGGACGGCGCGAATGTGCGCGGCGCGGTGGTGCTGGCCCAGACCCCCAAGAGCCTGACGCTGGTGACCGTGGCCGGCAACCTCAGCCCGGTCGACCTGATGCACCTGCGCGGGCATTTCGGCATCCCGCGGTTTAACGAAGACGGAATCGGCGACGCGAAGTAGTTTTCGCCAAGGCGCGCCCGTCTCATTCCCCGCGTCTCATTCCTATCGCCTGCGCAATTGCCACACCCAAATTGCGGATGGTAGCCTCTAGCTTGGTTCCACGCACGGAGGATATCTACCAACACCATGCAAAACAGCTATAACGGGCTGGAATTGCCGAAAAATGGCCAGCCGATTGAATACCGCAATGGGCAGTTCGAAGTTCCTGACCATCCCATCATCCCCTACATTGAAGGCGACGGCACCGGCCGCGACATCTGGAAGGCATCGCAGCGGGTGTTCGACGCGGCGGTCGAAAAGGCCTACGGCGGCAAACGCGCGATTCGCTGGTTTGAGATTTTCGCGGGAGAGAAGGCTTACCGCCAGTTCAACAACTGGCTGCCCGATGATTCCGTGGCCGCGGCGCGCGATCTGCGGGTCTCCATCAAGGGGCCGTTGACGACGCCGGTGGGCGGCGGCATCCGCTCGCTGAACGTGGCGTTGCGGCAGATTCTTGACCTCTACGCCTGCGTACGCCCGGTGCGCTATTACCAGGGCGTGCCGAGCCCGGTGAAGCACCCGGAGCAGGTGGATATCGTGATCTTCCGCGAGAACACAGAAGACGTGTACTCGGGCATCGAGTTCAAGCAGGGGACGGACGAGGCGGCCAAGCTCATCAGCTTTTTGAACGACGAGATGCTGAAGGGCGGCAAGAAGAAGGTGCGCACGGACTCCGGCGTGGGCATCAAGCCGATCTCGATCTTCGGCACCAAGCGGCTGGTGCGGTATGCGATTCGCCATGCGCTGGAGACGGGCCGCAAGACCGTCACGCTGGTGCACAAGGGCAACATTCAGAAGTTCACCGAAGGCGCGTTCCGCGAGTGGGGCTATGAAGTTGCCGTCCAGGAGTTCCGCGACCAGACCGTAACTGAGCGCGAAAGCTGGATTCTCGGCAATGCCGATGCCAACCCGAATCTGACGGTGGAACAGAACGCGGCGCTGATCGAGCCAGGCCTCGAATTTGGCTCGCCGGCATTTCGCGACGAGCTGTACGCGGAAGTGAAGGGCGTGCTGGATTCGATCGGCAAGTCGCACGGTAACGGGAAATGGAAGTCGAAGATCCTGATCAACGACCGCATCGCCGATTCGATCTTTCAGCAGATCATCATCCGGCCGTCGGATTACAGCATTCTTGCTACGTCTAATCTCAATGGCGACTACATCTCCGATGCGGCCGCGGCGCAGGTGGGCGGGCTCGGCATTGCGCCGGGAGCTAATATCGGCGACGGCTTCGCGGTCTTCGAGGCCACGCACGGCACGGCGCCGAAGTATGCCGACAAGGATGTCATCAATCCAGGCTCGGTGATTCTCTCCGGCGTGATGCTGCTCGACTTTATCGGCTGGAAGGAAGCGGCGAAGATGATCGAGAACGCCCTGGCGAAGACTATTCAGCAGAAGTTCGTCACCTACGATTTTGAGCGCCAGACGGCCGGCGCAACGAAGGTGGGCACGAGCGAGTTTGCCACGCGCATGATTGGAAATATGTAAAAACAGTTCGCAGCGGTCAGTTCACAGTTCACGGTGGTCAGTTCTCAGGGACCAGTTGTCAGGGATCAGTTTTCAGGGATCAGTTTTTGAAAGGGCATAGCTTTAGCGGCGCCAGCCACGCGCATCGTTTTGTATCAGGGCACGGCTTCAGCCGTGCCGCAATATCCCAATAATGCAATGGGGCTTTAGCCCCTGAGGGACAGTCCCACCGTCCCGTGGAGAAGAAAAATGCGGAAAAAAGTAAGCATTGTGGGCGCCGGCAACGTGGGCGCCACGGCCGCGCATTGGATCGCGGCCAAGGAACTCGCCGACGTGGTGCTGGTCGACGTGGTGGAGGGCGTGCCGCAGGGCAAGGCGCTCGATCTGCTCGAAGCCATGCCGATCGAGAAGCGCGACGTGAGCGTGACCGGCGCGAATGACTACGCGGCCACGGCGAACTCCGACATTGTTGTGATCACGGCGGGCATTCCGCGCAAGCCGGGCATGAGCCGCGACGACCTGCTGCACACCAATTACAAGATCATGTCGGATGTGGTTTCGAAGGTGGTAGCGGAGTCGCCGGAGTCGGTCCTGATCATCGTCTCGAATCCGCTGGACGCCATGGCGCAGGCCGCTTATCGGCAGGCGGGCTTCAATCGCGAGCGCGTCATCGGCATGGCCGGGGTGCTCGATTCGGCGCGCTTCCGCACCTTCATCGCCGCCGAACTCAATGTGAGCGTGGAAAACGTGACGGCCTTTGTGCTGGGCGGCCACGGCGACACCATGGTGCCCCTTGCCCGCTATTCGACTGTCGCCGGGATTCCGATTACTGAACTGATCGCTCCCAACCGGCTGGAAGCGCTGGTGCAGCGCACGCGCGACGGCGGCGCCGAGATCGTGAAGCATTTGAGGACCGGCAGCGCCTACTACGCCCCTTCGGCAGCGACGGTAGAGATGGTCGAGGCCATTCTCAAGGACAAGAAGAAGATTCTGCCCTGCGCGGCGTATCTGCAGGGCGAATACGGCATCGAGGGCTACTACATCGGCGTGCCCTGCAAGCTGGGCGCGGCGGGCCTCGAAAAAATCATCGAGATCAAGCTCACGCCCGAAGAGGATGCGGCGCTCAAGAAGAGTGCGGCTGCTGTGAAGGAGCTTTGCGCTGTGATCGGGGTGTAAGCCGGAGCGCTCCATTCCTAAAAGAAAATGGCCCCAGGTTTGAGACCTGAGGCCATTTTCTTTGTGTGCTATCGAGTCCGGAATTAGTCCATCGCCATGCTGAGCTGGTGGCGCACGTCGGCGCCGCGGATCCAGAAGATCACGTCGGTGGCGATATTCGAGGCGTGGTCGGCAATGCGCTCGAGGTTCTTGGCTACCAGGATGCCGTTCATCGCCTGCTTGGTGTATTGCGGCTTATCTTCGATGAGGCGGAGCAGGTCAGCGTGGGCGCGGCGGTTCATGCGATCGATGTCGTCGTCCATCTCGCGCACCGAATCAGCGAGGCGGGCGTCGCCGTCGAGAAGCGCCTGCAGTGCAGTGCGAATCATGCGGCCGGCATACTCGCCCATGGCGGCGAAATCCACCGGCAGGTCGACCTCATCGAGGGCCAGAAACTCCTTGGTGCGGCGGGCGATCGCGACGGACTGGTCGCCGATGCGCTCCAGGTCGCCGTTGATCTTGATCACCGCCAGAATGAAGCGCAGGTCGATGGCCATCGGCTGCTCCTTGGCCAGGAGCTCGTAGGCCATCTCGTCCAGCTCGCGCTGCGCGGTGTTGATGGCGGTTTCATTCTGTTTGACGTATTTGCACAGCCCTTTATCCCGCTGGAGATAGGCATCCACCGCCGACTCGACCGCCTGCTGGGCCAGTGCAGCCATGGCCAGAAGCTTGTCCTTGAGTTCGGCGAGTTGCAGGTGAAAATGGATGCGTGGCACGACGTTATTCCCCCATCAGTTGAGTGTGCATCAATCCATATTACAGGAGAACAAATATTCGTCTATGCATCTGAAGTGTTATCTCCCGTGACAGGACTGCCCCAAGTTGGGATGGATGCGCCGCAGCCTGGAAAAGGCAACCTGATTTTCGCCGTGGGCGAAGGCGGAGACCAGGGGGTTTCCCAGAACTGCCTTTGCCGGAATCGCTTACGAAGACGCCTCGCGAAGCGGGCCGTTGCGCTTAGGCGGCGGCTCGATTGCGCCGAGAAGGAAGACATAGCCGGCAATCCCGATCACCAGATAAATAGCCGAGACGCGAAAGGCCCAGGCATAGGAGTGGCGCGCTTCGACGAGATAGCCGGTAATAATCGGCGCGAAGATACCGGAGATCTGGTTCGAGAAGTTGATGATGCCGCCCACCTTGCCTGCATCCTGGCGGCTGGCGATGAGCGAGGGCAGCGACCAGCCGACCGGCGAGGCTGCCGAAAGGCCGCCGATGGAGATGCTGATCCAGAGCAGCGCCTGCGGGGCCGAGTGCGCATGCACCGCGCCCAGAATGCCGAGGCCGCAGGCCGTGCCGCCGATCAGCACTGTGCGGCGCACGAGGCTTGCGCGCCGGCCACGCTGCACCAGAAAATCCACCAGCCAGCCGCCAATCACGAGATCGGTGAAGGTGGCAAAGATCCAGGGCACGCTGGTGTAGAGAAAGGAGTGCAGCAGGTCAATGTGCAAGGCGAAGGCGAGATAGCTCGGCAGCCAGGTGAGCAGCAGATAGAAGACGTAGTTGTAAGAGCCGAATCCAAGCGCGAGGCCGAGCACTTTGCGCTCGGTGAGGAGATCGCGCAGCGAAGACTGCGGCTGCTCGACACGGAGTTGGGCTTGCGGCTGCCGGGCCTGCTGCTGGATTTGGGCGGGTTCGAGGATCTCTGCCTTGAAGGCCTCTTCGTCGGCGTCAATGTGTCGGCGCTCGGCTTCGCTCAACGCGGGGTCGTCGGCTGGATCTTTGTACACGCGCCAGAAGAAGAGAAAGTACGCCAGGCTGATGAAGCCCGTAAGCGCGAAGCTCCAGCGCCATCCAGCTTTCAGCAGCACGAGGCCGACCAGCGGGATTCCAATCACGGAGGCGAACTTGGCCGCGGAGTCGAATAAAGCCGTGGCGAAGCTGCGCTCGCGCGGCGGGAACCAGTAGCCGATGGCCTTGGCATTGGCGGGAAAGGTGGGCGCTTCGCCAATTCCAAGCAGAAATCTTGCAGCAAACAATCCGCCGAGCGTGGGCGTGACGGCCGCGCCGAAGGTGGCCACGCTCCACAGGAAGGTGCCGATGCGCCCGACGCGGCGCACGCCGAACTTGTCGAGAATCACGCCGATGGGAAGCTGGCAGCAGCAGTAGGTGAGGTTGTAAGCCCCGGAGAGATAGCCGAACGCCACATTGGAGATGCCGAAGGTCGCGATCAGCGCAGCGTGCGAGGCGGAGAGATTGACGCGATCAAAGTAGTTGACCAGGACGCCGAGGCCGAGCAGCCACGCAATGCGCCAGCGGCGTCTGGGAATGGCTGTGCCCGCATGGGTCTCCTGAATCGTCAACGGCTCTCTATCTTGTTCTTCCATGACGGATCACGTCAACTTGCGCTTGATCGGACTGTGTTGGATCGGCTGCCCTGCACGACGACATTTTCAAGCGTGCCGATGGGATCGATGGTGATGCGAACGCGGTCGCCGCTTGCAAGGGTAAAGGAATCGGGAGGAACGATGCCGGTGCCGGTCATCAAGTAAGCGCCGGCGGGAAAGTTGTTTTCGCGGAAGAGGTATTCGACCAGGATGGAAGGCGAGCGCTTCAGCTCCGCCAGAGTGGTTGCTCCGCTGAATGCGGCGCGGCCTTCGCGTTCGATCTCCAGGCGAATCGGGGTGGTCGCCGGCAGCGGCTCATTGCTGACGAGAATGCAGGGGCCGAGGGCGCTGGAGCGGTCATAGACCTTTGCCTGCGGCAGATAGAGAGGATTCTCGCCTTCGATGTCGCGCGAGCTCATGTCATTGCCGATGGTATAGCCGATGATTTTTCCGCCCGGGTTGATCACTAACGTCAGCTCGGGCTCGGGCACGGACCAGGCGGCGTCACTGCGGATGCGGACGTGACTGCCCGGAGCGGCGACGCGGCTGGCTGTCGCTTTGAAGAAGAGCTCCGGACGTTCGGCTGAATAGACGCGGTCGTAAAAATCGCCGCCACCGGCATCTTTCGCTTCCGCCATGCGTGCGTCGCGGCTGCGGTAATAGGTCACGCCGGCGGCCCACACCTCCTGGCTGCCGATGGGCGCTTCAATCTTCGCGGAAGAAAATTCCCCGGTAGAACTGCCGCGATTCACGATGGAAAGCAGATACTCGTGCAGATCGTTATGCGTGATGAGCGCGTCCCAGGATGATTCAGGAACGTGGTAGTAATTGCCTTCCTGTTCTACAAAATTTCCGTTGCCGGTGCGGTAGAGCTTCACTTGGTTTTCTCCAAACGGGAAATAATCTGATCTGCGTCGTAGACGCAGCCGCCCCAGACGCCGCCGCTGGCCTGCACCAGCGCAGCCCATAGCCGCGTGTCGTCCGGCAACGCGGGATCGGGGTGCAAATCTTCGCGCGGAGTGCGCCGGGCAAGCCGCTGCGCGCCTTCTTCGGGGCTGAACGCTTCTTCGTTCTCTCCGACAAGATGCACAGAGCCGGTGAGGGCGGCACGATCGACGACGATTTCGATCTGGTCGCCCTGGCGCACTTTGCCGATGGGCCCTGCGGCAAGCGCCTCCGGCGAGATGTGCCCGACGCACGCGCCGGTGGAGACGCCGCTGAAGCGCGCATCCGTGAGCACGGCCACATGCTTGCAGTGCGGAAGCTGTTTGAGCGCGGAGGTGATCTGGTAGATCTCCTGCATACCCGCGCCTGCCGGGCCGCTACAGATGAGCACGACCACGTCGCCGTGCGCTATCTCGCCCGCTTTGATGGCGCGGATGGCCGCGCGCTCCGAGATAAAGACCTTGGCCGGCCCAAGATGACGATAGACGTTGTCCTCATCCACGAGCGAGGGATCGATGGCCGTGCTCTTGATGACCGAGCCTTCAGGCGCGAGATTGCCCACGGGAAAACAGATCGTCGAGGTGAGGCCGCGCGAGCGCGCCCGAGCGGGTGACATGATCACATCGTCGGGATCGATGCCATCCTGCTGCTGCAAGCTGCGGCGCAAGGCGGCACGGCGCTCGCTGTGCTGCCACCAATCGAGACTCGCATCGAGGGATTCGCCGGTTACCGTCTTTACGCTGGTGTCGAGCAGACCGGCCGCGCGCAGATGGAGCATCACCTCCGGCACGCCGCCGGCAAGGAAGACTTGTACGGTGGCAAAGCCGTGGGGGCCATTCGGTAATGCGTCGACAAGGCGCGGGACCTGGCGATTGACTTCGGCCCAATCCTCCGCTGTGGGACGCGGCAGGCGGGCCGCGTGGGCAATCGCCGGAACGTGGATCAACAGATTCGTAGAGCCGCCGAAGGCCGCGTGCACCACCATCGCATTGCGAATAGCGGCTCGGGTGAGAACATCGCGCGCGCCAAGGCTGAGTTGGTGCAGCCGCAGCAGCGCACGGGCCGAGCGGCGCGCCGCGTCAAGCCAGACGGGCTGTCCCGAAGGCGCGAGCGCGGTGTGCGGCAACGAGAGGCCAAGCGCCTCGCCGACCACCTGCGATGTGGCAGCGGTTCCGAGAAACTGGCAGCCCCCGCCCGGAGACGCGCAGGCGCGGCAGCCGACCTCGGCCGCGTATTCAAGCGTGATCTGCTGCTGGGCGAAGCGCGCGCCGATGGTCTGCACCTTGCCCGCGTCCTCGCCGGATTCAGGCAGCAGCGTGACGCCGCCGGGAACCAGCACCGCAGGCTTGCTGCCCGACGAAGCCATCGCCATCATCATGGCCGGCAGTCCCTTGTCGCAGGTGGCAATGCCGAGCACGCCTTTACCCGTAGGCAACGACCGCATCAGACGGCGCAGCACAATGGCGGCGTCGTTGCGATAAGGCAGCGAGTCCATCATGCCGGTCGTGCCCTGCGTGCGGCCATCGCAGGGATCGGTACACGCGCCGGCAAAGGGCGTGGCGTGCAGAGCTTTCAATTCGCGCGCGGCTTCGGCGACGAGCAGACCTACTTCCCAATGGCCGGTGTGAAAGCCGAGCGCGATGGGCTCCCCGTTTTCTGCGCGCATGCCGCCATGCGTGCTCAGAATGAGAAACTCCGGATCGAGGAGCCGCTGCGGGTTCCAGCCCATGCCTGCATTCTGCGTCAGGCCGAAGAGATTGCCGGAGGGTTCGGCGAGCAGCATCTCCGGCGTGACCGGCAAAACGCCCGCCGGGCCGCGCGCATGGGTGGCCACATTGAGCAGGCCGGGGTCGGCGGCGTCAGAACCCGTTTCCAGCACCGAGATGAGAGGGATCGTCGCGATGGAAAGCCCCTTCGCTCTTCAAGAGCGATCAACTCAACTTGCAGCCCTTTGCGTTCGCGGAACGATTCTACATTCCGGCGCACGCCGAACGAAAGCGATTTACAGGCACGCAATGGCGCAATGCGAGACTCCTCTGCCGTTCCCGGCGAGATGCTATAAAGCTTGTGTGCCAGAGAAGCTATTGCGGAGCGAGACGGAGCAGGGGACGGATTTGCGCCGGCGCTGGTTCTATCTCATGCCGGTGGTCTTCGTCACCTACAGCCTTGCCTATCTGGGCCGTTCGAATTTCGGCTTTGGCGCGGCGGCGGGACTGGCGAAATCGCTCAACATTACCGAGTCGGGCGCCGCGTTTCTGGGGTCGGTTTTTTTTCTCGGCTATTTTCTTTTTCAGGTGCCCGCGGCGGCATACGCGGTGCGCAAGAGCGCGACCCGGCTGGTCTTCTTTGCGCTGATCAGTTGGGGCGCGTTTTCTGCGCTCACCGGCGTCTTCCACCAGTATTGGCTGCTGGTCATCGATCGTTTGCTGCTGGGCGTGGCTGAGAGCCTGATTCTGCCCTCGATGCTGATCCTGCTGACCCACTGGTTTACGCGCGCGGAGCGGTCGCGCGCCAATGCGATCCTGATTCTCGGCAATCCCGTGACCGTGACGTGGATGGCTGCCGCCACCGGGTTTCTGATCAAAGCGGTGGGCTGGCAGATGACGTTCATCCTCGAAGGCATCCCCTCGATCGCGTGGGCATTCGTGTGGGTGCTGGTGGCGCGCGATCACCCGCGGCAGGTGCGGTGGCTAAGCGAGGCCAGCAGCGCGGAGCTGGAGGCGGCGCTGCAGCTTGAGCAGACAGCGCTGCCGCATTACGGAAACCTCGCCGCAACACTCCGCGTGCCGGGCGTCATTTTGATGTGCGTGCAGTATTTCTTCTGGAGCTTCGGGGTCTACGGCCTGGTGATATGGATTCCGGCGATGATCCGCTCGGGACTGGATCGCGGCATCGGCACGGTGGGGCTGTTGAGCGCCGCACCCTTTCTGCTGGCGGTAATGATGATGCTTATCGTCGCGCACTTTTCCGACCGCGCACTCAACCGCAAAATTTTTGTCTGGCCCTTTCTCGTGCTCGCCGGCGTTGCGCTGTTCTGTTCCTATGCGAGCTCCGGGCACAACTTCTGGGTGGCCTATGTCTCGCTCATCGTGGCCGGCGGCGCGATGTACGCGCCGTACGGCCCTTTCTTTGCCATCGTGCCGGAGATGCTGCCCAGCGCCGTGGCCGGCGAAGTGATGGCGCTGATCAATACCTGCGGCGCCTTGGGCGGCTTTGCGGGCACATGGATTGTGGGAGCGTTGCAGGCGCTCACCGGGAGCGCGCGGGACGGATTCCTGAGCATGTCCATCGCGCTGATGATGGCGGGCTTGATTACGCTCTGGCTGCGCCCACCGGCGTCTCGGCTCGCACCGCATCGCGCGTGAACTGGCCATTGAGCAAGCGCCAGACGCCGAGCGGGTTTTCATCTTTCAATTCATCCGGCAACGCGGCCTGCGGGAAATCCTGATAACAGACCGGCCGCACAAAGCGATAGATGGCCTGCGTCCCCACCGAAGTCATGCGGCTTTCGCTGGTGGCCGGATACGGTCCGCCATGGACCATCGCGTGACAGACTTCCACGCCGGTGGGAAAGCCATTGACGACGAGCCGACCCGCCTTGCGTTCGAGGATTGCGATCAGCTCCGCGTGCGCCGCGATATCGGCGTCGGTTCCATGCAGCGTGGCTGTGAGCTGGCCTTCGAGCGAATGCGCGAGCTTCAGCAGCTCCCGCATATCCGTGTAGCGGATGATGAGCGTGCTGGGCCCGAAGATCTCGGTGGCAAGCTCCGGCTCGGCGAGCAGGTCGGCGCCACTGACCTGGAAGAGCGCGGGGGTGGCGTAGGCGCCGCCGCCGGACTCACGCGCGGCTCCCTCGGCAAGCCTCTCCACGCGCTCGTGCGCATGCCGGCCGGCGACGCCCGAATGGTGATTGCGGCAGATGGTTTCGGTGAGCATCGGGGAAGCCGTAGCTTGTTCCACGTGCGTCTTGAGCGCGGTAACGAATGCATCCGCATCCGCGTTGCGCGGCAGAAAAACCAGGCCGGGCTTGGTGCAGAACTGGCCGACGCCGAGCGTGAATGAATTGAAGAGCCCTTGCGCGATCTGCGCACCGCGCGCACGCAGGGCCTCCGGCAGCACCACCAACGGATTGGCGCTGCTCATCTCCATGAAACAGGGGATGGGCTCAGGGCGCGAAGCCGCAACTTGCATGAGCGATTTGCCGGCCGAGAGCGATCCGGTGAAGCCGACCGCCTTGATGACCGGATGCGCAACCAGCGCCGTGCCGATCGCTGCGCCTGAGCCGAAGAGCAGAGCGAATGTGCCCGGCGGCAGGCCGCACTCACGCACACTTTCGGCAATCACGTGGCCGACCAGTTCGCTGGTGCCGGGATGGGCCGAATGCGCCTTGACGATCACCGGATTGCCCGCCGCGAAGGCTGACGCGGTATCGCCGCCCGCGACTGAAAATGCGAGCGGAAAGTTGCTGGAGCCGAAGACCGCGACCGGGCCGAGCGGACGCAGCACGGAACGGATATCGGCCCTCGGCAGCGGCTTGCGGTCAGGCTCGGCAGGATCGATGCGCGCATTGGCCCACGAGCCTTCTTCGACTACGGTCGCGAAGAGGCGAAGCTGGTTCACGGTGCGCGCAAGCTCGCCCTTCAGGCGCGCCTCAGGCAATGCGGTTTCGCGATGTGCGCGCTCTACGATCTCGGTTGCAATCGATTCCATGCCGGCGGCGATGCGGCGCAGAAAGCGCGCCTTCTCGCGTCCGGGTAGCTTGCCGCAGGTTGCAAAGGCCTCTTCGGCGAGTTCGGCCGCCAGAGCCAGGTCGCTGAGCGAAGCCGCGTGATACGGCGGATCGAGGTGAGCGCCGGTAGCCGGATCGATGCCGGCAAATGCTCCCTCGCTTCCCTGCCGCGACTGGCCATCGATGATCGAATATCCGCGTAGCATGATGCACCGCCGTTCGAGAATGCGCCACCGCGTGAGCCGGCAGCGGCTGGCATTAGTGTACTATCCGCGCGGATGCGCTGCCGGGGCCAGCGCCTGCGCTGGCGAACGCCAACCCGATTCCGGCAAATCGAATTATCCGGGGCTCCGAACCGAGTGCCCGAAATCGCGTGATAAGATCAATGGCAATTCACCGAGGCATCGAGTATCGTATTGGATTCCGAGTGTTTGCCGATCGATCTGAATTCTGCCGAGTTTTTGAAGTTGAATTTTGAAGGCGCCGTCGAAGACTGAAAACCTCTCCATGCCAACCTCCCATTACATCGCGAACAATCACCTGAGCGCGTCGAACAAGATGCCGCGCCAGATTAACCGGAACCTGATCTTCAACCAGATCCGCACCAAGCAGCCGATTTCGCGCGCGGATCTTTCGCGGAGTTCCGGGCTGCAGAGGAGCACGGTCTCGCTGATCGTGGAGGAGCTGCTCGCCGAACGCTGGATTGTTGAGGGCCCGACCGGACAGATACCACGCGGCCGGAGACCGACCTTCCTGAATATCAATAGCCAGCGAGGCGTGCTGGCTCTCGATATTCATCCGGCGCAGACAACGCTGGCCGTGACCGACCTGGGTGGAAAGATCCTGGCGCAGGAAGTGATTGTGCAGCCGGAAAATCCGAAAAAAGTAGTCGGCGCGATTGTTGACGCCATCCGTAAGATGATCGCCGCCCATCAGGATCGATCCTTCGACGGGATCGGCATCAATCTTCCGGGGCGCTTCGATCCCGAGCTCGAAAAGTTCATGTTCGCGCCCAACATCGACTGGCCGATCGGGCATCTCAAATCACGCGTCGAACAGGCCACCGGGCTGCCGGTGGTGGTGGATAACGTGGCGAATGCCTGCGCGCTGTCAGAGATCTGGTTCGGCTATAGCGACGGCATGCACGATTTGGTGGCCGTCAACGTTTCAGAGGGAATCGGCACCGGCATTATCGCCAATGGCCGGCTTTTGCGCGGAGCGGGCGGCGTGGCGGGAGAGTTCGGCCACGTGCAACTGGATCCGAAGGGACTCCCGTGCGGCTGCGGAAGCCACGGATGCTGGGAGACCGTCGCCTCCAATCGCGCCGGCATGCGTTACTACAATGAGATCGCGCAGAAATCCCCGCCCTCCTTCGATGCGCTGCTGCAGATGGCCGACTCCGGCGAACCCGCGGCTGTTCAGGCGATCGACAAGATGTGCAAGGCGCTCGGCCGCGGGATGCATATGATCGCGTCGGCGCTGGCGCCCAGTGAGATCGTCGTGGTGGGCGACATCACAACGGCCTGGCATCTGGCCGGCCCGGTGATTGAGGCCGAGGTGCGGAAGAACCGCCTGGTGCGGGTTCCGAAGCTGCGGCCGGCGCGCGGCGGAAATCAGGCGCGCCTGCGCAGCGCGGTCGCGCTGGTGATGAACGAAAATCTGCTCTGAGCCTGCACGCCTCTCCGGCGTTTATGGCAGCTTCAATTCCCTGCGCGCGAAGAGCTGAAACTCCTGTGAATAGATCGGCGTCATTCTCTGCCAGGTATCACGCAGGAGAGAGACGCGGCACCAGCGCCGGAACAGGCAGATCCACCAGTCCGCATGCGGCGACGTCCGGTTGTCGGGAAACGCGAGATCGAGGTCGGCGTAGACGGTGTACATGAAGTCGAGCAGGGCATTGGCGAACTGCCACGCGTAATCCTTGCTTCCCACAGGCGCGCTGGGCGCATTCCAGAGCACCGGGCTGAGCAGCGATTCGCGGCTATCGTTCAAACTCTCCGCCAGGCGGGCGAGCTCCGGCCGCTCGCGCATCTCTTTCAGGATCGACTGATACTGCTGCACGTGCTGCGTGAGATATTGCTGCATCTCCGGGGTGGGTGGATACCAGACCGAGTACATGCAGTCAAACAGCTTGGCAATCTCGGGGCGCGTTTGCACTTTCTCCTGCCCGGGTTGCAATGCGGGGCGAATCGCGGTCAGCGCGATGTGGTGGCCGAGCCGCCGGTAACTTTCGAATTGCGTCTCCTGGAACCACTGATTCGCCGTCGTGTCTTGAGGGAAGGTACCGTGCTGCAATTTGTATGCGAGCAGGTCTGCCGGCTCATCGCCCACGAGCGAGGATTTGATATAGAGGATCGTGCCGTCGTAGAACCCGGCATCTTCTTCTCCCAGGCAGCCGCAGACCTCGGCTTCGTGCGATGCGGTTTCCGGCTCTGGCGGGGGGTAGCGGATGGTCCCGACTACGCAGTGCGCCTGGCTGAATCCGTCGTCTTGAATCTGTAAGGGCCTCAGGTCGAGATCGATCTCGACGCCAAAGTCGGCGCGGCATCGGTTCACGGCGTTGCCGATGCCGCAGAACTTCATCTCCGGGTCCTCCTCGGCGTCGCACACGATGATGTATTTGCAGCGGCGCCGGACGAGTTCGTAGAGTCCCATATTTTCAAAGTGGCCGCCATCGCTCAGGTTCACATATTTCGATTTGTCATTTGCGGAGCCGAACAACTCCTTCAGCAGATACCAGAGCGCGAAAACGGGAGTGGGGCGATTCCCTTCCGCCTGCCAGGCATCGGTTTTGCGCGGGTTCGAGATCCACCAGCCCAGCCGCACGTTGAAGAAAGTCATCAGGAACGCCAACGCGGGATTGCTGTTGTAGCCCTGGTTGGGATTGACCGCAGCACCCGAGATGGCAACCGCCGTGTCGAGGTGAATGCCGCCGTCTTTGTAGGCATAGTGCGTGGTGGGCACATAGCCATTGAGGCTCACCTTTTCATCCTTGCCCCCGTCGGTCCAACCGACGCTGTAGCCGGAAAACATCGGAGTAAAAGCAAAGCTGGCTCCCTTGCGCTCCTGCGATGCGAGGTCCTCGCCCGTGGTGAGATTGAGCGTGGAGCAAAAGATGGGGAACGGCCCGTCGTAGGTGCCTTCCAGCTCGTCCAGAGGAACGAAATTATCGCCGGGAATGAAATTGTCAGGCAGGAGATCGCGCACCAGAGGCGGGTTGCTCTTCCCGCGCGGGTTCATCGCATTCACCTGGGTGCGCATATCGAAGCCCGTGAAGGGATTGGGCTCTCTCTCCCATAGCGCCGCGCCCAGATAGCAGCGTGAAAGCCGGTTGCGGTAAAAGGACTGCATCGAAAACTCATTGATGTCCAGGCGCCAGCCGAAGAGCAGCGCCAGCAGAGCGAAGAAAGCCGCACAGATCAGCAGCACCGCCTTCCATGCGAAGAAAGCCGCACCATCCGGCGAGGCGTCGTGAGCTGAGAGCAGCAACCCTAAAGAGGGATGGGAGGCAACGTGGATTCTGAGCCCGTCAAGATACGGCGATTGCACCAGAAAGTGCGCCATCCATTCCACGCCGGTGGAGAGGACGATGAGAAAGCTCAACACCGCAATCGGCGCAGCCGCAATGGCGAGCAGATCCATCGGCTTGTATCCGAGGATTCCCTGGCTGGTCGGCTTGCCGTCGCTTTTGCCGCTCGATCCTGCAAGAATCGTCGTGAGGTGCGAGACCACGAACGTCGCAAGGGCGGGAATCTCGGCGCGCAATCCTCTGGAGGAGATGTAGTACGCGAGATAAGGGGCCAGAAGAGCGATGCCCGTGAGGCCCATCCATAAGATCGCGTAGAGCAGGGACCAGGCGCGCAAGCGAGCCAGCCATTCCCGGCGCGCGTCCGCGTAGTCGCGGCCCAGCAGCCCCAGCGTGAGCTCAATCGCAACATAGGGAATGCTCAGCAGCAGGGCGGGAAGAAGCACGATCTGTATGCGCCATGGATCCACAGTGACGACAGATTGCGCCGAGCCCATGTTCCAGCCACTGGCTCCGATCCAGTGCGTCAGTTTCAGGCCGCCCCACTGACAGACATATCCAAGAGAGCAGGCAAACGCGGCGGGAAGAAGTGCGGAAGCCGTCAGTCCTGCTCCGGCAAAGAACTGCTTCCACTTGCCGTGCGCCGGATGGAGAGCTTTGTACGCTTGCCACGCGCCACCCGCGAATACCACCACGAGTGCGGCGGCGGCGATCAACGCGCAGCCAATCCAGGGCACACCCGAACACATCATCGAAGCCCACCGGGGCGAGCGATCCAACTTAAGGTTGGGCCAGTAAGCCGCCCACACGGCCATCGCCAGCCAGGGCGTGATGATGAACCACCGCACCTTGATGTTGTCGAGCAGTCCACCGGTAAGGTAGCTGCGAATTGCATCTACGGGGCCGCGCAGCCAGGCATGCCCGCCACTCGCGTTCTGGCTGCCGGCGGGATGAACCGGCTCCTCCGGCTGCGGCTCCGGCCCACCATACGACAATTTTTCCTGCCGATAGAGATCTCTGCCCAGAGCCACCAGGGACCAGACCACCGCCGCCAGAATGACCACGCCGGACCACAATGCGCCCTGGATTCCGTTCTGGAAGAGCTGGTTGAAGCTGACCCGGCCGGCCAGCGGCTCCTGCACGAGCAGGTTCAACAGAAAAAATGCCGCGGCCAGAAAGGCAACGATCGGAACCTGGTTCAAGATCGTGTTGCGGAACCAGATTGCGATCATCGTCCAGGTATCGGTAGACAATATTCCGCGGCGCGGGGTGAGATAGCTCGCGTAGCGCTGCAGCCATTTAATGGGCTCAGGCGCGCGCGGCAGGCCCCCCGGCTCAGCCTGCGGGATCAGCTTGGCCTCAACGCCGGCGCGGCCATCGCGATCGCGCAAGATCCACGCGGCGAGAAACTGATGAATATAACCGCCGCCGGAGACCGAAGAAAGATAGTCGACAAACGGCAGCAGCCCCAATTGCGCGAGACCTTGCACAACTCCCAGGTTGAAGGTGGCGCTGCGAATTCCGCCGCCGGAAAAGCAGACTCCTGTCAGCTTCTGTTCTGCGGCAACCTTGTAAACGTCGCTGTCGCCCTCTTCGGGAAAACACGGCGTGTCAAGAAACGTGCCGGTCTCCGCATCCCATCGCTTGCGGGCCTTCAGTTCCTGTTCGAGCAGCCATTTGCTGGGCACATAGCCGGTTTCGATCGCCGCATCCCACTGCAGCTTCGCGTCGTTCCTGAGCCTGTCGGGTGAAGCTTCTTTGAGGCGCGAGATTCGGCTTGACCGGCCCGCTGGACCCCGGCCTGGAGCAGCGCCGGAAGTTCCCGCGGCCAGCCACTTGGCAGCTTCTGCCGAGAGTTTTTTCGAAGCTTGTTTGGCGAGCCGCTCGCAATAAGCTGCATTCGGATCGACGATCGACGGCGGCAGTTCCGGCGGCACATTCGATTCGCCCGAGGAGACTTTTCCTGTTCCGCTCATGCCTACCCCTCTTGGGATTGCCGTGACAACTGATCAACACTCGTGAACCGCGACTCGTGAACGGCGACTCGTGAACGGCGCTCGCAGAAGTTGCTTTCAAGAAGTCGTGAAATTCGACGCGGGACCGTTGCGCAGCTTCAAGGAAATCTGCGGCCGTGTTGCAAAAAGGCCGAGCTCTTCTCTCGCCCGCCTGCGGGAATCCTCACCCACCTGCGCGGCTAGGCAGAACATGGCGCGAATCATGGCCCGCTGGCGCGAATTGTGGCCCGCTGGCGCGAATCACGGCCCGGTTGTGTGTATCGTGGCCCGGTTGCTGATGACTCCGCCGTAGGAGGGAAAGCGCAGGAAACGCAAATCTACCGGGAAGCGCAAGACGATCCCGCATGCACGTATGCCCGGACGGCCAATTGGGAATGGTTGCAGGGTAGTGAATCGCGGATGCAATGTAAAGCGGAAAAGAGACGGGACGCGCGATGTTGATCTGCGCGCCCCAGCAGGCCTCAAGAGGCTGCCGGGGATCCGGGGCTTTAGCCGCGGCCGCGAAAACCAGCCGGCACGGGAGCCCGGGCAGCGGCACGGCTGGCTTCCTGCTCCTGGACGACAATGTCCGGCGTGGCGATGGGGACGGGCTGATAAGGCAGGAACACCCGGAAGGTGGAACCGCTGACCGAATTGCGTTCGGCCCAAATGCGGCCGGAGTGCTGCTGAACGATGGTGCGGCAGATGGCCAGACCCAGGCCCGTTCCGCCCTTCTGGCGGGAATCAGATGCGTCGACCTGCTGGAAGCGGCCGAAGATGACTTCAAGCTTGTCGGCGGGAATGCCGCGGCCCGCATCGACCACCGACATGGTCACGCCGCTGACGTCGGGGCGCAGAAGAACCGACACGGTGGAATTCGGCGGAGAAAATTTGATGGCATTCGAGAGCAGGTTGGTGAGCACCTGCAGCAGGCGGTCGGCATCCGCGGCGATCTCCACCTGCGAGGGATCATGAATCAGCTGCACGCCCGCAGATTCTGCCACAGGCTGCATGCCTTCGATGGACTGGCGGACGATCTCGGCGAGTTGGACCGGCCGGAAGGTGAAGGGCTCGCGCCCGCTCTGGATGCGTTCGAGGTCGAGAATGTCGTTAATGAGACGGACGAGGCGCTCGGAGTTGCTGAGGGCGATGCGCAGCAGGTTCGAGCTCTTGTCGTTTACCTGGCCGAGGCTGCCCGAAGAGAGCAGGCCGAGGGCGCCGCGAATGGCCGTGAGCGGAGTGCGCAGCTCGTGGCTCACCGTCGAGACAAACTCGTCTTTGAGCCGGTCGAGCGCATAGCGCTGGCTGATGTCGCGGAAACTGAAAACCGATCCGGAGAGACGGCCGTGATCGAGGATCGGCGTGAGATTATAGTCCACCCGGAACGAGTCTCCATCGACGCGGTAAAAGGTGTCTTCGCCCGAGGTGGCCATGCGCCGCAGCTTTCCGGTGGCGCGCAGCAGGGTGCAATCCTCACGGCAGCGGCTGCTGAAAGGTGCGGAGCCGTGGAGCAGATCGTGAATCGGCTTGCCGGTGAGGCTTGCCGGATCGGCGCCCAGCAGATTGGCCGCGGCTGGATTGGCGAAGCTGACCAGCCCATCGGGATCAAGCCCGCAGATGCCATCGGCCACCGAGTTGAGCAGAATCTCCTGCTCGCGGTAAAGCTTTTCAGCCCGGTCCCGCTCATGCGAACGGGCAAGCATCTGTCCCAGCGATGCAGCCACCGTCTCGACACCCGCCATGGCCTCGCGATTCTCACGCAGGCAAAAGTGGCAATAAAACTCGAGCACCGCCAGCACGGTATTGCCCACGCGGACGGGAACCGCGCAGCCGGAGACCATGCCGTGACGCTGCGCCGTGCGGGTGTGCGGGGTAGCGGGCAGCGAGGCGAGGTCGGAGATCCACACCGGGCGGCCATCCTGCCACGCGCGGCCGGGCAGATCATCGCCGCTGATCAGTTTCAGGCCCATGCTTTCCTGGATCAGGGTCTCGGTGCGCCGGCCCGGCGCGCCCCACGCGGAGCAAAATTCGAGCTGGTTGTCATCCGAGTTGACCTCCCAGCGCAGCGCCACATCCCAGCCCTGGGATACGCACAGAGCTTCGAGAATACGCATCGCCGCGATCTCCGGCGAAGTGTTCTCGCCGACAATCTCGCTCATCACCAGCTGCAGGGCGACGCGGCGCTCGCGCTGCACGATCAGCCGGAGCACCAGCACCGCAGCCGCAGCGCCGGCGGCGAAGATCAGCACCTCATTAAAGGCGGCCCCGGAGGCCATGTGCGGCGCAATGCCTCCCAGGACCAGCGCGAGGGCCAAACCCGTAATAATGGGCGAAATGAAGGACCCGCCGCGCCCTCCCACCCGCGCAGCGTGTCCGCTACGAATTGTCCGAATCGCGTCGGCGCGTTCGCTCATGATCCCCCAGCAGTTCCGCAGGAACTTTAATTTTGCATTCCCGGCTGCTTGGAAAACAACTGTTTTGTCCAGTAACAGAAGGAATCTTAACAGAGTGGAAGCACGAAAGTAACCATTCTTACCAAAGTACTAAGCCATAGTTTTGAATGAGTTACGGTACGGCCGCCCGGCACCGGTGTAAACGCTTGTATACAGAGTGACGCGGAGCGCTACAGCTGGCGACGGTGGAGCGGCCAGAATTTTTATTAAAGAATTTCCCGGCAGACGCCGTTTTCGCCTCGGGATTTCGAAACGGACAGAATCCCTTGAGGACCGGATTACCAGAAATAAGCCGCTTCCATCTTCGGAGAGCCGGGTTCGCCATCAATAATCTGAGTGCTCAACACCACTTCCATATTCTTTTTATCGCCGGCGGCCTGTGCGGCGCGCATCAACTGGGTGAGATTGGCGTTATCGGTGAGGAATTCTCCCGCAGCGCGCGTGCCGCCGCGGCCGATGCCCGCAACCACGATGGCTAAGTTACCGGTATTGCTGTCGGTAAACCGGGCCATGATGGCGTAATCCCTGTAATTGTTGATGGCCATCTGCACGCCGCGATCGACTACCCACCGGGAGCGGCCGGGAGCGGTGCTGTCAACGATCCATAAATGGGTCATATCCGCGTCATTGGCGAAGTGGTAGCGCAGGGGATTCGTGAGGCGGAGGGTCCACGCATTGTCGAAGGCGCCGACAAAGATGGTCGGCCCGTGGCGCAGGTCATCCAGATTGGTGGCTCCTTCTCCCTTGAGCGAGTATTGCTTGCCACTCGACTGGAGGACGCCGGCCATCTTGATGGTTGCGCTCAGGTCATCGATGATCACCGCGGTGAGGCTGTCCTTCAGCACGATCTGCCGGGTCGGCTCGGCCGCATCGCGGAGCGCGATCACGGAGTACTCGAGCTGATCGGCGATGCAGAGCAAGACAGGCTCGTTGGTGGTTAAAATCGGGCGCCAGAAAAGATCGAAGGCGGAACGGTGAACCCGCTGCCAGACCAAGATCGATCCGGCCAAAAGCAGGCAGCTGGCGAAGAGAGCGGTGAGCATCCATGGGAGATGATGACGCGGCCGGGACCCGGCTAGAGGCGCCGGATGTTCAGCGGGCTCGGCGACGACCGTGACGACCGCGTCGATCTCAGGCAGCGCGAAGGCGCCGGCGCCCTTGGGGCTGTGAAACTGGGGGATGTAGGATCCCGAGGGCACGGTGATGCGCATCTCGTCGTCGTGCGCCGGGTCCTGGTAGTACTGCGCCACCCGCTTCCGAATCTCGGCCGCCGTGACGCGCACGATCGGGTCGGCCGCCGTATCGTAGTCGGCTTCCCTTCCGAAGATCTCAATGCCGAGGGTCCGTTCCTTGATATCTTCCACGTCGCCGGCCAGAGTGTGCTCGACCACGAAGCGGAGGAAAGTGGGGAATCTTCGGCTGTGGCTGAAATAGGGGCTGGCCAGCAGGCGATCCAGTTGCTCCATCACCGCGTCCCTGGTCGATTTGCCCAGGCTCTCGTGCTTCTGTCCCTGCAGCACCGCGCACATACCGGCTCCCGGATGGAAACAAGCGATTATAACGCCCCTTGCATGAACATCCCCGCGCATTCGCGAGAGATTCGCAAAGCTATGATAATAAGGCGAGTTCATCCTGCGTTACGGCAGAATTTTCCCCCTTCTTATCGGTAAAGACCCCCCGCCCCTACCGTAAGGAGCTTGGCAGCCCCTCAATCGAACTGCCTAGAATGGTCTCCACTTTTTGGTTCCCTATCCGCGACCGAGTCTAGCAGCAGCCGTCTCTCGCCCGTCGGGACGTCCGGAAAAGGGAATCACCTAGGGAGGCTTCACATTGAAGACATTTTGGAAGTGGAGATTCACGGCCACCAGGAGTTGGGGTGGGCTAGCCATACTGGCCACCGTTCTCGCGAGCGCCGCTCCGCGGGCTCACGCGCAAATTGCAACCACGACGGCAACGCTTTCCGGAGTAGTCACTGACTCCTCGGGGGCGGTTGTGTCCCAAGCAACGGTGACGTTGGGCAGCCGGGATAAGGGCGTCAATCGAATCTTCACCACGGACGCCGGAGGCTACTATACCTTCAACCAGCTGCCGCCGGCCACCTACAATCTCACCATCAAGGCGAAGTCCTTCGAGACCTATCAGCAGAATGGAATCGTCTTGAACGCGTCGCAAACGGCAAACCAGAACGTGACCCTCACGATAGGCTCGGAGACGGTCTCGGTCACTGTGACCACTGACGCTTCCCAGCTCAATACGGACAATTCCAACGTAGCGGCGAGCATGGACGCCAAGCAGATTGTGGAGCTGCCGCTGAACGTGCGCAACGTATACGGCCTCACGACCCTCAACTCTTCAGTGAGTAACACGTCGGAGAGCCAGATGCTGCTGGGCGGCGGCAGCAACACGACCGACAACGCGGATCAGGACATCTCGTTCCTGAACTTCAATGGCGGCTTCTTCGGCACCACGGCTTTCCTGCTGGACGGCTCCTGGGACACAGACCCTGAATGGGGCGCCGTCATCTTTGTTCCTTCGGTGGATGGCGTTCAGGAGTTCAAGATCCAGAACAACTCGTTCACCGCGCAATATGGTTGGAGCACCGGCAATGTGGTGAACGTGGTTACGAAGGCCGGAACGCGCGATTTCCACGGCTCGGCATACGAGTTTTACGCCAACAACAATCTCAACGCGCTGAATTATTTCGCGAATCCCAGCGAATGCACGGTCGATAAAACGAACGTCTGCACGCTCAGCCGCAATCAGGCGGGTGCATCGGCTGGCGGCCCTCTCTACATTCCCGGGCTGTACCGGCAGCGGGACAAGACGTTCATCTTCGGCCTTTTCGAGCACTTTGCGGTAACGACTCCGACCGTGGTTCAATACGCGGTGCCGGACGCCAACTTCCGCGCCGGCAATTTCTCTGAGATCCTGGGTGGATCGACCGGGCAGACAGATGGCCTGGGCCGGCCCGTTCTCCTGGGTCAGATCTATGATCCGCGCAGCGGGCACCATATCACCGCCGGCCAGGTGGACGCTAAAACGGCGACCAATCCTTACGGAACCAACCTGATGGCCACCCAAACCGGCTCTATCCGCAACCCGATTCCCGGCAACGTTCTCAGCAACCTGGCCGGTTATGTGGCGGATCCCGTGGGTGCGAAGCTGTTGAGCTATTTCCCTTGCCCAACCTGCACCGGGACCGGCAACAACTACACCGTCTCCGGAGCCGCGCCCGCGAATTCGGATGAATACAACATTCGGGCCGACCAAAACTTCAACAGCAACATGAACGGCTATTTCCGCTACTCCTACAAGAACGAGGAAAAGACCGGCGCAGCCGCGGCCTGGGGGGCCGATCCGGCGGGTCCTGGCAATCAGCGGCCGAACAACCGGTGGGGCATGTGGGCGGGGCTCACCGACATATTCACTCCCACCTTCACGATGAACATCACCGCAGGCGTCCAGATCTGGCATGAAACCTCCGACAACCAGTCGTTCGGCTTCAACTCCGCCGGCAATCTCGGGCTCCCGTCGTACCTCACCTCTCAATATCCCCTGTTCCCGATCGTCGACGTGGGCAGCGTCTCCTCGTTGGGACCGCTGAGTGGAAACCAGCAGGGCGTCACCAACCATGGCCCGATCGGCACGGTGGCTGTGGACTTCATCAAGGTCCATGGCAGAAACACGCTGAACTTCGGGTTCATGGGCGTAGAGCAGGAGGATAGCCAGAAGCTCTACTACCAGACGACGCTGGACTTCAGCGGAAATTTCACCGCCGGCCCCAATCCTTTGAGTGGATCGGGATTCGCCAGCGGCAACGGAGTGGCGCAGATGCTGCTGGGCGTGCTGGACAGTTCAGGCGGGGGAACCAGCGTTGGAACCATCCACAACCTCACGGTCGCAAACCGGCTTTTGGGCCAGTATCTGCAGGATGACTGGAGACCTACTCATAACCTTACGTTGAATCTCGGCGTTCGCTATGAACTGCAGACCCCGGACAGGTATCGCAACAACGAGGGCTCGATCTTCGACCCACAGGCCCTGAATCCGATCAGCTATGCCGCCGGCAGACCGGTGCTTGGCGCTCTCGAGTTCCTTGGGCCCGGACATCGCGATGTCTACAACCCGAACTACAGCAATATCGCGCCGCGCATCGGCCTCTCGTATCAGCCGTTCTCGAAGGCAGTCTTCCACGGCGGCTACGGAATCTTCTATCCGCAGTCGGTGACATGCTGCTTCCCCGCCGATGCGGATGGCTTTTCCGCCACAACCTTCATCAACCAGAGCCTCGACGGAGGCGTGACCCCCAACCCCAACATCAGCACCAGCAATCCGTGGGGCGGTGTGTATGCGCAGATCACGGGCAACAGGAATGGGGAGTTCCAGCAGGATGGCAACGGCCTCAGCAGCACTTTCGCGAGCCGCCCGTCCCCTTACCTTCAGCAATGGATGGCGGGCATCCAGTATGCCTTTACGGCCAACGATCAGCTTGACGTGAACTACATCGGGAACCGCGGCGTTCGCATGATCGGGAACTTCAACTATAACCAGTTGAATCCGAGTTACTTGCCCATGGGGGCCAATACTCTCGGAGCGGCGGCGGCTTCCAATCCGTTCGCAGCGCCGCTGCAGGCCCTGGAGGCAAGCGGGACGATCGCGCCGAGCGGCTGCAATCTCGATAACGCCGGCGCCACCAACGCCCAGTTGCTTTCTCCTTATCCGGAGTATTGCAACGCCGGCGTCAGCCAGGTGGATGCGCCCGTGGGCCAGTCGCTCTATAACGCCCTGCAGGTGACGTACAACCATCGCGTCAGCAAGGGGCTCACGGTGCTGGTGTCATACACCTACTCCAAGTTCCTTGACAACGTGGAGGGCAATAACGGCTGGTCGTACAACGGTCCCACGAACTGGGGCGTCACCCCGGCCAACAACTACAACCTGGCCGCCGAAAAGAGCGTCGATGCGGGCGATATCCCGCAGGCGCTGGTGGCCAGTTACACCTATGATTTGCCGATCGGCCGCGGCAAGTCTGTGGGTTCGAACATGGGGCGGGTCGCGGACGCCGTCGCGGGCGGATGGGAAGTTTCGGGAATCGCGACCTTCAAGCAGGGCATCCCTCTGGGCGTCTTCGGCAGCGATCAACCCACTTATGGCGGCAATCCGAGGCCGGATGTCATCGCCAATCCCAAGGCGTCAAAACAGACGGTCCACGAATGGTTCAACACGGGCGCTTTCGCCTATGCGCCTTACGGCAGCTTTGGCACAGCGCCTCGTTTCTTCTCCGATGTGCGCGGCCCGCGCTACCAGGACTGGGACACGGCTCTCGAGAAGAACTGGATCTTCCATGAAAGCATGCGGGCCCAGTTCCGGTTCGAGACATTCAACACCTTCAACCACCCCAATTACTATGCGCCGGAGGCAGGGTCGACCAGTTACTCCGGATGCGATCCCAATGCATCTTCAACTTGCGCGAGCAGCTTCGGGCAAATTACAAATGCTTTCCCAGGCAGAGTGATTCAATGGGCAGGCAAATTTTATTGGTAAGTACCACGTGAACTCTTGCGCCAAACTGCTGCTGGTGCTGCTGGCTGAATCTGCGTTCGGATTCGGCCAGCAGGCGCCGGCTTCCACCCTCGAACGGGTTGTGGCCGATGCCCAAGCGGCACAGGCGGGCGGCCATTATTCCGCCGCGGCCGCGGACTATGCCGAGGCTGTGAAGATGCGCCCGGATACGCCGGAGTTGTGGGCGAATCTGGGACTCATGCAACAGGAGACGGGGGACCTCTCTGCGGCCGCGTCGAGCTTCCTGCGGGCGAATCGGCTGAATCCAGCTTTATATGTGCCCAATCTTTTCCTGGGCATCGACTATGCGCACGGCGGCCGGGCGAAAGAGGCGATTCCATTGCTGATGAAGGCGGAGAAGATCAATCCGACCGACCCGCAGGCTCCTCTGGCGCTGGGCCGCGCCTATATCGCCGACGGCAATTTCTCTGCGGCGGCAAGAGCCCTCCACCGCGCGATCGCCCTCAGCCCGAAGCTCGGTCCCGCATGGTTTACTTTGGGCATTGCCCGTCTTGACCAGGTGGAGGCGGACGCTCGCATCTTGTCAGAGGAGGGAAAGCAATCATCCTTTGCCGGCGCGCTCTATGCGGAGTCTCTTGTGAAGCAGGCGCGTTATGGAGAAGCCGCAAGCCTGTACAAAACGCTTCTCGATTCCCAGCCGCAGCCTCCATGCCTTCGCTCGGAGTTGGGCTTCGCCCTGCTCCGGGAGCACGACCGGCAGAATGCCGCTTCAGCCTTTTCCGCCGAGCGCGCGGCACATCCTGAATGCGGGCTCGCCCTGCTGGGTCAGGCGCGCATCGCGATGGAAGAGGGAGATGCTGCAGAGGCGACGAGCATTTTGCAGGAACTGTGGAACCGCGATCGCGGATTTTTCGAGTCCCATGCATCGATCCTCGCGGAAGGCCTCCCTCAAGACAAAGCAAGCGCGATGGCCACCGTCCTTTCGGCCGAAGAGAGCGCGCATCTGCCGGAGGATTTGCACAAAACGCTTCTGGCCGTCTTCGACCCGTTGAGCCAGAACCCCAGCGGCGCAAGCCCCGCAACCGAGGAGATCCTTGCTGAGCCGGCATCGGCTTCGCACCCGACGGCGCAGAGCGACTACTCTGCCGGAGAATTTCGTCAGTGCGCGCTGCGCCTCGAGTCGAGCGTCACGCCCTTGAGCGCTGACAAGCTTCGGCTGCTTGCGGCATGTTCGTTCCTGACCGGCGACAATGAGCGTGCATCCAAAGCGGCTGACGCTCTAAGAGAGCTGGAACCACGCTCGCTCGAAGCGCTCTATTGGTCAATTCAAGCCAACGAGCGTGTGGCGTTCCAATCCCTCGCCCGGTTCCAGGAACTCGAGCCTGACTCGGCCCGAAGCCATGTTCTTCTCGGCGACATCTACCAGCAACTGGAAAGACACGAGGATGCCCAGGCCGAATATCGGAAGGCGCTCGCACTCGCGCCGGGCGATCCTGCCGCGACGCTTGGCCTGGCGTCTGCTTACCTCAGCAATGGCAATGATGATGGCGCCATGGAGCTCGCCCGGTCTGCGCTGGCAAGCAGTCCCGGCGATCCGGAGATGAACCTGATTCTGGGCGAGGCGCTGATGTCGCAACGCGCGTACGCCGAGGCCGAGCCTTATCTCCTCAAGAGCCTTCATGCCAAACCGCAGATGCTGCCGCGCATTCACGCGCTGATCGGGAAAGCATACGCAGAGACCGGCCGAACCCAGGAGGCGATTGAGCAGCTCAAGTTGGGCGCCGCGAGCGACGAAGACGGGTCTGTCGAGTATTTGCTTGCCCGCCTCTATCGCAAGATCGGCGACTCGAAGGATGCCAACGAAGCGCTCGAGCGGATGAAGACGATCAAAGAGCAGCGCGAGACGCGGGGCATGAAGAGAGTGGAAGATCCCGATCTGTCTCCGCTGGAAGCCGTCGGCACCCAAGCCTCAGCACCTTAGAAATATTTCATAACCTCCTTCCCATAGGTCAGCCAGCACAACATGTCTGTCCAGGAGTCATCATGCGATTGGTCTACCCTTTTTTCGCGTTGCTTGTCATTTCGCTCTTCGAGGCGCCGATGTGGCCGCAGACGCCGGCATCGAGATCCGGCGCGACGCGGCTTGCCAATGGCATTGAGGTGCGCGCTGGGGAGTTGCACGAGCAAGTCACGGCCTTGCGCGACGATGTTCTTCGCATCCGCCTCTGGCGCGGCCAGGCTGCGCCGGAAGACTCGTCCTGGGCGGTGCTCCCGCAGGCTCGCACAGCTTCAGTCCCGGTGACGAATTCGGGCACGGGCGATCGTGCCGGATTCCGCACGAGCGCATTGATTGTCGAAGTGGATCAACATACTCTGGAAGTGACCGTGCGCGATACCGCCGGGAATATCCTGCAACAGGATGCTCGTCCTGTGCAGTTCGATGGCGACGCGTTCCGTATCTACAAAGCGATGCCGCGCGATGAGCATTATTTTGGCCTGGGCGACAAGACCGGACCCCTCGACCGGCGTAATGAGGCCTTCACGCTTTGGAACACTGATGCCTACCGGTTCCAGGAATCGACCGATCCGCTCTACAAAAGCATTCCGTACTTTATGGCTTTTCGCGCGGGCCGGGCGGCAGGTGTGCTGTTCGACAATACGTGGCGATCGAGCTTCGATTTTGGCAAGGAATCGGAATCGGCCTATTCCTTCGGAGCCGCTGGGGGACCGGTGAATTACTACTTCTTCTACGGGCCCAGCCCTAAGCAGGTGGTGGAAACCTATGCCTGGCTCACCGGCCTTCCTCCGCTTCCGCCGCTTTGGTCGTTTGGCTTTCAGCAGTCACGGTATAGCTACATGTCACAGGACCGGGTGCTCGAAATTGCGAACCGCCTGCGCCACGATCGCATCCCGGCCGATGCGCTCTATCTCGATATCGACTATCAGGACAAGAATCGTCCTTTCACCGTCAACCGATCGGCGTTTCCCGATCTTCCCGGCCTGACTGCGCGGCTCAAAGCGGAGGATTTCCATCTGGTGCTCATCACTGACCTTCACATCGCCAATCTTCCCGAGCCGACGTACCCTCCGTTTGATTCGGGAGCCGCGGGCGATCACTTCGTCAAGAATCCCGACGGCTCCGTCTACTCGGCCAGAGTCTGGCCCGGTGCAAGCGTTTTTCCTGACTTCACGCGCCAGCAGACCCGCGCCTGGTGGGGCTCGCTGTATCGCGATTTTGCACGCGATGGAGTGGACGGCTTCTGGAACGATATGAACGAGCCTTCGATCTTCGATTCACCTACGTTCACCATGCCGGAATGCGTGTTGCATCGCATCGATGAGCCGGGCTTCGCGAAACGCACCGCAACCCACGCGGAGATTCACAACGTCTACGGCATGGAGAATTCGCGCGCGACGTTTGAAGGGCTCCGTGCGCTCGATCCGGATCAGCGTCCGTTTGTGCTGACGCGGGCCACGTATGCCGGAGGGCAGCGGTACGCGGCCACGTGGACCGGCGACAACAGCAGCAGCTGGAACCATCTGCGCCTGGCCACGCCGATGCTTGAGAATCTCGGCTTGAGCGGATTCGCGTTCAGCGGCGCCGATGTAGGCGGCTTCGCCGGAACGCCCTCACCCGAACTGTTGACCAAATGGATCGAGGTGGGTTCGTTCCAGCCTATCGATCGAGACCACACAGAAAAAGGAACGGGCGACCAGGAGCCGTGGGTTGGCGGCGAGGAGCAGGAGGCAATTCGCCGCCGATTTATCGAGACCCGCTACGAGCTCCTGCCTTATCTCTACAGCGTTGCGGAAGAAGCCTCGCGCACGGGCCTGCCCATCGTAAGACCGCTCTTTCTCGAATATCCGGAGGCCACGCCGGATAAGCATCCAATGGATCTGGATGCCGGGGTCGCGAGCGAGTTTCTCTTCGGACCGGATCTGCTTGTTGCGCCCTCGCCTTATCCCGAAGAACTGGACGTCTATTCCGTTGAGCTGCCCTCGCCCGAGTGGTACGACTTTTGGACGGGCAGACGCGTGAATGAAACCTCACCGCCGGCGCCGGGTTCCGCCGCTTCGCCGAATGCGCCGGATCGAAGCGTGCCTTTTTCCCTTCGCGTTTCTCCCGAACTCGCACAGCTCCCGGTGTATGTGCGCGCCGGTTCCATCTTGCCGGTTGCGGCGCTCACGCAAAGCACAGGCGAGACGCCGAAGGGGCCGCTCACTCTCCGGATCTACGCAGGCGACGGCTGTGCGGGCGAGCTTTATCAGGATGACGGGAAGAGCTACGCCTTCCAGCACGGGGTCTATTTGCGCATGAAGTTCACCTGCGAAGTGACGGACAACGGGCTGCGTCTCGAAATCAGCCAGCATGAGGGCGCGTATCCAGCGTGGTGGAAGGAGATTCGCGCCGAAGTCTACGGATGGAAGCCTGCCAAGGGCGTGGCTCTGGTTCACTCCACCAACGCGGTTCTTCCCATCACCAGCGAAGCGCAGGGGGTGAGCTTCGTTGTTCCGGATGATGGAAAGGGGATCTCGGTTATCGCCGAGTAGCTTTCAATTCCTGTCGTGAGTGCTCCGATCGCGTGGGCGGGTGGGCGGATGTATTGTTATTACGACGCCGCACGCGATGTTTCGCGATGAGCGATCGCGAGGAGCCCCATGGAGAGCACCCGAAGAATATTTCTAAAACAGAGCGCGGCTGTTTCCGCCGCGTGCTTCGTGGGATTGGAAGGCCAGGCGGCTGCGGGCGCAGTTCCGTCCGCGGGCCGAGGGGCTGACGTGAACGAAGGGCCCGCAGGCTGGTACGGCCGGCCGATGCGCTGGGCGCAGTTGAGTTTTGTTGAAAGCGATCCGGGCAACTACGATCTTGCGTTCTGGCTTGATTTTTTCAAGCGAATCCACGCGGACGCGACGATCCTGAACGCAGGCGGATGCGTCGCCTTCTATCCTACGCAGATTCCTCTGCACTATCGAAGCAAATGGCTCGGGGATCGAGACGCCTTTGGAGAAATTGCCGCGGCGTGCCGCGCGCTAGGCATGAATGTGGTGGCACGGACCGACCCGCATGCCTGTCACCAGGACGTGTACGATGCTCATCCTGACTGGCTCGCGGTGGATGAAAACGGAAACAAGCGCCGCCACGCCTCCGATCCGGACTTCTGGCTGACCTGCGCGCTCGGTCCTTACAACTTCGACTTCATGACGCGGGTGCATCAGGAGATCATGACCCGGTACATGGTCGACGGAATCTTTACCAATCGCTGGGCGGGTTCCGGAATGTGCTATTGCGAACATTGCCGCGAGAATTTCCACGCCTACTCGGGGCTTGATCTTCCGCGCACGCTCGATCCGCAGAATCCGGCGCGCCGCGCTTACATCCTATGGCACCAGCAACGCTTGTTCGAGTTATGGCGGTTGTGGAACGGCAAGATTCAGGCGATCAATCCGAACGCCAGCTTTATTCCGAATACGGGCGGGGGTGCGCTGAGCGATCTGGATATGAAGACCGTCGGCGAGCTTGCGCCTACGCTTGTCGCCGATCGGCAAGGCAGGTCCGGCAGCATGGCTCCGTGGATGAACGGAAAGAGCGCGAAGGAGTTCCGGTCAACTTTGGGCAACAAAGCCGTTGCGGGCATCTTCAGCGTCGGACTGGAAGACAAGTACCGCTGGAAGGATTCGGTGCAAAGCGGCGACGAGATACGGATGTGGGTCGCGGACGGAATTGCGCAGGGCTTCCGGCCGACCTGCACCAAATTCAATGCGCGGCCCTTTGACAAGCGCTGGTTTCCGGTTGTCGAGGAGATCTTCGCGTGGCATCACGCGCACGAGAACTACTTTCGCAACGAGCGATCGCTTGCGCGGGTCGGCATGGTCTACTCCCAGCAGTCGGCGGCTTTTTATGGAGGGCCGGACGCCGCGGCGAAGATCGACGATCCGGCTCTCGGTTTCTACGAGGCGTTGATCGAGGCGCGCATCCCATTCGAGATGGTGCACGATCGGCTTCTGGATCAGGGGCATCTTGAATCCTTCCGTACCTTGATCCTTCCCAATATCGCAGCGCTATCGACAGAACAATGCGCGCAGATTCGCGCATTTGTCGAGCGAGGGGGAAGCATCGTTGCCACATACGAAACTTCTTTGTACGACGAATGGGGCGTCCAGCGGCCGGAGTTCGGCCTCGCTTCTCTCTTCGGCGCCTCTTATGCCGGGAGCAAGGAAGGCCCCATGCTGAATTCGTACCTGGAGTTAGAGAAAGATCCGGCCACCGGACAGTACCATCCTCTATTGGCCGGGTTTGAAGATGCAGGCAGGATCATCAACGGCGTGCATAAGGTGCATGTAACTGCTGCCGGCGAGCAAGGCTATTCACCGCTGAAGGTGGTGCCCACTTATCCTGACTTACCCATGGAGGAGTGCTTTCCGCGGCCGGGCGAGACTTCCGAGCCGGGGGTCTTTCTCCGCGAGTTCGGGCAAGGGCGCGTTGTTTATTTCCCATGGGACATCGATCGCACCTTCTGGGAGGTCATGAACGTGGATCACGCCAAGCTTCTGCGGAACGCGGTGCTCTGGGCCACGAATGAGCCCCCGCCCGTCTCGGTTGAAGGAAAAGGAATCCTGGATATTTCTCTGTGGGAGCAAAAGCAGTCCATGACCGTGCACCTGGTGAACCTCACCAACCCGATGATGATGAAGGGTCCGGTGCGCGAGATCATTCCGATTTCGAGCCAAAAGGTGCGCATTCGCATCCCCGGCGGTCGCCGCGTAGCCAGGGCGCGTCTGCTCATGGCGGGCAATGAGCTCGCCTACGGCAATGAAGAGGGAGCCATTACGGTTGAGGTGCCGGCCATTCACGTGCACGAGGTGATCGCTCTCGACTTCGAGGTTTAGACCTTCCCGGCAGAGTGCGCGCGCCGAAAGAGCTTCAATTCAGCTCGGAAACGCGCCGGCACGTGCAAAAAGTAATTCAAATTCAATTACTCTAGGCATGTTCAGGCCGACTAGCCACCGGCTGGTTGCAACTAAAGACGCATTGGGGTTTAGCCCAGGCCCCGGTAGCATTACCCACGTAAGGCTTTTCTTCCTTCAAATCAGATTTAATCGGCCAGGATGACATTCAGGTACGGCGTTCCTGTCTCCGGAACAAGTTGAGAGTTGAGCAATGACATTTCGGGCTAAGGCTCTTGTGTGCTTGGTGGTGGCTGGCGCAATCGCGAGCCTGAACTCGACGTCTGGCCACGCCAACCGGGAATGGTTACACTTCTCCATTTACCTGATCGCCGTCCTGCTCAGCTCCGGCATGAAGGTTGCAATGCCAAAGGCCGAGGCAACGATGTCGGTGAATTTTCCGTTCATCCTGCTTGGCATTCTGCAACTTTCGCCACTGCAAGCTGTGATCCTGGCCGCGGCCAGCGTGATCGCGCAGTGCCGCTTCCGGGTAACGAAATCCTTCTCGCTGATCCAGATTCTCTTCAATGTCTCCAACGTGGTTACAGCGACCGTGCTTGCCTGGCATAGCTATGTTGGATCGCTGAAAGTGCTCAGCAATGAGATTGCGCCCGCTCTTGCCGTGGCGGCCACCGTTTACTTCCTGGCGAGCTCGGTTCCGGTTGCTCTTATCGTTGCCTGGGAATCGCGCACCCAGCCCTTTGGCCAGTGGCGGCAGGAATTTCTCTGGTATCTCCCGTTCTATCTCGTTGGAGCGATGCTGGCCGCGGCCGCCAATTTTATTGGCACGCTGTTCGGCTGGATGACTTCGCTGCTTCTGATTCCCATGGTCTACACCGTCTATCGCGCGTACTCGGCGCAGATGGAGATTGTGCGCGACCGCGAGCGGCACATCATCGAGACAGAAGCCTTGCACCTGCGCACCATCGAAGGGCTGGCCATGGCGGTCGAGGCGAAGGACCAGAATACGCATCGCCACCTGATGCGCGTTCGCGTGTATGTCTCGGAAATGGGAAAGGCCATGGGCCTCGACAAGCCGCTGATGCAGGCGCTCACAACGGCATCGTTCCTGCATGATATCGGCAAGCTCGCCGTGCCCGAGCACATCATCAACAAGCCCGGCAAGCTCACGCCCGAAGAGTTCGAGAAGATGAAGATTCATCCCGTCGTGGGCGCCGACATTCTGGAGCGGGTGCACTTTCCTTATCCCGTTGTCCCCATCGTGCGGTCGCATCATGAGGCATGGGATGGGAGCGGATATCCGGACGGGCTGAAGGGCGACCAGATCCCGATCGGCGCGCGCATTCTCACGGCGGTAGATTGTCTCGACGCGCTTGCATCGGAGCGGCCTTACCGCAGGGCGATGCCGATCGAAGAAGCGATGGCATTCGTGAAAAGCAAGGCGGGCACGCAGTTTGATCCTGCTGTCGTCGAACTGCTCGAGGAGCACTATCTCGGATTGGAAGAGATGGCCCGCCAGCAGATCCAGGAGATGGAGCCGCTCAAGACGGACCTGTTCATTGAGCGTGGGGCTGCGCCGGGCGCGGGATTTGCGCCGGAACAGGATGGCCAAAGCTCCGGAGAGAACAAGACATCGCGAGGCGAGAGCGCCGATATGCTGGCGACGAAGTCGCTGAACCTGATTGCGGCTGCGAGCCAGGAGGCTAAGGCGGTCTTCGAGATGAGTCAGGCACTGGGAAACTCGCTGAGCGCGCGCGAGACGAGCGCCATGATGTCGCGGCGGCTGCAACCGCTCATTCCCTTTGATTGCTTTGCCGTTTATCTCAAGTCTGATGAGTCGGTGATCGCGCAGTATATTGACGGCGCCCTGGCACACGCATTTTCGGCGCAGCACATCCCGTTCGGCGAGGGACTGTCTGGCTGGGTTGCGCAGAATGAGCGTCCGATCGTGAATGGCAACCCGACGGTCGAGCCAAATTTCGTGACCGAAAGCGGCGCGTTTACTGAGAACAGCTCCGCGCTCTCGATTCCTCTTCTTGATCCAGGCGGCGTGCTCTTCGGCGTGCTCACGGTCTACTCCGCCAGACATGCGGCGTTTTCGAAGGACCATCTGCGCATCCTGCAGGCGATTCAATCGAAGTTTTCGCTCTCTCTTGAAAACGCATCGCGCTTCCGGACTGCAGAGAAAGACGCAAGAATCGATCACCTGACGCAGCTCGTAAACATGAGGTATTTCATGCAGCAGATCGAGGCGCAGGTGGAGAAGGCGCGCGCGGCGGGAGGCCGTTTTGCCGTGGGCGTCTGCGATTTGAACTCGTTCAAGGGGGTCAACGACCGGCACGGACACATGACGGGGAACGATCTGCTGCGCGCGATTGCTGAAGGATTTCGCGCCTGCCTGGGCCCGGAGGACGTGATCGCGCGCATGGGTGGCGACGAATTCGCCTTACTCTTTCCTTTGATGGATGCCTCCTCCGCGTGGAGCCACCTGGAGAAGCTCGAGATGGCGGTGCAGCGGGCATGCACGAATCTGCGGATCGAGGTGAACATCTCCTCCAGCATTGGGATCGCTTACTACCCCGACGATGGCGAAAGCGCGGAAGAGCTTTTGGGCAAGGCCGACCATGAGATGTATCTGAGCAAACGGAGTTTCTACAATGAACGCCGCAGAGGCGCAGCTCAGCCCGTCCTGGTAGGCTCGTTCTCGCGATGAAGCCGCTCGCCGCGGTCACAAAGTGGCTGGCGCGCACGCTGGCCATCGTATTCCTGGTCCTTACCGGCTCAACTATTCTTGTGCGCTGCGCGCCGGGTTACCTGAGCGATGCGCGCGAGATGGATTCGCGCTATGCCGATGCGGCGCGCGTTGAGTTAAGCGCGGAGGCCGCCCGCAGCGGTTCGCTATCGCAGATGCTGGCCTCCGAGGTGGACGGATGGGCCCGCGGCAATGCCGGAGTCTCGCGGCAATATGGAGTTCCCGTCTTTGAACTGATTCGGCCCCGCCTTACTGTGACCGGGTCCCTGCTGCTGCGGGCCTTGGGCCTGGCCTGGGCGCTCGCAATCTGCGCCGCCCTGCTTTCAAGCGCGCGCCGCAATCCATCCATGCTCTGGCAGGCTCCTGCTACGCTGCTGCTCGCGATTCCGACAGCGGCGATGGCGACGCTCTGCTTACTCGGGGACAACGGCGGCCCCATCCTGGTGATGGCGCTCCTGCTGGCGGCGCGGGACTTCAAGTTTCTGCATGGAGCGCTGCGCAAGGCGTGGCTCGATCCTCATCTATTGCAGGCGCGCGCCCAAGGCATCGGCATGCGGCGGCTCGTGCTGGCTCACATCCTTCCTGCTGCCGCGCCGCAACTCTCCGCACTCGCGTCTCTTTCGATTGTGACGGCGCTCAGCGCGCTGGTGCCGGTAGAGGTGATCTTCAACGTTCCGGGGCTTGGCCAGTTGGCTTGGAACGCGGCGATGAATCGCGATCTTCCCGTGCTGCTGGGCGTCACGATGATGATGGCGATGGCAGTGACTCTTGCGGGAATGGCTTCGGATCGGCCGGCCGGTTGGAGGAGCGCATGAGGCTCAAGCTCTTTGCCGCGTGCGCGCTCGCCGCACTGGTGCTGATGGCCGCGGCCATTGTAGCCGCGCCCGGCGCGAGCTACGCCAACCAGGACCGCGAAGCGCCTCTTGCGGGTGCGTCGCAGCATCATCCTGCGGGTACGGATGCGCTCGGCCGCGATCGGCTGGTGCGCGTTGCTGCCGCTCTGCTGCTCAGCCTTGCGGGCGCGGTGATCGCGTCAGCAGCAACGACGGCGGCGGCTGCGGGAATCGGCACGCTGGCGGCCTTCGGTCCCGCCACCGTAGGCTGGACGGCCATGCTCATCTGCGACGTCTTTCTTGCGCTGCCGTGGCTATTCCTGCTCATGATGGTGCGCTCGGCTCTGCCGCTGACTACGTCTCCGGCAAGCTCGGCGGCTATCACGTTTCTGGTGCTTGCCGCGCTGGGATGGCCCGCCTGCGCGCGTGCAGTTTATCGAGGAGCGCGGAGCCTCAGAGACGCGGAATGGCTGCTCTATGCACGCGCAGGCGGTTTGCGCAGCGGCCAGGTGATTCGCACTCTGATTCCCAATCTCATTCCTCTTCTTCTGCCGCAGTTCCTTATCTCGATTCCCGCGTTCGTGATCGCTGAAGCCAATCTCGGCGCGCTCGGCCTGGGTGTTGGCGAGCCGCTGCCTTCCTGGGGCGGCATGCTGCTGGAGCTCGACAACTCCGCCATGCTATTCGACACGCGGTGGGTCTACTTTCCGGTCGCGCTGCTCATCACCGTCCTGCTTCTGCTGGAAGCGGCTGCAGGGGAGGCCTGAGCCATGCGTCGAATCAGCTTGTTTCTCGTCTGCGTCTTGGCTCTGATCGGAGCGCTGGCAAAGATCGGCGCCGCTCAGGCTGCGCCGCGGATGCCCGGGGAGCTGGCGTGGACCATCGGCTACGATCCGAAGACCTTCGATCCGGCCAAGGTCGACGACCAGGAATCGGAACTGCTGCGTTATCTCACCGGCGGCGTCCTGCTTCGATTCAATCGCTTCACGCAGAGGGTCGAGCCGGAATTAGCGGAGAGCTGGAGTCTTTCCGCGGATGGCAAAACGATCACTTTCAAGCTGCGTTCCGGATTGCAATTTTCCGACGGGAGCGGTCTCACGGCCAACGATGCGGCGTGGTCCATCCGCCGGGTTTTGTTGCCGGCCACAGGCGCGCCCGTTGCAGAAGAATTTCTGTCGCCAAGTGGTGTAACTGTCCAAACGCCCGATTCACGAACCGTGATTGTGCGTTTGCCGCAGCGCGTGATCGGCATTGGCAAGGTCTTCGATGAGATTGCCATCGAACCGGCGGACCATCCCAGCGAGGGCCGCATCACATCCGGTCCCTTCGTCGTGGCTGAATATCGCCGCTCTCAATATGTGCGCCTGCGGCCCAATCCGCACTATGCGATGCAGGACGCCGCCGGCAAAGCGCTGCCGTATGCAACCGGCGTGCGGCTTGATATTCTCGAGAATCAGGAACAGGAGATCCGGCTCTTCGCACGCGGCGAATACGACCTGATCGACAGTCTGCCGCCGGATTATTTCGAGCTTCTCAAAAAGAAGATTCCTTCTTCCGTGCGCGATCTCGGACCATCGCTCAATACGGAGCAGATGTGGTTCAATCAGGCTCCGCAGGCTCCGATCGCGGAGTGGGAAAAATCCTGGTTCCAGAGCGGCGCATTTCGAGTGGCCGTCTCGCAGGCGATTCATCGCGCCGACCTGGCGCGCATTGCTTACCTGGGACACGCGACGCCAGCTTATAGCTTCATCTCGCCGGCGAATGGCGCCTGGTACGACAGCAAGATCGTGGCGCCGCATACCGATCCGGCTGCAGCCCGGGCCGGACTCGCGCGTGCGGGCTTCCACCTGAGCGGCGGTGTGCTGCAGGACCCCGCAGGACATCCGGTAAAGTTCTCGATCCTCACCAACGCCGGCAATGCCGCCCGGCTCAAGATGGCGACGCTCATTCAGCAGGATCTTGCCGCGCTGGGTATGCAGGTGACGGTGGTGCCGCTCGACTTCCCTGCCCTGATTGAGCGCCTGATGCACACGCAGGATTACGAGGCCTGCCTGCTGGGGCTCGAAAATGTCGATCCCGATCCAAACGCAATGATGAACATCTGGCTGAGCAATTCGCCGAATCACCAGTGGAATCCATCGGAGAAAACGCCCGCGACTTCGTGGGAAGCGGAGATCGATCGCGCAATGAACCGGCAGGCATCGAGCTCGAACGATGCGGAACGGAAGCAGGCAATCGACCGGGTGCAGCAGATTGTCGCCGACGAGCAGCCGTTCATCTATCTTGTCTACCCCAATGTTCTGGTCGCGGTCTCACCTCGCCTCCAAGGCGTGCAGCCGGCGGTGCTGGAGCCGGAGCTGGTTTGGAATGTCGAGGGTCTTCGCCTGCAGGGAGCGCGATGAACAGAGAGCCTTTACTTCGCGTGCATCTTGAAGCCGGTTACGCGGGCAAGCCTACCCTGCGCGAGATTCACCTTGAGCTCGAACGCGGCGAGGTGCTGGGACTGGTGGGCGGCAGCGGAGCCGGCAAAAGCACGCTGGTGCTGTCTCTGCTTGGGCTGCTGCCCTGGCGCGGCGGCTATGTTCAAGGGGAGGTTCTACTGGAAGGCGAAGATCTGCTCGCTCTTTCCGAACGCAAACTGCGCGCGGTGCGCGGGCGCCGGATTGCGCTGATTCCGCAAAGCCCCATGTCGGCGCTCAATCCGGCCATCAGTCTGCAAAGCCATTTCAACGAGGCTTGGCGCGCGCACGAGAAGCGTGCAGGCGCTGCTCTCAAAAGCCGGGTAGAGGAATTGCTGGCCGAAGTTCAATTGCCGTCCGATGGAGAATTCCTGCGGCGGCGCCCTGCGCAGATCAGCGTGGGCCAGGCGCAGCGGGTGCTGATTGCTCTCGCGCTTTTGCATCGCCCGGCGCTCATCATCGCCGACGAGCCAACCAGCGCCCTGGATCCGGTGACTCAGACGCAGATCGTCGATCTGCTTCGCCGGCTCAATCGCATCCACGGCACCACGTTTCTTTACGTGTCGCACGATCTCGTCTCAGTCCTGCAGCTCAGTGATCGCATCGCAATCCTTGACGCAGGGTCACTCGTCGAAACCTTGCCCGTCAACCGCATCGACGAAGCGCGTCATTCAGCCACGTTGTCTCTCTTGAATGCTCTCCCGGTACCTCCCGATATCCTGTTGAGCTTTCGTGAGCGTCGCGCTCTTGAGGTACACGAAAGTACCCTGCCGCAATTACAGAATCGCTGACTGCGCTTCAAACCGGAAACGAAATAACAGCCGGCACATTACCTGTTCTGCCTGTCTCCCGAATCTGGAGATAAGGACTTTTGGTGCGAGTGGAGTGACAATTGCCTTTTCTTAACAGTTACATTGGAAAATCGATTTTGTTGCAAGATTTTTCACCTTTCTCCCCATCGGAAGATTCCCGAAACGTGGCGCCTGCTCGAGTAGATAGAGGAGCCGAAGCATTATTTACGTAATATGACGAAAGACGAAACCGAAGCCTCACATTCGTTACAACTAGCTGGCTATTGATGACGAAAGTCCATATAACTAAGAATCGTGATGTAGCCCACAAAGGTCGCAAGGTTCCCCATCGGTACCAGGCAGTCTATTAGTCAACCTAAGAATTGCATTCAATGATCCCGCGAGGTCGTGGAGGTATACATGTTAAAGGCACGCTATTTATTGGTCCTCGGGTTACTGTTGGCACTTGCAGGAACAACTCTTGCAACTGCGCAGTCAACAAGCAGCAAGATCTCACCTGATCTGCAGGCTCTCATCTCTTCCGGTTCTGGAAACGCGCAGGTGATTATTCAGTATCACAATCTGCCATCGGGGTCTGCCGGGTCTTCAGGATCCTCACAGTCTTCAGGGCTCCTGTCGGGGCTGTTGGGCGGGTCCTCAGGGTCTTCAGGAGGGCTCCTGTCGGGTGTGCTGGGACTTGTCGGTGGATTGGTGGGTGGACTGGTGACAGTGGTCCTGGGCTTGATCAATGGGGTCGTCGCCATTGTGCCCCTGGGGCAACTGAACAAGATTGCGACAGACCCCAATGTTATTTACATTTCGCTGGATCGTCCCGTTGCCGCGCGTGAAGCGGTTACCATCACGGCGGCTGAGTATACGACCGAGCCGATCAATGCTCCTGCTGTTTGGCAAAAGGGCTACACCGGCACAAATGTCGGCGTCGCGGTCATCGACAGCGGCATCACGCCTGTCTCGGATCTCGCCGCGAACTCGCTCACCTTGCCGCTCGGCCAGCCGATCTTGTCGCAGCTACTCGCGTCCTACAACGAACAGGCGCCATTCAGCACGGGCCGCATCGTTTATAGCCAGAATTTCGTTCCCAATGAGTATGACGCGTATGATCACTACGGCCACGGAACGCATGTCGCCGGATTGATCGCAGGCAACGGCGCAGATTCGACCGGCAAGCAGGATTTCCGCACCTTCCGCGGCGTGGCGCCCAATGCGAATGTCATCAATCTTCGCGTTCTGGACGAGAACGGCGCGGGCACTGACTCTTCTGTCATCGCGGCGATCGACCGGGCAATCGCACTCAAGAGCACATACAACATCCGCGTGATCAATCTTTCGCTCGGCCGGCCCATCTATGAGAGCTACAAGCTCGATCCTCTCTGCCAGGCTGTCGAACAGGCATGGAAAGCCGGCATCGTCGTAGTGGTGGCTGCGGGCAACGATGGCCGCGACCTCAATCTCAACCCCGAGGGCTACGGCACCATCAATTCGCCCGGCAACGATCCCTATGCACTCACGGTCGGCGCCATGAATACGGTGGAGACGCCGCAAATCAACGACGACATCATTGCGAGTTACAGCTCGAAGGGTCCGTCGTTTATCGATGACGTCGTGAAGCCCGACATCGTCGCTCCCGGCAATCTGGTCACAAGTCTTCAATTCGACGACGATCCGCTCGCGGTAGAGAATCCCACGTTCGCCACTCTCTACTCCTTCTATCAAACCAACGGCACTGAAACTCCCTCGCAATATTACTTCCCGCTGAGCGGCACCAGCATGGCGACCGGCGTTACCAGCGGAGCCATCGCGGATCTGCTGCAGGCGGCGCCAAAGCTTACTCCCGACCAAGTGAAGGCCCTGGTTATGGTGAATGGCGATCGCAGCTATTTTCCGCAGACCAGCAGCGTGACCGACCAAGGTATCGTTTACAACGCGAATTACGACGTCTTCACCGTCGGCGCAGGATATCTGGATATTGCCAAGACCGTCAGCGCGGCCCTGGTGAAAAACGGGTCTGTTCCTGCGGGCACCGCCATGTCCCCGACCGCCGTCTACAACACGGTGACCGGCAATACGACAGCGGCGATCGATCCAAGCGCGCTGTGGACTCAGACCGGCCCGTGGTCGGCGCCCAGCGTGTATGGGAACAGTGCGTGGATCAACTCCGACAACGGTTCCACCGCGCTCTGGGGCAAGACGGCTCTGTGGGGCAAAAGCGATCCCGATGCCTATACCGCGTTGTGGGGCAAGACCGCATTGTGGGGTAAGAGTACGCCCGCAGCACAGACCGCGCTCTGGGGCAAATCAGAAGACGCAGGCGAATCGAGCCAGTTCGCCTACTAAAAACCAAGAACCAATTGCATGACGCGAAAGGACCGCAGTCTCTGCGGTCCTTTCGCGCAGCAATCGAAATCTTCTTGCGCGTTCCGGCGGCAAATTTTGAATGCCACTCCGGATACGGATCTTGCGATCACGGAAGCGGACACTAAGGCAGATGGCAGTGCTGCCTGGTTGCAGTATGAGTTTGATAAGCGCTATACGGCGCGCGCGCTCACGCTCGGCTGCCACAAGCGCATCCCCGTAGGCCGCGTGCTGGTGAGCGATGACGGCACAAACTGGAAGACCATTGTCGTTCTTCCCGGCTCCGAGGGATATCACGGCGCGCCAGTGCGGACCTTCGCATTTTCCGCAGTGACCGGCCGCTTCTCCCGCATTGAAATCGATGGCGCGGGCATGTTGCCGGCAGCCGTGATCCATGGTGGAGAGGCAATTCCAGCCGCGCGGGCGTGCGATAGGCCACAACCGTGCTGTCCCGGTAAAACTCGGGCCCGTTCGCTGGGAGAGGACGATCCTGCGCTCAAGTACCTCTCCGGAACGGCGACCTACGCTCGTAGCTTCACCGTGCCCGCATCGTGGCTGCACGCCGGAACGCATTTTGTTCTTGATCTTGGCAGGGTGGGAGATATAGCAGAGGTGCGGATCAATGGCACACCTGCGGGAACAGTCTGGGCGCCACCCTACAACATGGATGTAACTGCGATGCTGAAGCCTGGCGTAAACCGGCTGGAAATTGCAGTGACCAACGAGTTTACAAATCGCATTCTTGGGGACAAGCTCCTGCCTGAAGACAAACGCCTACTGGGAACGGCAGCTAACGTGCGCATGATGTTCGGTGGTCCGAAAGAGCCTCTGCCATCAGGGCTGCTCGGCGGGGTCACTCTGAAGGCTCTGCAGGCTTCACGACAAGGGTCTTCAAAATGAGAGCGGCGATTGTCCGGCGAAGAAACTCGAGCATCACGGCGTCCATCTGATCCGGAGCGCGCTTCGGCATGACGCTGGATGAGATGCTAAAGTGCTTTGGCTATAGCGGTTCTCCAATTGCTGTACACCGAAGGCACGATGTCGAGTGGCTTTTTCCTCAAGAAAAAGCCACCTTGCACACCACCGGACAGTGCACGTGAATTGGGGAACCGCTCTAAACCTTTGGAAGAGCTTTCGTTCTTCTCATTACATCATTTCCATTGCAACACACGTACTGCCTGTATGGTGACGGGTTGAAGAATACCGGAAGGCAAAAGCGGAGAGTCCTTGGTATAAGCGCGCACATTCGTGTGCGTAAACTTTTCGCGAGCCGATGGTTGTAGATCGCCGATGAGCCGATTGGGCCAGAGATTTGTTACCTTGATCGCGATGCTGTTGTCACCGACGTGCACGAAGGGATCGATGCGCGCGGCGAACGGTTGACGCCAGAGAGCGCCCACTTCACGGCCATTTACCGTGACGGTCGCAATCTCACGCACCTGGCCCAGTTGCAGCCAGAGTTCTCGGCCGGAGGCAGGAGAATGGGCAGGGACATGAAGAGTGGTACGGTACACTGCCGTTCCTGAGAAATAACGGATTCCGGGATCACCGGACTCGGTCCAGGATTGGAAATGTTCCCAGGGAACTTGCAGCGGTGCGCCCCATCCGGCGGGAAATGAGAGCGTCCACTGCGCGAAAGTTGGTGCCTCAAGATCGGCCGCGCCTACAACAAGGGTTTGCTTCGCCCCTTGCGAGTCAGCAGCAACATAAGTTCCGGCTGCCACGGCGATCAACTGCCGCTCTCCACTGGAAAACACGCCTGTCCCTCCACGGATTGAGGGGAAGACCGCATTTCCATCTCTCTCAATCGTGACCAGGTGCCGAATGGAGGGCCGCGCGAAGATCACAAAGACTGACCCCGTCGCCGGGAAGGTAAGAGGAACCTCTGTCCGGCGATCTTTAGTCTCGCGATAAGCGAGCGCGGGCAATGTTGTTCCATCGTCGGGCATCCACAGCTCCGGCGCGCGGCCGTTGATCCGGAACGACAGCACAGCTTGCGCCTCGCGAGGGCGCGTATTGCGCACGAAATAGATCTCCGCTCCGTCGGTTCTGCGGTGAACATAATCAAACGCCGGCCCCTTCTCTGCACTTACATCTGGTCCGCTCAACCGATACGAAAAATCCGGAGCAACACTCATTGCGCTCAGGGCACCGCGCGCGCTGGTTGTGCAATATATTTGCCCGCGGCCATAATGAGCTGTGGTTGCACTTCCATCGCAGCCTGCCCATAGCGCGCCGGCGATGCGCGCATATTCCGCCTGTTGGTTGGGCGGGATCAATCCCAGCGGGCCGGTCGGTTTGAGCCCGATGACGATTCCTCCCTGTTGAACAAACCGCTTGATCCATTGGAGCGCAGGATACGAGAGCGTGCGCGAAGCTGGCAGTGAGAGAGCCAGGTAATGCACGCCTTCCGGCGTACGCAAATCCGAACCGTCGAATTCCATGCGGTGCAGGAGCGCATCTTCATTGACGACGTCATAGTCGTATCCCGGCAACACGCGCGCGGGGTCGTCATCTCTGAGGCGCACGAGTCCCGGCACCTGGTCGCCATTGAAGTAAAGGATGTCGCTGACAGGTCTGCCTTGCTGCATCAGAAACTGGGCGCGGTTGAACGCCATCAGAAAAGGGCCGGCCTGCTCCCACCAGGTGACATTTGGATTGAGATGCGTTCCGGCAAAATACTCCTGGCCGGGCTTTCCGTACTCCGCCGGCGACGACGTGAATTCATGCCAGTAAACGCGATTCAGCCCTTCAGTCAGAGCGTAGTCGAACGTGGGTTGCAAATCGCCGCTCAACGACTCAGACCACGCAGCCGGATTCATGCTGGTTGGCCCTTCGGCGGCAACAAACGGCTTGCCGTAGATGTGGGCCGCGCTGGAAGCCTCTTTCACAAAAAAGCGCTCGTCGTCGGTGGCGCGGTGCGTTCCTGAGACAGCCCAGAACTCCGTCTGCGGAAAAGATGTGTTGCGAAAGTTTTCCAGCGCATCAATCGGTGCACCGTGCGGGCCGCCCGCTTCAGGATGCGTGCCCAATCCCTGCTCGCGGGCTCGCTGCGCAAAGTGATCGTAGTAATTTTCCGCGATCAGATCGGCCACCGTTCGGCGCAGATCGAAGAGAAATTGATTGCTCGTCTCACGGCTGGTCAAGATGCGGCCGCTGACGATCGGCAGATACGTTAGCGGATCATACCCGCGCCGGCGCCTGAATTCTTCGCGAAATCCAGCGGTCCAGTTGGTTCCTCCCGCTTCCCAGCTATCGGTGACGAGATAGCGAAGGCTGGTGCCGACATACGGCTTCGCCGCACTCAAGATCGGCATCACGGCATCTTGCCAGTAGTGGTCAAGAGCTGAAGCGCTCATCGCATCGAGCGGCAGCCCGAGCTGCGCGCCGGCGGCATCCGTCAAATGTTTCGCGGTGTCGGTGTAGCCGATGCGCAGAACCTCCCAGGTTCCGGCGGGAAAGGTCCATTCGAGATCGCCATTCTTGTCCATGCGGGGGCTCAGATCGACGACGTCGCCGACTTCGGCGTCTTCTTCGCCTGCAACCGACGGCTCATTGCGCAGCACCTGGCTGGACGGCGGCATCGAAAAGCCCGTCTCCTTGGAAGCTCTTTTGAATGCCAGATCCATGATCGGCGCACGGTTGCTTCCCGGCGCTCCAGGCAGCGGCGCGCCATGACGCAGCGGATAGGCAAGGACAGCGATGGAGCGGTAAAAGCCGTTTTCAGACCGTGGAGCAGTAAGCTGCACCGTCCGTTGGCCGCCGCCATTCACGGTTGCCCGCGACCACGTGAGATGTTGCATTGCATCTTCAGGAGAAACCGTAGGGCCGCCGATGATCCCCACGTCCCCGCGACTGGTGATGTTCAGGCTGATCTCCAGTCCCAACCTTTGCGCCACTGTCAGCGCATGCACAAACAAAGCAATCCACTGCGGACTGCCGATCGCTGGCCCGGAGCGGACTTCGAGATTGCCGGCCTGGCCGGAGCCATCGGCATCCACAAGAATCGCGCCCGCGAATCCCTTTGCCTTCATCCCCTCCAGGTCGCGGGTAATCGTGTCAGCCGTGGTATTGCCGTTGAGCCACCACCAATAACAGCGCAGCCTGGCCGAGGCCGGTGGATTTTCAAATCCACTGCGCAATGCATCCACTTGTTTTGCCTGCGCCTGTCCGTGCAGTGCCGCTGCGCACAACGTCGCAACTGCGGTGATCTTGAAAAGGCATCCATTCCGCCAGAGAATCATTCCAAATTGCACCTTGCTCTACATGCGTATCGCGCCGGCTTGCCTTTGCAGAGGCTCCCGCCGACAAATCGAAGAACATCGATCAGAGAAGAGTGGACTCCTGCACAGGCTTCCGCCATTCGGAAGTCCACAGACGAAAAAAAGAGGCTCGAATTAAAAGTTAAGGCGAGCTGTCAGTTGCCCGATGCGCGGATCGTTTGCTTGCGTCAGGGTCACCACGCCGAAGGTTGAACTCCCGATGCCGGTGCCGGGACCTCCGAAGTCTGGCGTGTTGAGGATGTTGAAGAACTCGCCGCGAATCTCGAAGCTCGTCCCTTCTCCCAACGCAAATTGCTTGAAGAGCGAGGCATCGACAAGCGGATGAATGCGCTGCCGAACGCCGATGTATGAACTATTCGCTTGCGATGTGTACGAGATCCTCTGTTGATAGGCCGGATTCGGTGAAAGGCTGTCGCAGGCAGGAGCGGAGGCAGTGGACTGCACCAGCGCGCCACTCGAGTTCTCATAGCAGGTGTTGATGAACCGGGCGTTGGTTGGATGAGCCTGCAGGACAGGACCGATAATATTCACGCTGCTGGGCGCGGAGATAAGCGGCCCATTGGCGGCGCGGAAGACGCTGTTGAACTCCCATCCGCCAAGGGCTAGCCGCTCTGCGTAAGGCTTCGCGGCGAACTTAGGCAACTCCAATGTGCCGAATATATTCGCGAGGATGGTGGCGTTATTGTCTTGGACCGATTCCAGCTTGATGTCGAACGGATTGAGATACGCGGTATGCAGCATCACCTTATCCCAGGTGAAGTTGCCCTGCAGGGAGAAATGATGCGTCATGGGATGGCTTACCTGTACTTGCAAGGCATTGTAGGGTGCTGTGCCAATGGAAGAGTAGTCTTCGGTAACTGTGCCGAATTCGGGGTAGGGTTGCAGCAGCAGATACTGCTGGATCGTCGCACCATTCAGGGTTGCGTTGTTCGGTATCTTCCCTGCCATGGGATTGGCGACAGCGCCGTTGAGGTAACTCACTTCCGCGCTGCCCTTGTTGTAATACTGGGCCGGCAGGAAGTTGATATTGTGATTCACTTCCAGCCTCGTGGGCCGCGCGCCCAGATACGCAATTTGCAGAGCAAAATTGCCGGGGAACTGCTGCTGCACGTTGAGCGTGTAATCGGTGCTGCGCGGCTGCACATGATGCGGATCGTTGAAGTTCACATTTTGACCGAGTGCTGTCGCCAGGCCCAGCGAGTTCCCGCTCGGCAGCGTGACTCCGCCCGGGAAAGGATTGCTCATTGTGTTGATCGCCGTTCCGTTCACCGCCGCGTTGGCTGCGTAGGTGTAGCTGGTGGACTGGCTGAAGCCGGAGGAGAACGGGCTTTCCAGCGTGTTGAAGAAGATGATGCCAAAACCGGCGCGCACAACCGTGTTTGGATTTACCGCGTAGGCGGCGCCGAGCCGCGGCTGCCAGTTGTGCAGATCGCGCGGATAGGGGAACCGGTTGTTCCCATTGACGAACTGGAGCCCGCCATTCAGCGTCAGCCCGGCCACCGAGCTTTGCAACGGGTTAGCGCAGGTGGTGCAAAATGTGGAGATCATGCGATTATCGCGCTCAGTGAAGGGCGACTCATAGTCCCAGCGGCCGCCGAGGTTGAGCGTGAGCTTGTTGTTTACGCGCCAGTCGTCCTGCACATACGGCGCCATGTAAATCTGCTGCATGGCATAGGCGATATTGATGCTGTAGTTCGCCGAGGCAAAGTAGCCCAGCAGCATTGAGGCCATGGGATCGCCGGAGCCGGCATCGGAGCCGACGGTTGCATTCACGTTGTGCTGCGTAAATCTGCGGTCGAAGACAAAGCCGGGGCTTGTTGTTGCGTTGGTGCCAAAGCCGCTCTGCGGATTCTGCACGTTATAGCGGCTCAGGTTGCCCTCCCATCCAAAACGGATGGAGTGGCGTCCCCAGACTTTGGAGAGAGTCTCGTCGAGCGAACCCACCGTATCCGCGCTGATCTGGCCCCCGGCGCCCGGCGCCAGGCCCACGTATCCATCGGAGTTCATGTACTCGCCGGGGAAGGTGTTGTAGGGCAGGCCTGAGGTCGTCATGCCCAGCGTGCTCAGATTGAAGCCGGAGTTGCCGGGATAGACCAAGCCGAAGGGATGATAGATCAGCCCGAAGCGCGAGTCCAGCACCATGGTCGGGGAGAACTGCTGCACGTCGTCCACGCTGCCGCCGCGATTGTTGCGGGAGACGCTGTAGCCATATCCCGTTCCGCTGGTGGTGGGACCAATCCCTTTAGGAAATCCTTGCAGCGGATAGCTCTGCGTAAGTCCGGAGCGGAATCCGATGACGTTGATCTTGTTGTTTTGTCCGAAGGCATGATCGAAGCGCGCAATGAACGATGGATAGGTACTGGGATACGAAGTCTGCGTGGAGATATAGTTCGGATTCGTCAGCGCCGTCGCGTTGGCAACGTTCGTGCCAGGGAAATAGGAGGCAAACGCCTTTCCGGTCGTGCTGATTGCGGAGCCGATGTTGTTGTTGGCGTAATACTGAGTGCGGTTGCCATTGGCGTCAACCGGCGAATTGGGAACGTAGAGCTGGACGCCGGAAGTGCACAACCCGCTTGCGTTAAAGGCGGAACAAAGGCCGGAGAAATCGCCACCGAGCTCTGCCGCGGTGGGCACGCGGGTGCTGTAATTGATTGCCGTGTGTGTGGCGTAGCGCTCGAATGAGAACATGAAGAACGTCTTGTCGCGCCCGTTGTAGATCTTTGGAATGCGGACCGGGCCATCAATCACCAGGCCCGTTTGGCTCACCTGATTATTGTTGCGCGGCTGATTGTTCGCGGCTTTTTCATAGGTGTTGGCGTCGAGGTAGGTATTCTCGAAAACATAGTAGGCGGCGCCGTGAAGGCTGTTGTTGCCGGTTCGCACCACGGTGTTGGTGACCGTGCCGTTGCCATGTCCAATCTGCGCGTCGAAGATGCCGTTTTCCACCTTCACTTCCTGGACGGCTTCCGGCGAAGGGACAAAGTTTGTGTAGCTGGCGCCCGAAAACCGTTCCGCAGCGTCGTTGGGAATGCCGTCGAGGGTCAGCCGGTTATGGCCGCCGTTACCGTCCGTAGTCACCTGCACAGCCACGCCGCTGAAGGGATTGGTGAACTGGCTCGATTTGCCCTGGAAGTAGCCCCCGGATGCGGTATCGACGGTGCCCGCTGCCAGAGTCACGAGGACATAAGGGTTCCGGCCTTCATTCGGCAGATCCGTCACTTCCTTGGTACTCAACGTAGTGGCCACGGTCGGCGACGAGGTGTCAATCAACGAGGTCTCCGCCGTCACCTCGACCGATTCGTTGACGGCCCCAGGCTTCAGCGTCATATCCACCTGGATGGTTTGGCCCGCCGTGAGGACAATGCCGACACGGGTCTCCTTGCGGAAGCCGGCTGCGGAGATGGTGACCGTATAGGTTCCCGGCTGAAGGGCGGGCATGAGATAGGAGCCGTCGCCGCTGGTGGAAACGTCGGTTGAGAAATGAGTAGCCTGTTCCATGGCTGTGATGCCGGCGCCGACCACGCTGGCGCCGTTCGAATCGGTCACCTGCCCTCCGATGGCGCCCAGGTATCGCTGGGCTGGGGCGAGAAGGGCAAAAGCACCGGAGATCAGGAACAACAGCAAAAACCCTCTTGTTAATCGGCTGAATATAGCCTCGAAATGGCGATCAACTGGCGTCACGTTCATCTTTCCTCCAAAGTATCGAGCAAGCTCAGATCAGATGTTTTGAACTGGGGCGCTCATTGTCTCTCGGCTGCCTTTGCAACGAGGAATTGGTCGCGACCGAAGACCGAAAGTCCGCAGCAAACGAGTTCCTGAACATCCCCGATGAAAAACAGCGGATACCTGATCCAAAGGCGAATTCTTCGAGCCCGGCGCTAAGACCGGCAAGTTAATTTACCGGAAGACCGTCATGTCTTTACCGCTAGGAGTTGACAAAAGTTATTTATTATCTTGTGTTTATAGCAGAATTTCTCAAGACGCATGCCCTTCTCATATCCCCAGTGAAAACGTTCCAATAGAAGTGTTGCCGGAACCATTTTGATGGAACTAGACTGAGGAGCGTACGCTGGGATGGTTCATGGTGTTAGCTACGGAAAAAATCGGCGTGCATGGCAACGAGCCCGAGCCCTCCCCCGAGCCCTCCATTGAGGAGCGCTGGGCGCTGATTCAGCGCGTTGCCGCCAGCGAGCAATTCAGCCGGTCTGTCCGCCTGCGCGACTTCTTGCTTTACGTCGGCAGACAGTCGCTCAAAGAGGGATGTCCGGAGATCCACGAACAGGAGATTGGCGCCAAGGTCTTTGGCCGGCCGGCCTCCTATGACCGCAGCTCGGATAATATTGTCCGGGTCAACGCGACCGAGCTCCGCAAGCGCATCGAATCGTACTTTGAGTCTGGCAGCGCGGATGAGCCGCTCATCTTCGAGATTCCTCGCGGCGGCTACAAGCCTGTGTTTCGGCGCCGGCAACCCGAACCTGCGGAACAGCCGGCGTTGCAAGCCGCGGAATCTGCGCATGAAGCGCGAGCCGGGTCTACGATTCCCGAGCGCACGCGTTCTTCCCGGCGGATGGTTCGTTTTATCTGGCCCATCGTGAGCGTGTCTCTGGCTGTCGCCTGCGCGGTGCTCCTTCAACAAAACGTCTCCATGCGCAAGACGCTCAATCCTTGGGAAAGTCAGCCGGCGTTGAAGGCGTTCTGGTCGGGCTTTCTTGACTCCCATCGCGAGACCGATCTTGTTCTGCCTGACGATTCGGCCAGCATAATGGAAGATATTGCGGGCAAGCCTCTCTCGCTGAGCGACTACATGACCCGCTTCTTTATCGCCCAGATTCAATCATCGAATATGAGCGCTGATCGCAAGCAGGATGTCAATCAGGTGCTCAGCCATAACCTGATCACATTTGGCGCGGTGCGCGCGGCTCAGGCCCTGCTGGGCGAGATTCCACCGAAATACCCTCGTTATCTCACCCTGGCGCGCTACTTCACCGCGGATGAGATCAAGCGCAATAACGTGGTTTTGATCGGCGGCAAAAAGGCTGTCCCCTGGGACGAGCTTTTCGACGATCAGCTCAACTTTGTCACCGACTTCGATTACGGTCATGGCTGGCAGATTGTGCGCAACCGCAATCCGCGGCCTGGAGAACAGGCGATCTACTCTGTGCCGACCGGCTCAGCCAGTTTGATTGGCTATACCGTGATCGCGTTTCTGCCCAACCCGAGCCACACGGGCAACGTGATCATTCTCGCTGGCACTGATTCCGACGCCACCGGCGCAGCAGCTGCGTTCCTCACATCTGAAGATGAGATGGAGAAGCTCCGGGCGACATTCCACGCGGCGCGCTTTCCTTTTTTCGAAGCTCTTCTCAAGACTTCCCGTCTCAGCGGAACGTTTTTCGATGCGGAACTGGTCGCGTTCAGAACCTATCCCAGTCTTCACTAACAATCTGACAATCCGATGACACCCGCATGACAACTCAAGCTGGCAGCCGCGCGTATTTTCGGTTGTGGCGAAGCGGTGTCCCACCGCTCCGTGAGGAGGAAACTCATGCAAGACACGCTCGCACGCCTCGCTCTCCGTAAACTCGCAACCATCGCTCTAGCCGCCAGCGCGGTTCCGCTTTGCTCTTTCGCGCAGCAGTACAAGCAAACCAACCTGGTCGCCGACCAGTCCGGTGTTGCCGCGGCGACCGACCCCAACCTCGTCAATCCGTGGGGACTTTCCCGCAGTTCAACCAGCCCGTGGTGGGCCTCAGACAACGGCACCGGCCTCGCCACACTGTATAACGGCGCCGGCAACATCGAGAGTCTCGTCGTCACCGTACCTACCGGCGACGCCAGCATGAGCAGCACCGGCACACCCACCGGCACACTCTTCAATGGGACCACCGGATTTGTACTCCCTGACGGGAAGCCTGCGAGTTTCCTGTTCGTAACCGAAGACGGAACCATCTCCGGCTGGAACGGCGGCGCTGCCGCAGTGATTACGGTGAACACCAAGAGCGCTTCCGTGTTCAAGGGAGCTGCTTTCGCCAGCCTTCCCTTCCCTCAAGGCAGCCAGCCCACCTTCCTTTATGTGGCCGACTTCCGCAAAGGCCAAATCCAGGTCTACGATTCCATGTTCAATCACGTCCCGCTGTTCAGTGAGCTCTTCCGCGATGAATTCCTTCCCCGCGGCTATGCTCCCTTCAACATCCAGAACATCGGCGGCGAACTGTACGTCACCTTCGCCAAGCAGGACGCGCAGAAGCACGACGAAGTCGATGGCCCCGGCCTCGGATTCGTCGACGTCTTCTCGCCGTTCGGCTTTCTTCTTCGCCGCCTTGAACATGGTTCCTGGCTCAACGGCCCCTGGGCAATCGCCATGGCGCCTGGGGATTTCGGGATCTATAGCCATGACCTGCTTGCGGGGCAGTTCGGCTCCGGACAAATCGCGGTTTACGATGCTGTAACCGGCGCGTTCAAAGGCCTGCTTCGCGACTCCAGCAACAACCCTCTGGCGATCGACGGCCTGTGGGATCTCTCCTTCGGCAGCGATGCTACCAACTCCGGTCCCGCTACCACACTCTACTTCTCTGCGGGCCCCGACAATGAGGCACACGGCCTGTTCGGAACCATCATTCCGATCCAAAACACCCTGGGCAACGCTCAGTAACCTGAAGCCAGCTCACGGAAGTCCAGACACGGCCTTGCATCTCGTCCTTCCCCAGAGCTCCTGCATGCTCCATCCTTGACGCTTTCTTTGCGCCAGGGATGGAGCAGTAGGATGCCGGCCCGGGGCAGGCCGGGCCTACAAACCACGCTTTCCGGCGTCTCCCGCGACAGCAAGCGAAAAATGACGCCTGGCCGCTCATCAGGCCTGTATAAGCACTAGCTCGGGTTACTTAGTCACACAGCTACTTCTTGACCACCACGCCGGCCCATTTCTCCAGAACCTGGATCATCGAACAGAAATCATCGTCACCGCGTCCTTCAGAGATGGTTGCACGCAGCATCTGCTCGGTCACGGCAGTTACAGGCAGAGGAACATTCAAGATCTTCCCTTGCTCCAAGGCCATCCCGACATCCTTGGCCATCCATTTCGCGGAAAAATTCGTATGGAAGTCGCGAGCAAAGATGAATGGCGCTTTATAGGCGATGAGGCCGCTTTTCGCCGCGCTGTTGTTCAAGATCTCGAGCATCAGCTCCGGCGCGATGCCGCCTTTGGTTGCCAACACCATTCCTTCAGCAAACGCTTCCATGATGTTGGCCAGAACCAAGTTCTGCGTAAGCTTCGCCTGCAGGCCCTGACCGGGTCCGCCACAGTAGTAGAAGGTTTTTCCCATGAGCTCGAAGTAGGGCTTAGCTCGTTCAAAGGCGGACTCGTCTCCTCCAATCATGAAAGTGAGCGTAGCCTGCTCTGCCCCAGGCCGGGAGCCGGTGCAAGGGGCATCGAGAAAGTACGCGTCCTTGGCCAAAAAGGCGGCGCCGATCTCCCTGCTGATCGCCGGCGCTATGGTGCTGCAATCGGCGATGATGCTGCCAGGCCTCACTCCTTCGAGCAGTCCCCCGCGGCCCTGGGTGATTGCTTGGGCCATTGAAGTATCGCCCACGCAGTAAAAGATGTAGTCAGCTCGCTCGGCCACCTGCTTTGGAGTTGAGCAGGTAAAGCCCTTGCCTGCTCCAGCCAAATCCAACGCCTTCTGTGACTGATGCGACCACAGAGCAACTTCATGGCCTGCCTGCAACAGGTGCCGGGCCATGGGAGCCCCCATGATGCCCAGTCCAAGAAAGCCGATTTGTGCCATGTAACCCCCACACTGCATTTAGTATCTGGTTCCACTATGCTGACTAGTCTCGGGCCACGCGGTAGCCGGAGGATACGGAGGCGGCCTGACGTCAGCGGGCGTCAGAAGACAATTCTTATCGCCGCCTCGAGATTCCTATTATCGCCTGCATCCGTTATCAGATTATTTGCCGTACTCGAGATGATCCCCGCACTGGGCGAACCGATCACGGCGTTTGGAAGACCGAAAAATGGGTGATTGAGAAGGTTATAAGCTTCGAAGCGGAGTTGCAATCCCAGGTTCTCACGGATCTGGGTCTGCTTCACCAGCGACGTATCGACAGAAAAGGATCCGGGACCGAACAAAGGGTAGGCCCTCAAATTGCCATAGGTATTTGCCGGCGGGGCGACAAAATCACTGATGTTGAACCACTCGTGAAGACTGCGATTGGCGAGGTGGCCAGACCCGATCTGGTTAGGCCAACTGGGCGCTCCATTGTTGACACCGGCGTTGAGCGATGGGATGAACGGAATTCCTGTTGTCCCGGTTACGATGCTCGTGAATTGCCAGCCGCCGAGTAGTAACCCTGCCGGTCCAGTGAGCTTGCTTCCCGGCAGATCCCAAATAGCGCTACCCACTCCCCGATGCTTCACATCATAGCCGCTGAGGCCGTAAGAAGCGGCACAGGTGAAGGTAACGCTCTGGGGGTCTGCGCAATCCCTCGCTTTGCCATAGCTGTAGCTAAACAGGAACGCAAGGCCATGGGAAGTCCGCTGGTTGACCTTGACCATCAAGCCATTCCAATTGGATCGAGCGCGTTGTCTATAGACGAGGATCGAGGTTAAATTCGACAAAGGCTGGATCAAGCGCCGAGAAGCATTCGACCCTGTGCCCGGTTCAACCTCGTTGACGTTCAGGCCGCTCACCAACTGGCGGCCTTGGCTACCGCCGTAACCGACCTCCAACATCATCGAAGGCGTCACTTGCCGCTGAATATTGAGAGTGTAACTCTCCCCCGAGGGCGTTTTGTTGGATAACTCCCACGCGATGACGTTCGGCGCCAGGGCATTCAAGGCTGCCGTGCCCACAGGCTGGACCGTCACTGGCGTGGTGAAAGGCTGGGTGATGGTCGGTAATGCTGCATATTGGCTGGCTGTAGGATTTGTCGGCTCAGTATAGGACTGCGAAAAGATGAATGGGACATTGAGACCCAACTGGCCGTTGGCGGAATAGGCCGCCATTGCGGGGAAATAAGCAACTCCGTATCCGGCGTTGAGCACCGTTTTGCCGTCGCCCAGGAAATCCCATTCGAACCCGACACGCGGGGCCACGTTGTTCCACCGTGTTTGGATATTCGTGTGATCGTTCGTTCCACCTTGTCCCGCATAAATCAACTGAAGCGCAACCGGGTCAAAATTTGCCATTCGGTTATTCAGCGACTTCGGCGGCGCAAAAACATCCCATCGCGCCCCCAGGTTGACCGTAAGACGGCGATTGAGCTTGATGTCGTCCTGGATAAATGTGCCGTATTCTCCGAGATGATAGTAAGACCGATAAGGCGTGATGCCGCGAGTGGCTGTGGTCGGGGCGCCAAGCAGCATAGTGGCTAAGCCGTCTCCCCCGGCATTCGTCGCTGGATTGTTGGTGAAGTTAGTGGCAAAAGAGATCGAACCCCGATTTGATTGCACAAACGGCGACGCCTCCCGCAACACCCATCGAGAGCCGAACGATACATTGTGATTTCTATGAGTCCAAAAAAGCGTGTCCTGCCATTGAAGAACCGTCTCTACGTTATTCAAGGGGAAGTAGGAGGCTCCATCGTTTATCCCGGTATAGTTCGTCACGGTTAAAATTGGCAGTCCTGAAGTGGCCTGGTTGATGTTGACACCTTGAATGCCCAGAGCGGTAGAAGGGTCGAGGCCGTAATCGGACTGGAGCGTATGCGGATTCAAGCGCGCATATCCAGTGAGAAATTCGTTCACCAGCGAGGAACTAATTATCTGTGAGTCATCGATAGCCAGGCCTGCGTCGACCAGCGTCGTCACCTGACCACCAGACACAAACGGGCCAAGATCAAACTTGGACTTGACGGCGGCCGGCGTCGGCATGGCGGTGGCGACGCCGGCCCCGCCGATCGGCGTATTCAGATAGAGGCTTTCATAGCTCCAGCGGCCGAACAGCTTATTTTTGTCCGTAATTTGTTCATCGATCCGAGCTGATCCTGAATTGTCACTCAGGGTGTTGGCCACTTCCGACGTATAGTTGTTGGTAAACCCCGGCCCGTTTGGCAGCGGATAAATGCTAGCTATATTTAAGCCCGCTTGGTTGATGCGCCCGGGCGGAATGATGTTATTGGAAAAAGCGGTTCTCAAGTACTGGGGATTGGAAGCGGAGACTGGCTGACTTGGATTGTAGGCTGGATTCAGCTGCGTGGTCGCCGGATCGTAAATGACGATGGGCGTGCCGGTGGCGGTCTGGTAGCCCTGGAAATTTCCGACCCTGGTTTGAGCGGTAGGCACGGTGTCTACAGTAGCGGCAGCGAGCAGTTGACGCTCGAAGCCGGTTTCAATGAAGAAAAAGGTGCGATCGTGCCCGTTGTACAACTTCGGAATAACGACAGGACCGCCGAGTGCGCCGCCGAATTGATTGCGCCGGAATGGCGAAGAAACACCTGGCTGCGTGAAGTATAGCTTGGCGTCCACGGCGCTGTTTCTGACGAACTCAAACAGGTTGCCGTGATATTGATTCGTTCCTGAGTTGGTTGATACCAAGATGACGCCTGCACCCCGGCCGTACTGTGCAGAGAAATAGCCCGTCAATACCTTGAATTCCTTGACGGCCTCCAAATCTGGTTCCAAGATGCCAGCGCCGAAGGTGTATTCCTGGTTGTCGATTCCATCCACGAGCATGCTGTTCGCGCCATCGGACATGCCAAACGCGTTGAAGTCGGAATCTCCTCGCGGCACGTTCGAGCTTTGTCCCGACAACGCCGAAGTGGGCGTGCCGGGCGTAACCGCCGGCACCAGCATCGCCAGTTGGAAGTAGTCCCTGCCGTTTAAGGGCAGCACCTGCGGTTGTCCGCTTGCAATCACCTGCCCAACGTCCGCACTATCGGTCTCCACCAAGGGCGGCTGCGTCGTGACGTTTACAGTTTGAGTCACAGAGCCAACCTGCAATGCGACATCCACGCGCTCTGTGCTGGCTGTCTGTACTACCACGCCGGACTGGAGCGACTTCTCAAAGCCTCCTTTTTCCACCGCTACGCTGTATGACCCCGGGATCAGCAACGGAGCTTGATAGGCGCCCGTCGCATCCGTCGTGTATTTCACGACGGTTCCCTTGTTTATGTCGGTAATCGTGACCGTAGCCCCGGGAATTTCGGATCCTGTATTGTCCCGAACCGTCCCCACAATCGAGCCTGTCGTCTGCGCATTGGCCGCGACGCAACCAAAAACGGAGAGGCTGGATAGCAGCAGGCCGATAGATGGCAAATGCCATTTATCGCCTGCCAGGTGCCTGAAGAATGCCCGCATCGCTCGACCTCCGGTTCGCAAACTGAATTTGACGGCCTATTTCGCGAATTCAGTATCGCGCCGAGAACTCTAGCATGGTCTACCATGACATGCAAGCTGTATACAGCTTGAATAACAAATTTTGCTTGACAGCTCAGCGAAACGATTCCTAAGATTCCGTGCATGACCGACAAGAAGCCCGGCGGGATCGTGTGCGCTCTCGTGACCCCGTTTCAAGAAGATGAGTCGATCGATTACGGGGCATGGAAAAGTGTTATCGAGTATCAGATTTGGAGCGGGATAGACGGCTTTTTTGCCGTTGGCACCGGCGGCGAGTTTTACGCCTTGACGGAAGCCGAGCGGCGGGAGGCGGCGAGTTTTGTCATCGGCGCCGTGGGAGGCCGGATTCCAATCTACGCCCAAGTGGGGGCGGTCACCACTCGGGAATCAGTGGCTTTGGCCCGGCATGCGGAGGGCGAGGGAGCGGATTACCTGGTGGTAATCACTCCGTACTATATTCGACCGACGGATGACGAGATCGTTCGGCATTACCAGGAAATCTGCGACAGCGTTAAGGCGCCGGTGTTTGCTTACAACATTCCGGGGCGCACTGGTGTGGCGCTTACGGCGGCGGTGGTGCGACGGATTGCCGAATCGCAGCCCAACTTTATCGGGCTTAAGGATTCAAGCGGCAAGATTGGACAAGTTTCCGATTGGATTGAGCTGGGGCTGTCTGTCTTCATGGGCAGCGACAACCTGATCTATCCGGCGCTGGAGCTTGGGTGCGCCGGCGCGGTGGCGGTATGCGCAAATGTCGCGCCGAAACTTTTCGTTCAACTTTTTCAGGCATGGAAGAACGGCGATTCCGCTGAAGCATCGCGGCTCCAGGCGCTGGCGGCGGAGTTGCGCCTGAGCCTCGGGCTCTCGGCGGCCCATCCGCTTATTAAGCAGGCAATGGCCTTGGGCGGGCTCCCGGCCGGCGTGTCACGGCGTCCGTCGGGGCTCGTCTCCAGCGCAGAACTTGAGGGCCTGCACGCCATCATTGCGAAGTTGCGGGAAAACAACTTCCTGCCTGGCCAGGATCGAGCGTGTTGAAGAACTCTGCCGCTGCCACATCCGGCTCCTGCCCTCTCGCCGGCTTTTGCCTTCTCGCGGTGCCGCCGAGGCAAGATGAGTTTTACGCCTGCCGCAGAGCGTACTTCTCCCTGACCAGGAAGACATAGCAACAAATGCCGATCACCAGCCAGAAACCAATCGCCATCAGCGGCGCATTGAAGTGCTTCGTCTTCTCCACGAGAATGCCGGTGAACCAGGCCGCGGCGACGCCCGCAACATTGGCGGCGGTGTTTTGGATTCCTGCCACTCGCCCCGCGGCGTTGGCCGGAGTTAGGGTTTGGGTCAACGCCCAGTAGTTTGCCGTGGCAAGCCCCAGTCCGCACAGTGAAAACACCGCCCAGAACAGGGCCATTGAACTATCGCCCGAAAGCGCTCCGAAGATTTCGCTGCAACCGAGCACAAAGCCGGCAATCGTAAATAATCTGCGCACAGTGACCGGGTTATGTCCGCGCACAATCAAGCGGTCAGCGGCCCAGCCGCCCAGAATTGCGACAGTAGCCATCCCGCCGAAAGAGATAAAGGTGAACCAGCCCGATGCCGTGAGTGAAAGGCCATAACGCTCATTGAAGAAAGTCGGCATCCAGGTCATGCAGAAATAGACAAAGTACATGTAACAGAATGTGCCGATGCAGGTGCCCCACATGACAGGCGTGCTGAACAGCGAATACCAGGAGGCCGCGTTACCTTTCGCCTGCCTGGTGGCCGTCAACGGGCCATCCTTCTTGACAAGAAGGAACCAGGGAATCAGCCAGAGCAGAGAGACGGTCCCACTGAGGATAAACATCCATCTCCAGCCATAGCCCAGCACAAGATATGTAGCCACCGGAGCGCCAATCGCGGGACCGTACTTGGTGCCGGACATAAAGATGCCGACGGGCAAGCCGCGCTGATGCTCGGGAAAATGCTTGCGGATATATCCCATGCTTGCCGGGGTAACAAAGGCTTCTCCGACGCCTAACAGCACGCGCACCAGGATGAGGCCGCGGAGGGAGCTGACCAGCGCCGTGGCAGCGGAGAGCGTGCTCCAGAGAAAGAGCGCAGCGGCATAGGGCCATTTGATGCCGAATCGGTCGACGACCCACCCCGCCGGAGTCTGCAGCAGGGTATAGGCCCAGAAGAATGCCGAAAGCAGAATTCCGATCGACGCCGGTGAGAGGGGAATGCTCTTCCGTATCTCCGGGATGGCGGCGGATAAGTTAATGCGCGACGTATAAGCGATGATGACACCGACGGTCAAAAGGCCGACCACGAGCCATCGCGACGTGCCCTCCGCGGGGGTCGATACTTCCACTGTGGAGCTTGCCATACCTCTCCCTCAGATTCCGCGCACACACCTGAATCGGTTGCAAGGTCTCCCATTGCTTCGAGGGCTGAAGACCGCCTAATACACCTCGTAGAGCAGGCGGCTATAATTCGGCGAGGTCAAGGTGGCCTCGATCTTTGGCCAAAGCGCCTTGTGGGTCGGCGTCGCTATCCATTTCTGGCGCAGCTCTTCGCTCGCGAATGTCAAGATGAACTGGTAGTTGCACCCCGGAGGCGCGGGGCCACGCAGGGTCGCGCTCAACTTGAGCATCTTTACTTCCTTAAATCCCGGTTGCCTGGAGATCGCGGGGCGGAAGGAGTCCTCAAATATATGAAGCATCTCCTGTTCGCGGGCGGGATCAACGGCAAGGTCGAGGTGGAGTTCAATCGGCCGCTGCCCTTCAGCCGCAGCCGCGGGAACGTCGGCCGTTGCACGAACTGCCACCATGCCAGCCCCGGCTACGAGAATCTTCAGACAGTTTCTGCGCTTCATCAATGCTCCTGCTCAGCTAATGTGAATCCGGTTGATAAAGAACCTTCTCGCCGGGCACTGACAGCCTGATGCGGTAGACGCTGGTGCGCGCCGTAATATAGAGTGTCTTGCCATCGTCTCCCCATGCGCAGTTTGAAACGATCTCAGGCATTTTAATCGTTCCCAGGTGCTTGCCGGCGCCGGAAAATATCCAGAGGCCTCCGGGTCCCGCGCCATAGATGTTGCCCTGGCTGTCGAGCTTCATTCCGTCGGGATTGCCGCTGTCCTTCGACGCGGTGGCATCGGCCATGACACGGCCTTTCTTGACCGTCCCGTCCGCCGCCACATCGTACATCATCCAGATCTTGCGCGCCGGATCGGAGTTGGATACGTACATCGTCTTTTGGTCCGGAGAAAAGGCGATGCCGTTGGGCCGCGTCATGTCTTTGACGACGGTTTGCAGCTTGCCGTTCGCGAGCCGGAAGACAGCGTTGAAGGGCAACTCTTTGGCCGGGTCGCTATCCTCTTTCGGCAAACCATAGGGAGGGTCGGTGAAATAGAGAGAGCCATCGGCTCGATAGACAAGATCATTTGGGCTGTTGAGCCGCTTGCCCTGATACTTGTCCACCAGGACCGAGATAAGCATGTCTTTCGTGATGCGGACGATGCGGCGGTTGGCGTGTTCGCAGAGCAGCACCGCGCCATCTTTGTCGGCAACCATCGCGTTCGGCCCGATCAGCCCGCGGCCGGCCCGCATCTCAGGAGGGAAGCCCATGGGGTGCAGTATCTCGATGACCTTGCCGTCAGGCGACCACTGACGAACAACATCGCCGATGACGTCGCTGAACCAGAGGCCCATCGAAGGTCGCCACAACGGTCCTTCCGTGAAGACGAATCCGCCCGCGACCTTCTCCACCTCGGCGCCCTGGGGAATGAGGGCGTCCAAGGCTGGATCAAGCCGGTCGATGGTTGCCAACGAGGCTTGATTCTGCGCCGGCGAGGTCTCCTGCGCCGGGGTTTGAGAGCCTGCAAGAGTAAGCAGTATGGTTGCGGTGGCGAGTGCCCCTAGACTTCTCTTCATGAGAGTCGCGCTACCCAACATAAACCTCCTCGCGATCGAAGCAAGCGTTTGCTACTGCCCTGCGCGGCCTCATCGTCCGCCGAACCGAGGCGGCTGGCCCAGTTCGGTATCCAGCACGTTCTTCCGCGCGGAAATACCGATGATCAGCAGTTCCAGATCTCCCGTTCCGTTGTTGCTGAACGAGTGTGCCTCATTGAAGCGGATCGACAGAGCATCTCCCTTATGGATCGGGGCCGTCTCGCCGTCCAACTGCACCTGGCCGTCACCATCCATCACGTAATATATCTCTTCGACGCCGCTGTGATAATGGAGACCCTCGGAAGCTCCGGCGGGAATGAGTAGATGGTCAACGTAAGCCCAGTTGGTGAGGAAGACATCCTCGCCGCTGAGAGCCCGTGCATACTGGACAGTCCCCTGCCCGCCTAAGTAGTTCTGAACGGGATGCAACAAGGACTTATCGAGATGCATGACCATGAACTGCGGAATCGCATCAAGGGTAACGCCTTTGTTTCGTGAATCCGCGAGATTAAACGCGTCGTAATGGCCCTTGACACTGGCGACATTGATATTCAGATAATCGACTGGCCCGTCGGTTGGGTTATACACCGCGTGCGCATGGCCCATGCGGTCGGGCGCACCTGCGGGCCCTTTCACGAGCGAAGTGCGCCCGTCGATGGTGAACTGCGCTTCGCCATTGAGGATCGTGAACATCTCCTCGACCGTGTTGTGGAAGTGCTCGGCGACTCCACCACCCGGCAGCATCTGGCAGCGGTTGATGAAATTAAAGTTCACGTCGAGATCGCTGGCCGGCACCAGCTGCTGGCATTTCCGAAAGCCTTCGCTCCCGTGCGAATGCCCTGGTTTCACGCTATCCAGATCCGTGTGCCGGATGCGCTGCGCAAGGGGTATATGAGGGCCCGGAAACTGTGCATTTCCCGCGGCGGCGATGCCCATCGCGCCTGTCAACAATAGAGCTCCCAATCTCATCGATCCTCCTTTGGTTCTCATTGCGCGCCCTCAACTATTCTTTGGCAGATAAAAGGGGAATACATCGCATTTGCAATCGGCAAGCAAAATGTGGTCGCCCTACATACCGCCGCCGCCCCGTTGGGGCATCTTGCCCAGTTCCGTGTCGAGCACATTCTTCTGAGCGGCGACTCCCATGATAAGCAGCTCAAGATCTCCCGTGCCGTTATTGGTAATGGAGTGCGCTTCATTGAAGCGAACCGGGATGGCGTCCCATTTCTTAATGGGGGCGGTCTCATCATTCAGTTGAAAACTGCCGCTGCCATCCATGACGAAATAGACCTCTTCCACGCCGGCGTGCCGGTGCAACCCGTCCGATGCGCCGGGAGGAATAACTTCGTGGTCCATATACGCCCAGTTGGTCAGGAAAACGTCTGAATCCAGGGCGCGGCGATATTGCACTGTGCCCTGGCCGCCATGATAGTTCTGCTCCGGTTTCAGCAACGCCTTATCCAGGTGCATGAACATGAATTGCGGAATCGGATCGAGCGTGACGTCGTTGAACCGCGAGTCGCCCAGGTTGAATGCGTCGTAGTGCCCCTTCGTGTAGGACACATCGAAGTTGATGTATTGGTATGTTTCGTTGGAATGGTTGACCATGCCGTGCGCATGACCCATTCGCTGCGGAGCACCCCCAGGTCCCTTTATGCGCGAGGTGTGGCTGTCAACCGTGAAATCCCCCTCTCCGCCATCGATGATGGTGAACATCTCCTCCACCGTGTTGTGGAAGTGCTCGGCTGGGCCGCCGCCGGGCTGCGCCTCGCAACGCAAAATGAAGTAAATGTTCACGTCCATTTTGCTGGCATCGATAAGTGGCGCGCACCTGTTCAGGCCGGCGGCGCCATGGGAGTGGCCCCATTTCGACTTCGTCAGATCGGGGTGTCCGATCCGATCGGCTAGCGGCCAATTTGCGGTTCTTTGAGCACTTGCGGTGAAAGCCATTCCCATGGCGATCAACGCCACTACGATCAATCTCCCGATCAATCCCTTCGATGTCGTCACTTTTTTCTCTCCCCTTCCATCGGCTTTTGCTTTCAATTCAAAAACACAATTTGTTACTTCTCCATCGCGGCCGGCGAAGTTTCTTCCGTGAAGGACGATTCAGTCAGCGGCCCGGGCCTCTTGGTGGAACAAGCAGTTGACACTTTCTCGATCCCATGGCTTCTCCTGCGCGTTCCTGGATTGCAATCTTCAGCGGGGCCGGAGCCCAGCCCGCCACACGCTTCGCTCTCGCCGCCCCGCTCGAATCTCCATTGCGGCTCTCCGGTTCCGGCCGTGAAGGCGTAAAGAATCCATCGAGCTGGCTTCAGCCCTGCATGCATCGAAAGGATCGGCAGCTTTCGGCATCTGACTGCCGGTTGATTTATGTCGGGGAGAACTCTAGCACAGCCTACACTTGTATGCAACATGCATTAGGGATGAAAGCTGATGAATTCTTTGGTGCGCAGGCGATCTCTCCTGTAAACATACTGCGGCCCGCCGGCGACCCCGAAGCAGCACTGGATGCGAGCACGGACAGTACGGGATGCGGCACCGCTCAATCCGCCTGGCTGCCGCGCCGATCGAGAAAGGATTGCGTACTCTTGTCCACAGATTGTGTTATGGGCAAAGCATTGCTATACTGCGGGTCATGATTAGAAAGGGTTATTCCCGCGCGCGCGACCAAGAAGTTCTAATGCGCGATCAAGCCTATCTTTACATCCAGAGAAAGATTCTGTCGGGCGATCTTCAGGCGGGCAAGGCTGTTTCGGAGCTGACGATCGCCAAGGAGCTTGGCAGCAGCCGCACGCCGATCCGCGAGGCGCTGGGCCAACTCGTGGCAGAGGGGCTGCTCGATCAGATCCCGAACCGGGGAGCTGTCGTGGTCCAATTCGGAAGACGGGACATCATCGACCTGTTTGAGCTGAGAGAAGCTCTCGAAGCGTTTGCCGTGGAAAAGATAGCCCGCGGAGGCGTCCATCGCGCCGATTTGGACCGGCTTCAGTCTCTGGCGGATGAGATTCTTGCTCTGAAAAATGAGCTTGACCGGACCGGCCGGGAGACACTTAATTCCTCTCAGCGGCAGCAGTTTGTCAGGAGCGACATGGGATTTCATGCGCTGCTGATCAAGATGGCGGAGAATCCTCGCATTTCGAAGGTGGTCAATAGCACTCGTCTCCTCATCCGCTTTTTTGCAACGAGGAGTCTGCCCAAAGAAACGGAGTTGGGGTGGATCTATCAACACCATTCGGAGGTTTTGAAGGCTGTTGCGGCACAGGACCCCGAACAAGCCGTGCGGATCATTCGTAAACACATTCAAACCAGCCTGAAAGACAGGCTGGAAGAATTCGATTATTGGCAGAGAGAGAGCCTGCTGGAGGATCACCTTCCTTCTTTTGCAGGCGAAGAGATGGGTTAGAGATTTTGCAGCGGAATATTTTCGGTGTCCCATCCGGCTGTGGCTGCACCAGCCTTAGAGCGGCGTTGAGCGCATGCCTGGATGGTCCAATTCGAAACGGCACTGGACGAAAACAGACGTCAGCAGCAAAACGGTTGGGTTGCGCCGGTGAATCGAAGTAACACTCCACGTTGTGATTGCAGACCACGGTCAGAGGCAGCACGGAGGTTGCATATTCGGCTGCGCACCGGGTCGAATTGACCTGCGGGAATTGAATTTATGAAGGCTAACTTGGCTTTCGGGAAAAGTAACCTGAGCTTTGACCTCCCGGATAGATTTCGCTATCTCACACTGGACGCCCGCAGCGCTGAGCCGCTAGCGGACGCCCGGAAGCAATTGTGCAGCGCTCTGGAAGCTCCTATTGGCTCCCCGGCGCTGAAAGATCTGGCGCGGGGCAAGAAGAGCGCGGCGATTTCCGTTTGCGACATAACCCGCCCCGCGCCCAATCCGCAGAGCCTCCCCCCGCTGCTGCACTGCCTGGAACAGGCCGGTATCCCCAGGGACGCCATAACGATTCTGATTGCAACCGGCCTGCACCGCCCGGCCACGGAATCGGAGATCCGGGAAATCTGCGGGCCCGAAATTGCATCGCGCTACAGAGTCGTGAACCATCAGGCGCGCGACTTGGCGGCGCATCGCTATCTTGGGAACACGACCTCCGGTACACCGATCTATATTGATGAGCGATTTATTTCGGCGGACTTGCACATCACCCTGGGCCTCATTGAGCCACATTTGATGGCGGGCTTTTCCGGTGGGCGCAAGCTGGTTGCACCCGGATTGGCGGCCCAGGAAACCATCAAGGTTCTGCATAGCCCCAGATTCATTCGCGAACCGCGCTCTGCGGAAGGTTTCATCGAAGACAACGCTCTTCATCGCGAGCTGCTGGAGATTGCCCGCATCGCCCGGCATGATTTCCTGCTCGATGTCGTTCTCACCCGCGACCGCGCAATTGCCGGCATCTTCGCCGGAGATCCAGTCGAAGCCCACCGTCAGGGAGCAGCGTTTGTTTCGCGTGTCCTGCTCGAGCAGATCGAGGAGCCCCTGGACGGCGTCATTACGAGCGCCGCGGGCTATCCGCTGGACCTGACCTTTTATCAAGCCATCAAGGGCATCACTGCTGCTTCGCATGTTGTGAAGCCGGGCGGCCAAATCCTTTTGGTTGCGGCATGCGAAGAAGGAGCCGGTGCTCCGGAGTTTCGAGAAATGCTGCGCTCCTATCCATCAGACCGCGCGTTTATGGACGCGATACTTCGTGCTCCAGTCACGGTGGACCAGTGGCAGCTGGAGAAACTCGGCCTTGTCACGTCGGACCACCGCGTCTCCTTTTTTGTACCGGGGCTTCCTGCTGAGTACTGGAGCTCTCTCTGGGGACCTGCATTTCACACTTTCCCCGAGGCGCTGAATGCGTTTTTGACAAACATGCCAGATGGAGCGGCGATCGGCATCATTCCCGACGGGCCGTACGTTCTAGCCAAGACAATGTCGCAGAGCGCATCGCTTACAGCCGGGTAGGTACCTGCGGCGAGAGCTCCTGCGTTCCCGAAGGGACCTTCTCTTGGAAAACCTCGCTTCGCGGCAACACCCTCCGCGTTGACACAGAAGCATTCTCGGCCCAGGCTTTCACTGTCAGATCGCATCTTTTGGCTCGTGTACCTTTAGTGGCTGCCCGTAGGTTGTGCGGCGTGGACTCTGACGACAACCGCGGTTGTGCTTTGTACAGTCAATGCGACGGTTCCGTCCTGGCGAATCGCAACAGGAGTCCACTTTCCCTGCCAAGGAGCATCGTTGGTGATCGTTGCTCCGCCCAGTGTCGCAGTCATCGACGCGGCGTTGCCCGGCTCTCCGTCGGTCAAGAGAATAGAAGATGCCCTGCCGGGCCGAAATTGATCCGCTCGGATCACGACCTCCGCATCGGCAACATCGTGAGTTGTGGAGTGCGTCTTGTTGATGATGGTGACATAAAGATCCTGGTCGGTTCCCACTGCATAAGCCGTCAAATTGATCTTGTTTGGATTCGAGATCACAATTGGCTCAACAAAGCCGTGACCGCCAAGCTCGAAGGCTCTCATGCCGTAACCCTTGGGCGTGGTTCGGTAATTTACGCATCCTGAAGCGCCGCATGGGTTCGGATCAGGCACGATTGTGTCGGTCGGAATCCAAGGATTGTTGTGAAAATTCACGCCTGCCATGTGATGCGCCGCCCACCAGTGCATATAGTCGAGCGACCAAAGCGCGGACGCGAATCCATTGCTCGCGCCGACAACGCCATGCAGGCAATCGTTAGCTTCGGTCATTCGGTAAGGCACGCCCATCGTGACCAGCGGAGCCAGCACGCGAGAGTAGACAAACGGATATGGATTGAACTCCGCGTGGCCGCCATTTTTTGCCGGCTGCATGCCTCTTGCCTTGTCGTCGTCCCACGCGTTCGACAGCATGTCATCGATTGCTTCCTGCGCCGTGGTGTCACCAGGGCTTCCCCATACATAATGATGCTGCAGAGCCTCCGCCAACAATCCGGAACCTTGCAGATCTCTGGCGAATTGTACTGTCCACGAAACTCCCGTGGCAGGATCCGGCGTAAAGCTGCTGGTGCCTGAGACGGCAGTATCGGGTCCGGAGAATTTGGCGCGGGGAACAGCTTTGTGGATCACTTCCGCGAAATGCCGCCAATCCGCAAAGTAAGAGGGATAGGCCGAACCCGCCACGCCCGGCTTCGTTTCCACGACAGCGGGGTCGAGTTGCTGACCGGGATAAGTGTGATAATCTCGCACGTCCGGCTCGTTGCCGATGGAAAAGCTGTCGAGGTTTGCCCCGTACTTCCTCCATATATATTCAACGATCTTTGCATCGTCTTCGGCGAGGTGCGGGTTGGCACAGGCGCTGATGTTCTCGAGCCGCACCGAATAGATGACCTTGATTTCTGCCGCGCGCGCAAATTCAAACAGATTGTCGATGTCCTCAAAGGTTGGAATCGGCGACACGCACCGCTCATTGCGGCCGGAGCCGTTGACCGTTCCGCCTCCAACGCGAATCTGCTTGATCCCAATATTGCGGAAAAGCGTGATGAGCTGCGTATTGGCTGGAGAAAAGAAATAGCCTGAAACGCCGTATTGGTTCGGCACCACGCTCCTGGTTTCAAAACCCAGCCCGACAAAGTCGTCTGGAATTCGATATCCGTGCTTCGATGTGTCGATGGTCAGCTTAACCGGAGCCTGCGCCAGCGCGCTGCCTGACAGAAAACAACCGAGAGCGATTCCACAAGCCATCCTTGCAATCAACTTTGTCTCCTTTTGCCGTGTTGTCATCAGATTGAATCTGCGGGTTGGGAAGCCAGACTGCAGACCAATCTGTTTCGGCAGGGCCGTTGTCCAACTTCATCGCGCGGGGTCTACTTGCGCCAGTAATTTATTCCCGAGGGTTCAGCACCCACTTGGGGACAAACTCCTTCGCCGTCGCTTGCTGCTCGATCATGCGCCGTGCCTCTTCAACATGCTTGCGAGCCAATCTCTCGGCTTCGTCCGGCAAATTATGCTCGATGGCGTCTACAATCTGCAAATGCTCCTTGTGCACGATCAATGGATCGCGCGAGGCGCGCACGGCCATACCAAGCACGCGGTAGCCTTCCGCCAGCCGCACCAGGATCTTGTTGCGGGACAAGCTTACGATCTTCAGATGAAACGCGCGATCCGCCGCGCCCATCTCATCCACCTTGTTTTCATTCGAGAGAGCCAGGATGTGGTCGGCAATATTGCTCAGGACAGTGCTGTCGGCAGGAGATGCATGACTGCACGCACGCCGCGCGGCCAGCCCCTCAAGACATTCCCGCACCTCGTACGCCTCGCACAGTCGGGCGGCGTCGAGACTCCCCACGAACACTCCGAGCCGGTCGACCGTGTCGACCAGGCCCAGCCATTGTAGTTCGACCAGGGCTTCTCGCACCGTTCCCTGCCCTACGCCAAGTTCTTTGGCCAGGCTTTGCTGCACCACGCGCTCGCCCGGCCGGCTTTCACCCGAAAGGATGCGTCGCTGAATCTCTTCGCGCACGTAATGCCGCACTGTGGGTGACTGGATACTCATATCGCGCATCATCGTGCGTTGGCCCACTTTAGCTTCCCCTATGGAGTTGTCTTTTCCTATAACAGATCGCGGCGAGAGCCTATCCACTTGGAGAAGCCCTCGCGCCTTCCCGCGCTGAACTCGGATTTGATTCCATCGACGGTGAAGCCCATTGCGTTCTTCACCGCCGACGTTATTTTCTGGCTGAGTTTACAGGTGTAGCTTCGCGTTCTCTTAGAAGAAAAACTTTGCAGACAGCTGCACAATGCGGGCGCCCGTCCGGTCGCCAGTGATGACGCCGAATTGCCCTGGGCTGGTTTGCAGGAAGTTCGTGTTGCTGGGATTGCTGAATGCCACGTGATTCAGGACATTGAAGGCCTCAAGGCGAAATTCGAGTTTCGTGCCCTCGCCTGTATCGAATTGCTTATGCAGCGATGCGTCAAGAGCAAACAAGCCCGGACCGCGAATCTGGTCAGGCGTGGTACCGAGGTCAGAAAGAATGTTCTGCCCGTTTACGGTCACAGGATTATAGGGCGATCGAACGAATGCCGCCGGATTGGCCCATTGGAGCCTTGTCTTAAATCCTTTGTAGGGATCGGTGCCAGATAGCGGTGCATTGCAACTAAAGCCGCCGGCAAAGTTTGCGCCCTGGGAAGGATTCTGGCAAGCAACACTGATAGGCATTCCACTGTAGTGAGTCAGGATGAAGTTGAATCGCCAGCCGCCGACAAAAGCATCTTCAACGGAATTTGCGTGAGCGAGAAAAGTGCCGCCCTTGCCAACCGGCACCGCGAGTTCTCCGTTAGCTTTGAAGATGTGCGTCATGTCTGCCGTGCAGAGAGCGTAGTCTGCCCGCGCGCCCATTCCGGGCAGCCAGAGAGCCCGAATCCCCTGGCCTAAGCCCGTCTTGCCGATGTTGTCAGAAAGGCATTTGCTGAAGGTGTAGCTTCCGGTAAGACTGGAACCGTCAACGAATTGACGTTGATACACGGTTTGCCACGAATGGTAGCTGCTGATCATGTTGGTCATCTGCAATTCCGCTGAGCCGAGGGTCGGGTACGGCATAAAGTTGGTGGTCGCCGTCCCCGGTATCAGCATCTCGCTCACATTGTTATGACTTGTGCTCGGGCTGTCCAAGTGCCTTCCCAGAGTAGCCACATAACCTGATTGGATAGAGTCATGCCTGGTGAATTGCCACTGCAACTGGAAATTCAGGTCGATGTCGTACGTCGTCTGGTAGTAGTAGTTTTTGCCGGTTAGAGCGATGCCGTTCGGGTTGGTCTGCGTCGGATCGGTGAGGCTGACGGCGGAAAATGCGTTTTCCATGGTGGCGGTCGTCGTGCTGCCGGGAAGTTGCAAAGGTATTTGCGAGGTATTGGTGGACGGCGAGTTGTAGGTAAACTGGAACGGATAATTGGTACCGAGCGTGCCGCCGTATCCGACAGAGTCCAGGGCACCGTACTGAATACCTGCTCCGGCGCGAGCCACAAAATTCGGACGAATGCGGTAGGCGATGCCAAGGCGCGGAGCAAAGTTGGCTTTTTGCGCCTTCGTTACCGCATTGCTGGAACTGCATACGATTGGAATCCCCGCGGCGGCCATCAGAGCCTTGAAGTTCGTGCCGAGGTTGGTGTTGCAGGCGTCATGGCCGATCAGATAGTAGGCCCCGACACTATTTGCATCCTGTATGACACCGTTGCCGCCCATGACAAGATTGGCTTCCTGACCGTTATTTGAGGCGTAGGCGCCAAAGTAATCCCAGCGAAGCCCCATGTTGGTGGTTAGCTCCGGGGTGATCTTCCAAGTGTCCGCGGCGTAAATCCCGATATAGGGCGCGTGGTAACTGGACTGAGAATAGTTGGAGCCTGAGAAGGCCGTGAGACCGCCCATGGTAAAGGTCGACGAGCTGATGCCACCGTTCGTTGTGTAATAGCTATTGGCTGCGACAGGCGTGAGCAACATATCCGCCATGCCGGTGTCTCCGCTGCTGGCATTGGGAATATCCGAGTACCCTCCGTTCCACTGGAACCAGCCCCTCGGGTATGCAGGTTGCACGATGGTCGACGCCAAATGATCGTACTGGCCGCCGAACTTGAACTCGTGCTTGCCGACTATTTTTGTCAGGTTGTCCTGATACTCAAAGGCCCGTGCGTTTTCAATGGTTGGCGCAAACCTGTGCGCGCCCCAGTCGCTGATTACGCCCGTATGGAGAACCGGAAGCCCACCATTGCCGGTCGTCTGCGGAATGCCAGGTATCCCGTACTTTGTCGGCAATCCCAATTGGCCCGCGTAGGGATCATTGACCGTGCTCCCGTGATTATTGACTCCAAACCGGAACTCGTTGATCAGGTTTGGCGAAAAGACGTGCGTCCAACTAGTGACGATCACATATGAAGGTGTTGTACCGCCCTGATTGACTGACAACGCTCCCTCCGCCGGACCGGTATATGCAGTGGTCGACGAGGAAATCGGGTTGTAATGCGAGTAGCTTCCCCAGATAGAGTCCTTGTTGCTGACCTTCTCGTCGATTCGTCCGTCATATTGGTCAGCGCTGAATATTTTGGTCGGGGTGGAGTACCAATTATTGGACAATGGGGTCGTCGTGGTTACGTTAGGATTGGGCAGCAAGGCGAGGAGTGCGACAGCATTCGGGTCAAATCGCGACCCCGGCAGGATATTCAGAAGTGCCTTCTGGGCAGCCGTGGTGAAGTCGGTCGTGTTGTTGCCGGCCATGTTGTCGTTTACTGGACACGAGGTAGACGAACAGTTGTAGAAGGGATCGCGAACAAAAGACCCAACCTTGCCTGGGAGACCGGTCACCGGGTCGGTGCCGCTTGCCGGGATGACTCGAGTTGTTGCCGGATCAAAGACGGTGCCGTACTGGAACTTGCGGCCGAGTGCGTCAGTGTGGGTGCTGGAACTGAGCGTAAACAGATCCTGCATATTCGTAAAGCCGCTCTGCTGCATGGCCGCCGTCGGGACCGTCTGCGTATACGCGTTCGGATTGGCGTGCATCGTGCGCTGGAAGTCGACGAAGAAGAACGTCCGGTCTCGCCCGTTGTAATGGGGCAGAATTACCGGTCCACCGATGAGACCGCCGAACTCATTGTGCCGGAGCATCGTTATCGGCTTGTTGTTGAGCTTGTTAAAGTAGTCGTTGGCATTCAAATCCTCATTCTGAAAATACTCCCACACGTGGCCGCGGAATTGGTTCGTCCCTGTGTAGGTGATGGCATTGATCACCGCACCGGTTGAGTGGCCAAACTCGGCACTATTATCCCCATTCATGAATTTGAACTCTTCGATGGAATCGGGAATAGGAAGGACAGTCGTGCCCCCAAAAAACTCAGCGTTGTCGTCAACGCCGTTAAACCGCACGTCAACCTGGCCGTTCTCCACGCCCGAAGCCAGGATCGTCGTTGTATCCGGGTTGCCGTTCGAGTAGACTCCGGGGGCTAACTCTGCGAGGGTGGTAAAGTTGCGGCCGCCTCCGCCGCCTTGAACAGGCAGATCATTTGCCATCTTGCTGTTGATGGTCATGCCTACCGACGCATCTTGTGCCTGCAGGAGCGGCACGGCCGAGGTGACCGTGACTTCCGCGCTCGCTGCACCCAACTGTAAAGACACATCTGCGGTCACGATATTCTGCACGTGGACCTGGATTCCAGTGAGCAGATATTCCTTGAATCCGGGCGTTGAGACCTTGAGGGTATAGGTCCCGGCATGGACTGCCTCAAACGTATACGCCCCGGCGGAGGTTGAGATGGCCGTTTGGGAAATGCTCGTTGCAGTGTTGGTCAGCGTGCAATGCGCACCTATTACCAAGGCCCCGCTGGGATCTTTTACGGTGCCAGTCAGGCTGCCGGTGTCGATCTGTGCAAAGGCCCGGCCGCAAAAGGCGAGCACGAACGCGGTGCAGATCGGTATCAGAATCGTCTTCGTAATGCGTCTCCGTGCGGTGTTGCCTTGCGCAGGCTGCCGCACTTGTTTGTTGGTTGCGCTCGCTGCGCCGTTGCTTGCTATGGTCTGCGCGAACATGCGTGTTCCTCCTAAATTTGATCGGCCGTGGCACACTTCTTCACGCCCGGCCGGAATATTATGAGACCGGTCTCTTTATTGTCAATGATTTATTTGTGCTTGATAATTTCAGAATTAATATCAATAAAATTATTAACTTATGCCATGCAAACGTATTCAGAGCACGCCGACATGATGACTAGAATATGTTCGATTGTGGTACCGGTATCTCACGAGGAAACCTCGACAGACCAATAGACGAGCCGGCCAGCGGCTCCCTGCTCTGGACTCGACCAATCCGCCCGCTTGATCTGTTGACTGACTCGCCTCGGCTCTTTGCGAAGCGCTCGATGTGGAAAGCCCATTCCTGGCGCGCGATGATTCGTTGATCGATGATTAGTTGATCGCTCTGCGCTTGTCCTGTGAAGTGAACTAACGGTAAAAATCGTACTTTGCTCTATTTGGATTTTTCCGCTGGCCCGCCAGAGCAAGCCAGTTCGCTTGGTTTTCTGCCCCGGCTCCCGGAGAAACAAGTGATCTTCTGAACAATTGCAATCGTTCGTGAATGAACCCGATCGCACACATCGGAGAGTTCCAAACCCTTATTCATCATGCAAAGTTCGCCAAGGCGCTCACGTCGCCGGCGAGAGCCCATACCGATCCTGTATCTTCGCTCAAACGGCGAGCAAGGCAAATAGCATGTTTATATCTCTCTGAAAAATGCAGTGAGAATACGTTCTCTGAAACTATGGCTTTTCTGCCTTGCTGTCTGTTAACTCTTTACAGTAAAATCACAACTCGTGCAAGGAGTTAGTCAATCTCCGACCGCTGAACCTCACGCGGACTCCGGTTCCCTTACATCGGAACAGAAGCGGGCACTCGCCCAGAGAGTGGTCTCCAGCAACGCCTTTTCCAGGGCGCCTGCGCTATGCGCGTTTCTCCTCTACATTACCGATCATGCGATCACCGGCCAAGTGGAAAAGCTGAAAGAACAGGCAATAGGGGCCGAAGTCCTGGGGCGCAAGCCAAACTACGATCCCGCGGACGATAACATCGTCCGGGTGAGGGCTCACGAGCTGCGCAGCCGCCTTGAGAAGTATTTCGTCTCAGAAGGAGCCGGAGAGCCGATCACGATAACCGTTCCGCGCGGCGCTTATGCCCCCGAATTTGCTCGGCGAAAGCCTGCGGTTGCCGAGCCGACTCGAGATCCTTCGTCTCTGCCTCAAGCCGGCACCGCTCCCGCCAAGCTGTCGCCTGAAGAGGCTCGAGCGCATTCAGAGTCAAATAAGCACTGGGTGATTACGGCTGCGCTGGTGGTAGTCGCCATATCGGCCACGTTCTTCCTGACCAGACTCACTCTCCGAAATGAAAGTTCAGCAACCACAGCTGAGACGGGCGGAGCGATTCATGATTTCTGGGGGCAGTTCTTCGATAAGCCAAATGAAGAGCTGAAGATTATCTACGCCGACACAAGTTTTGCCTTGTGGCAGGATTTGAGCGGCCAAACTCTGGATCTCGGCCAGTACCTCAATCACAAATATCTGAATGTAAACGGCGACAAGCTTTTCGATGTGGCTGCGCGTCGCGTCGCCGGCCCGGCCGATATCGCGATCAGCGTGCGTTTGGCCACATTGGCGGGAAAACTCGGCGGACAGGCAAATGCTCGCTTTGCCCGGGACGCAACGGCCGAGTATCTCCGTTACGGCAACGCGGTTCTTATTGGAAGCCATCGCTCGAACCCGTGGGTTGAAATTTATGAGCCCAGTTTGAACTTCGAGCTTGCTCAAGACCCGCAAACCGGCGCGCCGATGTTCCGGGATCGTTCGCCGCAACCGCATGAGGCAGCGGTGTACGCCATTCCCGCCATGTTCGACACCGAGCGGACCGAAGAACGGGAATTCGCAAGCTACGCAATCGTAGCGTTGTTGAAGGGCTGCGGCGACCGTGGCTTGACTGTTCTCACCGAGGGTTTGAACATGCAGGCCACCCAGGCTGCGGGAGATATGGTTACTGACCCACAGCGTCTCGACGCACTTCTAAGAAGCATCGGTCACAAACCCGGCACCAATGTGACTCCATTTGAGGCGCTCATCCAAATCACTTCGCTACCGGCCGAATACGACAATCCCAAAGTCGTAGCCTACCGTTTGCGGCCGCCCGAATCCTGCGTTGGTAATTGAAGCTGCAACGCAATCGCTGCGATTACAATTTAAGTTTTCTGAAGGCAGGCTCGGAGTGTGAGTGTGTGATCGGAATGCTGTCGATGATTCCCCTCACATTGAGCCGGAGAGCTCTTCAACCAATAGAGCGCAAGTGAAGCGACTTAGAGCGCACGACCGTCTTAAATTTATATCTAATGCATGGCTTTTCTATGAATCACACGCTATTGAAAATATTGGCCGGGGAGAGAGGATTTGAACCTCCGACCCCTTGGTCCCGAAACGGGTGGAAATGAGCCCGAAACTTTGCAGGTCAATCTTGTGGAGTGGCGCTCAGCCGTCTCATTCTTGCTCAATCACCCCAGTTTTAGCTCAATGTAAATCCAATTATCACGGAACGGTTTTGGCGGTTGACAGCTATCAGACGGTTCGCACCGAAAAGTTTGTCACTTCAATTCGTAGATGATTTTTGCGGAGCACAGCATCAGCAGGCCGGATGATTGACCTTCGAATCTCACATCAGCATGCTGACTCTTCGGTAAGCGTCCACCAAGCAAAGTCATGCGAAGAGTGAGATACCAGCTTCATGTAGTAGTCACCGTTGCGCGCCTCTGCGTACTATCCCAACAGTCTGGTACTGAAGACTTGAAGAATACGGGGTGCTTTTTGTGTTTAGAAAGCTATTGTCCGTAGACCCTGCGCGCATAGGGCGATTCGACGCACTACCAATGAGCGATGCCATCCCCGCCTCTCTGGTCGACGGGACACCAGATGAGCTGAAGGCCGATCTCATCGCCATCCTGGGAAAAGAGAATGTCTTCCACAGAGCAATCGATCTCGTGCGGTATGCCTCCGATGCGAGCCCGTATCGGCTCATCCCTCAAGTCGTCGTGCTGCCTCGAACGACCGATGACATCGTCAAGCTCTTTCGTTATTGCCATGCGACTGGACGGCACGCGACATTTCGGGCGGCGGGCACGAGTCTCAACGGTCAATCGCTATCCAACGACATTTTGATCGATGTGCGCCGTCACTGGAATGGCGGCAAAGTTGAGGATGATGGCCGACGCGTGCGGGTACGCCCCGGGATGATCCTTAGCCACATCAATATGATGCTGGAGCCGTACAGTCGCCGGCTGGGACCGGATCCCGCCAGCTCCGCAGCTTGCACGATCGGAGGCGTGATCGCGAACAACGCCGGTGGCATGCGGTGCACCGTGCAGAAAGATGCGCACCACACCGTCTCCGCGCTCACGTTCGTAACGCCGTCCGGCGCTGTAATTGATACATCGAAACCCGATGCCGAAAAAGCGTTTGTGCAGGCAGAGCCGCAGCTTGCGGAAGGCTTGCTCGAGCTGCGAAGAGAGCTTCTGGCAGATCCGGTGCTGGCGGAGCGCGTGCGTCGCAAGTATGCGATCAGGAACACGCACGGATTGCGGCTTTGCGCGCTTCTCGACGGTGAAACCTCGCTCGAGATTTTTCGACGCCTGCTTGATCCGGGTTGTGGTCTTGCAGAGCGCGCTTCCTGATTTCTTTATAGCCCACTCTGGTCTGGGCCGGGTGGGAGCCGCTTCCAAAACTGTGTCCCATACACGCAGCTTTCGTCTTACGCAGACGATCGGCGAGCGGTTCAGGAACATGCCCAAGGCAACTATTGCCAAAGTCGAAGGGCGAGCCCGGGGTGGAGGGAGTGAGATCGCGCTGGCCATGGACATGTGTTTTGCCGCGCTTGGCAAAGCGATCTTCGGCCAGCCAGAGGTGGCGGTTGGGCTTGTTCCGGGTGGGGGCTCTACGCAAAGACTACCCCGGCTTATCGGACGGGGGCGCGCCTTGGAGGTGCTCCTGGGTTGCAATGATCTCTCCGCGGAACTGGCGGAACGCTACGGCTATATCAATCGCGCGTTGCCAGAGGACGAGTTGACGCCTTTTGTCGAGAAACTAGCTCACCGGATTGCCTCTTTCCCTGCGCATACGGTTGCTCACGTCAAGGCGGCCGTGGATATTGGAGCATTTGGCTCCATGGCAGAGGGGCTTCTGGTCGAAGCTCATGAGTCCGATCTGAGTGTCGCCAGCGAAGTGACGCAAGCGCGCGTGAGGGAAGCACTGAAGGTCGGCGCCGAAACTTATGAAGGCGAGTTGGAGATGGATTTTCTATCGCGACTCTCCCTGATAAGACAGTAAATATCAGATGGCGATTCTTGTTGTGGTCAAGAACAGCGGGGGAGAGTCTCAGCGGGCCTGCGCAATCGCCCGGCCCGTAGACACTCATGCTGTTCGCTATGCCAGGTGCCTTAATAGCCGCGTGAGATCAGTCACTGCGAGTACGTGTGTCTTGGGCGGGAGGGGCCATGGATTTGTTTGATCGGGAGTTGGAGTGCAGTCGAGTGTGGAACCGAGACAACGGTTCCAGTCAGGCCTACGGTTCCAGTCAGGCCTACGCGAGGAAGATCTGTTTTGTGCCGCTCATGTTTCCAGAAACAGATAAGGGCTCCCACCGTTTGATTGCGGCAACGAAGTGTTGCAGGATCGAGATGAATTATTCGCCACTCGTTGCTCGACCCACCAGAAACCCGAATACGACGCCGACCGCGAGTGAAATTAGGATTGATTCAATCGGCCGACGCTTCACTCGCCTGGTCGTGTCATGAAGGAGCCCTTCCACAGCGTCACGCCCATCTTGGGCTGCACGCTTGGCCGTACTTAAGCCGTCTTCGAACGTATCCGCGAGCGTAGAGGTGAATTCAGAGGCCTTGCGCACAGATTCTCCGATGTATTTGGTTGTTTGGTCTGCAACTGACTTTGCCATTTTGTCTTTCCCCTTCGTTATTGATGAATTGCCGTGCATCTCTTTATTCCGATGCCGCCGCGCTTTAAGACGCTGCCCATCACGGTGACCGAAAAAGTCATGTGAATTCTCCACCGCCCAACAGGCGGTGGCTTCACGCTGACGCCTGATGGCGGCGGAACGAAACTGATCTGGAGCGCGGAGGGGGCGATCGAGGCCAAGTGGTTACTTCATGTGGAAATCGGCGAACGCTCCCTCGCCCTGGAGCCGCGGGCCGCTCCGGTAGGGAAATGACGCGCTGATATTGGAGTACTCCGCTCCAACCCAGAGCGAATCCGCTGAGCAATAGGCCGCCGGGTGAGAGCATATCGACGAAAATCAGCTTGTTGATCTTGGTGGTTTTCACCGCTACAAAATCGTCTACAGCGGAGTTATTAGTCGGAATGAAACTTCTGTAAGCTATTGAATTTATTGGTCGGGGAGAGAGGATTTGAACCTCCGGCCCCCCCTGGTCCCGAAACTGGGGAGAAAGAGCCAAAGCCTTTGCAGGTCAATCTTATGGAGTGGCGCTCAAGCGTCTCATTCCTGCTGAATCACGCCAGTTTTGGTTCAATGTAAACCCCTGATTGGCAACCCCAAATGGATTTCCGGTGCGGTGGTCTGAGTGTCACATTCGTGACCACTTAGGTTCTCTCTAACGGTTAAGCTGTCATGAAACGAAGACTTGAGCTCCCACGATTGAAAGCGCGATCTTCCACTTGATGAACCTACAACCTGTGCTCCGCAAAAATCATCTGCGGACTGAAAAGAGAGGCCTTACGGTCCTAACCTCTACTGGTTGTCAATCGCCGAAGTGCTCCGTTCATAATGAAGATTGATGAGCTTTCTCAGGCTGATTCGCTCACTATTCGTCATTGTTTGGGATTTGGCGGGCGACGTTCCAAGCGTTGTTCGCTTGGGTCTCCATTCTCGAACAGCTTTGATTGCCGAGAATCTACTTCTGCGAAAACAATTGGCCTCCTACCACGAGCACCAAATCCGACCACGGCGACTGACCAATGCGGCTCGACTTTGGTTGGTCTTCTGGTCGCGCTTCTTTGCGTAGAGACCCGCCCTACTAGTTGTCAAGCCTGCAACCTTGATCGGTTGGCAGATCGGTTGGCACCGTGGGGCGTTCCGGTTGTTTTGGAAGTGGAAGTCGCGACCGGGTCGACGACATGCCACGTTTTCGTCAGAACTGAATGCGGCTGTCGCCAGCCTAGGACTTGAGGTGATAAAGACGCCAATTCGAAC